>NZ_JBKIWP010000001.1:0-1766572 GCF_046599635.1 Marisediminicola sp. LYQ134
GTCATGGGCAAGGCAGCCACTCCGGGGATGCTCGAGGGTGTCGCACCGATCGATCCCGAGACGGCACGGGAACTCGCGGCGACGGCGACGGGGTTCACGCGCATTCTGACCCACCCTGAGACCGGGGTAGTGCTGTCGTTCGGCAAAGACCGTTACGCGGTGCCATCCGAACTCAGACGCTATCTGCGCTATCGGGACGAGACCTGTCGGTTCATCGGATGCTCGCGGCGAGCCCGATTCTGCGACATCGACCACACCATCCCCTGGAACGGTGACGGACTCACGGTTCACGACAACCTCGCCCACCTGTGTCGCGGCCATCACAAAACGAAGGATGCGGGATGGGGTGTCACTCAAGCACGTGGTGGTTCCGGCAGTTTGACGTGGACGAGCCCGATGGGCCGCGCGTATGCGACCGAGGCGGTGCATCCGATCGGTGGTCGGGCCGGGCCGTAGCTGGCGTCGTGGCGCGCGGCTAGATCGGCGGATTCCGATCGTTGCTCTTCGCAGCCGCAGCCGCAGCCGTAGTCGTTGGCTCAGGCCCCGGAACGGCGGTCGCTTCTGCCGCAGGCTGCCGTAGGAAGAACGCCCCGAACGATCCCGCGAGGGTTGCGAACACGACGACCGAGTAGACCGCGAGAGTCACCTGCAGGAGACGCACGAAAGTGTCGTCCCCCTCGAGCCCCGCGCCCGTGATGGTCGCCATCGCCGTCTGGAACAGGGCGTCGCCGTAAGTGATCGTGCCGTCGACGACGTAGAGCAACTGGCTCGACCCGAGGATGACCACGGCGGTGACCGCAGCGAGCCACGCGATGCGGTTCGACAGCAGGCGGCCGGCGGAGCGAGAACCGCGCACGCCCGCCGAGAGCACACCACCGAGCCGAGCCACGCGGGCGACACGGGCGAAACGGAACACGGTGAGCGCCCGGAAGAAGCGAAGAAACGGCAGCACCAGAAACAGCACTTGCCACCAGTGCTTGCGCCAGAACGTCGCGCTGAACCCGGCGACGTAGGCCCGCAACAGAAACTCCGCCACGAACACCACCCAGAACAGCCACCCGAGCACGCTCAGCGTGGTGACGAGCCACGCTTCCTGCGCAAGGTTCTGACCCAGCACGACGAACAAGAAGATGAGCCCGAGCACTCCCATGGGCCTGTCGAGGCGCGCAGCGAGAGCCTCGGAAGCGCGCTCCTTGCCGTCTATGCTGCCGTCGACGCTGCCGCTGCCGCCGGCGCGACGCTCGTCGGCGCTCACATCCCGCCGCCGTGCCGTCTCGAATACTCGGCGAGAATGTCGTCGGTCCGCGTGCTCGCGAACCCGAGGGTGTCGCTCAGCTCCTCCGCGAACGCGGCGACCGCTTGGTCGAGGGCGGCGCCACTCGACCGCACGGCGCGGTGCCGGGAGCGTTTCGCCTCGGCCGTGAGCGTGCGCACGTAGGAGACTCGCGCGGGCAGCGACATGGCGGGGGAGCGTTCCGAGAAGAAGAAACTCTCCGTGGTCTGCACGAGGTCGATGGTCACGGAGGTGAGGGCGGAGGTAATCGAGTCGAGATTCGAGGAGGCCGTGGCCGGATGCATCCGCCTCAGGTCACCCGCGAGGTCGCTGCGCTTGAGCACGGTGAGCTGCAGCGCGAGGGAGCGGCGCTGCAGGAGGGCGGGGTAGAGCTGCATGAGCCACGACACGATCGCGGTGATGAGCGCGAACCCGATGATGGCCTGCGCCGGGGCGAAGTAGCGGATCCACGGGTCGGCGGCGATGACATCCCCGAGCCCGAGGGTCGCGAGGGCGACGGACGAGAAGTAGACCGCCTCGAGGAACGGCGGATAGGCGGCGGGATCGAGGCCCGGGTCGTAGGAGAAACCCTCGGGCACGTGCGGCAGGTAGATGAGCGCCCAGCCGACGACCTGCAGAAGCGACCAGAAGACGAACACCGCGACGATCGCGATCGGTCCGGCGACCGCGCGCGCCGGCCGACCGAACGAGACGACGACGCGCCAGACCCCGCTCGCCACCCGACGGGAGAGCCGCCCGCGCCCCTCGGGGTGGAGGAGGGTGCGGAACACCTCCAGAAGTCCGAGAACGACGAGCACAGCTCCGGCCGACGTAAATAACAGATCCACCGCAGCAACCCTAACCGCGGAGGGTCACCGTCAGTGCGCGTCGACCTTCGACTGATCACGCGTGCGCAAGCGCGACACCGCGGTCACGACGACCACGACGATCAGCCCGAGGATGATTCCGAACACCGCCGAGATGGCGGTGTCGGTGAGCCACACGACCACCGGTCCCGCCGCGGCCACCGCCTCGGTCGCGGCGTGCACCAGATCGTAGGGGGCGTGCCAGAACGTCTCGGCGAGGTTCGCGATCACGAGATGGCCACCGACCCACAGCATGGCGACCGTTCCGACGATGCTGATGAAGCGGAACACCGCGGGCATCGACATGACGATGCGCGCCCCCGAGCGACGCACCTGGCGGCTGGGGCTCTTCATGAGACGCAACCCGATGTCGTCGATCTTCACGAGCAGCGCGACCGAGCCGTAGACGATGACGGTCATGCCGAAGCCGATGACGATCAGCGCCCCGAGCGTGGGCCAGAGACCGAAATCGGGGTCGAGGTTCGCGAGGGAGATGAGCATGATCTCCGCGCTGAGGATGAGATCGGTTCGCACCGCGCCCGCGACGAGCTTCTTCTCGTCGCGCGGCCCGTCGTCTTTGGCGGCGTGATGCACGCCGAACCACTCGGTGACCTTCTCCGCACCCTCGAAGCACAGGTAGGTGCCCCCGATGATGAGCAGCCACGGCAGCACCCAGGGGGCGAACGCCGACAGGAGCAGGGCGAGCGGGATGATGATGACGAACTTGTTGAAGATGCTGCCGAGGGCGATGCGCCAGACGACCGGCAACTCCCGAGCCGGCGTGAGGCCGTGAACATACTGCGGCGTGACGGCGGCATCGTCGATGACGACCCCCGCGGATTTCGCACTCGCCTTGAGGGCGGCGGTGAGGATGTCATCGACGACAGCGAGCAGACCGACAGACATACGAATCTCCTTGAACTGGGGGCGCTCAACCGTAGCCTGAAAGAGTGCGCGAGGAGGGCCTGCGCGCGACGACGTGAGGTGGCGTGCCTAGCGCGGCGACGCCACCTCACGCGAAAGCTCGAGCGTCAGTCCCAGCGCACGACGGGCGTGCCCGACGTGAAGTCGACGACGGGGGCGGCGAGGCTCGGGGCGAAGAGCACGTCGCCGCGACCGGTCGAACCGTTCTGCGCCACGTCGGCCTCCACGTTGACGCCGCCGATGAACTCGCTGCTCACGACGAGCGGGTCGGTGACGAGCTCCTGTGGCTGCAGGTTGTCGAGCGTGGCCTGCGTCTCGGCGAGGAGGGTGCGCGTGAGCGAACCTTCGACGAGACGCGAGCCGTCGTCGAGAACCTCGGGGAGGTCGAGTCCGCAACCGGCCTCGAAGTTCTTGGAGGCGAGGCACTCCTCCACCTCGTCGCGCACCGCAGCGCGGAACACGGCGAGACCCTCATCCGTCAGGGCCGCGTTGATGTCGCTCTGGCTCGGGTAGTCGAACGGTTCGCGCACCGTCAGAACGGTCTCGCCCTCGATCGTGAAGTTCGGGGTCGTCGTGGCGAGCTCGTAGCTGCCGGGGAAGACCTCGACGGTCGTCGACTCGAGCGGCTCACCGTTGAGGGTCAGATCGAGGCCCTCGAACCGCGAACCGAAGTCGAGCTCGGCGGTGGCCGCCGACATCTGCCACGAGCCCTCGGTGTCGTATTCGTTGACCGAGAACTCGGCCGACACGGGCACATCGCCGAGCGAGTAGGTCGCCGTGACGGTCGTCGAGAAGTCGGCTTCGGCAGGCTCGGTCACCTCGATGGCGGTGATCGGTGCGATCGCGTTGGAGGCTTCGAGCGCCTCATCGGAGAGGAAACCGGATGCCGCGGGCGCGTCACCGACGAACGACAGCGCGGTCTCGGCGTCCGAGGCGGCGAGAGCCTCGAGATAGCCGCGCACAGCGCCGTCGGGGGTGGATGTCGCGGCCGCAGGTGCGCCGTCGCCGTCGCCAGACGCGGAGCTGTTCGCGCTGCGCACGGCGAACGTGACTACGACGACCGCGAGCACGAGGAGGAGAACGACGCCACCGGCGACGATGCCGATGATGGCACCCGTTCCGAGCTTCTTCGGCGCCTGGTCGCCGGACGGCGAGGGCTGCTGGGGCGGGTTCCCGGTCGGGAGACCACCTGCGGCGCCGGGGGCCGGAGCCGCGTCCGGGGCCGGGACTGGGGTCGTCGCGGGCGCGGGCGCGGGCGCGGGCTCGGGAGCGGGCGGCGGGGTCGTGCCGTCGGGGTTCTGCGGGTCGTGCCCGGTGGGGCCGGTGGTGTCGGTCACGATGTCGATCTCCTCTGACGGGCGGCGACCACGCCGGGCGCGCGCAGACTCACACGACATGCCCTCCCGAGCGAGTGCTCGGCGGTCGGTTCAGGGATGAATATATCGAGAAAATCTTGCTTAAAACGGCTGTTTGGTGCGGTCGGACGGCCGGGTCCGCCCCCACTTCGCGGGGGAAGGGTGCTTAGACCTCGCCGTGGTCTGCCACATCGGGCGTCGACCGGGCGACGTCGGCGATCTGCTCCTCCGGGCGCGGGGCGACGGTGTCGTCGGGCGCGTCGGCGGCGGGTGCCGGATGAGAGACCGCTCGCGCGAGGGCTGCGGCGCTCTCCGACTCGACCACGTCTTCGAGCCACAGGGGCGAACCGTCGGGGCCGGAGAGCGGCACGCGCCAGTTCGGGTACTCGTCGATCGTGCCCGGCTGGTTCTGCGTGCGACGGTCGCCGACCGCATCCGTCAGCGCGACGTTGAGCAGTCGCGACGGCGCGAGCGCCAGGTAGCGGTGCAGCGCGGTGATGGTGTCGGCGATCGAGGGGCTCGAGCTCCCCGACTCGGGTGCGAGCAACCCCCGGCTGCGGATCTCATCGAGCCAACTGCCGCGCTCGGCCTCGTCGGCGGCCGCCTCCTCCTCGACGGGACGCGTGAGCACGCCGAGCTTGTCGCGCAGCTTCACGTGCTCGCCCTGCAGGTAACCGGCATTCGGCGGCAGGTCGTGCGTGGTGACCGAGGCGAGGCACAGTTCGCGCCACCTCTCGGCGGGCAGAGGGTCGCCGTTCTCGTCGCGCTCGAACCAGAGGATCGACGTGCCGAGGATGCCGCGTTCCAGGAGGTAGTCGCGCGCAGACTGCTCGACGACCCCGAGATCCTCCCCGACCACGACCGCTCCGGCACGCTGCGCCTCGAGGGCGAGCACCCCGATCATGGCCTCGTGGTCGTAGCGCACGTAGGTGCCCTCGGCGGGGGTGCGGCCCTCGGGAGTCCACCACAGGCGGAACAACCCGATGATGTGGTCGATGCGCACCCCGCCCGCGTGCCGCAGCACACCGGCGATGAGGTCGCGGAACGGCGCGTAGGCGAGCTCGGCGAGGCGATCGGGGCGCCACGGCGGCTGCTGCCAGTCCTGACCGACCTGATTGAAGGCGTCCGGCGGTGCACCCACGCGGATGCCGGTGGCATACGCGTCACGCAGGCGCCACGCATCCGCTCCACCCGGGTGCACTCCCACCGCGAGGTCGTGCATGATGCCGAGAGACATTCCGGCGTTCACCGCTTTGCCCTGAGCGCGCTGCAACTGCTCGTCGAGCAGCCACTGCAGCCACATCTCGAACTCGATGTCGTCGGCGTGGGCGCGCGCGAAGTCGGAGACGGCGATGGTCGTCGCACCCTGCAGCGCCTCGGGCCACTCGCGGGCGTCATTGCCGTGCTCGATCGCGAGCACGCTCCAGGTGGCGAACTGCTCGAGGCTCTCGCCCTCGCGCTTCGTGAACGCCTGGTAGTCGAGTTCGCGACCGGCGCGGCGCGGGAGGGCGAAGATGAGTTTGAGCGCTTCGCGCTTGGCCGTCCACGAGGTGTCGCGGTCGATCGCGTCTTTCTCGTCGAGCTCACGGTGCACGCGCGCGGCGATCCCGTCGACGGTGGCGCGGTCGTCGGCGTTCAGCTGCGCGAACTCCGGAACCTCCTCGACCCGCAGATAGAGCGGGTTGAAGAAGCGACGCGACGACGGCAAGTAGGGTGACGGTTCGAGCGGTGCGACAGGCTCGGCCGCGTGCAGAGGGTTGATGAGCAGGTAGTCGGCGCCGAGCTCGGCACCCGACCAGACGGCGAGGTCGGTGAGGTCGGCGAGGTCTCCGACACCCCACGAGCCGCGCGAGCGCACGCTGTAGAGCTGCGTCGCGAACCCCCACGAGCTGCCCTCGCCGAACGAGTCGGGCAGGCCGAGCCAGCGCGGCGTGACCACGAGCACACACTCGGCCGAGCGGTCACCCGAGCTCGCGCGCACGGTGTGGTAACCGAGCGGCAGGTCGGTGGGCAGCGGCACGGGGATGGCCGAGACGGTGACACCGTCGACATCCCGCGTCTCGGTGTCGACGAGCTGCGCGGTGCCATCGTGACCACCGAGCGACTGCTCGATCCCGCTCTCGAGGGTCAGCGTCAGCTCGAGCTCGTCGCGCTCGCCGACGTGGGCGAGAAGGCGGATGTCGTCACCTTCGCGCACGACGAGCGACGGCGGCAGGAGGCGGCGCCACGGTGCCATCGCGTGCTCGGCGAGTGCGGCGGCGGGGTCTGCGGCATCCACTCCCATCGCGGCGAGCACCTCGCGGATGGCCTCGTCGGGAACGTCGACGACCGTGTCGCGCCAATCGGTGAACGACGTGGAGACGCCGTGGGCGGCCGCGAGCTCGTGCAGGGGAGAGGGGGTGGCTGGCGCGGCGGAGGCGGACGCTGACGCGGGTGAAGTCATCCCCCGAGTCTGGTGCAGGAGGGCGGCCGACGCGAACGGGGTGCGCTGAGCCCGACCCACCTCACTCTCGCAGCGGCGACCCGACCACGTCGAAGCGGAAGCCGCCGAACTCGCCCGAGAGCAGCGGCCGCGCCGCGGCGATGACCTGCTGCACCTCGGGGAGGGCGAGCGAGGCCTGGTGCGCCTCGGCGGAGGTCCACAGCTCGACGACGAACACGGTGTCGGGTTGGTCGTCGCTCACCCCCACCTCGTAGGCGAGGCATCCGACCTCGCGCAGAGCGTCGTTGCGGCCGACGAGGTGCGCCACGAGCTCGTCGCGCTTGCCGGCCACAGCACCGAGGGTTCCCACGTTCGCGAAGGTCATGGCAGCACGCTAGCGCGGTGAGCGGCCCTCGCGTTAGGGCGCCGTTAGGTTTCGCCGCGCACCCGTGTGGATTCCGTTAGGACGCGCCGACGGCCGCCCGCTCGGGAGTTGTATCGGATGTCGTGCCCCACCGGGCACCCGCCGGCGCGTTCACCGTGCCGCGCGTTCACTTCTGCTGAAGGACACCACAGTGCTCGACCTTCTCACCCCGCTCGATCTTGCCTACGTGCTCGGCATCATCGCCGCGTTCGTGCTCGTCGGCCTCGTCGCGAAGGGGGTCGAGAAGCTGTGATCGTCTTCTCCTTTCTCGCGGCGGGCCTCGGCGTCGCCGCCATCGTCTACCTCGTGTACGCCCTCGTGAGACCGGAGCGGTTCTGACATGGACGTGCTGCTCCCCATCCTCCAAGTGGCCACGGTCGCCCTCGTTCTCGCGGTGCTCTACCGCCCGCTCGGCGACTACATGGCCAGCATCTACGAGTCGAAGAAAGACCTGACGATCGAGCGCGGCCTCTACCGCCTCATCGGCGTCGACTCGTCGTCGGAACAGACCTGGCAGGCCTACCTGCGCGGGGTGCTGTGGTTCTCTGGAATCGGCGTTCTCCTCGTCTTTCTCCTGCAGCGCTTCCAGTCCGTGCTGCCCTACTCGCTCGGGCTCCCCGCGGTGCCCGAGGGGCTGTCGTTCAACACCGCAGCGTCGTTCGTCACCAACACCAACTGGCAGTCCTACTCGCCCGACGTGACCCTCGGCTACACCGTGCAGATGGCGGGCCTCGCCGTGCAGAACTTCGTGTCGGCCGCCGTCGGCATCGCCGTCGCCGTCGCCCTCGTGCGCGGTTTCGCCCGCACTCGCACGGGCACCCTCGGCAACTTCTGGGTCGACCTCACCCGCGGAACCCTCCGGCTGCTGCTGCCGATCTCGGTGCTCGCCGCGATCATCCTCATGGCGGGCGGGGTGATCCAGAACCTCACCGGGTTCACCGACGTGCCGACACTCAGCGGTGCCACGCAGACGCTTCCGGGCGGCCCTGTCGCCTCCCAGGAGGCGATCAAGAACCTCGGCACCAACGGCGGCGGGTTCTTCAACGCCAACGCGGCCCACCCGTTCGAGAACCCGAGCCCGTGGACGAGCGTGCTGCAGATCGTGCTCATGCTCATGATCCCGTTCTCGCTCCCGCGCACCTTCGGACGGATGGTCGGCGACCGCCGACAGGGCACCGCGATCCTCGCGTTCATGGCGTTCTTCTACATCGCGTCTCTCACGATCGTCACGCTCCTCGAGCGGGCAGGGTTCGGCACCGCGCCCGAGCTCGCGGGAGGCGCGATGGAGGGCAAAGAGGTGCGATTCGGTATCGACGGGTCGACCCTCTTCGGCACCTCGAGCACGCTCACCTCGACCGGTGCGGTCAACTCGATGCACGACTCGTACACGGCGGTCGGCGGCATGATGCCGATGCTCAACATGATGCTCGGCGAGGTCGCCCCCGGCGGTGTCGGAGCGGGCCTCTACGGGGTGCTCATCCTCGCGATCATCGCCGTGTTCGTCGCGGGGCTGCTCGTCGGCCGCACACCGGAGTACCTCGGCAAGAAGATCGGCCCCAGGCAGATCACACTCGCGAGCCTCTACATCCTCGTGATGCCGACCCTCGTGCTCGTCGGCACGGCGCTGAGCTTCGCGATCCCGGGCATCCGTGACGACGTGCTGAACACGTCGATCTGGAACCCCGGAAACCACGGGCTCTCCGAAGTGCTCTACGCCTTCACCTCGGCGGCGAACAACAACGGATCCGCCTTCGCGGGGCTCACGGCGAACACCCCGTGGCTCAACACGGCGCTCGGCGTCGTGATGCTGCTCGGGCGCTTCGTGCCGATCGTGCTCGTTCTCGCGCTCGCCGGCTCGCTCGCCGCCGGCGACAGGGTGCCCGCGACCTCGGGAACCCTCCCCACCCACCGGCCGCTCTTCGTCGGCCTCCTCGTCGGTGTGACGGTCATCGTGACCGCCCTCACCTTCTTTCCCGTGCTCACCCTCGGGCCTCTCGCAGAAGGACTGCTCTAAGCCATGACCACCACGACCATCAGTTCCGACGCTGTCGTCGCCGCCGTGCCCGGCGCCATCCGCAAGCTCGACCCGCGGCTCATGTGGCGCAACCCCGTGATGTTCATCGTCGAGATCGGAGCCGTTCTCACCACCGCGATAGCGATCGCCGAGCCGTTCCTGGGCGGCCCCGAGTCGTCGGGCGGCTCGACGATCCCCGTGACCTTCACGGCGGGCATCGCCGTCTGGTTGTGGCTCACCGTGATCTTCGCCAACCTCGCCGAGGCCGTCGCGGAGGGTCGAGGCAAAGCCCAGGCCGACAGCCTGCGCAAGACCCGCACGAGCACCACGGCACGGCTCGTGAGCGCCTACGACGGGAGCGGTGACGCCGGGGCTCAGGCCGCAGACATCCGCGATGTCTCGTCTGCCGACCTCGGCCTCGGCGACGTCGTGGTCGTGACAGCGGGCGAGCTCGTTCCCGGTGACGGCGACATCGTGTGGGGCATCGCCTCGATCGACGAGTCGGCGATCACGGGCGAGTCCGCCCCCGTCGTGCGCGAATCGGGCGGTGACCGCAGCGCCGTCACCGGTGGCACGCGCGTGCTCTCCGACCGCATCGTCGTGCGCATCACCTCGAAGCCCGGCGAGACATTCGTCGACCGGATGATCGCCCTCGTCGAGGGGGCTGCGAGGCAGAAGACGCCCAACGAGATCGCCCTGACGGTGCTGCTCTCGAGCCTCTCGATCGTCTTCGTCATCGTGACGCTCACGATCAACCCGATCGCGTCGTACCTCGACGCGAGCGCGAGCGTTCCCGTGCTCATCGCCCTGCTCGTGTGCCTCATCCCGACCACCATCGGCGCGCTGCTCTCGGCCATCGGCATCGCCGGGATGGACCGCCTCGTGCAGCGCAACGTGCTCGCGATGTCGGGTCGCGCGGTCGAGGCCGCGGGGGATGTCACAACGCTTCTGCTCGACAAGACGGGCACCATCACCTACGGCAACCGCCAGGCCTCGGAGTTCGTGCCGCTCGTCGGGGTGAACCCCGAGCAGCTCATCCGCGCCGCAGCGCTCTCGTCGCTCGCCGACCCGACCCCCGAGGGCAAGTCGATCGTCGACCTCGCCGCCGAACAGGGCGTGCACGTCGATGGTGATTCTGCTGCGGGCGAGTTCGCGCCGTTCACGGCGCAGACCCGCATGTCGGGGCTCGACCAGCCCGACGGCACCCGCATCCGCAAGGGTGCAGGGTCGGCGGTGCTCGCGTGGATCGGCGAGGGGGCGTCGCCGTCGGTGCGCTCCGAGCTCCAGGCGCAGGTCGAACGCGTGTCGAACAGCGGAGGCACGCCGCTCGTCGTCGCGACGATCAGCGACGCGGGTGTCGGCCGCATCCTCGGTGTCGTGCACTTGAAGGATGTCGTCAAGACCGGCCTCAGGGAGCGCTTCGCCGAGTTGCGCTCGATGGGCATCCGCACCGTCATGATCACGGGAGACAACCCCCTCACCGCCAAGGCGATCGCCGCGGAGGCGGGAGTCGACGACTTCCTCGCGGAGGCGACACCCGAGCAGAAGATGGAGCTCATCAAGAAGGAGCAGGCGGGCGGCCACCTCGTGGCGATGACCGGTGACGGCACCAACGACGCCCCGGCGCTCGCGCAAGCGGATGTCGGGGTCGCGATGAACACGGGAACCTCCGCAGCGAAGGAGGCCGGCAACATGGTCGACCTCGACTCCGACCCGACGAAGCTCATCGACATCGTCGCGATCGGCAAGCAACTGCTCATCACGCGCGGCGCACTCACGACGTTCTCGATCGCGAACGACATCGCGAAGTACTTCGCGATCATCCCCGCGATGTTCACCGGGGTCTTCCCGGGCCTCGCGGTGCTCAACATCATGGGCCTGCACTCGCCCGCGTCTGCCGTGCTCTCGGCGATCATCTTCAACGCGATCGTGATCATCGCGCTCATCCCGCTCGCGTTGCGCGGCGTGAAGTACCGCCCGCTCACCGCGTCGAAGGTGCTCGGCCGCAACCTCCTCGTCTACGGCCTCGGGGGAGTGATCGCGCCGTTCGTCGGCATCAAGATCATCGACCTCGCCGTGACCCTCATCCCCGGTTTCTGACCGGCACCGTTCAAGAGAGAAGAACACCACCATGAGTGCACCTCGCACCGGCCTGCGCACCGCAGGCGTCGCCATCCGCGCCCTCCTCGTCTTCACCGTCGTGCTCGGGGTCGGCTATCCGCTCGTCGTCACGGGCGTCGGGCAGCTCGCCTTCGCCACTCGGGCGAACGGCTCGCTCGTGACCGTCGACGGCGAGACCGTCGGCTCGGCCCTCATCGGCCAGAGCTTCAGCGACGCCGACGGCGATCCGCTGCCCGAGTGGTTCCAACCGCGGCCTTCGGCGGCGGGCGACGGGTACGACGGTGCCGCCTCGAGCGGCTCGAACTGGGGGCCCGAGAACGACGACCTCGTCTCGGCCATCGGCGAACGTCAGGCGCAGATCTCGGAGTTCGACGGCGTCGCGCCCGACGAGATCCCCGCCGACGCCGTCACCGCCTCCGCCTCGGGGCTCGACCCGCACATCAGCCCGGAATACGCGCTGCAGCAGGTGCCGCGGGTCGCGACCGAGCGCGGGCTGCCCGAGGAGAGCGTTCGCGAACTGGTGAGCGATAACATCCAGAACAGAGACCTGGGGCTTCTGGGCGAGGCGCGGGTGAACGTGCTGCTGCTGAATGTCGCTCTCGACGAGTTGTGAGTTGAACGATGAAACGTGGGCGCTTGCGGGTGCTTCTGGGGGCGGCACCCGGTGTGGGCAAGACCTACACGATGCTCGAAGAGGGTGGGCGCCTTCGCGATGAGGGCACCGACGTCGTTGTCGCGGTCGTGGAGACCCACGGTCGCGCCGCCACGACCGCGATGACGGAGGGTCTCGAGATCGTGCCGCGCGCGGTCGTGACCCACCGCGGTGTCGAGCTCACCGAGATGGATGTCGACGCCGTGCTCGCACGTCGCCCCGACCTCGCGCTCGTCGACGAGCTCGCCCACACGAACGCTCCGGGCACCGCGCACGAGAAGCGCTGGCAAGACGTGCAGACGATCCTGGATGCCGGCATCGACGTGATCTCGACCGTCAACATCCAGCACATCGAGTCGCTCAACGACGTCGTGCAGAAGATCACGGGGGCGCCGCAGCGGGAGACGATCCCCGACCACGTGCTGCGGTCGGCCGAACAGATCGAGGTCGTCGACCTCGCTCCCGAAGCGTTGCGCGACCGGCTCGCGGGCGGCCGGGTCTACCCCGCCGAGCGCATCGACGCGGCGCTCTCGAACTACTTCCGCCTCGGCAATCTGACTGCGCTGCGCGAACTCGCGCTGCTGTGGCTCGCCGACGAGGTCGACAGCGCCCTCAAGCTCTACCGCACCGACCACGGCATCGACAGCGCGTGGGAGGCCCGCGAGCGAGTCGTCGTGACCCTCACGGGCGGGCCCGAGGGCGAGACGCTGCTGCGCCGCGGTGCCCGCATCGCCGCACGCTCCGGCGGCGGCGAGCTGCTCGCGGTGCACGTGACGAGCCAGGACGGCTTGCGCGTCGCGCGACCCGAAGCCCTCGCCCAGCAGCGCGCGCTCGTCGAGAAACTCGGCGGGAGCTTTCACCAGGTGGTCGGGAGCGACGTTCCGCGCGCCCTTGTCGACTTCGCGCGCAGCGTCGACGCGACTCAGCTCGTGATCGGCGTGAGCAGGCGCAGCCGACTCGTGGCCGCCCTCACAGGCCCCGGAATCGGGTCGACCGTCACGCGCGAGGCCGGCTCGATCGACGTGCACATCGTCAATCACGAGGCGGCGGGAGGGCGGTTCTCGCTGCCTCGCCTGGGCGGCGCGCTCACGATGAAGCGGCGCATCGCGGGCTTCGTGCTCGCCCTCGTCGGAGGCCCCCTCGTCACGCTCGCGCTCACCGCGCTGCGGAGCGAGGAGACGATCACGAGCGACGTGCTGAGCTACCAGTTGCTCGTGATCATCGTCGCCCTCGTCGGGGGCATCTGGCCCGCGCTCTTCGCTGCCCTGCTCTCGGGTCTCACCCTCGACTTCTTCTTCGTCGCACCGCTCCACACGGTGACGATCGCCGACCCTCTGCACCTGTTCGCGCTCGGGCTCTACCTCGTCAACGCCGTGCTCGTCAGTTACGTCGTCGACCAGGCGGCACGGCGCTCGCGCACCGCCAGACGTGCCGCCGCCGAGTCGGAGCTGCTCGCGACCGTGTCGGGGAGCGTGCTGCGCGGCGAGGGGGCGCTGCAGGCGCTCGTGAGCCGCACGCGCGAAGCGTTCGGACTCACCGGGGTGCGGCTCGTCGTCGACGGCACCACGACGCACAAAGACGGGGAGCCGACGCCCGACGACACCGCGACGGCCGTGCCCGTGGGCGAGCGGGCGGTTCTCGAACTGCACGGCGCCGACCTCGCGGCATCCGAACGGCGCTTGCTCACCGTGATCGCGACGCAGATCGAGGCGGCCATCGAGCACGGTTACCTCCTGCAGACCGCGCGCGAAGTGGGACCGCTCACCAAGACCGACCGCATGCGCAGTGCCCTCCTGTCGGCGCTGAGCCACGACCTGCGGAGGCCGCTCGCCGCCGCGACCGCGGCCGTGAGCGGGGTGCGGTCGCCCGACATCCGCTGGTCGGACGCCGACCGCGAAGAACTGCTCGCCACGGCCGAAGAGAGCCTCGCCACCCTCGCGTCGCTCATCACCGACCTGCTCGACGTGAGTCGCGTGGAGGCGGGCGTGCTCGCGGTCGCCGTGACCAGGATCGACGCTGAAGACGTCATTCTGCCCGCGTTCGACGAGCTCGGAATCGGGCCGGCGGATGTCGCGCTGCACCTCGGAGCAGACCTCCCGCCGATGCTCGCCGACCCCGGTCTGCTCACGCGCGTGGTGGTGAACCTGCTCGACAACGCCCGCCGCTACGCCCCGCCCGGAACCCGCGTGCGCATCTCGACGAGCGCGTTCGGGGGCATCGTCGAGATCCGCATCGCCGACCACGGCCCCGGCGTCGCCCCCGAACGCCGCGACGAGATCTTCGCGGCCTTCCAGAGACTCGGCGACACCGACAACCTCACGGGTCTCGGCCTCGGGCTCGCGATCGCGAAGGGCTTCACGGAGGGGATGGGCGGCACCCTCGAGGCCGAAGACACCCCGGGCGGTGGGCTCACTATGGTCGTCGCGCTGCCGATGGCCGAGGTCGCGAAGGCCGAGGGTCGGGTCGCTGACATGCCCGGCGCTGACGCGCGAGCGGTGCCGCGCTCGTGATGAGGATCCTCGTCGCCGACGACGACCCCCAGATGCTCCGCGCCCTGCGCGTCACCCTCGGCGCGCGCGGATACGAGGTCGTCACGGCGACCAACGGGGTCGAAGCCGTCAACGCCGCGATCGAGCATCACCCCGACGTCCTCGTGCTCGACCTCGGAATGCCCGAACTGAGCGGCATCGAGGTCATCGAGGGGGTGCGCGGGTGGTCGACGGCGCCGATCCTCGTCGTGTCAGGGCGCACGGGGGCGGCAGACAAGGTCGACGCCCTCGACGCGGGCGCCGACGACTACGTGACCAAGCCGTTCTCGATCGACGAACTCCTCGCGCGCATCCGGGCCCTCACGAGGCGCATCGCGAGCCAGGACGAGTCGCCGGTCATCCGCATCGCCGACGTCACGATCGACCTCGCCGCGCGGAGCATCACGAGGGCGGCACCGAGCGGACCGGAGCTCGTGAGGCTCACCCCCACCGAGTGGGAGGTGCTCGACATCCTCGTCCGCAACGCCGGCAGGCTCGTGACCCGGCAGACGCTTCTCACGGACATCTGGGGGTCGGAGCACATCACCGACACGGGCTACCTGCGCCTCTACATCGCGCAATTGCGCAAGAAGATCGAACCCGACCCGGCGAACCCGCGCTACCTCCTCACCGAGTCGGGGATGGGGTACCGCTTCCAGCTCGAGCCGGCGGTCGTCGAAGGTCAGGCCCCGGGGGTCAGTAGTCCCGACTCGTAGGCCACGACGACGAGCTGGGCCCGGTCGTGGGCGTGGAGCTTCGTCATGATGCGATTCACGTGCGTCTTCGCCGTGTGCGGGGAGATGACGAGGTCGCTCGCGATGTCGGCGTTGGAGCGACCGCGCGCGACGAGGAGGAGCACCTCGCG
Source organism: Marisediminicola sp. LYQ134 (assembly GCF_046599635.1). Classification (NCBI taxonomy): domain Bacteria; kingdom Bacillati; phylum Actinomycetota; class Actinomycetes; order Micrococcales; family Microbacteriaceae; genus Marisediminicola; species Marisediminicola sp. LYQ134. The sequence continues at coordinate 15,445 of NZ_JBKIWP010000001.1, forward strand.
CTCGCGATCGGTGAGGGTAGCGAGCCCGGGGCTGTCCATCGCCACGGCGTCGGGCCTCGTCTGCACGAAACGGTCGATGAGCGCGCGCGTCGCAACCGGCGAGAGCAGTGCCTCTCCCGCGTGCACGGCGCGCACGGCCCGCACTATCTCATCGGGCTCGGCACCCTTTCCGACGAACCCGCTCGCCCCGGCGCGCAGGGCGCCGACGAGATACTCGTCTTCTTCGAAGGTCGTGAGGATGAGCACGCGCACGTCGCCGAGCGCGGGGTCGGCGCAGATCTCGGCGGTCGCCGCGATGCCGTCGAGATCGGGCATGCGGATGTCCATGACGACGACGTCGGGACGCAGTTCGGTCGCGAGCTCGACAGCTCGGCGCCCGTTCACGGCGTCGCCGACGACCTCGATGTCGGCTTCGCCGGAGAGGATGTCGGTCACCGCCTGCCGGATGAGGGCCTGGTCGTCGACCACGAGCACGCGCGTCATCGTTCCCCACCCGGGCCGAGGGGTATCCGGGCGGCGAGCTTCCATCCGCCGGCTGAGGGCGCGGCGTCGACGGTTCCCCTCGCCGCGGCGACACGCTCGCGGAGGCCGACAAGCCCGAGCCCCGAGCTCTCGACGCTCTCCCGTGACGTCGACGCGTCGCTCGGGTTGGTCACCGTGAGGGCGAGGGCAGCGTCGGTCACCTCGACGAGCACGTGGGCGCGGTGCTCGGAGCCGTGCTTGTGGGCGTTCGTGAGGGCCTCCTGCAGCACCCGGTAGCCGACGGATGCCGGGGTGCCCGACACCGCCGAGAGGTCACCCTCGGTGCGCGTGTGCACGTCGAGGCCCACGCGCGCGAACTGCTCGACGAGGTCGTCGAGTCGGTCGAGGCCCGGTTGCGGAGACGCGTCGCCACCGCCCGTCGTGTCGTCGGTGCGCAGTACCCCGAGGAGGTCGCCGATCTCCCCGAGAACGGTGCGCGCTGCCCCGCGGATCGTGACGAGGGCATCCTTGGCCTTCTCCGGCCGGCTGTCGATGCTCGACGACGCGACGCCGGCGTTCAAACTGATGACCGCGATCTGGTGCGCGACGGCGTCGTGCAGGTCCCGCGCGATGCGCAAGCGCTCCTCGCTGACGCGGCGCTGCGCCTCGGCTTCCCTCGTGCGTTCAGCGCGTTCGGCGCGCTCCGTGATGGCCGTGATGTAGTCGCGCCGCGATCGCGCACCGTCGCCCGCGACGGCGGCGAGGGCGACCACGAGACCGAACTGCAGCACCCTCGGTTCGAAGACGCTGCTGATCGACGACGGAAGGCTCAGCAGAATGACCGAGACGACGACGAAGCCCGCGGCGACGAACGCGCGGCGACGCGGACCGCGATCGGCGAGGCGGAAGACGGCGGCGGCGATCGCGAGACCGATCCCCGGTGAGAGGGTGCCGAGCATCGCGGTGACCGCGAAGAGCGCGAGGAGGACGGCGAGCACGGGCACCGGCCACCGCGTGCGCCACGGCAGCAGCAGAACGGATGACAGCACGAGCGCGACGGTCGCGCCGTTCGTGCGGAACTCGAGCACCGGCGCGGGGAGGAACGCCGTCGCGACGATCACGACGCCGAGCACGAGGTCGGGCAGCCACCGGGGAACGCGGTGGTGCGTGCTCGCCGGGGCGGCGGTCTCGGAGGGCGGACGGATCACGTTTCCAGTCTGTCGGCTCGCGCGCGCCCACGGGTCACCCCAGCGCGGCAATCCGATGTACCGCAACCGCGGTAGTCGGGTGTCTGCCGATGGGGGATGTCTGCGACCGACGTCGCGGCGACGCTGGAGGAGTCGCTCAGCCACCCCGGCAGCGAGCCCCGTGAGCGACCCCGTTCAGCAACCCCGACCCAGGAGCACCATGACCACCCCGATCCTCTCGGTGAGAGACGTGCGCAAGTCGTACGGCACCGGCCAGAACCGTTTCGACGCGCTCAAGGGGGTGAGTTTCGACATCCGCGAGGGCGAGAGCGTCGCGATCGTCGGCAAGAGCGGGTCGGGCAAATCCACCCTCATGCACTTGCTCGCCCTGCTCGACGTTCCCGGTTCGGGCTCGATCGCCCTCGAAGGCACCGACGCGGCGACCCTGCGCGGGTCACGCCTCAACAAGACGCGCAACAAGACCTTCGGCTTCGTCTTCCAGCAGTTCTTCCTCACCGGCAACACCTCGGTGCTCGACAACGTCGTGCTCCCGCTCACGATCGCCGGTGTGGGGTCGAGCGAGCGCAAACGACGCGGGCTCGCCGCCCTCGAGCAGCTCGAACTCGCCGACAAGGCGGGCAATAAGGCCGCCAACCTGTCGGGCGGTCAGAAACAGCGCGCCGTCATCGCGCGCGCCCTCGTCAACAACCCGCGCATCATCTTCGCCGACGAGCCCACGGGAAACCTCGACACGGCCACGGGCGCCGTGGTCGAAGACATCCTCTTCGGGCTCAATCGGGAGCACGGCATCACGCTCATCGTCGTGACCCACGACGAAGACCTCGCGGCGCGGTGCGATCGCCGCATCCTCATTCGCGACGGACTCATCGTCGAGGATTCGGCTCGGGAGGTCGCCGAGTGAAAACCTCGGCGCTCGTCGGATCGGCCGTGGCGAACACCTTCCGATCCAAGACCCGCACCATTCTCACGATCCTCGCGATCTTCGTCGGCGCCTTCACCCTCGCCCTCACGAGCGGACTGGGAACGGGGATCAACGCCTACATCGACGACACCGTCTCGGGGGTCGGAGCATCCGACGCGATGTCGGTGACCAAGCCGAACGACGACGGTGCCGGCCTCCCCGGCACGGGGGACTCGGGGCCCGTCGAGTACGACCCCGACGCCGTCGCAACCGGGGTCGGTGGTCAGACCGTGATCGCCCTGACATCCGACGACATCGACGAACTCGAGGGCATCGAGGGGGTGCTCGACGTCGACGCGGCGCGCACCATCACGCCCGACTACATCCGCTTCGGCGACGGCACGGCATACGAGGCGAGTGTCGGCAGTCTCATCCCCGGCCAGACCGCGGTCTTCGCCGCGGGCGACGAACCCGATAGTGCAGCGACCGACTTCGAGGTCGCGCTCCCCGTCGCCTACGTCGAGCCGCTCGGGTTCGACTCCGCCGACGCCGCGCTCGGGGAGACCGTGTCCGTCGCGATAACGGATGCCGAACGCACCCGGCACACTCTCGAGGCCACCGTCGTCGGCGTCACCGAGGAGGCTCTCGTGAGCCCGACGGGGTCGAGCATCCTCACCAACGACGCGTTGACCGACGCCCTCTTCGACGCGCAGAGCACCGGGCTCACGACAGACCAGGCCGACCGCTACTCCTCGGCGACCGTGTGGCTCGACCCCGACGCGACCGAAACCGAGGTCGAGGCACTTCAGGACCGCCTCGCCGACGAGGGCTACACCGGCACGACGATCGCCGACCAGCTCGGCATCGTCACGACCGTGATCGACGGCATCGTGCTCGTGCTCAACGCGTTCGCCATCATCGCCCTGCTCGCCGCGGCTTTCGGCATCGTCAATACCCTCTACATGTCGGTGCAGGAGCGCACGCGAGAGATCGGACTCATGAAGGCGATGGGGATGGGGTCAGGGAGGGTGTTCGCGCTATTCAGCCTCGAAGCCGCGTTCCTCGGGTTCCTCGGCAGTGCCATCGGCATCGGTCTCGCGATGCTCGCGGGCTCCGGCATCAGTGCCGCGCTCGCCGACACCCTCCTCGCCGACCTGCCGGGGCTCACGCTCATCGCGTTCGACCCCGTGTCGATCGCCGCGATCATCCTGCTCGTCATGGCGATCGCGTTCATCGCGGGCACCCTGCCTGCGGCGCGGGCCGCGAAAGCCGACCCCGTGGAGTCGCTGCGCTACGAGTAGCCGAGCTGTGACCGCCACCACGGCGTCTCGACGAAGCCACGCTTGAGGTAGAGCAGTTCCATGCTCGCGGTCCATCCCGAGACGCCGTCGAGGTGGGCGAGCGACTCGGTGATGAAGGTGTGCAGCTCCGTCGCCGAGGGCGCGATGACCTCGCACAGCAGGGCGTTCTCATCGAGCAGGGCGGCGAGGTATCGCACCGCCGGATACCGCGCGAGCTCGCGGGCTACCTCCTCGAGCCGCGACGGGTGCACGGTCACGGTGAGGAGGGTCTCGGCTTCCATACCGAGCGCGGCGGAGGGGATGAGGGTCAGCACGTCGACGCAGCGTGCGGCCCTCATTCGGTCGTATCGCCTGCGCACGCTCGACTCGTTCAAGCCCACCCGGTCGGCGATGTTCTGGAAGGTCTCCCGACCGTCGTCGCGAAGCGCCGAGAGGATGCTGCGGTCGGCCTCATCGAAGTGCTCGGGCGCGCAATCCTCGAGTTCGGCCGCGGTGCCCACCTCGCGGTCGGCATCGACCTCGAAGTGCCCGCCGTAGAGCTGGCGCCCCCAGTCGAAGCTCACCTTGTAGACGTGCAGGATGAGGTCGCTGCGCCATCGCTCGACTCCCTGGATGGACTGCAGTTCGCCGATGATGCGCGGATATCGCGTGGCACCGCCGCGCACGATGAGCTCGGCGATGACGTCGTAGGAACCCGTGACGAGGGTCACGAATCGCACGTCGGGGTTGTCGACGAGGGCCGCGGCGACCGCGATGTGCTCGCCGGGCTTGGTGTTGATGCGCACGAGGAACGAGTCGTAGCGGCCGTCGGCGGCGAGAGCCGGAACGACGGCGACACGCACGACCCCATCGGCGAGGAGTTGTTGGCCGCGGCGCACGACCGTGGTCACCGGAGCACCGACCGTGTCGGCGACGGCGCGCCAGCTCGCCCGACCGTCGCCCTGCAGGGCGACGACGATGCGCTTGTCGAGGTCGGAGAGCCTCTCGAGGATGGCGGGATTCACCGCGGGGGAACCACCGTGTTCAGGAACGACCGAACCGTCGCTGTCCACTTCTCGGCCTCCTCGATCTGCGGAGAGTGCCCCGACTCCTCGAAGATGACGAGCTGCGAGTCGGGGATGAGGTCCGCAATGGTCTGACTGCACGATACCGGCGTGATCCAGTCGGTGCGTCCGACAGTGATGAGCGTCGGCACCGTGATGCTCGGCAACTGCGGCTTGAGGTCGTAGGCGGGGAGGTTCACCGAGAAGGCGTAGTTGTGCGCCTCGAACCGGTAGGGGGTCGCCTTGACCTTGCGCTCGGTCGCCTCGGGGTCGTAGTGGAAGTCGTAGAGCGGCAGGATCTCCCGCCAGCAGTCCTCGAGGTCGGCGTCGTCACGCACCCGACCCTCGTCGATGCGGTCGAACTTCTCCATGTCGATCGTCACGCGGTCACTCGCGAGAGCGTTCTCCCGCGCGAGATGCGCGTTGCCGTTGTCGGCCGAGGTGTCGCGCAAGACGACAGCGCTCACGCGATCCGGGTAGCGGATCGCGTATTCCATGGCCATGAAGCCGCCGTAAGACCCGCCGGCCATGATGACCGTCTCGGCACCGATCCACTCGCGGAGACCGTCGATGTCGGCGGCCCACTGCTCGTGGCTGAAGACGCCCGACCCCTCGCTCGCACCGCTCCCGCGCGCGTCGAAGACGACGACGCGGTACTGGTCGGCGAGGCGGCCGAAGCTCGCGCGCGGTTCCGCTCGCGATCCGAGGCCCGGCGCCCCGTGGTGCGTGAGGATCACGGGCGCACCCTCGGGGCCGAGCACCTCGACCGCGAGCTCGTTGCCGTTGATGGTGACGCGCTGGGCCGTGGTGGTCGCGGCGGCGAATTCGGGGGAGACGGTCTCGTCGGTCATGGTGTTCCTTCGTGTCGCGGTTCGAACGGGAGAGTGATCGTCGATCAGAGGGGGATGACGCAATCCTCGAGCGATCGCGGGTAGGACGTGAGGGGCTCGGAGCCCTCGTCGGTCACGAGCATGCTGTCGCTGATGCGGTAGCCCGCGTGCCCCGGGATGTAGATGCCCGGCTCGTTCGACACGATCATCCCCGCCTCGAGCGGGGTCGGGTCGCCGGCTTCGAGCCACGGGGGCTCGTGCATCCCGAGACCGATGCCGTGCCCCTGACGGTGTCGCAGATACTGCGCGAGCCCGGCGTCACGGATGACGTCGAGGCACCTCTCGTTGCTCGCCGCGCACGCGACTCCCGGGGCGATCGCGCGAGACCCTTCGGCTTGCGCGAGCCGCACGGTGTCGTGGTAGCGGCGCTGGTCGGGGGTCGGCTCACCGAGCACGAACGTGCGCTCGCCCTCCACGAAACGTCCGCCGACCGCGGCGCCGAGCGACAGCATGAAGGTGTCGCCGTCGCGAAGACGGTATCCCGACGGGAGGCCGTGCGGGATCGCCGAGTTCGCCCCGGCGTAGACGAGGCCGCCCGCGAGAAACGAGATGACGACGACATCCGCGTGCTCGGAATACATCGTGCCGACACCGATGCGGCCGACATGGCTCGCGAGTTCGGCCTCCGACGGAAGAGCGCCTCCCGCCGACACCGCGTCGGCCACGAGTTCGACTCCCGAGGTGAGCATGAGGTCGGTGATGCGCGCGGCCTCGCGATGCTGGGCGACCTCCTCGGCGAACTTCACATGGCGCGCTCGTCCGATCAGGTCGGTCGGCACCCACTCCACGTCGGGGAACGCGGAGCGCAGCATCGCGAGGCGGTGGAGGGTGATGGATGTCGTCACACCGACCCGTCCGCGCAGCGCCGTCGACGCTCGGGCGAGGGGTGCGAAAGGGTTCTCCAGACCGGGGTACTCGGCGAACGCGACGATCTCGGCGCGCGAATGCTGCTCCTCGGCGTGCTGGCGTTCGAGCTCGGGAACGAGGAGGATCGTGCGCCCGTCGGCGGTCTGCAGCACGGCGACGGGGCGTTCGCCGGGGTGGTGGAAGAAGCCCGTGAGGTAGGAGACGTCTTCGGGGTCGTCGGTCACGATCGCGGGGAGGCTCTCGTCGCCCAGACGGTCGATCACGCGGCGCTGGATCGCGTCGTAGGTCGCGACCGAGAGTCGCGGGTCGAACGGCGCCTCGGTGAGGGCATCAGCGGTCATGGTTCCGCGGGTTTCTGGCGTCGTTGTAGCTGATCGAGAGGAGGGTCGCCGAGAGCACGAGGGCGAGGATCGCGAGCGAGGGGAAGAGGGTGAGCCACCACGCCGAGACCATCGCCCCGGAGGTCTGCGCTTCGTAGAGGATGCGACCCCACGACCACGTCGTCGGGTCGCCGAGCCCGAGGAAGGCGAGGCCCGCCGCGGAGAGCACGGCGCGCGAGGCGGTCACGACGACGGAGACGACGATCACGGGCGTGACCGCGGGGATCACGTGGCGGCCGAGGATCCAGGCGTGATTGCGCGTCATGAGTCGCGCGGCGTCGATGTAGGGGAGTTTGACGACCGTGAGGGCTTGAGAGCGCACGAGCCTCGTGACCTCGGGCCAGGAGAACGCCGCGACGACGAGGATGATCGTCGACGTGCTCGGTCCGGCGAGGGCCGCGACGAGGATCATGAGCGGCAGAACCGGGAGCGAGAGCGTGAGGTCGACGATGACGCTGATGACGGTATCGAGGCGGGAGACGTAGGCGCCGATCACGGCCACGAGGGTGCCGAAGACGATCGCGATCGCCGACGCCGCCGCGGCGACGAGCACGGACTGCTGCGTGCCCCAGACGACTTCGGCGTACACGTCGCGGCCGAGCGAGTCGGTGCCGAAGATGTTGTCGAACGACGGGGGCCGCAGCACCTCGGTGCCGTAGCTCGCGGGGTAGGGCGCGAGCAGCGGCGCGAAGATCGCGACGAGCACGAGCGCCCCGAGGATGACGAGCGAGATCATGCCGAGCGGCTGTTTGCGGAACGCGTGCCACGTGGCGCGGCTCGCCCGCCGACCGTTCGTTCCCGCGGACTCGACGAAGGTCGGGTTGAGCTCGGACTCGGGCAGGGGAGCGGTCATGAGGTCTTGACTCTCGGGTCGAGGAATCCGTAGGCGATGTCGGTGAGCATGTTGACGATCACGACGGTGATGGCGAGGAGGAGGAACGCGCCCTGGAGCACGGGGAAGTCGAGTTGCGTCACCGCTTCGTAGATGCCGCGACCGATGCCCGGGTAGGCGAACACCGTCTCGGTGAGCACGGCCCCGCCGACGACGAAACCGAGCTGGAGTCCGATGAGGGTCGTCGCGGGGAGGAGGGCGTTGCGCAGGGCGTGCTTCCAGAGGATGCGGCGGGGCGAGAGCCCGTTCGCTTTCGCGAGGGTGACGTAGTCGTCACCGAGAGCGTCGATGAGGGTGCCGCGCATCGTGAGCACATAGCTCCCGAGCTGGATGAGGGTGAGGGAGAGCGCGGGGAGCACGAGGTGGGAGAGCACGGAGGCGTACCACTCCATTCCGTAGACCCCGTCGCTGAAGGCTCCGCCGATCGGAAACCACCCGAGGTTGAGACCGAAGACGAGCAGGAGCACCACACCGACGCTCGGAACGAAGAGCGATTGCCCCGTGACTCCGAACACCTGCACGAAGCGGTCGAGGAAGCGGTTCTTGTGGGAGGCCGCGATCACGCCGAGGGGGATGCCGATGACGACGGTCAGCACGAGTGCGCTCACCGTGAGCAGGAGGGTCCAGGGCAGTCTCTGCAGCAGCACGTCGACGACGGGAATCGACTGGGTGAACGATGTTCCGAGGTTGCCCTGCAGCAGTTGCCACAGGTAGAGGCCGTATTGCACGATGATCGGCTGGTCGAGGCCGTACTGGGTGAGAATGGCCGCCCGCGTCTCGTCTGTCATGCTCGGGCTCGCGATGGCCAGGGCGGGGTCTCCGGGGAGGAGCCGCAGCAGGAGGAAGGTCACGGTCACTGCGAAGAGGATCGTGAACACCCCCCTGCCGAGACGGCGGAGAACGAACAGGGCTATAGACACGCGGGCGGCCTCTCTCTATCTCTCGGCGACCGGCTACTCGGCGACGCGGTAGGCGTTCGCGAGCGACACGGGGTTGACGATCGACAGCAGTTCGCTCGGCTTGGAGATGAATCCGGCCCACTCCGAACTGTGCGCCACGTAGAGGTTCTGCGTGTACATGATGTTGTCGTAGACCTCCTCGTGCACGATCGCGGCGGCCTCGCGCATGATCGCGATCTTCTCCTCCTCGTCGAACGTCTCCGCCGCCTCGGCGATGAGAGCATTGAGCTCATCGTCGTCGACGTAGGTGTAGTTGATCGCCCCGTCGGGGAGGTAGGACAGCGCGAAGTTCGTCACCGGGTCGTCCATGATCGCGAAGTTGCCGGCGTAGATGTCGTAGTCACCCTCGTTGGTCTGAGCCAGGTAGGTGTTGCGCTCCGTGCCCTGCAACTCGATCGTGATCCCGGCTTCGGCGGCGCCGTCTTGCACGAGCTGAGCCCACTGGCTCGTCACGGGGTCCTGCAACGAGTAGATGAGTCGGAACGACACAGGGAACATGCCGCTCGAGTCGGCCTCGTATCCCGCGGACTCCATGAGCTCGCGTGACATCTCGGGGTCGTACTCGTACTCGGTGATGGACTCGTCGTAGTAGTCGGCGAGCACCGGCATGAGGGGGCTCGACCCCGTCGACACGGCCTGGCCCTGCAATACGACGTTGCGGATGGCCTCGTAGTCGGCGGCGTGGGCGAGAGCCCGGCGCACATCCGTCTTCGCGAGGTCGGGATTGGTCATGTTGTAGGTCATGTGGGCGTACCCGAGTCCGGTGACCTCGACGATCTCGATGCCGTCGGTGTTCTCGAGCTGCTCGACCTGGGCGGGCGGGAGCGAGTTGGCGATCGCGTCGACCTCGCCGCTCTGCAACGCGAGGATCTCGGTGTTGACGTCGGGGAACACTCGATAGACCACTTGAGCGGGGATCGGGGTTCCGCCCTCGACGAGTGGATAGTCCTCGGTGCGCTCGAGAGTGTACGACTGGCCCGCTTGTGCGTCTGTCAGGAGGAACGGTCCGGCGCTGACCCAGCCGCCGTCCGACCCGTCGTTGGCGAACTCGGCGACAGAACCACCGGGTTCGAAGACGTGCTGCGGCACGACGTTGCCCCAGAAGCCGATCTCCTCGACGATCGACGAATCCGGTTGCGTGAGCTCGATCTCGATGCGCGTGTCGGAGACGGCTTCGGCGGACTCGAAGTTGGCCATCTGCCCGTAGAACGTTCCGGCGGGGGCATCCTGCTTGACGGCGTTCATCGTGTAGGCGACGTCGTCGGCGTCGAGAGCCTCACCGTCGCTCCAGGTCATGTCGTCGCGGATCTCGTAGTACCCCGTCGTGTCGTCGACGTAACCCCACTCGGTCGCGAGCTCCGGCTCCTTCGAGCCGTCGTCGCCGATGCTCAGCAGGTGGGGGTACATGAGGTTGGTGATCCAGTAGTCGCTCCGGCTGTTGCCGATGAGCGGGTTGTAGTTCACGACATCCGTCGTCGTCGCGATCGTGAGGGTGTCGTTCCCCGCCTCGGGGGTCGACTCACCCGACCTCTCCGGCGCTTGCGGAGCGCACGCGCTCAATGCCAGTACTGCTGCTGTCGCCATGCCGGCGACGATGACTCTTCTCTGACGCATCAGACCCAAACCTCCTCTAGGACCCGCACCGTGTTGCCACCGACGACGGCGCGGATTTCGTCGTCGGAATAGTCGTGCTTGACGAGCCAGCTGATGATGTTCCCCATGGCTTCGGTGGGGTTCTCGACGCCGTCGACGTAGTCGACCTCCTCGTAGTCGACGTGGCCGTGGGCCTGGCCGATCGAGAGTTGCGCCGAGAAAGCGTGGTGCAGGCCGACGTGGTCTCCGTAGAGGGTGTCGGGCCCGAAGCTCACGTGCTCGATGCCGACGAGGTCGACGCAGTACGAGAAGTGGTCCATGACCGACTCGAGCGAGTGCTTGGGGTGCGCGGGCGAGAGCGTCGTGTGGGGCGCGGCTTCGATGCCGATGACCCCTCCGCGCTTGGCGCACTCGATGATCGTCTCGTCGGTCTTCATGCGATTGGTCGGCCACAGCCCGCGGGCGCCGGCGTGCGTGATGAAGACGGGCTTCTTCGACGCCTTGATGACGTCGACACACGTGCGGTCGCCCGAGTGCGAGATGTCGATCGCGATTCCGAGCTTGTTCATGCGGGCGACAGCGCGCTCGCCGAAGTAGGTGAGGCCGCCGTCGCCGCGCTCCTTGAGCCCGCTCCCGAGGTAGTTGGCCTCGGAGTAGGCGATGCCCATCTGACGCACGCCGAACCCGTAGAGAACGTCGAGGCGGTCGACCTCGTTCTCGATGGGGGTCGCGGCCTCGAGTGCGAAGACGTGGGCGATGCGACCCGTCTCTTTGGCGTACTCGATGTCTTTGAGCGTCTCGCCTTTGATGACGAAGTCCTGGTGGGCGAGGTCGGCCATGCGCACGCCGAGGTCGTGGAGCACGTCCTGGTACTTCCAGCCCGCGTCGCTCGAGATGCAGCACGTGCCGTCCATCCCGTTGTCGAAGACCGCGGTGAGGCCCGACCGCGACAGCCCCTCGTATCCGGTGGGTTCGCGACCCTGGCGGATGTGGTCGCGCAGCTGACCCATGTCTTGGGGGAACACCTGCACGTGCTCGTGCAGCGAGATCACGGTCTCGTTCTCGAGCAGTCGCGCCGACCTCTCGGCCTGCTCGGGGGTCAAATCGAGTCCGGAGTACTCCGGAACTCTGCCGAGTTGTTTCGCGTACTCGAAGGCGCGGTAGTCGGTGCCTTTCTCCAAGTAGTCGTATGCCGTGTAGCCGGTGTAGCGCTCCGCTGGTTCGAGCACGGGGTTCTCCGTTCAGTCATGCACGTGTGGGGCGGCGGGCAGGCGCCCGCCGGATCCTCTTGCTGAACTGAGAATCCTCTTTGTTCGGCAGATATGTCAATCAGAATGGGTCAATTCGGCACAAAGTTTATTTGCATGAAACATTCCGGCGCGATGGAGGCGGCAAGATGGACGCATGGACGCATCAACCCCCGAGTCCGCACGCGTATTGACCGTGCGTGGTCTCGACATCGCCTTCGAGAGCACCTCCGGCCCCCTCGCAACCGTCTCCGGTCTCGACCTCGACGTGCGGGCCGGAGAGCTCGTCGCCCTGCTCGGCGAATCGGGCTCGGGCAAGACCGTGACGGCGCGCGCCATCATGGGAATCCAGGACGACGCCGCGATCGTGACAGCGGATCGACTCGACCTCGGTGACGTGTCGCTGCTCTCCCTCAACGCCGAAGAGCGGCGCAGGCTCCGCGGCGACAGCATGAGCATGGTGCTGCAAGACGCGCTCTCGTCGCTCAACCCCGTGCTCACCATCGGAGATCAGATCGGCGAGATCTTCCGTGTGCACCGCGGTGCGAGCCGCAAGAGTGCGCGAGCGTCGGCCATCGAACTGCTCGACCTCGTCGGCATCGCGTCACCGGCCGCGCGCGTCGACGACTACCCGCACCAGTTCTCGGGCGGGATGCGTCAGCGCATCCTCATCGCCATGGCCATCGCACTGCAACCGAGACTCCTCATCGCCGACGAGCCGACGACGGCGCTCGACGTGACCGTGCAAGCGCAGATCCTCCGGTTGCTGCACGACCTCAGGCAGCGTCTCGACATGGGAGTGCTCCTCATCACCCACGACATCGGGGTCGTGACCGAGGTCGCCGACCGACTCGTGGTCATGCATCGCGGGCGCGTCGTCGAGCACGGCGACGCCGACCAGATCTTCGCCTTCCCCACCCAGCCCTACACCCAACAATTGCTCGGTTCGGCCCCGAAGCCCGAACGTGCGCGAGTGCTCCCTCCCGAGCTCGACGCGGATGCCCCGGTTCTCGACGTCACGGGGCTCACTCGCGTCTTCACGACCGGCCCGCTCCTGCGCCGCAACGCCGTGCGCGCCGTCGACGGGGTCGACCTGACCCTCAAGCGCGGGGAGACGGTGGGGATCGTGGGGGAGTCGGGCAGCGGGAAGTCCACGCTCGCGCGCATGATCGTGGGCCTCGAGTCCGCCGACGAGGGCACCGTGATGTATCGGGGGCGCGACGTCACGCGCCGCACCCGCGGGCGGCGCCCGAGCGCTCAAGCGGGAGTGCAGATGGTGTTCCAAGACCCCTACACGTCGCTCGATCCGCGAATGCGGGTCAAGGATGTCATCGCCGAGCCCCACGCCGTCGGACGGGTCGGCACGGCGGCATCCCGTCGCGACCGGGTCGCCGAACTGCTCGAGCTCGTCGGGTTGCAGCCCGACATGATGGACCGCTTCCCCCACCAGTTCTCCGGTGGTCAGCGCCAGCGCATCGGGATCGCACGGTCGCTCATGCGAGACCCCGACGTGCTCGTGTGCGACGAGCCCGTCTCCGCGCTCGACGTCACCATTCAGGCCCAGGTCATCGACCTCCTCGTCGGCATCCAGGAGCGTCTCGGGCTCAGCATCCTCTTCATCTCGCACGATCTTTCGGTCGTGCGCAACCTCGCCCATCGCGTGATGGTCATGTACCACGGGTCGGCCGTGGAGGTCGGCGACGTCGAGCAGATCTTCGAAAGGCCGAATCACGCATACACGCGCGAGCTGTTGTCGTCGATCCCCCCGATGACCCGGGCGGAGCGGGGTAAGTTGACTGGGGTCACCGCGGCCTGACCGATCCTTCGACTCCGATCGGATCCGTCGGCGGGTGCCACGATCCCTAGGAGACACAATGAAGGTCCTCATCACCGGCGCCCACGGCAAGGTCGGTCGTGCCGTGACCCTGGCGATGGTCGACGCGGGCCACGAGGTGCGCACGACCGACCTCTCGCGCCCCAACTTCGACCGCAAACCCGCGAGCGACCCGAAGTACACGCAAGCCGACCTCACCGACGCGGGCCAGGCCTACGCGGTCGTGCGCGACGTCGACGCCGTCGTGCACATCGCCGCGATCCCCGAGCCCACCGGCAACGCGCCCCACGTCGTGTTCCAGACCAACCTCATGGCGACCTTCAACGTTCTCGAGGCCGCCGTGCGTGCGGGCGTCTCACGGTTCGTCTACATCTCGAGCGAGACCGTGCCCGGTTTCTTCTTCGCCGAGCGGGACTTCTTGCCCGAGTACGCCCCGATCGACGAGAACCACCCCGTGCACCCGCAAGACCCCTACGCCCTCTCGAAGCACTTCGGCGAGCAGCTCATGGTCGCCGCGACCGAGAGGTCGGACATGCGCACGATCTCGATCCGCCCGAGCTGGGTGCAGTTCGAGGGCAACTACGAGCACAACCTCGGCCCGCAGATCACCGAGGAGTCGAAACCGAGCCCCGGACTCTGGAGCTACATCGACGTCTACGACCTCGCCGACGCCATCGTGCTCGCGACCGAGTCCGACCTCGCGGGCCACGAACTCTTCTACATCGCGTCGCCCGACAATGTCGGCGGGCACGACTTCGCCGAGATGCTCGCCAAGAACTACGGCGACCAGATCGAGTTGCGCGAGATCGACCGACCGGATGCCTCGGGCATCTCCACCGCGAAAGCCCGGCGACTGCTCGGCTGGACTCCGAAACGCTCGTGGCGCGACTATCTCGGCGCCGACGGCAAGACTCTGGGAGAGTAAACGATGTTCCGATTCATTCCGATCGCCTGGATGGTCATCCGCAAGGTCCTGCCCTTCGTGCGCAAGAGGTACGGCAAGTCGGGCGGCTCGACCGGCGCCGGGGGAGCTCCCACTCCGCGCTAGCGCGGAGCCTGCGGTGCGGCGCTCGCGCTCTCGAGTCGGTGCCCCGCGGTGGCCATGTGGTCGCGCATCGCGGTGAACGCCGCCGCGGGGTCGCGCGCTTCGATCGCCTCGAACACCGCGAGGTGCTCGCGGTAGGCGGCTTCGGCCTGATCCCGTTCGCTCAGTCCGCGCTCGACCCACAGTCGCAGCAGAGACCGCGTGCTCTGCAGTAGGTCGCGCAGCACCACGTTGTCGGCGCTGATGGCGATCTGCAGGTGGAAGCGGATGTCGGCCTGGAGAAAGGTGTCGATGTCGTCGATGCTGTCGCGCATGACCTCGACGAATCCGCGCATCTTCGCGATGTCGTCGTCTCCGGCTCGTTCGGCGGCGAAAGTCGCCGCGTGCATCTCGAGACCGCTGCGCACCTCGATGAGCTCTCGCGTGCGCGCGGCGTTGAGCATCATGCCCCAGCTCAGGGTGGTCGGGAGCAGCTCCGAGGTGTTGTCGCGCAGGTAGGTGCCCGAGCCGGGGCGCACCGACACGATGCCGAGGATCTCGAGGGCCGCGAGGGCCTCCCGGACGGCCGAACGGCCGACGCCGAGCTGCTCGGCGAGGAGGCGTTCCGGGGGGAGTCTCGAGCCCGGGGTCAGTTCGCCGGCGGTCAGGAGGCCGATGAGCTGTTTGACGACTTCGCCGACGGCGGTCCCCTGGGGGACGACCTCGAGCTCGAGCCGCAGGTTCATCGGATCGTCGTCGGGGTAGGCGGGCACGCACCCAGCCTAACGAGGCGGTGCGCATCGGCCGCGCGGCACGGGGCGCCCAAGCGGCGCCAGTATTGGTCAACCGGTTGACAACCGCTAACGAAGTCGGCACGATGAATCTCGCGCACTCCACCGCATCGTCGGCGGGGCGCCATCCAACAACGTCGTTAGATCACCTAGGAGTCGATGTGGACACCCCACCCCGTTCGGCGGAGGCGCAGAGCGCCGTCGAGAAATCCGCGATCCGCAAGGTCGCCATCCGCCTCGTGCCGTTCGTGGCACTCATGTTCTTCATCAACTACCTCGATCGCACCGCGATCGGGTTCGCCGCCCCCAACGGCATGGAGGCCGACCTCGCCCTGTCGGCCGCGCAGTTCGGTTTCGCATCCGGCGTCTTCTTCATCGGCTACATCCTGCTCGAGGTGCCGTCGAACCTCGCCCTGCACCGCTTCGGTGCGCGCAAGTGGCTCGCCCGCATCATGGTCTCGTGGGGCATCGTCGCGCTGCTCTTCACGTGGGTGCAGAACTTCGAGCAGCTCGTCGCCCTGCGCTTCCTGCTCGGCGTCATGGAGGCCGGCTTCTTCCCCGGCGCCATCCTCTTCTTGAGCCTCTGGGTTCCCGCGGCGCACCGCAGCAAGATCCTGGCCCTCTTCTACCTGGCACAGCCGCTCACGACCGTGATCGGTGCGCCCCTCGCCGGCTGGCTCATCAGCTTCGACGGCATCTTCGGCCTCGCGGGCTGGCGCTTCATGTTCGCCGGAGTCGCGATCCCCGCGATCGTCGTGGGTGTCATCGCGTGGTTCTACCTGAAAGACAAGCCCGCAGACGCCAAGTGGCTCACCCACGAGGAACAGGTCTGGCTCACGGGAGCGCTGCAGCGCGAAGCGGCGACGAAGACGGGGTCGGCTGTCAACGGCAAGCACCCGAGCGTGTGGAAGGTCTTCGGCAACGGCCGGGTCTGGATGCTCAGCCTCATCTACTTCGGCTTCGTCTACGGCCTCTACGCTCTCGCGTTCTTCCTCCCCACGATCATCGGGGGGTTCCAGGAGCAGTACGGCACCGAGTTCACCGTCATCGAGCGCGGCTTCATCACGGCGATCCCCTACGTGCCCGCCGCGATCGCGCTCTACTTCTGGTCGCGCGACGCCACCCGACGCGGACTCAAGACCTGGCACATCGTCGGGCCGGCCGTCGTCGGTGGGCTCAGCATCCCTCTCGCTCTCTTCGCGGGATCCCCGGCCGCCACGATCGCCGTCATCGCGATCACGGCCATGGCGATCTTCGCCGCGCTGCCCAACTTCTGGACGCTCCCGACCCAGTTCCTCACGGGAGCGGCCGCAGCCGCGGGCATCGCGCTCATCAACACGATCGGCAACCTCGCCGGATTCAGTGCGCCGTACATCACGGGCGCGGTGACCGACTGGACGGGCAACTACGAGGTGCCGATGTTCATCGTCGGCTTCTTCATGCTCCTGTCCGCGGTGCTCATGGTCGTGCTCAGCCGCATGAAGAAGCCCGAGGGCTTCGTCGACAGCGCCGAGGCGAAAACCCTCACGGCGAGCGCCGGGCTCGACTGAGTCAGCCGAACCACGCGGCCGGGGGCGCAGCGCCTGCGCCCCCGAGCTGTGGCTGACACCGACCACTTCGCCCCTCAGGAGACCTCATGACACGCCTCTACAACGATCCGAACGACTTCGCCGACGAGATGATCGACGGCTTCGTCGCCGCGAGCGCGCGCTGGGTGCGCCGCGTGCACGGCGGTGTGGTCCGCGCGACGCGGTCGACGCCGAACACCGTCGCGCTCGTTATCGGAGGCGGGTCGGGTCACTACCCGGCATTCGGGGGGCTCGTCGGCCAGGGGCTCGCCCACGGCGCCGCTCTCGGCAACCTCTTCGCGTCTCCGTCGTGGCAGCAGGTGCGATCGGTCGCCAAGTCGGCGCACAACGGCGCCGGTGTGCTTCTGAGCTACGGCAACTACGCGGGCGACGTGCTCAACTTCGACGCGGCCCAGGCGCGGCTCGTCGCCGAGGGCATCGAGACCCGCACGGTCGTCGTGACCGACGACATCTCGAGCGCTCCCGCAGAGGAGAAGCACAAGCGTCGCGGGATCGCCGGTGACCTCACCGTCTTCAAGGTCGCCGCGGCCGCCTCCGAGGCGGGCTGGTCGCTCGACGAGGTCGCACGCGTCGCGGCCAAGGCCAACGAGCACACCCGCAGTTTCGGCGTCGCGTTCTCCGGGTGTTCGCTCCCCGGCGCGAGCGAACCGCTCTTCACGGTGCCTGAGGGGCGCATGGCCATCGGCATGGGCATCCACGGCGAACCGGGGATCGCCGAGGCCGACGTGCCGACGGCCGACGGACTCGCGGCGCTCCTCGTCGACTCCCTCCTCGCCGAACTGCCCGAGGGTGTCACCGAGGTGGCCGGGCGCCGCGTCGCGGTCATCCTCAACGGGCTCGGGTCGGTCAAGTACGAAGAGCTCTTCGTCGTCTACGCGAAGGTCGACGCGCTCCTCGCGGCGGCCGGGGTCGACGTCGTCGAACCCGAGGTCGGCGAACTCGTCACGAGCTTCGACATGGCGGGAGTCTCGCTGACGCTCTTCTGGCTCGACGACGAACTCGAGTCGCTGTGGGCGGCGCCCGCGGACGCCCCCGCATACAAGAAGGGGTCGGTGGATGCGGCGGAGCGGGTCGACGACCTCGACGCGCCCATTCTCGCGGTCGCAGACATCCCCGTCGCGAGTGCGGAGTCCGCCGCGGCCGCGCGCACCGTCGTGACCGCCCTCGAGGCGATCGCCGAGACGATCGACGACCACGCAGACGAACTCGGACGCATCGACGCGGTCGCCGGTGACGGCGACCACGGCATCGGCATGCAGCGCGGAGTGACGGCGGCGCTCGCCGCCGCGCGCACGGCCGCCGACGCGGGGGCCGGCGCGGGAACCGTGCTGTCGATCGCCGGCGACGCCTGGTCGGATCGTGCTGGTGGCACCTCGGGTGCGCTCTGGGGGGCCGCCCTCGAGACGATCGGGGCGACCGTGACCGACGGTGCGGCGCCCGACCGTCACTCCGTCGCCGCGGGAATCGCTGCCGCGACGCGCGCGATCCTCGAGTTCGGTGCCGTGCCGGGCGACAAGACGATGGTCGACGTGCTCGTGCCGTTCGAGAGCGCGCTCACGGCCGAGGTGGAGGCGGGCGCAGACCTCGCGACCGCGTGGGCCGTCGCCGCGGCCGTCGCCGACGACGCGGCTGCGGCGACCGCTCACCTCCTGCCGAAGATGGGCCGTGCCCGCCCCCACGCCGAACGCAGCCTCGGCACGCCCGACGCCGGCGCGACCTCCCTCGCCCTCATCGCCCGCACGGTCGCGGGCGTGCTCGCCGCCGCAGCCGACCGTGACTCGCCGACCGACCTCAGTTCCACCGAAAGGGCATCATCATGACCGACCAGTTGCGCATAATCCTCGGGTCCGACGACGCGGGTTTCGACTACAAAGAGATCCTCAAGGCCGATCTCGCGGCGAACACCGGGGTCGCGAGCATCGTCGACGTCGGTGTCGACGCCGAGTCGCACACGGCCTACCCTCACATCGCCGTCGAGGCCGCTCGCATGGTCGCGGCCGGCGAAGCCGACCGCGCCATCCTCATCTGCGGCACCGGGCTCGGCGTCGCGATCGCGGCCAACAAGGTTCCGGGAGTGCGCGCGGTCACGGCGCACGACTCGTTCTCCGTCGAGCGCAGCGTTCTCTCCAACGATGCGCAGGTGCTCTGCATGGGTCAGAGGGTCATCGGCGTGGAACTCATGAGGCGCCTCGCGAGGGAATGGCTCACCTACCGATTCGACACGGCGAGCGCGTCGGCCGACAAGGTCGCGGCGATCTGCGAGTACGACGGCTCGGCGGCACCCGTGGGCATCGACGTCGACTCATGATCGGGCTCAGCACCTACGCCTACTTCTGGCGGATGTCTGCGACGAACCCGAACGCGATGACGCTCGACGACGCCATCCGTGACACCGCGGCCCTCGGCATCCGTCTGTTCCAGATCTGTGACCACGCCCCTCTCGCACACCTGAGCGACGGGGAGCTCGCCGACGTGCGTTCGCTCGCCGACGACCTCGGTGTCACGCTCGAGGTGGGCACTCGCGGAACCGACCCCGAGGCTCTGCAGTGCTATCTGCACATCGCCGGCATTCTCGGGGCGACCCTCGTGCGCACGATGTGGACGGCGGGCGACGATCGCCCGGACGCCGTCGAGGTCGAGCGGCGACTGCGGGAAGTGCTCCCGCAGTTCGAGGCGGCCGGGGTCACCCTCGCGCTCGAGACCTACGAGCAGGTGACGTCGAGCGACCTCGTGGCGCTCGTCGAGGCCATCGCGAGCCCCCGCCTCAAAATCGTGCTCGACCCCGCGAACACCGTCGCGAACCTCGAGCACCCGGCCGACGTCACGGCTCGGTGCCTGCCCCACGTCGCCAATTGGCACGTCAAAGACTTCGCGTTCTCGCGCAAAGACGGCTGGGTCGGCTTCGCACTCACGAGCACGCCCCTCGGTCAGGGGCGCCTCGACTACGACGGCATCCGCGCGGCCCTCGACGCCCGCGACGGCGGCACGACGTCGGTGAACCAGATCGTCGAGCACTGGTTGCCCTGGCAGGGCGACCCCGAGACCACCAGCCGGTTGGAAGCCGAGTGGACAACGAAGACCATCGAACACCTCAGGAGGAAGAACAATGACTGACACCCTGCACAGTGCGAATGACAGCAGCGCAACCGAGACCAGCGCAACCGAGACCACCGCACCCGAGACCAGCGTGACCTACGCCGACGGTCAGGGATCGGCCGACATCACCGTCGCCGTGATCGGCGCGGGCGGGAAGATGGGCCAGCGCGTCTCGAACAACCTCGCGAAGAGCTCGTACACCGCCCTCTACAGCGAAGCGTCGCCCGCGGGCGTCGAGCTCATCGAGTCGCTCGGGCGCACGGTCACGCCGACCGAGGAGGCCGTCGCGAACGCCGACGTCGTGATCCTCGCCGTTCCCGACGTCGTGCTCGGACGGGTCTCGGAGAGCGTCGTGCCCGCGATGAAGAGCGGCGCGATCATCCTCACCCTCGACCCCGCCGCCGCCTACGCCGGGCTCCTCGCGAGCCGCGACGACATCCACTACGCGGTCGCGCACCCGTGCCACCCCTCGGTCTTCCTCGAGCGCACAACGAAAGAGGAGTGGGCCGACACGTTCGGGGGAGTGGCGGCACCCCAGGAGGTCATCGCGGCCCTCGAGGGCGTCGACGAGTCGTCGCCCGTGCGGGAACTCGCGACCGGCGTGATCTCGACGATCTACGCCCCCGTCATCGCGGTGCACTACGTGACCGTCAAACAGCTCGCCGTGCTCGAGCCGACCCTCGTCGAGACGATCGCGTGCATGATCGGCGCCTTCCTCAAGGAGGCGCTCGAGGAGACCGTCGACGGCGTCGGCGTGCCGTACGAAGCGGCTCGCGCGATGCTCTACGGCCACACCTGGATCGCCCTCACCAACGGTCTGCGCGGCTCCAACCCGTTCTCGGACGCCTGCCACATCGCCATGGACTACGGGCGCGAGTCGATCGTGAAAGACGACTGGAAGAAGATCTTCGACGACAGCCAGCTCGACAGCGTCATCGCGCGCATGCTCAAGATCGACGCCGTGCGGCGCTGATCGGGGCCGACGTCGTCAGATCCAGCCGTGCTGCCACGCGATGTCGGCGGCTTCGTGACGTGAGCTCGCATCGAGCTTCGTCATGGCCGCCGACAGGTAGTTGCGCACGGTTCCCGGTGCGAGGTGCAGGCGGTCGGCGATCTCCTGCACGCTGCGCGTCGACTGGCTCACGCGCAGCGCGTCGAGTTCGCGGTCGGTGAGCGGGCAGCGCTCGGCCGCGAGGGCGGTCGCGGCGATCTCCTGATCGATGTAGCGCTTGCCGGCCGCGACGGCGCGGATCACGTCGGCGAGGTCTTCGGCGGGGGTCGACTTGGGCACGAAACCCGACACCTTCGCCGCGAGGGCGCGCCTCAGCACTCCGGGTCGCGCGTGACGGGTGACGATGATCACTCGCGTCGGCACGAGGGCGAGAATGCGTGACGCCGCCTCGAGACCGTCGGCTCCGGGCATCTCGAGGTCGAGGAGGCACACGTCCGGCCGGGTCTCGACCGCGCGGTCGATCGCCGACAGTCCGTTGTCGACGTCGGCGACGACCTCGATGTCGACCTCGAGCCCGAGCAGGGCGCACATGGCCCCGCGGATGAGGTGCTCGTCGTCGGCGACGAGCAAGCGGATGACCGGGCCCGCGTGCTCCGCGCCCGGCGCTCCGGTCTCGCTCACGTGGTCACCTCCGCGCGAGCCGGCACCCACGCGCGCAGCTCGAAGAGGTCGGCCGCGGCATCCGCCTCGACGTCGAGGGTGCCGCCGAGCGCGGCCAGTCGAGCCCGCAGGCCGTCGAGGCCGGTGCTCGCGGCCTGCCCCGGCGTCGCCGAGTCGGCGAGGACGTTGTTGCTCACGACGAGACTCGAGCCGTCATCTGACGGGGCGATGCGGATCGAGGCCTTCGTCGCCCCGCTGTGGCGCAGGATGTTCGTCGTCGCCTCGCGTACGACGAGCGCGAGGGTGCGCTGGGCTTCGGGGTCGCGGGGGAGCTCGGCGACGTCGAGGCTGCACGCGGCGCCCGCGGCTGTCAGCACTTCCCGGGCGTTCTCGAGCTCCTGCTCGAGGTCGACCTCGCGATAGCCGGCGATGAGCGAGCGGGTCTCCTCGAGGGCCTGCTTCGCGATGAGGCGGCTCGCGTGCACGTGCTCGCGCGCGGCTTCGACGTCGACCGACAGCATCCGCTCGGCGAGCTCCGTCTTGAGGGCGATGACCTGCAGGTGGTGCCCCTGGATGTCGTGCAGATCGGATGCGAACCGCAGGCGTTCTTGCGCGACCGCGAGTTCCCCGGCCATCGAGCGGTGCCGGTCGAGAGTGCGCACGACGTCCCACCACCACAGGCTGCTGAGGAGGATGGGCGGCAGGAGCACCGAGTAGACGAGGAGCATCCAGAAACCGGGTGTCTCGCTCGGGGGGAGGGAACCCTCGGTCGCCGTGACGACGGCGCCGTGGGCCGCGACGACGACGGCGCCCGCGGCGATCAGCAGGTTTCGCGGGCGCTTGTCGACGAGAGCGGCGACCAGGTTGACCGCGATCCAGAGGGGGACACCCGAGATCAGGGCCGCCCCCGGGGCCGCGAGCCCGACGAGGGCGGTGAGCGCGGCGGGCACCACGAGGGCGACGGTCCACACCGTGCGCGGGAGCCCGCCCCGGAGCCCCACCCTCAAGAACCAGGTGTACCTCACGTGGAGCGCACCCGAGACGAGGATGAGCGCGACGAGGATCGCGTCGACCGGCGACCGGGTGATCGAGAAACCCGCGAGCGTCGCGAGGAGCAGAACGGCGTCGAGCGCGACGAAGATGAACACGATCGACCCGAGAGTGTATGTCCACGTCGCCTGCACGCCGCGCCCCGGTGCGGGGCGGGGTCGGGTGCGGTCAGCGTCCATCCCCACAGGCTAGGCCAGTGACATTTGTCACGGTCACCCGTGCGAGAACGCCTGCACCGAGGTGACGTCGCGACACTTCACCCGGGCACCCCCGCCCGCGAGACTCGATAGCGGAACCACCGAGCCAGCGCGAATTCGTCTGCTGGCGCACCCCGACGAAAGGCACCCCGTGATCGACTCCCTGCAAGACTTCACCGCCTCGCTCCCGCCCGTGCTGCAGTGGCTCGGGGTCATGCTCGCGTCCGCCATCCCCTTCATCGAGTCCTACGGTGGTGCGGTCATCGGCGTGCTCGCCGGCATCAACCCGGTCGTCGCGATCGTCGCCGCGGTCGTCGGCAACGTCATCTCGATGGTCGTGTTCGTCCTCAGTGCCCACGGTGTGCGCTCGAAGGTGACCCAACCCAAGGAGCTGTCGCCGCGGCGCGAGAAACTCCGCCAGCGCTTCGATCGCTTCGGGGTCCCCGGAGTGAGCCTCCTCGGTCAGACCATCCTGCCGAGCCAGATCACCTCGGCCGCCATGGTCTCGTTCGGGGCGTCGAAGAACGCGGTGATCCTCTGGCAGACCATCTCGATCATCATCTGGGGTGTCGCCTTCGGCGTTCTCGCCGCCCTCGGAACCACCCTGCTGCGCTGATCGGTCGGGGCTCGGCGATCACCGGTCGGCCAGCGTCACTTCTCGGTCAGCGGCACCGCCTCGGGCCTCTCGACCGTGGTCGTGATGGTGACGTACTCGAGGGTCTGCGCCGAGACGAGGAGCGACTCCATGACCTCGAGAACGTGGAAGGCGAGGGTGCCGCTCGCTCGCGATTCCCCCGGGCCCGAGGCATCCGCCCCCCACGCCATGTCGGCGACACCGTAGCCCCGGGCCGCCCGCGTGTAGCCCGCGGAGACGGGGAGCGTGGTCCACTCGGTGTCTCCGAGCGACCAGAGCCGCACGTCTCCCGCGAAGTGGTTGGGGTCGGGCACTCCGAGGGTGCCCCTCTCGCCGTGCACCTCGATGTTCGACGCCGTCGTCGCGACCGCGTCGAAGCTCGTGACGAGGGTCGAGATCGCGCCGGACTCGTGCACGAGCAGGCCCGTGACGTGCGTCGGCGTCGAGACGGGGATGACCTCTCCCTCGCGCTCACCGGACTGGATGGTGCGCGTCGACCTCGTGGCGCTCGCGGCCCCGACGACGCGAGCGACCGGACCGAGCAGCGTCACGAGGGCGGTGACGTAGTACGGCCCCATGTCGAGGAGCGGCCCGCCGCCGGGCACGTAGTAGAAGTCAGGGTTGGGGTGCCAGCGCTCGTGGCCCGGCGTCACCATGGTCGCGGTCGCCGAGATGGGGGATCCGATGAGCCCGTCGTCGATGGCTTTGCGGGCCGTCTGCACGCCCGAGCCGAGCACCGTGTCGGGGGCGCTGCCGATTCTCACGCCCGCGGCCTCCGCCGCGGCGAGAACCGAGCGGGCCTCGTCGGTCGTCGCGGTGATGGGCTTCTCGACGTAGACCGATTTGCCCGCCGTGATGATGCGGTGAGACACCTCGGCGTGCGCCGCCGGAACGGTGAGGTTGACGACGACTCGGATGCGGTCGTCGGCGAGCAGCTCGTCGACGCTCAGGGCTTCGGTTCCGGGGGTCGCGTCGGCGACCTCCTGTGCCCTCGAGAGGTCGAGGTCGGCGACGGCGACGAGGCGCACGTCGTCGAGTCGCGCAAAGGTCTCGAGGTACTGCGCGATGATCTTCCCGCACCCGATGATCCCGACGTTCAACGGCTCGCCCACAGGAGTCCCCTCTCGATGATGGTGCGCACGGTCTCGTTCTCGAGAACGGCGACGTTGTGGCCCGCGGTGCTCACGAAGATGCGACCGGCGCCCCACTGCCGGGTCCAGACGGCGGGGCACGTGATGGGGCGGTTCCAGGCATCCCACTCGCGAGCCGGGAGGGTCGTGGTCGCGAGCACGTCGTTGTAGTCGTCGCTCAGCACCCAGTACTGCTCGGTCACGACGTCGAAGCTCTCGATGCCGCGCGTGATCGGGTGGTCGGCCGCCGACTCGAGAACGTCGATGCGGTAGGGCAGGTAGTTGTCGGCCTGCTCACCCTTCGCCTCGCTCGGGTGCACTCCGGGGTGGTGGGCGAACTGTCCGCCGATGAGCTGCAGGTAGTCCGCGGTGTTGCGGTAGGAGTCGGCGATGCCGCCGTGCCATCCGGCCATCCCGGTGCCCGCCTCGATCGCGGCACGGAGCCCCGCGATCTCCTCCTTCTCGATCGTCGTCATGGTGTTGCACTGCACCACCAGGTCGATGTCGGCCATGACCGTCGCGTCGGCGTAGACGGCGGTCGACTCGTGCACGCTCACCTCGAAACCGTGGGCCTCGAGGTGGGGGATGAACATCTCCGTCGCCTCGACGGGCTGGTGGCCATCCCACCCCCCTCGAACGATGAGGGCGCGTTTGAGGCTGGGTGTCATGGTGTTCTCGTCTTTCGAGGGTGGGCGTGGGTGTCAACTCACCGCTTCGCCGTCGAAGCAGCCCGATATCGCAGTGGCTGAACGTGTCGGCAGAAACTTTTCGCAAGCGGAGCCGACATCCACGACGCTACCCAGTGCGATGACGGCGGTCAAGCGCGCCGAGTTCGCCGACACCGAGCGAAAAGTTTCGGATTCTCGCTACCCTGAGCTGTGGCCACGAACACACCCAAGCTCACCCTGCGGCAGATCGCTGCCGACGCCGGCGTCTCGGTGCCGACGGTCTCGAAAGTGCTCAACGGTCGGGCCGACGTCGCCGAGAGCACGCGCCGGCGGGTCACGAGCGCGATCCGCGCGCGAGGATACGCGTCTCCCCAGCAGCGCCGGAGAGCTGCGACCGCGCCGGCGCTCGTCGACCTCGTGACCGACCTCCTCACCTCCGCGTACTCGGTCGAGGTCATGCGGGGCATCGTCGACGTCGCCGCGTCGGAGGGCGTCGAGGTCGTCATCAGCACGCTCAGTTCCCGGCAGGCACCGTCGACCGACGGCGCGGTGTGGGCGCAGCGGCTGAGCGCCGCAGGCAGGCGCGGCCTCATCCTCGTCGCGAGCGAGGTCGACGCGACCCAACTCGATGAGCTGCGCGCGCACGGCATCTCGGTCGTTCTCATCGACCCGTTCAGCACGCCGCAAGACGACGTCGTGACCCTTGGGTCGACCAACTGGGCCGGCGGTCGGGCGGCCGTCGACCACCTCATCTCGCTCGGCCACCGACGCATCGGCTACCTCGGTGGGCCGCTCGGTGCCGATTGCGCGAGCGCGCGACTGCACGGCTACCACGCCGCACTCGCCGACGCGGGAATCACGGCCGACCCCGCGGTCATCCGCCACGGGCCCTTCGAGAGCGCGACGGGAACCGAGGGGCTCGCCGCGCTGTGCGACACGGGAGACCTGCCGACCGCGATCTTCGCGGCGAGCGACTCGATCGCGATCGGCGTCATGACCGAGGCGCACCGTCGGGGGATCAGGGTGCCCGACGACCTGAGCGTCGTGGGCTTCGATGGCACACCGCTCGTCGATCAGACCGTTCCGCGCCTCACCTCGGTCGCCCAACCCCTCTTCGAGATCGGTGCAACGGCCCTGCGGACAGTGCTCAGACTCACGCGCGACGAACCGGTCGAGTCGATGCACATCGAGCTCGCGACGAAACTCGTGGTGAGGGAATCGACGGCACCGCCGCGCGGGAAACCGCGCGTGCACCCCGCCGCACGACGCTCAGGGTCCGCTCCAGAAAAGCAGGCGTAGCCTGACGCCATGACCCGCCCCACCATCGCCACACTCGGCGAATTGCGCGCATCCGGCCACGTGGCCACGTCCCTCCGCGAAGAGATCCGCGGCAACCTCCTCGCGGCCCTCCGCGACGGTCGGAATCCCTGGCCCGGGCTCCACGGATTCGAGTCGACCGTCATCCCGCAGCTCGAACGCGCGCTCATCGCCGGCCACGACATCGTTCTCCTCGGCGAGCGCGGCCAGGGCAAGACACGCATCCTCCGCACCCTCGCGGGGCTCCTCGACGAGTGGTCCCCCGTCATCGAGGGGTCGGAGCTCGGAGAGCACCCGTTCGAGCCCATCACCGTCGAGAGCATCCGGAGGGCGGAGGAGCTCGGTGACGAACTCCCCGTCTCGTGGCGCAGTCGAGGCGAGAGATACGTCGAGAAACTCGCGACACCCGACACGAGCGTCGCCGACCTCATCGGCGACGTCGACCCGATGAAGGTCGCGGGTGGTCTGAGTCTCGGTGACCCCGAGACCATCCACTTCGGCCTCATTCCCCGCAGCCACCGCGGCATCGTCGCGATCAACGAGCTGCCCGACCTCGCCGAGCGCATCCAGGTGGCGATGCTCAACGTCATGGAGGAGCGCGACATCCAGATCCGCGGGTACGTGCTGAGGTTGCCTCTCGACGTGCTCGTCGTCGCGAGCGCCAACCCCGAGGACTACACGAACCGCGGCCGCATCATCACTCCGCTCAAGGACAGGTTCGGGGCGGAGATCCGCACCCACTACCCGACCGAGCTCGACGACGAGGTCGCCGTCATCCGCCAGGAGGCCCAGCTCGTGGCCGAGGTGCCCGACTACCTCGTCGAGATCCTCGCGCGATTCACTCGGGCGCTGCGCGGCTCGGGATCGGTCGACCAGCGCAGCGGCGTGAGCGCCCGCTTCTCCATCGCGGGTGCCGAGACGATCGCGGCAGCGGCGATCCACCGGGCGACGCGCCAGGGCGAAGACGACGCGGTCGCGCGGCCCGTCGACCTCGAAACCGCTGTCGACGTGCTCGGGGGCAAGATCGAGTTCGAGTCGGGCGAGGAGGGGCGCGAAGACGAGATCCTCGACCATCTCCTGCGCACCGCGACCGCCGAGACGGTGCGCGCCCACTTCCGCGGACTCGACTTCGGCGTGCTCGTCGACGCGATCGAGGGCGGCGTCATGGTGACGACGGGGGAGCAGGTCGCCGCCCGCGACTTCCTCTCCGGGCTCCCCGCGCTCGGGGAGTCGGAGCTCTACGACCAGATCTGCGAGCGACTCGGCGCCGCGAACGACGGCGAACGTGCCGGCGCGATCGAGCTCGCTCTCGAGGGGCTCTACCTCGGCCGTCGCGTGAGCAAGGAGAGTGGGGGAGGCGAGACGATCTATGGCTAGAGCGAATCGCCGGCTCACGCGCGACATCCGCTACGGCCACTACGTCGACGGCCCCGACCCTCTCGCTCCGCCCGTCGACCTGACCGAGGCGCTCGGCGCCATCGGCGACGACGTGATGGCGGGGTATTCGCCCGAGCAGGCGCTGCGCGAGTTCCTCCGCCGCGGGGGCCGTGACCTCACGGGCCTCGACGACCTCGCGCAGCGTGTCGCCGAGAAGCGGCGCGACCTCGCCCGCAAGCACAACCTCGACGGCACGCTCCAGGAGGTCAAACAGCTCCTCGATCGTGCGGTTCTCGCCGAGAGGGGGCAGCTCTCGCGCGACACGGCGATGGATGACGGCGACCGCGCGCTCGCCGAGATGCAGCTCGACAACCTCCCCGCTTCCCCGGCCGCCGCCGTGAGCGAACTCGGCGGCTACGACTGGACGAGCCCCGCCGCGCGCGAGGACTTCGAGAGGATCAAAGATCTCCTCGGGCGCGAGATGCTCGAGCAGCGTTTCGCGGGAATGAAGAACGCTCTCGAGAACGCGACCGACGCCGACCGTGCGGCGATCACGGCGATGCTCGACGACCTCAACGAGCTGCTCGCCGCGCACCAGCGCGGCGACGACACTCCCGAGCAGTTCGACGACTTCATGCAGAAGCACGGCGAGTTCTTTCCCGAGGGTCCCGAGTCGATCGACGAGCTGCTCGATGCGCTCGCTCAGCGGGCCGCCGCAGCACAGCGCATGCGCAACTCGATGACCCCCGAGCAGCGCGCCGAACTCGACGCTCTCGCCGAGCAGGCCTTCGGGTCTCCCGACTTGATGTCGTCTCTCGGGCAACTCGACGACACGCTCCGCCAGTTGCGGCCCGGCGAGAACTGGGGAGGTTCCGAGCGCATGGACGGCGAGCAGGGTCTCGGGCTCGGCGACGGCACCGGGGTCTTCCAGGACATCGCCGACCTCGACGAGCTCGCCGAGCAGCTCGCACAGAGCTACAGCGGGTCGAGCATCGACGACATCGACCTCGACACCCTGAGCAAGCAGCTCGGCTCCGACGCGGCCGTGAATGCGCGCACCCTCCAGCAGCTCGAGAAGGCACTGCGCGACTCCGGAACGGTCAAGCGCGGCAGCGACGGTCAGCTCACGATGACCCCGAAGGCGATGCGGCAGCTCGGCAAGTCGCTCCTGCGCGACGTCGCGCAGAAGCTCTCGGGCAAGCAGGGTCAGCGCGACCTCCGGCAGGCGGGAGCGGCGGGTGATCGTTCGGGGGCCACTCGCGAGTGGGCGTTCGGTGACACCGAGCCGTGGGATGTCACCCGCACCATCACCAACGCGGTGACGCGCACCGCGGGCGAGGGTGGTCCGACCGGCTCCGGCGTGCGCATCGAGGTCGGCGACATCGAGATCCAAGAGACCGAGGCCCGCACTCAGGCCGCCGTCGCGCTGCTCGTCGACACGTCGTTCTCGATGGCGATGGACGGCCGCTGGGTGCCCATGAAACGCACGGCACTCGCCCTGCACACCCTCATCACGAGCCGGTTCCGCGGCGACGATCTGCAGCTCATCCAGTTCGGCCGCACCGCCTCGGTCATGCAGATCGACGAGCTCGTGGGCCTCGACGCGCAGTGGGAGAAGGGCACCAACCTGCACCACGCGCTGCTTCTCGCGAACAGGCATTTCCGCAAGCATCCGAATGCGCAGCCCGTGTTGCTCATCGTGACCGACGGTGAACCGACGTCGCACCTCGAGCCGGGGGGAGAGGTGTTCTTCGACTACCCGCCCGCGCCGCTCACGATCGCGGTCGCGGTGCGCGAGCTCGACAACTCGATGAGGCTCGGCGCGCACACGACCTTCTTCAGGCTCGGCGACGATCGCGGACTCGCGCGCTTCATCGACTCGATGGCGAGGCGCGTGGGAGGGTCGGTCGTGGCACCGGAGACGGATGATCTCGGGGCCGCGGTCGTGGGGGCCTACCTCGGGTCACGCCGCGGCGGCGGCACCTCCGCAGACGACTGGGGAGGCGCGGCGGGGTTGTTCTGAGGATCGGAAGGCAGGCTCGGGTCAGAACAGCGGCCAGGGCACCGCGGGCATCTGGCCGCGCGGCGGCGGGAACGCGCCGCGGGTGAGCAACCGCTCACAGCGTTGTCTGAGGGCCTCGACCTCGTAGTCGGTGATCATGCTGCCGAGTCTCTCGCCGAGGCCCGCGTCGAGCTGTTCGCGCACGCGCTCGACACCCTCGCGCTCGTCGGTCGAGAGCTCCTCGCCGATCCACCCCCACAGCACCGTGCGCAGCTTGTGCTCCGAGTGCAGCGTGAGGCCGTGATCGACGCCGTAGCGGTGACCGTCGGCCATCGGCAGGATGTGCGCGCCCTTGCGATCGGCATTGTTCACGACGATGTCGAACACCGCCATCCGTCGCAGGGCTGCGGTGTCCTCGTGGATCAGCGCGACGGCCCGGTCGTCTTCGTCGGTGCCGTCGAAGACGTGACGCCAGCCGCTCTCGGGCATCGCGCCGGAAGGCACGAGGTCGACGGCATCCTGCTCGGGGTCGAGCTCCTGCCAGAGCTGCACCATCCCCTCGCCGAGGGGGCCGTCGCGCAACCACGTGCGCGGCACGATGTTCCAGCCGAACGCCTCGGAGACGAGGTGGGCCGCGACCTCCCGGTGCGCGAGGTCACCGTCGGGGAAGTCCCACAGCGGCTTCTCTCCCGCGATCGGCTTGTAGACCACGACGGTGTCGCCGACGGTTCCGAGGAACGTCGCGTTCGAGGCTGTCGTGATGCGGCCGCTGAGCGCGAGGTCGCCGCTCAGCAGGTCGGCGCCGACATCGGCCACCCTCAGAAACCGTCAGGCAGAACGCACGTGTGACCCTCGGGGTCGATGGGCGTCGCGCAGAACGGGCACAGCGGCCTGCCGGCCCCGACGACCTCGCGAGTGCGCTTGGCGAAGGCCCTGGCCGTGCCGACGGGGATCTTGACGACGACCATCTCCGACGGCTCGACGGTGTCGTCGCGCTCCTCGTCGGCGTCGTCGAACGGGTCGCGGTCGTCGGCATCGGCCTCCACGATCGGGAACATCTCGATCACGAGCTGCACGGTCGACGGGTCCCAGCCGAGGCTCATGGTCCCCGTGCGGAACTGCTGCTCGACTGGTTGCTCGAGCGGCTCGTTGTCGACGAGTTCGATCGGCGTCGACGACGGCACGCTGAACGGGTTGCCGTCGGTCGTCATGAGGTGGTCGAGGATCTCGTCGATCTTCTCGGCGAGCAGAGCCGACTGCTCCTTCTCGAGAGCGACCGAGACGAGCCTGCGTCCGCTACGGGCTTGCAGGTAGAACGATCGCGAGCCCGGGCTCCCGACGGTGCCGACCACGACGCGGTCGGGCCAGACTAATTCGTGCACGAGTGTGGCCATGACGTCAGCTTAGGAGCGTCAGCCAGCAGATGGCTGAGGGCCCGCTCCGCCTCCGACGGCGGCATCGACAGTCGGCGCCGCCGCCCGCAGCCACGCGAGGTCGCCCGAGTCGGTGTTGGTCGCGATGACCTCGGGCCTCGCGGTGCCGTAGCGCACGATCGACACCGAGGCCGGGTTGACGCCGATGCGCTGGAACAGGTCGAGGTGCATGCCGAGAGCGTCGGCGAGCACCGATTTGATGATGTCGCCGTGACTCACCGCGACCCACACGGCTCCGGGCCCGTGCTCGGCTTCGATCACGGCATCCGTGCGACGGATGGCGGCGACCGATCGCGCTTGCATGGCCTGCAGCGACTCGCCCCCCGGGAACACCGCCGCCGACGGGTGGTTCTGCACGACCGACCACAGCGGTTCCTTCGCGAGCTCGGCGAGGGTGCGTCCCTGCCACTCGCCGTAGTCGCACTCGGTGATGGCGTCGTCGGTCGTCACCGCCGGGGGGCCGGGCGTGCCGGTCGTGCCGGGTTGGCGATCGAGGATGATCCCCGCGGTCTGGAGGCACCGCTCGAGGGGGCTCGACACGACGGCGGCGAGCGGAACCGCGCTCAGCCGCTCGGCCGTGCGCGCCGCCTGCTCGAGCCCGACGGAGTCGAGTCGGACACCGGGGGTGCGGCCCGCGAGAAGTCCCGACGCGTTTGCTGTGGTGCGACCGTGCCGCACGAGGATGACTGTAGCCATTGCCGCAAGCCTAGACACCGCTGGCCGTGCCCTTTCCCGATGTCGGGTGCACCTGCTTGAATCAAGCACCGCCCGCACCGGAGGAGACCCGATGAGCTCGATTTCGCCGCACGTCGCCGACACCCACGACATCATCAGGGTGCAGGGTGCACGCGAGAACAATCTGAAGAACGTGAGCGTCGACATCCCGAAGCGCCGTCTCACGGTCTTCACCGGGGTCTCGGGCTCGGGCAAGAGCTCGCTCGTGTTCGGCACGATCGCGGCCGAGTCGCAACGCATGATCAACGAGACCTACAGCGCGTTCCTGCAGGGGTTCATGCCGTCGCTCGCCCGGCCAGACGTCGACGTGCTCGAGGGCCTCACGACAGCGATCATCGTCGACCAGGAGCGGATGGGGGCCAACTCGCGCTCGACCGTCGGCACGGCCACCGACGCCAACGCGCTCCTGCGCATCGTCTTCAGTCGCCTCGGCGACCCGCACGTCGGATCACCCCAGGCTTTCTCGTTCAACGTCGCGTCGATCTCCGGCGCGGGCGCGGTGACGCTCGAGAAGGGCGGCGCAACCGTCAAGGAGCGACGCGAATTCACCATCACCGGGGGCATGTGTCCGCGCTGCGAAGGCATGGGCAAGGTCAGCGACATCGACCTCACGCAGCTCTACGACGACGCCAAGTCGCTCGCCGACGGCGCCCTCACGATCCCCGGTTACAACGCCGAGGGCTGGATGGTGCGCATCTTCACGGAGTCGGGCTTCCTCGACCCGGCGAAGCCCATCCGCGACTACACCGAGACCGAGCTCGCCGACTTCCTCTACAGAGAGCCGACGAAGGTGTCGCTCCAGTCGATGAACATGACCTACGAGGGGCTCATCCCCAAGATCCAGAAATCGTTCCTGTCGAAAGACCGGGAGGCGATGCAGCCTCACATCCGCGAGTTCGTCGACCGGGCCGTCACGTTCACGGCGTGCCCCGACTGCGGGGGCACGCGACTCAACGAGGGGGCGCGTTCCTCGAAGGTCGGCGGCATCTCCATCGCCGACGCGTGCGCGATGCAGATCAGCGACCTCGCGGCGTGGGTGCAGACCCTCGACGAGCCGACCATGGCGCCCCTGCTCGCGGCACTCCGGCACTTACTCGACTCCTTCGTCGAGATCGGCCTCGGCTACCTCTCGCTCGACCGTTCTGCGGGGAGCCTCTCGGGTGGCGAAGCCCAGCGCACCAAGATGATCCGCCACCTCGGGTCGTCGCTCACCGACGTCACCTACGTCTTCGACGAGCCGACGATCGGGCTCCACCCCCACGACATCCAGCGGATGAACTCGCTCCTCGTGAGGCTCAGAGACAAGGGCAACACCGTGCTCGTCGTCGAGCACAAACCCGAGATGATCGCGATCGCCGACCACGTCGTCGACCTCGGACCGCGCGCGGGAACCGACGGGGGCACGATCCGCTTCGAAGGCACCGTCGAGGGTCTGCGGGCAAGCGACACCCTCACGGGGCAGCACCTCGACGATCGCGCGGCCCTCAAAGAGACGATCCGCCCCGCGACGGGAGAGCTGCAGATCCGCGGGGCGACGGCCCACAACCTGCGGGATGTCGACGTCGACATCCCTCTCGGCGTGCTCGTCGTCGTGACGGGGGTCGCCGGATCGGGCAAGAGCTCGCTCATCCACGATTCGGTCGCTCGACGCCCCGGCGTCGTCTCGATCGATCAGGGTGCCATCCGCGGCTCGCGGCGCAGCAACCCCGCGACCTACACGGGAGTGCTCGAGCCGATCCGCAAGGCGTTCGCGAAAGCCAACGGGGTGAAACCGGCGCTCTTCAGCTCGAACTCGGAGGGCGCGTGCCCCACGTGCAACGGCAACGGGGTGATCTACACCGACCTCGGCATGATGGCGACGGTCGCCACGACGTGCGAGGTGTGCGAGGGCAAGAGGTTCCAGGCATCCGTTCTGCAGCACCTGCTCGGCGGTCGCGACATCAGCGAGGTGCTCGCGATGCCGATCACCGACGCCGCCGAGTTCTTCGGCACGGGGGAGGCGCGCACACCCGCGGCGAAAGCGGTTCTCGACCGCCTCGTCGATGTCGGGCTCGGCTACCTGAGCCTCGGGCAACCGCTCACGACCCTGTCGGGGGGCGAGCGGCAGCGACTCAAGCTCGCGATCCACATGGCGGAGAAGGGCGACGTTCTCGTGCTCGACGAGCCGACGACCGGCCTCCACCTCGCCGACGTCGAGCAGTTGCTCGGTCTGCTCGACCGCATCGTCGACTCCGGCAAGTCGGTCATCGTCATCGAGCATCACCAGGCGGTCATGGCTCACGCCGACTGGATCATCGACCTCGGACCCGGGGCGGGTCACGACGGCGGCCGGATCGTGTTCGAGGGCACCCCCGCCGACCTCGTCGCGGCCTCGTCGACGCTCACCGGGGAGCACCTCGCGGCCTACGTCGGGCGCTGACGATGTTCGCTCAGACCGGAACGAAAACGATGTGACTGCGCCCCCGCGAGGAGCAGGATGGGGGCACCCCCGCCATTTCGCCCTCGCGAGGAGTGCCGTATGGCCGGGTCCAGTTGAGCGGCGGGATCCTCGCCGCGGCACTCGTCTCACCCGTCACGTGGGGCATCATCGCGGCGCTCGTGATCGGCGAATTCGTCGGCATCACCGGCGCGGTGCGCAACGAAGCGCGCGTGGGGGTGCTCTCCGCGTCGATCATCGCCTTCGTGATCGCGGCCGTGATCTTCAGGATCGCGGATGCCGCGCGGCCGGCCGAGTCGGTCGGGCACACGCTCGTGCGGCCCGTCGATCGGTCGCGTGACCACATCTTCGGCTCCGACGACGCGCCGTTCGAGATCGTCGAGTACGGCGACTTCCCGTGCGGCTTCTGCCTCAAGGCCACCGGGGCGGTCGAGGAGGTGCGCCGGGAACTCGGCGACCGCGTGCGCTACGTGTGGCGTCATGCGTCGCTCGCGAGCTATCAACCGAACGCGGTCGCCGCCGCCGAAGCCTCGGAGGCGGCGGCGCTCCAGGGCAGGTTCTTCGAGTACGAGCGCAGCCTCTTCGCCGACCAGGAGAACCAGTTGCCGTCGGACATCGTGCGCCGGGCCGCGGAGCTCGGCCTCGATGTCGAGAGGTTCGAGCGCGACCTCAACTCGCCCGAGGTCGCGGCGCGCGTCCGCGATGACGTGCTCGATGCGGAGGCGATGGACATCACGTCCGTGCCGACCTTCTTCATCAACGGAGAGAGGCATCATGGACCGTACGACGCACGATCCCTCATCCGCGCTCTCACCGAGAGCGCTCCAGCATCGGAGCCCCGACAGTGACCGCCATCGACCACATCGTCCTCGTCCAGTGGGCCGAGTCCGCGACGATCGCAGCGCGAGACGAGGTGCGGGCGAAGGTCCGTGATTTCGTGACCACGATCGCCGGGGTCGACTCGGTGACAGAGGGTCCGAGCGTGAGCACGGAAGGCCTCGAACGGGCTCACGACTACGGGTTCATCGTGCGCTTCACGACCGTCGACGCCCGCGACGCCTACCTGCCCGATCCCGTGCACCTCGACGTCGCCGATCTGATCGGGGCGAACGCCGCGAACGTGACGGTGTTCGACATCGCGCGATGATCGCGCTCGCGGCGCTCAGGTCGGAGTCAGCCCGGGAACGCGCTCGCCCGAGCGATCGCGCGCCCGAGAGCGTCGCCCGAGGTCCACGCCGCGGCGACCGACGCCTTGCCGCCCCACGCGTCGCCGCACACGCCGACGCGGTCGTCGAGCAGAAACGGGTCGTCGTGGGGTGCTGCCGGGCGCGCGAAAGTCCAGCGGTGCGCGAACGCGTCGACGGGCGCGGCGGTGAGGGCGAGCATCCGCGAGACGGCCTCGGTGATCGGGGCGATCGCCCCATCGGGGTCGTCGAGGTGGGCGTGGGCGAGTTCGGCACTCGAGTGCGCGACGAGCACGGGCGCCCCGTCACCGCGGCGATCGCCGTCGTCGGCGACGAACGAGAGCTCGGGGGAGTCGTTGACGAAAGCGCCGTGGAGGTCGGACGCCCACTCGTGCTCGGCGAAGGTCAGAGCGACGGCGATCGTCGGATGCCACCCGTCTGCGCCGTGCAGTACGTCGAGCGCGCGGGACCCCGGTGCGAGCAACCGCCGCGCTTGAGGGTCGGGCATCGCGAGCACCACGTGGTCGAAACCCTCGGCGCCGGTCGAGCCGGTGAAGGAAACCGACACCGACGCGGTGTCACCCGTGGCCGGCGTGACCTCCTCGACCGTCTCCCCGGCCACGACGTCGAGCCCCTCGGCGAGGTCGATCACGAGATCGCGCAGACCTGTGGGTGACGCGAACCGCATCGGACCCGACCGCGAATCACGGATGCCGTCGGGGCCAGCCGTGCGGAACGTATCGGTCCACTCGCGAGCGAGCCCGCGCGCGAGCCAGTCGTGCACGACCGCCTCGAACCGGC
Organism: Marisediminicola sp. LYQ134; assembly: GCF_046599635.1. Lineage (NCBI taxonomy): Bacteria > Bacillati > Actinomycetota > Actinomycetes > Micrococcales > Microbacteriaceae > Marisediminicola > Marisediminicola sp. LYQ134. The sequence goes on from NZ_JBKIWP010000001.1 coordinate 52,099, forward strand.
TGTCCGGTTCGGCCGTGAAGTAGGACGCGCCGAGATCGATCGCCCGACCGTCGACCCGGCGTCCCGACATCCGGCCCCCCGGCGCGCGACCCCGATCGACGACCCGCACCGTCGCCCCCGCGTCGCGGAGGGCGCGAGCGCACGCGAGTCCCGAGATACCGGCGCCGACAACGAGAACGGTGGGGGAGGTCATGCGCTCATCCTGCCGTGTGTGGCTGTGACTAGCGCGGTTCGTGCGCGGGGTAGGAGTCGTCGGCCGGCGCGCGGGGTTCGGCGCGGTGGGTGCGGCGTGCCGCGGGTGGGGTCCTACTCGCGGCCCGCGGCGGCGGCCTGCGGCGGGAGGGCGGCCCGCACCGGAGCGGTGCGGGCCGCGAGGTCGCGCGCTAGTTCGCGGTCTTGCGACGCGCGAGCAGGGCGAGCACGACTCCGATCGCGCCGACGGCGAAACCGACGACACCGATCACGCGTGCGACGACGTCGGTCGCTGCGGATGTCTCGGTCGATCCTGCGTCGGTCGACCCGCTGCTCGCCGAGTCGGCCGCATCCGTGTTCGAGTCCGCGCTGTCGCCGGAGGAGTGCGCGCCGTGGTCGTCACCGGCAGGCTCGTCGGTGATGTAGAGCACGGGCGCGGGGTACTGCGCGTCGGCTTCGGTCTCCGACCACGACACGACGTCGCCGTCGGTGTACGTCTGCGTCGCGGGCAGCACGATCGACCCCGTGTCGGGCACCGGGCCGAGGGAGAGCTCGAACTGCTGAAGCTCGCCGTCGGCGATCTCCGACCCCGGCTCGGCGGTGAAGACCACCGACGTCACGGCTTCGGTGATCTCGCCCGCCTCGACCTCGACCGGTTCGGGCAGGGTCGTGCGCACGAGTTCGGTCGTCCACCCGGCGACGGGCACGTAGCGCACGCTCGAGAACGGGGTGTCGGTCGGCAGCGCGATCTCCACGCTCTCGGTTTCGGCGGTAGCCGATTCGTTCGGCACCTTGACGGTGATGACGGTGTAGCTCCCCGGTTCGGCGCTCGCCGGGTCGATGGTCACGTGCGCGCTCGCCGCGAGGGGGCTCGCGACGGCGAGGAGAAGACCGGCGGTGCCGGCGACGGACAAACGGGTGATGGTGCGAGTGTTCATGGTGTTCCTTGCGTGCTGTCGGCCGCGCTCGAGGCGGCACGAGAAATGGTCGACGACGAGACCGTCGTCGGGATGCGACGCGCACGATCGATGATCGAGCTGAGACGTCGCGAGGGCGGATGCCCGGAGTTCTAGAAGACGGCGACCGACGGCGGGCCACGGAGTCCGAGCGCCGAGAGGTCGTCGGCGCGGGCGACGGGAACGAAGCCGCGCGAGTCGATCCGCGTGCCCCGCGGGCGGATGTCCGGCGCGACCGCGAGGGCGATGGCCGCCGACGCGACGCGCACGAGCGGCGCGACCACGAGGCGAGCCGTGTCGACGAGCGACCAGAATGCCGCCTCACCGAAGCGCACGGCGAGCACCGTGACGACGACGGCCGCGAGGTGGGCGAGGGTCATCACGGCATCGAGCGAGAGAGCCGTCGTCGACGCGCCGGCATCGGCGAGGGCGCTCGTCGGAAGGGTGGTCTCGAGTGCGTGCCCGGCGTGACCGTGGCTGACCGCGTCGCCGGGGGTCGCCGTGTGGCCGGCGCTCGACGCGGGGGAGCCGATCGAGAAGACGAGGTGGAAGAGGGCTTGAGACCCCACGACCGCGGGCACGAGTCGCCAGCTCGAGACGCGACGCCCGGCGAGGGCGATGCACAGGAGCACCGCGAACGCGAGAGCGAGAGCGAGGATCGGTGCCGGGGGGAAGGCGCCGCCACCCGCCGCGTGGAACACCCCGGCGACGAGGGTCGCGATGACGGCGGCGGCGATACCGCGCACGGTGCGCGCGACGCGACTGCTCGACCCCACGCCCACCTCTATTCCGCTCCCGCACCGCGACCGATGCTCTCGTGACGACGGGAGAGATCTTATTGCCTGCCCGGTGCGTGCTCGGTGGGTGCTCCTGCCGCTCGCCCACCGCACGTTAACTGCCGGTTACGTCTTCGTCTGGGTCCCCGTCGCGACGTAGGGTGAACGCATTCACTCGAGGCCAGCGGGTCGAGCTCCCCCGGAGGGGCGGGCCCAAAAGAGAGGAAAGACAGTGTCGTCACTACTCGTCGGGGTCGATCGAAGCTCATCCAGTCGCCGGGCGGTGGCGTTCGCCGCTCGCCTCGCGTCGGAGTCGGATGCGACGCTCACCCTCGTGCACGTCATCCCGTGGTCGCCGTACTCGTTCACGACCCCCGCGGAGAACGAGCATCGCTCGGTGAGCAGAACCCTGGAGCTCGAGGCGGCGCAATCGCAGATCATCTCGCCCGCTCTCGCGGCGGCGAGCGAGTTCGAGGTCACCCCCGCGACCGAGGTCGTGCACGGGAGTTCGGCCGAGGTCCTCGTGTCGATGGCCGCCCGCCTCAACGGCGCCCACATCATCGTGGGCCGCACGGGTGACTCCAAGCTCAAGCAAGTGCTCTTCGGGAGTACCCCGGCCAAACTGATCCAGATCGCCGCGACCCCTGTGACGGTGATCCCGTGAGCGCCCTCACCGCCCTTGCAGCAACGGCCGCGGGCGCCACGGATGCGGTGCGTGCATCGAGCGTCGACGATGCGATCGCGGATGCCGTCGGCCCCGTCGCGACCCTCATCAGCGGGATCATCTTCTACTCGATCCCGTTCGGTGACCCCGAGAGTGAGAACTTCGTCGAGGTGCCGATCATCGTCGTGTGGCTCATCGTCGCGGCGGCGTTCTTCACGCTCTACCTCGGTTTCCAGAACATCCGCGGTTTCAAGCACGCGATCGACCTCGTGCGAGGCAAGTACTCCGACCCGAAGGATGCGGGGGAGGTGTCGCATTTCCAGGCGCTCACGACCGCCGTCTCGGGAACCGTGGGTCTCGGCAACATCGCGGGTGTCGCTGTCGCCGTCTCGCTCGGTGGTCCGGGCGCGACCTTCTGGATGATCCTCGCGGGCTTCCTCGGCATGAGCACGAAGATGGCCGAGTGCATGCTCGGGGTGAAGTACCGGCGCGAGCGCCCCGACGGATCCGTGTCGGGCGGCCCGATGTACTACTTGCGCGACGGTCTCGCCGAGATCGGCCACCGTCGTCTCGGCAAGGTGCTCGCCGTGTTCTTTGCGATCTGCTGCATGGGCGGCGCGATCGGCGGTGGAAACATGTTCCAGGCCAACCAGGCGACGAGCCAGATCATCAACGTCACGGGTGGCGAAGACGGTTTCCTCGCCGACTGGCGGTTCGTGATCGGCCTCGTCTTCGCGGTCGCCGTCGGTGCCGTGATCATCGGGGGGATCAAGTCGATCGCGAAGGTGACCGAGAAGATCGTGCCGTTCATGGCGATCATCTACGTCGCCGGATGTCTCGCCGTGATCTTCCTCAACCTCGGAGCCGTTCCCGGCGCGATCGGGGAGATCTTCGTCGGCGCCTTCAACCCGGAGGGGATCACGGGCGGCATCGTCGGTGTGCTCATCCAGGGGTTCCGTCGGGCCGCGTTCTCGAATGAGGCCGGGGTCGGTTCCGCGGCGATCGCGCACTCCGCGGTCAAGACCAAGGAGCCCGCGACCGAGGGTTTCGTCGCCCTGCTCGAGCCGTTCATCGACACCGTCGTGATCTGCACGATGACCGCTCTCGCGATCGTGATCACGGGAACGTGGGCCGACACCTCGAGCGAGCCGGGAGTGGAGACCACGTCGGCGGCGTTCGCCACTGTCGCGCCGTGGTTCCCCACCCTGCTCGCAGTCGCGGTCATCCTCTTCGCCTTCTCGACGATGATCTCGTGGTCGTACTACGGCATGAAGGCCACGGGATACCTCTTCAACGACAGTGCTCGAGCCGAGCTCGTGTTCAAGATCGTGTTCTGCGTCTTCACCGTGGTGGGGGCTTCGCTCTCCCTGCAGCCGGTGATCGACTTCTCCGACTCGATGATCTTCGCGATGTCTCTTCCCAACATCCTCGGGCTCTACTTCTTGGCCCGCGTCATCCGCAAGGAGATCTTCGGCTACCGGGCCAAGATCGCGTCGGGAGAGATCGTGCAGGTCGAGAAGTAGGGCGTCGCCGACGCATCGACCACCTCGGTACCCCAAGGGGGTATGCTTGCTGATACCCGTGAGGGGTATTGGAGGAAGCATGGTCGGATACGTCGACGACAAAGAGGATCTGCTCAAGCGGTTGCGGCGAGCAGAGGGGCAAGTGCGCGGCATCCATCGGATGATCGAGGACGACACCTATTGCATCGACGTGCTCACGCAAGTGTCCGCCGCGACGAAAGCACTCGAGAACGTCGCCCTCGCCCTGCTCAACGACCACCTGACCCACTGCGTCGCCGAGGCGAGCCGCGAGGGCGGCGAGGTCGCGGACGAGAAGATCCGCGAGGCTTCCGCGGCGATCGCGCGACTCGTGCGCTCGTGACCGGCACCGGTGCTCACTCCACTCACTCCACTCACTCCGTGAAAGGACTCCCCGCATGACCACGACCGACTATTCCGTCAGCGGAATGACCTGCGCCCACTGCGTCTCGAGCGTGACCGAGGAGGTCGGCGCCCTCGACGGCGTGACCGACATCACGGTCGATCTCGTGGTCGGTGCCCCCTCCACAGTGACGGTGCAGAGCGCCGAGCCCCTCGACATCGACCAGGTGCGCGCGGCGATCGACGAAGCGGGCTACACCCTCGACGCCCCGCGCTCGTGAGCCGATGACGACGACGACGACGGGGGTGGGCGCGACGGCCGGGGTCGAACTCGACATCGGGGGCATGACGTGCGCCTCGTGTGCTAACCGGGTCGAGCGAGGGCTCAACAGACTCGACGGCGTCGACGCGAGCGTCAACTACGCGACCGAGAAGGCGACGATCACCGCGCCCCACTCGATCACGACCGATCAGCTGCTCGCGGCCGTCGCCGCCGCGGGATACACCGGCACGCTCCGGCGACCGACCGAGGTGCCGGGGTCGGCGGAGTCAGCGAACTCCGGTGGAGGCGCTGCCACCGCGACGACCGAGACCGCGCGATTGCGGCAGCGCCTCATCGTCACCGCCATCCTCACCCTTCCCGTCGTCGTTCTCTCGATGGTGCCTCCGCTGCAGTTCGTCAATTGGCAGTGGCTCGTGCTCACGCTCGCGGCGCCCGTCGTCGTGTGGTCGGCGCTGCCGTTCCACCGCGCGGCGTGGTCGGCGGCACGGCACGGCGGCACCACGATGGACACCCTCGTGAGCATCGGCGTCATCGCGGCCTTCGGGTGGTCGCTCTACGCGCTCTTCTTCGGGATGGCGGGGATGCCCGGCATGACGATGTCGTTCGACTTCATCACCGAGCCCGGCGGGGGAGCCCACGAGATCTACCTCGAGGTCGCGACGGCGGTCACGCTCTTCCTGCTCGCGGGGCGCTACATCGAGGCTCGAGCCAAACGCGATTCGAGCGCGGCGCTCCGCGCACTGCTGGAGCTCGGGGCGAAAGAAGCCGTCGTCATCCGCGACGGGGTCGAGAGCGCCATCCCGGTGGCGAGCCTCGCCGTGGGTGACCTGTTCGTCGTGCGCCCGGGGGAGAAGATCGCGACCGACGGGATCATCGTCGAGGGCTCGTCGTCGGTCGACACGAGCCTGCTCACGGGCGAGTCGGTTCCGGTGGATGTCTCGCCCTCCGATCGCGTCGTCGGTGCGACGATCAACGTCGGCGGACGGATCGTCGTCGAGGTCACCCGTGTCGGAGCCGACACCGAACTCGCGCGACTCGGCCGCCTCGTCGAAGACGCCCAAGCGGGCAAAGCCGACGTGCAGCGACTCGCCGACCGCGTCTCGAGCGTCTTCGTGCCCGTCGTGCTCGTGATCGCCCTCGTGACCTTCCTCGTGTGGACCTTCGTCGGCGGGTCGATCGAGATCGCGCTGACCGCCGCGGTCGCGACCCTCGTCGTCGCGTGCCCGTGCGCTCTCGGTCTCGCGACTCCGACCGCCCTCCTCGTCGGAACCGGCCGGGGGTCGCAACTCGGCATCCTCATCCGGGGCCCGCACGTGCTCGAGCAGACCAGGCGCGTCGACACCGTCGTGCTCGACAAGACGGGAACGGTCACGACCGGGCGGATGTCGCTCGGCACCGTCACGGCCGCGTCGGGCGTGAGCGCGGCTACCGTTCTGTCGCGTGCCGCGGCCGTCGAGCACGGGTCGGAGCACCCGGTCGCGCGCGCGATCGTCGAGGCGGCGAGCGCGCGCGGTGACGCTGCGAGGAGTGCCGTGCCGCCGGCCGAGAGCTTCGCGGCGTCGCACGGCAACGGGGTGAGTGCGACCGTCGACGGGGAGAGTGTGCTCGTCGGTCGGGCCGAGTGGGTGCGGGAGTCTGGTGCGAGCGCCCTCGGCGACGACCTCGCCGAGGCCCTGCGCGTCGCCGAGGCGCGCGGCGAGACCGCGATGGTCGTCGCATGGGGCGGGGTCACCCGCGGTGTCGTCACGGTCGTCGACACGGTCAAACCGTCGAGCGCCGAGGGTGTCACGCGGTTGCGCGCACTCGGGCTCACGCCCGTGCTGCTCACGGGAGACAACGCCGGGGCGGCGGCTGCCGTCGGCTCCGCGGTCGGCATCGACGACATCCGCTCGCGTGTCACCCCTCGCGGCAAGCTCGACGTCATCCGCGAGTTGCAGGCGAGCGGTCGAGTCGTCGCGATGGTCGGAGACGGTGTCAACGACGCCGCGGCCCTCGCTGCCGCCGACCTCGGCATCGCGATGGGCGCGGGAACGGATGCGGCGATCGCCGCAAGCGACGTCACCGTGATGAGCGGCGATCTCGTGGTCGTCTCCGATGCCGTGCGGCTCGCGCGACGAACCCTCGCGACCATCAAGAGCAACCTCTTCTGGGCCTTCGCCTACAACGTCGCGGCGATCCCGCTCGCCGTGTCCGGGCTGCTCAACCCGCTCATCGCGGGAGCGGCGATGGCGTTCTCGTCGGTGTTCGTCGTCACCAACAGTCTGCGGTTGCGGAGATTCCGGTCGTCGTGACGCTCCGTCGCCGCGCTCGCCCGTCTCAGCGACCTCAGCGGCCGAGGTCGTAGCGCGCGAGGGCGTCGGCATCGCGGGAGTAGGTCGCCGAACTCCTCGCGGTGTCGAGCGCGACGACGGGGTCGGCTTCCGCTTCGGCGATCGAGAGTAGGCGCTCGGCCTCGGCGAGACGGGTGCGCGCCTCGCCGCCGACCGTGCCGCGGCGATGGCCGATGTACGCCGCCGTCGTGGCGATCTGACTCCGCGCCGTGAGCAGCGCCCCCGCGAGAGCCGCGCGTGCGTGGTCGAGCCGCTGCTGTTCCGAGCGGGCACGCGAGACGGCGGCGTCGAGTGCCGCGAGCGCGGACTCGAGGTCGGCCGTCGCCGCATCGGGGTCACGGCGAGTGGATCGCGGGTCGCGCGCGAGAACGCTCTCGAGGGCGATGACGGCCTCGCCGACACGCGCACCCGTCTCGGGGTCGGGTGGGGAGTCGCGCACGGTCGACGCCGAGGTGATCATCGCGGGAGCCTCCGCGAGCACCGTCGCGAGGTGCTCGGTCGACCGCGCGAGGGATGCGTCGAGTTCGTGGACCTCGCTCACGGCCCGATCGGCGGCGCGCAGCATCCGTTCCGCGTCGGCGACCGCGCCGGAGATCGAGCTCGCTCCGCCCACGTCGGCTCCCGCGCGGGCATCCTCGAGCCGCGCGCGGGCGTCGGAGAGCCGAGTGCGCGCCTCGTGGGGCTTCGTGACGACGGGGGCGACGGCGGCGGGCGCGAACGACTCGACGAGCCGGGCGAGGGCACGGTCGGCCTCGCCCACCCGACCTTCGATGGCCTCGAGTTCGGCCGTGAGTCGGTCGATCTCGTCGGGCGCTCGGCGCTCGAGACGACGCGCGTCGTCCAGTTGCCGCCGCTCGCGGGCGAGAGTGGAGCTCGCCGTCTCGCACCGGGAGAGGATGCGAGCGCGCCACTCGCGCTGCTGCGTCGCCGTGTCTGGGGTCGCATCGTCGAGCTTCTGCTGCAGCGCGAACGACTCCACGAGCGACAGTCGGGCGGCGGTGAGAGCGTCGGAGAGGGCGCGCGACCGTTCCTCGCCGAACTGCGCGACGGCGAACGCGAGCTCGTCTGCCGCCTCCTGCACCTCGTCGTCGAGGCGCACGAGCGCGACGCGTGCGCGGGTGTCGCGATCATCGACAGTCACGCCACGCGCTGCCGTGTCGCCCCGTCCGCGGCGCACGAGCAACACGAAACCGAGGATGAGCGCTCCGGCGACGACGATTCCGACCGTCACGGCCACGACGACGAGAGAGGACGCGAGTGACATGGTCGCGATATTACCGAGCGTCGTTCGGGCGAAACTCCACGCCTGGTCCCCGGATACGCGCGCATATCCGCTTAAGGTGACGGTGTGTGGCGTGCAGACAGACGAGAAGAGACGGTGGATTTCCCGTCGACTTCCGAAGAGACCCCCGCGCGAGCGGAGCATCAAGTGACGGCTCCGCACGCGCTCAGCCTCGGTGACCCGAGCTACCGGCTCGGCAATGTCGCCGAACCGACCTGGCAGGGGTGGCGGGCCGAGCTCGCCACTCTCGGCGGGCGTTCCCCCCTCCTGCACTTCGTCGACGCGCCGCGCACGCGCATCGAGTTGAGCACGACGCACCCCGGTGGCCTCGCCCGCTTCATCACGGGCAAGACGACGCTGCTCTCGAGCCTCATCCGCGACGACCTCGCTCTGCGCGCCGCGAAGACGGCCGCGGGGGAGATCGCGTCGAAGGGTGTCGAGCTCGCCACCGCGCGCGGCATCGACTCGGTGCACCTCGGAATCGGTCTCGCCGAATGGCAGTTCGGCGACGAGGACTTCTGCGCTCCCATCCTGCTCCGCCCTCTCGCGATCCGTCGCTACGGCCGCGACTTCGAGATCCGTCTGCGCGGGGCCGCCTACCTCAACCCCGAGCTCGCGCGCGCCTTGCGCGAGCAGTTCTCGATCGAGCTCGACAGCGCGTCGTTCGCGGCGCTCGCCGAATCCGACGGCTCGTTCAAGCCCAACCCCGTGATCGATCGCCTCCGCGGGCTCACGTCGCACCTCGACTGGTTCAACGTGCAGCCGCGACTCGTCGTCTCGTCGTTCGCGGATGTCGGCACGCGGCTCGCCGCCGATGCCGCCAACCTCGATCACCCCATCCTCGACGCCCTCGCCGGCAACGCGAACGCCAAGTGGGCGGTGGAGGAGGGGTTCGCGCCCGTCGAACCCCAGCATCAGGACGCGCGTTCGCCCGAGACCGACACCCTCCTGCTCGACGCCGACGCCGAGCAGGAGAACGTCGTCGCGCAGATCGCCGCGGGCAACTCGGTCGTCGTCAAGACGCTGCCGGGAACGGGCGGAACGCAGACCATCGTCAACGCGGTCGGCTGCCTCGTCGCGCAGAACAAGAGGGTGCTCGTCGTGAGCCCCCGCCGCGCGACCCTCACGGGCATCGCGACACGACTCGGCGACATCGGCCTCGCGGGCTTCGCGGTCTCACCCTCGACGCTCCGCCGCGACCTCATCCGCTCGATCGCCCGCAACGAGAAGGCCAAACAGCCCCACGTCGGCGAGGTCGACGAGGCTCTCGTGCGCTTGCGCCGCGTGCTGCTCGACTACCGCACGGCGATCGCGCGAGTCGACGGCGACCTCGGCATCTCGGTGCTCGACTGCCTCACCGAGCTCTCGCGGCTCGCCCTCCTGCCGACCCCGCCGTCGACGACCGTGCGGTTGACGCGCTCGTCGCTCGCTGCCCTCGCCGACTCGCGCGAGCAGGCCGCCGACGCCATGGTGCAAGCGGCGACCCTCGGAGAGTTCAAGTACGGCCCGGGCGACTCCCCCTGGTACGGCGCGACCTTCGCGACGAGCGAGGAGGCGACGGATGCCCACGCTCTCGCCAAGCGCCTCCACGAGACCGACCTCCCGCACCTCCTCGTGCGTGCGGGCGAGGTCATCGGCGCGACCCACATGCGCCCGTTCGAGAGCATCACGCAGCTCGGCGTCTATCTGCGTCTACTCACCGACATCCGCGACACCCTCGACAAGTTCCTCCCCGTGGTCTTCGACCGCTCGCTCGGCGAACTCGTCGCGGCGACCGCATCGCGCCGCGACTCGCCGGAGATGTCGGGGGCGAACCGTCGCCGACTCAAGAGGCTCGCGCGCGAGTACGTGCGCCCCGGGGTGCACGTCTCCGACCTGCACGACAGCCTCGCGCGCATCCAGCAGCAGCGCATCCTCTGGCAGCGTTTCGTCGCCGCGGGCGCGCCGCCCGAGATCCCCGTCGGCATCGCCGACCTGCAGGCCGCGTGGCAGCGGGTCGATCAGGACCTCACGACCCTCGACCGCCCGCTCAACACCGTCGAGTTCAGTGAGCAGCTCGTGAACCTCCCGATCGCCGAGCTCGGCGAGAGGGTCGCGGCCCTCGCCGAGGAGTCCGACGTGCTGCACAACCTGCAGGAGCGCGCCGAGATCCGTCAGATGCTCCGCACCCTCGAGCTCGACGGCCTCATCGCCGACCTCGCCTCGAGGCACGTCCCGGCCGAGCTCGTCGCGTCGGAACTCGAACTCGGATGGTGGCAGTCCGCCCTCGAGGCGCTCCTCGACGACGATCGCGCCCTCCTCAACGCCAACACCGCCGTGCTCGACCGGCTCGAGGCCGACTTCCGCCTCGTCGACGAGGCGCACGCCGCCGGGAGCGCGCAATTGCTCGGGTGGCAGCTCGCCGAGAACTGGAACATCGGGCTCGTCGACTGGCCGGACGAGGCCGTCGCCCTCAAAACCGCGCTGCGTCGGGCGACGATCACCTCGGCCGAGCTGCAGCGTGCCGCGCCGCACCTCTCGCGCGCCGTCGCGCCCGTGTGGCTCGCCTCGCCTTACGAGATCGACACGATCACCGATTCGATGCAGATCGACGCCGTCGTTCTCGTCGACGCGGGCGCCATGACGCTCGCCGAGAGCGTCGGCGCCATCCGTCGCGCCAAGCAGACCGTCGCGTTCGGCGACCCGGTGACGCAGACCCCCGCCGACTTCACGATCGCGATCGCCGACGACTTCGAGAAGCGCGACCGGCCGCTCATCGACGCCGAACTCGAGCAGATCCACGCGGACTCCGCTCTCGCGAGACTCGGCACCCTCCTGCCAACCCTCGCGCTCACCCGCAGCTACCGTGCCGGCGGCGAAGACCTCGCCGAGCTCGTGAACCGTCGCTTCTACGCGGGCAAGATCCAGTCACTCCCGTGGGCCGGAACCTTCCTCGGTCACCCGAGCCTGCGTCTCGACCACGTGCGCGGCGGCCACGGCATGCCCGACCCCGTCTCGGGAGCCGTCGAGAGTGTCGACGCCGAGGTCGCGAGGGTCGTCGAGCTCGTGCTCGATCACGCCGCGACGAGGCCGCGCGAATCCCTCATGGTCATCACCGCGAGCGCCAAGCACGTCGTGCGCGTGCAGCAAGCGGTGCTCACTGCGGTCGCGACGCGGCCCGAACTCAACGAGTTCATCCTGAGCGACCGCCCCGAACCCTTCACGGTTCTCACTCTCGACCAGGCCGTCGCCGAGAGCCGCGACCGCGTGATCTTCTCCATCGGATACGGGCGCACCCCGCACGGTCGAGTGCTGAGCGACTTCGGTGCGCTCGGAGCCCCCGGGGGTGAGCGCTTGCTCGCCGTCGCGATGACGCGAGCGCGCCGATCGATGGTCATCGTCACGTGCTTCGAGGCGGCGGACATCGACGAGTCGCGCATGAACTACGGCGCCGTCGCGCTCTCGGAGATTCTCACGGATGCCGCGCGCACACCGCCGGCCGACGCGACCGAGGATCACGGCGACCCCATGCTCGTCGACCTCGCGCGCCGGTTGCGGTCGCGCGGGCTGCGTGTGGCGCTCGGGCACCGCGGAAAGCTCGGACTCGTGGTCGCCAACGGCGGCATGTGCCTCACGATCGAGACCGACACGATGCTTTCGAGCGTCGCCGGTGAACCGACGAGCCTCCGCGAGTCGCTGCGCCTGCGCCCCGAGATGCTGCGCCGCCTCGGGTGGCACTACTTGCGCGTGCACTCGTTCGAGCTCTTCAGCGAGCCGGATGCCGTCGCCGACCGCATCGCGACGATGCTCGGTCTCGCCCCGGCGCACCCGCGCACCGAGCCGATCGCCGTCATCCCCTCGTGACCGGCCACCCGGGCGAGGGGGAGACTGGCGCCGGGGAGACGAGCGCCGGGGATGCGGGCGCCGGAACACCGCCCGGCGTCCGCCGTCGTGGCCGCCGGGTCACGACCGACCCGGTCGCAGGGTCGGATCCGTCGCCGCAACCCGAGCCCGAGCGCCACACCGGGCGCGAGAACGACGAGCGACTGAAGGCCGACAAGCCGCCGCACTGGGGGTGAGCGCGCGGCTCAGTGCCGCGGCGAGGTGCCGTCCGTGGCGATCGCGCCGGGGAGCGTGTGGTTGCCCTCGGGGGAGGGGCGGCCCGCGAGGAGGTCGCGGATCTCGATGAGCAGCTCGGTCTCGGTGGGGGGCACGTCGACGGGCGACGCCTCCTCCTCGTTCTTCTGGTTCAGGAAGGCCACGCGCTTGAGCCGGTTGATCGGCACGACGAGCACGAAGTAGACGACGAACGCGACGAGCAGAAACTGGATGACGGCGGCGATGACCGCGCCGAACGCGAGGGTGGCGGTGCCGCCGCTCGTCGTCGGGATGTAGACGGGGAGTGCCTCGTTGAGGCTCGCGGCGTTGAAGAGCGCACCGATCGCCGGGTTGAAGATGCTCGTGACGAGGGCGTTGACGATCGACGTGAAGGCGGCCCCGATGACGACGGCGACCGCGAGGTCGATGACGTTGCCGCGCAGGATGAATTCTTTGAAGCCGGTGAACATGGTGGTCTCCTGGTGGTCGAGGTCGAGGGCCGGGTCAACGGGTTAAGAGGAAGCGGAACTGGACGGAGAGCTGCTCGACGATGGGCTCGATGCGGCCGGGCTCGAGCTGGAGCTGGAGCTGGAGCCGGAGCCGGAGCCGGAGCCGGAGTCCGACTTCGCCGCGCTCGGTTCGGTCTTCGCGGGGGTCGAGGATTTCTCTGTCGTGCTCGACGAGTCGCTCGACGACGTCGAGGCTCCGGATTTCGCGCCGCCCGAACCGGATGCCTCGCGCGAATCGTTGCGGTAGAACCCCGATCCGGTGAAGCTCACGCCGATCGCGGTGAACACTTTGCGCAGCTTGCCCGAGCACACGGGGCACACGGTGAGCGAGTCGTCGGTGAACGCCTGGTGGATGTCGAAGGCGTTGTCGCACTCGGTGCAGCGATAGGAGTAGGTGGGCACGGGGTCCTCCGGAGGAGCGAACGGCGCGGCCGGGTCAGAAGGTGACGACGGCGCTGGGGGTGACGACGCCGTCCACTCGCTTGTCGTGCACTTCGGTCGGCACGGAGTCGACGAGCTCGGTGTCGAAGATCACAGCATAGACCGGGGGGCACCGTTCCATCGATCCGAGGGTGCGGTCGAAATATCCTCGCCCCCACCCCATGCGCATGCCGCTGCGGTCGACGCTCGCGGCGGGCACGACGATGAGGTCGACGTCGTTGATCGCGATGGGTCCGAGCACGTCGCCCACCGGTTCGGGCATGCCGAACAGGCCGATCTCTTCGGCGCCCCCCGTCGCGACCGCCCAGTCGAGCAGGCCGTCGTCGCGGGAGATCGGGAGGAGCACGCGGATGCCTCGCGCGAGAGCCCAGTCGATGTATGGCCGCACGTCCGGCTCATCCGACGCCGGGAGGTAGGCGGCCACGGATGTCGCGCCCAGCTCGGTCGTCAGACGGGTGAGGTGATCGAGCAGTGCGTCCGTCGCTGCGGCGAGGTCGCGTTCGCCGAGCTGCCGGCGCCGCTGACGCAACTCGGCACGGAGGGCGCGTTTCTGGTGGCTCACATCGGCCGTCATGCGGCAATTCTAAACGGGGCCAGTTCACCCGCTCGAAACCTCGCAGAGGCTAGCCTGTGGTCATGGTCTTCTCTATCTCCAAAGCTGTTATCCCGGCCGCAGGCCTCGGTACGCGTTTCTTGCCCGCCACCAAAGCGATGCCGAAGGAGATGCTTCCGGTCGTCGACAAGCCGGCCATCCAGTACGTCGTCGAAGAAGCGGTCGGCGCCGGACTCCGCGACGTCCTCATGATCACGGGCCGCAACAAGAACGCCCTCGAGAACCACTTCGACCGCGTGGGAGAGCTCGAAGCGACCCTCCTCAAGAAGGGCGACACCGATCGTCTGCAGAAGGTCAACTACTCCACCGATCTGGCCGACATGCACTACGTGCGCCAGGGTGACCCGAAGGGACTCGGGCACGCGGTGCTGCGCGCCAAGATGCACGTCGGGCGCGAGCCGTTCGCCGTGCTGCTCGGTGACGACATCATCGACGACCGCGACGTGCTCCTCACGCGCATGATCGCGGAGGCGGGCAAGCGCAACGCGAGCGTCGTCGCCCTGCTCGAGGTCGACCCCGAACTCGCGCACATGTACGGCGTCGCGACGGTCGAGAAGACCGACGACGACGAGGTCGTGCGCATCACGGGACTCGTCGAGAAGCCCGCACCGGGCACGGCACCCTCGAACTACGCGATCATCGGTCGCTACATCCTGCGCCCCGAGGTCTTCGACGTGCTCGAGCACACCGAGCCGGGCAAGGGCGGGGAGATCCAGCTCACCGACGCTCTCGAGAAGATGGCGGCGGCCCCCGAGTGGACCGGTGGCGTCTACGGTGTCGTATTCCGCGGTCGTCGCTACGACACGGGTGACCGTCTCGACTACATCAAGGCGATCGTGCAACTCGCGGTCGATCGCGAAGACCTCGGCGCCGGACTGCGCCCGTGGCTCAAAGACTTCGCGGCCGGTCTCGACTGATCCCGACCGGGCCGGTCGTCGCACGCCCCGCCGTCGCGCATCGATGCCGGCGGGGTGTGCCGGCGACCTAGACTGAGCCCATGCCCGCGGCGATCCCCACGTTGCGCGACGGCGCCGTGACCATCCGTCCCATCCGCCTCCGCGACGCTCGACTTCTCGAGCGCGAACTCCTCGACAACCGAGGCTGGTTGCGCAAGTGGGAGGCGACCAACCCCCACGGTCCGCTCAGTTTCGACACGCGCGCGAGCATCCGCGGGCTCCAGGCCAACGCGCGCGGCGGTTTCGGTCTGCCGTTCATCATCGAATACGAGGGCGAGCTCGCGGGTCAGCTCAACGTGTCGTCGATCACCTACGGGTCGCTCGGGTCGGCGACAATCGGCTACTGGGTGTCGGAGAGGTTCGCGGGCAAGGGGCTCACCCCCACCGCGGTCGCGCTCGCGACCGACTACTGCTTCTTCCAGGCGGGGCTGCACCGCATGGAGATCTGCATCCGTCCCGAGAACGAGGCGTCGCTGCGGGTCGTGCAGAAACTCGGGTTCCGCTACGAGGGGCTCCGGCGCCGCTACATCCACATCAACGGCGACTGGCGCGACCACTTCTGTTTCGCGCTCGTGGTCGAAGAGCTGCCGACGGGCGTTCTCCGACGGTGGCGCGACGGACGCGTGCCCGCGAGCAACGCCGAGATCCCCGCCGCCGATCGAGCGGCCGCCGCGTCGCCCATGCGGCTCGGCAGCACCTTCTGACCCGAGGGCACGAGACGACACGCGATCGTCGCGCCGAACACACCCCGCACAATCGCGAGCTAGCGCCGGCGCGGGGTCTACCGTGAACGCATGGGGATCGAGGGTGTCGGATCGAGCGTGGTCATCGCTCTCGCTGCTGTTCTCTGGCTCGTCTATCTCATGCCGACCTGGTTCCGCCGACGCGAGTACGTCGCGACGGAACGCAACGCGGTGCGGCTGCAGCAGACGCTGCGCATCCTCGCCGAGACGGCCGAGGTTCCCGAGCCCATCCACGTCGAGTCGACCGCGAAGAGCATCGCCGCGCAGCAGCGGGTCTTGCGCCAGGAGTTCGAGCGTCAGCGCGCCGTCGAGCGTGCCCGAGCGGCCGCGATGAGTCGCGCCGCGACCAGGACCCTCGCGAGCCTCACGCCCGTTCCGGCGACCGAGATCCTCGCCCACTCTCGCGCTGCCGCGCGCTTGAGGCGATCGCGTGCCCTGACCACCGGTTTCCTCGCGCTGTGCCTCGCGACGATCGCCGCGACGTTCACTCCGCTTCTCGCGGGGGTCGCGTCGGCAGTGGTCGTGCTCGCGTCTCTCGGGGCCGTCGCGGCTGTCTCCCTGCTCGTCGTCATGGCCACGGTGTCGCGCAAGCGGATGCTCGCGGCAGCCCGTGTCTCGTCGGTGAGCGCGCCCGCGGTTGCCGCCCGCACCGTCGCACCCGAGGTCGTCGCGCCGCACGAACCCGCCGCGTGGACTCCCGTGCCCCTGCCGAAGCCCCTCTACCTGTCGAAGCCCGCACCGCAGGCGATCGTCTCCGAGGCGAGCGTCATCGCCGAGCGCACCCGAGTTCTCGAGGAGGCGGACCGCGCGGAGCGAGCCGCCATCGCCGCCGAGCGGGCCGAGAAGGTCACGCCCATCCGGCAGTCCGCGCCAGCCCGTCAGACCGAGCCCGGCGCGGCGGACAGCCGCTTCGCGCGCATGGGCATCGTCGACGCGGGAGACACTCGGGCCCCCGACCTCGACGCGGCGCTCCGCCGTCGCCGCGCTGTCTAGCCGTCGCGCTCTGACGTCGCGCCCGCGCACATCGGGCCTCCGAAATCCTGATATCGTGGACAGTCGCACGGGCCCTTGGCGCAGTTGGTAGCGCGCCTCGTTCGCATCGAGGAGGTCAGGAGTTCGAATCTCCTAGGGTCCACGCGAGAAAGCCCCGGCCGGATGGCCGGGGCTTTCGTCTTGTCACCGTGCGGCACACTCAGCCGCGGGTGCTGCTTCCCGGTGTGCGGCGGGCGAGCCGTGCGACGAAGTGCAACGCCACACCGATCGCGACGAAGATGCCCGCGAAGAGCCACACCTGGCCCGGCTGCTGGGTCATGAGTCCGATACACGAGAGCACCCCGAGCACGGGGATGACGGGCCACACCCGGAAGTGCGCGTGCTCGACCGTGTCGCGCTTGAGAACGAGCACGGCCACGTTGGTGCTGATGAAGACCACGAGGAGCAGGAGCACGACGGTCGACGCGAGGGTCTCGAGGTCGGAGACGAGGGTGAGCGCCATCGCGACGCCGGTCGTCGCGACGATGGCGACCCACGGTGTGCGCCGGCGGGGCAGCACGCGGCCGAGGGCCGACGGAAGGAGCCCCTGCTTGGCCATGCCGTAGGTCACGCGACTCGCCATGATCATGGTGAGGAGAGCGCCGTTCGCGACGGCGACGAGTGCGATGAGACTGAACACCCACGGGGGGATTCCGGCCCCGCTCGCCGCGACGACCGCGAGGAGCGGTCCGCTCGAGTCCGAGAGCTCGTCGGGCGGCAGCGCGATCGAACTCGCGATGGCCACGAGCACGTAGACGACGCCCGCGACGGCGAGCGACCCGAAGAGCGCCTTCGGATACACGCGGCTCGGATCGCGCACCTCCTCGGCGAGGTTCGCCGAGGTCTCGAATCCGACGAAGGAGTAGAAGGCGATGACGGCGGCGCTGAGAGTCGCGACCGCGGGAGCCGTGTCGCTCGGAAACTCGGTGACCCGCGAGACGTCGCCGCCCCCACCGCCCACGAGCATCGCGACCACGACGACGACGATCACGAGGCCGCTCACCTCGATGACCGTCATGACGACGTTGCTCATGAGGGACTCGCGGATACCGCGTGCGTTGAGAGCGGCGACGAGGCCGAGGAACACGATCGCTGCGGCCGTCGGGGGAACGTCGATGAAGGTCGCGAGATAGTCCCCCGCGAATGCGAGGGCGAGGCCTGCCGAACTCACGACGCCCGCGGCGAGCATGCTGAACCCGACGACGAACGCCACGACGGGCGTCTTGAACGCGCGCTCGGCGAACACCGCGGCGCCCCCGGCCTTCGGATACTTCGTCACGAGTTCGGCGTACGACCCCGCGGTGAGGAGGGAGAGGCCGAGGGCGACGACGAGCGGCACCCAGAGGGCGCCCCCGACGCGATCCGACAGCACGCCCATGAGCGCGTAGATCCCTGCGCCGAGCACGTCGCCGAGGATGAAGACGAAGAGGAGGGGACCGGTGACGGCGCGGCGGAGCGGCGTCGAGCCGCCCTCGGTGGGCGCATCCGCTGACGCGCCCGGAGCAGCCGTGCCGGTGTCGCTCACGAGTGCTTGCGTTCGTCGTCGGCCGCGCGCGCGGCCCCCGTCTCGCGCAGCGACTGCTCCGCGGCACTCTTGCGCCGGATGTCTCGACCCAGCTCGACGTCTTTGCGCTCGAGCGCGGCGGCCTTCTCGCTCTTCTTCGTGCCGCGAGGCGGCAACTGGATGTTCTCCTCCGCCGCGATGCCGCCCTGGAGCTGGCGCCCCCGCTCGAGTTCGGCGTCGAACTCGGCGCCGAAGAGGAGGGCGATGTTGGCGATCCACAACCACAGGAGGAAGACGACGACACCACCGAGCGACCCGTAGTTGCTGTCGTAGTTGGCGAACGTCGCGACGTAGAACGCGAACCCGACCGAGGCGATCACGAGCACGACGAGCGCGATGAGCGCCCCCGTGCTCAACCAGCGGAACTTGGGCTGCTTCACGTTGGGGGTCGCGTAGTAGAGGATCGCGATCATGAGCACGAGGATGAGGGCGATCACCGGCCATTTCGCGATGTCCCACACGGTGCGCACGGTCTCACCGAGCCCGAGGGTGCTGCCGATCGCATCCGTCACCGGCCCGGAGATCGCGAGCATGATCGTCATGAGCAGGATCATCACGATGCCGACGAGGGTCACGAGCAACTGCACGGGCTTGAGGGCGAAGAACGTGCGCCCCTCGTCGATCTCGTAGATGCGGTTCATCGCCCGGCTGAATGCGCCGACGTAACCCGACGCCGACCAGATGGCGAGCGCGATTCCGACGACGAGCGCGACGCCCGCCGCGGGCGAGGAGCTGAACTGCTCGATGGGGCCGCGGAGAACCTCGACGGCGGACTGCGGGGCGAAATCCTCGAGGATCTCGAGGAGCGCGTCGGCGGTCTGGCCGAAGACGCCGAGGAGTGAGACGAGGGCGATGAGTGCGGGGAAGATCGCGAGCACAGCGTAATAGGTGAGCGCGGCGGCGATGTCGGTGCACTGGTCCGAGGTGAACTCGCGGAGGGTCTTGCGCAAGACGTACTTCCACGACGGCTTCGACACGTCGCGAGGGGAGTCGGGTTTGCGGGGGTCGTCGACGTTCGGTGCGTCAGCGAGATCGTGGCTGGTGCCTTTGTCGGCCATGGTGCGGTCTTTCTCGAGAGGGGTGGGACGCACCGAAGGCCGCACACGAACAGGTCGTGTGCGGCCCCGGCGCCGCCGGAGCGGTCTGGTGCTCGATGGTACTCGTCGTGACGAGCTCGACTAAGAGCTCTGCACGGTGTCCTTCGCCGCATCGACGTCGCTCTTGACGTCACCGGTGGCCGAGCGGCCCTCCGACGTGACGTGCTCGGCGGCGTCTGTCGCGGCATCCTTGACCTGCTCGGCGGCGTGCTGGGCCGGTTCGCGAAGGTTCTCGGCGACACCCTTGGCGGCGTCGCTGACCTCGGTCACGAGAGGCTCGGCGGCGTCCTTGATCGACGACGCCGCGTGCTTCTCCCTGGCGCTCGCGGGGATGAGCGACGCGACGAGCAGCCCGACGCCGAACGCGACGATTCCGACGGCGAGCGGGTTGCCCTTCGCCTTGTCGACGGCCTGCTGGGAGGCACCGCTCACGCTGCCCCCCGCGGAGGACGCGGATCCGTGCACGGAGTCCTGCGCGTCGTGTGCCGCGCCCATGACGCGATCCTTCACGCCGCCGATCGCGCTCTTGACCTTGTCTGTCTGGCGGTGCACGACCTTCGAGGGCGTGACCTTGTCGGCGAGGGCGTCGACATCGCTGCCGAGTTCGTTCCTCGTCGCCTCGATGTCTGCGCGGATCTGATCGGGGTTGCTCATCGGTTCTCCTCATTCCTCTTCACTGCTTCGGGGATCTTCTTCACGGAGTCGACCGTGCGGGGTGCGCCGGGAACGCGCTTCAGCTCCTTCTTGCCGACGAGGAACATCACGAGCGCGATGATCCCCCACAGCACCGCGACGACCACGGCGGCCCAGGCGAGGTTGTCGAACCAGTAGCCGAGCGCCCACCACAGGGCGACGGAGAGGAAGAACACGGCCATGATGCCCGCGTATCCCGCGCCGCCGAGGAGGCCCGCGCCTTTACCCGCGCGCTTACCGGTCTCGGTGAGCTCCGCTTTGGCGAGCTCGATCTCCTGACGCATGAGCGTCGAGAGGTCGCGCGTGACGTCACCGAGCAACTCGCCGAGCGAGGTCGTCGCCGCCCTCTCTTCCGAGGGAGTCGGAGTGTCGGTCATGAGCGCGGCTCGCCGATGGCGTCGGCGAGGGGGTCGCCCGACCCGCGCACGGTGTCGTCGTAGATTCCCGTCGCAGCGGGCGAGAAAGCCGGGTTGGGCGTCGGCTCGGCGGCGACGGGTGTGCTTGTCGAGGTCGAGGGTGCGGTCGGAGTCGCGGTCTCGGCCGCCTTCGCCGAATCTGCCGCGTCGGCCTTGAGGGAGCGCGTCAGGCGCCCCGCGAGGATGCCGGCGACGGCGGCGATGGCGATGAACGTGCCCGGGCGGCGACGGGCGAAGCTCGTGACCTCGTCGAGGAGCGACCCGGGATCGCGGTCGTCGAGCCACGTCGCGACGCCGTCGGCGCGCGAGGCGACCTGGCGCACGACCTCGGTCGCGACACCGCTCTGCTCGGAGGAGTCGGCCATTCCGGTGAGTTCGTCGCCGATCGAGCGCAGCCCGGAGGCGACGCGCGTCTGCTGCGTTCCCGCCTGGTCTCGCAATTGTGACTGCGCTTCACCCACGAGGTTCGAGATCTGGCTCTTCGCCTCGCGGGCGACGTTCGACGCCTCGTCTTTCGCGACGCCGGCGACGCGACCCGCGGCGTCCGCGGCCGAGCCGCCGACGTTCGCAGCCTGCTCCTTCGCCGAGTCGACGGTGCCGTTCGAGGTCGGTGCGTTCGAGCTCGGTGCGTCCGAGGTCGGTGCGCTCGCGGTCGGGGGATAGGTGTTCGTCATGTGAATTCCTTCCATGCGGTGTGTGAGAACCGATCGGTCCTCGGCTCTCCGCGTGTCAGGAGTCAGCCTCCGCGCCCCGACTTCGGCACTCAAGCCCCTATCGGTCACCCCCACTCGGGGGTATACGCGCGCGGTGGAGAAAAGGAGTGTTCTGGTGCCGCTAGAGCGCGCAGACGGGCTCCCAGACCGACCGGACCCGCCTCGTCAGGGTCGCCGATCCCGCGACGGCGGCGAGCTCGAGCGATCGCGCGAGAGCCGATCGCGCGATCGTCTCCGCCGTGGCGTCGTCTTCGGCTCCGAAGCGCACGGTGATGCGCGCCGTCGACCTCACGACGCTCACATCGGTCGCTTCGACGGTCGCCGTCTGCGAGACCCGATCGGCCACGGCGGGCAGAACGACGGCAGGGTCGACTCCCGGCGCGAGCCGACCGAGAGGAACGGTGATGCGGTAGGACGGCACGCCGAGATCAGCGGGAGAAGATCCAGCGGTCGAGGAAGTCGTTGCGGAACTTCCCCTCGGGGTCGAGGGTCGACGCGAGAGCGTCGAAGGCGCGCAATCGCGGATACACCTCGGACAACCGGTCACGGTCGGTCGCGAACAGTTTTCCCCAGTGCGGTCGGGCCTCGAACGGAGCGAGCGCGGCATCCAGGTGGGGGAGGAGGGCGTCGACCTCGGCGATGTGCGGTTGCCACGTGAAGTGCAGAGCGACGCAGTCGACGCCGTGGCTCGGGCTCAACCACAGGTCGTCGCGCGCGATCGTGCGGATCTCCGACACGAAGAGGTGGGGACGGATGCGCGGCGCGAGCTGTCGCACGGCGTCGATCGCGGCGAGGGCGTGGCTGCGGGGCACGAGGTACTCCGATTGCATCTCCTCCCCGTTGCTCGGCGTGAACTCGAGCTTGAAGTGCGGCAGGCGGTTCCACCACCGACCCGCGACACCGAGCTGGTCGGTCGTGAACTGCGGGTCGACGTCGGGGAGCGGGTGGAGGGGTGTGGATGCGGGGGTCGCCCCGAAGAACTCGTCGCGCTCGAGGGCGCGGGGGTCGTCGGCCGTCGACTTGAGCCACGCTTGCGTGATGCCGTCGTCGCCCCAATCGGTGAAGAGGCTCACGCTGTAGGCGCTCGACGTGATGGCTTCGAAGTCGTCGGCGAGCGACGACCACGAGAGGCGCTCCCAGATCGACTGGCGGATCTCGAACGCCGGCGAGATGTCGAGGGTCACGCGGTGGGCGACGCCGAGCGCGCCGAGCGCGACGACCATCGCCTTGAAGTCGGTCTCCCCCCGCCGCACCGAGAGCAGCGAACCGTCGGCGAGCACGAAGTCCATCGCGGCGACAGCGCTCGCAAGGCTCCCGTTGCCGTCACCCGAGCCGTGGGTGCCGGTGGCGATGGCGCCCGCGACGGAGATGTGGGGGAGCGACGCGAGGTTGTGGAGTGCCCACCCCGCGGCGTCGAGGGATTCGACGAACTCGCCGTAGCGCGCACCGGCGTTGACCGTGACGGTGCGCGCGCTCGCGTCGATCGTCATCTCCGCGGGCATCCGTCGCACCGAGACCTGGGTGTGCTCGGTGTCGGCGATGTCGTTGAACGAGTGCCTGCTGCCGAGCGCCGTGACCGAGCGCTGAGCGCCGATCACGTCGCGCAACTCGTCGAGCGAGGTCGGCTCGACGAGGGATGTCGCGCGGTAGGTGAGATTTCCGGCCCAGTTCTTCGACGTCATTCGTCCATTCTCACCGACGATGCTCCCGAAGCATCGAGAGTCGGGCCGTTTCGCGTGTCTGCGCTCGGAGCCGATTCTCTCCGACGGGCGCGCGCTCGCACCGCCGCGACGGCGACCGCGGCGACGATCGCGGCGACCGCGAGCCACGGGAGGAGAACCCCGAGCGCCACGAGGACGCCGCTCGCGACCGTGATGATCGACTCCCAGCCGACGGCGAGGCCGCCGAGAAACGTCTCGGGCGAGTCGGCGGGTGCGGTCTCCTCCGACGCGAGATCGATCGTCACCGTGGCGAGATCGACGCTGTCGCCGATCGAGCGTCGTTCGGACTCGAGACTCTCGAGGTCGGCTTGCCTCTGCGAGAGAGCCTGCTCGATCGAGAGGAGATCGTCGGTGTCCGTCGCGGTGTCGATGAGGTCGAGCAAGCGGTCGGTCGACCTCGCGAGCGCCGTGATGCGCGCGTCGAGGTCGCGCACGGTCGACGTGACATCCGTGTTCGAGTGCGTCGACCACCGCACGACGCCGAGAGCCTCGACCCGGTCGATCGTCGTCGTGAGGTCGTCGGACGGGATGCGCACGGTCAGGGTCGCGCTCGAATCCTCACGCGCCTCGACCGGGTTGTCGGTGCGCTCGTCGATGCGGCCGTCCGCAGCCTCGACGATGCGCACGGCCTCGTCGGCGGCGTCGAGGGGATCGGCGACGGTCAGCGCGAGCGACCCCGTGGTGATGACGCTCCGCGCGTCGGCGGCCGTCTCGCGGGCGACTCCCTCGCCAGCGGCTTCGGCTTCGGCGTCGACGTCGCTCGAGAACGACGGGTCGAACGCCTCGCCCTCCGCCGAACTCGACCCGGAGCTGAATGCCCCGCCCGTCGTCTGCTCGTCGGACGCGTCGCGCGCCGAACACCCCGCGAGCAGAACCACGATGCCGACCACGACTGCGACCGCTCGCGCTCGAGTCGTCGCTGTGCCTGATCTCGCTGTGCCTGATGTTCCCGTGCCCGTCATCGCCATGGTCGTCACGCTAACGACGGGCCTCGGCGCGCCACCACCCAACCTTCCCCGCCTTTCGCGCGTTACCGCGCGGGTACGCTCGAAGCATGGATACTCGAACACTCGGACGCACGGGCCGCACCGTCTCGGCCATCGGACTCGGCACCTGGCAGCTCGGAGCGGACTGGGGCGACGTCGACGACACGGCGGCCCGCGACATCCTCGACACCGCGGTCTCGTCGGGAGTGACCCTCTTCGACACGGCGGATGTCTACGGAGACGGGCGCAGCGAGAAGTTCATCGGCTCCTACCTCGCCGACAACCCCGGCCACGGCATCACGGTCGCGACCAAGATGGGGCGCCGCGACGCGCAGGACCCCGCCAACTTCACGCTCGCGAGGTTCCGCGAGTGGACGGACCGCTCGAGGCTCAACCTCGGGGTCGACACGCTCGACCTCGTGCAGTTGCACTGCCCGCCGACCGCCGTCTTCTCGACCGACGCCGTCTACGACGCCCTCGACACCCTCGTTCAGAACGACGCCATCGCGGCGTACGGCGTGAGCGTCGAGACCGCGGACGAAGCGCTCGCCGCGATCGCGCGCCCCGGAACCGCGACGGTGCAGATCATCCTCAACGCCTTCCGGCTCAAGCCTCTCGACGAGGTGCTCCCCGCGGCGAAAGCGGCCGGCGTCGGGATCATCGCGCGGGTGCCGCTCGCCTCGGGGCTCCTGAGCGGAAAATACACGACCGAGACCACGTTCGCCGAGAACGACCACCGCAACTACAACCGCGACGGGTCGGCGTTCGACGTCGGCGAGACGTTCTCGGGGGTCGACTTCGATCGGGGCGTCGCCGCCGCCCAGGAGTTCGCGCGACTCGCTGCGGGCACGGGCCTCTCGACGTCGCAAGCGGCGCTCGCGTGGGTCGCCCAGCTCGACGGCGTGAGCTCGGTCATCCCCGGTGCGCGCTCGGTCGAGCAAGCGCGATCGAACGCCGCGGCGGGTGAGGCCGCGCCTCTCTCCGACGGGTTCACCGCCGCCGTGAAGGAGATCTACGACCGCTACTTCCGTGAGGCCGTGCACCCTCGCTGGTGACGTGTCGTGACGTCCCGCCCCGCTGGTGAACCGGGGTGCCGCTCAGCCGTTGTCGTCGGGGTCGAGTCCCGTGCGCTCGCCGCTCTCGAGAGACGCGATAGCGGCGAGGTCGTCGGTGTCGAGCTCGAAACCGAACACGTCGGCGTTGTCGCGGATGCGGTCGGCCGACACCGACTTGGGGATGACGACGAGTCCCTGCTGGATGTGCCAGCGCAGCACGACGCGAGCGGGCGAGACCCCGTGCTTCTCGCCGAGCCCGGCGAGCACGGGATCGTCGAGAACGCGGCCCCGCGCGAGCGGCGACCACGCCTCGGTGAGGATGCCGTGCTCCCGGCCGTAGCGTCGCGTCTCGTGCTGGGGCAACCACGGGTGCAGTTCCACCTGGTTGATCACGGGGGAGGTCTCGGTCTCGATCCGGAGTCGCTCGAGGTGATGAGGGTGGAAGTTGGAGACGCCGATCGATCGCACGACGCCGTCGGCCTTCAGCCGTTCGAGCGCGCGCCACGTGTCGACGTAGCGGTCCTGCCGCGGGGCCGGCCAGTGGATGAGGTAGAGGTCGACGTAGTCGAGCGCGAGCCGCTCGAGAGACCGGGCGAAGGCGCGCAGTGTCGCGTCGAAACCGTGGTCGTCTTGCCACACCTTCGTTGTGACGAAGAGGTCGTCGCGATCGACCCCCGACGCTCGCATGCCGTCGCCGACACCGCGCTCGTTGCCGTAGAGGGTCGCGGTGTCGATGTGCCGGTAGCCGAGCGAGATCGCGGTCTCGACGACGGCCTCGGCCTCGGCGTCGTCGATCTTGTACACCCCGAGGCCGAGCTGCGGAATGGTGTGGCCGTCGCTGAGCGGGAGGAGCGGCGAGAACGCACCGGTCACGAGTCGCGTCTCACAGTTTGGTCCAGCGTGCGCGCGCGAAGCAGTACACGCCGAACGCGATGAGACCGGCGCCGACCACCCAGAGGATGACCTGGCCGAAGGGGAGCTCGGTGAGCGACTTGAGGGCGCCGTCGAGGCCCGTCGCTTCGCTCGCGTCGTGCGTCACACCCGCGACGATGAAGAGGATCCCGACGACCGCGAGGGCGACCCCCTTGGCGATGTAGCCGACGACACCCGCGGCGTCGACGGCGCGCCCGAGGGTGCCCCCCGGGATCGCGACATCCTCGTGGAACTTCTTCGTCGCGCCCTTGAAGACGAAGTAGCCCCCGATGGCGATCACGGCGAGACCGAGCGCGACCACGAGCGCCACACCCACCGGAGACTCGAGCAGCGTCGCCGTGACGCTCGTCGAGTCGCTCGACGAGTCGGACGACCCGCCCCTCGCGTAGGTGAAGGCCGTCGACGCGACCGCGAGATAGGCCACGGCCTTGCCGAACTCCTTCGCGCGCTCGGCCCACTTGCGTTTCTCGTCTTGCGGCGGAACGATGATCGCCTGCACGACCTGCCACGCCCCGAGCCCGACGAGCCCGACGACGGCGAACCACAGCACGAAGACCCCGCCGGGCGTCGCTGCGAGCCCCGCGAGCGCGCCGGACTGGTCGGCGCTGCCGCCCTCGCCGAGCGCGATGCTGATCGCGATGCCCCCGATGAGGGCGTGGAGTATCCCGTTGACGGCATAACCGGAGCGAGCGACGAGCCGGAAACCGCGGCTCCGACTCACATCGCGGGCGGCGTCCTGGGTGCTGTCTCCAGCGTCTTTCGCTGCATTCTTCGCGCTCGAGGAGTTCATGTCGTCAGCCTAAGCGGGGCGCGCATCCTGCGGTGTCAGCTCGGCTGGACGGCGATCGGCTCGGTGTCGGGAATCGGGCTCGCGTCGCGCCCGCGCAAGTCGGGATGCCAGCGCCGGAAGACCGTCGGCACGATGAACCCGACGCCCGCGAACGCGGCGGCCGCCCAGAACCCCCCGACGGAACCCTGGGCGTCGATGAGGAACCCGGCGACCGCGGAGCCGAGCGCGGCGCCGATGAGTTGACCCGTGCCGACCCAGCCGTAGGCCTCGGCCGTGTCGCTGAAGCGTACGCTCGCCGACACGATCGCGAACATCACCGCGAGGGCGGGCGCGAGAGTGATGCCCGCGACCACGAGGGCGGCCGAGAGCGACCAGAAGTCGAACGCGAAGATCGCGAGCGCCATGCCCACGAACACGACGAACATGCGGCGGGCGAGCGCCCACGGACCCACCGGGATGTGCCCGAACGACAGTCCGCCGATGAGCGAGGCGACGGCCCAGATGGCGAGCACGAACCCGGATTGCGCCGAGCCCTCACCGAAACTCGAGACGACGGCGGCTTCGACAGCGGCGCACGCCCCCACGAGGAGGAATCCGGTGATCGTCGCGAGCAGGACGGGGCGCCGGGCGAGCACGAGGCCCATGCGGCGCCGGCTGCGGGGGATGCGCACGCGCCCGACCTCGGGGCACGCGATGAACCACGCCCCGCCGCCCACGAGGAAGACCATGGCGACGACGATCGCCGCGACCGTCGACACCTGGGTCGCGATGAAGGTCGTGACGACGGGCGCGGCGATCCAGATGATCTCCTGCGCCGACGCGTCGAGCGAGAAGAGCGGGGTCAACTGCCGTGAGTTGACCATCTTCGGGTAGATGGTTCGCACGGCGGGCTGCACGGGGGGAGTCGCGAGGCCTCCCACGAGGCCGATGAGCATGTAGGCCCACACGGGCACGGTGAGAAACGCGATCCCCGCCATCGAGAGGGCGCACACGATGAGGGTGAGGGTGAGCACTCTGCGCATCCCCCAGATGCCCATCCATCTGCTCGTGAGTGGACCGGCGACGGCCTGCCCGACGCTCGTCGCCGCGAGCACGAGTCCGGCGGAACCGTAGGAGTCGGTGATGCCCTCGATGTGCAGCAGATAGGCGAGCGAGAGCATCCCGTTGGGGAAACGCGCGGTCAATTGCGCGCTGATGATGCGCGCGACCCCCGGGGCGCGCAAGAGATCGCCGTACCTACTCACAATGGCTCAGCCTAGCCCTGGGAAACAGCCTCGAAAACAGGGTCATCCGGTTCCACAGGGTGTGGAGAAGTCCGCCGAGTTATGCACATCTGTGGATGACACGCCCACTACATCTAGGGTTCTTCCGATGTCGGAGGCCCGCTATATAGTGATCACACCGCCGAGCTGGTGATCTAACCCAGCCGACGGATCACACGCCGCGAGCGAACATCACGCGCGGCGCGGGGGTCAACACAACGTGGGGTCGCAAGGGAGATTTTCGTGGAGATTACGGTAGTTAAGCGCAACGGCGAGCGGGAGCCATACGACGCCAACAAGATCAACCTCGCCATCGAGCACGCGAGTGCCGGTCTCGACGACAACATCGCGTGGGTCACGCAGATCGCGTCGGAACTCGAGATCACGCTCTTCGACGGCATCACGACGCAGCAGCTCGACGAAGCCGTCATCCAGGTGGCACTGCAGAACGTCAAAGACGACCCGGCGTTCGACACCGTGGCCGCCCGGCTTCTGCTCAAGACCATCTACAAGCGCGTGCTCGGCGACTACACGACCGCCGAGGAGCTCAAGCAGCTCCACGCGGCTCACTTCGGAGCCAACATCACGCGCGGCGTCGAAGAGAAGCTCCTCGACCCCCGCCTCGTCGACATGTTCGACCTCGACACCCTCGCCGCCGCGCTCGAGCCCGCCCACGACGAGCTCCTCAAATACATCGGCGTCGTGACCCTCAACAACCGCTACGGCATCAAGGGCCGCAACGGCGACGCCCTCGAGGTTCCGCAGTACTTCTGGATGCGCATCGCGATGGGCCTGTCGCTCAACGAGGCCGACCCCACGAGCACGGCCATCGCGTTCTACGAGAAGATGGCGAAACTCGAGTACCTCGCCGCAGGCTCGACCCTCGTGAACGCCGGAACGATCTACCCGCAGCTCGCGAACTGCTTCGTCATGGAGATGCAAGACGACATGGAGCACATCGCGAAGACGACGCGCGACGTCATGTGGCTCACCAAGGGAACCGGCGGCATCGGCCTCTCGGTCTCGAAGCTGCGCGCCCAGGGCTCGCCCATCCGCTCCAACAACACCACGTCGACGGGACCGATCCCGTTCATGCACACGATCGACTCGATCCTGCGCGCGGTGAGCCGGGGCGGCAAGAAGTTCGGCGCCCTGTGCTTCTACATGGAGAACTGGCACCTCGACTTCCCGGAGTTCCTCGACCTCCGCCAGAACTCGGGCGACCCCTACCGCCGCACCCGCACGGCCAACACCGCCGTGTGGATCAGCGACGAGTTCATGAAGCGCGTGCAGCACGACCAGGACTGGTACCTCTTCGACCCGCTCGAGGTCTCCGACCTCAACGAGCTCTACGGCAAGGCGTTCTCGGAGCGCTACAACGAGTACGTCGCCCTCGCCGACGCCGGCCAGATGCGCATGCACAAGCGCATCAAGGCGCGCGAGCAGTTCAAGTCGATCCTCATCTCGCTTCAGACGACGTCGCACCCGTGGCTCACCTTCAAAGACACGATCAACAACCGTGCGCTTAACAACAACTCGGGAACGATCCACCTCTCGAACCTCTGCACCGAGATCACGCTCCCGCAAGACGAAGACAACGTGTCGGTGTGCAACCTCGCGTCGATCAACCTCTCGCGTCACCTCCTGCCCGACGTCGACGGCCGCCCCGGCGGAGTCGACTTCGCGAAGATCGCCGAGAGCGCTCGCCTCGCGGTGCGTCAGCTCGACAACCTCATCGACATCACGCGCTCGTCGGTGCAGGAAGCCGACTTCTCGAACCAGCAGAACCGTGCGGTCGGCCTCGGAGTGATGGGCTTCACCGACATCATCGAGCGCCTCGGCATCAGCTACGAGAGCGAAGAGTCCTACGCCCTCATCGACGAGATCATGGAGCACGTCTCCTACGCGGCGATCGACGAGAGCGCCGATCTCGCCCAGGTTCGCGGCGCCTACCCCAACTTCGAGGGCTCGCGCTGGTCGCAGGGCCTCGTGCCGCTCGACAGCATCGCGCTCACCGAAGCCGACCGCGGAAGCGAGATCCAGGTCAACCGCACCACGCGTCTCGACTGGGACGCCCTGCGCACCAAGGTCAAAGGCGGAATGCGCAACGCGACCCTCATGGCCATCGCGCCCACGGCGTCCATCGGACTCGTCGCGGGAACGACCCCCGGTCTCGACCCGCAGTTCTCGCAGATCTTCAGCCGCGCGACATCCAACGGCAAGTTCCTCGAGGTCAACCGCAACCTCGTGACCGACCTGCAGAAGCTCGGACTCTGGGACACCACGCGTGAGACGATCCTGCGCAGCCAGGGAGACATCCAGAACATCGACGCGATCCCCGACGAGATCAAGGCGACATACAAGACGAGCTTCCAGCTCTCGCCGTACGCCTTCCTCGAGGTCGCCGCTCGCGCTCAGAAGTGGATCGACCAGGCCATCAGCCGCAACATGTACCTCGAGACCCGCGACATCGGCGACATGATGGATATCTACATGTCGGCGTGGGAGCGTGGCGTCAAGACCACGTACTACCTGCACATGAAGCCTCGCCACACCGCGGAGCAGTCCACGGTCAAGGTCAACAAGTCGGAGCAGATCGGTTCGGGAGCCCGCAAGGGCTTCGGCGCCTCGGCAGGAACGGCGCCGGCATCCGTCTCGGCACACCCGGCGGCAGAACCCGTCGCACCGGCGGTGGCCGAGTCCGCCGCTGTTCCCGCGACCGCCGAGAGCGCCGCTCCCTCGGCACCCAAGAAGGGCTTCGGCTTCGGAAAGGCGAGCAACTGATGGACACCCAGCAGAACGACACGAGCTTCGACTACTACGTTCCGGTCGACCCGATGGACGACCTGCACTGCGACAGCTGCCAGTGACGCCTCCGGGCACCGCGGCATCCACAACGAACACGACGACGCACGACCACACGAAAGAGAGCTAGACAATGGGCATCCTCGGCACCGGCTTGCAAGACGGACTCCTCCTCAAGCCGATCAAGTACCAGTGGGCAATGGACCTCTACGACCAGGCTGTCGCCAACACCTGGTTCCCCAACGAGATCCAGCTCGGCGAAGACATCGCCGACTTCAAGAAGATGACCGACGAAGAGCGCCACGCCGTGACGTTCCTCATGAGCTACTTCAACCCGAACGAGCTCCTCGTGAACAAGGCGCTCGCGTTCGGCGTCTACCCCTACGTGTCGGCGGCCGAGTGCAGCCTCTACCTCGCGAAGCAGATGTGGGAGGAAGCGAACCACTGCATGTCGTTCGAGTACGTTCTCGAGACCTTCCCGATCGACCGGGAGGCGGCGTACAACTCGCACGTCGACATCCCGTCGATGGCACGCAAAGAAGAGTTCGAGATGAAGTACATCAAGCGGATGACCGAGCAGACGCTCGACATCTCGACGACCGAGGGCAAGAAAGACTTCGTGCGCAACCTCGTGGCGTACAACGTCGTGCTCGAGGGCATCTGGTTCTACTCGGGCTTCATGGTCGCGCTGAGCTTCCGCCAGCGCAACCTTCTGCGCAACTTCGGTTCGCTCATGGACTGGGTCGTGCGCGATGAGAGCCTGCACCTCAAGTTCGGCATCAACCTCATCCTCACGGTGCTCGAAGAGAACCCCGACCTGCAGACCGAGGAGTTCGCCGCCGAGATCAAGCAGATGATCCTCGACGCCGTCGCCATGGAGGAGGAGTACAACCGCGACCTCCTCCCCGGCGGCATCCTCGGCCTCAACTCGAACTACATCAACCAGTACGTGAAGTACCTCGCCGACCGTCGTCTCGAGGAGCTCGGCTTCGACGCCGAGTACAACGTCACGAACCCGGCGAAGTGGATGGCTGCGGCGAACGACACGCTCCAGCTCGTCAACTTCTTCGAGTCGACCAACACGTCGTACGAGTCGAACGCGTCGGCGACCGTCGGGGCGCGCTGAGCCGAAGCACCACAGCACCACCGCACCACCCCGGAGGGCGTCGACCGCACGGTCGGCGCCCTCCGGCGTTGGCGGGGCCGGAACAACGCGTGGCGGTATCGTCGGAGGAATGACGTCGAGCGACACCTTCAGTACCCCCTCCAGCACCCCCTTCAGCGCCGGCGCGATCCGCACCGTCGTCGTCGACTGGGCCGACGCCCGGGGTGTCGAGCTGCGCGCGGCGATGGACCGCGAGATGACCGAGCGCTACACGGGGCGGCACGACGACGACCCCGACTTCGCCGTGAAAGCCGCGGTGGCCTTCGCGGTCGACCCCGCAGACATCCTCGCCGTCGTGCTCGCGCTCGACGACGCGGGTGAGGCCATCGGGCACGCGGCCCTCCGCACGCTCGACGGGCGATTCGAGATCAAACGCGTCGTCGTCGCCCCGCACGCGCGCGGTCGGGGCGTCGGCCTCACCCTCATGGCGGCGATCGAGGCCGAGGCGCTGAGGCTCGGTGCCGAGACGGTCATCCTGCAGACGGGCGACCGGCAGCCCGACGCCGTCGCGATGTACGGCAAGATCGGCTACGAGCTCATCCCCACCTACGATCCGTACAAGCCCGTGACCAACTCGATCTGCTTCGAGAAGCGCCTGGGCTGAGGGTCGCGGGGTCTGTGGTTCGGAGCCCGGGGTCTGGGTTTCGGGTTCGCGGTTGCGGATTGCAGGACATTCTGTTCATCGCGCGCGCCTCGCAGGAGATTCTGTGCCCCGGATGCCGCGATCTCCTGCAGTCTGCGGCCAGGGGGCAGTGCGATGCGCTACCTCGGCCCCATCCGCACCGCGCCGTCGAGACGGATCGTCTCGCCGTTGAGCAGGGGGTTCGCGGCGATGTGGAGCACGAGGGCAGCGAACTCGGCGGGGTCACCGAGCCTCGCGGGGTGAGGCACCTGGGCGGCGAGCGAGTCACGGACGTTCTGCGGCAGGGCCGCGAGCATGGGTGTCTCGAAGAGCCCGGGAGCGATCGTCATGACGCGGATGCGGTGCGCCGCGAACTCGCGGGCCATCGGCAGCGTCATGGCCGCGACACCGGCCTTGGATGCGGAGTACGACGCCTGACCGATCTGCCCGTCGAAGGCGGCGACCGACGCCGTCGACACGATCACACCGCGCTCCTCACCCGCGATCGCGACCTCGATCATCGCCGCTCCGGCGAGGCGGATGACATTGAATGTGCCGACGAGGTTGACGCGGACGACTCGTTCGAACGCCTCGAGCGAATGCGGGCCGTCGCGCCCGACCACCCGCCCCGGCGACGCGATACCCGCGCAGTTGACCACGAGCCGGAGGTCGCCGAGCGCCGCGGCGATCGCGACGGCGTCGCGCACCGCCGCTTCGTCGGCGACATCGGCGGGAGCCCAGGTCAGACCGTGCTCGCGCGCGAGGTCCGCACCGTTCGACGAGGCCAGGTCGGCGATGACGACGCGCGCGCCGGAGTCGCGCAGCGCGAGCGCGGTGGCGAACCCGAGCCCCGAGGCGCCGCCGGTGACGAGCGCGACCGACCCCGCGACATCCATCAGAGCCTCTCGATCACGGTCGCGTTGGCCATGCCGCCGCCCTCGCACATCGTCTGCAGCCCGAAGGTGCCGTCTCGCTCCTCGAGGGCGCCGAGCAGTGTCGTGAGCAGTCGCGTGCCCGAGGAGCCGAGGGCGTGCCCGAGGGCGATCGCGCCGCCCTTCGGGTTGATGCGCTCGGGGTCGGCGTCGAACTCGCGCTGCCACGCGAGCGGCACGCTCGCGAACGCCTCGTTGACCTCGGCGACGTCGATGTCGTCGAGCCCGAGGCCCGTGCGAGAGAGCACGCGCCGTGTGGCCGGCATGATGCCCGTGAGCATCTCGACGGGGTCGGAACCCGTGACGGCGAACCCGCGGAACCGGGCTCGGGGGGTGAGGCCGAGGAGCGCCGCGCGTTCTTCGCTCATGATGAGCACGGCAGACGCCCCATCGGTGAGCGGCGAGGAGTTGCCCGCCGTGATGCGCCAGTCGATCTCGGGGAAGCGGCGGCCGAGCGCGTCGTCGACGAAGGCCGGCGACAGACTCGCGAGAGCCTCGACGGTCGTGCCGGGGCGCACTGTCTCGTCGGTCGTGAGCCCGTCGATCGGGATCGTCTCCCGAGAGAAGTCGGCGGATGCCGCGAGCCGGTGCGATCGCGCGGCGAACTCGTCGAGGTCGCGTCGCGAGAGGTTCCATCGCGCGGCGACGAGTTCGGCCGAGACGCCCTGGCCGACGAGGCCTTCGGGGTATCGCGCGGCGACGGCCGACCCGTAGGGGTCGTCTCCGAGGGTCGCCGACCCGATCGGATGCGCGCTCATGAGCTCGACACCGCACGCGATGACGACGTCGTACGACCCCGCCATCACCCCCTGAGCCGCGAAGGTCGCCGCTTGCTGGCTCGACCCGCACTGCCGGTCGATCGTCGTTCCCGGCACCGACTCCGGAAACCCCGCGGCGAGCACGGCGTTGCGCGTGACGTTGACGGATTGCGACCCGATCTGGGCGAGGCACCCGCCGATGACGTCGTCGATGAGGGCCGGGTCGATTCCGGTGCGATCGATGAGTGCGCGGAGGGTGGTCGCGAGGAGGTCGACGGGGTGCCAGTGGGCGAGGGTGCCCCCGGGTTTGCCCCGGCCCGACGGGGTGCGCACGGCGTCGACGATGACAGCGCTGTTCATG
The DNA here is from genome assembly GCF_046599635.1 of Marisediminicola sp. LYQ134. Lineage (NCBI taxonomy): Bacteria > Bacillati > Actinomycetota > Actinomycetes > Micrococcales > Microbacteriaceae > Marisediminicola > Marisediminicola sp. LYQ134. The sequence continues at coordinate 86,709 of NZ_JBKIWP010000001.1, forward strand.
CCGCGAGTGTACGCGGCGAGCGTCAGCGCTCCGCGAGCGCCTTGACGATGCGCTGCATCGACACGGGCTCCGCGGTGCGCAGCTGCTGCGCGAAGAGGCTCACCCGCAGTTCTTCGAGCAGCCACCGCACGCGCGTGAGTCGTGCCTCGGCGTCGGCGGGCAGCGGGATGCGCCCTCCCGCGTTCTCGAACCGGCCGATCGCCGCGTGCACCTCGTTCTGTGCGACGCGGTCTTGCGCGACCGCGGTCGGCAGCCTCTCGAACCGCGCGACGATGGCGCGCAGATATCGGGGGAGGTGGCGCAACTGCTCGACGCCCGTCGCCGACACGAAACCGGGGAACAGCAACCCGGCCACCTGGGTGCGAACGTCGGCGAGCACGGGCAGCAGCGCCATGCTCGTCGTCGCCTTGATCGAGCGCTCGACGTCTCGCGCTGCCGCGAGCACCGACGTCACGACCGTCACCGTCTCGTAGAGGGCGTCGATGAGCCCGGCCGAGATGGCGGTGCGCGCCGCGTCGAACTCTCCGCGGGTCCAGAACAGTCCGTCGGGGGTGCGCTCCCGGAGCGCGGCGTCGACCACCGCGAGCAAGCAGTCGTCGAAGAGCGCGTTGACGTTCTGATACGGGCTCGTCGCGAGCAAGAGCTTCTCGTTCTGGCTCAGGTGGTCGCGCACCCACGAGAGGGGTGACGGGATCGCGAGGAGCAGCAGCCGACGGATGCCGCCCACCATCGCCGCACTCTGGTCGGCCGGTGTGCTCATGATCCTGATCGACACGCTCGCACCGTCGTCGCTGAGCGCGGGGTAGCCCCGCACGACCGTTCCCCCCTGGCGGGTGTCGACGACCTTCGGCAGCTCCTCGAAGTCCCACGATGTGAGACCGCGGCGCTCGAGCGCGTGCGGGGTGGCCGCGACGACGCGAGCGACCGAGTCGCGAGCCCGCGACTTGAGCTTGTGCTGCAGCGATTCGAGGTCTTTCGAGCTCGCGACGACCCTGCCACGGTCGTCGACGACGGAGAACGTCACGCGCAAGTGCGCGGGCACTCTCTCGAGCTCGAAGTCGTCGACATCCACCGGGGTGTGGGTCTTGCGCTGGATCATCTCGGCGAGGTAGCCCACGATGCTCGTCTCTTCGAGCTCGTCGGTCTCGAGCCCGTGCGCGTTCTCGAGTAGGCGCTTGGCCCAGTCGGCCGCGGGAACCACGTTGCGGCGGATCGCTTTCGGCAGGCTTTTGATGAGCGCCGTGACGAGTTCTTCGCGCAGCCCCGGCACCTGCCAGTCGAAACCGGCGGGTGAGAGCCGCGCGACGAGAGCGAGCGGAACCCTCACGGTGACGCCGTCGTCGTCGGCTCCGGGCTCGAACCGGTAGCTCAGCCCGAGCGACTGGTCGCCCTGGCGCCACTCGCTCGGAAAGCGCGTCTCGTCGATGCCCGCGTCGGACTCTTCGGCGTCGAGGAGGTTCTCGGCGGTCATCGTCAGGAGGTCGGGCGTCTCGGCGCGCGCTGTGCGCCACCACGACTCGAACGCGCGGGTCGAGTAGATGTCGGCGGGAATCCTGCGGTGGTAGAACTCGAAGATGGTTTCGTCGTCGACGAGGATGTCGCGGCGCCGCGTGCGCTCCTCGAGCTCGGCCAGCTCTTTCCGCAGCACCCGGTTGTCGCGATCGAACTGCGACAGGCGCTTGTCGATGCGGTCGATGTCCCAGTCGCCCTCGACGAGAGCGTTGCGGATGAAGAGGTCGCGCGCATACGAGGGGTCGATGCGCCAGAACTGGGTGCGTCGTTTCTCGACGATCGGCACGCCGTAGAGGGTCACCTTCTCCCACGCGACGACGGCCCCCTGCTTCTTCTCCCAGCGCGGCTCGCTGTAGCTGCGCTTGACGAGGTCTTTCGCGAGGGGTTCGGCCCAGGCCGGGTCGATCGCGGCGTTGACGCGCGCGAAGAGCCTGCTGGTCTCCACGAGCTCGGCGCTCATCACCGCGTCGGGCTGCTTCTTGGCGAGGGCCGACCCCGGAAAAACGAGAAAACGCACCTGGCGCGCGCCGACGTAGTCCTTCTTCTGGCGGTCTTTGATTCCGATCTGGCTCAGGAGCCCCGCGAGAAGCGACTTGTGGATGCCGACGGGGTCGACGTGCGGCTCGCCGATCGTGAGGCCGAGGGGCTTCGCCATCCTCTGCAGCTGGCGGTAGACGTCGCTCCACTCGCGCACGCGCAGGTAGTTGAGGTATTCGGCTTTGCACAGGCGCCGGAAGGCGCTGCTACTGAGCTCGGCCTCCTTCTCGCGCAGGTGGTTCCACAGGTTGACGAAGCCGAGGAAGTCGCTCGTCGGGTCGACGAAGCGCGCGTGCTGCTGGTCGGCCTGCGTGCGCTTCTCGAGTGGGCGCTCGCGCGGATCCTGGATGCTCAGCGCCGCGACGATCGCCATGACCTCGCGTGTCGTGCCGTGCTGCTTCGACTCGATGACCATGCGGCCCAGTCGCGGGTCGATGGGCAACTGGGCGAGCTGCTTGCCGATCGCTGTGATGCGGCGCTCGTCCGTTCCCTTCGCGGCGGTCACGGCGCCGAGCTCGGTGAGCAGGTCGAGGCCGTCTTTGATGCCGCGGGAGTCCGGCGGCTGCAAGAAGGGGAACGCCGCGATGTCTCCGAGCCCGAGCGAGATCATCTGCAGGATGACCGCCGCGAGGTTGGTGCGCAGGATCTCGGGCTCGGTGAACTCGGGGCGTGACGCGAAGTCCTCCTCGGAGTAGAGCCGGATCGCGATGCCGTCGCTCGTGCGACCCGAGCGCCCGGACCGCTGGTTGGCGGATGCCTGCGAGATCGCCTCGATCGGCAGTCGCTGCACTTTGGCCCGCACGCTGTACCGCGAGATGCGCGCGGTTCCCGCGTCGATCACGTAGCGGATGCCGGGCACGGTGAGGCTCGTCTCGGCGACGTTCGTCGCGAGAACGATGCGACGGCGCGTTCCGGCGGTCGTCGACGGGCGGAACACGCGGTGCTGGTCGGCCGCGCTCAGTCGACCGTAGAGGGGAAGCACTTCGGTGAAGGGGAGGGAGCGCCCCGCGATCGCCTCCTCGGCGTCGCGGATCTCGTTCTCCCCGCTCAGGAACACGAGCACGTCTCCCGACGACTCCCGCGAGAGCTCGTCGAGGGCCTGGTTGATGCCGTCGATGGGGTCGATGCTCGGGGCCGGGCGGTCGTCGAGATCGTCGGTCTCGGCGATCTCGGCGACGAGTGGGCGATACCTCACCTCGACGGGGAAGGTCCGGCCCGACACCTCGACGATCGGCGCGGGGTTGCCCGCGGCATCCGCGAAGTGCTTCGCGAAGCTCTCCGGGTCGATCGTCGCCGAGGTGATGACGACTTTGAGGTCGGGCCTGCGGGGGAGGAGCTGCTTGAGATAGCCGAGGAGGAAGTCGATCGTGAGACTGCGCTCGTGGGCCTCGTCGATGATGATCGCGTCATATTTCTTGAGCAGCCGGTCTCGGTGGATCTCGTTGAGCAGGATCCCGTCGGTCATGAGCTTGATGCGCGTGTCTTTGCCGACGCGATCGGTGAACCGCACCTGGTAGCCCACGACGCCGCCGAGTTCGGTGCCGAGCTCCTCGGCGATGCGCTCGGCGATCGTGCGTGCCGCGATGCGTCGGGGTTGCGTGTGTCCGATGCTCGTGCGGCCGAGTTCGAGCAGGATCTTCGGCAGTTGCGTGGTCTTGCCCGACCCGGTCTCGCCCGCGACGATCACGACCTGGTTGTCACGCACGATGTCGGCGATCTCGTCGCGCATCCTGCTGACCGGCAGCTCTTCGGGGTAGCTGATCTCGAGCGGCGGCGCGGCGGAGGTGTCGGTCATGAGCATTCCATCGTACGTCGCCGGGTCGCCTACGATGGTCCGGCGGCCGATCTCGCGGTGGTGCCGCACACCCCTCGAGTTGATGACCGCGATTGCGAGAGCTCCCATGGCGACTGAAACCGACCCGAGGCCGTCCGGCCAGCAGAAGACGAGCACCTGGTATCGCCTCGCGCGCGTGCTCAGTCAGGATGCGATCGGCGGCGCCCTTCTGCTCGGTGCGACGATCATCGCGCTCGTTCTCGCGAACGCCCCGATCGCCGACGGGTATTTCGCCGTGCGCGACTTCACCTTCGGCATCCCCGAGTGGCGTCTCGATCTGAGTGTCGGGGCGTGGGCTGCCGACGGTCTCCTCGCCATCTTCTTCTTCGTCGTGGGGCTCGAGCTCAAGGAGGAGTTCGTAGCGGGCAAACTGCGCAACCCGCGCGCCGCGGCGGTGCCGATCGCGGGTGCCGTCGGCGGTGTCATCGTTCCCGCCGTGATCTTCACCCTCATCAACCTCGACGACGGTGCCGATGCGCTGCGCGGGTGGGCGATTCCGACGGCGACCGACATCGCATTCGCGGTCGCGGTGATCGCGGTCGTCGGGCGGTTCCTCCCCCCGGCGCTGCGCACGTTCCTGTTGACCCTCGCGATCGTCGACGACCTCATCGCGATCACGATCATCGCCGTGTTCTACACCGACGAGCTCGATTTCCTCATGCTCGGACTCGCCCTCATCCCGCTCGCGATCTTCACGGTGCTCGTGCAGCGAGGCGTGCGGTCGTGGTGGCTCCTGCTGCCTCTCGCATTCGCCACCTGGACGCTCATCCACGCCTCGGGAGTGCACGCGACGGTCGCCGGGGTGCTGCTCGGGTTCGCGGTTCCGGTTCTCGCGACGCCGAGAGCCCGAGTGGATGCCGGTGTCGGCCCCGACGGCCAGCCGCGCTATCACGGTCTCGCCGAGCACTTCGCCGAACGCTGGAGCCCCCTCTCGGCCGGCCTCGCCGTGCCGATCTTCGCCTTCTTCTCGGCGGGGGTCGCGGTCGGCGGGCTGTCCGGTCTCGCGACCGCTCTGCAGACGAGCATCGCGATCGGCGTCATCGTCGGACTCATCGCGGGCAAGTTCATCGGTATCCTCGCCGGCTCGTGGCTCATCACGCGGATCAAGGGCATCGACCTGGATCCGTCATTCAGATGGATCGACCTCGTGGGGATGACCTTCATCGCGGGAATCGGCTTCACCGTCTCGCTCCTCGTCGGGGAGCTCGCGTTCGGCCAGGGCTCCGAGTACGACGACGACACCAAGATCGGGGTGCTCGTGGGCTCGTTCATCTCCGCGATCATCGGGTCGGCGATCCTCAGCGTGCGCAACAGGCACTACCGCAAGGCGGGTCTCGACGAGGCGGAGCTCTCGGTTCCGTAGGGCTCACCCGACGATCGCGCGTGACAGCATGGGCGTATGACTGTTCCCCGCCTCACCCTCAACGACTCCCATCTCATCCCGCAGCTCGGATTCGGGGTGTTCAAGGTCGACCCCGGCGAGACGGAACGCATCGTCTCCGACGCTCTCGAGGTCGGCTACCGACACATCGACACCGCGGCGATCTACGGAAACGAGGAGGGTGTCGGTCGCGCGATCGCGGCATCCGGAATCGCTCGCGACGAACTGTTCGTCACGACGAAGCTGTGGAACGCCGACCAGGGATCCGAGACCGCGCCCGCGGCGTTCGACGCGAGCCTCGAGAAGCTCGGCCTCGACCACGTCGACCTCTACCTCATCCACTGGCCGACCCCGCAGCGTGACCTCTACGTCGAGAGCTGGCGCGCGCTCGAGACGATCCGCGAGGGAGGTCGCACGCGGTCGATCGGCGTAAGCAACTTTCTCGTCGAGCACCTCGAGCGACTCGAGCGCGAGTGCGACATCGTGCCCGCCGTGAACCAGATCGAGCTGCACCCGTACCACCAGCGCCGCGCCGAAACCGCCTACGGTCACGATCACGGCATCGTCACCGAAGCGTGGGGTCCGCTCGGGCAGGGCAAATACCCCCTCCTCGAACTCGACGAGATCACGGCGGCGGCGGCGGCCCACGAGCGCACCTCGGCGCAGGTCGTGCTGCGCTGGCACCTCCAGCAGGGTCACGTCGTGTTTCCGAAGTCGAACTCGCGCGCGCGCATCGCCGAGAACTTCGACGTCTTCGACTTCGAGCTGAGCGACGACGAGATGCGGGCCATCACGGCCCTCGAGCGTGGCGAGCGTGTAGGCGGTGACCCGCTCGAGATCAACTGATCTCGCGGCCCCGCGGTGGTCTGCCCTGTTGCTTCAGCTCGACGCGTTGCTTCAGCTCGACGCGTTGCTACAGCTCGACGCGTTCGCCGCGGGGTGTCGGCACGAGCGCGCTCGAGTCGGTGAACGCCGCAACCACGTCGTCGCGCGTCTCGCTGAAGTGCTCCCAGTCTTCGGTGTGCACGACCACGACGCGCGTCGCCGAGAGCACGTCGGCGGCCGCGCGCGCCTGCTCCGCCGTGAGGGTGAGCGGCGCGTCGATGCCCGGCACGCGCGCGGCCCCCGCCGAGAGGACCGCGATGTCGATGGCGGGAAACCTCTCGGCGATCTGCTCGACGAGGCCGAGCGACGCGTTGTCGCCGCTCACGTAGACGGTCGGCTCTCCCGGTGCCTCGAGCACGAAGCCGACGACCTCCCCGGTGCGCGATTCCGAGCCGGGCGGGCCGTGGAGCGCGGGAACGACGGTCACGGTCACGCCGTCGACGTCGATGCTCTCCCAGTCGTCGAAGCCGCGCACGGTTCCGCCCCACAGGTCGCTCGCCGCCGAGTTGGTGCTGAGCGTGAGCGGGCCCTGCGCGAGCAGCTCGAGACCCTCCCAATCGAGGTTGTCCTTGTGCGCGTGGTGCGAGAGCAGCACGACGTCGACGGTGCCGAGTCCGGCTCGCGTCACTCCGGGCCCCGCGGTCTTCACGAGGGTGGTCGTTCCCGGTTCGGCGTAGGTCGTGGGGGTGTCGAACGTCGGGTCGGTGACGAAGCGCAGGCCCGCGTATTCGAGAAGCGCGGTGGGTCCACCGATGAAGGTTATGGCTGTCGTAGGCACACTGCGAGCCTACGCTGGAAGCATGCCGAATCGCCTGATCGATGCCGTCAGTCCCTACCTGAGGTCGCACGCCGACAACCCCGTGGACTGGCGGGAGTGGGGGCCCGAGGCGTTCGCCGAGGCCGCCGAACGCGACGTTCCGGTGCTCGTCTCGATCGGATACTCCACGTGCCACTGGTGTCACGTGATGGCGCGCGAGAGTTTCAGCGATCCCGTGATCGCCGAGCAGATGAACCGGGACTTCGTGTCGATCAAGGTCGATCGTGAGGAGCACCCCGAGGTCGACTCGAGCTACCTCGCGGCGGCGGGCGCCTTCACGGGTCAGCTCGGGTGGCCACTCAACGTCTTCGTCACCCCGGCGGGTAAGGCGTTCTTCGCGGGCACGTACTTTCCCCCGCAACCGGTGCAGGGGCATCCGCCGTTCCGCACTGTGCTCGACGCTGTCGCGGATGCCTGGCGCGACCGCCGCGACGAGGTCGAGTCGAACGCCGACACGGTCGCGCGAGCGATCGCCGGAAGCGCGACCCTCGCGCGGGGCGACCTGCCGACGCTCGAGGCGTTCGACGGGGTCGTACGCGAGCTCGTCGGGTTCGAAGACACGGAGTTCGGCGGCTTCGGCACGGCACCGAAGTTTCCGGTCGTGCCCGTGCTCGGTCTGCTCCTCGACGCGGGGTCTCTCCCGTCCACGTCGACCGAGGGGCGCACACCGCGCGACGCCGGCGAGCTCGCGCGTCGCACCCTGGGAGCGATGGCGTCGTCGCCGTTGCGCGACGCGGTCGAGGGCGGCTTCTTCCGCTACTCCACGCGCCGCGACTGGAGCGAACCGCACTACGAGCGCATGCTCTACGACAACGCTCTGCTTCTCGGGTGCTACGCGCGCTCGAGCGAGCACCTCGAGGTCGCGGAGGGCATCGCGCAGTTTCTCGGCTCGGTCATGCGACTCGAGAGCGGGGCGTTCGCGTCGGCGCAAGACAGTGAGAGCACCGTCGACGGTGAGCGCACCGAGGGCGGCTACTACCGGCTCGGCGCGGTCGAGCGATCGCGCGAGCGCCCGCCCGCCCTCGACGAGAAGGTGCTCACGGGGTGGAACGGCCTCGCGATCGAGGCGCTCGCCGACGCGGGGTTCCGCCACGACAGATCCGACTGGATCGACCTCGCTCGCGACGCCGCGGAGCACGTGCTCTCACGGCATCGACTCGACGACGGCACCCTCGTGCGCGCATCCATCGGTCAGTCGGTGTCGGCGGCGCGCGCGACCCTCGAGGATTACGGGATGTTCGCGGCGGGACTGCTCAGGCTCGGGCTCGCCTCCGGCGACCACCGCTGGGCTCTCGCCGCGCGCGAACTCGTCGACGGGGCGATGGCGGCGGCGGGCGACACCGAGGTGCCGTTCGCGGTCCCGGGCGGCGGCGACCCGGTTCTCGCGTCGCAAGGGCTCTCGCTCGACACCGACCCTTCGGAGGGGGCGTACCCCTCGGGGGTGAGTTCGCTCGCTCGCACGGCGCTCACCCTGCACTCGCTCACGGGCGAGGCGGCATACGCGGTCGCGGCCGAACGGGCCATGGCGCTCGTCGCTCCGCTCGCGACCCCGCGGCCGGTGTCGTTCGGCGCCGCGCTCGGTGCGATGCTCGCGATCGCCGCTCGCGGCCCCCAGATCGTCGTCGTCACGGGAGCGGATGACGGTTCCTCCGTCGTCGGCGTGGCCCGATCGGTCGACAGGGCGGGTGCCGTCGTCGCCATCGTGAGCGAGAGCTCGGCACGGGCGTTCGCCGATGCGGGATTCGAGCTCTTCGCCGGGAGGACGAGCCAGGGCGGTCTCGCGACGGCGTACGTGTGCCGGGAGTTCGTGTGTCGCCTACCTGTGACCGCGGCGGACGCCTTCGCTCACGAGCTCGCGTCTGCGGGCTGACCGACTATCGCGCGGGGCCGTGAGACGACGACCGCGAGGATCGCGTATCCGCCCGCGAGCAGGAGCATCGCGACGGTTCCGAGCGGAAAGAACACGTGTCCTTCGGCGATGAGGTAGGCGCCGACGACCGCAAGCAGCGTGCCCGGGATGCTCGCGAGCCGGGAGCGGATGAACGCGGCGACCCCCGCGACGAGGGTGCCGGCCACGAGTGACCACACTCCCGCCGTCGCGAGCAGGTTGGCGATGCGGAAGATCGGCGACGTCGCGTCGGGTTCGCCCGCGGCGACGAGGGCACCCCCACCGATTCCCGCGAGCACGTCGAGTGCCGTGTAGAGGGTGGCGAAGCCGTAGCCGAAGAACGCGCCGAGCCAGCCGAGTCGACGATCGACCGCACGCGCGACGAGCCACGGCGCGAGCCCCATGAGTGGGAAGACGAAGAGCAGCACGATGTGCATGTCGCGCCAGTACCCCGCGGTGTCGGGGGTGAGCCGCATCGGGTGGGTGAGGCCGATCGCGCCGGCGAGGAGGGCGGGCACCGTGGCGCCGAGGATGAGGAGGATCCGGGCGCGTGACATGCTGCCGATGCTACCCGCGCGGGTCGCGAGCACCCTGGGGCGCCCCGCTCACGCGCCGAAGAGGCCGTCAGCGCGAGGTGAGCGCGTGCTCCCTGTCCCAGTCGAGGAGCGAGCCGTCGTACACCGCGACATCCTCCTGGCCGATGAGGGTCAGGGCGAGCGCATCGGCCGCGGCGTCGATGCCGCTGTGGCAGAAGGTCACGACGCGATGCCCGACGACGTCGTCGAACAGTTCGCGCAGGGCCGCCTCCTCGACGAACTCGTTCGTCGAGGGATCGACGAGGTGCGACACCGGGATCGTCGCGCTCGCGGGGATGCTCGAGGAGGTGCTCGGGGAGCTCGCCCCGATCGGCGCTCGACCGCGCCACGGCGTCGTCGGGAGGGCGCTCACGAGTCTCGTGTCGGTGTCGCCCGCGACGATGCTCTCGACCTCCGCGCGGTCGGCCCACAGTCTCGGTCGCTCGAACGCTGCGAAGTCGGCCGTGAGGGGGCTCACGTGACCGAGCTCGACGGCGCGATCCTCGGCGACCCAGCGCACGAATCCGCCGTCGAGAACGGCCACGGAGTCGTAACCCCACGAGCGGAACAACCACCAGAGGCGTGACGCCCACTCACCAGACGAGGTGTCGTAGACGATGACGGTCGTCTCGTTGTCGATACCGAGGTGGCCGACGGCATCCTCGAATCTCTCTTGCGACGGCTTGGCGAACGGGGCCGCGCCGTCAGGGTCGGAGAGGCCGTCGATGAGGTCGGCGAAGATGGCGCCGGGGATGTGCCCCTCGAGCACGTAGCGCTCGTGGCCGGTGACGAGACCGCCGAACTCTCCGAGCACGCCCGTCGACCACGACACCGTCGCATCGATGATGACGAATTTGTCGGCTCCGAGGTGGTCGGCGAGCCACTGCGTCGACACCAGAGGCGAGATGAGAAGGGGTCCGGTCGTCACGAGCACACGGTAGCAAGAGGCCACCGACAGTGGTCGGGAATCTGCAAAGAACCGTAACGCTCTCGGCGTACGGTGAGGGGATGAGAACCCGCAGAACGTTCGCCGGCGCTGTCGTCGCCGCCTCGACGGCCCTCCTCCTCTCCGCGTGCGTCACGCTCCCCTCCTCGCTCACGCCCGTGGACGACCGGGACCGCCCGGATCGTGGGTCGAGTCGAGACGATGACCGAGGGTCGGACCCCGAGCGTGACGGCGACGACATCCGGTGCGACGGAGAATCGATCGATCTGACCGGCGAGGGTCGGGAGTTCGAACTCGAGGGTGTGTGCGGCACGGTGACCGTTCAGGGCGAAGACATCGAGGTCGACGCCGAGAGCATCGAGACGCTCGTCATACGCGGCGCGCGGACCCAGGTCGACGCGGAGACGGTCGGGTCGATCGAGATCGAGGGCCAGGACAACGAGGTGGATGTCGACGGCGACCTCGGCGAGGTCACGGTGCGAGGCGAACGCAACAGTGTCGAGGTCGATGGGAGCATCGGGACCGTCATGATCGAGGGATCAGACAACGACGTGGTCGCCGATGACGCGATCCGCTCGATCGACAGCGCGGGCGAGCGCAACGACGTGCGCGAGAACGACTGATCGCCCCAGCGGGCGGGGAGTCCCTCGTGCGGCTGGCGCACGAGAGACTCCCCGGCCGCATCAGGTGAACGTGAGCGTGTTGGTCACGGAGATGACCGTCGCGACTCCCGCGTTGATGACGCCACCGATGTAGGGGTTTCCCGTCGCGCGGTAGATCTTGCGGGTGATCACGACGCTCGCCGCGAGGATCACGATGATCGGGATGAGCCAGATGCTGAAGATGCCGCCGAAGCCGGGGATGAGCTCGCCGGTCGCGGCGAACGTCGTGTACTGCGCGATGACGAGCACGAGTGCACCGAGTGCTGTCGCGAGGGCGACGACAGCCGTGTTGAGCCACTCGCGCCCCGCGATCGTCGACCTGTTGAACGAGTTCACGGCCACCGAGCTCGCGACGTAGAACAGCAGGAAGAAAGGCAGGTAGAGCAGCGCGATGCCGATCTTGTCTGGCGTGAACGCCTTGACCGCGAGAACCCAGAGGCGGAAGTCGGTCGTGAAGAGGTAGTCGACGACGAAGACGAGACCGAACGCCGCGACGACCGTGATCACCCCGAGGAGCGTGCCGAGGAGGCCCTTGCGCCACCCCGGCAGCACGCCAGTCGCGCGCAGATCGAGGCCGTGACGTCGACCGAAGAGCACGAAGGAGAGGCCCATGATGACGATCGCGGCGAGACCGTTGACGAGCGCCCAGAAGGCGACGAAGGTGACTGCGCCCTGAGTGAAGATCGAGGGCACGGTGTTGAAGGCGAGAGCCGAGACCGCGGTGTTCTGGCTCAGCAGGATCCAGCTCGTCGCGGAGATCACGGCCGAGACGGCGAGGCCACCCCAGAACCAGACGAGACCGAGACCGCGGTTCGCGACGGCGCGCGGCGCGGGGGTGCCGGCGAGGGAGGCGAAGGCACGAGTCGTGAGCATCGCCCGGGTGAAGGCGACGAGGAAGATGCCGAAGCCGACGAGTCCGAGGGCGTTGAAGAACGCCTTCACCTGCCAGACCTGGGCGTCGGAGGCGAGGGGAGCGGGGGCGCCGAGCGACTCCTCGAAGAACTCTATGACGCTCCCCGTGGTGGTCTTCGAGAACGGCCCCCACGGATGGGTCTCGGCCGGGGTGTAGACGATGCGCAACGCCTCGGTGCCGTCGACGTCGTCGGTGTAGAACTGCGATGCCACACGCTCCTCGTCGAGCTCCGCCGGGTCGGCGCCGAACGCGAGGAACGATTGGGCGTTGTCGGTCGTGATGTAGTCGCGCGGGGCGGTCACGGCGTTGCCGTCGGCGTCGTAGCTGCGGAAGAAGAACTCGTCGTACTGGTCGGCGACGATGCCGACGTCGCGCGCGCCGTAGAGGTTGAAGTAGGCGCCGTCCGCCGTCTCGTCGCGGTAGACCCCGTCGTTGTCGACGAGGAGGACCGAGGAGATGAGGGGTTCGTCACGCTCGTTGTCGATGGGCATCGAGAAGTTCGCGGCGCGAGCGCCGTTCGAGTGGCCCTCGACGCCGATGCGCTCGGTGTCGACGTATGGCAGGGCGGCGAGTGCTTCGACGGCGCTGTACATGCCTGTGCCGTCGACGGGCTCCTGCCCGAAGGTGAGCGGGTCGGAGTCGCCGTGGCCGTACATGTCGATCGACATGACGACGAAACCGCGCCGGGAGAGTTCGACGAAGTTGGCGTCCTGCATCTCCTTGTTGTTCCACCACCCGTGGCTCACGACGATCCCGGGTGCGGGGGTGTCGGCGGTCGCCGTCTCGGGCACGAAGAGCAGAGCGCTGAGAGCTTGACCCGTCGACGTCTCGAGACGGAGCTCGGTGACCTCGGTCGACCCGCCCGACGTCTGAACGAGTGACGCACCGATTCCGGAGATGAGGCAGAAGATGAGCGAGAGAGCCAGCCAGAAGCTGTTTCTCGTGAGGAGAGCGCGGTTCACGGTCGTTCCGTTCGATAGCGGCTGCGCGGGGAGACGCTCGAGCGTGTCCACGGTGACAGACCTCAGAGTGGTGAAGAGGGGGATTCGGGCCGCCCGCCGGGCGCCCCGATCGACACTACCCAGCGCTCGGACCCCCACCGCGCCGAACGGCCTGCACGTTTGTGCAGATGTGAGCGTCGATCAGGAGTGCGCCTCGGCTCAGCGCACGACCTTGCGCGCCGAGATCACTCCCGTGTCGAAACCGAGCAGATGCAGTCCGCCGTGGAACCGGGCGTGCTCGACCTTGATGCAGCGGTCCATGACGACCGTGAGCCCCTTCGACTCGCCGTACTCGGCCGCCTCCTGGTTCCAGATGCCGAGCTGCACCCACACGGTCGTCGCGCCGACCGCGATCGCATCGTCGATGACCGAGGGGATGTCGCTCGCCTTGCGGAACACGTCGACGATGTCGGGCACCTCGGGGAGCGACGCCAGATCAGGGTAGGCCTTGTGGCCCAGCACGGTGTCGGCCATCGGGTTGATGAAGTAGACGCGGTAGTCGCTCGACTGCAGCAGATAGGTGCCCACGAAGTAACTCGAGCGGGCGGGGTTGGGCGAGGCGCCCACGATCGCGATCGACTTCGCACGGCGGAGGATGCCGAGACGCTGTTTCGCGGTCGGCCCCACCCACGTGCGCTGCGACGCGAGCAGTTTGGCGAGGGGACTGCTCGCCGGGAGCGCGCATGTGAGCCCGTTGGCGAGCTGCGTCTGCACGGTGGCGTTCGGATTCGTGGCGGGCGCGGCATCCGTCGGCTGGCTCTCGTCGATCGAGTCCTCGGCTGTGTCTCGCGGGGCGGCAGCGGGCGGCGTCGTGGGGATGCCCGGGGCTGTTCCGCCGGTGTCGAAACTCATGAGCGGCCCTTCGTCGCCGTGGTGAGCGCCTGGTCGAGGTCGTAGATGATGTCGTCGGGGTCTTCGATTCCGACACTGATGCGCACGACTCCCGGGAGCACACCCGCGTCGACGAGCTGCTGCTCGTTGAGCTGGGCGTGGGTCGTCGAGGCGGGGTGGATCACGAGGGTCTTCGCGTCGCCGATGTTGGCGAGGTGGCTCGCGAGGTCGACCGACTCGATGAACGACTGACCCACCTCGCGGCCCCCCTGGGTCGCGGTGGCGCGGACCACGAAGCTGAAGACCGAACCCGGTCCCTTCGGCAGATACTTGCGTGCCCGATCGTGGTGCGGGTGGTCGGGGAGCCCGGCCCAGAACACGGCCTCGATGCGGTCGTCGGCGTCGAGCCACTCGGCGACGGCCCGCGCGTTGTCGACGTGGGCCTGCATCCGGAACGGAAGGGTTTCGACACCCTGCGCGAGCAGGAACGCCGAGTGCGGCGCGAGGGCCGGCCCGATGTCGCGCAACTGCTCGGCGCGCAACCGGGTGAGGAAGGCGTACTCGCCGAAGTTGCCGCTCCAGTTGAGACCGCCGTAGCTCGGCACGGGCTGATCGAAGAGGGGGAAGTGCTCGTTGGCCCACGGGAAGCGCCCGCTCTCGACGACGACACCGCCGAGGGTCGTGCCGTGGCCCCCGAGGAACTTCGTGGCCGAGTGCACGACGACGTCGGCTCCCCACTCGATGGGCCGGTTGAGATAGGGCGTCGCGATCGTCGAATCGATGATGAGGGGCAGATCGTGGGCGTGCGCGACATCCGCGAGCCCGGCGATGTCGGCGACCTCGCCCGAGGGGTTCGCGACCGTCTCGGCGTAGACGAGCTTGGTGCGATCGGTGATGGCCGCGGCGTAGTCGGCGGGGTCGGAGCTCTGCACGAACGTCGTCTCGACGCCGAAGCGGCGCAGGGTGACGTCGAGCTGCGTGATCGACCCGCCGTAGAGGTTCGCCGACGCGACGATGTGATCGCCCGCCCCCGCGAGAGAGGCGAACGTGATGAACTGCGCCGAGAGACCGGATGCCGTCGCCACGGCGCCGAGCGCGCCCTCGAGACTCGCGACCCGTTCCTCGAACGACGCGACCGTCGGGTTGCTCAGACGGCTGTAGACGTTGCCGTACTTCTGCAGGGCGAAGCGGGCCGCGGCATCCGCGGTGTCGTCGAAGACGAACGCCGACGACTGGTAGATCGGGAGTGCGCGGCTGCCCGTGACGGCGTCGGGGATGTTGCCCGCGTGGATCGCCCGGGTGCGGAAACCCCACTCGTGGTCGGAGGTCGCGGTGTTCGCGGTGTTCGCGGGTGAGTCGGGTGTCGCGTCAGCCATCCGCTCACGCTACCCGAGCGCCGCGAACGCGGAGCTCGGGTGACGCCGCGTTACACGCCCACTCGCCCGATGTCCAGGCACCCAGCTTCTCCCGAGGCGGTCACCTAGTCTTGGCGAGGCCCCAGCAACCGGGGGCCGTTGGAGACAGAGAGAATGACCACAGACACCACGCTCAACGAGGTGCGCGACGACGCCGATGTCGTCTGGGCACAGGTAGAAGACGACTTCTACGTCGGTAGCGTCGACGGCAACTTCCTCGGCTACATCGACAGGCAAGACGACGGCCGGTACCTCGTGAGCGACCCGTTCTCGCGCGGTGTCGGTCACTTCGCCGAACTCGACACCGCAATGCGTGCGCTCGAGCAGCTCGAGCCAGCGGGCCGAGGTCGAGCGGGCGAGACGGCATGACCGCCGTCGACGCGCTCCCCGAAGGCGCACCCGAGCTCCTGTCCGTCGTCTACACGAGCTTCGGCGACCACGAGTTCGACGAGGAGCAGCTGGGCGGGCTCCTGCGCCAGAGTCGACGCAACAACGCCGAGTCCGGAATCACGGGCATGCTCCTGTATCGCGGCGGCCGGTTTCTTCAAGTGCTCGAGGGTCCGCGTGACGCCGTTCGCAGCCTCCTCGCAACGATCGGCGAAGACTCGCGTCACCGCGGAATGCGGGTGCTCTTCGAAGAAGCGCTCACCGAGCGTCACTTCGCCGAATGGACGATGGGGCACGCGCGCGTGAGCGAGCCGGCGGGCGAAGCGCCCCCGGGGTTCCGCAGCACCTTCCACGATCTCGACGATCCCACCGACCTCGACTCGACCATGCGCGCCGTGCGGGAGCTCAGCCTGTGGTTCCGCGTGCGGGCGACGGCCGGCGCGTAGCGAACCCGGTCTCTCCCGGTCACTCCCCGGTCTCTCGATCCGTTCGCTGGCGGAGAAGGACGACGACGTTCTCAGCGCCAGGTGGGCAACCAGTAGTGCCACCGCTGGTAGGTGCCGGACACCGAGATGCCCGACCACGCCGACCAGAAGAACACGCTCGTCGCGACGACGAGCAGCAGCGCGACCCCCAGTGCGACGAGAGGCGGGGAAGACCACCGGATGCGCCCGCTCGCGTCGCGCGCTCCGTCGACGAGGAGCTTCACGACGAGAGTCGCCCCGAGCACGAGATAGGGGAGGAACACGATCGTGTAGAACTGGAACACGGTGCGGTCGAGGTAGAGCAACCACGGGAGATACCCGGCGGCGACACCCGTGAGGATGAGGCCGACGCGCCACTCGCGGTAGCGCGCGAGGCGGTAGACGAGGTATCCGAGAGCCACAATGAGCAGCCACCACAGCACGGGGTTCGCGATCGACGTGATGTACTCCGAACACGTCGGCGCCGCGCATCCGCCCTCGCCCTCGCTCGAGCCCGCGTAGAAGAACGCCGTCGGGCGCACGAGCAGGAACCACGTGAGCGGGTTGGCCTCGTAGCTGTGCGGAGTCTCGAGGCCCACGTTCGTGTTGTACATCGAGACGTGGTAGCGCCACAGACTCTCGAGGGCGTTCGGGAGCCACGCGAACGGTCGGTCGCTCGCCGCGCCGCCGAGGGCATCCTCGTCGTCGGCCCAGCCGCGCCCGTAGGCGTCTGACGAGAGCAGCCACCCCGCCCAGGTCGAGACGTAGGCGACCGCGGCCGTGGGCACCGTGAGCACGAAACTGACCGGGGCCTGGCGGAACACCACCGAGCTCGCCCAGAACGCCACGCCCGCCCGGCGCCGCGCCACGGCATCGACGACGAGAGTGTAGACCGCGAAGACGGCGAGAAAGTAGAGCCCGCTCCACTTGACCGCCGTCGCGAGACCGAACAGCACCCCCGCTGCGACGAGCCACGGTCGCCACCACAGCGACGGACCCCAATCGATGCGGAGCCCGCGATCGACCCGACTCGCGACCCACGCGTCGAGGCGTCGCGCGCTCTGCCGTCGATCGAGGAGCACGGCTCCGAACCCCGCGAGAGTCACGAGCATGAGCGAGTTGTCGAGCAGGGCCGTGCGCGACATCACGATCGCGAGACCGTCGATCGCGAGAAGCCCGCCCGCGAGGGTCGCGAGCGCGACCGAGCGGAAGAGCGCGAACGCGAGCACACACACGAGGGCGACCGCGAGCACACCGACGACGGCCGTGCTCACCCGCCACCCGAACGGATCGTCGACCGCGAACACCCGCACACCGAGGGCGATGATCCATTTGCCGAGGGGAGGGTGCGCGATGAACGCCGCGTCGCTCGACAGCGACGAGGTGTCACCGGTCGCGAACGCGGCATCCGCCCCCTCGCCCCCTGCCGACTCGCCCCACTGGCCCTCGTAGCCGAACTGCAGAAGAGAGAAGGCGTCTTTCACGTAGTAGGTCTCGTCGAAGACGAGGGAGCGCGGCGACCCGAGATTCCAGAGGCGCAGCACGGCCGCGAGGACGACGACGCCGAGGGGGCCGAGCCACGGGAGCGCCGGACGCAGTCGAGAGAGCGACCGCCGCGATGCTGCGGGCACGGGGCGAGGGCCCACCACCGGGGGATGCTGGGGGGCGGCGCGGGTCACACGGGCAATGGTAGCCGCGGGTCACGGGCCGACCGGCTGAGACAATGGGGCGTGATCATCCTCGCGGCGACGCCCATCGGCAACCTCGGCGACGCCTCCACCCGCCTCGTCGAGGCGCTCGGCCGTGTCGACGTGATCGCGTCGGAAGACACGCGCGTGACCATCCACCTCATGCGCGCCCTCGGGGTCGAGAACCGCCCCCAGCTCATCGCCATGCACGAACACAACGAGCACGAGAAAGCCGTCGAACTCGTCGAGCTCGCCCGAGACTCGGATGTTCTCGTGCTCACCGACGCCGGAATGCCCGCCATCAGCGACCCCGGGTTCCCCCTCGTGGCGGCCGCCGCCGCTGCCGGAGTCACCGTCACGGCGCTGCCAGGACCGTCGGCCGTCATCACCGCCCTCGCGCTCTCGGGGCTCGCGACCGATCGGTTCACCTTCGAAGGCTTCATGCCGCGCAAAGGTCGCGTCGCCGCCCTCGCGCGACTCGCTCGGGAGCCCCGCACGATGGTGTTCTTCGAGTCACCGCACCGGCTCGGAGACACCGTGCGCGACATCGCACTCGCGCTCGGAGACGACCGCCGCATCGCCGTGTGCCGCGAACTGACCAAACTCTACGAGGAGGTCAAGCGCGGCACGGCGGGCGAACTCGGGGAGTGGGCGTCGAGCGGGGTGCGGGGTGAGATCTGCATCGTCGTCGAAGGCGCGGTGGCACCCGCGATGGATCTCGCGGCAGGGATCACCGAGGTGCTGTCACTCGTGGCCGCGGGCACCAAGCTCAGGCAGGCATCCGTCGAGGTCGCCGAGGCGACGGGGCTCGGGCGACGCGACCTCTACGAGGGCGCGCTCGCCGCGAAGAGCCAGGGGGCTGCTCGCCAGCCGAGCCCCGACGGGTCTCACCCCGCGGTGCGCGCCGCGGGCCGCCCCGGGCCGACCTCCGACGGGGCCCCGCCCGCACCCTGAGGCCACCCGCGACAGCGCGCAAACCCCACGCCGCCTGTATCCCGTTTCCGCGAGCGTACGTCGGATCTGACGCACGCTCGCGGAATCGAGGTACTTCGGGGGGCGTTATTCGGCGTCGAGGTCGGTCTCGAGCAGGGCCACGAGCTCGTCGAGCGCCGCTTCGGCTCCGTCACCCTCGGCCGCGAGGGTCACGACGTCGCCGTGCGCCGCGCCGAGGCTCATGATCGAGAGGATGCTCGCCGCATTGAGCGGCGCGCTTCCGTCTTTGCTGATCGTCACGCTCACGGGTTGCTTGTTTACGGCGTCGATGAAGAGTCCTGCGGGGCGGGCGTGCAGCCCGACACTGCTCGCGATGGTGGCGTGGCGTTCGGCCATGGTGTTCTCCTTCTCTCGTGGTCAGGTCAGGTCAGGTCAGGTTATGGCCGGCTCATGCGGACGCGCTGACCGGCGTGACGACGTCCGCGTCGCGCGCCTCGGCCGCGCGGCCGGCGTCGTCCGCTCGCGGTGTGCGCACCGTCCAGCGCTTGAGGGCGACGACGATGAGGGCGGAGACGATCGTGCCCGCGGCGACGGCGACGGCGAACATCAGGAAGTTGCCGATCGCGAAGAACACGAAGAAGCCTCCGTGCGGCGCTTGCGAGGTGACCCCCGCCGCCATCGTGATGGCTCCCGTGAGGGCTCCGCCGACGATGCCCGCGGGGATGACGCGCAGCGGGTCGACCGCGGCGAACGGGATCGCTCCCTCCGAGATGAACGCCGAACCGAGCAACCACGCCGACTTGCCGTTCTCGCGCTCCACCGGGGTGAACAGGCGACGCGCGAGCACGGTCGAGGCGAGAGCCATGGCGAGCGGCGGCACCATTCCTGCGGCCATGACGGCGGCCATGATGGCCCACGGCGCCTGGTTGTCGAACGAACCGGCACCGAGGCCGGCGACAGCGAACGCGTAGGCGACCTTGTTGACGGGGCCACCGAGGTCGATCGCCATCATGGTGCCGAGGATGACACCGAGCAGAATGGCCGACGCCCCGTCGAGACCGGAGAGGAAGTCGTTGAGGCCCGTCGTGAGCAGCGCGATCGGTCCGCCGAGCAGCACGATCATGAGGCCGGATGCCGCGATCGACGCGCCGAGCGGAATGATGACGACGGGCATGAGCCCGCGCAGCCATGTGGGAACGCTCAGGCGACCGATCGCGAAGGCGATACCACCCGCGATGAGTCCACCGACGAGTCCGCCGAGGAAGCCCGCGTTCATGATGAGCGCGACGGCACCGGCGGTGAAGCCGGGCGCGATTCCGGGGCGGTCGGCGATCGCGTAGGCGATGTATCCCGCGAGGGCGGGAACGAGGAACCCGATCGACGCTTGCCCGATCGTCACGAACACGGCGCCGAGGTAGGCGCCGAGGCTCGTTCCGTCGGCGAAGTTGAACCACGACCGGCCTGTCGCGTCCGGCAGGTTGAGCAGGCTGTTGCCGAGGACGATCTGGGTGTTGAGTCCGTCGTTGACGATCTCGAACCCTCCGAACAGGAAACCGAGGGCGATGAGCAGCCCGCCTCCGGCGACGAACGGGATCATGTAGCTGACTCCCGTGAGAAGCCACTTCTTGAGCTTGCCGCCGAAGCTCTCCTTCGCCCCCGTCGATGACGTGTCGGCGGATGCGGTCGACCCTGCGCCGCTCGCCGCGGCGACCTTCGGCGCGTTCGGGTCGTTCGCGGCCGCGAGCGCCTCGGACACCATGGCGTCCGGCGCGTCGATGCCGCGCTTCACGGGGGCTTGGATCACGGGTTTGCCGGCGAATCGGCCCTTGTCGCGGACATCCACGTCGACGGCGAAGATGACCGCGGCAGCGCTCGCGATGATCGCGGGGTCGAGGGGCTTGGCGCCCGACGATCCCTGGGTTTCGACGTGCAGGGTGACGCCCGCTCGCTCAGCGGCGGCGACGAGCGAGTCGGCAGCCATATAGGTGTGGGCGATTCCGGTGGGGCACGCGGTGACGGCGACGAGCACGGGGCGGTCGGCGTTCGCGGCCGGGGCATCGGCGGCGGCCGGGGCCGGTGCGGCTTCTGTCGGCGCCGGCTCATCCGCGACCGCGCCCTCGACGAGTGACACGATCTCCTCGCGACTGCCCGCCGCGCGCAACGCGCCGACGAACTCGGGTTTGATGAGCGAGCGCGCGAGCTTCGAGAGCAGTTTCAGGTGCACCTGGTCGGCCCCGTCGGGCGCCGCGATGAAGAAGATGAGGTCGGCGGGAGCATCCGTCGCACCGAAGTCGACCGCGGGGGTGGGTCGTGCCATCACGAGGGTGGCTTCGGTCACCGCCGTAGAGCGGCAGTGGGGGATGGCGATACCGCCGGGGATGCCCGTGTCGGTTTTCTGCTCGCGCGCCCACGCGTCGTCGAACAGGGCGGACGCGTCGGTCGCGCGACCGTTTTCGGCGACCTTCTCGGCGAGCGTGCGGATGACTCCCGCGCGATCGGTGCCGAGGTCGACGTCGAGTAAGACGAGGCCGGGGGTGATGAGTGACGACATTGTGTTCTCCTGACTGGCGAGGGTGTTCAGTGCGGTGTTCAGTGATCGGCGGTGATCGGCGAGAGCGGTCGGATGTCGGCCGCCTCGGGGTGGGTCTGGTCGGCCGACGGCATGGTGCTGCCGGGGAGGGATGCCGCGGCGGCACCGTGCGCGACGGCCTGGGCGAGGCGCTCGGGTGCCGTCGCGCCGTGGGTGTCGGCGTGGAGGTAGCCGGCGAGCGACGAATCCCCGGCGCCGACAGTGCTGCGCGGCACGATCGGGGGCATCGTCGCGAGCCAGGCGCCGTCTCGCGTGGCGAGAACGGCGCCCTTCGATCCGAGGGTCGCGAGCACGGCGCCGCACCCCGCATCGAGGAGCGTCTGCGCCGCGAGGAGGGTCGCAGCGGGGTCGGCTTCGAGCGCGGCGGGGTCGGTGTGTCCGGTCAGCTCGGCGAGCTCCTCGGCGTTGGGCTTCACGAGATCCACACCGCTACCCGACGCGATGAGGGCGGCCATCGGCAGGCCGGAGGAGTCGACGGCGATGCGGGGTGCGCGCGCGGCATCCGTTCCGATCGCGGCGGCCGCCCGCACGGCGCGCACGACCGTCGCGTAGAAGTCGGGGGAGAGGCCGGGCGGCAGCGACCCGGCGAGCACGAGCCAGTCGGCTCCGGCGCTTCGGGTCACGACGAGTTCGACGAGCGCGGCCTCGTCGGCGGCGTCGAGCGTCGGCCCGGGCTCGTTGATCTTCGTCGTCGTGCCGTCGGGCTCGGTGAGGGTCACGTTCGAGCGCACGCGGCCGGCGATCGGGAGGGCGGCTGTCGGAATGCGCTCGGCCAGCAGCGCGACGACGAAGGGGTCGTCCGTCGCGCCGGGGAGCACCGCGAGGGTCGGCAGCCCCGAGGCGAGGAGCGCCCGCGAGACGTTGACACCCTTGCCTCCGGGCTGTTCGTGGGTGGCGGATGCCCGCTGCACTTCGCCGCGGTCGAGCGCGCGGGCGAGCTCGATCGTGCGGTCGAGGCTCGGGTTGGTGGTGAGGGTGACGATCATGCGACGAGTACCTCCACGTCGGCGAGGTCGAGGGCGGTGTGCAGTTCGGTGTCGGGGGTCGCCTCGGTGATGAGGGTGTCGATGTCGGTGAGGGTCGCGAACCGCACGAGGGTGGCTTCGCCGAGCTTCGACGCGTCGGCGAGGGCGACCGCCCGGCGGGCGCCCGTCGTGAGCGCGCCCTTGACCGCGGCTTCGTCGGTGTCGGGGGTGCTCAGCCCGAACTCGGCGTGCAGACCGTTCGTGCCGATGAATGCGATATCCGGCCGCACGGTCGCGAGCTGGGCGAGGGTCGTCGCGCCGACCGCGGCGCCCGTGATGCCGCGCAGGCGGCCGCCGAGGAGGAGCACCTCGATCGCGGGGTTCTCGCTCACGGTCGTGGCCACGAGAGTCGAGTGGGTGATGACGACGAGGGAGCGGCCCGGGGTGTCCGGTGTCCAGCGCACGAGGCGCTGCGCGAGGAGACCCGTCGTCGTGCCGGCGTCGATTGCGATCGACCCCGTGAAACTCGGCGGAACGAGTTGCATCGCGGCGAGGGCGATGCGGTCTTTCGCCGCGGTGTTGCGGTCGCGGCGCTCGATGAGCGACGCTTCGACGCGGCTCGCTCGCGAGGGGGCGACGGCCCCGCCGTGAACCCGACGCAGGATGCCGCGGGTCTCGAGCTGATCGAGGTCGCGGCGAACGGTCTCGCTCGTGACGTCGAGGTGGCGGGCGATCTCAGCGACCACGACGCGTCCGCTCGAGGCGAGCACGGCCTCGATGTGCGCTTGGCGCTCTTCCGCGTACACCCGGTCTCCTTCGACTCGTCGCGGCTCCCGCTCGCGATCCGCTCACGCTACGCCGCCCCGCCCCCAAAAACAAGTCATTCAAAGAAAAACCAACACAAACACAGATCGCCCGCCTCTCTTCCCGCTCCCGACTGTCCGTCGTTTCCGCGAGCGGATGCCGGATCCGGCGGCCTTTCGCGGAAACGAGACAGTCTCGGGGGACGTGTGCTTGGCTGGGCGCGCGATCACCTGCGGCACCCGCGGCACCCGCTACCGCTCCGCAGCCGCTCACCAGCACCGACACGAACGGAACCCCATGCCGACAGACGAGGAGAACGATCGGCAGCTCGTCCGGTCGTTCAAGAGATTTCTCGACCGCGCGGTCGCGTCGGTCGACGCGGGGGAGACATCCACCCGCACTCCGCTCGGGGACCGCATCTCCCACCACCTCGGGGTCGATGCCGAGACCGTGCCCGTCGTGAGTGAGACGATCGCCGACCACCGGTTGGTCGACGTCGACCTCGCCCTCGACGCGATGTCGGACGACGGCGCAGGTGAGCTGGTCGGCGTCGGCGGCGGGCAGCAGAAGTTCCACACCCCCCTGCCCGAACTCGTGTCGAGCCCGCACGTGAGTTTCGGCCTCGGTCCGGTCGACTACGTCTCGCGCGCGACCGGTCCGTCGACCACTCGGCAGGTCGTCGCGTTCGGGCTCCGCCTCTTCGCTTTCGAGGGGGCGCCGGTCGCGATCGTCCAGAGGTCGGCCAACCCGCAGTTCGGGCGCGAAGCGGCCACCCTCGAGGTCATGGGGGCGAGCCCCGAGGCGACGCAGCGTGTGCTCGGTGAGGTCAAGCGGCGGATGATCGCGCTGAGCGTCTTGCGCGGGCAGGTGCTCTCCTTCGAGCCGTCCACTTTCGGAGGGAGCGCGGGCGTGACCTTCCTTCCTCGTCCCGAAGTGCCCGCCGACGCGATCATCCTTCCCGAGGGTGTGCTCGCCACCGTCGTCGACCACGTGGTCGGGATCGGCGAGCATCGCGACGTTCTCCTCCGCTCCGGGCAGCACCTCAAGAGGGGAGTGCTGCTGTTCGGCCCGCCCGGAACCGGCAAGACCCTCACCGTCCGCCACCTGCTCGGCCTGACGCCCGGTGTCACGGCGGTGCTGCTCACGGGATCGAGCATCGCGCACATCGGTGCGGCGGCCGAGATCGCCCGCACGTTCGAGCCCTCGATCGTCGTGCTCGAAGACATCGACCTCGTCGCGATGCAGCGGCACTCGTCACCGCAGCCTCTGCTGTTCGAGGTCCTCGATGCCCTCGACGGTCTGGACGGGGATGCCGACGTGCCTTCGTCATGACGACGAACCGCGTCGAGGTTCTCGAGCGTGCCCTCGCCGAGCGTCCGGGGCGCGTCGACCTCGCGGTCGAGATCGGTCTTCCCGGCGACGCCGAGCGCCGACGTCTGTTCCGTCGCTACGCGGGCGACCTCCCCTTCAGTGCCGTTGCGCTCGACGCCGCGGCCGACGAGGCCGACGGCGTGACCGGGTCGTTCGCGAAGGAGCTCATCCGCCGCGCCGTGCTGCGGGCGGCCGTGCGCGACGCCGAGGTGGGCGACGCCGACCTCGAGACCGCCCTTGCCGAGCTGCTGTCGTCTCGCGCCACCCTCACGCGCAAACTCCTCGGGTCGGGAGGGCGGGCACCGGAGTCGACTGCGACTCCCTCCGACGATCACACCTCTTTCGAGGGCGGGTACAGCGCGCCGGCCGAGGGTCGGGTGTTCCCCGCGGACGGGTGGCACGCCTACAGTCCCCTCTCGACCGCGATGGGATCGAGTCTGTCTGTCGATTACGACGACGCCCACGACATCCCCGACGAGGCGCCCGACGAGGCCCTCGACACCGACACCGACACCGTCGCCGACGACACCGCCGACCCCGACCCGCAGCCCTCGAGTTCGCACTGACCGGCGCCCGCCCCGGCTCTGCCCCGACCCGGGCCCGCGCCGCCCCGGCCCTGCCCCGACCCGGGCCCGAGAGTCCGCGGTTTCCGCGAGGGGCCGCCAGATCCGGCATACGCTCGCGGAAACCGGGTACTTGGGGGGTGGGGCCGCGCGGGTCAGACGGAGAGCGCCTCGAGCTGGTCGGCCGTGAGCACGAGGTCGGCGGCGGCGGCCGAGTCGCGGATGCTCGCGGGGCGGCGACTTCCGGGGATCGGCACGGCCACGTGCTGCAGCGCGAGCTCCCACGCGAGCACCACGCGCTGCGGGCTCACCCCGAGCTCCGCGGCGACCGTCGCGAACGCGGAGTGGTCGGTGCCGGCATCCGCTGCCTTCGCGGCGCCGCCGAGCGGGCTCCACGGGAGGAAGGCGATGTCGTGTTCGGCGCAGTGGTCGAATTCGCCCTCGCTCGAGCGGAACGCGGGCGAGAACTGGTTCTGCACCGACACGAGACGCTCGCCGAGGATGCCGCGGGCGGTCTCGATCTGCGCGATGTCGGCGTTCGAGATGCCGGCCATGCGGATGACGCCGTCGTCGAGCAGGTCGCTCAGCGCACCGATCGAGTCGGCGTAGGGCACGGCGGGGTCGGGGCGATGAAACTGGTAGAGGTCGATCGTGTCGACCTCGAGCGCAGCCGCGGAGGCTCGCGCGGCGTCGGCGAGGTAGGCGGGATCGCCGTTCTGACCCCACGGGCCGTTCTCGGCGTAGATGTGGCCGCCCTTGGTCGCGACGAGCACCGTCTCCGACCGGCCCCGGAGTGCCTCGGCGATGAGTCGCTCGTTGTGCCCGGGCCCGTCGGCCGCGCTCGTGTAGGCGTCGGCCGTGTCGATGAGGGTGATGCCCGCGTCGAGCGCCGCGTGGATGACGGCGATCGCGTCGTCGCGGTCGGGCCTCCCGGGGGTCGAGAGCGGCATCGCTCCGAGCCCGATGGCGCTGACCTTGGTGTCTCCGATGCGGCGGTATCTCATGGCGTCGAGCCTAGGCGCGCCGAGCCGGGGCGCGTCGAGCCCGGGCGCGGCCCGCCGCCGGCGCCGCCGTCACGGACCCCTCGGCGGCTTTAGGATGGTCGAATGGCCGCCGGAGACTCTTTCTATATCGCGACCCCCATCTTCTACGTCAACGACGTTCCCCACATCGGGCACGCGTACACCGAGGTGGCGGCAGACGTGTTGGCCAGGTGGCACCGCCAGAGCGGTGACGACACCTGGTTGCTCACGGGAACCGACGAGCACGGCCAGAAGATCCTGCGCACCGCCGTCGCTAACGACACGACGCCGAAGGCCTGGGCAGACAAGCTCGTCGAGGAGTCGTGGCTTCCCCTGCTCGAGACCATCAACATCCAGAACGACGACTTCATCCGCACGACGGACGAGCGCCACGAGACCGCGGCGACGATCTTTCTGCAGAAGCTCTACGACGACGGCTTCATCTATTCGGGCGAATACGAGGGCTACTACTGCGTCGGTTGCGAGGAGTACAAGCAACTCGACGATCTCATGGAGACCGAGACGGGCGACTACGCCGGTCAGCTCGTGTGCAAGATCCACACGCGGCCGGTCGAGATCCTTAAGGAGAAGAACTACTTCTTCCGGATGAGCGACTTCCAGCAGCGTCTGCTCGACCTCTACGAGTCGCAGCCCGATTTCATCCAGCCCGAGAGCGTGCGCAACGAGATCATCTCGTTTGTGCGATCGGGCCTGCAAGACCTCTCGGTGTCGCGCTCGAGCTTCGACTGGGGCATCACCATCCCGTGGGATGAGGAGCACGTCGTCTACGTGTGGTTCGAGGCCCTCCTGAACTACATCACCGCGATCGGGTACGGCACCGACGACGAGAACTTCCGCCGCCGTTGGCCCGCCGTGCAACTCGTCGGCAAAGACATCGCGCGTTTCCACGCCGTCATCTGGCCCGCGATGCTCATGGCGGCGGGGCTCGATGTGCCGAAGCGCGTGTTCGGTCACGGCTGGTTGCTCGTCGGCGGCGAGAAGATGTCGAAGTCGAAGCTCACGGGCATCGCGCCGAGCCAGATCACCGAGACGTTCGGGGTCGACGCCTTCCGCTACTACTTCATGAGCGCCATCCACTTCGGGCAGGACGGCTCGTTCAGCTGGGAGGATCTGGCGGCGCGCTACCAGTCGGAGCTCGCGAACGGGTTCGGCAACCTCGCGTCGCGCGTCATCGCGATGATCAACAAGTATTTCGACGGCGTCGTTCCGCACGGCACCGACTACACCGAGGCCGATCTCGAGGTCCAGCGCGTGGTGCGCGAGGCCGCCGAGGGGGCGGATGTCGCGATGGAGTCGTTCGCGATCCACGATGCCGTGGCGCGCATCTGGACCATCGTCGAGGAGCTCAACGGATACATCACCGTGCAGGAGCCGTGGGCGCTCGCGAAAGACGAGGCCAAGCGGGATCGCCTCGCGACGGTTCTCTACACTGCGGCCGACGGTCTGCGGGCTCTCGCGGTGCTGCTCTCGCCGGTGATCCCCGATGCGACCCACAAGCTCTGGGGCGCGATCGGTGCGCAGCCCGAGCTCGGCAACCTCACCGACCAGGTGATCGTCGACGCCGGCCACTGGGGCCAGTTGCCTTCGGGCACGCGCGTGCACTCGATCGACGCGCTCTTTCCGCGCATCGAGTCTCCCGAGCCCGCGGGAGCCGCGTCGTGAGCGCCGAGGGGGCCACGGGCGCATCGCCGTCGAACTACATCCGCACGCGCGAATCCCGCGCGGAGCACGGGCAGACCCGCGACTTGACCTACCCGCCGCTTCCGCCCGCCCTCGTCGTGCCGTGCTACGACAACCACGCGCACCTCGAGATCGCCGACGGTGACGACCCTCTCGACTACCTGCAGCAGCTCGACATGGCGTCGAGCGTCGGCATCCGCGGCGTCGTGCAGGTGGGCGGCGACCTCGAGACGTCGCGCTGGTCGGCCGAGATGGCGGCGAGGGAACCGCGCATGCTCGCGGCCGTCGCCATCCACCCCAACGAGGCTCCGGCATACGAGGCCGCGGGCACCCTCGACGCGGCGCTCGCCGAGATCGACGAGCTCGCGTCGCGCCCGCGCGTGCGTGCCGTCGGCGAGACGGGCCTCGACTACTTCCGCACCGACGAGTCGGGTCGCGGCGCCCAGCACCGCGCGTTCGAGGCGCACATCGAGATCGCCAAGAAGCACGATCTCGCGATGCAGATCCACGATCGCGACGCCCACGACGACGTCATCGAGACCCTGCTGAGGGTCGGCGCTCCTGAGCGCACCGTCTTCCACTGCTTCTCGGGTGATGCGGCGATGGCGAAGGTGTGCGCCGACAACGGCTGGTATCTCTCGTTCGCAGGAACGGTCACGTTCAAGAACTCGGTCGCGCTGCGCGAGGCGCTCGAGGTCATCCCGCGCGACCGCATCCTCGTCGAGACGGACTCGCCGTTCCTGACCCCCATCCCCTACCGCGGCCGACCGAATTCGCCCTACCTCGTGCCGATCACGCTGCGGTTCATGGCCGAGCACCTCGGCACCGACGTCTCGATGCTCGCGGCGCAGATCTCGTCGAACACCGAGCTCGTCTACGGCTCGTGGGACGCCGAACCGGTGACCCAGGGCGACGCGGAGTGGGACGACCAGGTCGACCCCTCCGAGGTCGCGTGAGGCGGATGCTCGCGTGAGCACCCTCCTCGGACCCGCCGAGATCCGCGACCTCGCCGACCTCCTGGGCATCCAGCCGACGAAGAAGCTCGGCCAGAACTTCGTCATCGACGCCAACACGGTGCGCCGCATCGTCAAGGCCGCGGGGGTGCGTGAGACCGATTCGGTCGTCGAGATCGGCCCGGGGCTCGGATCGCTCACCCTCGGGTTGCTCGAGGTCGCGCGCTCGGTCGTCGCGGTCGAGATCGACACGCGTCTCGCCGCGCAGCTGCCGCTCACGGTCGAGCAACTGCAACCCGGTGCCGCGCTCACGGTCGTCACGGCCGACGCCATGGGCGTCACGGAGCTGCCGGACGAGCCGACCGTGCTCGTCGCCAACCTGCCGTACAACATCTCCGTTCCCGTGCTCCTGCACTTTCTCGAGACGTTCCGCGGCCTCCGCTCGGGCCTCGTCATGGTGCAGGCCGAGGTCGGGCAGCGCCTGGCGGCGGGCCCGGGGTCGAAGGTCTACGGAAGCCCGAGCGTCAAGGCGGCGTGGTTCGGTTCGTGGGGAACCTCCGGGCTCGTGAGCCGCCAGGTGTTCTGGCCCGTGCCGAATGTCGACTCGATTCTCGTGTCGTTCACGAGGCACGTGGCCGAACCCGGCACCGAGGAGGAGCGCCTCGCGACGTTCGCGCTCGTCGATGCGGCGTTCCAGCAGCGCCGCAAGATGCTGCGGCAGGCCCTCGCCGAGGTCCTCGGCGGGTCTGCCGCAGCGAGCGAGCGGATGCTCCGCGCCGGGGTCGACCCGACGACGCGCGGCGAGCAGCTCACGGTGCACGACTTCCTCGCGATCGCGCGCGCGGCCTAGACGATGCTCGCCGGGGGACGATGACGGCCGACCTCGTGGCGACGCTCCGCGCGGCGGGGTGCGTGTTCGCGGAGGAGGAGGCGGCTGTCATCCTCGGTTCCGCGCGAGACGACGCCGAGGTGCGGCACATGGTCGCCTCGCGGGTCGCGGGGATGCCGCTCGAACACGTCGTCGGATGGGTCGAGTTCCTCGGGCGTCGCGTGTGCGTGGTGCCCGGGGTGTTCGTGCCGCGCCGACGCACCGAGGCCCTCGCGCTCGCCGCGATAGACCGTGCGCAGGAGAGGGCGGCCGCGCATTCGTCGGCGGAGGAGCGGTCGCGCGCGACGCAGGGCACCGTGACCGTCGTGGAGCTGTGTTGCGGTGCTGCGGCGGTCGCCGCGGCGGTCGCGGCATCCGTTCCGACGGCGAGGGTGATCGCCGCCGACCTCGACCCTGTGGCGGTGCGGTGCGCGCACGACACGCTCGAGCCTCTCGGGGGCCGGGTGTTGCTCGGCGACCTGTTCGACACGCTGCCCTCGACGCTGCGCGGCGGGGTCGACGTGCTCGTCGCGAACGCGCCGTATGTGCCGACCGGCGCGATCGCGACGATGCCCGCCGAGGCGCGCGAGCACGAGCCCGCCCTCGCGCTCGACGGCGGCAGCGACGGGCTCGATCTCCACCGCCGCATCGCCGGCGGGGCCGCGGAGTGGCTCGCGCCCGACGGGGTCGTGCTCATCGAGACGAGCGCCGGGCAGGCTGGAGCCACCGCGCGGCTTCTCGAGAGCGGGGGGTTCGCGCTGTCGATCGAGACCGACGCCGGCCGCGGCGCGACGATCGCCGTGGGTGTTCACGCCGCGACGCTGCCCTGACCGACCATGGAGCTGCCACAGACGGGGCCCCGCACTCACCCGGGCCCGCGACCGCGGGGGGAGCGCCGCCCTCGCCTCGACTAGGTTGGAGCAATGACAACCTCGGCCGCGACGCGAGTGGTACACACGCGAGCACCGGGCAAGATCAACGTCTTTCTCAAAGTCGGTTCACTGCTCGACGACGGCTACCACGACGTCGCGACCGCCTACCAGGCCGTCTCGATCTTCGAAGACGTGCGGGCGAGCGCCGCCGACGACTTCTCGGTGTCGTTCACGGGGCCCATCGACACGACGGGGTTGCCCGTCGACGGATCGAATCTCGCCATCCGCGCCGCGACCCTGCTCGCCCACACGGCGGGATACCGCGGGGGAGTGCACCTCGAGATCGAGAAGCACGTGCCGATCGCGGGCGGAATGGGTGGAGGGTCGGCGGATGCCGCGGCCGCCCTTCTCGCGTGCGACACCCTCTGGGGAACCGACCTCGGTCGCGACGAGTTACTCGCGCTCGCCCGGCAGCTCGGCGCCGACGTGCCGTTCGCGTTTCTCGGTGGCACGGCGATCGGCACGGGACGCGGTGACCAGTTGAGCCCCGCCCTCGCGAAGGGGCAGTTCCAGTGGGTGTTCGCGCTCGCCGACTTCGGTCTGTCGACCCCCGAGGTGTATCGCGAGCTCGACCGGCACCGCGACCGTCACGCCCAGGACATCTTCCCGGCCGAAGCGCAACCGCAGGTCGACACCGAGGTGCTGCAGGCTCTGCGAGCCGGTGACCCCCACATGCTCGCTGAGGCACTCCACAACGACCTCCAGGCGCCGGCTCTGCACCTCGAGCCGGAGCTCGCGGCCGTCATCGAGCTCGGCGAGGAGAACGGGGCGCTCGCGGGGATGATCTCCGGTTCGGGCCCGACCGTCGCGTTCCTCGCGGCCGATCTCGACAGCGCTCTCGAACTGCAGATCGCGCTGAGCGCCGCGCGCCTGACCGTCGCACGGGCGACCGGTCCCGTGCACGGCGCGCGCATCATCACGAGCGGCTAGCGGCTAGCGCTCTCGGGTGCCCCCGGTTCGTAGCGCACGACGTTGACGTCGGTGAACGACCACTCGCCCGTGACCTCCCACCCGATCGTGTCGAGCGTCGCCGCGGTGTCGTCGCGCAGGTCGCGTTTGACGCTCGTGATGAGGTAGGCGACATCCGTTCCGTCGAGACGGTCGAGGGAGTCCTCGAGCGGGTGGAAGGTCTCCCACAGCTGACCGGTCTGCCCGGCGGGTGTGTCGAGGGTCACGTCGACGGTGCCGTCGAACGGTGCGGGGTAGGAGTAGGCGATCACGCGCGAGGTCGCCGTCGGGTGGTAGCGCACCCACCCGTAGATGATCGCGGTCGTGCCCTCGGCCGACTCCGAGCGCCGCTCGTCGGCGACGAACTGAGCGACCTCGCTCCACGACGACTCCTGTTTCGCCTCGGGAAGGCGGGTCTCGACGAACGACGGCACCGCGAGGGCCACGAGACTCGCGACCGTCACGACGATGAGGGGGCGCGAGGGGATCGCCGCGACGGCTGCCGCCATGAGGATCGCCACGAACGGGATGCACATCACGAGGTAGCGCGGGCTGTAGATGGGGGAGTAGAGCTCCGTCGCGACGAGAAGGGATGCCGTCGGCACGATGAGCAGGGGCACGACGACCGCGATGAGCGAGAAGCCGCGCGCGCGGCGGAACAGCGCGATCGCGGCGAGGATCATGAGAGCCCACCCGGCGATCGCGAACTCTGTGCTCCCGTAGAACCACTGCGTGCGGAACACGTACCTGACCGTCTCGCGGCTCAGCGGGTCGATCCACGACAGCTGCCCCGATTGCCCCACGACCGTCGCCGCGAACGGCAGGATCGCGACCGCCGAGGCCGCACTCGCGGCGAGCCAGCGTCGGAACACGGGCACGGCCTCGCGGCGCTGGGTCGCGAGCCACCACACCATCGTCACCGCGTGGGCGACGACGACGAGCGCGAGGTAGATGAAGAACAGGCAGCCCACGACGATCGTCACGCCGTAGACGACCCACCACGCTCGCGTCGTCGACCGGCGGGCGATGACGAACACGAGGGTCACGAGCACGGCGAAGAGGGCGCTCATCGCGTAGGACCGCGCCTCGATGCCCATCCAGGTCGCCCGCGGCAGAAGACAGAACACGACCCCCGCGAGCACCGCGAGTCGCTCGGTCGTGAAGTGGCGCGCGAGAAGCACCGTGAGTGCCGCGGTCACTCCCGTCGCGACCGCGCTCGGGGCACGGATGGCGAACGGCGAATAGCCGACGACGTCGACGATCGCGTGGATGAGCACGTAATACGCGCCGTGCACGGCGTCGACGCTCTGCAGCATGAGCCACAGCTCGGGCCAACTGCGCGTGACCGCCGTGATCGTCGCGGCCTCGTCGTACCAGATCGACGGGGTCGTGATTCCGACGAGCGACACGACGAGCGCGAGCACCCCCACCGCGACGGGCGCGAGGGCCGGGTGACGCTGCACGCGGCTCGATAGACTGGCGAGGCGTTCATCCGCCCGCTTCAGGAGGTCAGTCATCGTCGCTCTGCCCGCCCTCGTCGACGCGTCGGGAGTGCTCGGCCGCGACGCGCTCGAGCGGTCGTCGCGCACCATCGCGCTCCCCGGCATCGGCATAGACGGGCAGTCCAGGCTCGCGGCCGCGCGCGTGCTCGTGATCGGGGCCGGGGGCCTCGGTTCGCCCGTGCTGCACTATCTCGCGGCGGCGGGTGTCGGCGCGATCGGCATCGTCGACTTCGACACGGTTGACCTCTCCAATCTGCAGCGCCAGGTCATCCACCGCACGGCGAGCGTCGGCGACCTCAAGACCGCGAGCGCCGCGCGTTCCATCGGCGAGCTCAATCCGCTCGTGGCGGTCGAGACCCACGACGTGCGGCTCACGCGGGAGAACGCCCTCGAGCTCGTGCGCGACTACGACCTCGTCATCGACGGCAGCGACAACTTCGCCACGCGCTATCTCGCCAACGACGCGGCGGCGATCGCGCGAGTGCCCTACGTGTGGGGTTCGGTCTACCGCTTCGACGGCCAAGTGACCGTGTTCTGGGAGGGCGCGCCCGACGGGCTCTCGATCGACTATCGCGACCTGCACCCGACACCGCCCGACCCCGGGCTCGTGCTGTCGTGCGACGAAGCGGGCGTGCTCGGCGCCGTGTGCGGCACGATCGGGTCGATGATGGCGGTCGAGGCGATCAAACTCATCACGGGAACCGGCGACGTGCTGCTCGGGCGCGTGCAGATCTTCGACGCCCTCGAGGCGCGTTGGCGCGAACTGGGCGTTCGCAGACATCCCGACCGCGAGCCCGTCACCGAGCTCATCGATTACGACGCGTTCTGCGGGGTCCGCGCGGCGGGGGCGGGGCCGACGATCGAGGCGGGTGCCCTGCGC
This sequence comes from Marisediminicola sp. LYQ134, assembly GCF_046599635.1. NCBI lineage: Bacteria > Bacillati > Actinomycetota > Actinomycetes > Micrococcales > Microbacteriaceae > Marisediminicola > Marisediminicola sp. LYQ134. The sequence continues at coordinate 120,477 of NZ_JBKIWP010000001.1, forward strand.
AGCGCAATGCGAGACGCGGGCACTGTCACGCTCGTCGACGTGCGCGAACCCTATGAGCACGATCTCGCGAGCATCGCGGGAGACTCTCTCGTTCCCCTCGGCAGCCTCGTCGACGATCCGTCTCTCATCGGTGATCCGTCGCTCACCGACGGTTGGCCCGTCGTCGTGTACTGCCAGACCGGCGTGCGGTCGGGTCGAGCCGTCGAGGTCTTGCGCGCCGCGGGTGTCGAGGCCGTGTCGCTCCGAGGCGGCATCCGTGCGTGGCTCGAGTCGGATCCGGTCGAGTCGGATCCTGTCGAGTCGGAGCCGGTGACGGTCGCGCGGGCCTGACCCGACCGGCGCACGGCGGTCACCCACCCGCGAAGGGAGGGAGCACGTCGACGGTCGCTCCGCTCGCGAGCTCGACCGTGCGGTCGGTCGTCGCGAGGCCGTCGACGAGGAACGAGCATCGCGAGAGCACCCGCTCGAGATCTGACCCGGTCGGGGTCAGGGCGCCGTCGGAGCGCACGAGCTCGGTTGCGGCGTCGAGCGCCTCGGCGAGGGTCGGCGGGCCGCCGATGTCCTCGAGTTCGAGCGTGTCTCGACCGGTTGCGGCACGCGCGGCCGCGAAGAAGCGCATCGTGATCACCGCGTCATCCGCCGATCGCGCTCATCGATCGCGCGGGCTGCACGAACTGGTCGGTGTCGAGGCCGTGGCCCGCGGGCTTCGCCCACATCGCGTCTTGCCACAGTCGCGCGAGTTCGTCGTCGCTCGCGCCGGAGCGGAGCGGCGCGAGGAGGTCGGTCTCGGTGTGCGAGAAGAGGCAGCTGCGCACTCCTCCCTCGGCCGTGAGGCGCACGCGGCGGCAGTCGGCGCAGAACGGTTCGGAGACCGACGCGATGATGCCGACGAGCCCGAGGTGCTCTCCCGTCGTGTCTCCGCGCGGGTAGACGCGGAAGAGTTCGGCCGGGGCACCGTCGCGGGGTTCGATGTCGGGCACGAGGCTGAAGCGTTCGCCGATGCGCTCGCGGATCTCGGCGGCGGAGATCATGGTCGTGCGTTCCCAGGCGTGGTCGGCGTCGAGGGGCATCTGCTCGATGAACCGCAACTGGTGTCCGCGCTCGAGAGACCACGCGAGGAGGTCGGCGGCCTCCGCGTCGTTGACCCCCCGCAGCAGCACCGCGTTGATCTTCACGGGGGTGAGCCCCGCGGCGGCGGACGCCTCGATCCCCGCGAGCACCCGGTCGAGGAACGGCCGGCGCGTGACCTCGAGAAAAGTCGCGGCGTGCACGGTGTCGAGCGAGACGTTGATGCGGTCGAGCCCGGCCGCCGCGAGATCCGCTGCGCGTGACGAGAGGCCGATGGCGTTGGTCGTGAGCGAGATCTCGGGGCGGGGGTCGAGAGCGGCGCACGAGCGGATGATGTCGATGAGGTCTTTGCGCAGGAGGGGCTCGCCGCCCGTGAACCTGATCTGTCGCACCCCGAGCTGTTCGACGGCGATGCGTGCGAGGGTCGCGATCTCGTCTGCCTGCAGGAGCGTCGACGCGGGTCGCGTCGGAAGACCCTCCGCAGGCATGCAGTACGTGCAGCGGAGATTGCACCGATCGGTGAGCGAGATGCGCAGGTCGGTCGCGGTGCGACCCCACCGGTCGGCGAGCCCCGCGGTGCCCTCGGGGCGGGGCGGGGTCTCGCGCGAGAGCCCCGGGAGGCGGGGCATTCCGAGTGAGACGCTCATGATTACGAGGGTAGGCGACGATCTCGGGAGCATGCTCCGCACGCATCCCCGTGTTCCGTCGCGCAGAAGCGGGCGACTCCGAGGCGACGATCGTCTTCGTTCCGCACCGATTGCGCGGTCTGCCGCCCGGCACGCGATACTGGGGCCCCGAACCGGTGAGGGCATCCGCCCTCGACCGCATCCCGTCGGCACTCCCGGAGAATCCCATGGTCGAGCAGAACGAGAACGCGTGGGGATGGGCGCGAACGGTCAACGCGGTCGAGTATCTGATGCGGCGGAGCGACGCTCGCGCCGACATCTTCCCTCAGGACGAGCCACGGGGCGTGATCGACGGCCCGACGCCCGACCGCATCCTCGTCATCGGGGAGGGGACGGCCGTCGGACTCGGTGTTCTGACCTTCGAACTCGCGGTCGCCGCGCACTTCGCTCGTCGACACGCGGCCGTCACCGGCAGAGGAGTCGAGTGGGCCGCGCTCGAGGTGCCGGGGTTCCGGCTCACCAACGCCGTCTCCACGATCGACTCGGCGGAGTCCGCTCTCCGCGACGTCGACGTCGTCGTCATCATGCTGGGGATCACCGACACGCTCCTGCTCACCTCCCGCCGACGCTGGCGGGAGGGCATGAGTGCGACCCTCGACGCTCTCCTCGAGCGCATCCCCGCCGAGGCGACCGTTCTCGTCGCCGACGTCTCGCCCATGGAGAAGGTCGTGAGCATCTCGCGGGCGGGTCGAGCGGCGGGCGGGCGCCACGCCCGTGCCCTCAACGCCATCAACCGTGAACTCCTCGAGTCTCGCGCCCGCTGCCTCCGCGTGCCGTTCCCTCCGGAGTTCCTCCACCAGCTCTGGCGACCCGCGGGAGAGCAGACACGGTGGTCGCAGCTCTACGCGGCGTGGGCGACGTCGATGACGGGCGCGCTGGATCGTCGGTGAGCTCGCGCGTCTTCGCGACATGACGAAAGCCCGCCGTGCGTGAGCACGACGGGCTTCCGGGTGGAGCGGAGTTGTTACTCGGCGGCCGATGCGGTGATCTGCGCGATTCCGACGACGAGCTCGTCGGTCACAGCGTCCGTGCCGAAGGTGTCGTTGAGGAGCGGTGCGGCGTCCTCGCTGATGAGAACGGTGGTTCCCTCGAGAACGGCGTTGCCGTCAGCGTCTTCGGTGAGCGGGTTGAGCGTGGTTCCGTCGAGGTTGAAGATGAAGATGTCGTCTCCGACGGCCTCACCGTTCGCGGTCACGGTGCCGAAGAGCTGCGAGGTGCCCGGGTCGATACGGAAGTCGGTCAGCTCGACGACGGTGTCGCCGGCCGTGAGGGAGATTCCCGAACCGTCGTGCTCGATGGAACCCTGGACGTAGGGACGGTAGTCCTCTTCGGGGTCGTAGTAGTCGACGTTTCCACCGGTGATCGGGAAGGCGAGAACGCCCTCGTCGGAGAGCGTGGCGTCTCCGAGGGTTCCGGGGGTGAGGCCGAGCGACTCGAGGGCCTCGACGAAGCCGGCGTCGAGCGTGACCTGGGTGTCGACACCGTCGAGCTCAGGGATCGAGGCGAGGGGCTCGGGGTCGACCGTGGCCTCTTCCGAGGTGTCCGCGTCATCGGCGGGCTCTTCGGCGGCGTCGGTCGAGCATGCTGCGAGACCACCGACGAGGAGTGCTGCTGCGGCGATTCCGAGAGTGGACTTGTAGAACTTGCGCATGATTTCTCATCCTTAGCTGAAGTGTTTGCGGTTGGTGTTGACAGGAGTTCGCACCCGATCGCGATTCGGTTTGGACGAGTTCGGTTCCGTGACCTTTCCGTTACTTCTATCAGCCAGCACTCAGGGAGTGATCAGTTTTCCGAGTCGTCGGCGAGAGCGGATGACGCAGCCATCCGCCGAGACGCCGCAGCGCCCCGGGGCCCGCGCGGTGCAGCGACATGGCGACGATGAGCACGATCGCGAGCGCGAGGCACAGCCGTGCGAGGTCGACGGAGGGGATGAGGTAGCGCACCGTGAGCGCGGCGGGCACGGCGAGCCACTCCCATCGGCCCGACATCGCGACGACGGGAACGAGCATGAGGGCGTACCAGGGGTAGCGCGGGCTCACGACGAGCAGGGTCACGCCGATCATGACCGCTTGGCCGACCCAGGGGTCGGTCGGGTCGGTCTTCCACCAGACGAGGGCCGCGGTCGCGGCGACGAGAATGACGGCGACGATCGTCGCGGCGGTGCCGGGGAGAACCGTCGAGAGCAGAACGAACCGGTCGCCGCTCGAGTAGCCCTCCTCGGTGAGATATCCGGGGAGGTAACCGAGCACGCCGATGCCGCTCGCGAGGATGTACGGAACGTAGAGCGCGGCGAACGTCGCGATCGACACGGCGATGAGCACGATCGGCCGACGGCGCAGGAGCGCGGGGGCGGCGATCACGGGAATGAGTTTCACGGCGATCGCGGCACCGAGTGCGACGCCCGCCCACACGCGCTTGCCGTTCGCGGCCGCGAGGGTCGCGAGCAGGATGAGCAGTCCGCCGAAGACGTCGATGTGGGAGTTCGTCACGGCCTCGGTGGCCATGAGCGGACTCCACCCCCACAGCGCCGCCCAGCGGGGGTCGCGCCCTCTCGTGTGGAGTGCGCGCAGGAGGATGCCCGTGATGGCCAGGCTCAGGAGGAGTCCGACGAGTTGCATCGGCCAGTACTGGGGTTCGGGCCCGGTCACGAACCGCACCGCGGCGAAGAGGATCTCGCTCGAGGGAGGGTAGATCGTCGGAACCGTCGCGCGGTTGATGGCCGTGCACACGACCTCGTCGGTCCCCGGTTCGACGGATTGCAGGATTCGCGATCCCTCGCACTCGAGCTCGCCGTCGGCGCCGACGACGGGGTCGGGAAACAACCAGTCGGTGCGGAGGTCGGCGAGTTCGGGATCGGTCGGAACGAAGTCGTACGGCGAGATTCCGGCGTTCTGCACGATGCCGTCCCACGCGTAGCGTGCCGAGTCGGTGCTCGTGTTCGGGGGGCCGGCCATCGCCGCACCCCCGATCCCGATCGACCCGACGATGACGAGCACGATCGCCGCGCGGCCGCGGACCGAGCGCAGCGCCACGATCGAGGCGACGAAGAGAACCCAGAGGAGAGCGGTGAGGGCCACGAGTGGCCAGAGCTTTCCGCTCTTGTCGTCGTAGTAGGGCAACGCGGTGATCGAGACGACCGTGACGACGGCGCTCGCGGCGAGAAGGAGGCCGGTGATCACGATTCGCACACTTCATCCTGTCTGATGTGCGGTCGGTTCCGAACAAGGGGTGTGCCCGCCATCGAGTCGACAACCACCGTGAGAGGCCTCTCGTGGTGGAATGAGCGCATGCATCGATTGCTGCACGACGTGCGCCGGTCGCTCGCGAGCCCCTCGCGCAACCCGCGCATGGCGACGGTGCTCGGTCGCCTTCTCGCGATCGCGTTCCTCGTGTGCTTCGGCACCGGGCTCTTCAGCCACTATCTGCAGGAACCCCTGCCGTGGATGGTCTTCCCGACCCGCCCCGTGTGGATCTACCAGGTGAGTCAGGGTCTCCACATCACCGCGGGCATCGTGTGCTTCCCGCTTCTGCTCGGCAAGCTCTACACGGTGTTTCCGGAGCTCTTCCAATCGCCGCCCGTGCGATCGGTGCGCCACTTCTTCGAGCGGGCATCGATCGCGGTGTTCGTCGCCGCGTCGATCGTCGAGATCACGATCGGGCTCCTCAACACCTTCCAGCTCTACGCGTTCTTCCCGTTCCCGTTCCGCCAGACCCACTTCGCCCTGTCGTTCGTCGTCATCGGATCGCTCGCGATCCACATCGCGATCAAGCTCCCGACCATCGCGCAGTACTGGCGCAAGCGTGACAGCTACGAGGCCGACGGCTCGGTCGTGCGGATCGCCGAGGCACCCCAGTCGGGCGAACACGACGGGCGCGACCGCGAGGTCGTCCTCGACTCCCCGCACACGACGGGCGTCACCGGTCGGGTCTTCGCGTGGATCGACAGGGTTCCCGGAACACCGCGCGAGCCGCGCGACGCACGCACGAGCCGGCGGGGGTTCCTCGCGGCCATCGGGTTGTCTGCCGCTGCCCTCGTCGTCTTCACGGGGGGTCAGTCGTTCCGCGTGCTCGACGGCACCAATCTCTTCGCCCCCCGCAAGCAGGGTGTGGGCCCGAACGACCTCCCTGTCAACCGCACGGCCCGCGCCGCGGATGTGCTCGAGACGGCGGTGGATCCAGGCTGGACGCTCACGGTCAGCAACGGCTCGACGTCGCGAGTCCTGTCACGCGACGAGCTCCTCGCCCTCCCGCAGTACGACGTGGAACTGCCGATCGCGTGCGTCGAGGGGTGGAGCCAATCGGCCCGGTGGCGAGGTCCGCGAATGCGCGATCTCGCCGACCTCGTGGGCGCCGAGCCCGGCGCGAGGTTCCGCGCCACGAGCCTCGAGGAGGGGAGTATCTATGCCGTCATGGAGATGGGTGCCGAATACGTGCGAGACGATCTCACCCTCGTGGCGCTCGAACTCAACGGGTCCGAGCTCGACATCGACCACGGATACCCCGCGCGCATGATCGCGCCGGCCCGCCCCGGAGTGCTGCAGACCAAGTGGCTGAGCCGACTCGAGGTGATCTCGTGACGACGGCGCACACGCACGCAGAGCATCCGCCTCGCGACGTGTCGAGGGCCATGCAGGCCTGGCGCACGGGGCTCGTGATCGTCGGTATCGCCCTCATCGTGCTTGGAGGCTTCGTCGTGGTCGACCTCGTGAGGCCCTCGGGATGGCTCGGAATCGGCGTGTGGCTTCTCGGAGCGCTCGTCATCCACGACGGCATCATCTCGATGGGGGTCGTCGTCGGCAATCTCGTTCTGCGCTCGACCGGACGTCGGGTTCCCCTCGGTGCTCTCGCGATCTTCCAGGCCGCGGTCGTGGTCGGCGCGGTCGTTGCGCTCGTCGCGGTTCCCGGAATCTACAAGAGCGCGATCGGCGCCAACAACCCGACGGTCGTGCCCCTCGACTACGCCTCGAACTTCGTCTGGTTCCTCGTGGGACTCGCCGTCGTGACGGCGATCGCCCTCGCGGGCTACGCGGTGCTCGCGGCGAGGCGGCAGAAAGCGCGACCCTCGAGCTCCCACGACTGACGCACCGCGAGCCCGAGAGGTTCCGCGCGGCGCACGAGGGCGGCGAAGCCGACCTCGGCCCACGGAAAGGGGGCGCTCTCGCGCCCGTCGGTGTCGACGAGGCGGCCCGTGTAGGTGTTGTCGACGTCGTGTCTCGGGTCGACCTCGACGACGATCTCGCCGTCGGGTGCCAGCAGCTGCCGGCAGCGAGCGAGCATCGCGCTCACGTCTCCGCCGATCCCGATGTTGCCGTCGACGAGCAGAGCCGTCTGCCACGCACCCATCGCGGGGATGTCGTCGAACACCGAAGCGAGCAGAACGTCGAGCCCCGACTCCCGCGCGATATCGATCGCGGTGGGGGAGACGTCGATGCCGAGCGCCTCGACGCCGAGCGCGGCGGCGGCTCGCACCATCCGCCCCGGCCCGCAGCCGATGTCGAGCACCGGGCCGCGGACGCTCTGCAGCAGTGAGAGGTCCACGGAGTCCGCTGCGGCGTTCCAGCGGGCGACGTCCATGGGGGCTCCCGCAAGGCGCCCGCGGTGGGTCGCGTGCAGGAAGAGCACGGGGGAGTCGGCATCGCGCAGGGCCACCGCGTAGGGCTCCGACCCGCCGGAACCGAACGTCGCCGACGGGTCGTCGGTCGACGTCGATGCGCGCGAGTCGAGAGAGGCGGTGTCTTCGGCGATGGTCACAAGCGGTCCTTCGGGGTCGTGTCGGTGAAGCGGGAGAGTGTGCGGGCGAATCGGCTCCCGGGGGCCGTGGCCGCGACCTCCGTCGCGTCGTCGATCGTGTCGACGTCGGTGAGGGTCGGGAGCATTCGCACGGCGAGGCCCGCTCTCTCCAGTCTGCGGAGTTGGTGCTCTCCCGTGTCAGCCCTTGACATCGGGATTCCTCGGAGCAGGTCGCCGCGGGGGCGTCCGTCGCGAGCGTCCGCGAGGCCGAGGCACCAGAAGCCGCCGTCGTTCGCGGGACCGAACCACGCGTCGACGTCGTCGGGCCACGCCTCGAACGCGGGCGCGAGGTCGGCGGCACTCACTTGCGGGGTGTCCATGCCGATGAGCACGGTGGGGCCCTCGACCTCATCGAACATCGCACCGAGCCTCGCATCGAGGTCTCCGGGCACTTGAGTGATCACGTCGTAGTGTTCGGAGCCGGGCGGCAGAAGGTTTCCTTCGAAGAGCAACACCCGTCTCGTCGCGGGGAGCTCCGAGACGGCCTCGAGGGTGTCCGCGATCGCGGCAGCGGCGAGCTCCGCAGCCTGCTCGAGTGTCAGCGGCGGGTGCAACCGCGTCTTGACGCGCCCGGGGATCGTCTCCTTCGCGATGAGAACGAGTGTCGTCATCGGTTCGTCTCCTCGCGGCGTCCGGGTGTTCGCGGGCGTGCCCGTGTCGCTGACCGCTGCTCTGCTCGCTGGCGAGCGAGCAATCGCGACATGTCCTTGATGGCCACGATCGTGCCGCGCAGGGTGCCCGTGACCTTCGACTTGCCGACTCTCGGTGAATACGGGGTGTCGACCTCGACGATGCGCCACCCCGCGGCGTGCGCCTCGAGCATCATCTCGAGCGGGTAGCCGCTCCGGCGATCGGTCAGGTCGAGCGAGAGCAGACCCTCCCGTCGAGCAGCACGCATGGGACCCAGGTCGTGGAGAGGGATGCCCGTGGCCCGGCGCATCAGAACGGCGAGAGCGAGGTTCGCGATCCGAGCGTGGAGCGGCCACGCCGAGCGCCGTGTCGGTCGACGACGGCCGAGCACGAGATCGCTCGACCGCGCCACGACGGGGTCGACCACGAGGGGGAGGTCGGCGGCATCCATCGAGGCGTCGGCGTCGCAGAACGCGACGACGGGCGCCGTCGCGGCGAGGAGTCCGGCGTGCGCGGCCGACCCGAAACCGCGGCGGGACTCGTGCACGACCGTTGCGCCGTGCGCGAGAGCGACCTCGACGGAGCGATCGGTCGACCCGTTGTCGACGACGATCGCGCGGTATCCCTCGGGCAAGCGCGAGAGCACCGTCGGGAGGGCGCCCTCCTCGTTGAGGCACGGAAAGACGACGTCGACGAGGGCGATCGGCGCAGACGGTTCCATCGCGCCGGATCGTTCGGCGGATTCGGGGTCGAGAGACGGTTCGGTCACTAGTGAAACCCTACGTCCAGTTCCGCCGAGCTCTGCCCGGAGCTCCGGACCGCCGCCGAATGCACAGGATGCGGGCCTAGCCTGACGCCGTGGGATCGTCGAGAGTGTCGCCGCGCACGTGGGCCGCGACCGCGGGAGTCGTGAGTGCCGCAGCGACGCTCGCCGTCGCCGAACTCGTCTCGCTCGTTCTCGGCGGAATCGGCAACCCCGTGCTCGCCGTCGGGTCGCTCATCATCGATCTCGTTCCCCCCGGGTTCAAGAGTCTCGTCATCAGCCTCTTCGACACGGCAGACAAACTCGTGCTCTTCGTGTGCCTCGGTGCGGCCGTGCTCGTCGTCGCGGCGATCGCGGGTGTCGTGCAGTGGCGTCGGCCGCCGGTCGGCCTCGTCATCCTCGCGGCCGTCGCGGTCGTCGCCCTCGTCGCCGTGCTCACGCGCGCCGAAGCGACCGCGATCGCGGCGATGCCGACCGTCATGGGGGCGGTGACCGGAGCCGTGCTCCTGCACCTGTCGATCGGTGCTCTCCGCGACTGGGTCGCCGCGGCGTCCACCCGCGCGGCCGTCGTCGCGGATGCCGCACCGCAGTTCGACCGCCGCCGCTTCTTGCGCCTCGTCGCGATCGTCGGCGTCTCGAGTGCCGTCGTCGGCATCGGCGCCCGCGCGCTCAACTCGGCGTCGGCAGCCGTGCGCGACCTCCGAGCCCGCATCCGGTTGCCCGCGGCTGCCGACGTCGCGGTCGCACTCCCCGTCGACCCCGCGGCCGAGGTGAGCGGGCTCTCGTCGTTCGTCACGCCCAACACCGCGTTCTACCGCATCGACACGGCACTGCAGGTGCCCTCCGTCGACCCGAGCGAGTGGCGACTGCGCGTCACGGGCATGGTCGAGCGCGAGATCGAGATGACCTACGACGAGCTCGTCGCCCTCCCGCTCGTCGAGCGCTACGTGACCCTCGCGTGCGTGTCGAACGAGGTCGGAGGCGACCTCATCGGCAACGCCCTCTGGCTCGGCCACCCGCTCCGCGACGTCCTCGCTCGAGCGGTGCCGCTCGAGGGCGCCGACATGGTTCTCTCGACGAGCGTCGACGGGTTCACGGCCTCGACTCCCCTCGACGTTCTGCAGGATGACGACACCGATGCCTTGCTCGCTGTCGGGATGAACGGCGAGCCCCTTCCCCTGCAGCACGGCTTTCCCGTGCGGATGGTCGTCCCCGGCCTCTACGGCTACGTCTCGGCGACGAAGTGGGTCACCGAGTTGAAGGTCACGACCTTCGCCGACGACCTCGCCTACTGGTCGACGCGCGGGTGGACGGAGCGCGGTCCCGTCAAGATCTCGTCGCGCATCGACACCCCGACCTCGCGCTCGACGGTCGAGGCCGGGCGTGTGGTGATCGCCGGAGTCGCCTGGGCGCAGCACACGGGCATCGCGTCGGTCGAGGTGCAGATCGACGGCGGTCGGTGGCGCGAGGCGACACTCGCGACCGACGTCTCGGTCGACACGTGGCTGCAGTGGTGGTTCGAGTGGGAGGCCGAGGTCGGCGACCACGAGATCGTCGTGCGCGCGATGGATGTCGACGGGCTCGTGCAGACCGCCGACATCGCGCCCGTCGTCCCGGACGGCGCGACGGGCCGTCACACGATCGAGCTCAGCGTCGCGTGACCGCCGCGCGGAGCGGTGCCGACGCGAACTCGCGCATCCCCGCCTCGAACGTCATCGTCGGAGCCCACCCGAGTTCGGTCTGAAGCCGCTCCGACGAGGCCGTGATGTGCCGCACGTCACCGAGACGGTACTCGCCGGTCACGATCGGCCGGGGGCCGTTCGCGTGCTCGCTCAACTGCTCGGCCATCTCGCCGATCGTGTGCACGGTGCCGCTGCCGACATTGAAGGCGCGGAACGTCGACTCGTCGCTCGACGCCGTCCAGTCGATCGCCGCGAGGTTGGCGCTCGCGACGTCGCGCACGTGCACGAAGTCGCGTCGCTGAGCGCCGTCTTCGAACACGCGCGGAGCTTCGCCGCGCTCGAGCGACGAGCGGAAGAGAGAGGCGACTCCCGCATACGGCGTGTTCTGCGGCATCCCCGGTCCGTAGACGTTGTGGTAGCGCAGCGCGGCCGCCGACCCTCCCGTCGAGCGCGCCCAGGAGCTCGCGAGATTCTCTTGGGCGAGCTTCGAGAGCGCGTAGACGTTGCGCGGGTCGAGCGGGGCGTCTTCGGCGATGAGTTCGGGCGTGAGCGGGCCGCCGTCGGCGTCGGTCGGGTCGAAGCGCCCCGCGTCGAGGTCGGATCGCCGACGCGCGGCCGGTCTCGTGAGACCCGAGCGGCCCCGATAGCTGCCTTCGCCGTAGACGACCATCGAGCTCGCGACGACGAGCCTCGAGACCCCCGAGGCGCTCATGGCGGCGAGGAGAACGGCCGTGCCGAGATCGTTCGACGAGACGTAGTCCGGTGCGTCGGCGAAGTCGACGCCGAGACCCACTTTGGCGGCCTGGTGGCACACGACCTCGACGCCCGCGAGGGCACCGGCCACGGCATCCGCGTCACGCACGTCGGCACGCACGAACTCGACGCGATCGTCGGCGGCGGGGGGCGCACCGTGCACGTCGTCGCGCAGCGAGTCGAGCACGCGCACGCGCTCGCCGCGCGCGAGGGCGGCCTCGACGACGGCCGAGCCGATGAATCCGCTGCCGCCCGTGACGAGGAGCATCAGGCGGTGACCTGCTGGGCGAGAACAGCCGCGACCTCGTGGGCGGGGATGAGCTCGCGAGCCTCGTAGTCGTCGGGGATCGCGCGGATGACGGTCTCGATCGCGCGCACGATGCGCGGTTGAGCCTCGGCGAGCCGCGCGAACACGAGCTCGGCGCTCACCTCGTCGCCCGCGCCGTCCTCGTCGCCGAGAGCGGGAGCGAGGCCCGCGTCGCCGTCGGTCACGAACGAGAGGTTGACCGTTCCGATGCCGAGCTCGGCCGCGAGCGGAACCTCGGGGTAGAGCGTCATGTTGACGGTGTGGGCGCCCGCCGCGCGGAACCACAGCGACTCGGCGCGAGTCGAGAACCGCGGACCCTGGATGACGACGACCGTGCCGGTCGGCACGACGCGAGCACCGTCGAGTTCGCCCCCGAGAGCGGTCTCGGCGATCGAGTGCAGGGTCGGGCAGAACGGGTCCGCGGCGGCGAGGTGCTGAACCGACCCGCGGTCGTAGAACGTGTCCGCCCGCCCGTGGGTGCGGTCGATGAACTGGTCGGTGAGCACGAACGTTCCGGGTGCGTAGTCGGGGTGGACTCCGCCGACCGCGGCGCTCGACACGATGGCGCGCACCCCGAGCGACGCGAGCGCCCAGATGTTGGCGCGGAAGTTGATGAGGTGCGGCGCGACCGAGTGGTCGACGCCGTGGCGCGTGAGGAACGCGACGGTCGTGTCCGCGAGCGTTCCGATGGTCACGGATACCGTGCCGTACGGCGTCGCGATGGATCGCTTCTCCGACTCGGCGGGGTCGAAGAGGCTGTAGAGACCGGAGCCTCCGATGACGGCGATGCGCGCGACGGGTTCAGACATGCGCCCAGTCTTCCAGCACGGGCTGCGATCGGGGTGCAGGCGCGGTTCTCTCGGCGCCGCCTGGGATGATGGGGGCATGACGACGGTCGCGGAGCACCAGGAGGCGGTTCGCGCTCTGCTCGCCCCTCTCGCCGCCCGTGCCCACGCCCTGCCCGAGCGGATCGACCTCCCCTCCGCGCACGACCGGCCGCCTCTCGGGGCGTCTTCGCTCGCCGGATCGGTTTCCGCTCTCCTCGACCGGGTGCTCGCGAACGACCTCGTGTCGCCGATCGATCATCCCCCGTTCGACAACTCGCAGATGGACGGATACGCGGTGCGCTCGACCGAGATCGTGGCGAGCCGCGACGTGCCCGTGGGGCCGATGATCGCCGCGGGCCATCCGATCGCCGCGCTCGCGGCCGGCACGGTGTCGCCCATCATGACCGGTGCCGCGATGCCCGCGGGCGCGGATGCCGTCATCCCGATCGAACACGCGACACCCGACACCTTCCCGGCCGAGGGCGACGCTCTCGCCGCCGTGCGATTCGCGACCCCGCCGAGCCCGGGAGCGTTCGTGCGCGAGCGCGGGAGCGACCTGCGCGCCGGTGCCGTGCTCCTGCCGGCGGGAACGCGCTTCGGGGCCGCTCAGTGCGCGGTCATCGCGGCGTCGGGCATCACGAGCGTCGAGGTGGTGCGCCGCACACGCGTGCTCGTGATCTCCACGGGAGACGAGTTGCAGATGACCGGGTCTGCTCTCGACCATGGCCGCATCTACGACGCGAACGCCGCGAGCATGGCCGCGAGCGTCGTCGGGGCCGGAGCCGAGGTCGTCGCGGTGCGCTCGGTCACAGATGATGCGACCGAGCTCGCGCGCATCCTCGCCGTCGACGCCCCACTGTGCGATCTCGTGCTCACGACCGGGGGAGTGAGCGCGGGGGCTTTCGAGGTCGTGCGCGACGTCTTCGCTCCCGCGGGGGTGGCGTTCGGGAGCGTCGCGATGCAGCCGGGCGGACCCCAGGGCCTCGGCCTCGCGAGCATCGCGCTCGCCGAGGGGGCGGTTGCCGGGTCGGCCGTGGTCGCGGGTGTCACGAGCGGCGCGACGAGCAGCGCCACGATCGACCGTCCCGTCATCGCCTTGCCCGGCAACCCCGTGAGCGCCCTCGTGTCGTTCGAGATGTTCGTGAGGCCCGCCCTGCGCGCGATGCACGGTCTCAGCGTGCACCGACCCTCGCAGCGGGCACCCCTCGCCGTCGCCGTCGATTCGCCCGAACACAAGCACCAGGTGCGCCGCGGCGTTCTCGCCGACGACGGCACCGTCCACCTCGTGGGCGGCCCGAGCTCGCACCTCTTGCACAGCTACGCCTCGAGCTCGCACCTCGTGCACATCCCCGCGGGTGTGAGTCACCTCGCCGCGGGCGACACCGTCGAGATCTGGAGCATCCATGACTGACCTGCCCTCCGTCCCCTCCCTCACCCACGTCCGGGCCGACGGCTCCGCGCACATGGTCGATGTCTCGTCCAAGAGCGTCACCGCGAGACGCGCCACAGCGAGGGCCGTCGTGACGACGCGGGCCGACGTCGTGCGGTCCGTGCTCGACGGCGCGCTGCCGAAGGGCGAAGCCGTGGGCACGGCGCGCATCGCCGGCATCATGGCCGCGAAACAGACCGCGACGCTCATCCCGCTGTGCCACCCGTTGCCTCTCGCAGCCGTCGAGATCGACATCACGGGTGCAGACGACGCGCTCACCGTCGTGGCGACAGTCTCGACGACCGCCGTCACCGGGGTCGAGATGGAAGCGCTCACCGCCGCGACGGTGTCGGCCCTGACCCTCTACGACATGATCAAGGCCGTCGACAAGCTCGCGACGATCGGCGAGATCAGCGTCGTCGCGAAGTCCGGAGGCAAGTCGGGGGACTGGACTCGCGAGAGTGCGCTCGCCGAACGGACGGGCGCCGCGTGAGTCGTCGCGGCGTCGTCGTCGTCGCCTCCACTCGCGCGGCGACGGGGGTCTACGACGACCGCACCGGGCCGATCATCCGCGACTGGATGTCGGCGCGCGGTCTCGAGACGACCGACCCCGTCGTGGTTCCCGACGGTCCCGAGGTCGCCGCAGCCCTCGCGACAGCGCTCGCCGCTCGCCCGGCACTCCTCGTCACGACGGGGGGCACCGGCATCTCGCCGAGCGACTCGACCCCCGACGCGACCGCTGCTCTGCTCGACGTCGAGGTGCCCGGCTTCCACGAGGAGTTGCGCCGCCGAGGTGCGGCGAGCACGCCGTTCGCGCTGCTCACCCGCGGTGTCGCGGGAGTCGCGGGCGGCACGTTCGTCGTCAACCTCCCCGGGTCGACCGGGGGAGTGCGCGACGGGCTCGGCGTCCTCGACGACATCCTCGACCACGTTCTCGACCAGATCGACGGAGGCCACCACGATGCCTGAGACACAGTCCGAGAATCCCCGGCACGGCGTCGTGTTCGCCCGCGTCGACTCCGAACCGATCACGGTCGACGCGTGCTCCGCCGCGGTCGCGTCGGCCCACGCCGGGGCCGTCGTGACCTTCGCCGGGGTCGTGCGCGACCACGACGAGGGCAAACACGTCACGAGGCTCGACTACACCGGGCACCCCACCGCGGGCGATGTCATCGCGCGCGTCGCCGCGGAGGTCGCGGGCGAGTTCCCCGACGTGACCCTCGCCGTGGCGCACCGGGTCGGCTCGCTCCGCATCGGTGACATCGCCCTCGCGTGCGCCGCGGCATCCGCCCACCGTGCCGAGGCGTTCGCGGCGTGCGCGCGGCTCGTCGACGCCGTCAAGGAGTCCGTGCCGATCTGGAAAGAGCAGGAGTTCGGCGACGGCTCGACCGAGTGGGTCGGCGCGATCGGCTGAGCCGTCGACCGGCCCTCAGCCGACCGCCGGTTCGGCCGGTCGCCCGCACCCGCGTACCCTCGGAGGGTGGCACATCTCCTCGGGGCCGAATCCCTGCACCTCGAATATCCCACCCGCGTCGTCTTCGACAAGGTCACGATCGGCCTCAACGAGGGTGATCGCATCGGCGTCGTGGGTCGCAACGGCGACGGCAAGTCGACCCTCATCAACCTCCTCGCGGGGCGAATCGAACCCGACGGCGGCAGGGTCACGAGGCGCCGCGGCATCACCCTCGGCATGCTCGACCAGTCCGATGTGCTCCCCGACGACATGGTCGTCTCGCAGGCGATCGTCGGCGACCTCGACGAGCACGAGTGGGCGGGGGACGCCCGCATCCGCGACGTCATCGACGGGCTCCTGAGCGACCTCCCGTGGACCGCCCGCATGGGCGAGCTCTCCGGCGGGCAGCGTCGTCGCGTCGGACTCGCGAAGCTCCTCGTCGGCGACTGGGACGTGCTCTTTCTCGACGAGCCCACCAACCACCTCGACGTCGAGGGCATCGCGTGGCTCGCCCAGCACCTCAAGCGTCGGTGGTCGCCCAACCAGGGCGGGCTCATCGTCGTCACTCACGACCGGTGGTTCCTCGACGAGGTCTCGACCGACACGTGGGAGGTCCACGACCGCATCATCGAGCCGTTCGAGGGCGGGTATGCGGCATACATCCTGCAGCGCGTCGAGCGCGACAAGATGGCCGCGACCATGGAGTCGAAGCGCCAGAACCTCGCGCGCAAAGAGCTCGCCTGGTTGCGTCGCGGTGCGCCGGCCCGAACGACCAAGCCGAAATTCCGCATGGATGCCGCGTACGAGCTCATCGCGAACGAGCCGCCGCCGCGCGACACCGTGGCCCTGAGCCAGCTCGCGACGTCGCGCCTGGGCAAGGACGTCGTCGACCTGCTCGACGTGGGTGTGACCTATCCGCTGAGTGCCGGCGATGTCGGCAGCGGAACCGATGAGCACACCGGTGCCCCGCTCGGCCGCGAAGTGCTGCGCGACATCGAGTGGCGCATCGCGCCCGGCGAGCGCACGGGCATCCTCGGGGTCAACGGCGCGGGCAAGAGCACCCTCCTGAGCCTCATCGCGGGCACCCAGCAGCCGACCGTCGGCCGCGTCAAGCGCGGCAAGACCGTGAAGGTCGCCATCCTCAGCCAGCAGCTCGACGAGCTCGCCGACATCCTCAACGACCGCGTCATGGACGTCATCGCGCGCCAGAAGAGCTCCTACGTCACCGGCGGCAAGGAGCTCACCCCCGGGCAACTGCTCGAGCGCATGGGCTTCATGAGCGAACAGCTCTCGACCCCCGTCAAAGACCTCAGCGGTGGCCAGCGTCGTCGACTGCAGCTGCTGCTCATCCTCCTGGGCGAGCCCAACGTGCTCATCCTCGACGAGCCCACCAACGACCTCGACACCGACATCCTCGCGGCGATCGAAGACCTGCTCGACTCGTGGCCCGGCACCCTCATCGTCGTGAGCCACGATCGCTACTTGCTCGAGCGTGTCACCGACAACCAGTACGCGATCCTCGGCGGCCGCATGCGGCACCTGCCGGGAGGGGTCGAGGAGTACCTCCGGTTGCGCTCGGTCGAGCGCGGTGGCGCGACATCCACCGCCACCGAGAAGGCGACCGACACGGGCGCGGCGTCGTCGAGCGCGAGCTCGAAGCCGAAACTCGGCGGTGCCGAGCTGCGCAACTCACAGAAGGAGTTCGCCGCGGCCGGTCGCAAACTCGAGAAGTACGCCCAGCAGATCGCTGCGCTGCACCAGCGCTTCGCCGAGCACGACCAGAACGACTACGCGGGCCTCGGCGCGCTTCAGGCCGAGCTCGCGGCCGTCGAGAAGGCGCAGAGCGAACTCGAGTTCCGTTGGCTCGAACTCTCGGAACTGCTCGAGGGGTAGCGCGCGGCAGGCCCCGCTCAATCTCGGGCTAGCCGGCTGCCTCGCTCGCTGGTCAGCTCAGTCGAAGTCGAGGCTCAGTTTGCGCAAGAGCGCGGCGAGGCGCTCCTGATCGTTCGCGGGGAGTCCCGCGAGCACCTCGGTCTCGGCGGTGAGGAGCGCGCTGATCGCCGAGTCGACGCGGGCGCTGCCGGCGTCCGTGAGCACGACGAGGATGCCGCGACCGTCGCGCGGGTCGGTGCGGCGCTCCACGAGCTCGCGTGCCACGAGGCGGTCGATGCGGTTCGTCATGGTTCCGCTCGACACGAGAGTCTGCTGCAGGAGTGCTTTCGGGCTCAGGTGATAGGGGTCGCCGGCGCGGCGCAGAGCCGAGAGCACGTCGAACTCCCACGAGTCGAGACCGGATGCCGCGAACGCCGTGCGCCTCGCGCGGTCGAGGTGCTTCGAGAGCCGCCCGACCCTGCTGAGAACCTGCAGCGGGGAGAAGTCGAGGTCGGGTCTCTCACGAGACCACGCGTCGACGATCCGGTCGACCTCATCGCTTCCTGGCATCCGACCATTATCGTGCCCGCGTCGCCGTGGGCCCGACGCCGCGAGGGAGGGGCGGGAGCATCCGCGCGCCCGATCTGGCAGACTGGGGGAGCGCCCTCGGCGTGATCCGCCTTAGTGTAACGGCAGCACGACAGCCTTTGGAGCTGTTCGGTCTAGGTTCGAATCCTGGAGGCGGAGCGACCTCGCCGACCCGACCGGGCCGCCACGTGTCCACCGTCATTTCTTGTTATCCGGGCCGAACCGGTGGTGGATCACCACCGGCGCAGCCCGAGTGAGGGGCTCCATGTCTTCGTCCGATCTCGCCGTCGTCGTTCTCGCCGCAGGGCAGGGCACGCGCATGAAGTCGTCCCTCCCGAAGGTTCTGCACCCGCTTGCGGGACTGCCTCTCATCGGGCACGTGCTCACGACGGCGGAGGCCCTCGGAGCGGCGCACATCGTGACCGTCGTGCGGCACGAGCGCGACCGCGTCGCCGAGGCCGTCTCGACGTTCTCGCCTCGCGCGATCGTCGTCGACCAAGACGAGGTCCCGGGCACCGGTCGCGCGGTCGAGGTCGCGGTCGACGCCCTGCCCGCCGACTTCGACGGGCACGTCGTCGTCTTGAGTGCGGATGTTCCGCTGCTCGACGCCGCGACGGTCGGCGGTCTCGTCGACGCGCACCGCGCATCCGGCGACGCCCTCACCCTCTTGAGCGCCGTGCTCGACGATCCGACCGGCAACGGGCGCATCCTGCGCGACGCGGCGGGCACTTTCCTCTCGATCGTCGAGCAGAAAGACGGTTCGGCCGCCGAGCTCGCGGTGCGCGAGGTCAACGCGGGCGTCTACGTCTTCGACGCCGCCGTATTGCGCTCGGTGCTCGGCTCCATCGGCACCGACAACGCCCAGCGGGAGAAATACCTCACGGATGCCGCAGCCGAAGTGCGCGCGGCCGGCGCGGGGATCTCGGCCGTCGCCGTCTCCGACCGTTGGCTCGTCGCAGGGATCAACGACCGCGTGCAGCTCTCCGCGGCGGGTGTCGAACTGAACGCGCGCATCGTGAGGCGCTGGCAGCTCGCGGGCGTCACGATCGTCGACCCCGCCTCGACCTGGATCGACGTCACGGCGACCCTTGCACCCGACGTCGAGGTGCGCCCGGGCACCCAGATCCTCGGCGCCACCGTGATCGAGTCCGGCGCCGTGGTGGGCCCCGACACGACACTCGTCGATTGCGAGATCGGCGCGGGCGCCGTCGTCACTCGCACCGACGCGACCCTCGCGGTCGTCGGCGCGGGAGCGACCGTCGGCCCGTTCGCCTACCTGCGTCCCGGCACGACCCTCGGCGCCGACGGCAAGATCGGCACCTTCGTCGAGACCAAGAATTCGACGATCGGCGAGGGGAGCAAGGTGCCGCACTTGAGCTACGTCGGCGACACCGTCGTGGGTGAGCACTCCAACGTGGGCGCGGGCACGATCACCGCCAACTACGACGGTGTCGCGAAGCACAAGACGGTCGTCGGGTCGCACGTGCGCACGGGGTCGCACAACGTCTTCGTCGCGCCGGTTAGAATCGGTGACGGAGCCTATACGGGCGCCGGCACGGTCGTTCGCAAGGACGTTCCCGCCGGAGCCCTCGCCATCACGGCGGCTTCGCAGAGGAACATGGCCGGCTGGGTTGCACAGAATCGCGCCGGCACCGCTGCTGCTCAGGCAGCTGCGGCTGCTGACGTCGACTCCGCCGAGTAGGTCATCACCGTCGGTTCGCCGGCAGAGAGCAGGATGCGTGTCCGAGATCACCGTCACCGGACAGAAGAGGCTCGTGCTGGTCTCCGGTCGGGCCCACCCCCAGCTCGCCGTCGACATCGCGAGCGCCCTCGGTTCGGAGCTCGTGCACACCGACGCTCGCACATTCGCGAACGGCGAGATCTACGCACGCTACGACGAGAGCGTGCGCGGGTGCGACGCGTTCGTCATCCAGTCACACACGACCCCGATCAACGAGTGGCTCATGGAGCAGCTCATCATGGTCGACGCTCTCAAGCGCGCGTCCGCGAAGCGCATCACCGTCGTCGCCCCCTTCTATCCCTACGCGCGCCAAGACAAGAAGGGCCGCGGTCGCGAGCCGATCAGCGCCCGACTCGTCGCCGATCTCTTCAAGGCCGCCGGCGCCGACCGCATCATGAGCGTCGACCTCCACGCCGCGCAGATCCAGGGCTTCTTCGACGGCCCCGTCGACCACCTCTTCGCGATGCCCGTGCTCCTCGAGCATTTCCGCGTGAACCTCGACTCCTCCGACCTCACGGTCGTCTCCCCCGACATGGGTCGCGTGCGCGTGGCCGACATCTGGAGCCAGAAGCTCGGCGCACCGCTCGCGATCATCCACAAGCGTCGCGACCCGCGCGTGCACAACCAGGTCGAGGTTCGCGAGATCGTCGGGGATGTCGACGGCCGCACGTGTCTCATCGTCGACGACCTCATCGACACCGGGCGCACGATCGCGTCGGCTGCCGAGGCCCTCAAAGCCCAGGGCGCCACGCGCGTCATCGTCGCGGCGACCCACGCGGTGTTCTCCGACCCGGCGACCGAGCTGCTGCAGAGCGAATTCATCGATTCGGTCGTCGTGACCGACACCCTTCCCCTCCCCGCTGAGAAGCGCTTCGACACGCTCACGGTGCTGCCGATCGCGCCGCTCATCGCGCGGGCTATCAGCGCCGTCTTCAACGACGGCTCGGTCACGTCGATGTTCGACGGCGCCGCCTGAGCCCAGCGCTGCCTGAGCCCGGCGCCGCCTGAGCCCGGCGCAGCCTGAGCACCGAACGGCCGATCGCGGTCGCGAATGGCTGTTCCCGCGGACGCTGAACAGCAGTTCGCGACCGCGATGCAGCGCGAGCTCAGGACCCGATCGTCGGAACGGGCAGGCGAGCTCCGCTCGGGATGATCCCGAGCGAGGCGACGAGGCGGTCGCCACCGAACGCCCCCACCGAGTAGCACTGCCATCCTGGCCCGCCGGGACCGAAGAACTCGAAACGTGCCGATGCTCCCGTGGCGTCGGGCGTCTCGAAATCCACCCAGGTCGCGCACGCCGCGGCGGCGGTCGACGAGCCGACCGAGAGGGTCGTGACGATGCCCGGGAGGACGAGGGCGATGATTCCCAGGATCACGACGACGCGCATGACGCGCACCGCGTTCTTGCTGCGCAGCGGTCGCCCGTCGCCGGGCTCATAGCCGGCGAGTTCGGGGTGGTGGTCTGACATGGCCTCCCCAGTGTGTCACGGGCGGTGTCGCGCGCATGCTCAGGGTCGAGCGAGACCCATCCGTTACCATCGGCTCAATGTCTACTGCATCTCACCGCTCCGCCCCACGGGCTGACGACACAGCCGCACCCGTGGCTCGGCACGGTCGACTCCGCAGCGGGCACCCCGTCGGCTTCGTCGCGCGCGTCGTCGCGGCGACCCTCGCGGTCGTGCTCGTGAGCACCGCGAGCGTCGCGGCTTTCGCCGTCTACAACCTCACCTCGGCCGTCGGGCCGGGCGTGAGTCTCGCGGGCGAAGACGACGATCCCGTGCAGATCGGGGCGATCGAGGGTGGCGTCAACCTCCTCCTCGTCGGGAGCGACAGCGGTGGCGGCAACGCGGCATACGGTGAACGCGACGCCGAGCTCAACGACGTGACGATGCTCATGCACATTTCCGAGGATCACGAGCGGGCCACGGTCGTGAGCTTTCCGCGTGACCTCTTCGTCGACATCCCCGAGTGCACGGGCCCCGACGGCACCGTCTACAACCCGGCGTACAGCGCGAAGATCAACTCCGCGTTGAGCCGCGGCGGGCTCGCGTGCGTCGTCCTCACCGTCGAGGCCCTCACCGGGCTCGACATCCCCTATGCCGCCGAGATCGAATTCGACGGCGTCATCGCGATGTCGAACGCCGTCGGCGGGGTTCCCGTGTGCGTCGCGACGCCCATCGACGACCGCCAGATCAGCTTCCAGCTCGATGCCGGGGAGCACTCGCTCTCGGGCTTCGACGCCCTCCAGTTCTTGCGTTCGCGCTACGGGGTCGGCGACGGCAGCGACACGACGCGCATCAGCAACCAGCAGCAGTTCCTCTCGTCGCTCGTGCGCACGCTCAAGAGCTCCGACACGCTCTCGAACCCCGTGAGGCTCTACGGGATTGCGACGGCGGCGACGCAGAACCTGCAGCTCTCCAACAGCCTGCAGAGCGTCGACACGATGGTGTCGATCGCGAGTGCGCTGCGCGACATCCCGCTCGAAGAGGTCGTGTTCGTGCGATACCCGAGCGGGTCGGGCACGAGCAACGGCCAGTCGGGCGTCGTCGCGATCGAGACGGCGGCTTCAGAGCTCATCGCCGCGATCGAGGCCGACCTCCCCCTGACTCTCACGGGCGACACCGGCGGCGGAACCATCGACCCCGACGCCCTCGACGAGAACGGCGTTCCCGTCGAGCCCGAGGTGCCCGAGGTGCCCGAGGAGACGCCGGGGGAGACTCCCGCGCCGTCGGCAGACCCGAGCGCCCCGACCACTCCCGCGCCGAGCGAGGGCACCGCAGACGGCGAGACGCCGCGAGTCGACCTGCCCGACACCGTCGAGGGTCAGACGGCCGACCAGGAGACCTGCACCGCGGGTCAGACCGCGGGCGGCTGACGCGGGAGCCGCACCGAGTCGGCCCGAGCTTCGCTGAGCCCCGCGCCGCGGTCGTCAGCCCGTCGAGCGACTAGTGCCCGCTGCCCTCGGTCTCGACCTCGGAGCGGTCGGCCGACCACAGCGTGTGGAACACGCCGGGCTTGTCGACGCGCTTGTAGGTGTGGGCTCCGAAGAAGTCGCGCTGGCCCTGCACGAGCGCGGCGGGGAGCCGCGTGGACGCGAGCGAGTCGTAGTAGCTCAGCGCCGCGCCGAATCCGGGGATCGGGATGCCCGAGAGGGCGGCCGTCGAGACGATCCGGCGCCACGCCGCTTCACCGTCGGCGACGGCCTGCGCGAAATACGGGTCTTCGAGCAGAGTCGAGATGCCGGGGTTGTTCTCGTAGGCCTCGACGATGCGGTTGAGGAACTGCGCGCGGATGATGCATCCGCCGCGCCAGATCTTCGCGACCGCACCCTTGTCGATGTTCCAGCCGTATTCGAGGGCTCCCGCGATGATCACGTCGAAGCCCTGGGCGTAGGCGACGACCTTCGAGGCGTAGAGCGCAGCGCGCACGTCGTCTTCGAAATTGTCGCTCGCCGAGTGGATCTCGGGGCGGCTCGTGATGGTCTTCTGCACGGCCTCGCGCTGGTCGGGCTTGCTCGACACGGCGCGGGCGAACACGGCCTCGGCGATTCCGCCGACGGGCACGCCGAGCCCGAGGGCGTTCTGCACGGTCCAGACCCCGGTTCCCTTCGAGCCCGCCTCATCGACGATGACGTCGACGAGGGGCTTGCCGGTCTCCGCATCGACCTGTCGCAGCACCTCCGCGGTGATCTCGATGAGGTACGACTCGAGGTCGCCGCCGTTCCACTCGTCGAAGACGTCGGCGATCGCGGCGGGCTCGTGCCCCCCGACTCGGCGCAGAAGGTCGTAGGCCTCGGCGATGAGCTGCATGTCGGCGTACTCGATGCCGTTGTGGATCATTTTGACGAAGTGGCCGGCGCCGTCGGTGCCGATGTGGGTCACGCACGGTTCGCCCTCGGCGACGGCGGCGATGGACGAGAGGATCGGCCCGAGGGTCTCGTAGGCCTCGGCCGAGCCTCCCGGCATGATCGACGGGCCGTTGAGCGCACCCTCTTCGCCGCCCGAGATTCCCGCGCCGACGAAGTTGATGCCCGTGGCACGCACGGCCTTCTCGCGGCGGATGGTGTCGGTGAAGAGCGCGTTGCCGCCGTCGACGATGATGTCGCCGGGCTCGAACGCCTCGGTGAGCTGGTCGATCACGGCGTCGGTTCCCCGCCCGGCCTGCACCATGATGATGGCGGTGCGGGGCTTCGAGAGCGATGCCGCGAAGTCCTCGATCGACTTCGAGGCGATGAAGCCGGCTTCCGGGTGCTCCGAGAGCAGGAGGTCGGTGCGCTCGGGGGAGCGGTTGTAGACGGCGACGGTGTTGCCCTCGCGGCTCGCGAGGTTGCGGGCGAGGTTCGACCCCATCACCGCCAACCCGACGACTCCGATGTTCGCTTGAGTGGCCCGATCTGACATGCGGTTGCTCCTCGCAATTTCACGTGCTGGGTGCCGTCGGCGCGATCGCTGCGGCTCGATTCAGCCTAGAACACGACTTTTCTTGCTTGTCGTGTGTCGCCCGGGGTCAGTATGGACCTCATCGACTGCTAGTGTCTTCGGTTAAGTCTGATTTAAACGGCAATTCCGTTGATGTTGTCAGACGTAATGACGCGTCCTGATACCGAAGGAGAAATGTGCCGACCTCCATCCCCCCACTCATCGTCATGGGTGTCTCCGGCTCCGGAAAGTCGACGATCGGTCAGGCTCTCGCCGACCACTTCGACGTCGAGTTCATCGACGGAGACGACCTGCACCCCCGCGCCAACAAGGCGAAGATGGCGGCGGGCCACGCGCTCAACGACGAAGACCGCGCCCCCTGGCTCGAGATCATCGCCGATCGCGTCGGCGCCGAACTCGCCGACGGCAAGCCCATCGTCGTCGCGTGCTCGGCGCTCAAGAAGCGCTACCGCGGCGTGCTCAACAGCCACGCGCCGAGCACCGTCTTCGTGCACCTCGTCGGCGGACGCGATCTCATCGCCGACAGGCAGTCGCGTCGCAACCACGAGTACATGCCCGTGACCCTCCTCGACTCGCAGTTCGACACCCTCGAGCCCCTCGTCGAGGGCGAACGCGGCATCGCCGTGGACATCGCCCAGGGCCCCGAATCCATCGTCGCCGAGGTCGCGCAGCGCCTCCGCGACCTCCAAACCCCCACCAGCACGACCAACCAGTAAGGACAATGATGACCGAGCTCGAACTCCTGTGGGAGCTCCCCACCTGGGGACTCCTCCTGATCGCGGCGGGAGCCATCGCGCTCCTGCTCGTGCTGATCATCGGGGCGCGCATCCACGCGTTCCTCGCCCTCATCATCGTGAGCCTCGTCACCGCGATCGCCACGGGAATCCCGCTCGACCAGGTCATCCCGACCCTGACATCCGGGTTCGGAAGCACTCTCGCCTCCGTCGCCCTCCTCGTCGGACTCGGGGCGATGCTCGGCCGCATGCTCGAGATCAGTGGCGGCGCCCAAGTGCTCACGGATGCGCTCATCCGCACCTTCGGTGAGAAGAAAGCCCCCCTCGCGCTCTCCGTCGCCTCGCTCGCGATGGGCTTCCCGATCTTCTTCGACGCGGGCCTCGTGGTCATGCTCCCGATCATCTTCGCCGTCGCGCGTCGCCTCGGCGGCTCGCTGCTGCTCTACGCGTTCCCCGCGGCGACCGCGTTCTCGGTCATGCACATCTTCGTTCCGCCGCACCCCGGCCCCGTCGCCGCGACCGGCCTCCTCGGCGCGGATGTCGGCGTCGTGCTCGTCTTCGGTCTGCTCATCGCGATCCCGACCTGGTACATCGTCGGATACAAGTTCGGAACCTACCTGGGCCGCAAGTACGACATCGCGATCCCGACGATCCTCTCCGGCGTCAAGGACGACCCCGAGATGGACGAGTTCAAGTCGGCTCCCCGCCTCGGAACCATCATCTTCCTGCTCGTTCTGCCGCTCATCCTCATCTTCCTCAACACGGGACTCAACGCTCTCGCGACGGCCGAGGTCGTGTCGCTCGACTCTCCCGTCGTGCAGGGGCTCCGCTTGCTCGGTGAGACTCCGATCGCGCTCCTCATCACCGTCGTGCTCGCCATGTGGCTCCTCGGGTGGCGCAACGGCAAGCGCCGCTCGCTCGTCGAGAGCATCGTCGACAGCGCCCTCGGGCCCGTGTGCGCGATCATCCTCATCACGGGTGCCGGTGGCATGTTCGGTGGGGTGCTCCGCGCGAGCGGCATCGGCGGTGCCCTCGCCGAGTCGCTCGACGCCCTCGGCCTTCCGCTCATCGTCGCGGGCTTTGTCATCGCCGCGATCATCCGTGTCGCGCAGGGCTCCGCGACGGTCGCGCTCACGACGGCGGCCGCCCTCGTGCAGCCCGTCGTCGCCGCCGACTCGAGCCTTAACGCCGTCGAGCTCGCGGCCCTCGTGCTCGCGCTCGCCGCCGGATCGGTCTTCGCGGGCCACGTCAACGACTCGGGCTTCTGGCTCGTGAGCAGGTTCTTCGGCATGGACACCCAGACGACCCTCAAGACCTGGACGGTCGGCCAGGCTCTCGTCGGCATCTGCGGGTTCGCGTTCGCGCTCCCGATCTTCCTCGTCGCCGGGTTGTTCTGATCATGACGGGCATCTTCGACCTCACCGGTCGCATCGCGCTCGTCACCGGATCGAGTCGCGGAATCGGCCGGGCCATCGCCCACGGTCTCGCGACCGCCGGGGCGACGGTCGTGCTCCACGGCCGCGACCCCGAGAGGCTCGCGGCGACGACATCCGATTTCGAGGTGGAGTTCGGCAGCGCCCGCGTGCGGTCGGTGGCGTTCGACGTGACGGATGCCTCCGCCGTCGTCGCGGGCATCGCCGAGGTCGAGTCGTCGGCGGGTCACCTCGCGGTGCTCGTGAACAACGCGGGCATCCAGCACCGCGAGCCGCTCCTCGACCTCGCGGTCGAGGACTGGGACCGCGTTCTGCGCACCGACCTCACGAGCGCGTTCCTCGTCGGTCGCGAGGTCGCGCGCGGCATGATCGCTCGCGGTGGCGGCAAGATCATCAACATCGCGTCGGTGCAGGCCGATCTCGCGCGCCAGTCGATCGGGGCATACACGGCGGCGAAGGGCGGCTTGCGCAACCTCACTCGCGCGATGACCGTCGAGTGGGCCGCGCACAACGTGCAGGTCAACGCGATCGCCCCCGGCTACATCCACACGGAGATGACGCAGAAGCTCGTCGACGACCCCGAGTTCAACTCGTGGATCCTCGGCCGCACGCCCGCGCACCGCTGGGGCACGACGGCCGACATCGTCGGCCCGGCCGTGTGGCTCGCGTCATCCGGTTCCGACTTCGTCAACGGTCAGGTCGTCTTCATCGACGGCGGGATGACGGTGGTCGTATGAGCGAGTCGAACATCGCCGTCGTCGCGCACGCGAAAGACGACCTCCGGGTCGACGTCGTGCCCGTGCCGGTCGTCGCTGCAGACGAAGCGCTCGTGCGCGTCGCCTTCGGTGGCGTGTGCGGCTCCGACCTGCACTACTGGACCCACGGCGCCGCGGGGGAGTCGATTCTGCGCGACCCGATGGTGCTCGGGCACGAGGTCGTCGGCACGGTCGAGACGGCGGCCGCGGATGGCTCGGGCCCGGCCCGAGGCACGCTCGTCGCCGTGCATCCCGCGACCCCGCGCCCCGTCGAGGGTGTGCGGTATCCCGAGGATCGCCCGAACCTCGCCCCCGGCACGACTTACCTCGGCAGCGCGGCGCACCGCCCGCACACCGAGGGGGCGTTCGCACGATTCGTCGCGCTGCCCTCGCGCATGCTGCGGCCGCTCCCCGCGGGTCTCTCGCTGCGCGACGCGGCGCTCGTCGAGCCCGCGAGCGTCGCGTGGCACGCCGTGTCCCGGGCCGGAGTCGTCGCGGGCAGGTCGGCGCTCGTCATCGGAACGGGGCCGATCGGCGCCCTCGTAATCGCCGTGCTCAAACGCGCGGGAGCGACGAGCATCACGGCCGTCGACATGCACGAGAAGCCCCTCGAGATCGCGCGCGCCCTCGGGGCCACCGCGACGATCGCGGCGACCGACGTCGACGCGATCGCCGCGGTGCAAGCCGACATCGTCGTCGAGTCGTCGGGAAGCTGGCGGGGTCTCGCCTCCGCCGTGCGCGGGGCGGCGCGCGGGGGTCGCGTGGTCATGGTCGGCCTGCTCCCCTCGGGAGAGCAGCCCGCGCTCGTGAGCCTCGCGATCACTCGCGAACTCGAGCTCGTCGGCTCGTTCCGTTTCGCCGACGAGATCGACGAGGTCATCGCGGCGCTCGCCGACGGGTCTCTCGTCGTCGACGCTGTCGTGACCCACGAGTTCGACGCCGAAGACGCCCTCGAGGCGTTCGCGGTCGCGGCGGACTCGGCGTCGAGCGGCAAGGTGCTGCTCCGGTTCTGAGGAGCGCTAGCCGCGGGGCACGCCGTCCCACACGTGCTCGACCTCGGAGACCGTGCGGCGCATGATGAGCTCCATGGCATCGTGGGCGCGCTGGGGGTGCGCGGCGTGCACCGCCTCCGCGACATCCATGTGCCACTGGAGCGCTTCCTCGTGGGGATGGGTGGGCATGAGTCCGAGGTCGGTGCGCCCGCGCAGCACGGCGGCGATCATCTCGTTCATCGCCGAGAACATCTCGTTGCCGCTCGCCTTGAGCACGAGGGCGTGAAAGCGGATGTCGAGCTCGAGGAACGCGTCGAGGTCGCCCGAGCGGCCGATCGTGCGCATGTGCGCGGCGACCGCGAGCAGTTCCGCGCCGAGCTCGGGGCTCGCGTGCCGTGCTGCGAGCTCTGCGGCGAACGGCTCGACGGCCGTACGCAGTTCTGTGAGGGAACGCAGTTGGGCACCGTCGTCGGTCACGGCGATACGCCACGCGATCACGTGGGGGTCGAAGACGTTCCACTCGGATGCGGGGAGCACGCGGATTCCGACCCTCTTGACCGACGTCACGAGACCGAGCGACCTCAGCACCCTGATGGCCTCGCGGATGACGGAGCGCCCGACCCCGAGCGACACCGCGAGGTCGTCGGCGAGCACGACCGCTCCGGCGGGGAGGGTGCCGCCGACGACGCGTCGACCGAGCTCGTCGACGGCGTGATCGTGCAGGCTACTCATGGGTGCAGAATACCGGGCGGCGCCCGCGGAACACCGCGGAGCAGCGGCCCGCGAAACCGGCCCGCGCGGCGGTCTCGACGCGAGCGTGTAAACTCGGGCACTGTACTTCGGCGAGGGATCGTCGTCGGCTGCGGAAACCGCGTCCGACCGACATCCGTGATCGACGCGGTGGGCAGGCAGTCCGAACGGGCACACGTCTTTCCTCACGCTGACATGCGTTCGAGTTGACCAGAACACCGTGGCCCGCCTCACGAGGACGGCGCCCGCTAAAGGAGATGACCATGGCTGAGACCACCCCCAAAGACAAGAACGCCGGCGGCATGAGCAGCGCCGACCGCGCGGGCACGAGCAAGAAGTCGCAGGTCGAGAGCAACGTTCTCGCCGCCGAGATCCGCACCTCGTTCGGTAAGGGCGCGGCCCGCAAGCTGCGCGCCCTCGGCAAGATTCCCGCCGTCGTCTACGGTCACGGCACCGAGCCCCAGCACCTCACCCTCCCGGGCCACGAGGTCGCTCTGCTCCTGCGCAAGGCGAACGCCGTGCTCGACCTCGACATCGAGGGCACGAGCCAGCTCGCCCTCGTGAAGGACGTGCAGAAGGACCCGGTCAAGCAGCTCATCGAGCACGTCGACCTCATCGTCATCCGTCGCGGTGAGAAGGTCGTCGTCGACATCCCCGTGCACGTCGAGGGCGACACCTTCCCCGGCACGATCGCGCAGCTCGAGAGCCCGACCATCTCGGTCGAGGCCGAGGCCACGCACATCCCCGAGAGCGTCTCGATCAGCGTCGAGGGCTACGAGGAGGGCACCCAGGTGCTCGCCGACGACCTCACGCTCCCCAAGGGTGCGACGCTCGTCACCGACCCGGAGACCCTCGTGGTCAACGTCATCACGCCGCAGCTCGACCTCACGAGCGACGCCGACCCCGAGCCCGAGGACGACGAGTCGGCCGAGGGTGACTCCGACGAGTCCGGAGACGACAGCACGAACGACGGCTCCGACGAGAAGTCGGAGTAGTCACGGCCCTCTTCGGCCGTCAGGCGCCGGCGCCATCGGATCGATGGCTCGTAGTCGGGCTCGGTAACCCCGGGCCCGGCTACGCCGGCAACCGCCACAACGTCGGCCAGATGATCGTGGGCGAGCTCGCCGATCGCGCGCGGGCGTCGTTCAAGAAGCACCGTGCGAACGCCGTGGTCGCCGAGGGGCGCACGGCACCCGGTGGCCCGTCGTTCGTGCTCGCCAAACCGAACACGTTCATGAACGTGTCCGGGGGCCCCGTCGCGGGCCTCGCCAAGTATTACGGCGTGCCGCACGAGCGCATCGTGATCGTGCACGACGAGCTCGACATCCCCTTCGACACCGTCAAGCTCAAGAGCGGCGGCGGTCACGGCGGGCACAACGGTCTGCGCGACATCATCCAGGCCACGGGCTCGCCCGACTTCGTGCGCGTGCGTGTGGGCATCGGGCGCCCTCCCGGTCGCCAGCCCGCCGCCGACTTCGTGCTCAAAGACTTCTCGTCGGTCGAGAAGCAGACGCTCCCGTCGCTCGTCTCCGACGCAGCGGATGCCGTCGAACTTCTTGCGAGCGAGGGTCTGACCGCCGCGCAACTCAAGTTCCACACCGCGAGCTGACCGCGCTGTTTCGCAGGACTCTCTGGTCTCGGAGGCTCAGAAACTCCGGCGATTGCTGCGCTGTCGGCAGAACTTCCTGCATCTCCGTCGGCCCACGGGGCTCGGGCAGGGCGGCCTGGCGGCGCAGGCCTGCCGTGTGGGCCCGCAGCGGTCGCTGTCAGTGGGCGCGCGTAGACTTCTGCGGTGTCACTTTCAGGCTTGATTGCGGGGCTTTCGCGCGCCCAGACCTTCGGCGACGCCCTCGAATACGCTTCGGGCAGCGCCGACTTCTCCCTCGTCGACGGGTTGCGCGCGCCGCTGCTCGCGGGGCTCCTCGATCGGCGCGAGGGTCCGCAAGCGCTCTTCGCGATCGTCGCGACCGGTCGCGACTCCGAGTCGCTGCGATCCGCACTTCCGAGCGTGCTGCCTGACGCCGAACTCGTGGAGTTTCCGGCGTGGGAGACCCTCCCGCACGAGCGCTTGAGCCCGAGCGCCGAGACGGTCGGCAAGCGCATCCGCGCCCTCCGCAGGCTCGCGGCGTGGCAAGCGGCGGTCGACGCGCAGCGCGCGGGCGGGGCGACCGCCGACTCGACTGCCGAGCCGGTTCGCGACATCGTCATCGTCGCGAGCGTGCGCGCCGCCCTGCAGCCGCTCTCCGACAACCTCACGAGCCTCGAGCCGCTGCGACTCGAGGCCGGGGGCCGCGGCTACAACCTCGGCACGATCGCCGTGCAGCTCATCGATCTCGCCTACTCGCGCGTCGACATGGTCACGCGACGCGGCGAGTTCGCGGTGCGCGGCGGCATCCTCGACGTCTTCGCTCCCGACGCCGAGCACCCCGTGCGCGTCGAGTTCTTCGGCGACGAGGTCGAGCACATCCGCTTGTTCTCGGTCGCCGACCAGCGGTCGCTGCCCGACGCCGTCGAGGTCGCGGAACTCCCGCCGAGTCGCGAGATGCTTCTGAGCCCCGAGGTGCGCCAGCGTGCCGCCGAGATGCAGCACGAGTTTCCGAGTCTCACGCAGATGCTCGCCAAGATCGCCGAGGGCATCCCCGTCGACGGCATGGAGTCGCTCGCGCCCGCCCTCGTCGACAGGCTCGTGCCCATCACCCACTACCTGCCCGCGGATGCCGCGATCGCGGTGCTCTCGCCCGAGCGCGTCGCGGCGCGAGCCGTCAGTCTCGTCGAGACCAACCGGGAGTTCTTGAGCGCGGCGTGGAACGCGGCCACGGCCGGCGCCGAAGCGCCCATCGACCTCGACTCGGGAGACTTCTTGAGCCTCACGGGGCTCCGCGAGGCCGCGGGGCCTC
The DNA here is from genome assembly GCF_046599635.1 of Marisediminicola sp. LYQ134. Classification (NCBI taxonomy): domain Bacteria; kingdom Bacillati; phylum Actinomycetota; class Actinomycetes; order Micrococcales; family Microbacteriaceae; genus Marisediminicola; species Marisediminicola sp. LYQ134. The sequence continues at coordinate 152,066 of NZ_JBKIWP010000001.1, forward strand.
GCGCGTGGTGGACGATGAGCTCGTTCGACTCGGGTGCCGCCGAGCCCACCGCCGCGGCGGGCGGAGCCGACAGCACGACGGCCCTGGCGAAGCTCACGGATGCCGACATCAGCGCGCTAGTCGACGACGCGGGCGAATACGTCCGCGTCGTCGCCGACACCGTGCCGAGTTTCACCGGTCAGGCCGAGGGCGCGATCGAGCACGTCGGTCGTCGACTCGGTGAGGGCTGGAGCGTCGTCGTCGTCGCGGAGGGCGCGGGGCTCGTCGAGCGCGCGGCCGAGGCTCTCGGCGAGCACGGTTTCGCGGCGCGCGCCGTCGACGACCTCCCGGAGGAGCTCGACGACGGTGTCGCGTATCTCGTCAAGGCGGGGGTCGAGGCCGGGTTCGAGCTGCCCGACATCCGTCTCGCCGTGCTCGGCGAAGCCGAGTTCTACGGGCGCACGGCGGGCTACGGCGGCAGGCAGGTCAAGAAGCTCGCGACGAGGCGCAAGAACGTCGTCGACCCTCTGCAGCTCAAGGCCGGCGACATCGTCGTGCACAACACCCACGGCATCGGGCGGTTCATCGAGCTCGTGCAGCGCGAGGTGAGCTCGGGTGGCCGCAACGCCGTCAAGAACAGTCGCGAGTATCTCGCGATCGAATACGCGCCGAGCAAGCGCGGATACCCCGGAGACAAGCTCTTCGTGCCGACCGACCAGCTCGACCTCCTCACGCGCTACGTGGGCGGTGAAGCGCCCACGCTCAGCAAGATGGGCGGGAGCGATTGGTCGGCGGCCAAGGGCAAGGCGCGACGCGCGGTGCGCGACATCGCGGTCGAGCTCGTGAAGCTCTATTCGGCGCGCATGGCGAGCCGCGGACACGCGTTCGGCCCCGACACCCCGTGGCAGCGCGAGCTCGAGGAGGCGTTCCCGTTCGCCGAGACCCCCGACCAGCTCACGACGATCGACGAGGTCAAGGCCGACATGGAGCGGCCCATCCCCATGGACCGTCTCATCGCCGGTGACGTCGGCTACGGCAAGACCGAGGTCGCCGTGCGCGCCGCGTTCAAGGCCGTGCAAGACGGCAAGCAAGTCGTGATGCTCGTTCCGACGACGCTGCTCGTGCGTCAGCACCTCGAGACCTTCCAGGAGCGCTTCGCCGGGTTCCCCGTGCACTTGAGGGCGCTCAGCAGATTCCAGACCGAGAAGGAGTCGAAGGAGGCGATCGAGGGGCTCGCCGACGGCAGCGTCGACATCGTCATCGGAACGCACCGCTTGCTCGCGAAGGGCGTCGTCGTCAAAGACCTCGGTCTCGTGATCATCGACGAGGAGCAGAGGTTCGGGGTCGAGCACAAAGACGCGCTGAAGAAGCTCAAGACCAACGTCGACATCCTCGCGATGAGTGCGACGCCGATCCCGCGAACGCTCGAGATGGCGGTCACGGGGATCCGCGAGATGTCGACGCTCGCGACGCCTCCCGAAGACCGCCACCCGATCCTCACGTTCGTGGGGCCGTACAGCCCCAACCAGGTGAGCGCCGCGATCCGCCGCGAACTCCTGCGCGAGGGCCAGGTCTTCTTCGTGCACAACCGGGTGTCGAGCATCAATCGCGTGGCATCCCAGCTCGCCGAGCTCGTTCCCGAGGCGCGCGTGGCCGTGGCCCACGGGCAATTGCCCGAGCACGTGCTCGAGCAAGTGATGGTCGACTTCTGGGAGCGCAAGTTCGACGTGCTCGTCTCGACGACGATCATCGAGACCGGGCTCGACATCGCCAACGCGAACACCCTCATCATCGACCGCGCAGACAAGTACGGCCTCTCGCAACTGCACCAGTTGCGCGGGCGGGTCGGGCGAGGGCGCGAGCGGGCATACGCCTACTTCCTCTACGACGCCGAGAAGCCCCTCGGCGAGGTCGCGCACGACCGTCTCGCGACGATCGCGGCGAACAACGAGCTCGGCGCGGGCATGCAGGTGGCTCTCAAAGACCTCGAGATCCGCGGAGCGGGAAACCTCCTCGGCGGCGAGCAGTCCGGTCACATCGCGGGCGTCGGTTTCGACCTCTACCTGCGCATGATCGGCGAGGCCGTGAGTTCGTTCCGTGGCGACGTCGCCGAGGGGCAGACCGAGTTGCGGCTCGAGCTGCCCGTGGATGCGCACATCCCCGAGGATTACGTCGAGAGCGAGCGTCTGCGGCTCGAGGCCTACCAGAAGCTCTCGTCGGCGAGCGGGCCCGCATCGGCCGACGCGGCGATCGACCAGGTGCTCGACGAGCTCGCCGACCGCTACGGCGAGCCGCCCGCGGCGGTGCACAACCTCGTGGCGGTCTCGAGGCTGCGCCGGATGGCGCAGAAGGCGGGTCTCTCAGAGGTCGTGGCGATGGGCACGAACCTCCGGGTCGCGGGCATGGAGCTCGCCGACTCGATCCAGGTGCGGATGCAGCGCCTCTACCCGGGGGCGCGCTACTTCGCCCAGACCTCGTCGGTGTCGATTCCGATGCCGAAGGTCGACGGCGCGACTCTCACCGACGCCGCCCTCATCGAGTGGACGAGGGGCCTGCTCGTGTCGATCTTCGGCGCCGAGACGGTCACCGCACCCGAGGTGGACTCGGCGTCGACCTAGTCGACGGCTCGCGGTGCACCCCGTAGACGATCACCGGGATGAGCACGAGCGATCGCACGTCGATGAGCGCGTGCGCGACGATCGGCAGGAGAATCGACCCCGTCGCGAGGTAGAGCGCCATGAGTGCGGCCCCGATGACGGTCGACCCGACGACTCCCGCAACGCCCTGGTAGGCGTGGAGCGCGCCGAAGACCGCGACACTCGCGACGATCGCCACGAGAGCGCTGCCGGTCACGCCGAAGACGATCGCCGGGAGCGCGAGCCGGAAGAGCAGCTCCTCGACGATGCCCGCGTTCACCGAGAGCGCGGCGCCGTAGGGCAGTTCGCGGCGGTTGCGGGGGAGCAGGGCGTGGATGTCGCCGATCGTCGGCACGGTGTCGACAGAGCGTGCGAGAAAGAGCACGAGGGTGCCGCCGACGAGAACGACGGCGGCGACCGACCACGCGACGACGTCGAGCAGGCCGCCCGTCGACTCCCACCACGACCGCGCCGACGCGACCCACCAGACCCCGTCGACCTCGTCGAGGAGCAGCGGGACGTACTGCCACACGAACGCGAGCACGACGACCGACGCTCCGCCGAACGTGAGGAGTGAGTCGAGGAGCCAGCGCCGCATCGCGCGGACACGTCGCCTCGTGCTGCGAAAGCGCGTGAATCGGCGGTAGTCCCTGCGGTCCCGCTTTATGGCGCGCGCCACGAGGAGCGCGAGGAGACCCGCGAGGAGCGCGCCGAGTGTCCACGGTGCTCCCGGCCACGCGGGGTCGATCATCGTCGGCCGGTCGGGTCGAGTGGGGGAGGCATCGCATCCATGATGGAACACCGTGACCAGAAAATCTTCCGCCGGTGTCGGCTTCACCTCCGATCGCGGCCCGGTGCTCATCGCCCTCATGGTCACGACGGGGCTCGTCGCGATCGACGCGACCATCCTGGCGACGGCGGTGCCGACGATCGTCTCCGAGCTCGGCGGTTTCGCACAGTTCCCGTGGCTGTTCTCGATCTACCTCCTGGGCCAGGCGGTCTCGGTGCCGATCTTCTCCAAGCTCGCCGACACCGTGGGGCGCAAGCCCATAATCCTCGTCGGCATCGGTCTGTTCCTCGTCGGGTCGGTCCTGTGTGGGTTCGCGTGGGACATGACGTCGCTCATCGTGTTCCGCGCCGTGCAGGGGCTCGGGGCGGGCGCCGTGCAGCCCATCGCCATCACGATCGCGGGGGACATTTACACGCTCCGGGAACGCGCGAAAGTGCAGGGTTATCTCGCGAGTGTCTGGGCGATCTCCTCGGTCGTCGGACCGACCCTCGGCGGGGTCTTCTCCGAGTTCGTGTCCTGGCGCTGGATCTTCTTCATCAACATCCCCCTGTGCATCGCGGCGGGGGTGCTTCTCGTGCGCCAGTATCACGAGACCCTCGAACCCCGGAGGCACCGCATCGACTACCTCGGTGCTGCCCTCCTCGCCGCGAGCCTGACCCTCGTGATCCTCGGCATCCTCGAGGGCGGTCAGGCTTGGGCGTGGAACTCGCCGCAGAGCCTCACCGTCTTCGCCGCGGGTGGTCTGCTGCTCCTCGCCTTCGTGTTCGCGGAGCGGCGCGCCGACGAGCCCGTGTTGCCGCTGTGGGTTCTCTCCCGCCGGCTCCTCGGGGTGACGGCGCTCGTGTCGGTGGGGGTCGGGGCGATCCTCATCGGTCTGACCTCCTACGTGCCGACCTACCTCGAGGGCGTGCTCGACGTCTCGCCGCTGACGGCGGGGCTCACCCTCGCTGCCCTCACGATCGGGTGGCCGATCTCGGCATCGCTCTCCGGACGGCTCTACTTGCGGTTCGGTTTCCGGGCAACGGTTCTCACGGGGAGCGTCATCACGACGACGGGAGCGCTCGCGCTCGTCGCTTCTGCAGGCGACCCGTCGATCCCCCTCGTCGCGGCGAGTTGCTTCGTCGTGGGCCTCGGGCTCGGGCTCGTCGCCACCCCGAGCCTCATCGCCGCCCAGTCGAGCGTCGAGTGGAACGAGCGCGGAGTCGTCACGGGCACCAACCTCTTCGCCCGCTCGATGGGCAGCGCGGTCGGCGTCGCCGTCTTCGGGGCGGTCGCCAACGCGCTCTTCGCCTCGGTCGGCACCGACCCGACAGCGCCCGAAGCGGTGCAGGCGGGGTCGACGAGCGTCTTCGTGGGCGTGGCCATCAGCGCGGTAGCGGTCGTCGCCGTGGCCCTCGCGATGCCCGGGCGCGCGGCATCCGCATCGGGAGGGGCGGCGGACGACGGGGCGGCGGACGACGGGGCGGCGGACGACGGGTCTGCGACGATGGAGCCATGACCGACGCTCCGCACCCCCGACTCGACGAGCTCATCGCTGTTCTCGCGCGGTTGCGCGCTCCGGGTGGCTGCGCGTGGGATCGCGAGCAGACCCACGAGTCGCTCGTGCAATACCTCCTCGAGGAGACCTACGAACTCGTCGAGGCGATCGAGTCCGGCTCGCGCGACGACCTCGTCGAGGAGCTCGGCGACGTGCTCTACCAGGTGATCTTCCACGCCGACATCGCCGCTCACGCGACCGATCGCTCGTTCGACATCGAGGATGTCGCCGAGCGCATGACGGCGAAGATGGTCGGTCGTCATCCCCACGTGTTCGCCGAGTCGACGGCGGAGACCGCTGCGGATGTCGTGGCCCTGTGGGAAGACGTCAAGGCCGTGGAGAAACCGGGTCGCACGAGCGTGCTCGACGGCATCCCGCTCGCGATGCCATCGCTGCTCCTCGCCGCGAAGCTCGTCGGGCGCGCGGAACGCGTGGGCGTGGCCCCGGCCACACCGACCCCACCCGTTTCGGAATCCGTCGCGTCGCCCGAGTCGGAGGAGGCGCTCGGATCGCTCCTGCTCTCGATCGTCGCGGATGCCCGCTCGGCCGGCCTCGATCCCGAGCGTGCGTTGCGCGGGGCGCTGCGTGACCTCCGCACCGACATCCGTGCGGCGGAGTCACCCGCGCAGCGCTGAGGTGGATGCCCTCCCGAGGGGGGCTGGGGAGGGCATCCTGGCAGTGGGCGCGACGTTCCCGCGAACGGGAAGCGTGGCCCGGAACCTGCCGGCGGGTCAGGCGCAACTACCCGAAAGCGCACTTGACCCTGAGTGAAAGGGCAACCCGAATGCCCTTTCGCACACACCCTATCTCGTTGACGACAATTCGGCAAACAGTTGTTATGGTTAGTCGGGTTCGCGACGCTGCGATCCCCCCAGACAGACCCGACGATGAGGATGCCGCCGATGTCACGCCGCCCCGACCCCGAGCGCAAGCCGCAATTGCTCTCGGACATCCTCGATTACCTCGCCGACAAGCCCCTCTCCTCGGTGACCTTCCGCGCCATCGCCGACCACCTCGACGTGAGCGCTTTCGCGGTCGTCTACCACTTCGGAACCAAAAGCAACCTCGTCGCCGAGATCGTGCAGGCCATCGGAGACCGGCAGCGTCGGGGGTTCGGCGACATCGAATTGAACGCGACGAGCGTCGACGAATACCTCGAGGGCATCTACCGCTATTGGGAGTGGACCCTCGAGCCCACCAACAGGTACCTCCATCGCCTCGAGGTCGAGGCCGGAATGCTCCAAGCCATCGACCACGTGCCGGTCGGCGAGCGGTCGACGCTCGGCGGCTGGTACGAACTCGTCTCCGAAGGCCTGTGCGAGCTCGGAATCCCGGATGACACGGCTCGCGTCGAAGCACGGGCGATGGTCAACATCATGTACGGCTTCCAATACGACCTCGTGCTCCTCGGTGAGATCGAGGCCACTCGGCAGGCTTTCGACGCGATGGTCGAGGTCTACCGCCACCGCTTGACCGATCTCATCGAGCGGGCGCGCGCCGCGACGTGAGCGCGAGGCCCTGCTCGCGCTCTGATTGAATCGGGTCATGGCTTCTCCCGTCTCCCCACCGCGCGGAATGCGCGATTTCCTCCCCGCCGAGAAACGCCGCAGGGAGCACGTGCTCGCGAAGATCCGCCGGGTCTACACGGCTCACGGTTTCGACGAGATCGAGACGCCCGTCATGGAAGACAGTGCACGGTTGCACGCGGGTCTCGGTGGCGACAACGAGAAGCTCGCCTTCGGAGTGCTCAAGCGCGGCCTCACCCCCGACGACCTCCGGGCGGCGGCCGACCCGCTCGACCTCGCCGACCTCGGTCTCCGGTTCGACCTCACGGTTCCGCTCGCGCGCTTCTACGCGTCCCACCGCGCCGAGCTCCCGACGGTGTTCCGCTCCATCCAGATCGCTCCGGTCTGGCGAGCGGAGCGCCCGCAGAAGGGTCGCTACCGCCAGTTCGTGCAGTGCGACATCGACATCGTCGGCGAGTCGGGGGCGATCGCCGAGATCGAACTCATCGCGGCGACGATCGCGACTCTCGAGAGCCTCGGACTCGACGGGTGCTCGATCCGCATCAACGACCGGCGCATCCTCACGGCGATGCTCACGTCGCTCGGATTCGCCGAGTCCGACCACGCGAGCATCGTCATCACGGTCGACAAACTCGACAAGATCGGCCGGGGCGGTGTCGTCGCCGAACTCGCTGAGCGCGGTGTCGACGCGGGCGCCATCGCAGCGCTCGACGACCTGCTCGCGGCGCAGACATCCGACACGGGCACCGCACGCTTCGGGCGGGAGTCGATCGCGCGCGCCGTGCCCGCCGACGTCGACGCGGGCCTCATCGACGAGCTCGCCTCGCTCGGAGCCGCGATCGACGCCCTCGGCTCGAACGTCGAGCTCGTCTTCGACCCGTTTCTCGTGCGGGGGATGGGCTACTACACGGGAACGATCTTCGAGATCGCGCACCCCTCGTCGTCGAGCGCTCTCGGTGGTGGTGGCCGGTACGACGGCATGATCGGGCGGTTCCTCGGCACGCCCGTGCCCGCCGCCGGATTCTCGATCGGGTTCGAGCGCATCGTCGACCTCCTCGAGGCCGACGCGAGCGACGACCGCGACTCGGTCGCGCTCGTCGCCGACCCGGACGTCGACCCGGCTCGCCTCGTGAAGCTCAAGACCGCGCTCATCGAGACGGGCGCGCGCGTTCGACTCGAGCGCAAGCCCCGCAACGTCAAGCCGCTCTTCGCGTCGCTCGCGGCGGCCGGGTTCGCGTCGGTCGCGACCGTCACCTCGTCGACCGAGACGATCGCCGACCTCGAGCTGCGGCCGCTCGCCTGATTCTCGGGCCGCGCGCGCCCCCCTCGCCGTCGACCGTTTCCCTCCCCCGAGTAGGATGTCGAGGGCACGCGCGAGGTCTGTTCGCGCGTGATCATCAGCCACAAAACCCCCACACGAAGGAGATCTCTGGTGTCAGCGATCGAGGTAGTACGAGCCCGCGAGATTCTCGACAGCCGGGGCAACCCGACCGTCGAGGTCGAGGTGTTGCTCGAAGACGGCACCGTGTCGCGCGCGGCCGTGCCATCGGGAGCGTCCACGGGAGCGTTCGAGGCCTACGAGCTGCGCGACGGCGACAAGAAGCGCTACCTCGGCAAGGGTGTCACGAAGGCCGTCGACGCCGTCAACGGCGAGATCGCCGCCGCGGTCGAGGGAATCGACGCGACCGACCAGCGCGTGCTCGACGAGACCCTCATCGCTCTCGACGGAACCGACAACAAGAAGCGACTCGGCGCCAACTCCATCCTCGGAGTCTCGCTCGCCGTCGCGAAGGCCGCGGCCGACTCGTCGGACCTGCCGCTCTTCCGCTACGTCGGTGGCCCCAACGCGCACACCCTCCCCGTGCCGATGCTCAACGTCATCAACGGTGGTTCGCACGCCGACAGCAACGTCGACATCCAGGAGTTCATGATCCTGCCCGTCGGAGCCGACACCTTCTCCGAGGGCCTCCGCTGGGGAGTGGAGACCTACCACGCCCTCAAGTCGATCCTCCACAGCAAGGGTCTCAGCACGGGCCTCGGCGACGAGGGTGGCTTCGCCCCCAACCTCGACAGCAACCGCGCGGCCCTCGACCTCCTCGTCGAGGCCATCTCGAAAGCCGGCTTCACGCCCGGAAAAGACATGGCGCTCGGCCTCGACGTCGCCGCGACCGAGTTCTTCGAGAAGGGCTCGTACCTCTTCGAAGGCAAGAAGGTCAGCGCGGGCGACATGTCGGCCTACTACGGCGACCTCGTCTCGAGCTACCCGCTCGTGACGATCGAAGACCCGCTCGACGAAGACGACTGGGAGGGCTGGGCTCAGCTCAACGCTGAGATCGGCGACAAGGTGCAGATCGTCGGCGACGACCTCTTCGTCACCAACCCCAAGCGCCTCGCGAAGGGCATCGGGCTCAGCTCCGCCAACTCGATCCTCGTCAAGGTCAACCAGATCGGCACGCTCACCGAGACCCTCGACGCCGTCACGCTCGCGCAGCGCAGCGGCTACACCGCCGTGCTGTCGCACCGCTCGGGAGAGACCGAAGACACGACGATCGCGCACCTCGCGGTCGCCACCGATTCGGGTCAGATCAAAACCGGCGCCCCGGCCCGCTCCGAGCGCGTCGCGAAGTACAACGAGCTGCTCCGCATCGAAGAAGAGCTCGGCGCCGCAGCCGTTTACGCGGGGCGCAGCGCGTTCCCACGCTTCTCGAACTGAGCGCGGCTTAGTCTGAGGTCATGAAGAGTCGGCAGCGCACCCGGAGGGTTCCGGTTGCGCTGCCGACCTCCGACATCGGCCCCGCGGCGTGGTTGCGCAGCATCCGACTCTCGGGTTTCACGATTGCCGTGTTGACCCTCGTGATCCTCACGGTCGTCGTTCTCGCGCCGAGTCTGCGCATCCTCGTCGAGCAGCGGCAGGAGATCGCGGCGCTCACCGCCGAGGTCGAGCGCCAGCAGGCCGAGGTCGACGACCTCGAAGCCGAGCGGGCCAGGTGGGACGACCCGAGCTACCTCCAGTCGCTCGCGCGCGAACGACTCGACTACGTGTATCCCGGCGAACTGAGCTTTCTCGTCATCGACGACGGCAGCACGCCGACCGATGCCGAGGGACTCCCGATCAGCGACGACATCCAGACCACGGATGTCGACTGGGTCTCGTCGCTCTTCTCCTCCGTGCTCACGGCAGCTCTCACCGACGCCCCCGCGGGCGAGATCGTGTCGCCGTCGCTCGACACCCCCGCTCCCGAAGAGCAGGCCCCCGAAGTGCCGGCACCCGAACAACCCGCACCCGATGCACCACCCGAGGAGGGCTGACATGCCCACTCCGCCCTTCGACGAAGCGACCCCCGCCGACATCGCGACGGTCACCGCGCAGCTCGGTCGCCCCGTGCGCGGTGTCGTCGGCATCGCCGCTCGCTGCGTGTGCGGCAGGCCCACGGTCGTCGCGACCCAGCCGCGACTCGACGACGGCACGCCGTTTCCGACCCTCTACTACTTGAGCCACCCCGCGGCGACCGCGGCGGTCTCGACGCTCGAGGCGACGGCGGTCATGCCCGAGCTCGCCGCTCTCCTCTCCGACGACGACACGGCGTCTGCCTACCGTCGCGCGCACGAGGCCTACCTCGCCGATCGCGCGACGCTCGACGACGTGCCCGAGATCGAGGGCATCTCGGCCGGCGGGATGCCCACACGGGTCAAGTGCCTGCACGCCCTCGTCGGTCATTCCCTCGCGGCGGGCCCCGGAGTCAACCCGATCGGCGATCTCGCTCTCGAGCGCGCGTCGTGGTCACCCGACCGGTGCGAGTGCGTCACGGACTCACCGTGATCCGGGCCGCCCGCCGCAGCGCCGCGCTCGTGGCGCTCGTCGCGGTCGTCAGCTCGACCTTCCTCGTCGCGCTCCCGGCCTCCGCCGACGAGGTGCGGGACCGCCAGTATTGGCTCGCCGACTACGGCATTTCGGATGCCTGGTCGACGACGCGCGGCGCCGGCGTCACCGTCGCGGTCATCGACACGGGGGTCGACGGAAGCCACCCCGACCTCGTCGGCACGGTTGTCGGTGGAACGGATGTCTCGGGCGTCGGTTCCGCCGACGGTCAGACCCCGGTCGGCGACGGCCCCGAACACGGCACGATGGTCGCGTCGCTCCTCGCGGGGCAGGGGCACGGACCGGGCGGCGGTGACGGTGTCATCGGCGTCGCTCCGGAGGCGAAGATCCTCGCCGTCTCGGTCGGTTTCGGTGTCGGCACGCGCGGCTCCGACGAGCAGATCGCGGATGCCGTGCGCTGGTCGGTCGACAACGGCGCCGACGTCATCAACATGTCCCTCACCCGCAACACCCTCGAGTGGCCGGAGAGCTGGGACGACGCCTTCCTCTACGCGATGGAGAACGACGTCGTCGTCGTCGCGGCCGCGGGCAACCGGGGGAGCGGAACATCCGTCGTCGGCGCCCCCGCGACGATGCCCGGAGTCCTGACCGTCGCGGGGGTCGACGAGACCGGGAGGGCCAGCTTCGACGCGTCATCGCAGGGCATCACGATCTCGGTCTCGGCGCCGAGCGAGGGTCTCGTCGGGGCCGCCCCCGACAACGAATACCGCGCGTGGGCGGGCACGAGTGGCGCCGCGCCGCTCGTCTCGGGCCTCGTCGCGCTCGTGCGGTCGGCCTATCCCGACCTCGATGCGACGAACGTCATCAATCGCGTGATCCGCACGGTCGACCCGGTCGGGTCGACGATTCCGAGCCCCATCTACGGCTACGGTCTCATCAACGCATCGAAGGCCGTCGGCGATGCCGTGGCCCCCGTCGACGCCAACCCCATGGGTGACCTCGCGGAGTGGATCAGGGTCAACCGCCGTGCAGACGCTCCCGACCCGAGCACCGAGGCGCCCGACCCCGCGCCCGCCCCCGGTCCTCCCGTCACGACGGCGCGCGAGCCGGTTGATGTCGGCAATCCGCTCGGTGTGGTGCTCCCCACCGTGGAGTCGGTGCGCGCGGTCGGGATCCCGCTGCTCGTCATCGCCGTCTTCGCCGCGGGGTTCGGCGTGAGCATCGGGGGTCTCGTGCGCGCTCTCGTCGTTCGACGGCGCAAAACGGCCGCAGACGGGCGTGTACATTAAGTCAGTGCCGAAAATCCTGATCGTTGGCGGCGGATACGCCGGTTTTTACACTGCTCTCGGGCTCGAGAAGTGGCTTACGCGAGGTGAAGCCGAGGTTGTCCTCGTCGACCCGCTCCCCTATATGACCTACCAGCCCTTCCTCCCCGAGGTCGCGGCCGGATCGATCGAGCCGCGCCACGCGGTCGTATCGCTGCGTCGTCACCTCGAGAAGACCGAGGTCATCACCGCTCGCGTCACCGCGATCGACCACGCCACCAAGTCGGCGACGATCACGCCCGAGATCGGCGAGCCCTGGCAGATCGACTACGACCAGATCGTCGTGACCGCGGGTTCGGTGTCGCGCACGTTCCCGATCCCGGGCGTCGCCGACGAGGCGATCGGCCTCAAGACCATCGAGGAGGCGACCGCGATCCGCGACCGCCTCATGGCGAACTTCGCGCGGGCGGCGAACCTCCCCGAGGGCCCCGAGCGCGACCGCCTACTCACCGTCACCGTCGTCGGCGGAGGGTTCGCCGGCATCGAGGTGTTCGGTGAACTCCGCAGTCTCGCGAGCGCCCTGCTGCGCTACTACCCGACGCTCGCCTTCGAAGACACCCACTTCCATCTCATCGAGGCGATGGGCCGCATCATGCCCGAGGTGTCGCTCAAGACGAGCCACTGGGTGCTCAAGAACCTTGCCGAGCGCGGTGCCGAAGTGCACCTCGAGACGCAACTGACCTCGGCTGTCGGCGGAAAGATCGAGCTCTCGACCGGAGAGTCGTTCGAGTCCGACCTCATCGTGTGGACGGCCGGCGTCATGGCGAACCCCGTCTTGCGCAACACCGACCTCCCGACCGAAGAGCGCGGTCGCCTGCGTGTGCAGCCCGACCTGCGCGTCATCAACGACGACGGTGTCGTGCTCGACGCCTGGGGTTCGGGCGACGTCTCGGCCGTGCCCGACCTCACGGGCAAGGGCGTGGGCGGCTTCTGCGTTCCCAACGCTCAGCACGCCGTGCGCCAGGGCAAGCTCCTCGCCAAGAACATCGTCGGTTCGTTACGCGGCGATGCCCCCAAGGAGTACCGCCACGACAACCTCGGGGCTGTCGCGACCCTCGGTCTCGGCGTCGGCGTGTTCCAGTCGGGCAAGATCTCGTTCAAGGGATTCATCGCCTGGGTCATGCACCGCGGATACCACGGTCTCGCGATCCCCATGTGGGAGCGCAAGATCCGGGTCTTCGTCGTGTGGGCACTGAACGTCGTGCTCAAGCGCGACATCGTGTCGATCGAGGCGCGCGAGACGCCTCGCGACGCTTTCGCGGAGTACGCGTCACGCCCCAAGAGCTGACTCTCGTCACGAGGGGAGGGGTCGGTCGCGTTCGCGCACCGGCCCCTTTCTCGTTCCGCCCCCGTAGCCCAACCGGCAGAGGCAGGCGACTTAAAATCGTCACAGTGTGGGTTCGAACCCCACCGGGGGCACCGTCGGCGGGCGCCTCGCACGGCCGGGCGGGAGAGTCAACGGGTGCCGGTCGGCTCCGGGATGGGCGACCATGAAGTGGTGAGAACACTCAAATACGCGAGCCAGACCTTCGTGACCACCGACGAGATGGCGCATGCCGTCATCGAGTTCACCGCCGAGATGGCGAAGAGCGAGGACTCCGAAGCGGTCACTCTGCCGACCGTCGACGCCGAAGGTCGGGTGGTCGAGATCGATATCGTGGTCGGCCCGGCGAGCGAAGTGATCAGCACTCCGGCCGACGACAGGCCGAGCGAGATCGACACGACCGTCGCGGTCGCCGAGATCGAGCGTCGGATCGAGTCGCTCAAGTCCGCGCGCAACCGCACCGCTTTTCCCCTCGACGAGGGTGGGCCGGCGACGGCGTTCGACGACCTCGCCGTCTGAGAGAACGGGCCGACTGAGAGAACGGGCCGGCGGCCTCAGCCGCGAGCTCCGGGCCCGCGCGTCAGCGCGCGAATGCCGGAGCGACGAAGGTCGTGTACGTCCACACCGCGGCGCTGAGCGCCGCGAATACGGCGGCGGCCACGAGCCATGGAACGAGCGCCGCCGCCGGCGCTCCGATCGCGACGACGGTCGCGACAGCGGCTGCGACGACGACCATGACGAGCGCCCACACGGGTGCCGACCACTCGAGTAGCACGCGCCCGGGAAGCGAGCCGATCGGAAGCGCGAGCACGAGGGCCGAGCCGAGCCCGGCGAGGCAGATCGTGGCGAGGCTCTCGCTCACGAGGGCGCTCACGAAGCCCGTCGGGGTGCCGACGACCCCGTGACCGAGCCACGCGAGCACGCCGAGCACCGTGACCGCCCCGAGCTGCGTCAGGCTCACGACGGCGCGGCGGCGCACGGCCGTGTCGGCGACGAAGGACGCCCCGATGAGCACGCCCGCGATGATCGGCGGGTCGAGGTCGACCGACCTCGAGAGGATCGCCGTCGTCACTGCCGCGGCGAGCATGATCGGCATGAACCGCAAGCGGGTGGAGGTCTTCGCCATCGTGGCGCCCAGTCGCGTCGCGACCGCACCCCCGACGATGTTGAGCACGGAGAGCCCGATGACGATCGCGAGCACGAGCCGCGCGTAGCGCACCTCGTTGTCGACGCCGCTCGAGACGGCGATGAAGACGGCCGCGATCCCGAGGGGCACGGCTCCCGCGAGCCAGGGGTTGACGGTGGTCGCGTGGTCGGCGCGGGGCCGGTTGCGTCCGGTCAGGCTCGCCGCGCGAACGGGCACGCGGCCTCGCAGGGTCGTCGCGAGCATCCGCAGCGGGATCGCGAACAGGGCGAGGAAAAGCACGCCGAACGCGGGGGCCACCCACCAGGAACCGAGGGAGTCGCGGTCGGTGATCGATGTGAGCGCGCTGCCGAACTCGGTGGGGGAGCCCCAGTCCGCCGAGCCGTCGGCGGGGGGCGGCAGAACATCGACTCCGGGCGGCGGTGCCGTGTCCGATGGCGACGGTGTGGGGTCGTCGTCGGTCTCGGGCTCGGACGACGGCGAGCCCGGGGCCGACGGCTCGGCCGGGTCGGGACTCTCGCCCTCGGGCGTCGGCTCGGGCGTCGGCGTGCCGGGTGACGCCGCGGCGTCGCCCACGACCGTGAGCGTGAGCGGGGCGCTCGGCGACGCGAAGTTGCCGGCGGCGTCGCGCTGGATCGCGACGATCGAGCGCTCACCCTCGGCCATGCCGCCGATGACGCACGACCACCCCGATCGGCTCGTGGTGGTCGAACACACGGGCACGGCATCGACGTAGACGTCGACGGTGCCGCCGTTCTCGCCGGTGCCCCGGATCTCGAGGGGCTCGCTGCCGACTCGAGCGCCCGCCGCGGGCGAGACGATCACGGCGGGCTCGGGGGGAGTCCGGTCGACGGTGACGTTCCGGGCGTTCGAGAAGGCGGATGCCTGCCCGCCCCCGATCGCCGGATCGACCTGTTGCGCGCGCACGGTGAACGGCCCGCCCTCGGCCGAGACGCTGCACGACCACGTGCCCCGCGTCGAGACCGGCACGCGAGAGCAGTTGGCATCGACGGTGCCCGCGACGACGACGCGCACGAACGACCCCGGGTTGCCCGTGCCGGAGACGAGACCCGGGGTGAGTGAGGCACCGCTGCCGTCGAGCACGGGAGGCAGCAGCACGTCGATCGTGGTTCGCGCGGCGGGGGGTGCCGGATCGGTCGGTGCCGCGGGGGATTCCGTGGCCACGATCTCCTGGCCCGCCCCGGTGGGCAGCCGGGTCACGGTGCACGCCCACGACGCGGATTGCGCCGGGGGGATGCTGCAGACGACACGCCCATCCGCCGTCACCGACACCGCACTGCCCGGTGTTCTCGAGCCGGTCACCGCGGCGCCGCCGGTGCCGGAGAAGGCGGGGGCGGAGATCGTCGTCGGTTCGAGCGGCGCCGAAGCGGGAGGCTCGGGGCTCGGGTCGCCCTGCGCGGTCGCCGACGGCACGACGAGCCCGAGTTGCAGGGTCACGAAGAGCGCCGCAATAGCTATTGCGGCGAGAGACCGTCGTGCCGGGCCGACAGGTCGCGCATTCCCCACGAAGCGAGACGGCCGGTGACGAGAAGAAGAAGAGTTTCGCACCGTGCGTCCATTCAGCAGGGCACGGGCGCGCCTGTCAATGCCCTGGGGCCCGTGTTGCGAAACGCGTCGGAGCGATCCCCACACCTCCGACGAGGTCGGGGATGCCGTGAGGTCGCTCGTCAGGCCGCGCTCACGCGCCCCTCGACGTCGGGCGTCGGCGCGGGGGCGGGGCGGCCGAGGTGTCCGACGATCGCCACGAGGATGCTGATCGCGGCCGAGAGCGCCATGCCCCAACCGAGGTCGAGGCGCAGGAGGGCGGCACCCGCGGCCGCACCGGCACCGATGAGCAGCACGGCACCGAGGCGGCGCTTCCACTGCTGTTTGGCCGTGCCACCGAAGCGCGAATCGAAGGCGAGACCGACGAGCGTCGAGGTCACGACGACGGTCGTGACATCCTTCACCGCGATGTGCCGCGCCGCGCCGGCCTGCAGACCCATGGCGAGGCCGAGGGCGCCCGTGATGCTGAACTCGAGCCACTGCGGCATGCCCGTGCCGACGACGAACGCCGCGACGGCGGCGGCGGCGATGATCGCGCCGACGATCGTGAACAACCACGTGGAGTGGGTCGTCCACCCGGCCTCGACCGGACGCAGCGTGCGCCCGGCGACGAGGGCGCCGAGCATGAAGGCGATGAGGGCGATGAACGGGCCGACGATGGGGAGGTCGTCGGCACCGACGAGACCCATGCCGAGGATGACGACGTTGCCCGTCATGTTGCCCGTGAAGACACGATCGAGGCCGAGGTAGCCGACGGCGTCGATGACGCCCGTCGAGAACGTCAAAGCGAGCATGAGCACGAGGTGCAGACCGGAGGGGTTGCTGCGGAGCCGTTTCAGCACGGGGTCTCCCGGGGTGTCGTCGCGGGCAGTGAGCGGGGCCGAGCACCGCGCGCGAGCGTCGTGACAACGGGCGGTACTGTTCTCACACAGTAGTGGGACTCGAAGTTGCTACCGGACAGGCGGTCGATGTGAGCGGATCAGCGACGAGTGGCCGTGTGCCCGAGCGAGAGCAGCGGCCCCTCGACGCGGGGGTCGGAGACATCCGCGACGGGGCCTACCTGCCGGTGGAGCCCGGATCGTACCTCTGGGGGCGCTTGCCGTGCGCGGAGGATTCGCCCGTGCTCACGCTCGAGTCTGGCGAGACGGCGACGATCGACACCCTCAGTCACGAGGGCATCCTCGACGACCAGGGGCGCGACCCCGAGGCGTTCTTCGGTCGCTTCGGCGTCGCGGCCGACTCGGTGCTGCGCGACGCCGTCGAGGTCGCCGCTCGCGAGGGCGGGCGCGACCCGCGCACCGACGGCCCCCACGTCGTGAGCGGTCCGATCCGGGTTCGCGGCGCACACCCGGGAGACCTGCTCAAGATCTCCGTGCTCGAGACGCGGCACCGGGTGCCATACGGCGTCATCTCGAACCGGCACTCGCGCGGAGCTCTCCCGGGGGAGTACCCCGCGGGCCCCGACCCGGTGAGCGTCTTCGCTGCCGTCGACGCCGAGGGGCGCGGTTCGATCCCCCGGCGGGAGGGGAGCGATGAGCGCGTGAGCTTCGCCCTCGCGCCGTTCCTCGGCATCATGGGCGTCGCCGTCGCGGGCGGCGATCGGCCGCACTCCGTTCCGCCCGGACCGCACGGGGGCAACATCGACATCAACCTCCTCACGGCGGGGAGCAGCCTCTATCTGCCCGTGCAGGTTCCCGGCGCGCTCGCCTACGTCGGCGACCCGCACTTCGCGCAGGGAGACGGCGAGGTGGCCCTGACCGCGCTCGAGGCCTCCCTCCGTGTCGAGCTGCAGTTCGAGGTCGTGCCGCAGGATGTCGCGCTGCGCGAGTTCGGTGCCCTCGCGGGGCCGCTCGCCGAGACGACCGAGTTCCTCGTGCCGACGGGGATGGACGTCGACCTCGACGAAGCCGTGCGCGAGTGCGTGCGTGCGGCGATCGCGCTTCTGCAGGCGCGATACGGGATGGACGCGCACCTCGCCTACGCCTACCTGAGCGCCGCGACCGACTTCAACATCTCTCAAGTGGTCGATATCGTGTCGGGCGCGCACGCGCGCATCCGCAAGAGCGATTTCGGAGGCTGACGAAATGACCGCAGACACGGGAATCTCGACCGCGCCGCACGGTTTGATGGACGCCGTGCGCGCCTACGAGGCCGCTCTCATGGCCGATGACGTCGCACGCCTCGACGCCTTCTTCGAACCCGGTTCCGAGACCCTGCGTGGAGACGCATCCGGTCTGCTCGTCGGGCACGAGCGCATCGCCGGCTTCCGGCGCTCGCGCGGGGGAACTCCGGCACGGAGCATCGTCGAGACCCACGTGCGCACGCTCACCCCCGAGAGCGCCGTCGTCGTGACGGTCTCGGAGGCGCACGGCGGCGGTCGGGGGCAGCAGACCCAGCTGTGGCGCAGGAGCGAGTCGGGGTGGGCCATCGCGGTCGCGCACGTGACCGCCCCCGCACCCGCGATCGACCGGCGCGTGTGGCGCACCGTCGGAACACCGCTCGTGCGCGGGTCGGCCACGGGGTCGCTCGCACGGCTCCGCGTCGCCGTGAAAGACCTCTTCGCCGTGGCCGGGCATCCGATCGGCGCGGGTGTTCCCGCCTACCTCGACGGCGCGGCGGTCGAGAGCGGGACCGCTCCCGCCGTCGTCGCGCTTCTCGAAGCGGGAGCGGATGTCTCGGGCATCGCGCAGACCGACGAGTTCGCCTACAGCATCGCGGGCCGCAACCCCCACTACGGCACTCCGCCCAACCCCGCCGTCGTCGGCGGAATCCCCGGGGGCTCGTCTAACGGACCCGCGTCGGCCGTCGCGCTCGGGCACGCCGACATCGGGCTCGGAACGGACACGGGGGGTTCCCTCAGGGTTCCGGCGTCGTACTCGGGCCTGTGGGGGATCCGCACGACCCACGGAGCGATCGACCGCTCAGGACTGCTCCCCCTCGCGGAGTCGTTCGACACGGTCGGGTGGCTCACGCGCGACCTCGAGACTCTCATGCTCGCGGCGCGCGCGACGCTCGGCGATGTCGCGGCGCGGGAAGCGACATCCGCGCCGCGCGTCTCGCGCACCCTCGCGGTGTCTCCCGCGCTGCTCGCGCTCGCCGATCCCGCGTCGAGGGCGGGCGTCGCGGCCGTGATCGACGCCTGGACGGCTGCTGGCATCACCGTCGACGAGATCGACGTGCCCGACGTCGACGGCATGTTCGAGGCGTTCCGCACGGTGCAGGGCATCGAGGCGTGGCGCACCCACGGGGCCTGGATCGCCGACCACCCCCGCGCTCTCGGCGCGGAGATCTCGGCGCGATTCGCGTGGGCATCCCGGTTCTCGAGTGCTGACGAGGTGCGGGGCCGCGACGACGTGGCCAGCTACCGAGCCGAACTCGACGAGCGCCTCGCGGGCCGCACCCTCGTGCTGCCTTCGGCGTCGTCGGCCGCGCCGCTCGCGAGCGCGACCCCGGACGAGAACGAGGTGACGCGAGCGGGCACCCTGCGCCTCACGTGTGTCGCGGGCATCCTGGGTGCTCCCGCGGTGTCGATGCCCCTCGTCGAAACCGAGTCCGGCCCCGTCGGGGTGTGTGTCGTCGGGCCCCGAAGCAGCGACCTCGACCTGCTCGAGTTCGCTCGCGAACTCGCCGACCTCGCCCGCTAGGGGTGCGCTGCCGCGAGCCTATCGAACCGGCGGCGTAGCAGCACCCGCTCCGCGAGACTCCAGGACGTCGTGACCGCGAGGTAGAGGGTCGCGGCGAGCGGAACGATGGCCGCGAAGACGACGGTGAGAAACGGCAACCAGCTGAGAAAGGCGAGGGTGCCGGCGGGCATCCCCGGTACGGCGGGCTGGGCTGTCGCTCCGGACGGGGCTGGCGCGGCAGCGACTGCTTGCGCTTGCCACCGCATCGACACCCGCCTGGTGAGCCACGCCACGACGGCGATGATCACGAGGAGGGCGACGACCACGAGGATGTCTGGCCACGCGCCCGCCGCCACGAGCACGGGCAACGACGAGCCGAGCGGTGCCCCGAGGAGGGGTGCGCCGAGCAGCAGGTTGGGGTGGCCGTTGATCTCGGGCGAGATGAAGAGTCCGTAGACGACGCTCACGATGGGTGCTTGCACGAGCAGGGGAAGACACCCCGCGAGCGGCGACACCTTCTCGGCCGAGTAGAGCTCCATGGTCTTGCGCTGCAGCAACTCGGGGTTCTTGCGGTAGCGCTCGCGCAGTCTCTGCAACTGCGGGGCGAGGCGACGCCGATCGGCATCGGCCCGCGCCGTGGAGATTCCCACGGGGATGAGCAGGGTGCGGATGAGCACGGCCGCGAGGATGATCGCGATCGCAGTCGCGTGCGCCCCGGCGACGGGGGAGAGGAAGTCGGCGAAAGCCGAGACGGCGGAGTGGGCGGCGTCGAGCGCCGCCGCGATGGGCGGAAAGGTGTAGAAGTTCACGGTGTCCTCGAGTCGGATCGGATGGGATGGCATCTGGCCACCCACCCGTCACCGACCCGCGCGAATCACACGCGGGAAGAGGGGTCAGGCGACCGAGGCCATCGCTCCGGGAGCTCGAGGGCGAGCACGACCGACGGTGTCGGGATGCTGCGGCGCGGGCATACGGCTGAGAACCTGACGGTGTTCGCGCGAGCGACCACCGATGCCGCGCATCCGCTCGGTCGTCACGAGAGTGAGGGCGGCGTGACGCACGACTCCCGCGATCATGATCGCGGCGGCTCCACCGAGCGCGAGGGCGGCGACCTGGGGTTCGCCCGCGAGAGCGAGGACGACGACCGTCAGCGACAGCGTGACGAGGAGCCGCGTGTATGCGTGCTGGACGGCTGCTCTCACGAGAGTCAGCTTATCGACAGGTGGTGAGCGCGCGGCCGGCGCGCGAAACATCGCTGGAATACGGCCGCTCTAGAATCGGCTCATTCCGACAGCTGAGGAGCGAGCCATGACGAGCGCGCAGATCGACCCGCCCGCCCGCGTGCTCATGGGGCCCGGCCCGATCAACGCCGACCCCCGTGTGCTGCGCGCGATGTCCGCCCAGCTCGTCGGCCAGTACGACCCCGCGATGACGGCGTACATGACCGAGACCATGGGGCTCTACCGCACCGTTTTCGACACCGACAACGATGCGACGTTTCTCGTCGACGGCACCTCGCGCGCCGGCATCGAGGCGGCCCTCGTGTCGCTCATCGAGCCGGGCGACCGGGTGCTCGTGCCCATCTTCGGGCGGTTCGGTCATCTGCTGCGCGAGATCGCGGAGCGCTGCGGGGCCGACGTGCACGTGCTCGAAGCCGAGTGGGGCACCGTGTTCGCGCCGGAACAGATCGAGGCCGCCATCCGCGAGGTGAAGCCCAAGCTCCTCGCCGTGGTGCACGGCGACACCTCGACGACGATGGCCCAGCCCCTCGACGAGCTCGGCGCGATCTGCGCCGAACACGGGGTGCTCTTCTACACCGACGTCACGGCGTCGCTCGCCGGAAACGAGTTCCGCACCGACGCGTGGGGTCTCGACGCGGTGACCGCCGGTCTGCAGAAGTGTCTTGCCGGCCCGTCGGGCAGTGCCCCGATCACGCTCTCGCCGCGTGCCGTCGAGGTCGTCACGGCGCGCAAGAGCGTCGAAGCCGGCATCCGCACCGCCGGTGATCCGGTGAGCGCCCACCCGATCCGATCCAACTACTTCGACCTCGCGATGATCATGGACTACTGGGGCGAGAAGCGTCTCAACCACCACACCGAGGCGACCACGATGCTCTACGGGGCGCGCGAGTGTGCGCGGCTGCTCGTCGACGAGGGAATGGATGCCGCGGTCGAGCGTCACCGCGTGCACGGAACGGCCATGGTCGAGGGGCTCGTCGGTCTCGGCCTCACCCTCTTCGGCGACCAGACCCATCGCATGAACAACGTCGTGGGGGTGGAGATCCCCGACGGGATCGACGGCGACGCCGCCCGCGCCGGCATGCTCACCGACTACGGCATCGAGATCGGCACGTCGTTCGGTCCGCTCCACGGCCGCATCTGGCGCATCGGGACCATGGGCTACAACGCCCGCCGTGACACGGTGCTCACGACCCTCGCCGTGCTCGAGCAAGTGCTGCGCACGGGCGGAGTGTCGGTGACGCCGGGCGGCGGCGTCGGCGCCGCACTCGACTTCTATGCCGACGCTTCCTCGGGGGCCGTGTGACGACGCTCCCTCTCGCGGCCGCCGCGGAGCGCATCATGGCGCGCTGCGACGAACTCGCGACCATCACCGTCACACCCGAGCGCCTCGAGCGCGTGCACCTCTCGCCCGAACATCGGGCGGCGAACGACGTCGTCGAGGGCTGGATGCGCGAGGCGGGACTCACCACGTGGCAGGATGCCGCGGGCAACCAGTGCGGCAGGATCGAGGGCCGCGTCGACGGGCTGCCCGCCCTCCTCCTCGGCTCGCACATCGACACGGTGCCCGACGCGGGACGCTACGACGGCATGCTCGGAGTGCTGCTCGCGATCGAGGTGGCCTCGAGGGTTCGGCCGCACGCATCCGCTCTGCCCTTCGCCCTCGAGGTCGTC
This sequence comes from Marisediminicola sp. LYQ134, assembly GCF_046599635.1. NCBI lineage: Bacteria > Bacillati > Actinomycetota > Actinomycetes > Micrococcales > Microbacteriaceae > Marisediminicola > Marisediminicola sp. LYQ134. The sequence continues at coordinate 174,248 of NZ_JBKIWP010000001.1, forward strand.
GCGTTCAGCGACGAGGAGGGCACACGCTTCGGCACGGCTCTTCTCGGCAGCCGGGCGCTCGCGGGAACTTGGGACGACGCGTGGTGGGAGCTGCGCGACAGCGACGGCATCTCGCTCTTCGAGGCCTTTCAGGACTTCGGGCTCGACCCGGCGCGGCTCCCGAGCGCGTTCCGCCGGCCCGAGCAACTCGTGGGCTACCTCGAGGCGCACATCGAACAGGGGCCGCACCTCGAAGACGCGGACCGCGCCCTCGGGGTCGTCACGTCGATCGCGGGAGCGCGACGCTTCTCGCTCACGATGACCGGCCACGCGGGTCACGCCGGCGGAACGCCCTACGACCGCCGTCGCGACGCGCTCGTCGGCGCGAGCGAACTCGTGATCGCGGTCGAGACGATCTCGAAAGAGCTCGACACGATCGGAACCGTCGGCAAACTGCAGGCCTACCCCGGGGGAGTCAACGTCATCCCCGGCCGAGTGGACTTCAGCCTCGATGTGAGAGCCGAGCACGATGCAGTGCGCGACGAGTGCTGCCAGCGCATTCAGGAGGCCGCTGCCGACATCTGCGCGCGGCGGTCGCTCGAGTTCGACGCCATCGAGATCTACCGCGCCGACGCCGCGCAGTGCGCCCCGCACTTGCGCGATGCGATCGCCGCGGGCATCCGCAGCACGGGCGACGACGCGCCGATGGCGCTCTACAGTCGCGCGGGCCACGACGGTGTCGCGGTCTCGGCCCTCACCGACTTCGCGATGCTCTTCGTGCGCTGCGCCGGGGGAGTGAGCCACCACCCCGACGAGGCGGTCACGGTCGAGGATGTCGCCGCCGCCCTCGACGCGTTCGAAGGCACCGTGCGGGAGCTCGCCGCGCGATGACCGACCCGCGCGAAGCCCTCATCGTCGAGCTCGATCGGGTGCGGCACGGTGCGGGAGAGGTCGCGGCAGACACCCCCGTGCTCCGCAGCCCGAGTTGCGGAGACGAAGTGCGTATGGCAGTGACGCTGACGGGTGGCGCGGGTGGCGCGGGTGGCGCGGGCGGCACGGTCGACGGGACGATCGCCGACGTCACGATCGCCGACGTCACGTGGCGCGGTCGCGGATGCACGGTGTCGATGGCGTCGGCGTCGGCACTCGCGGCGCTCGCCTCCGGCCGGTCGCGCGCCGAACTCGCCGCGCTCGCCGTGTCGTTCGGGGAGCTCGTGCGCGACCGCGACGTCGACCCCGCGTTCGACCCGCTCGACCCCGGAGACGCCCTGCGCTACGACGAGCGTCTCGGCGACGCCGTCGCGTTCGCGGGCATCGGGCGTCTCCCGCTGCGCGCGGGCTGCGCGACGCTCCCTTGGGAGGCGCTCAGTGAGGCGCTCAGTGCGGCGCTCGATGCGGCGCTGGAGTGACGTCGTCGCGGGTGTCGACGTCCGTGCCGTCGCCGAGGTCGCCGCATTCCACGAACCGCGCGTCGTGCGCCCGCACGTAGTCGCGCGCACCCGAGTCGCCGTCGAGACTCGCGACGAGCGCCGTCCAGTGCTCGCGCCCGATGACCACCGGATGCCCGGGGCGACGGTCGAACGTCGCTTGCGCGAGGGCGCGGTGGAGCCCCGCGCGCACCGCGGTCTCGAGGAGCCTCACGACGGAACTCGGCGGCAGGCCGGGAAGGTCGACGAGTGTCACGAGGATGGCGGAGGCATCCGTCGCCTCGGCGGCTCGGAGTGCGGCGGCGAGCGACGCGGACTGGCCCCGCCACCAGTCGTGCGCGATCAGCGCTGTGATGCGCGGGTCGTGGGGCAGCAACTCGCGCACCGCGTCGGATTCGGCTCCGAGCACCACGACGACGCGGGGGATGCCACCCGCGAGGTGCGCGGTCGCGGCGAGGTGTACCCATGGCACACCGTCGGAGTCGCGCGCGAGGGCTTTGGGCCCGCCGAATCGGCGCCCGGCTCCCGCCGCGAGCACGGCGCCGAGCACCCAGCCGGGCTGCGCGGGAGACTGTGTCGGGCGCGGCGGCGCGTCGGTCGGGACATCGGAGGTCATCATTACAGTTATAGCGACCGGTGCCGGAAAGCGGCACCGACGGGAGGTCGATGCGCGTGATCGGTGAGACGGAAGCCGCCCTCCGGGGCGACCTGGAGGCCGCACTCGGGGTCGCGCGGTGGGTCGACGAGGTCGCCGCGTCTGCTCCGTTCGCCGACCTCGACGAACTGTTGGGTGTCGCCGCAAGCGCCGCGACGCCGCTGAGCGAATCGGAGATCGACGAGGCGATGGCGCACCATCCGCGCATCGGCGAACGCCCCACCGGTGACGGCGCGGCGGCGGCGTTCTCCCGCACGGAACAGGCTTCCCTCGGTGCGGCGTCGAGCAGCGCGACCGACGACGAGGTGCTCGCCGCGGCCATCGCCGAAGGCAACCGTCGCTACGAAGACCGCTTCGGGCGCATCTTCCTCATCCGCGCCGCCGGCAGGTCGAAGCGCGAGATCCTCGAAGAACTCGAGCGCCGCCTCGACCTCGACGAGCGTTCGGAGCTCGCCCTCGTCGGCACCGAACTCCGCGACATCGCCCTCATCCGCCTCGAAAAAACCTACGGAGATCCCCAGTGAGCCACGTCACCACCCACGTTCTCGACACCGCCCTCGGCCGCCCCGCTGTGGGGGTGCCCGTGGCGCTCTCATGGCGCAGCGACGGCACGTGGGTGCCCCTCGCCATCGCCGCGACGGATGCCGACGGCCGCGTGTCGACGCTCGGACCCGACGCTCTCGAACCGGGCAGGCACCGCCTCATCTTCGACACCGGGAGCTACTTCGCCTCGACCGGCCAAGCGGGGTTCTTTCCCGAGGTGACCCTCGAGTTCGAGGTCGGCGGCGACGAGCACTACCACGTGCCCCTCCTGCTGAGCCCGTTCGCGTTCAGCAGCTACCGCGGGTCGTAGGCGCCCCCGGGAGGCCGCGTCAGTAGTCGGTGCGGTCGCCCTTGCCGAGCCACGCGTCGAACGGCGCGGCCGACTCCGGCAGCCTGAGCGACTCGATCGCGGTCGGCCACGTCGCCCGGTCGCGCGCGAACAGCTCGTAGAACTCGAGGTCGTCGAAGCCGCCTCGCGCCGCATCGTGGCGGTCCGCGGCGAACACGACGCGATCGAGTCGCGCCCACAGCGACGCCGAGACGCACAGCGGGCACGGCTCGCACGAGGTGTAGAGCGTCGCTCCGGCGAGAGAGAAGTCTCCCGCGGCCTGGCACGCCGCACGGATGGCCTGCACCTCGGCGTGCGCCGTCGGGTCGAGGTCGCGCGTCACCCGGTTCTGGCCGATCGCGAGAAGCTCGCCGTCGCGCACGATGACCGCGCCGAAGGGGCCGCCTCCCGCGGCGACGTTCTCGGTCGCGAGGGTCACGGCGTGGGCGAGCCAGCGCTCGTCCGTCTGCGCGAGGGTCGGTCCCGCGGCATCCGCAGCACTCACGCGAGGCCCGCTCCGGCGTCCCACGCTGATCCCGGATCGCTCGCATCGTCGCGCGTGATGTTCGCCTGGATGAGGCCGTACGGTCGGTCGGCGGCGTGGAAGACCTCACCGCTGTTCTCGAGCCCGAACGGCGAGAGGTCGGCGAGGAAGTGGTGCTTGTTGGGGGCGGAGAACCGGATCTCCGCGATCTCGGGGTGGGCGGCGAGCACGGCCTTGCCCATGTGCCACAGGGTCTGCTGCAGCGCGAGCGACTGCAGGGTCGCGAACTGCGCCACGAGGATGCGCTTGACGCTCGCATACACGGCGTCCCACTCGACGTCGAGGGTCTCGAAGCGCCACCGCGCCACGAGGGAGGTCGCGAGCACGCGATCCGAGGTCGCCGGCAGGGTCGTGTACTCGTCGACGAGGAAGTCGCGGAACTCGGAGCCCGTCGACTTGAGCAGCACGAGGTCTTTGAGGCCGCCGACGACGTGCACGTGGCGGTCGTCTCCCGTGCCGTCGACCGTGATCGCGGCGGTGCGCACCTCCTCGCCGGCACGCACCCAGGTGTGGTCGTGCTCGGCTCCGTCGACGACGGCGCGAGTCCAGCCGTACTGCTCGATCTCGATGCGCGCTCCCGTGACCGGGTCGATGTCGTCGACGAAGTGGCGCGCGAGGGCGAGACCGAAAGTCTCGATCGACTCGATGCCGACCGACTTGGCGTAGGCGTACGCGGTGTTCTTCTGGGTGTCGGTCGGGAGCACTTGCGACTGGTCGCCGTAGAGGTGTGCTTCTGCGAAGCTGCCGCGCAGACTCGTGCTCACGTTGAGATCCTGGATCTCGTGCCGTGCGCTGTCGCGACGGAACCGCACGAGGCGGGATTCGGCTTTGCCGTACTGATGTGACCCGAGGACTATCGCCATAGCGGGATTCTGACACCCGCATGTGACCGCCGTGTTTCGCCGCTCGTCAGGATGCGGGGCGCTCGAGGAGTGCTCCGGAGGGGAGCCCGTCGATGTCGATGCGGCGACCGCGCAACCACACGTCGTCGACGCGGCCGAGCACACCGGCGCCGTCGAACGCCGAGACGGCGTTCTTGTGCTCGAGCCGGGTCGCGTCGACGGTCGACGCCCACGTCGGCACGAACACCGACAGGTCGGCATCGGCGCCGACCGCGATGCGACCCTTCGCGGGGAGACCGAGGAAGTCGGCGGGGCCGCGAGACATCCACTCCACGACGCTCTCGAGCGAGATGCCGCGCCGGTGCGCCTCGGCCCACACCGCCGTGAGCCCGACCTGGAGCCCCGCGATTCCGCCCCACGCGACGCCGAAGTCGCCATCGTGCGCGAACTTGAGTTCGCGCGTGCTCGGGGAGTGATCGGAGACGATGATGTCGATGACGCCGTCGGTGAGACCCTGCCAGAGGGCATCGCGATTGGCGCTGTCGCGAATGGGAGGGCAGCACTTGAACTGGGTCGCGCCGTCGGGGATCTCCTCGGCGGTGAGGCACAGGTAGTGGGGGCACGTCTCGACGGTGATCGGGAGGCCGTCGGCGCGTGCGGCGGCGAGGGCGGGGAGGGCGGCCGCGCTCGACAGGTGCAGGATGTGGGCGCGCGCGCCGGTGCGGCGCACGCCCGCGATGACGCGATCGATCGCGACCGTCTCGACGGAGTCGGGGCGGGAGGCCTCGAAAGCCCGGTAGTCGCGCCCCCCGTGCTTCTCGTGCCTCGCGAGCTCGTCGGGGTCTTCCGCGTGCACGATGAGCACCGAACCGAGCGCGGCCACCTCGGCCAGGGCCTCGTCGAGGCCCGCACTGTCGAGGTGAGGAAACTCGTCGACACCCGACGGGGCGAGGAAGGCTTTGAAGCCGAAGACCCCGCGATCGTGGAGTGGCGCGAGCGAGCCGAGACTGGCCGGGATCGCCCCGCCCCAGAAACCGACGTCGACGAACGACTGGGGTCTCGCGACATCCTGCTTCGTGTCGAGGGCGTCGACGTCGACCGTCGCCGGGATGCTGTTGAGCGGCATGTCGACGATCGTCGTGACACCGCCGGATGCCGCGGCGCGCGTGGCGCTCGCGAAGCCCTCCCACTCGGTGCGGCCCGGTTCGTTCACGTGCACGTGGCTGTCGACGAGCCCGGGCACGAGCACGGTGTCGGCGTCGAGGGTCACGATCTCGGCCGCGTCGATCCACTCGCCCGTGCCGTCGTGGAGGGGTTCCACGTCGACGATGACCCCGTCGCGCACGGAGATCGTCGCCGGGCGGAACACCCCGTCGACGAGGGCGGATGTCGCGTGGACGAGCAGATCGAGGGGCGCAGACATGACGTCCTTCCGGGGTGGGATGGAGCCATTATCGCCGAACTGTCAGCGCGTCGATGCGGTCGCGCCGCCCTCGTCCCTCGCGCGGGCGCGGCTCTGGCTCACGTGTGTCTGGCTCACGCGGCTCTGACTGGTATCGCTCGGACTGGCATTGCTCGACTCCGCGAGGGAGGTGCTGGCGTGTCTCGGGCCGGCGGTGGTGGTGCGGGGGCGGGGAGCGGAGGGTGCCGGGTCGGAGCCGGAGCCGGCGATGACACTCGCGTCGATCGGAAGGGCATCGGCGAGGTGGTTTCCCCACACGCGGTAGGTGAAGGTGAATCGCTGTTCGACGCCTTCGGGCCGCCACACCGACTCGGTGAGTTCGCGAGGGAAGAGCATGACCGTGACCCCGTGGAACTCTGCGGCGACGAGTCGCGTGTGCCGGTTGAGGAGCCTGCTGTGGTGGCCGGCAGCGACTCGAGCAGCCTTCGACATGCTGCCCGCGTTGTCGAGCGGCGGGATGTCGGAGATCACGATCTGCGCGGTGACGGGCAGCCGCTCGCGCAACGCCGCGAGGGTCGCCCGGAGGTGCCTCTCCCACGTCGTCGCTGCCATGATCCGGAGGGTGTCGGAGATGCCGGCGAGGATGACGACCGCGTCGGCTTTCGCGAGGTCGTTCGTGAGCCCCTCGACGACACCCGGTCCCTCGGCGATGCGCGACCCCGGCAGCGGGCTGATCGACCACGACACCCCTCGCGAGGTGACGGTCGCCAGATGGCGCGCGAAGAACGCGGGCAGCGAGAGCTCGTGGGAGCGCACACCGAGGCTGATCTCGCCTGGCTCGCCGATGAAGACGACCCGGTCGGGGTCGGGTCCGTCGACGAGGCCGCGCGGCGGGTCGTCGGGGTAGACGTCTTCCGACGCGTCGTTCCGCCGGAAGATGAATTCGGCGACGTGCGCGAATCGCGTCGACCGGTAGATGGTGGAACGGAGGGTGCGCAGTGGTCCTGGCATTCGAGCGTCCTTTGGTGAGCCTCGCTGACGATGCCTCCCGCGGGCGCGCCGCGAAAGGATCGCGGGGGTCACGGCGATGTGCCCACTGTAGGCGTGTTCGCCCGATTACGACATGACTTTTATCGCGCGAGCGCCGAAATGACGATCCCCGCGCCGAACGTCGAGCCCGAGAACGCGCCCCAACGCGACATCGCGGTCGCACATCGTTGCTCACCCCGGAGGAGAGGAACACTATGCGACCGCGATGCGGTGGTGCGGGCGCGGAACGAGCGGTTCCGCGCCTCACGTGACTACTTCGCGAGGAACTCGAGCACGGCGCGATTCCACTCCTCGGCGTGGCTCACGTTGACGCCGTGCGGTGCCCCGGGGATGACGACGAGCTCGCTGTGCGCGATCGCGGCGTGCGTGCGCGCTCCCGAGCCCTCGAACGGCACGGTGCCGTCACCGTCGCCGTGGATCACGAGCGTGGGAACGGTGACCCGGGGCAGGTCGTCGCGGAAGTCGGTCGACCCGAACGCCGCCATGCACGCGAGCGCCGCGACCTTGCTCGACTGCAACGCGAGGTCGAGGGCATCCTGACGCTGCCGCTCGGTCACCTTGAGCTCACCGTCGACGGAGAAGAAATCGGTCGTGAACTGCTCGTAGAACGATTCCTCGCTCGCGGTGAGCTGCGCCGTCATCTCTTCGGCGGCGCTCGGCGAAAGGGGTCCCTCGGGGTTGTCGTCGGTCGTCATGAGGTACGGCGGAACGGCGGAGGCGAACACGACGCTGCGGATGCGCTCGTCGCCGTACTTGGTGAAGTGGCGCGCCACCTCGCCGCCACCCATCGAGAACCCGACGAGCGTGACGTCGGTGAGGTCGAGCTCGGTGAGGAGAGTGTGGAGGTCTTCGGTGAGCGTGTCGTAGCTGTAGCCGGTCTTGGGCTTGTCGCTGCGCCCGAAGCCGCGGCGGTCGTAAGTGATCACGCGGTGTCCCGCGGCGGTGAAGGCCGTCACCTGCTCCGACCACGATTCGCCCGAGAGCGGCCAGCCGTGGATGAGGACGACGGGGCGACCCGACCCTCCGGTGTCGTCGACGTGGAGGTTGGTGTCTTTAAACAGTCCGTGGTGCGCGGTGATCTCGGTCATCGTCTTCTCCTTCGTGCGCTCGCCGCTGTGGCGGGGCGTGGGGGGTTCGGCACCCCGGTGGCCGGAGTTTGGTCACGCTCGGGGGTTTGTCAGCGTGCGGCAGTGAGCCGGTCGCACCCGAGCCGGTCGTACCCGGGCTGGTCACACCGTCGAAACACACCGGGGGTAGCGTGCCGTGCACACCGGTCGAGAGGGGATGTCGTGCCACCCGAGACCGAGATCGTGCGAGCACCCGAGTGCCCCAAGTCGATGGAGTTCGGCCCGTGCGGCGGGGTCGAGGGCGACGGTCGGTGCGAGGTCGCCGAGCACGCGTGCGTGTTCCTCGACGTCGCCACCGTGCGCTGGTCGCGTGAGCGGCCGGCATCGAACCGCGCGCTCGACCCCGCCCTCGGTCCTCTCTTCGACCCCGCGTCGGCAGGCCCACCCGCGAACGACGCGTCGCCCATCCCGCACACTCCCGCCGACCGGATGCGCGCGCTCCTGGGGTCGGGGCGGGTGGTCGTGGGTGACTTTCCGGCGCGGGCACTCGCCGCCGACTCGATCCGCGAGTGCGCAGACATCCTCGCGGGGTCGACGGATGCGGTGCTCGCCGGCGATTCCGCACGCTCACGCGTGCAGTTCTCGCCCACCTACCGCGCGCAGCTCATCCGCGCCGCGGGCCTCGAGGTCTGGACGGGGCTCAACTGCCGCGATCGCAACAGGGTCGCCCTCGAGGGCGAGCTGGCCGGCCTCGCCCACGTCGGAGTCTCGGGCGTGCACTGCGTGACGGGAGACCACACGGCGACGGGGTCGAGACCCGACGCGCGCCCCGTGTTCGACCTCGACTCGACCCGCCTCGCGGCCGTCGCCCGGGCGGCCGGGCACCTCGTCTCGGTGGGGGAGTCGCCCGCGACGCCCCCGATGGACCGTCGCGCGGAGCGGCTGCGAGAGAAGGAGCGGGCGGGCGCGGAGGTCTGCTTCGTCAACCACGCCGGGGGAGTCGAGCCGGTGCGCGCGTTCATCGCCGAGGCCCGGGCCCTCGGCAGCGGGCTGCGTTTCATCGCGTGCGTTCCGATCGTCGTCGACGTCGAGAGCGCCGCGCTCCTCGCGAGTTTTCCGTCTCTCGTGCTGCCGCCCGGCTACCTCGACGGCATCTTCGCCGCCGATTCTCCGACGGCGGCGGGCATCTCGGCCGCGATCGAGCTGAGCCGTCGATTGCTCGACGTCGACGGGGTCGCGGGTGTCAACCTCTCGGGTGGGGGTGGCGCGGGCGGCGAGCTGCGGTTCGCCGACGCGCTCGCCGAGGTCGGGAGCGCGCTGCGCTCCTGACTCAGGCGCCCCGCCGCACGAGCGCGGGGGCGGTGTCTCTCGTGAGCGGGGCGATCGTCGGCCCCCCGAGCTCGTCGACGGCGAACCAGCGCAGCTCCGCGATCTCGGCGGCCGCCGTCACGATCACGGGCGCGCTCACCCGCACCGCGAACATCTCGGCGACGAGAGCGTGCCCCCGCTCGTTGGCGGCGTCTGCCTCGAAACTGCCGATGAAGTCGAGGTCGGCGGGGTCGACGCGCAACCCGACCTCTTCGAGCAGCTCGCGAGCGAGGGCATCCGCGGCCGACTCTCCCGGCTCGGGTTTGCCCCCCGGTTGCATGAACATCGTGGTGCCGTGTTTGCGCACGAGCAGCACGCGGCCGAACTCGTCGACGATGAGGGCCGCGGAGACGCGGATGATCGGGCGGGACACCCGTTCAGCCTGGCAGGTGATCGACCGCCCACGAAACGGGCGCGTCAGCACCCGATCCATTGCGCCGGAACTCCGTGCGGCGGCTCGCCGTTACGGGCGAGGACTCCCAGAAGAGGTAGCGCGCGGGCACGACGTCGAACCCGACCCATGTCGGTGACGGCTCGACGGGGCCCTCCGGATGCGTCGCAGCCGCGTCACTCCATCGCGCGACCCTCTCGTCGTAGGGCAATCGCGCGTAGTCGGCGTCGTTTACCCACGCGAGCTGCTTGAGGTAGGGCGATCGACGGTGATATGCCGCGGCGATGCGCTCCTCGGATTGCCGACGGGCTTCGCCGTGGATGACGAGCTGCCGGTAGAAGTCGGGCCAGACGATGACGATGCAGACGCGGGCATCCGCCTCGATCTCGAGGGCTTTGCGCGAGCGCGCGTCGGTGTGGAATGCGAAGCCCGTGTCGGTCACTTCGGAGAGCAACACTGTGCGCCCGGTCGGGTAGCCGTCGAGCCCGTTCGTCACGAGGGTGATCTGCGGGCGATCGGGGTGCTCGTTGCCCGGCAGCCAGTGCCGGGCGATCTCGTGAGGGTCGGCGTGCAGGGTGTCGTCGGCCGCGGTCGCGGCCGCCGGCTGATCGGTCACGGTGTCGGCCCCGAGGGCGGCACCTCGAACGTGAACCGGGAGATCTCGAGGAGGGCGTCGACCGAACGGGCGACCGATTCCTCGAAGAGCGCGGCACCCGCCTCCGCCGTCGCGGCCGTCGGGTCGCCGATGACGCCGCTCGCCCCGAAATCGTTGCTGAGCCAACCGAACGACACGGGCTTGTTGTTGAACCCGATGAACTCCATCGCCCCGATGTGCTCGGGCACGTTGCGTTCGGCGCGCGTCATGTCGACGAGGTCGGGGCGCACGTGGAGCACGAGGGAGGTCTCGCCGTGGCCGGCGTGGATTCCGAGCCCCGCCTCATCCGCTCCCGCGTCACCGCCGGCGCCCGCGCGCTGGATGCCCGCGGGCATCGTGAAGGTCTTGAGGCCGAAACGCCGGTGCAGCTCGCGATTGGCCACTTGCAGGAGAGCGCCGTTTCCGCCGTGCCCGTTCATGAAGACGAGGGTGCGGGCGGGGGTCGCGGCGATCGACCTGCCGATGTCGACGAGCGTCGCCATGAGGGTGTCCCAGTTCAACCACACCGTGCCGGGAGCCCAGTGGTGCTCGTCGGACTTCGTGTAGGTGAGGGTGGGCAGGATCCAGATGTCGAGGCCCGCGTCGGCGGCCCGATCGACGGCGGCGCCCGCGAGTGCACCCGCGAGCAGAGCGTCGGTCGAGAGCGGCAGATGCGGCCCGTGATGCTCGATCGCTCCCGTGGGGAGCACGATGATCGAGTCCTCGGTGAGGCGCTCGGTCACGGCGGTGCCCGAGAGTTCGTCGAGGCGCCGCGACGCGGTGCCCGTCACGACGCGCTCGACACGGACTCGGGCACGAGGGTTCCCGACGAGGTCGCGCGCGGCGCGCTCTCGCCCGACGCGACCTTGCCGGCGCCGGGAGCGGTCACCTCGGCGACGAGCTTTCCGGGGTTGAGCAACCCGAGGGGGTCGGTCTCGCGCGCGGTCGCGAGGGTGCGCTCGACCTCGAAGTCGACGAACCACTGGTGCGGGCTGTGCACGCCGACACCGAGCTCGCGGAGGGCGTCGATGCCCGCGTAGACCTGCTCGGGGCTCTCATAGACACCCGCGAGCATGCCGATGGGGCCGCGGTGCTGGGATTCGATGTGCAGCATCCCGCCGCGGTAGACCGCGTGCACCTCGTCGATCCGGTCGACGAGCGCGTGTCCGCCGACCTCGAGGTGGAAGTAGGTGCCGGGCGCGCTCTTCTGCAACCACTCGATCGGGTGGTTGTACGAGAGGGTGCTCAATCGCACGCACGCCGTCGGCCCCTCACGCACCTCTTCGACGACCCCTCCCGCGGCCTCGACGAGTCCGCGGGCGGCGTCGAGGGTCGACCTCTCGAGAATCGCGCGGAGGCTCGCGCGGCCCTCGGGGATCGCCGGGTCGGCGGGCAGGGTCGCGGCGATCTCGGCAAGGTCGCCCGACACGAGTCGCGGTGTCGGGTGCACGCCGCCGACCTCGCGGATGGTCGCGAGCACACCCGAGAAGTCGTCGAAGCTCGCGTAGAACGCGACCCAGTCCTGCACGGGGTCGAGTCGCACGGTCGCGCGCGCGATGATGCCCGCGGTGCCGTAGTTGTGCACGAACTTCTGGGCTTCGTCTCCCTCGACGTGCACGAGTTCCGGTTCCGGGCCGCCGAACACCACGTCGAGCGCGACGACGAATCCCTGGTGGTTGGCGCCGTGCAGGATCGAGCCGGTGCCTCCGGAGCCTCCGGAGAGAAAACCGCCGAGGCTCGACTGGGCTGTGGACGGATACATCCACAACTCCTGTCCGCTCTCGCGTGCGGCTTGCTCGAGCGCGATCATCGGGGCGCCCGCCTCGGCCGTGATGGTGCCGTCGCCGACCTCCACGATCGCGCGCGCCTTCGAGAGGTCGAGCACGAGGCCGCCCTGAAGGGGGATCCCCTGACCGTAGTTGCCGGTGCCCTTGCCGCGCGGGGTGATGCCCACGCCGTGGCGCACGGCGGCCGCGACGACCTCGGCGACCTGCTCGGCGCTCGTCGGGAAGGCCACGATGTCGGCGAGACCGAGGGGGAGCAGCTCGGTGATGATCGGCGACATCTTGGCTCCGTCGACGGATGCCTTCTCGCGCGCGCGCATCTCGACCGTCGCGCCGCGAGGCCCGAGTAGCTCGACGAGTTCGGTGTGGAGGTCTTCGACCGTCATGCGGATTCCTTACAGCAGAGGGTGGTTGTGGTCTGGGTGGAGAGGAGCGGGGGAGAGAGGCGCGGTGTCGCGGCGAGCGGCTCGGTCACTGGGCGGCCATGCCGCCGGAGACGTCGATCGCGTGACCGGTGAGATAGTCGGAGTCGCTCGACGCGAGGAAAGCCACGACCCCCGAGACGTCGGCGGGGGTGCCGAGCCGCCCGAGCGGGGAGAACGACGACCAGCGTTCGACGTCGGCATCCGTTCTCGTGGCCGCGCCCATCTCGGTGAGGATGTATCCGGGGCACACGCAATTGACGGTGATGTCGTGTTCGCCGAGCTCGAGCGCCGACACGCGCGTGAGGGCGATGACGGCGGCTTTCGACGCGGCGTAGTGCGCTTGCCCCGCACCGCCGCTCTTGCCCGCCATGCTCGCGATGTTGATGATCGTGCCCGCGGTGCCCGCCGAGATCATCGATCGTGCGGCGATCTGGGTCGTCACGAGCATGGGCCGCGTGTTGATGTCGAACACGTGATCCCACTCTTCGACCGAGATGTCGAGCAGGGGCGTGAGGCGCAGGATGCCCGCGTTGTTGACGAGGATGTCGATGCCGCCGAGGTGCGCGATGGCCGTCTTCATGGCGGCGATCGTCGAGAGCGGATGCAGGAGGTCGACGTCGATGAACCGGCCGCCGATGCGCTCGGCGGTGGGTTCGCCTCGTTCGGTGAGTCTGTCGAGGATCGCCACGTCGGCACCGTCGGCGCTCAACCTCTCGGCGATGTGCGCCCCGATGCCGCGAGCACCCCCGGTGACGACGGCCCGCGCGCCCGCGAGGCGGGCGGAGGTCGAGGTCACCGGGGGTGTCGTCATGATCGTGGCTTCCGTGCCGTTACGGCATTCCGATGGAGTCGTCGATGAACTCGTTGGTCACGAGGTCGTCGACGGAGAGTCCGTCGGCCGGCGGGGTGCCGAGGTCGGTCGCGATGGGGCTCATCGTGTCGAGGATGCCCTGAACGCGGTCGAGGTCGAAGTCACCGACGGTCTCGTTGTCGGCGTTGCCGACGAGACCGAGGTCGACCTGCTGCTGCACCGAGAAGTCGGCGACCTCCTGGGAGTAGACCCACCCCGTGTCGTACTGCTCGACGAGGTCGAGGATGACCTCGGTCGCGGCGGCCGGCTCGGTGTAGAAGTCGACGGTCGCCTGCTGGAACACCGGCGTGATGTCGGCGAGGCACGGGCTGAGCTCTTCGAACTCGGCACTGCGCACCGAGAGGGCGCCGGCGTAAGCGGTCCACCCGGCGTCGTGGATGAGTTCGAACTCGACGGGCTTGTTCCAGCTCTCGACCTCGTTCTCGTAGACGAACGGTTCTGCGCTCGCGAAGCCCTGCTGACCGTCGGCGCCCGCGGCGGCGACGAAGTTCGCCGGGGTGCCGTCGTACGAGCCGTCGACCTGCTCGCGCGACAGCTGGCCGTCGGCGATGAGGTACTCCATGTAGGCGGCGCCGTCGAAGTAGCGCACGACGTTGTCGCCGAGCTCTTCGCCGAGTTCGGCGATCGAGCTGACACCGGGGTAGGTCTCCGGGTCCCACATGATCATCTGCGGGTTGATGTCGAGCGGGGCGATGAAGGCTTTGGTGGGGAGGTCGGCCGATTGCTGCACCTGTCCGTCGGTGCCGGCGTATCCGATCGTGATGTCGGTGTCCTGATACATCTGGGCGGCGACGGTCTGGAAGCCGATCGCCGGCCCGCCGGAGCGGATCTCCACGTCGACACCGGTGTACTCACCGCTCGCCATGAGCGGCCCCGAGACCGACTTGAGGTCTGCGTCGACGGTGTAGTCCTCGCCGAGCAGCTCGTAGAGCGTGCCGTGCTCCGACTCGGGGTTCCAGTCTGTCTGGATGACGACGGTCGAGGGGCAGTTCTCCGAGAGGTCGATGGCGCCGATCTCCATGTCGTCTCGGGGAGCGGCCTCCTCCTCTCCTGATGCGCAACCGGCGAGGGCGACGACGGCGGCGAGAGCGCCGACGGCCGCGATGGTGCGACGGACTGGTGTGTGCATGGTTCTCCTTGAGTGGGCGGGGTGAGGCGGATGCTGCGGCGGGGAGTGGAGCGGGGAGGGAGGGTCTAGGTGGTCTGTTCGTACCAGCGGCCGACGGCGAGTTTGCCGATGAGCCCGAAGACGAGGAAGATCACGACGCCGAGGAGCGCCGCCGTGATGACCGAGGCGTAGAGCTCCTCGGTCTGCACGCGCGAGGCGTAGACGCTGATGAGGTTGCCGAGACCGGGTTGTCCGCGACGGAAGAACGTGTCGCCGACGATCGCCCCGATGACCGAGAGCCCCGCCGAGATGCGCATCCCGGCGAAGATCGCGGGCATGGCGTTCGGAAACTGCAGTTTGGTGAGCACCGTGAAGCGGCTCGCGCTCTGCAGTTTGAAGAGTTCGCGCTGGCTGCGGTCGACCGACTGCAACCCGAACAGGGTGTTGGAGACCATCGGGAAGAGCGAGATGAGAATGCACACGAGGATGCGGGCTTCGAAGCTGTAGCCGATCGTGACACCGATGAGGGGAACGAGGGCGAGGATCGGGATGCACTGGAGGATGACGGCGTAGGGGAAGAGCGACCGCTCGACCCAGCGGGCTTGCGACATGAGCACGGCCCAGACGATTCCGATGACGATCGAGATCGCGAGCCCGACGAGAGCGACCTGGGTCGACAGCGCGAGGGCGCGGAGGAGGTCGGGGGCGATGCCTTCCGCCCCGTTCGTCGGAAAGAACGACTCCGTCACGATGCGGTGCGGCAGCGGCAGCAGGAACGACCGGTTCACACTCTCGAGGTAGCTCGCGACGATGTACCAGCCGACCATGATGAGCACGAAGACGATGAGTGGCGGCCCCACGCGCTTGGCCAGGCTGCTCGATCTCGCCCCCACGCTCACGGTCGCGGGCTGGGTGTTCGACACCGCGGATTTCACTGCTGTGCTCACGAGTGACCTTCTCTCAGTGCGTGCGAGACTTCGCCGCAGAGGGCGGCGAACTCCGGGGTGAAGCGGATGTCGGGGTCGCGAGGGTTCGGAAAGGGAACCTCGAACGTGTCGACGATCTTTCCCGGCCGACCGCTCATGACCACGACCCTCGTGGAGAGGTACACCGCTTCGGCCACGGAGTGGGTGATGAAGAGCCCGGCGAACTGCTGCTCGGCGAAGATGCGGAGCAGTTCGTCGCCGAGGCGTTCGCGCGTGATCTCGTCGAGAGCCCCGAAGGGTTCGTCGAAGAGGAAGAGTTCGGGGTCGAGGGTGAATGATCGCGCGAGCGACGTG
Source organism: Marisediminicola sp. LYQ134 (assembly GCF_046599635.1). Taxonomy (NCBI): domain Bacteria; kingdom Bacillati; phylum Actinomycetota; class Actinomycetes; order Micrococcales; family Microbacteriaceae; genus Marisediminicola; species Marisediminicola sp. LYQ134. The sequence continues at coordinate 189,946 of NZ_JBKIWP010000001.1, forward strand.
CGCATCTTCATGCCGCCCGAGAGCTCCTTCGGGAGGTTCTTCTCGAAGCCCGCGAGCCCGACGAGGTCGATGGCCGCCTTCGCGCTCGCGGCCCGCTGCTTCTTCGGTTGTTTGTTGAGTTCGGCGAGCAGCTCGACGTTCTGCTGCACGGTGCGCCAGGGGAGGAGCGTCGCGTCTTGGAACACGTAGCCGACACGCTTGGTGCGGAGGATCGCCTCGCCCTCGCTCGCCGTCTCGAGGCCCGACGCGATGCGGAGGAGGGTGCTCTTGCCGCATCCGCTCGGCCCGACGACGGTGACGAACTCACCGCGACCGACCGTGAGGTCGACACCCGAGAGGGCGACGGTGCCGTTCGGAAACCTCATGGCGACGTTCGAGAAGTCGAGGAGCGGTTCGGTCGACGTCTTGGGGCGGTCGATGCTTGGTGCGATGGACATGCTGCTCATCTCTCCGACACGGGGGCGGTGGTCTGCGATACGAGGGAGGCCGCGGCGGCGACTCGACTCGTGACGGTCGTGGTGGCGACGAGGCGCCCGGCGTGGATGACGTGGCGGTCGGCGGGAGCGTCGGCGACGACATCCGCGAGGCTCGTTCCGCGCACCGCGAGGAACTCGGCTTTCGCGCCGACGGTCGCCCCCGCCACGGGCAGGCCCATGACCTCGCGCGCTCCGTCGCTCACCGCCGTCACCGCTTCGTCGATCGTGAGGTGGCCCGCGGCGACGAGGAGCATGGCGGTTTCGAGGGCGTCGCTGCGACCGAGCGGGTTGAACGGGTCGCGCACGTTGTCTGCGCCGGCCGCGAATCGGGCCCCCGCGTCGAGGAGCTCGCGCACGGCTGTGAGACCGCGCGGCACCGAGGAGTCGTGGTCCCAGCCCTGGAGGTAGAGGTTGGTGATGGGGTTCGCGATGATTCCGATGCGCGACGCGACCACCTCGGCGATCACGGCGTCGCGCTCGGCCGGGAGGAGGGTGCCGAGCCGCACGCAGTGGCCGGCGGAGACGTTCTGGGTCCAGCCCCGCACGATCGCCGCGAACTCGCCGAGGGTCACGGCGCCGTCGAGCGACTCGTCGGTGTGGAGGTCGACCCCCGACCCGCGGCGCTCGGCGATCGCGAGGAGGCGGCGGAGGTCGGCGCTCGGGTCGTCGGCGAGATGCGGTGCACCGCCCACGAGGTCGAGCCCGAGGTCGAGGGCCGCCTCGACGTGGACGTCGGGGGTCTCGGGGCCGGCGAGCACGACGAGTTCGAGGTCGACGAGGTCGGCGAGCTCGTTCCGCACGCTCACGAGGGCGCGGGCGCACAGGAGCGGGTCGGCTCCACGCAGCACGTCGACGTGGGAGCGGATCGCGGTGGTGCCCTGGCGGAGCATCGCGAGCACTTGTGCGCGGGCTCGGCCGGCGACATCCGCTTCGGTCATCGTGGCCGTGTAGTCGCGCCACGAGTTGATGGCCGAGAGCAGGTCGCCCATCGGGGGTCGGATGGCGTCCCACGAGCGGGCCTTGTCGAGGTGGGAGTGCGGGTCGGCGGTCGCCGTGAGCAGCACGAATCCGGTGAGGTCGAGCTCGGCGGATGTCGGCGCGGCGTCACCCGCGGGCAGAATCGCCGTCACGGTGTCGGCCTCGATCTCGACGTCGACGACGCGCCCGTCGGGCAGCGTCGCTCCTCGCAAGAGCGTGAGGGGGAGTGGAAGAATCACGAATCTCCTCGCCGGGGGCGGGCGGTGCAAAATGTTGATGGCCTCAACATCGGCGAATTTACGCACGCCTCGTTTCGGTCGTGTGTCGCGATCATTCCCGCCTCGTTAATTGGCGGGAGCTCCCTCCCGGCAGTGCGGTGATGCTCGCGCCACCGTGCACCGGGGCCCGGATTCCGCCCCCTATAGTCAGAGGCCATGGACACCGAGTCGCCCAGCCACGAGCATCTCCTGGGGCAGCACATCCGGGCGATGCGGCGCTCGCGCCAGCTCACCCTCGTGCAGCTCGCGGCGCTCGCCGACCTCTCGCACCCGTTCCTCTCCCAGCTCGAGCGCGGTCTCACGAGGCCGAGCATGGTGTCGCTCGAGAAGATCGCGCGGGCGCTCGGCAGCAGCCAGCTCGAGTTGCTCTCGGGTGCCGCAGACCTCGCTCGCGGCCTCGTCGCTTCGACCCCCACGCTCGTGCGCGCGGGCGAGGGAGACACGGGGCCATACAGCCTGGGTCACGCGAGGCTCCTCGTTCAGGGCGATCGCCGCTTCCACCCCATGCTCTTCACCGCGAGCAACGCCGACCCGGGCGAATATCACCAGCACGACGAAGACGAGTTCCTGCACGTGATCTCGGGGCGCTGTGTCGTCGACCTCGCCGACCAGGGCACCTTCGAGCTCGCGCCCGAAGACTCGCTCTACTACGTGGGGGGCTCTCCGCACCGCTGGTTCTCGCCCGACGGCGAGCCCTACCGCCTCTTCGTGGTCAAAGAGCACTTCGCGGTGCGCGACCTCGACAGCGTCTGGGACCCGGCGCTCGCGCTCGAGATGGAGGAGGCGCAGTGAGTTTCTTCAGCGACGTCGAACGCGACTGTGTCGTCGAGGCGACGACGACGGTCGCGAACGACATCGTCGCGATCGATCTCGTCGCGGTCAACGGCCGCGACCTGCCGGCGTGGACCCCCGGTTCGCACATCGACGTGTTGCTGCCGACCCCCGACGGCCCGATCGTGCGGCAGTACTCCCTGTGCGGCGATGTCGCCGATCGGGCGCGCTACCGCGTCGCCGTGTTGCGCGAGACCGACGGTCGGGGTGGCTCCGCCGTCATCCATGACACTCTCACCGTCGGCAGCCCCGTGCGCATCCGCGGACCGCGCAACCACTTCGCCTTCGAGTCGAAGCCGGGGGCGCGCGTCGCGTTCCTCGCGGGCGGGATCGGCGTGACGCCGTTCGTCTCGATGGCCGCGGCGGCCGCGGCCTCGGGTGTCGACTTCACCCTCGATTTCGCCGGGCGATCACGCTCGACGATGGCCTTCGCGGATGATTTCACCGCCGCATACGGCGACCGGGTGCGGGTGCACGCCCGCGACGAGGGGGCCCGCCTCGACCTCGCGGCCTTCATCGCGGGCCTCGACGCCGACACCGTGCTCTACTGCTGCGGCCCCACGCGCCTCATCGAGGCTGTCGAGAGCGCGTGCGCCGAGTGGCCGACGTCGAGACTGCACATCGAGCACTTCGAGGCCAAGGAGTTCGGCGAACCCGTGTGGCAGGAGCCGTTCGAGGTCGAACTCGCGCTCTCGGGGATGACCCTCGAGGTTCCGCTCGATCGCACCATCCTCGAGGTCGTCGAAGAGCAGGGCGTGCTCGTGGTGTCGTCGTGTCGGGTCGGCACGTGCGGCACGTGCGAGACCCCCGTGCTCGACGGCGAGATCGAGCATCGCGACTCCGTGCTCACCCCCGACGAGCAAGACGGGCAAGACACGATGATGATCTGCGTTTCCCGAGCGGCGTGCCCGCGACTCGTTCTCGACCTCTGAGCGCCGCGGTCGTGGCCCGCTCCGCCCTGGTTCGCCGTGCCCGTGTCGTGCGGGAACGGAGCCGACTCGTGCGCCTCGCGAGACTCGTGCGCACGCGGCATCCGGTCACCTTCACCGAGAAGGTGCGCTACAAGATGCTGCGCGACCGGCGCGAACTCATCGTGACGTTCGCCGACAAGGCGGCCGTGCGTGACTACGTGGCGTCGCGCGTCGGTGCCGCGTATCTGCCGCGGGCCTACGCGATCGTCGACGACTCGGCCGCCCTCGAGAGCGTCGACCTGCCCGACGCGTTCGTCGTCAAACCCACGCACGGCAGCGGGGCGGCGATCGTCGTGTCTGCGTCGGCACCCGCAGGCGCCGAGCTTCCGCGAGCCGAGTGGGGGTGGGTGTACCGGCACGTCGCGCCCGGCGCCGCCGACCGGCGTCACCTCGCGGCCATCGCCCGGGTGTGGCTCACCAAGCTCTACGGGCAGGGGCCCAATCGCGAGTGGGCCTACGGTCGAGTGCCACGGCGCGTCATCGTCGAAGAGTTGCTCGAGGGTTCCGACGGCGGCATCCCGCCCGACCTCAAGTTCTTCATGTTCCACGGTCGGTGCCGTTACATCCAGGTGGATGCCGCGCGCTTCGGTTCGCGCACTCAAGACTTCTTCGACCCCGAGTGGAACCACGTGCCCCTCAGCGGCGGGCCTCGGTGGGCAGATCCGACACCGGCGCGACCCGACCGCCTCGGCGAGATGCTCGATGTCGCGAGGCGCCTGTCTGCCGAGACCGACTTCGTTCGCGTCGACCTCTATGACCTGCCCGACCGGGTCGTGTTCGGCGAACTCACGAGCTATCCGGCCGGGGGCGAGAGCCCGTTCGCCCCCTCGCGGTACGACGCCGAGTTCGGCAGCCACTGGACGGTTCCGCGGCGCTACGTCTAGTCGCGCGTGCGGTGGCTCCCTACACTCGGACCGTGACGATCTCTCAGCCTGATCCCTCCGCGCAGTCCGCAGCGCAGTCCACCCCGCCGTCGGCCGCGCAGCCCACCCCGTCCGCGCCTCACCCCGCGCCGCCGCCGACCGGCTCGCTCTACTACGGGCTCGGCTTCCTCGCGTTCATCGGCATCCCGTTCCTCTCGGTGATCACCGCGGGGATCGTCATGGCCGCGATCTACCCGTCGGCGAAGAAGAAGGGGGCGCTCGCCGCCGAGAATGCGCGCCAGGCCGCCAACTGGGGCTACACGCTCATCCTGCTGACCGTCTTGACGGTCGGAGGGCACTTCGCGCTGCTCTTCGCCTTCACGCGCGACGAGCCCGTGTCGGGCTTCTACCCTCTCGGCATCCCGATCACCCTCTTCGTGGTCGTGTGCGTCGTGCACCTCGTCGTGATCATCCGGGGCCTCGTGCGGGCCCACCACCGGGAGGTCTCCACCAACCGGCTCGCCATTCCGTTCATCCGGGCGTCGTAGAGGTATTGACATTAGCGATCGGGCTAACTAACTTAGCCACATGACCACAACACCGGCGGGTTCGACTCCCGCAACGCAGTACCTGTCCGTGTCCGAAGGCCGCATCGCCTACGACACGCAGGGCTCGGGACCCCTCGTGATCCTCGTTCCCGGAATGGGCGACCTCCGCTCGACCTACCGGTTCCTCACCCCCGAACTCCTCGCCGCCGGCTACACGGTCGTCACGACCGACCTGCGCGGTCACGGCGACAGCGACACGACGTTCTCGTCGTACGGCGACCCTGAGACCGCGAGCGACATCAGTGCCCTCCTCGCGCACCTCGGCCGCCCGGCCGTGATCGTCGCAAACTCCCTCGCCGCGGGGGCCGCCGTCATCGTCGCCGCCGAACAACCCGATCGGGTCAGCGGGCTCGCGCTCGTGGGTCCGTTCGTGCGCAACCCGAAATCGAGCGCGTTCATGCTCGCGGTGTTCCGCGCCATGATGGCCCCGCTGTGGGTCGCGACGGCGTGGAAGGCCTACATGCCCACGCTCTACGCGGGCAGGAAGCCCGCAGACTTCGACGACTACCGAGCCCGTGTCGTCGCGAGCATCCGTCGGCCGGCATACGGCAAGGCGTTCTCGCTCACGACGAGGCAGACCGACCACGACCCCGCCGAAGCGCGACTCGCCGCCGTCACCGCGCCCGCGCTCGTCATCATGGGCGAGCGCGACCCCGACTTCTCCGACCCGGCGGGCGAGGCGCGCTGGATCGGCGACACCCTGAAGGCCGAGGTCGTGATGGTGCCCGAGGCGGGCCACTACCCGCACTCGCAGCAATCCGAGCTCACGAGCGCCGCGGTGCTCCCGTTTCTCGCGAGGGTGGCTCCCGTTGCCTAGGGCGGGGCTGAGCACCGCGATCGTGGTCGGCAGGGCGGCAGAACTGCTCGACGCCAACCCGACCGAGACGCTCAACCTCGCGGCCGTCGCCGACAGCCTCGGGGTGAGGGTTCCCTCGCTCTACAAACACGTCGACGGCATGCCCGGGCTCGTGCTCGGCATGACCCTTCTCGCGAAGACGGGTCTCGTCGAGGCGATGTCCCGGTCGGCCGTCGGGCTCGCGCGCGACGATGCCATCCGCAGCATGGCGCACGCCTACCGGCGGTGGGCGCTCGAGCACCCCGGGCAGTACCCGCTCACGACGCGGATTCCGGCGGCCGATCGCGACGAGGAACTCGCGGTGTCGGCGGCGCTCCTCGACCTCATCTTCACGGTGCTCGCAGGCTACGACCTGCGCGACACCGACGCGGTGGATGCGACGCGGTTCTTCCGCTCGACACTCCACGGGTTCGTCGCGCTCGAGACCGGCGGAGGGTTCGGCATGCCCTTCGACCTCGACCGCAGCTTCGAGACCCTCGTGCAGAGCGTCGTGACGGCATTCGCCTCGTGGGAGCGCTGATCGGGCGGGCCGGGTGCCTCGGACGGCCTCGCACGGTGTTCGTTCACAATTAGTGCACTCGACTCTTCCTCGGAGGCCCCGAGGGGAGGAGGATGTGCCGCACCGGACTTCTCGACAGCCGCACCGACTCTTTCCACCAGAATGTGAGGGCTCGACCATGAACGATGCCGTGAGCAACGCCACGAACAACATCTCGGGCACCGCCTCGAGTGCCACCGACCCTCAGGCCGACCTGGTCGGCCGGGTGACGGCGGCGATCGGCGACTGTCCGAGCACCGACACCTCACGCGTGCGCGTGGTTTATGCGGGCGGCGGCATCGCCCTCCAGGGCTCCGTCGGATCGATGGATGAACGCAACATGGTCGTGAACACGGCCCTCGGCGTCGACGGGGTCTCCGCCGTGGGCGACCAGCTCCTCGTCGAGACGCTCAGCATCCACTCCGGCGAGTAGCGGGCTTCAGTCTCGGTCGGCCGTGGCTACCGGCCGACGCGCTCGCGCATCCGTCGCGTGATCGCGCGCTCGTCACCCGACACGAGCACGCCGTCGCGCACGACCACGCGCCCGCCCACGACGACGTGGCGGGGACGGCGCCCGGGGGAGCCCCACAGCAACCCGGCCACAGGGTCGGCGATGCCGGCATCCGCGACCCCCGAGACATCCCACACGCACACATCGGCGGCGGCCCCCGGGCGCAGGTGCCCGAGCTCCGGTCGCCCGAGCCCCGCGGCCGAACCCGCGGTCGCCATGCCGAGCACCTCGCGTGCGGCGAGGGGAGGGCCGACGAGCGCAGCGATCTGCATCGCCAGGCGCGCGTCGGCGAGCAGGTGACCGGCGTCATTGCTGCCGCCGCCGCTCGTGCCGAGCCCCACGGCGATGCCGGCCCCGCGCAGTGCGGCCACGGGGGCGATGCCCCAGCCCATCGGCACATCGCACCCGGGCGCGTGAGTCGCCGAGGCCCCGGATGCCGCGACCCGCGCGATCTCCGCGGGAGTCACATCGCACAGGTGCGCGAGCGTCACGTCGGGGGCGAGCCACCCCCACTCGGCGAGGAGGTCGAGCGGGCGCCGACCGAAGCGCTCGAGGGCGATCGCGACATCCACTTGCTCGTTCGACTGGGTGCGGCGCCGGAGACCGTGGCGTTCGGCGACCTCGCCGAGCAGACGGAACGTCTCGGCCGAATCGCTGTGCACGCCCGCCGGACCCACGGCGAACTGCAGCATGCCGTCGGCGCTCACGCCGCCACGGGCTCCGGCGACGAGCGCCTCTGCGATCGCCTCGGCCGATGCCGCGGCCACCTCGGGGTCGTCGCGCGCCGACCCGCGCACGAACACGAGTCGGGCGCCGAGCGCGCGGGCCGCGTCTGCGGTCGCGCGCGCCATGCCCACACTGTCGCACCCGGCGGGCCACGTGAGGTGATGGTCGGCCACGGTCGTCACGCCCGAGAGCAGCGACTCGGCGAGCCCCGCGCTCGCCGCGACGTGGCACAGCTCGGGGTCGACGCCCGCGGCGCTGTAGGCGGCGGCCATCGTCGGAAGCCAGTCGGCCATCGGCACCCCGCGCGTGCCCGGCAGGGTGCGGAACGCCGACTGCAGCAGGTGGTGGTGGGCGTTGACGAGGCCGGGGGTGACGATGCAGCCCGAGGCGTCGAGTGTTTCGGTGTCGAGAGTTGGGGAATCGGGGATGCGTGTGTCGGAGATGTCGACGTCGGCACGCCCGAACTCGGCGACCACACCGTCGACGAGGGAGAGGTCGCCCGTCGTCTCGGTGTTCTCGTCGATGACGATGGCGTCGGCCCCGGTGATGGTGAGCATGCACCATGGGTACCAGCGTCATGTGTCAGGCTCGTGACGACGGGCCGGTGCGTCGGCCCCGGTTCGAGAGGGGCAGCCGTGTTCGAGATCGCCGATCGCGTGCTGCGCGAGATCGACGCCGGTCACGCGGTTGTCGTCGCGACCGCCGTGAGCATCACCGGGAGCGCCCCCCGCACCGTCGGGTCGTCGATGGCGGTGTCGTCGAGCGGGGCTGTGGCCGGAAGCATCTCGGGCGGTTGCGTCGACGGCGCCCTCGTCGAGATGTGCGACCGGGTGCTCGCGACGGGGCGCGCCGAGTTCGCGGGGTTCGGGTTCGACGACGACGCCGCGTTCGCGGTGGGGCTCGCGTGCGGGGGCCGGATCGAGATCGTCGCCGTGCGCGTATCGACCGCGGATGCCGCGAGCGCCCCCATCATCGCGGCGCTGCGTGACGCGGCGGCAGGCCGCTCGGCGCGCGTGTCACTCGTGACCTCGGGTGACCCCTCTCGCATCGGGGAGGTCGTGACTTCCCCCGACGGATGCGACGGGCTCACCGTGTTCACCGACGCCGTCGAGACCCCCGCGACGTTTCTCATCTTCGGGGCCGTCGAGTTCTCCGTGGCGCTGTGTGCCGCGGCATCCGCCGTCGGTTTCGCCGTCACCGTGTGCGACCCCCGGTCGACGTTCGCGACACACGCGCGCTTTCCCGCAGCGACGGAGGTCGTCGTCGAATGGCCGACCGACTACCTCGCGCGCGTCGACCTCGACGAGCGATCGGTCGTCTGCATCCTCAGCCACGACGACAGGTTCGACGTCGACCTCATCGCCGGCGCCCTCGCGCGCCCCGTCGCCTACATCGGCGCGATGGGCTCCCGGGCCACGCACGCGGCGCGCGTCGAGGCGCTCGCCGACCGCGGCATCCACGACCTCTCCCGCCTGCACTCACCCATCGGGCTCGACATCGGTGCGAGCACCCCCGAAGAGACGGCCGTGTCGATCCTCGCCGAGGTGCTCGCGGCGCGATCGGGTGCGAGCGGCGCAGAGCTGCGCGCCCGCTCGGGGGCGATCCACGCGCGACGCTGACGCGGGTCGCTAGGAGGGGCGCCTCGGGCCGCGATGCCCTGACACCCTGACGCCCTGACGCCCTGACGCCCTCGCGCGGTCGCATTCTGCGGGTATCGCGGGCGCTGAGCGGCCATTCGCGACCGCGATGCGACAACCCGACCCTTGGTGCGTGCCGTGACCCGGAGGTCGCGAGACCGCCCGGTCCGCTCGCGCGGTCGCATATGGCTGAATGTCGCGTGGGGGATCGCCATTCGCGACCGCGATGCGACACGCAACCCAGCCCTGCAGCGCCTCGGCCCTGCGGCGCCGCTGCCCCGCGCTACGCGCCGCCGTGCAGCAGCCGCCACACCCGGTCGCGCGACATCGGGAGTTCGTGCGGCCGCACGCCGATCGCATCCGTCACGGCGTTCGCGAGCGCCGGCGCCACGGGGTTGTACGGCGCTTCGCTCATCGACTTCGCGCCGACCGGACCGAGCGAGTCGACGGTCGACGCGAACGAGACCTCCGTCTCGGGGATGTCGACGAGTTGCGGCACGTGGTAGTTGCGGATCTCGGGGTTGAGCACGCGGCCCTCGCCATCGAGGCGCATCTCTTCGAAGAGCGCCGTGCCGATCGCCTGCGCGGTGCCGCCCTCGATCTGGCCGCGCAACTGCTCGGGGTTGATGACGACCCCGGCGTCCGCAGCCTGAACGGACTGCAGGATGCGCACCTCACCCGTCGCGGTGTCGACCGCGACCCGGAACGCGTGCACGTTGAAGGCGACCGAGCGCGGTGTGCCGTCGTCGCTTCCGGTCGCCGACCACGACTCGTCACCGCCGAGCAGCTCGCCGAACGACACGGTGCCTCCGCCGCCGATCGTGACACCGTGCGCCGTGAGAACAGCGGATGCATCCGCCCCCGACGTCGCGGCCGCCTCGAGCCGCGCCCGCAGCACCCCCGCCGCGACGAGCACGGCTTTGCCCGCGACGACGGTTCCCGCAGACCCGAACGCTCCGGTGTCGTAGGGCACGACGTCGGTGTCGGATTGCCTCACCCGGATGCGGTCGGGGCTCGTCGACATCGCGGTCGCGAGCAGTTGCACGTGGGCTGTGGTGGTGCCGTTGCCGAACTCGGCCGTGCCGACGTTGACGGTGTAGGTGCCCTCGCGGTCGACCGACACGGAGACGTCGGCGAAGTGTCCGCGCGGGGGGAGTGTCGCGATCATCGCGACGGCCATGCCCGTGCCGACCCTCCAGGTGTCGCCGACGGGTGCCTCGACTCCGTTGCCGCGCGCGAGTGCCTCCTCGGCGAGGTCGAGGCACTGGTCGAGGCCGTAGCTCCCGTAGAGCAGGTCGTCGTGGTCCTCCTGCTTGGTCACGACGAGAGGGTCGCCGGGCACGACGACGTTGCGGCGTCGCAACTCGAACCGGTCGATGCCGAGCTCGCGCGCGAGGTCGTCCATCGCCGACTCGACCGCGTAGATGATCTGCCCGAGCCCGTAGCCGCGGAAGGCGCCCGAGGGCAGGTTGTTCGTGTAGACCGAGCGCGTGTTGACCCGCTTGTTCGCGCAGCGGTAGATGCTGAGCGACTCGTTGCAGCTGTGGTACATCACGCCGGGCCCGTGGTTGCCGTATGCCCCGGTGTCGGCGAGCATGTCGACGTCGATCGCCGTGAGGATGCCCGCGGCGTCGGCGGCGAGGGCCACGCTGATGCGCATCGGATGCCGAGGGGGAGCGATCGTGAACTCGTCGGTGCGCGAGAACTCGTATTGCACCGGCCGCCCCGTCGTGAGCACCGCGAGCGTCACGATGTCTTCGGTGAGCAACTCCTGCTTGCCGCCGAACCCGCCGCCGACGCGCGCCGTGACGACGCGCACCCGGTCTTTCTCGAGCCCGAAGATGTGGCACAGCTCGTCGCGCACGAGGAACGGCACTTGCGAGCTCGAGCGCAGCACGAGACGCCCGTCATCGTCGATCCACCCGCGTGTCGCGTGGGTTTCGAGCGCGACGTGCGACACCCGCTGGGTGCGCCACGTGCCCGAGACCGTCGCCGCCGCCGTGGCGATCGCGGCGTCCACGTCGCCGAGCTCACCGTGCACCTCGGCCACGAGGTTGCGGCCGGCATCGGCGATCCCGGAACCCTCGACCTTGTCGCCGTGCACGAGCGGGGTGCCCGCGACATCCGCGAGCTCGGGGTCGAAGTTCGCCGGCAACACCTCGTAGTCCACGCGCACGAGTCGGCAGGCCTCGTCGGCGATCGCGGCGCTCTCGGCGACGACGGCGGCGACGCGCTGCCCGCGAAAGCGCACGACCGTGTCGAGCACGCGCGTGTCGTCGGGGTCGTCGCTGCGGCTCTGATGGCGGCCGGTCGAGAAGAGCACGTCGGGGGAGTGCTCGTGGGTGAGCACCGCGAGCACGCCCGGGAGAGCGGATGCCGCGGCGGTGTCGATCGCGACGACGCGCGCGTGAGCGTGGGGGCTCTGCACGATCGCGAGGTGCGCCAGATCGGGGGTCGTGAAGTCGAGGGTGAACGGTTCGGTGCCGCGCACGATGCGGGGGCCCGCGGGTGCGCCGACCGAGAGCCCGACGGAGACCGGCCCGGGGGTGCGCTCGACGTTGGCCCGGCCGCACAGGGCGTCGCCGATCGCGCGGTATCCGGTGCACCGGCAGATGTTGCCCTTCATGAGGCGGGGGAGGTCGGCGCTGTCGTCGCCGGTGAGCTGCTCCTCGCTCAGGGTCGACGCCGTCACGACCATTCCCGGCGTGCAGAACCCGCACTGGAACGCGGCGGCGTCGACGAACGCCTGCTGCACGGGGTGCAGTTCGCCCTCGGGTGCGAGGCCCGCTGCCGTCGTGATGGACTTGCCCTCCATGCGCACCGCGGGCACGATGCACGAGTGCTGGGGCACGCCGTCGACGAGCACCGAGCACGCGCCGCAGTCGCCCGCATCGCAGCCCTTCTTCACCTCGAAGTGCTCGTGCTCGCGCAGGAGTGTGCGCAGACACTGCCCGGGGCGCGGGGTCACGTCGAGTTCGCGGCCGTTGACATCGAACTTCATCGGGGATCCTCACTGTGGGTGGCGGCGCTCGCCGCAGTCGAGCCCGCGAGCAGTTCGACCCGGCACTCCTCGGCGAGCAGCACGCTCATCGCGCGCCGCCAGTCGGGTGCACCGTGCAGGTCGTCGTACCAGCAGTCGATCTGCTCGATCGCCGCCGCGAGAGCGGATGCCTCCGGCACGGCGTCGAAGCGCACCTGCACGGGTCGGGTCGTCCCGCCCGAGACGGTCGCGGCGAACGTGCCGTCGGCGTCGAGCCGCGCGATCACCACGGTGCCCGAGCGCCCGAGCGCCGAGAGCGCGATCTTGCGATAGGCGGTCGCCGACCGCATCCGCTCGATCGGGATCTCGATCGACCTCAGCAGTTCGCCCCGCTCGAGCGATGTGGTCTGCACGTCGACGACGAGGTCGAGCACGGGCGAGCGGCGCTCGCCGCCGTCGGGGGTCCAGATCACGGCGGTCGCGTCGAGCGCGGACGCGAGGGAGGTCATCGGGCCGGCGGGGAGCGCGAGGCAGATGTTGCCGCCGACGGTCGCCGTGTTCCACACCTTGAACGATCCGAGAAGTGCGGTGCAGCACTGGCGCAGCAGCGGATGCGCGCGCCACCCTGCCCTCGCCTCGACCGCGGCGAGCTCGGTGAACGTGCACGTCGCGGCGATGCGCAACACGTCGTCGTCGACCTCGATCGGTGGCCAGCCGAGGGAGGTGAGGTCGACGAGGCCCGTGAGCCCGAGTTGCGGTTCGGAGAACAGCCACGACCCGCCGCCGAGGAAGTCTTCTCCCGGGGCGAGCGTGAGTTCGTGTCTCTCGCGCGGCTGACGAACCGACCGGATCGTGTTGAGGTCCATGCTTTCCGGCCTTCCTGCTCCCGGCCGTGAGGCCGGACTCCAGTCAACCGCACGCATGTGTCCCCCGTGTAAACCGCGCCGGGGCACAGGTTTTCAGCAGTTGGAGAGACCCGGTCAGTATGCTGACGCCATGGAAATCCTCATCGTCGTCGGCGTCATCGTTCTGCTCGTCGTGATCGCGGGCATCTACCTGTGGACCACCTACAACGGTCTCGTGACCCTGAACGTGCGGGTCGACGAGGCGTGGAGCGACATCACGGTGCAGCTCAAGAGGCGGGCAGATCTGCTGCCGAACCTCATCGAAGCGGTCAAGGGTTATGCCGCCCACGAGAAGGGGGTCTTCGAGTCGGTGACGAAGGCTCGCGCCGAAACCCTGCAGGCGGGCAGCCCCGCCGACGCGTCGGTCGCTGAGAACCACATGCAGTCCGCGCTCAAGAGCATCTTCGCCGTGGCCGAGGCCTACCCGCAGCTCCAGGCGAGCCAGAACTTCCTCCAGCTCCAGGGCGAGCTCGTCGACACCGAAGACAAGATCCAGGCGTCGCGTCGCTTCTACAACGGCGGCGTGCGCGAACTCAACACCAAGATCAAGCAGTTTCCGAACACCCTGTTCGTGCGCGGACTCGGCTTCTCCGAGCGCGAGTTCTTCGAGGTCGCGGATGCCGCGGCGATCGCCGAGCCGCCGCGCGTGCAGTTCTGATCACCGCCCGCAGCTCGACCAGAGGGCACTGAATGTATCGCGCCATCGCCGCCAACAAGCGCAACACCGTCTTCATCATCGCGCTGTTCGTCGTGCTCATCGGCGTGCTCGGGTGGGTCGCGAGCTACCTGTTCGCGGGCGGCTCGTGGGGTGTCACGATCGCGGTTCTCGTGGGGGCAGCGATCTACGCGATCATCCAGTACTTCGCGGCGGGCAGCCAAGCGGTCGTCATGAGCGGTGCGCGGCAGATCGAGAAGAGTGACAACCCGCGGCTCTACCGCATCGTCGAGAACCTCTCGATCACCACGGGAACCCCGATGCCGAAGGTCTACATCGTCGACGACCCTGCACCGAACGCGTTCGCCACGGGTCGCGACCCGCAGCACGCGAGCGTCGCCGCGACCACGGGCCTGCTCGACATCATGGACGACGCCGAACTCGAGGGCGTCATGGCCCACGAGATGGGCCACGTGCAGAACTACGACATCCGCGTGACGACGATCGTCTTCGGCCTCGTCGTAGCCGTCGGTCTCATCGCCGACATCCTGCTGCGCATGACGTTCTTCTCCCGGGGCAACCGCAACAGCGGGGGCAACCCGATCCTCCTCGTCGTCGGTCTCGTCGCCATCATCGTCGCGCCCCTCGTCGCGGGCGTCGTGCAGTCGGCGGTCTCCCGCCAGCGCGAGTACCTCGCCGACGCGACCGGTGCCCTCACGACGCGTCATCCCGACGCCCTCGCGAGCGCACTCGAGAAGCTCGCCGCCTACGGCCGCCCGATGAAGCGCCAGAACTCGACCATGGCGCACATGTGGATCTCCGACCCCACCAAGCCGGGCATCATCGACCGCATGTTCAGCACGCACCCGCCCATCGAGCAGCGTGTCGAGCGCCTGCGCGAGAGCGGCCGCGGGTTCTGACGCCCGAGAGGTTCTGCGCTCGTCACGCATCGCGGTCGCACAACGCTGTTCAACATGGCCCGAGACAGCCATTTGCGACCGCGATCGTGCGCCGTGTGCGCCGCGGCCGCCCACGACGCGGCAAGCTGGGCACATGCTCGACGCCCGCACTCTCACGACCGAGCGGCTCCGGCTGCGCCCCCTCACGATCGCAGATGTCCCCGCGATGACGACCCTGTACTCCGACCCGGATGTGGCGCGCTACGTCGGCGGCGACCGCCTCACCCCCGAAACGATTCGTCTGCAGACGGCGTCGTTCGCGGAGGAGTGGCAGGAGCGGGGATACGGCCAGAGCGCCGTCGTCGACCGCACCTCGGGCGAGTTCTTGGGGCGCATCGGGCTGCGATTCTGGCCGAACTGGAACTAGGTCGAGCTCGGCTATGTTCTCGGCCGTCACGCGCAGGGCCGAGGGGTGGCCTTCGAGGGCGCGTCAGCATGGGTCGAGTGGGCGCGGGCGTCGCCGGCGCTCGAGCGGCTGATCGCCAACATCCACCCGGAGAACACGGCATCGATCGGGCTCGCGCAGAAGCTCGGATTCACGTTCGCGAGGCACGACACCACACCCTCGGGCGTGCCGACGCACATCTACGAACTGCCGGTGTGACGCACCCGCGCATCGGCGTCGCCGGGCGCCGAATACCGCGCATCGCGGTCGCAAACGGTTGTTTCGGCCCGCCATAAGAACCATTTGCGACCGCGATCGCGACGTCGAGACTCGCGAGCACATTTGAGAGCATGGAGCGGATGTCTGCCCCCGCCGCTCGACCCCGACGCTCGTTCACGAGCTCGCCCGCCATCCGCGGTCTCCGCTGGGCGGGGTGCCTCGCGGTTCTCGTCGTCGCGGTCGCCGTCGCGGCGGTGTATCCGTCGTTGCCGGCCGAGCTGCCGGTGCATTTCGGCGGGTCCGGCCCCGACACGATCGGCCCCGACACGAGCGGTGTCGACACGAACAGCGGGCCGCGGTCGATGATCTGGGTGCTGCTCGGTGTCTGGCTCGCGCTCCAGCTTCTCGTCGCCGTGCTGTCGACCCATCCGCACCGCCTCAACTACCCGGCGCCGGTGACCGAGTCGAACGCGCAGACCCTCTATCGACGGGGCGAGGAGATGGCCGTCTGGCTCGGAATCGCCGTCGCGTGTGCCTTCCTCGGCCTCGTGCTGCTCGTGCTCGGCGCGGCCGCGGCGGTGCCGCTGCTCGTCGTCGGAATCGCGAGCCTCTTCGCGGTCACTATCGTCGGAACGGTGCGGTTGCTGAACATCTCGTAGCACCTAACAGCTAGCGACTAGCAGCTGGCGCCAACAGGCGGCGTCGATCCGCATTCACGACGGGATAGGCAGCCTGTCGTCGACGGTCGGAGGGTTCAGCGCTATGGCGACGGCCTCGTCGCGCGTGATGTTCGTCGGAAAGTTGTAGCGGGCGAACCGGCCGGTCGGGTCTTCTTTCGCCTTCGGCAATTCGACGGCAGTGCGGCGGAGGGCTTCGGCGAGGACCCGGGTAGCGGTGTCGTCGAGAAGCGCACCGCGGCGGCTCCGCACCGTCACCTCCGCCCGCGCCCCGGCTCCGGTGAGACGCAGCTTGACCGCCCGCACCTTTTTCACCGACCACGCCGCGAGCATCGCGCGATCGACGTCGGCGAGGCCCACAACCCGGCTGCCTGCTCGCAGCTCCGAGGTGTCGAGGTTGATCTCCGCGATCGGCCATCTCCGGTTCATGATGACCGTCGTGGTGAGAAAGACGACCACGAGGGTGAGGATGACGAGGGCGAACACGAGGAGATAGCTCCCCCCGAGGGCCCGACCGCCGTGCCACACAACGAAAGGCATCTGCACCACGGCCAGCGCCGCCATTGGAGCATTGAAGCCGAGCCATGCCCGACTCCAGTGGTGCGGCTGCAGAGCGATCCACCCGCGGGGGAGGTCCTGGTCGTCGTCGGTCACGGCACGACACTATCGAGGTGCGACCTACCGTGCGCCGCCGCTCGACGCGAGCACCCCCGCGAGCCCCGGCGCGAGTGACCCGCGCCCCACGACCTCGACCCTCTCGAGCCCTTGCCACGCGGCTGCCTCGAGCAACCGCGGCACTGCCCGCTCAGCCGTGTCGGCCGGTGCGCCCTCTTCGACCCACGCCGACTGCACGAGCAGCACCCCGTTCTGGCGGTCACTCTTGAGGTCGATGCGCCCCACGACGTCGTCGTCGACGAGCAGCGGCAGCGAGTAGTAGCCGAACTTGCGCTGGGGTGCGGGGGTGTAGATCTCGATGCGGTAGTGGAAGTCGAAGAGCCGCTCGGCCCGCGGACGCGCCCACACGACGGGGTCGAACGGTGACAGAAGGGCGACGGCGTCGACGCGGCGCGGGGTGCGGGCGTCGCGGTGTCGCCAGGCGGAGGCCTTCCACCCTTCGACGGCGGTGGGCAGAAGGATGCCGTCGTCGACGAGATCGCGGATGGCGGCGAGTGTCGCGGCGACCGGCATCCGGAAGTAGTCGGCGAGGTCGCCGGCCGTGCCGACGCCGTGGGCGAGTGCCCCCCGCTCGACGAGGGCCCGCTGCGCGTCGGCGCGATCGACGCGAGCGGCGATCACGGCGGGAGGCAGCGCTTGCTCGGGCAGCGCATAGCGTCGCTCGAAGCGTGACCGCCCCGCGCTCACGAGCTCTCCCCACGCGAACAGCTTCTCGAGGCCGATCTTGACGTCGGACCAGCCCCACCACGGCCCGCGCCGCGCGGTCGCGTCGTGCTCGACCTCGCGCACGGTGAGCGGCCCCTTGTCGGCGATCTCGGCGCGCAGCCAGTCGAGCATCGGCCCGTTCGCCCGCGACCACGACGACTCGTCAGCGTCGTCTTTCGCGCGGCGGTCGTCCATCCTCCAGCGCAACAGCGGCCACGTGTCGACGGGGATGAGCGCTGCTTCGTGCGCCCAGTACTCGGTGTAGCGCGCAGTCTTCGCGAACGTGAGCCGATCGAGCAACGCCCGGTCGAACGCCCCGAGCCGAGCGAAGAGCGGCAGGTAGTGGCTTCGCTCGAACACGTTCACCGAGTCGAGCTGCACGAGCCCGAGCCGGTCGATCGCGCTCGCGAGCTGCCGTGTTCCGACCGTCGCGGGGCGCGGTCGCGCAAAACCCTGGGCCGCGAGGGCCGTGCG
Organism: Marisediminicola sp. LYQ134; assembly: GCF_046599635.1. Lineage (NCBI taxonomy): Bacteria > Bacillati > Actinomycetota > Actinomycetes > Micrococcales > Microbacteriaceae > Marisediminicola > Marisediminicola sp. LYQ134. Next base: position 207,853 of record NZ_JBKIWP010000001.1, read on the forward strand.
TCGGGCGGATGCCGCAGACATCGAGTCAGTCATCACCGCGACTCTATCGACGACATCCGACACTCGTTCAACTCGAGTTAATCCGCCATCGCGTGCCGTTCACCAGAACGACGGGCGTATTTCAACCGGTATCCGTAGCTTCCGATCAGGCCACCCCCGGTCACCCTCTGCCCGCTCACAGCGCGGGCTACCGGCGGCCGAGGAGGAACCATGAACATGAGACGCCGCGCTACCCCCGTAGCGCTTCTCGCCGCCGCCGCCATCGCCCTCACCGGGTGTGCGTCGACCCCGGCCGAAGGTGGAGAGTCGGATGTCGACGCCGCGACCGCGACCGACATCTCCGCTTTCGGCGACCTCGCCGCACTCGAAGAGGCGGCCATCGCCGAGGGAGCGCTCAACGTCATCGCGCTTCCGCGCGACTGGGCGAACTACGGCGAGATACTCGACCTCTTCGCCGAGAAGTACCCGGAGATCACCATCACGGAGGCGAGCCCCGACGCCTCGAGCGCGGAGGAGATCCAAGCGGCAGAGAACCTCGCCGGCCAGGACACCGCTCCCGACGTCTTCGACCTCGGGCTCGCGGTCGCGCTCTCGAGCACCGACTACTTCGCGCCGTACAAGGTGCAGACCTGGGACGACATCCCCGAGACCCTCAAGGAGGAGAACGGGCTGTGGGTCGGTGACTACGGCGGATACATGTCGGTGGGCTACGACCCCGATTCCGTGCCGGCACCCGAGTCGCTCGACGATCTGCTAGGCGCCGAGTACCGCGGCAAGGTCGCCATCAACGGCGACCCGACCCAAGCCGGTTCGGCTTTCGCGGCCGTCGGCCTCGCATCCGTGCAGGCCGGCGGATCGGTCGACGACTTCTCGACGGGAATCGACTTCTTCGGCGAACTCAACGACGCGGGCAACCTCGTGAAGATCGACCCGACGCCCGCGACGATCGCCTCGGGAGAGACCCCGGTCGTATTCGACTGGGACTACCTCAACGTCGGCTACGGCACCCAGCTCGAAGACCAGCGCAACTGGGAGGTCGTGGTCTTCCCCGGAACGGGCTACGCGGGCTACTACAACCAGGCGATCAACGCCGATGCCCCGAACCCCGCCGCGGCGAGGCTCTGGCAGGAGTTCCTCTACAGCGATGAGGCGCAGAACCTGTGGCTCGCGGGCGGAGCTCGTCCCGTGCGTGCCGACGCGATGGCCGAGGCCGGAACGATCGACACCGAACTCTTCGAGGCACTTCCCGAGCTGCCTGACGAGACCGTCGTGCCGACCGCCGACCAGAGCGACGCAGCCGCGACGCTCCTCGGCGAGCAGTGGGCATCCGCTGTCCAGTAGAACGGCTCCTGCGGCAGCAGCCCGAACCCTCGGGCTGCTGCCGTTCGGCGCCTACGTCGTGCTGTTTCTCGCCGTGCCGACGATCATCGCCCTCGCGACGGGGTTCGTCGACGCCGAGGGCGCACTGAGCCTCACCAACATCGAGGCTCTCGCTGAACCCGTGATCCTCACGACGTTCTGGAACTCGATCTGGCTCTCGGCCTTCACCGCCGTGGTCGGCGCCGTCGTCGGGGCCCTCGTCTGCTACGCGCTGATCGGCACGAGGGTGGACGGAATGCTCCGCTCCGTGATCGATGCCGCGAGCGGTGTGCTCGCGCAGTTCGGCGGCGTCATGCTCGCGTTCGCCTTCGTGGCGACGATCGGCACCCAGGGGTTCGTCACGAGTGTGCTGCGCGATGACGTCGGCATCGACATCTTCGCCGACGGCGTCTGGCTCTACGAGGTTCCGGGTCTCGTTCTGCCCTACCTCTACTTCCAGGTGCCTCTCATGGTCATCACCTTCCTCCCGGCGCTCGAGGCGCTCAAACCGAGCTGGTCCGAAGCCACGGCGACCCTCGGCGGAACCCGCGCGACCTTCTGGTGGCGCGTCGGTTTTCCGGTGCTCGCGCCCTCGTTCTTCGGGTGTCTCCTGCTGCTCTTCGCCAACGCGTTCTCGTCGTTCGCCACGGCCGCGGCCCTCACGAGTCAGGGGTCGGGCATCGTTCCGCTGCAGATCCGCGCGGCGCTCACGAGCGAGACGGTTCTCGGGAGAGAGAACCTCGCGGGGGCACTCGCCCTCGGGATGATCGTCGTCATGGCCGTCGTCATGACCCTGTACTCCCTCCTGCAGAGCCGAGCGTCGAGGTGGCAGCGGTGACCACCCACTCGCCGGCACCCAGCGCAGTCACACGCTGGGGCATCCTCGGTGCCGTCGGAGTGGTCTTCGCCATCCCGATCGTCGCGATGATCGAGTTCACTCTCCGCAAGGGGCTCGAGGGTGGCTACAGTGCCGATCGCTGGACCGCTCTCTTCACCGGCCAGCTCGACAACAGCTACCGCGGTGTGTGGGTCGGCCTCGGCAACTCGGTGACACTCGCGATCGTCACGGTGGTGCTCGTGCTCATGCTGCTGACTCCCACGATGGTGCTCGTCGACCTGCGGATGCCGCGCCTCAAGCGTCTTCTCGAGTTCGTGTGTCTGCTTCCGATCTCCATCCCCGCGATCGTGCACGTCGTCGGGCTCGCGCCGCTCTACGGGGTCATCTCGCGCCTCGCGGGAAGTGGTGTGTGGACTCTCGCGCTCGCCTACGGCATCCTCGTCCTCCCCTTCGCCTACCGCGCGCTGCGCACCAATCTCGACGCGATCGATGTCGCGACTCTGAGCGAGGCGGCGCGTGCGTCGGGTGCAGGGTGGGGCACGGTCATGCTTCGCATCATCGTGCCGAGTCTCAAGCGGGGTCTGCTTGCAGCGGCGTTCATCACGATCGCGGTGGTGCTCGGGGAGTTCACGATCGCGTCGCTGCTGAGCAGGGTCAACCTCCAGACGGCCCTCCTCATCGTCTCGAAGGCCGACCCGTTCACGGCCGTGATCTTCGCTCTGCTGGCCCTCGCGTTCGCATTCATCCTTCTGCTCGTGATCGGGCGCGTCGGCGCCGGGTCGCCTTCATCCCCCACGGATCGGAGCACCTCATGACCACTCTCGACAACCACGCGACACCGGCGGCAGAGACGACGCCCACAACCGCATCGAGCGGCGACACGAGTGCGAGCGTCGAACTCGTCGACGTCGTCAAGACCTATTCCGGTGTTCGTGCGCTCGACGGCATCTCGCTCGATCTGCGCGAGGGGGAGTTCGTCGCGCTCCTCGGGCCGTCGGGGTGCGGCAAGACCACGGCGTTGCGCGCGCTCGCGGGGCTCGATGTCGTCGACAGCGGCGAGATACGCATCGATGGAACGGATGTCGCGCGAGTGCCCACCAATCGCCGCGACATCGGCATGGTTTTCCAGGCGTACTCTCTCTTCCCGCATCTCACGGCCGCGCAGAACGTGGAATTCGGTTTGCGCATGCGCAAGGTCCCGGCAGAGCAGCGTCGGGCGAGAGTGGCCGAGGCGCTCGAGATGGTCGGGCTCGGAGCTTTCGGCTCGCGATTCGCCCACCAGATGTCGGGTGGGCAGCAACAGCGGGTGGCCCTCGCTCGCGCACTCGTCACGCGCCCCCGCGTGCTTCTACTCGACGAACCGCTGTCTGCCCTCGATGCGAAGGTTCGCGTGCAGTTGCGCGAGGAGATCCGTCGCATCCAACTCGAGCTCGGAATCACGACGCTCTTCGTCACGCACGATCAGGAGGAGGCTCTCGCGATCGCGGACCGGGTGGCCGTCATGAAGAGTGGGCGCATCGAGCAGATCGGATCGCCGGAGGAGCTCTACTCAGCTCCGTCGAGCGCGTTCGTCGCCGACTTCGTGGGGCTGAGCAATCGACTCGACGGTGAGCTGACCCGCGCGGGTGTGCGGCTCTACGGCGCCACCCTCCCCGTGGTCGAGTCGACTCTGCCCGACGGGCCGGTCGTCGCGCTCGTACGCCCCGAGGATGTCGCCTTCGCGGCGTCGGGGGTCGCCGCGACGGTCGTCTCCACGAGTTTTCTCGGGTCGATCAGGCGCACGATCGTCGGGCTCGAGGATGGCTCGCTCCTCTCAGTGCAGCACGCGGTCGCCCTCCGTCCCGAGCCCGGAGAGCACGTGTTCGTGCAGTTCAGCGGACGCCCGGTCTCGGTGGGAGCCCGGTCATAGAATGACCCCATGAAACTGGGTCGGCGCAGCAAGACTGCCTCCGTCGTGCAGTCCGCGCCGCCCGCGAGCGGTCCCGGAGATGCCCGCGACGGACTCGTGCCGCCCGGCATGGTGATCGCCGGCGCATGGTCGTGGCGCATCCTCGCGATCTCGGGTGTTGCAGCGATCGCCGTCTTCCTGATCATCCAGTTGCGCCTCATCGTCATCCCGCTCATGATCGCGATCCTGCTCGCGGCCCTCCTCGTGCCGTTCGTGTCGTTTCTGCAGCGCCATCGCTGGCCGAAGTGGCTCGCGGTCACGGTGGCGGAGCTCGGCATCCTCGCCATCATCACGGGGCTCGTCGTGCTCGTCGTCACGCAGATCACCAACGGCTTCCCGTCGCTCCAGACGCGCAGCGTGGAGGCATACCGGGAGTTCGCCGCGTGGCTCAGCGACTCGCCCCTCCACTTGTCTCAAGCCGACATCAATCGGTATGTGAGCGACGCGGTCGCGGCCATCCAGACCGAGGGTGAGGCTCTCCTGAGCGGCGCGCTCTCGATCGGTGCGACGGCGGGCCACGTGCTCATCGGGCTGCTGCTCGTGCTCTTCGCGACCCTCATCTTCCTCATCGACGGCGCCGGAATCTGGCGCTGGGTCGTGCGTCTCTTCCCCCGCCGGGCGCGGCCGGCGGTCGCCGGTTCGGGGGCGGCCGGATGGCTCACCCTCACGACGTTCGTGCGGGTGCAGATCTTCGTCGCCGCTGTCGACGCGATCGGCATCGGGGCTGTCGCGCTCATCCTGCAGGTGCCTCTCGCGATCCCCATCGCGGTCGCCGTGTTCCTCGGGGCGTTCATCCCCATCGTCGGCGCCGTGCTCACGGGCGCGATCGCGGTCTTCGTCGCGCTCGTCTACCAGGGTCCGGTCATCGCACTCATCATGCTCGCGGGGGTGCTGCTCGTGCAGCAGCTCGAGGGCCACGTCTTGCAGCCTCTCGTCATGGGTGCCGCCGTGAAGATCCACCCGCTCGCCGTCGTTCTCGCGGTCGGTGCCGGCGGATTCCTCGCCGGCATCCCGGGCGCCCTCTTCGCCGTGCCCGTCATCGCGACCCTCAACGTGATGGTCAACTACACGGTGCAGGGCACGTGGCGCACGGATTCCTTCGCGCAAGCGGGTAACGTCGTGCGCAATGTCTGACACCACCCTCACCGACAACGCCCGAGGCGACGACCGCGCCGTCGAGAACCCGGCGCGTCCGATGCCCGGTCCGACGCTCGCCGAGATCGAGAGGGCGCGCGACCTCGTCTCGCGGGTCGCCGACGTCACGCCCATGGAGAGTTCGCGCTTTCTCGCCGAACTGCTCGGGTCGCCCGTCTACCTCAAGTGCGAGAACCTGCAGCGCACCGGGTCGTACAAGATCCGCGGCGCTTACAACCGACTCGCGCAGCTCTCCGACGACGAGAAGGCGCGCGGAGTGGTCGCCGCCTCGGCGGGCAACCACGCTCAGGGCGTCGCCTTCGCGGCGCGCGAGCTCGGCATCAAGGCGACCATCTTCATGCCCGTCGGGGTCGCGCTTCCCAAACTGCAGGCCACGCGCAACTACGGCGCCGACGTCGTGCTCCGCGGCCACACCGTCGCCGAGCCGTTGCGTGCCGCGGCGGAGTTCGCCGAGACCTTCGGCGCTGTTCTCATCCCCCCGTTCGACCACCCCGACGTCGTCGCGGGCCAGGGCACCCTCGCGCTCGAGATGCTCGACCAGGTGCCCCAGATCGACACGGTCATCGTTCCGATCGGCGGGGGAGGGCTCATCTCCGGTGTCGCGAGCGCCCTCAAACAGCGTGCGGCGCGCGACGGTCGCGAGGTGCGCATCATCGGCGTGCAGGTCGAGGGTGCCGCGGCGTACCCGGTGTCGCTCGACGCGGGAAAGCCCACCGAGATCACGATGCTGCCGACGATCGCCGACGGCATCGCCGTGAGCAAACCGGGCGCACTCAACTTCGAGATCGTCGCGGCCACGGTCGACCGCGTCGTCACGGTCACGGATGACGACACCGCGCGTGCCCTGCTCGTGCTTCTCGAGCGGGCGAAGCTCGTCGTCGAACCGGCGGGGGCCGTGGCCGTCGCGGCGATCCTCACGGGTCAGCTCGGGGGGCTCGACCTCGGCACGACCGTCGTCGTGCTGAGCGGAGGGAACATCGACCCGCTCGTCATGGAGCGCGTGATCTCCCGCGGTCTCGCGGCATCCGAACGCTACCTCAAGCTCCGCCTCATGCTGCCCGACCGCCCCGGTCAGCTCAAGAGGGTCGCCGAACTCGTCTCCGACGCCAATGCGAACGTCGTCGAGGTGTTGCACACCCGGCACGGGCGCAACGCGCTCATCAGCGAGGTCGAACTCGAGCTGAGCGTCGAGACGCGCGGACCGGAACACGTGCGCAGTGTTCTCGAGCTCTTGCGCGAAGCGGGCTACGACCCGCGCGTCGACTACTGAGCAGGCTCAGGGAACGTAGGGCTCGACCTTCGAGATCGCGACGGTGATCTCTCGCCCGTTCGGGGCCACGTAGGTCACGGTGTCGCCGACGCGGTGACCGATGATGGCCTCGCCGAGCGGGCTGCCCTCGGAGTAGACGTCGAGATCGGTGTCGGCGTCGACGATCTCGCGGCTGCCGAGGAGGAAGACGCTCTCGTCGCCCTGGATGGTCGCTGTCACGACCGTGCCGGAACCGACGACGCCGTCGCTCTCGGGGGCGTCGCCGACCTTCGCGTGGCGCAAGAGCTCGGTCAGCACGCGGATGCGCGCCTCGATCTTGCCCTGCTCCTCTTTCGCGGCGTGGTATCCGCCGTTCTCCTTGAGGTCGCCCTCTTCACGCGCCGCCTCGATCTTCTTCGCGATGTCGCCTCGCCCCTCGACCGAGAGGTGTTCGAGTTCTGCGGTGCGGCGGTCGAAGGCTTCCTGGGTCAGCCAGGTCTCTGTCGAGTCGGTGGACATACGAACTCCTCGGGCTCGGAACATCGGCCTCCGGGGGAGGCGATACGAATGAAAAAGACCGGCTGATCGGCCGGTCTGAGGTGCGATCGATCAGTTTAGGGCAGCCAGCAGCTGTAGATCAAGCCGGTCACGGGCAACTCCGTCGTCGCGACGACCTCGGTGATCGACCGCGTGCGCAGTTCCGACGGCGGCAGGTCGACGATCTTGAACCCGACGATCCCGTGCGCCTCGTTCTGCGCCTGAAGCGCGCACGAGACGGCTTCACCCGGCGTCACGGTCAGTTGCCACGTGACGCTCACGGCGGTCTCGTCGATGACCGAGTGCCCCGTGTCGAAGGTCTGCAATTGGGATGTCGTGCCACTCAGGCCGCCCCACCACACCCACGCCACGAGAACGGCGACGAAGGCGATCGCGGCAGACCAGCCGAACACGCGACGTCGACGGGCGCGATCGGGGGTTCGGCCGTAGCGCTCGGCGATCCCCGGGGCCGGGGCGACCGGGGCTGCGGGTCCGTCGTCGACGCGGACGTCGTCGACGGTCTCGCTCATACGGCTCCCTCTCGCAGGAAAGCTCCGCGCGCGGCGGATAGGCTTTGACGACAGATTAGGCCCTCTTTCTAGGAGTTTCGTGACACGGCGACTGCTGGCGGTACACGCCCATCCCGACGACGAGTCGAGCAAGGGAGCTGCGACGTACGCGTACTACCGCAGCCTCGGCGTCGACGTGACCGTGGTCAGTTGCACGGGGGGCGAACGGGGCGACATCCAGAACGAAGCGCTCGTCGAGAAGGCGATGGCCGACCGCGATATGGCGGGACTGCGCCGCATCGAGATGGAGAAGGCGCGCGCCGCGATGGGAATCGATCACGTGTGGCTCGGATACCTCGACTCGGGGCTCCCCGAGAACGACGAACCGGTGCCCGCGAACTCCTTCGCAACCATTCCACTCGAGATCTCCGCGGCCCCGCTCGTCGCGATCATCCGTCGCTTGCGACCGCACGTCGTGCACACCTACGACGAGACGGGGGGCTACCCCCACCCCGACCACATCCGCACCCACGAGGTCGCGATGTTCGCGATCGACGCGGCTGCCGATGCCGAGCGGTACCCCGAGGCCGGGGCGGCGTGGACGGTGTCGAAGGTCTACTTCGACCGCATCTTCAACGCGCCGCGCATCACCGCGATGCACGACCGGCTCGTCGAGCTCGAGCCCGACTCGGAGCGCACCGCGCAGCTCGCCGAATTCCTCGAGAGGGTCAACGAGCGCCCGGCGGATGCGACGACCCAGGTGCCGTGCGGCGACTTCTTCGAGACCCGCGACGACGCACTCCGCGCCCACGCGAGCCAGGTCGCTCCCGACAGCCGCTTCTTCTTCTGGCCCAACGACCTGCAGCGGGAGGTCTGGCCGTTCGAGGACTACCTCCTCGCGGCGTCGACGGTCGAGTCACCGGTTCCCGAGACCGACTTCTTCGCCGGGATCGACACGGCGGACGCCGATGACGCGCTGGTCGGAGGCACCCGATGATGCGCTCGACGCTCGTGTGGGCACTCGCGACCGCGGCGGAGGACGCCGAAGAGTTCGACCCCAACACCGTGACCCCGGGAGTGGTCGGCTTCTTCGTCATGTTCGCGATCGCGGCTATCGCCGTTCTCCTCATCCTCGACATGACGCGGCGCGTGAGGCGCACGCGCTATCGCGGGGAGATCAGCGAAAGGCTCGACGCCGAGGAGGCCGCCGCCGGCTCGGACCCCGATGCCGAGCCCGACCACTCAGCCGAAGGTCGGCGGATCGGTCGCGACGAGAAAGATCCCGACCCAGTGGCATAGGAAGGCCGCGAGGGTGAGCGAGTGGAAGATCTCGTGGAACCCGAAGTGGCCGGGCACGGGGTTGGGTCGCTTGAGGGCGTAGATCACGGCGCCCACGGTGTAGCAGAGGCCTCCGACGAGGATGAACGTCATCATCGCCGCGTTGGCATCGAAGAAGTCGACGATGAACACGAGCGCGGCGTAGCCGAGCAGGAGATAGAGCGGCACATAGAGCCATCGCGGTGCACCGATCCAGAAGACGCGGAAGAGGATGCCGAGCCCCGCCCCACTCCACACGAGCCACAGCAGAAGCGTCGATTTGGCGGGTTCGAGGGCGAGCACCGTGATGGGGGTGTACGACCCCGCGATGAGCAGGAAGATGTTGGCGTGGTCGAGCCGCTTGAGCAGACGCTTCGTCGCGGGGCTCCAGTCGATGCGGTGGTAGAGCGCCGAGATGCCGAAGAGCAGGAGTGACGAGGCCACGAACACGCTCGAACTGATGCGGGCGGCGGTGCCGTCGGCAGCGATGATGAGCACCGCGCCGAGCACGATCGCGAGGGGGAACGTGCCCGCGTGGATCCAGCCGCGCCACGTCGGTTTGCGGTCGGCGATGTCGAGGGCGTCGTCGAGCAGGGGAACATTGGGCAGGTCGCTCGCCGGTTCGGCATCCACGTGCGAGTCGCCCGATCGGCCGCGAGAGAAACGATCGTCGGAAGGGCGCGTCATCCCCCCAGTTTAGGCGGCGTCTCCTCGCGACGCCCCCTCGTGACGGCCGCCTCGGGCACCGGATCGGCGCGGGCCGGGGTGGACTACCGTTGTCGTGTGAGCAGTCGAGAAATGCCCCTGGGGCGCGGCATCCTCTACCGGCTCTACCAGCGCCGGTTGAGGCGTCGGCTCGTCGGACAGACCCTGCCTCGACACATCGCGATGATCCTCGACGGCAACCGGCGATGGGCGAAACAGCGTCTGCTCGAAACGGCGGCGCACGGTCACCGCGCGGGTGCGGCGAAGTTCCGCGAGTTCCTCGAGTGGTGCGACGACCTCGACGTGCAGGTCGCGACCCTCTATCTGCTGTCGACAGACAACCTCACAGGCCGCCACACCGCGGAACTCGACGAGCTCTTCGACATCATCGCGACCCTCGCCGACGACCTCTCGCACTTCCGCGACTGGCGCGTGCAGCACGTCGGCTCGACCGACGGACTGCCGCCATCGCTCGTGACGGCGCTGACCCTCGCCGCCGATCGCACGCGCGACAACACCGGCCTCCACATCAACCTCGCGGTCGGCTACGGCGGTCGCCGGGAGATCGCGGATGCCATGCGCAGCATCGTCACGGCCCACGAGAACGGTGGGGGCGCTCTCGACACACTTGCCGAGATCCTCACCCCCGAACTCATCGGCGACCACCTTTACACGGGGGGCCAGCCCGACCCCGACCTCGTCATCCGCACGTCGGGGGAGCAGCGGTTGAGCGACTTCATGCTCTGGCAGAGCGCCCACAGCGAGTTCTACTTCGTCGAGGCCCTCGGCCCCGACCTCCGCGAGGTCGACTTCCTCCGCGCCGTGCGCGACTACGCTCGGCGGCACCGCCGGTTCGGCGCGTGACGCGGCACGACCCCCAGGGGCTCGCCGACGTCATCCGGCAGTTCGACGAAGACGACGGCTACCTCGATTTCGCGAGCCTCGGTCCGCCGGGGCGGGCTGTGCTCGACGAGCGGCGGGAGCTGTCCGAGGTGGTCGGCCGCGCTCGGTTCGGGGCCATCGACCCGCTGTATGCCGCGACGGATCGTTTCGAGTCGGCGGTCGCCGACGCCACCGGCTTCTCGCGGGGCAACGTGGTCTTCCAGCCGAGCACCTCCTCGGGGATGATGCACACGATGTTCGGGCTCACCGGTCAGGTGGCCGTCTCGCGAGGCGAGTACCCGAGCACGACGACCGCCGCGGCGCGCGCGTCGGAGTCACTCGCCGCGATGACGCCGCTGTGGTTCGACCCCGCTCACGGTCGCGTCACCCCGGGAGCGCTGCGCGACATCCTCACACCCGACTGCCGGGCGGTCGTCGTGAGTGTCGTGGACTATCGCACCGGATACCTCGCCGATCTCGAGGGCATCCGGCAGATCGTCGGCGACCGGTTGCTCATCGTCGACGCCGTGCAGGGTTTCGGCGTCGTCGACGCCCCCTGGACTGTTGCCGACATCGTGGTTTCGGGGGGTCAGAAATGGTTGCGCGCCGGGTGGGGAACCGGATTCATGGCGCTGAGTGATCGGGCGGCCGAAACCCTCGTTCCCGTCTTCTCCGGTTTCGACGCGGCGCACGCGAGCGCGCTCGAACCGGACGCCGTCGCGGACGCCCCTCCGCCGCCGCGTCGGGGAGCGGGCGCGTTCATGACGGGCATGCCCGACCCTCTCGCGGCCGCCGCGCTCGCGACGTCCCTCGAGCTGACCGCGCGCGTCGGGGTCGCGGCCATCAACTCCGCGGTCGCGGAGAGGGTCTCGCAGCTCATCGATGCGGCCGACGAGGTCGGTCTCGAGGTGGTCTCTCCGCGCGCCACGACCGAGCGCGCGGGCATCGTCGTTCTCGCGCCTCCGGAGCACCGCCTCACGGCGCTGACCGCGGCGCTCTTCAACCACGGGGTGACAGCGACGGCGCGCGGCGGAACCGTGCGATTGAGTGCTCACGCGTCGACGTCGGCCGTGACCCTCGACCTCGTGCGCGACGCTCTCGGTGACTACGCGGCGACGCCCGAGTGACAGTCGTTCACGCGACCGTAACCTGTGAGGGCGCGTGTCGCATTGCTCGCGGTCGCGGCACGGTCGTAGTTTCGAGACATCAGGTATGGCGCCTGATCGAGACGGCCACGTAAGTTCGTTTCGCGAAGTTCGACGGCCGTCTGTGCGACAGTATCCGAGCGCGAAGCGTTCGGGGATGGAGTGCTCGTGCCCCAGTTGAACCAGCCGACTCAGAAGACCGTCTCCGCTCGAGACGGATCCGTCGAGACAGCGGAACGCACCTATGTCCTCGACACTTCGGTGTTGTTGTCCGACCCGAAGGCGGTCTTCCGATTCGCCGAACACGCGGTGGTCCTGCCCGTGATCGTGATCACCGAACTCGAATCGAAACGCCACGACCCTGAGATCGGTTACTTCGCCAGGCAGGCCCTCCGCAACCTCGACGAGCTGCGCGTGCTGCACGAGCGTCTCGACTTTCCGATCGCCGTAGGGGAAGACGGCGGATCGCTGCGAGTCGAGCTCAACCACTCCAACATGTCGGTGCTCCCCTCGGGGCTGCAGCTCGGAGACAACGACTCGCGCATCCTCGCGGTCGCGCTCAACCTCGCCAACGAGGGGCTCGCGGTCACGGTCGTGTCGAAAGACCTGCCGCTTCGAGTCAAGGCCGCATCGATCGGTCTCGCGGCCGAGGAGTACCGCGCCGAACTCGCCGTCGACTCCGGGTGGGTCGGCACCGACGAGATCACCCTGAGCTCCGAGCAGATGGCCCAGCTCTACGAAGACGAGAAGATCAGCACGCGGCTCGTCGCGGATGTCCCGGTCAACACCGGTCTCGTCATCCACTCCGATCGCGGCTCGGCCCTCGGTCGCGTCACGGGCCGCGGGCAGATGCGCCTCGTGCGCGGCGACCGCGACATCTTCGGATTGCACGGTCGATCGGCGGAGCAGCGTCTCGCGATCGACATGCTGCTCGACCCGGAGATCGGGATCGTGTCGCTCGGTGGCCGCGCGGGAACCGGCAAGTCGGCCCTCGCCCTGTGCGCGGGTCTCGAGGCGGTGCTCGAGAAGCAGCAGCACCGCAAGATCATGGTCTTCCGTCCGCTCTACGCGGTCGGGGGCCAGGAGCTCGGGTTCCTCCCCGGCGATGCCGCGGAGAAGATGAACCCGTGGGCGCAAGCGGTGTTCGACACGCTCGGGTCGGTCGTCTCGCCGAACGTGCTCGACGAGGTCATCGAGCGCGGGCTGCTCGAGGTGCTTCCTCTCACGCACATCCGCGGTCGTTCGCTCCACGACGCCTTCGTGATCGTCGACGAGGCCCAGTCGCTCGAACGCAACGTGCTCTTGACCGTCTTGAGCCGCATCGGACAGAACTCCCGGGTCGTCTTGACGCACGATGTCGCCCAGCGCGACAACCTCAGGGTCGGTCGCCACGACGGGGTCGCCTCGGTCATCGAGACCCTCAAGGGTCACTCGCTGTTCGGCCACATCACCCTCACGCGGTCGGAGCGTTCGGCCATCGCCGCTCTCGTCACCGAGATGCTCGAGTCGAACGAATTGGCCTGACCCCTCGCGGGGTGATGGTGTCAGGGAGACGACATAGAGTCGAGGGGTGAACACTCTCCTCATCTGGGCGGCAGGGTTGCTCGGAGTGTTGTTTCTCTGGGGAACACTGTCACCCCGCAGCCAGTGGTATCTCCTCGTCGGGTGGACGAGGAGCGATCCTCGGGCCACCGAGCCCGGCGCGGCGGCCTATTCGGTCACGCGCGTCGTGTCGCTCGTGGGGGTGCTCGCCCTTCTGACCGTCGGCGTCTCGTCGGCGGTGGGGCAGATCGACTTCGCGCGAGAAGACAATCGGGCTGTCTCCGACGTCGACAGGGTGTGGGGGATGCAACCGCGCGCCTACGTCGTCGACCGCGTCTTCCGGCCGATCGCCGTGCCCCCGGAAGACCTCGTCGAGATGCCGATCACCGGTTTCCAGTCGATCGACCGCACCGGCTCCAACTCCGACTACCTGTTCGAGGCGGGCAAGATCCGCAGCGCGGGTCAAGCGACCGAGCCGGGATTCATCGGTGTCGAGCCGATCCCCGGCACCGTCGCGCTCGACACCGCAGACCTCGTCGTGCGTGTTCGCGGCGACGACCGGTGCATCCCGCAGCAACTCGTGGTGGTCGGGGCCGACGGGGCCGTTCAGGTCGGTGCGTTCTTCGGTCAGTCCGACCCCGGCGACGGCTCGAACGAGGGCAACGTCTCGAACTGCGACTCGAACCCGTCCGTCGAGCGGTCGCGGGGATACCTCATTCCCATCGACCTCGCGTCGCCTCTCGGCAATCGCGAGCTGCAGTCGCTCGACGGAACACCGATCGAGGTCGTCGGCTCGCCCTGATCGGCCTTCTCGATGTCGGCCCGGGGGTCAGCCCGCGGCGGGCGGGCGCGTCATCGACAGCACGTCGAGGGCACTGTCGAGCTGCTCGAGGGTCACCTCGCCGCGCTCGACGAAACCGAGGTCGATGACCGACTCGCGCACCGTGATGCTCTTCGCCACCGCGTTCTTGGCGACCTTGGCCGCAGCCTCGTAGCCGATCGCGCGGTTGAGCGGCGTCACGATCGACGGCGACGACTCGGCGAGCGCGCGGGCGCGGTCGAGGTCGGCCTCGAGTCCGTCGACGGTCTTGTCGGCGAGAACCCGCGTGGAGTTCGAGAGCAAGCGCACCGACTCGAGCAGCGCGGTTCCCATGACGGGGATCGCGACGTTGAGCTCGAACGACCCGGATGCCCCGGCCCACGCGACCGTCGCGTCGTTGCCGATCACGCGCGCGGCGACCATGAGCACGGCTTCGGGAACCACCGGGTTGACCTTGCCCGGCATGATCGACGACCCCGGCTGCAGGTCGGGGATGCGCAGCTCACCGAGTCCCGTGTTGGGGCCCGATCCCATCCACCGCAGGTCGTTGCAGATCTTGGTGAGGCTCACAGCGATCACGCGCAGCGCACCGGATGCCTCGACGAGGCCGTCGCGCGCACCCTGGGCTTCGAAGTGGTCAAGCGCCTCGGTGATGGGCAGTCCCGAGTCGTCGGCGAGCTCGGCGATGACCTTCGCCGAGAACCCCGCGGGAGTGTTGATGCCCGTGCCCACGGCCGTGCCTCCGAGGGGGACCTCGGCGACGCGGGGGATCGTGCTCTGCACGCGCTCGATGCCGAGGCGGATCTGCCGCGCGTATCCGGCGAACTCCTGGCCGAGGGTCACGGGCGTCGCGTCCATGAGGTGGGTGCGGCCAGCCTTGACGGCGTCGACCCACAGAGCCGCCTTCGCCTCGAGCGCGGTCGCGAGGTGATCGAGCGCGGGGATGAGGTCACTCAGGAGCGCTCCCGTCACGGCGATGTGCACCGACGTCGGAAAGACGTCGTTCGACGACTGCGAGGCATTGACGTGGTCGTTGGGGTGCACGGTCGAACCGAGGTGTGTCGTCGCGAGGGTCGCGAGCACCTCGTTCATGTTCATGTTCGAGGAGGTGCCGCTGCCGGTCTGGTAGGTGTCGACGGGGAAGTGCTCGTGGTGTCGCCCCCCGATCACGGTCTCGGCCGCGGAGACGATCGCGTCGGCGATCGGGGCGTCGAGGATTCCGAGCTCCCGGTTGACGAGGGCGGCGGCGCGCTTGATGCGGGCGAGGGCCACGATCTGAGCGGACTCGAGCCCCGTGCCCGAGATCGGGAAGTTCTCGACGGCGCGCTGCGTCTGAGCGCTGTAGAGGGCGGTGGCGGGAACCCGCACCTCGCCCATCGTGTCGTGCTCGATACGGAACTCGGGTGCTTCGCTCACGTCGTTGTGCTCTCTCTTCGATGCGGTTCGTTGCGGTTCGGTGCGGTGCCGGGCCTGATCACGCTCGGCGGTGCGGGATGGTGGAGTGGATGCGGCGTCACGGCCAGCGTTAGACGCGGAGTCAGCCTCGGTCGACGGAGCCGACCGTCGTGTCGGGGATCGCGCGCCCCTCGAGCAGCCGGTAGTTGGCCCCCACGACAGCCAGCGTACCGGCGGCGATCGCGTCGCTGATCAACTCCGACGACTCGAGCAGCTCGGCGATGGTGTTGCGCAAGTGCTCCTTGCCGACCTCGAGGGAGTCGACGGCCGTCGTGTCGACGTCACCCTCGGGAGTCCCCGAGACGCGACGCACCGCGGGAACGATCTTCGAGATGAGATGGTCGATGTGCGGGGGCAGGGGTGGGGCTTCGCTGCCTTGCGAGTCGATCGCGGCGAGCACTGCTCCGCAGCGATCGTGGCCGAGCACGACGATGAGCGGAACCTTCAAGACACCCACGGCGTATTCGAGCGAGCCCACGACGCTGTCGGAGATGATCTGGCCGGCGTTGCGCACGACGAAGAGGTCGCCGATCCCCTTGTCGAAGATGATCTCCGCGGCGAGCCGGGAGTCGCTGCACCCGAAGAGCGCGGCTCGCGGTCGCTGCTCGCTCGCGAGCGCCTCGCGGCGTTCGACGTCTTGCCGCGGGTGGCGGGGGTTGCCCGAGACGAACCGCTCGTTGCCTCGCAGCATCTCGCGCCACACCTTCGCGGGCAGGTCGACGGGATCGACGATCGCCTCGTGCTCACCGGTCATCGTGTCTTCGGTCGTGGTGTCTTCGGTCGTGGTGTCGTCGGTCACGGGGCGTCGCCCTCCTCATCGTCTGTCGGTAGGTCGGCGGCGAGCGCCGTCGCGAGGGTCGCGAACTCGGTGTCGTCGGCGCTCCCATAGATCACGAGTCGGCTGTCGCCGGATGTCGCGACCATGGAATACGCGAGGTTGCCGACGTCGCGCCGCTCGCGGTAGTCGAAGATGGTCCAGTCGAGGCCGCCGAGCTCAACTTCGCCCGTGGAGCTGCGGTCGTCGACCTGATTGGAGACCCAGGTCGCGTCGGCATCGACGCCCTGGCGGAACCCGATGAACTCGGTGCTCGGGGTGATGAAGCCGATGTACCACTCGGTCACGTCGGGCGTCGCCTCGATGGTCGCCGAATTCGCGGTCCAGCCCTCGGGGAGATCAGGGTCGGCGAGCGGCTCGTCGACGGCTGGTTGGGCCTGTTCGGCGATCGCGCCGTAGTCGACCGGCTCGCGGGCGGGGAGGTCGGGGCGCACGACGACGAGCACGAGCAAGAGCACGATCGCGAGCGAAGCGGCGAGGGCGAGCACGAGGTTGATGACGGTCTGATTGGCGCGGTGTTTGCGCGAGTTCTCCGCTTTGCGCGCAGCCGTCTCTTCGGGGGTCTCGGGTCGGCCCAGTTCGGCGACGACGCGGGGGGTCTTGGCCATCGACTACTCGGCGACGGTCGAGCGCGCGGCGTCGAGTCTGGCTTTGGCCCCGATGAGCCACTGCTCGCATCGCGTGGCGAGGGCCTCGCCGCGTTCCCAGAGGGCGAGTGACTGCTCGAGGGTCGCTGATCCCTGCTCGAGCTCGGTCACGACGGCCACGAGTTCATCGCGGGCCTGCTCGTAGGTGAGGTCGGCGACGTCGGAGGAGGGAGTTTCAGCCACGGGGGGAGTCTATCGAGGCGCGTCCGGTGCGGGCTGCACGGCCGTGACCGCGGCTTCGACGGCGCCCCGGGAGAGGGTGAGGAGGAGCGGATCGCCCTCACGCACCTCGCTCGCGTCGCGCACGATGTGCCCCGCCCCCGTGAGGGCGATCGAGTAGCCGCGGTCGAGGGTGCGCTGCGGGGAGAGCGATCGCAGGTGCGCGGTGAGAGCGGAGACACCGTCGAGAGCGCGGGCGATGCGCTGCTCGACGAGCTCGGTGCTGCGACCGACGTAGCGCGAGAGTTCTTCGGCTCGCGAGTCGACGAGCCACACGGGGTTCGCCATGACGGGGCGCGATCGCACCTGCTCTACCCTGTCGATCTCACGACCGATCATGCTCGTCATGCGCATCCCGATGCGCGCGCGCAACTGCTGCACCCGGTTGGCCTCGTCGGCGACGTCGGGAACCACGCGTTTCGCGGCATCCGTCGGTGTCGAGGCGCGCAGGTCGGCGACCTCGTCGAGCAGAGGGCGGTCGGCCTCGTGACCGATCGCACTCACGAGCGGGGTCGTGCACGCGGCGGCCGTGCGCACGAGGGTCTCGTCGCTGAACACGAGGAGGTTCTGGAAGTCCCCGCCCCCGCGCGCGACGATGATGACGTCGACCGTCTCGTCGGCGTCGAGAGTGCGGATGGCCGCGGTGACCTCGGATGCGGCGCGCTCACCCTGCACCGCGGAGTGCACGACGCGGAACTCGACCGACGGCCAGCGCAACTGGGCGTTGCGGACGACATCTTTCTCGGCATCGGAGTCCTTGCCGGTCACGAGACCGATGCGGCCAGGAAGAAAGGGGAGCGGTTTCTTGCGTCGAGGGTCGAAGAGACCCTCGGAGGCGAGGGTCTGACGCAATCGTTCGAGGCGCTCGAGCAGGTCGCCGAGGCCCACGTGGCGCATCTCGAAGACCTGCATCGTGAGCGTGCCGCCCTTGACCCAGTAGTTGGGTTTAACGAGGGCGACGACGCGGTCGCCCTGCTTGAGGTCGGCGGGGAGCTTGGCTTTGACCGACGACCAGATCGTGAACCCCACGGTCGCGTCGACGTCGAGGTCTTTGAGCTTGCCGTAGACGTTGCCGCCCGAACCGCCCCACTGCGTGATCTCGCCCTCGACCCACACCGACCCGAGGCGATCGATCCACCCCTTGATCTTGGTCGACAGCACCGCGACGGGCCACGGCGCGTCGACCGAGGCGGGTCCGGGGTCGATCGTCATGGTGCTCCTTGGGTGCGGAGGGTGTGTGATGCCCGGTCGCGGTTCGCTCTCCGCGAGCGCGCAGCGACCCCCGCGTAGAATCGAACCGTGTCAAACATCACCAACGGCGCTCTGACCGCCCCGCCGATCGAGATCGGGATGCCGCGCGTTCCCGCAGCTCGCAACAGGCTAAAGGATAACCCCGCCCCCGCTCCCAAGCGGGTCGTGCTCGCGGCCCCCCGTGGCTACTGTGCAGGGGTGGATCGCGCCGTCATCGCGGTCGAGAAAGCGCTCGACCGGTTCGGCGCTCCCGTCTACGTGCGCAAGCAGATCGTGCACAACATCCACGTCGTGTCGACCCTCGAGAAGAAGGGCGCGATCTTCGTCGACGAGGTCGGCGAGGTTCCCGAGGGGTCGCACATCGTCTTCTCGGCCCACGGCGTCTCACCGGCCGTCGTGCAGGGGGCCGCCGATCGCCGGCTCGACGCGATCGACGCGACGTGCCCGCTCGTGACCAAGGTGCACCGCGAGGCCGTGCGATTCGCGCGAGACGACTTCGACATCCTCCTGATCGGCCACGAGGGCCACGAGGAGGTCGAGGGAACGATGGGTCACGCTCCCGACCGCACGACACTCATCAACAGCCCCGAGGATGTCGCGACCCTCGAGGTGCGCGACCCCGACAACCTCGTCTGGCTCAGCCAGACCACGCTCAGCGTCGACGAGACGATGGAGACGGTGCGCTTGCTCCGCGAGCGCTTTCCCAACCTGCACAACCCGCCGAGCGACGACATCTGCTACGCCACGCAGAACCGGCAGGTGGCGATCAAGAAGGTCGCCGAGGAGGCCGAGCTCGTGATCGTCGTCGGGTCGTCGAACAGCTCGAACACCGTGCGGCTCGTGGATGTCGCGCTCGAGAACGGCGCGAAAGCCGCCTACCGGGTGGACTACGCGAGCGAGATCCGCCAGGAGTGGCTCGACGGCGTGTCGACGATCGGCGTGACGTCGGGGGCATCCGTTCCCGAGGTTCTCGTGCAGGAGGTTCTCGACGACCTCGCCGACGCGGGCTACGGTGACGTGAGTCAAGTGGTCACGGCGGAGGAAGACCTCATGTTCTCGCTCCCCAAGGAACTGCGCAAAGACGCGTCGGGCGAACCCGATGCGCGCGGCCTCGGTGGACGCACCCGAAAACTGGATTGGCAGCGCTCATGACCGACGAACGTCCTCGCCCGCAGTACGGCGAATACGCGACTCCGCAAGACCAGGCTCACGCGATCGCGGGGTCGCACCCGCCCGTGTCCCCGGCCCTCGCGCCGCACGGCGCCACCCCCGCGGCCGAGCATCGAGCTCCCGAGCATCCGGCTCCCGAACAGCAGGCCGCTGTCGCCCCGACGGCGCCCGTCGAGCCGCGGGCTCGGCAGACACCGGAGCCGCGCACTCCGGCATCGTCGCCGTCCGATCGTGACGGCGCCGCACTCGACGGAACCCGGCCGCGGCGACGGTGGGATCTCGTGCTGAGCGTCGTGCTGCTCTCGCTCGGACTGTGGACCGTCGTGAGCGGGATGATCCAGAACGCCAATCTCCCCGCCGTGTTCGACGACGTCTTCGAGATGCAGGGCATGGGGGACTTCACCGCGGATGCCGCAGCCACGACGGCCGGGCGAACGCTCTCGATCATCAACATCGTGCTCTTCGCCATCACCGCGACGATCACCATCACCCTCCTGCGTGCTCGCCGGATCGCGTTCTACGTGCCGCTCACGGCCGGAGTGATCGCGGGGGTCATCGCGTTCATCGTGCTCGCGTCCGTGCTCCTCGGCGACCCGGCCTTCGCCGAATACGCCGGCACTCAGGGCACGTAGGCACGGAGCCGCGACGGCACCGCCCCGCCCCGACGCACGACACGACGACGAAGCCCCCGCAGCGATCGCTGCGGGGGCTTCGTCGTCACGTGATCAGCCGTTCGAGTGACCGGCCGAGCCGAGCTGGCGCGTGGCGTCGACGACGCGAGCGGCCATGGCCGTCTCGGCGATCTTGCCCCACGAGCGCGGGTCGTAGATCTTCTTGTTCCCCACTTCGCCGTCGACCTTGAGGAAGCCCTCGTAGTTCTTGAGCACGGTGTCGGCGATCGACCGGCTGTAGGCGTATTGCGTGTCGGTGTCGATGTTCATCTTGATGACACCGTTGGCGACCGCCGTGGCGATCTCCTCGTCGGTCGAGCCCGAACCGCCGTGGAAGACGAGATCGAGCGGCTTGACGCCCGTGCCGTACTTCTCGGCGATGCCCGCCTGGATCTCGCCGAGCAGTTCGGGGCGCAGCTTGACGTTGCCCGGCTTGTAGACGCCGTGAACGTTGCCGAAGGTGAGGGCGGCGATGTAGCGGCCCTCGTCGCCGAGACCGAGCGCTTCGACGGTCGCGATGACGTCGTCGAGGGTCGTGTAGAGCGAGTCGTTGATGTCGTGGCTGACGCCGTCTTCTTCGCCGCCGACGACACCGATCTCAACCTCGAGCACGGCGTTGATCGCCTTCATGCGGGGGAGGAGGGTCTTCGCGATCTCGAGGTTCTCGTCGAGCGGAACAGCCGAGCCGTCCCACATGTGCGACTGGAAGATCGGGTTGCGGCCGGCGCGCACCTCGGCCTCGGAGGCCTCGATGAGGGGCAGGACGAAGCCGTCGAGGGCGTCTTTCGGGCAGTGGTCGGTGTGCAGGGCGACGGTGACCGGGTAGTTCTTGGCGACCTCGGTCGCGAACGCCGCGAAGGCGAGAGCGCCGGATGCGCGGTTCTTCACGCTCTGGCCCGCGAAGTAGTCGGCGCCACCGGTCGTGACCTGGATGATGCCGTCGGATCCGGCCTCGGTGAGCCCCTGGAGCACGGAGTTGATGGTCGACGACGACGACACGTTGATGGCGGGGTAGGCAAAACCACCGGTCTTTGCCTTGTCGAGCATCTCGGCGTACTGCTCGGGGGTTGCGACTGGCATGTTCTCTCCTTATGCGGGCGGACGTCGGAGAGAGTCTAGCGACGCCGCATAAGCTGACGACGGGGCCGGTCGGCTCGGAGTGGCAGAAGGAGTCGACGATGGCGCGCAAGTCTCTCGCGAGCACGGTCGCCGACGGCATCCTCGACGCGGTCGTCGCGGGGGAGTTCGCGGCGGGGCTGGCCCTGCCGAGCGAAGCCGAGATCGGCGAGCAGTACGACGTCAGCCGCGTGACGGTGCGCGAAGCCCTCAAGACCCTGCAGGCCCAGAACGTCGTACGCGTGCTGCCCGGGCGCGGCACCTTCGTGAACCCGGTGACAGCGTGGACGGATCTCGGCCCCGTGCTGCGGGCGACGACGCAGGGGGCGGACGCCGCGGCATCCTCCCTGCAACTCGTGGAGGTGCGCCGGATGATCGAGACGGGTGCTGCCGCCCTCGCGGCCACGAGACGCACCGAGGCGGATGTCGCGTCGCTCGAGAGCCAGCTCGACCGCATGCGATCCGCCCACGACTCGGCCGACCTCGACGAGTTCGTCGAAGCGGACATCGCGTTCCACGACGTGATCCTCCACGCCGCGGGCAACGTCTTCGTCGGCGTGCTCTTCGAGCCCCTCGGCCGGGTCATGCGGGCGAAGCGTGAGCAGACGTCGGCGGTGGAGCAGATCCGGGTCAACGCCATCGCCGAGCACGCGGCGATCGTCGACGCCGTCCGGTCGGGCGACGCCGAGCGCAGCAGGCTCGCGATGGACTCGCACATGACGCAGACGGCGAACGACCTCGAGAGGTTCGTGCTCGGCGAGATCTGACCGACGGGCCGGCTCGTCGATGCGGGGCTACCCTCGAAGAGGAGCCAGACGTATGATGTCTGACATCTGATTACGAAGGAGTATTCGCATCGACGCTCACGCCCTCCTCAGCGACTACCCCGACGCGACACCCGTCTCGGCGGCAGACGTCGCGAGCACCGTCAATGCAGCCACACCCGTGCTCATCGTGCTCGACGACGACCCGACCGGAACCCAATCGGTGTCCGACCTCCCCGTGCTCACCTCCTGGGAGCAGACCGACCTCCGCTGGGGGCTCGAACAGGGCTCCCGCGCCGTCTACGTGCTCACGAACACGCGCAGCCTCGACCCGCACACCGCCGCCGAGCGCAACCGTGAGGTCGTGCAGAACGCCCTCGCCGCGGCGAGCGAGGTCGGGGTGACCCTCGCCTTCGTCAGTCGGAGCGACTCGACCCTGCGCGGCCACTTCCCCCTCGAAACCGACGTCATCGCCGAAACCCTCGAAGCGGCGGGGCGACAACCCGTCGACGGCGTCGTGATCGTGCCGGCGTTTCCGGATGCCGGGCGCGTCACGATCGGCGGAGTGCACTACATGCGCACGGGAGCCGAGCTCACGCCGGTCGCCGACACCGAGTTCGCGCGCGACGCGACCTTCGGCTTCGCGAACTCCGATCTGCGCCGCTACGTCGAAGAGAAGACGGGCGGACGGGTGCCGGCGTCGTCGGTCGTGACCCTCGACCTCGGTGTCATCCGCGGCGGCACGACGGCGATCGTCGACGCGCTCTCGGGCGTCACGGGAGCGACCCCGATCGTGGCTGACGCGGTCGACGAGAACGACCTGCGGGCCCTGGCACTCGGGCTCGCCGCCGCCGAGGCCACGGGCAAGACCTTCCTCTACCGCGTCGGACCGCCGTTCGTGCGGGCGCGCATCGGAGCCGACGAGCACGCGCCGCTCACCGCTCGCGAGGTGTACGGCACCGACGGTTCGGAGGCGCGGGGTGGGCTCATCGTCGTGGGATCCCACGTCGGTGTCACGACGAGGCAGCTCGCGGCGCTCACGCGTGAGCGCACCCTCGCGGCGACCCTCGAACTCGACATCGCCGACATCCTCGACACCGCGCGGTCCGACGGCCACGTCGCCGACGTCGCCGCGGCCGCGATCGACGCTCTCGCGACGGGAGACGTCGTCATCCACACGAGCCGACTGCTGCAGACGGCCGATGACGCGGCCGCGAGCCTCGACATCTCGCGCCGTGTCTCCGCTGCGGTCGTGCGCGTCGTGCAACTCGTGCTCCGCGCCCACCCACCCCGCTTCGTGATCGCGAAGGGCGGCATCACCTCGAGTGACGTCGCCGCGCACGGCCTCGGCATCCGGCACGCGATCGTGCGCGGGCCGATGCTCCCGGGGATCGTGTCGCTCTGGCAGCCGGTCGACGGTCCGGCGGCGGGCATCCCCTACATCGTGTTCGCCGGCAACGTCGGCGACGACGACTCCCTCGCGCGCGTCGTCGAGACCCTCGCGCACCCCGTGACGGCCTAGACACCTCAGCCACCCATCCTCCGAAAGAAGAGAACGATGACGACTCCCACCCCCTCCGCAGACCCCATCGCATCCTCTGCCGTCACGCCCGACTATTCGGTCGCGGTGCTCGGCCTCGGGGCCATGGGGCTCCCGATGGCCACCCGGCTGCGCACCTCCCTCACCGTCAACGGGTTCGACATCGACCCCGCTCGCGTGACGCTCGCGACCTCGGCGGGCATCGTGCCGTTCACCTCGGCGAGAGACGCCGTGACGGGTGTCGACGCCGTGCTCCTCGCGGTGCGCAACGGCGCGCAGCTCGACGACGTGCTCTTCGGAGACAGCGGCATCGCCGCGTCTCTCACAGCAGGATCGGTCGTCATCATGACGAGCACCGTCGGTATCGCCGACGTCACCTCCGCCGCGGCGCGGCTCTCCGACCACGGTGTCGCGCTCGTCGACGCGCCGCTCAGCGGCGGCCCGGTGCGCGCGGGCGACGGCGACCTGCTCATCGTCGTGGGGGCGGAGCCCGCCGCGCGGGAGAAGGCCGCGCCGGTGCTCGAGCTCCTCGCGTCGACGCTCAGCGTGATCGGCGACAAACCGGGCGACGGCCAGGCGTTCAAGACGGTCAACCAGTTGCTCTGCGGTGTGCACATCGCCGCGGGAGCCGAAGCGCTCGCGCTCGCGCGATCGCTCGGCCTCGACCCCGAAAGCACCCTCGCGACCCTCTCGGCGGGCGCCGCGGGCTCGTTCATGCTCGCCAATCGCGGGCCGCGCATGCTCGAGGCCTACGACGACGACGGTGCCGAGGTGCTCAGCAGGCTCGACATCTTCGTGAAAGACCTCGGCATCGTCACGACCGCCGCTCGTGCCGCCGGCCTCGCGACCCCCGTCGCCGCGGCCGCCGAGCAGCTCTTCCTCGTGGGGCAGGCGGCGGGACTCGCCGCCGAAGACGATTCCGCGGTCATCCGCGTGATCGCCCCGAGCGCCTGAGCCCCCGACCACCGAACCCCGATCGCCGAATCGCCGGGTCCGCACGACCGTGAATCAGTACGACCCCTCAACCCCGCGACCGGGCGTCGGTAGGCTGGCCTCACGGTCAGCGCGCCGGTCGGCCGACGCACCCCCGATCGTCAGACGCCCTGGAGGCTCGCATGGATGCCCACACCGGAACCCTCTATCTGCACCCCGACCGCAACCTCGCGATGGAGCTCGTGCGAGCGACGGAGGCCGCCGCGATCCGTGCCGTTCCCTTCATCGGGCGCGGTGACAAGAACGCCGCAGACAAAGCCGCCGTCGACGCGATGCGCAAATTCCTCGGCACCGTCAACTTCGACGGCGTCGTCGTCATCGGCGAGGGCGAGAAAGACGAGGCGCCCATGCTCTACAACGGCGAGCACGTCGGCAACGGGCGGGGCCCCGCGTGCGACATCGCCGTCGATCCGATCGACGGCACGTCGCTCACCGCGGCGGGCCGACAGAACGCGATCTCGATGATCGCCGTCGCCGACCGCGGCAGCATGCTCGACGCATCCACGGTCTTCTACATGGACAAGATCGTGGCGGGCCCCGAAGCGGTCGGGGTCGTCGACATCCGCAAGCCCATCGGCGAGAATCTGCGGGCGCTCGCCAAAGCGAAGGGCAAAGCGATCGAGGAGATGCAGGTGGCGGTGCTCGACCGTCCGCGGCACGCGCAGCTCATCGACGACATCCGCGAGGCGGGCGCGGGCACGAGACTCATGCTCGACGGAGATGTCGCGGGGGGAATCAACGCGGCCCGCTACGAGACGCGCATCGACATGTGCGTCGGCGTGGGGGGAAGCCCCGAGGGGGTGGCGAGCGCGTGCGCCATCAAAGCGCTCGGCGGGCTCATCCAGGGGCGACTGCTGCCGTCCACCGACGACGAGCGGCAGCGCGGGCTCGACGCCGGACTCAAGTTCGACTACGTCTACGAGGCCGACGAGCTCGTCAGCAGCGACAACACCTATTTCGTCGCGACGGGAGTCACCGACGGCGGGCTCGTCGACGGCGTGCGGCGCAAGGGTCCGATCATCCGCACCGAGAGCATTGTGTTGCGCGGGCGCTCGGGAACGGTGCGCCGCGTTGTCGCCGACCACCTCGCCGAGAAGTGGCTCGACGGCGCCGACCGCTGAACGCGCAGGAGTTCTGCGTTCGAGACCCGCAAGAATTCCTGCTGCAGCTGCTGGCTCGACAGGAACTCCTGCACAACGGCGAGCCGACCTACGCGGAACGTGAACCGTCCGCAGGGGTGACCTCGACCGCGTCCGGACGGTCGGCTCGCGGATCGTCGATCTCGTCGAGCTCGGCGGTGAGCTCGAACGCCGCGAGGGCTCGCGGGGCGACCTCGATCTCGCTCGGAGCCCTCACGATCTTCGACTCGTCGAGGCTCGAGAGCCTCCGCGCCGACGGCAGAACCTGCCGCTCGAGCGATCCGACGAACTTGTTGTAGTCGGTCACCGACGACGTGAGCGATCGCCCGAGCTTGTCGAGGTGCCCCGCCATCGTCGCGAGGCGACCGTAGAGCTCGCGGCTCACGTCGAAGAACTCCTTCGCCTCCCGGGTCACGAGGTCTTGCTGCCAGCTGAACGCCACGGTCTTGAGCACAGACCACAGGGTCACGGGTGACGACAGCGCCACGCGCTTGCTGAAGGCGAACTCCATGATCGTCGGGTCGGCTTCGAGCGCCGACGACACGAGCGACTCGTTGGGGATGAATGCGATCACCATCTCGGGGCTCGCATCGAGCCCTTGCCAATAGGCCCGGCTGCCGAGGGTCGTGATGTGGTCGCGCACGGCCTTCACGTGCTGCTTGAGCAGCGCGTCGCGCCGCGCGAGCTCGGCCGGGGGAGCCGTCGGAGCGATGGCGCTCGCCTCGAGGTAGGCGGTGAACGGCACCTTGGCGTCGACGGCGATGCTCTTGCCCCCGGGGAGGCGAACGACCATGTCGGGGCGCCCGGCGCCGGCATCCGAGCTGATGCTCGATTGCACGTCGAAGTCGACGCGTTCGAGCAGACCCGCGGATTCGACGACGCTGCGCAACTGGGTTTCGCCCCACACTCCGCGCACGCTGTTGTTGCGCAGGGCGGAGGCGAGCGAGTCGGTCGTCGACCGCAAGCGCTCTTCGGCGGCGGCCGCCGTGCGCAGGCGCTCGCTGAGTTCGCCGTGTTGCGCGCTGCGCTGGGTTTCGAGGTCGGCGACCTTCAACTGCATCGCGCGGAGCGTCTCCTGCACGGGTGTGAGCGCTTGCAGCACGGTGCTCTCGTCGCGGCGACGCGCCTCCGCGGCGAGGCGCTCGGCCTCGTGGGCGTCGACGAGGTCGCGGTAGCGGTCCGCGTGCTCCCCGACCTGCTCGCGCAGAGCGACGACGGTGGCTTCGGCGCCCGCGAGCCGGGCGGCGATCTCCAACCTCTCGGCGTCGGCGTGCGCCTGCACCCGCGCGAGCTCGGCGTCGTGCCTGGCCTCCGCGACCGCGGCGTCCACGAGGGGCGCCGACGTGCGGCCGCGTCGGGCCGCGAACCAGGTGCCGAGAACGACCCCGCTCGCGAGACCGAGGAGCGTGCCGAGGAGCAGGGGAATGAGAACATCCATGGCGTCAGTGTCGCAGCGGCCTCCGACACGCTCGCGACACCGCGCGGGTCGACGCGGATCACCGCCCATCGGCGGCTCGGCGCAATAGCATTGCGCCATGAACACTGTCGATCACTGGGTAGCCGGCCGCGCGTTCACGGGCGAGTCGTCTCGCACGAGTCCGGTTTTCAATCCCGCGACGGGCGCCGTGTCTCGCGACGTGCGCCTCGCGACGTCGGGCGACGTGGATGCGGCCGTCGCCGCCGCGACCGCCGCTTTCGCCGAATGGTCGGGGGCGTCGTGGGCCAAACGACAGCAGGTGCTCTTCGCCTTCCGCGAGCTGCTCAACGCGCGCAAAGACGAGGTCGCCGCGATCCTCACCAACGAGCACGGCAAGGTCACGGCCGACGCCCTCGGCGAGATCGCCCGCGGCCTCGAGGTCGTCGAGTTCGCGACGGGCATCCCGCACCTCGCCAAGGGCGAGTACAGCGAGAACGTGTCGACGGGCGTCGACGTCTACTCGACCCGCCAGCCGCTCGGTGTCGTCGGCATCATCAGTCCCTTCAACTTTCCGGCGATGGTCCCGCTGTGGTTCTTCCCCATCGCGATCGCCGCGGGAAACACCGTCGTGCTCAAGCCGAGCGAGAAAGACCCGTCGGCCGCGATCTGGATGGCCGAGCTGTGGAAAGAGGCGGGCCTTCCCGACGGCGTGTTCAACGTCGTGCACGGCGACAAGGTGGCCGTCGATGCGCTGCTCGAACACCCGGACGTGGCATCCATCAGCTTCGTGGGGTCGACACCGATCGCGAAGTACATCTACGAGACCGCGGCGAAGCACGGCAAGCGGGTGCAGGCTCTCGGCGGCGCGAAGAACCACATGCTCGTGCTGCCCGACGCCGACCTCGACCTCGTGGCCGACTCTGCGGTGAACGCCGGGTTCGGGTCGGCGGGGGAGAGGTGCATGGCGATCAGCGTCGTCGTGGCCGTCGAACCCGTGGCCGACGACCTCGTCGAGAAGATCGCGAGCCGGATGTCGACGCTCACGGTCGGCGACGGCACCCGCGGGTGCGACATGGGCCCCCTCATCACCCGCGAGCACCGCGACAAGGTCGCCGGATATCTCGAGGTCGCCGAGACCGACGGCGCGGAGATCGTCGTCGACGGGCGCGGCATCGAGGTCGACGGCGCCGACGACGGATTCTGGCTCGGACCGACCCTCATCGACCGCGTTCCGACCGACTCGGCGGTCTACACCGACGAGATCTTCGGCCCCGTGCTCTCGGTCGTGCGGGTTTCGACATACGAGGAGGGCGTGGCTCTCATCAACTCCTCCCGCTACGGCAACGGCACCGCGATCTTCACCAACGACGGCGGGGCCGCGCGGCGGTTCCAGCGGGAGGTCAACGTCGGAATGATCGGCATCAACGTGCCGATCCCCGTGCCGGTCGGCTACTTCTCGTTCGGCGGCTGGAAAGACTCCCTGTTCGGCGACACGAAGGCCTACGGTCCCGACGCCATCCACTTCTTCACGCGGCAGAAGGCGATCACGAGTCGCTGGCTCGACCCGTCGCACGGCGGGATCAACCTCGGTTTTCCGCAAAACTGACGTGCCTCTGCGTCGCACGATCGCGGGGCTCGACTTCTCTCGGGCCGTGACGATCGTGCGCGCGCCCGACGGCGAACTGTTCGAAGGGCGGATGACCTCGCCGCGCCCCACTCGACGTGACGGCGACCTCGTGGTGGTGCGCTTCGACGACGAAGCGCTCGCGGAACGCTTCGCGGTCGCAGTGAGCCCGCGCGGACTCTCGTGGGACGACGCGACCGACCCGCACGGCGCCCGACGCGTGATGCTCTACCGCGTGAGCGGCGATCGCCCGGCGGCGGCAGAGGTGCGCCGCGTTCAGGTGCCGCAGCGGCGGGACGCGTTGTTCAAGGCGGATCTGGTGGAGCCGGGTGCCGGTGGCGGTGTCGGGCCGGACGCCGGTCGGGCTGCCGAGCCGGGTGTCGGTGGCGCTACGCCGACTGCGCCGGACGAGTCAGCGTAGCTGCCGACCGCACGAGCGGCGTGAGGCGTGTGCCGGTCGCACGGGCGAGGTCGTCGAGACTCTCGGCACCGTGGCGCGACGCCGCGTGGATCACGATCGCGGCGCACGCCTCCGAGTCGGCGAGGGCGTCGTGGTGGCGGAAGCCCGTGAACCCGGCGGCGCGAGCGGCGACCGGCAGCCGGTAGCTCTCGAGGCTGTAGGTGCGGCGCGCTACATGCAGGCTGCACAGGTAGTCGAGTTCGGGCACCCTCTCGAACGTGGCGAGGCACGCCCCCGCGATCACGCCCATGTCGAATCGCGCGTTGTGGGCCGCGAGGGTGTCGCCGGCAGCGAACGCGATGAGGTCGGGCAGTTGTTCGGCCCAGGTGGGCGCGGTGGCGACATCCGCTTCGACGATGCCGTGAACGCGCGTGTTCCACTCGCTGAAGCTGTCGTGCCCCGCGGGAGGGCGGATGAACCAGGCCGCCCTGTCGACCACGACGCCGCCGCGCACCTTGACGAGCCCGACCGCGCACGCCGACGCTCGCGAGCTGTTGGCGGTCTCGAAGTCGATCGCGGTGAAATCCAGTGGCACCCCCGAACCCTCTCACGCCCCACCGACCCCGCCGAGAAACCGCCCCGCCGACCCCGCCCCCACTGAACGCAGTTTCCGCGAGGGTGCGCCGGATCCCGCACACCCTCGCGGAAACTGCGTACGTGGGGGCGCGCATCGGGCGGCGTGCGAGAGTGGCCGCGTGACCGATTCGCCGATCGACCCCGCCCTCGCGACATCGTTCGACCGCGCCGCCGAGGTCTACGAGCGGGCGCGTCCGTCGTATCCGGATGCCGTCGTCGACTGGCTCGTACCCGCAGACACGGTCGACGCCCTCGACCTCGGTGCCGGAACAGGCAAACTCACCCGGGCACTCGTCTCGCGGGGTCTGCACGTCGTGGCCGTCGATCCGGCACCGAACATGCTCGCGCAACTGACCGCCGCGCTGCCCGAGGTGCGGGCGATCGCCGGGTCGGCGGAGAGCATCCCCCTCGCGCATGCGAGCGTCGACCTCGTCGTCGTCGCGCAAGCGTGGCACTGGGTCGACCCCGTTCGAGCGGAGCCCGAGGTCGCGCGCGTGCTGCGCCCGGGCGGCAGCCTCGCGCTCGTGTGGAACGTGCGGGACGACCGCGTCGGCTGGGTCGCCGAGCTACTCGGCATCATCGGGGAGGGCGGATCCAACGGTCTCCTCGACACACCACCGCGACCCGCGCCGCCTTTCGAGCCGGCCGACCACGTCGTCGTCGACTGGACGCACGAGCTCGACCGCGCCGCACTGCTCGCCCTCGTCGCCTCGCGCAGCACGTTCATCGCGGCGGAACCCGAGCAACGAGCTGCGGTCACGTCCCGCGTCGAAGGGCTGCTCGCCACGCATCCGGATCTCGCGGGGCGTGAGGTCTTCGAGATGCCGTACCGCACGGTGTGCTGGCGGGCGCGGCTCGGGGTGTAGCGGAGGGCTCGGCTCAGCGGTCAGCGGCTAGCGGCCAGCGGTGACCGGCGCCCGAGACGAGGTCAGTCGGTCGGCCGCCCGCGGAACAGCACGATGCCGACGGCCGCGGCGCACACGCCCGCGATCGCCGAGAACACGAGGGCGGGGATGGTGACGCCCGACGCCGCGCCCTCGCTGAGAGCGCGCACGAGCACGAAGCAGTTGACGAGGCACACGAGGGCGACGGCGGTGTAGAGGATCCACCCGCGGCGCTTGAGGAGGTCGAGCCACTGTTCCCTGAGCATGCCGCCACGCTATCCGACGTGCCCACCCCCCCCGACTGTGCGCGGTTTCCGCGAGCGAACGTCGGATCCGACATTCGCTCGCGGAAACCGCGCACTCTCGGGCGGCGGTAGGGGCAAGTCGGCGCGGAGCCCGCATCCCGCGCGCCGCACCGTGACGCCGCCCGACCGCCGCCCGGTACCCTTGACTCCCGTGGCTCTCACTATCGCAATCGTCGGACTCCCCAATGTGGGCAAGTCCACCCTCTTCAACGCTCTGACCAAGAACGCGGTTCTCGCGGCGAACTACCCGTTCGCCACGATCGAGCCGAACGTCGGCGTGGTGAACCTCCCCGACCCGCGCCTGAATAAGCTCGCCGAGATCTTCTCGTCGGAGCGCATCCTGCCCGCGCCGGTGTCGTTCGTCGACATCGCGGGCATCGTGAAGGGCGCGAGCGAGGGGGAGGGGCTCGGCAACAAGTTCCTCGCCAACATCCGCGAGGCCGACGCCATCGCCCAGGTGGTGCGCGGGTTCGACGACCCCGACGTCATCCACGTCGACGGCCGCGTGGATGCCGCGAGCGACATGGAGACGATCAACACCGAGCTGATCCTCGCCGACCTGCAGACCCTCGAGAACGCGCAGTCGCGCTACGACCGCGACCTGCGCGGTAAGAAGATCACGCAGGCCACGGTCGACACCGCGGCGGCCGCTGTCGCGTGGCTCAACGACGGCAAGCCGCTCTCGTCGTCGACGATCGACCTCGAGCCGATCCGCGAACTCGGCCTCCTCACGGTCAAGCCGTTCATCTACGTCTTCAACGTCGACGAGGCGGTGCTCGGCGACCAGAGCAAACTCGACGCGCTCGCCGCCCTCGTGGTGCCCGCGCACGCGATCTTCCTCGACGCCAAACTCGAGTCCGAGCTCATCGACCTCGATGAGGCGGATGCCGCGGAGCTGCTCGAGAGCACCGGTCAGACCGAGAGCGGTCTGAGTCAGCTCGCGCGCATCGGTTTCGACACGCTCGGCCTTCAGACCTACCTCACGGCAGGGCCGAAGGAGACCCGAGCCTGGACGATCCCGAAGGGCGCGAAAGCCCCGCAGGCCGCCGGCGTCATCCACACCGACTTCGAGAAGGGCTTCATCAAGGCGGAGATCATCGGCTTCGATGACCTCGTCGAGACCGGTTCGATCGCCGAGGCGCGCTCCGCGGGCAAGGCCCGCATCGAGGGCAAGGAGTACGTCATGCAGGATGGCGACGTGGTGGAGTTCCGCTTCAACAACTAGGCATTCGCCCACGACCGACGACACGGGAGCAGAGACAGTGACGCAGCAGCAGATTTTCGAGCCGGACGGCCGAGCCGTTCCCTTCATCGAGGAGGGTGATGGCCCCATCGCACTCGTGCTGGTGTCGAGTCTTCCGCTCAGCTCAGACGGTTTGGGCGCCGTCACCCACTACCTGGAGGCCGAGGCCGGCTTCCGCGTCGTGAGGATCGGACCCCGCGATGGAGCCTCCTCTGATGTGACGCTCGACGAGCGAGCGCACGACGCGCTCGCCGTGATCGATCACCTCGGCCTCGATCACACGTGGGTCGGCGGATACGGGTCCGGCGGCACCGTGGCGAGAATCGTCGCCGCACAGCACGCCGACCGCGTGAACGGATTGGTTCTGCTCCGGGTCGAAGAGCACCCGATCGAGCTGCCCCCGGTGATGCCCGTGCTCATCGTTCAAGGTGCTGCGGATGAGAGTACGCCGCCGTCGAACGGAGAGGTGCTGCGCTCCGCGGCCCCCGAGCGCACGAGCGTCACGACCCTCGACGGTGCAGATCACCTGTTCCCGATGTCGCATCCCATCGAGACGGCGATGATCATCGAGGAGTACCTCGACTGGGACTGATGCACTCTCGCGGGTGCGCCACTCGCGAAGTGGGCGACGCCGTCGAGAGCGCGATTGGCGATTGCCGATCAACGGGTGGAGGGTGGACCCATGACATCCGCGAACATCATCCTCACCGACGCTTTCGAACGCGTCCGCGACACCGTGCACGCGGTGACCGACGGCCTCACCGCCGATCGACTGACCTACCGCGTCGACGACGAAGCGAACACGATCGCCTGGCTCATCTGGCACCTCACTCGCGTGCAAGACGACCACGTGGCTGACGTCATGGGTGCGGACCAGCTGTGGACGTCGCAGGGCTTCGCCGACGATTTCGGTCTGCCCTTCGACGCATCAGACATCGGCTACGGACAGTCGGAGGCAGAGGTCGCAGCCGTGGCTGGTATCTCCGCCGAGCAACTGATCGCCTACCACGACGCGGTCTGCGACCGCACGATCGACTACGTCGGCACCCTCGCCGACGACGATCTCGCTCGCGTCGTCGACACGAACTGGAGTCCACCCGTGACCCTCTCGATGCGACTGGTCAGCGTGATCTCCGACGACCTCCAGCACGCGGGGCAGGCCGCGTTCGTTCGGGGCGTCGTCGAGCGACGCTAGCCGCGCGCATCCACCTCTGCGGGCGTCACGACCGTGCGCTTCGTGTCCACCGCGATGACGACACCGAGGATCACAAGCGCGAGGGCGACCGACCCCATCGTGTCCGTCGCCCAGTGATAGCCGAGGTAGATGCGGCTGACCGCGGTCGCCGCGACCAGCAGCGACGCAAGAGTGAACGACAGCACCGCGCTTCGCGGGCTCTTGCGCCGTGAGAACACCAGGTAGGCGATGAGCAGGATGAATGTCGCCGAACCGATCACGTGACCCGACGGAAACGACTCCGACATGTCGGGGCTCAGCAGCATGCGATCGACGGGGGGACGATCACGCCCGACGGTTTCGGCGATGAGGCGGACGCCGACGATTCCCGCCGCGGTTCCCACGGTGAGCAGCAGCGGACGCCATAGGTGCCTCGTGCTGATGCACCACACCACGACGATGATCGGCGCGGCGAACGGAAAGATGAGCGGCCCGAAGATGAGTGAGAGCATGGTCATCACGGTGGTCGCCTCATCGGAGCGACGTGCCCGCACCCACTGCTCGACCGGGCGGTCGATTCCGACGAGTCGGTCGCCCGTGAGCACATCGATCAGGATGTAGACGAAGGCGACGAGTCCGACCGCTATGAGCGTCGCCGAGATGACGTAGAGGCGCCGCCGCACCTCCACCGGCTCGACCCGGTTTTCCTCGAGGAATCGGTCGCGCAGGTGGGCGATGCGGCCCGGGGGCTTCTCGTCGACGGTCATCGGCGGTCTCTGCTCACGAGTCGAAGTCGGTGCTGACGCTCAGGTGCTCCCACTTCGCGAGCGACGCGAGCTGTGCCTCGAGGATGTCGCGCAGGGTGCCGACCGCGTCTGATCCGAGCATCAGCAGCTCGGGGGCATCCGGTGCAGCCACCGCGGCGATGATCGCCGCCGCAGCCTTGTCGGGGTCGCCGGGCTGGGTGCCGTGGGTCGGGTCGTTCTCTTTGCGGCGCTTGCCGGCGGTGTCGGCGTAGTCGGCGATGGGGGTTTCAGCCTGGGTGAGCGAGCGACCGCTGAAGTCGGTGCGGAAACCGCCGGGCGCCACCGTCATCGCGGTGATGCCGAGAGGCTCGAGCTCTTTGCGCAGCGACCCGGTGAGGCTCTCGATGGCGGCCTTCACGGCGGCGTAATAGCCCGAGCCCGCAGGGTTGATGTGGGCGCCGATCGACGACAGGTTGACGATCGTGCCCGAACGACGCTCGCGCATCTGGGGCAGCACGGCCTTGATCGTCGAGACGGTTCCGGCGAAGTGGGTCGCGAAGAGCGCGTCGACGTCGGCGTCGGCCCCCTCTTCGACCGCCGCGCGGTAGCCGTATCCGGCGTTGTTGACGAGCACGTCGATGGCGCCGAAGTGGTCGGTTCCCTCGTCGACGGCCGCCCACACCTGCACGGGGTCGGTGACGTCGAGCGTCAACGCGAGAGCGGTCGACGGGTACTGCGCCGCGAGGTCGTCGAGCTTCGACACGTCGCGCGCGGTGATGACGGCATTGTCGCCGCTCGCGAGAACGGCCGAGGCGAGAGCGTGGCCGAGGCCCGTCGAAGAGCCGGTGATAAGCCAAGTCGTCATGGGGGGAGTCATCCTGTTCGCGTCGGGTGTGCCTCGAGCCTAGAAGAATCGGCGCGCTAGAAGAATCGGCGCGCAGACAACCGCGATCGCCGCCGGGGTCGCGCTGGGAGCCGGATCGGGCCAAGATTGCCGGGTGTCTCGTCTCCGTCAGCAGCCCGTGTCGTTCTGGGTCGTCTTCGGCGTGATCGTCGTGGCGTTCGCGCTGCATGTATTCAATCTCGTGTTCGCCTGGGACCACGCGTGGATGCTCTTCGCATCGCCGATCGCCGCCATCGTTGGCTCGGTCTACACATTCCGCCGGATGATCCGGCTCACTGACACCGTTCCGCCGAGGCCACGCACGCCGCCCAAAGACCGCGACTAGCTCGCGCGAGGGTCTGTCGAAACTCGGGGCCAGCCGCGCTAGCGCGAGACGAGCAGCCGCGCTAGCGCGAGACGAGCAGCCGCGCTAGCGCGAGACGAGCAACTGCGCGATCGACTCGAGGGCGCCCGGCACGATGCGGTAGTACGCCCACGTGCCGCGCTTCTCGCGCGTGACGAGACCGGCGTCGACGAGGATCTTGAGGTGGTGCGAGACGGTCGGCTGCCCGAGCCCGAGGGGTTCGGTGAGGTCGCACACGCACGCTTCGGCTCCGTCGCCCGCGGCGACCATCGAGATGATGCGCAAGCGCGAGGGGTCGGCGACCGCCTTGAGCGTGCGCGCGAGCTTCTCGGCGCTCTCCGCGCTCATCGGCTCGGCCGTGAGCGGCGTGCACCCCGCGGTCACATCGCGCACGGGGAGAAGGTCGATGAACGTCATCTGAACATGATCGCACGGGATCGACAAACATCGATGGATGCGAGCATACTGAGGGCATCGACATCCATCGATGACCCGTGAACGGCCCCGCAGCTGATCGACCACACCGCTGATCGACCACGCGACCCGCGCCGACCGCCCCGAACGAAAGCACTGCGATGACAGACAGCACTGTGATGACCGAACGCCCCACCGTCCTTTTCGTCTGCGTGCACAACGCCGGGCGCTCGCAGATGGCCGCCGGATACATGGCGGCACTCTCGGGGGGACAGGTCGAGGTGCTGTCCGCCGGGTCCGAGCCCAAAGACCAGATCAACCCGGTCGCCGTCGAGGCGATGCGCGAAGAGGGCATCGACATCGAGGGCAACACGCCCAAGATCCTCACGACCGAGGCCGTCAAAGACTCGGATGTCGTCATCACCATGGGGTGCGGCGACACGTGCCCGATCTTCCCGGGCAAGCGCTACGAAGACTGGGAGCTCGAAGACCCCGCCGGGCAGGGCATCGAGGCGGTCCGTCCCATCCGCGACGACATCAAGCGCCGCATCGAGGCGCTCCTCGCCGAACTGAACGTTCCGGTCGCCCAGCCGTGAGCGAGTTCAGCGACCTGCCCGGTCTGCCGGGGCTCGTCTACCCCGAAGACTCCCTCAAGCGTGAGGCCCTCGCGCTCGCCGAACGCTATCGGGGTGTCTTCGCCGCCGAGACCGTCGAGCGCTACGTGCTCGAGTCGTACACGGCCCTCCTGCGCACCTCGACCGTCAAGGCCCACCTGATCGCCAACACGAAGCGGTTCGCGGCCGATCGCCTCGAGGCGCTCGCCACCGCGACGGGAGCGACGCCGAAAGACCGCCCGCAGGTGCTCTTCGTGTGCGAGCAGAACGCCGGTCGCTCGCAGATGGCCGCCGTTCTCGCGGAACACCTGTCGGGTGGCCAGGTCGTCGTGCGCTCGGCCGGGTCGATGCCCGCGAGCTCTCTGCACGCCGAAGTGGTCGAGGTCATGACCGAGATCGGTCTCGACATCGAGCAGGCCTTTCCGAAGCCGCTCACCGACGACGTCGTGCAGGCCGCCGACGTGGTCATCACGATGGGCTGCGGAGACGCGTGCCCCGTCTATCCCGGCAAGCGCTACCTCGACTGGTCGCTCACCGACCCCGCCGGGCTTCCGCTCGACGGAGTGCGCGTCGTGCGCGACGACATCGAGGTGCTCGTGCGTGGGCTGCTCGAAGAGATGGGTGTCGAGCCGCTCGCGGGCACGGCCGCAACCGCGACCTCGTGACGGTCACCGACCTCGCGATGCCCGCTCTTCCGGTGCGCGACGCCCTCGCGCACCTGCCCGTCGCCGTCATCGGCGCCGGGCCTGTCGGGCTCGCCGCCGCAGCAGAACTGTCGGAACGCGGTGTGCCCACGGTCGTCTTCGAAGCGGGCGAGCACTCGGCCACCGCCGTGCGGCAGTGGGGGCACACACGCCTCTTCTCCCCGTGGCGCTACCTCGTCGCCCCCGCGGCCGAGCGGATGCTCGCGGCCACGGGCTGGACGCTGAGCAACCCCGATCGCGCTCCCTACGGCACCGAACTCGTCGACGAGTATCTCGCACCCCTCGCCGAGCTGCTCGCCGCGGACATCCGCTATCGCAGCCGGGTGACCGGCGTGACCCGCCGCGGCATGGACCGCACCCGCACCGCCGGGCGGTCATCGGCACCCCTCGTCGTCCGTGTCGAGACCGACGGGGTGGTCGTCGACCACGAGGCCCGAGCCCTGATCGACGCGTCGGGCACCTGGTCGACCGCGAACGGTCTCGCCTCGAACGGTCTCGATCCGCTCGGGCTCGACCCCGTGCGTGATCGCGTGCTCGGCGCGCTGCCCGACGTGCTCGGCACCGAGCGCGAGCGTTTCGCGGGCAGGCACACGGTCGTGGTCGGTGCGGGGCACTCCGCCGCCAACACGATTCTGCGGCTCGTCGACCTCGCGAAAGACGAACCGGGCACGACGGTGACGTGGGTCATCCGCTCGGCCGCGCCCGCCCGACTGTGGGGTGCCGGCGCCGACGAGCTCGAGGGCCGGGGCGCCCTCGGGGGTGCGCTGCGCGAGCGCGTGCGCGCCGGTCGCGTCGCGTTGGTGGACGGCTTCGAGATCGATGCGCTCCGCTCAGCAGACGATGAGTCCGGAGCGGTCACGATCGTCGGCCGCCGAGCGGGTCAGGGCTTCGAGCTGACCGCCGACGCCGTCGTGAATGCCACGGGCTTCCGGCCCGACCTCGGCATCCTCCGCGAAGTGCGGCTGTCTCTCGACGAGATCGTCGAGGCCCCGCGCGCTCTCGCGCCGCTCATCGACCCCAACGAGCACAGCTGCGGATCGGTCGCACCCCACGGCGTCGACGAGCTCAGTCACCCCGAACCCGGACTGTTCATCGCCGGCATGAAGAGCTACGGTCGCGCGCCGACCTTCCTGCTGCTCACCGGCTACGAGCAAGTGCGCTCCCTCGCCGACGAGCTCGCCGGCGATCGCGTCGCCGCCCGACTCGTCCAACTCGACCTGCCCGAAACGGGCGTCTGCTCGACGGATGTCGCGGGCGGCTGCTGCGCATAACGCGCCCGCGCTGGCTCCGCCAGGTCCGCTCCGCCCCGAACATCCACCTCGAACCGCCGTGCCCGCCCCCACCCCTGGAGCCCCATGATCATGACCGTGGTCGCCATCGCGATCTTCGTCGTCACCCTGACCCTCGTCATCTGGCAGCCCCGGGGCCTCGGCATCGGCTGGAGTGCGCTCGGGGGAGCGGTGCTCGCCCTCGCGACCATGGTCGTGAGCCTCTCCGACATCCCCACCGTGTGGGCCATCGTCTGGAACGCGACCCTCGCCTTCATCGCCGTCGTCATCATCTCGCTCGTGCTCGACGAGAGCGGCTTCTTCGAGTGGGCGGCCCTGCACGTGGCCCGGTGGGGGCGGGGCAACGGGCGGCTTCTGTTCGTGCTCATCGTGCTGCTCGGGTCGGCGATCGCCGCGGTCTTCGCCAACGACGGGGCCGCACTCATCCTCACCCCGATCGTCATCCAGATGCTCTTCGCGCTCAAGTTCCCGCCCGTCGCCGCCCTCGGTTTCGTCATGGCGACGGGGTTCATCGCCGACGCCGGCAGCCTGCCCCTCGTCGTGTCGAACCTCGTCAACATCGTGTCGGCCGACTTCTTCGACATCGGGTTCGCGGAATACGCGATCGTCATGGTTCCGGTCGGAGCCGTCGCGACGCTCGCCTCACTCGGTGTGTTGTTCCTCTATTTCCGCAAAACCATTCCGAAGCGCTACGACCTCGCGATGCTCGGGGCGCCCGCCGATGCCGTGACCGACAGGCTCACGTTCAAGGCCGGGTGGGTCGTGCTCGCTCTGCTGCTCGTGGGGTACTTCGCGTCGGAGCCGCTGCATGTGCCGCTCTCGGTCGTCGCCGGCATCGGCGCACTCGCCCTGCTCGTCGTCGCGAGCCGCCGGCCCGTGTTCCTCTTCCGTCGCGCGCACCGTCCCGCGCCCCGAGAGTACGCAGTTTCCGCGAGCGAACGTCGGATCCCGCATCCGCTCGCGGAAACGACGGACAGTGGGGCCGCGGTCGGCACACCCGTCGAGGTCGTCGCGGGAGTCGCCGGGGCAGCGGATGTCGCCGGGGCAGCGGATGTCGCCGGGGAAGCGGATGTCGACGGCCGCGGGTCGTCGCGCCCGATCACGGGCAGAGGCGACCGCACGATCGATGTCGTGACCGTCGTGAAGGGTGCGCCCTGGCAGATCGTGCTGTTCAGCATCGGGATGTACCTCGTGGTCTACGGCCTGCGCAATCAAGGTCTGACCGACGAGCTCGCCGGAGTGTTCAGCATCTTCGGCGACGAAGGTGTGCTCATGACCGCGCTCGGCGTCGGCACCATGGTCGCCGTTCTCGCCTCACTCATGAACAACATGCCGACCGTGCTCATCGGCGCCCTCGCGATCGCCGCCACCGGTGCGACCGGGCTGACCCAGGAGACGATGATCTACGCGAACATCATCGGAGCCGACCTCGGCCCCAAGATCACGCCGATCGGGAGCCTCGCCACCCTGCTCTGGCTGCACGTTCTCGAACGCAAAGGGATCACAATCGGGTGGGGCAAGTACTTCCGCACCGGCATCGTGCTCACCATCCCCGTGCTCCTCATCACCCTCGCGGCTCTCGCGGGGTGGCTGATGATTCTTCGCGGTTGACCCCACCGACCCTCCCCACCGACCCTCCACACACCGAACGGACTGTCATGACCACCACGCCCCGCGTCCTCTTCATTTGTGCCAAGAACGGCGGAAAGTCGCAGATGGCGGCCGGCCTCATGTCGCACCTGGCGGGCGACAGGGTGCACGTGTCATCCGCGGGCACCAAGCCAGGCACGGCCCTGAACGCGCAGTCGGTCGAGTCTCTCGCCGAGCTCGGCATCGACATCACGCACGAGCACCCGAAGGCCGTGACCGATGACGCCCTCACCGCGGCGGATGTCGTCGTGGTGCTCGGGCGCGAGGCTCAGATCACCGCACCGGAGGGCACCGAGCTGGAGGTGTGGGACACCGACGAGCCGTCGGAGCGCGGCATCGAGGGGATGGAGCGGATGCGACTCGTGCGCGACGACATCCGCCGCCGCGTCGCCGACCTGCACGCGCGCTTGACGCGGTAGCGCGCAAACGGGCCCTCGAGAGTGCGCAGTTTCCGCGAGCGTACGTCGGATCCGACGAACGCTCGCGGAAACTGCGTACTTCGGGGTGGGTCAGGTGTTCTGCCGCCGCACCATCTCGCCGATCCAGAGCGGGGCGAACGGCGACGTGCAGTTCGGCGGCGTCGGGTAGTCCCTGAGCACCCCGAGCCTCTCGCCGATGTCGAGCGCGCGAGCACGGTGCTCGGGGTGGTGGATGCCGATCATCGCGAGAGTCGTGTTCATCGCCCACTGCACGCGGTCGGGGGCATCCCTCATCTCGTTCTCGATCGTGTCGAGGAGTGCGCGGATGTCGACGGTCTCCGGTCTCGTGACCACGGCGTCGCTCGTGAGCGACCACGCAGCACTCGCGGCGGTCGGGTCGTCATCGTCGAACCAGGCGACGCGCAGCGATTCCGTGTGCGGACTCTTCTTGACGACGTAGCTGACAAGCCAGTCGTGCACTTTCGGTGATCGCGACTGGCGCACCATCGCGTCGAGTTCATCGGCGGTGAACGCTTTCGGGCGGCTCACGAGGATGGCCACGAGTCGCGCGGCGGTGTCGCCGGTGGCCCACAGCGCGGTCGCGAGATCGTGGTCGGTCTTGATCGCCTTCGCGAGGCCGCGCAGCTTCGTGAGGTTGACGCCGTGGTCGTCTCCGCGACTCGCGTTCACCTCGCGCATGCGCGGGTCGTCGAGCGCGGCGAGGTCGGCCAGAACCGTGTCGACCGTCGTCTCTGCCATGCCGTCCTCCCGCTTTTCGGGCCAGCCAAGACCGGCGGCCCGCGACCCCTCGAGAGTATGCCGTTTCCGCGAGCGAACGTCGGATCCGACGTTCGCTCGCGGAAATTACGGACTGCCGAGGGTCGCGCCGAGGGCCGCGAGCGGGGCCGCCGCCTTGAGGAGCATCTCCTCGTATTCGAGGGCGGGGTCGGAGAGCGCGGTGATGCCACCACCCGTGCCGATGCTCGCGCGGCCGCCGGTCATCACGATCGTGCGGATCGTCATCGACAGGTCTGCCGCCCCCCGGGCCGACACGAACCCGAACGCCCCCGCATACGCTCCGCGCGCACCGCCCTCGAGGTCGGCGAGGATGCGCATCGCGCTCGCTTTCGGAGCGCCCGTCATCGACCCGGCCGGAAACGCGCTGCGGATCCCATCCATCGTCGAAAGCCCCGGAGCGAGCTGAGCGGTCACCGTGC
Source organism: Marisediminicola sp. LYQ134 (assembly GCF_046599635.1). Taxonomy (NCBI): domain Bacteria; kingdom Bacillati; phylum Actinomycetota; class Actinomycetes; order Micrococcales; family Microbacteriaceae; genus Marisediminicola; species Marisediminicola sp. LYQ134. The sequence goes on from NZ_JBKIWP010000001.1 coordinate 249,642, forward strand.
TCACGAGCTGGAAGACGGTGCGGTAGTCCTCCACGCGGAAGAGTTCGGGCACGTCGACGCTTCCGGTCACCGCGACCCTGCCGAGGTCGTTGCGCATGAGGTCGACGATCATCACGTTCTCGGCGCGCTCCTTGTCGCTCTCGACGAGTTCGGCGCGCAACCGCGCGTCGTCCGCAGCGTCGGCACCGCGCGGTCGCGTGCCCTTGATGGGTCGCGTCTCGAGACGACCGTCGACGGATGCCCGCAGAAACGTCTCGGGGCTCGAACTCGCGATAGCGCGCTCACCCGACACCACGAGCGCCCCGTGTGTGGTCGGGTTCGAGCGGCGCAAACGCCGGAAGACGTCGATCGGCACTTCGGTCGTGTCGACATCGAACCGGTTCGTGAGGCACAGCTGGTAGGCGTCGCCGTCGGTGATCGCTGCGCGGCAGCGGTCGATGAGCTCCCGGTACTCCGCCGAGGAGTGCCGCGCGCGGGCCGGGGCCGACGATCGCGGGGCGGGCGGCGGGGGAGGGGCGGGCGCGTCGACGAGCTCGCGGAGTCGAGCGATCGCCTCGAGCATCCACGCGTCGTCCCCGACCCCGGCGGTCACGCGCACCGTGCGGTTCTCGTGGTCGAAGCCGATCACGCGGTCGACGACGAGCATCACCGAGTCCGCGGGGCCGGATGCTCGCGGCACCCCGAGAGCGGCGGCCCCCGTCTCGTATCCGAGCCAGCCCACCACCCCGCGCTCGAGGGCAGCGACCGACGCCGCCGCGACCGACGCCGCAGCGACCGACGCCGCAGCGACCGACGCCGCCGCACCCGTCCTCGCGCCCTTTGCCCGAAGAAGCACCTCGAGCACGTCGAGCATCGACCCGTCGATCCGCGACGAGGCACCCGCAGACCGGTCGGCCGAGACGACATCGACGACTCCGGCGTCCGGGTGGCCGATGAGAGCCGCTCCGCGCGGGCCGAGCGTGCCGATGTGCGTCGACCCGTGTAGCGCATCGATTCCGGCGTCGAGCCAGAACGCGTGCTCCGCCTCGGAGCACAGGGCGAGAAACGCCACCTCGGGGTCGACCCACCCGTCGAGCTCCCGGGCCGCCGTCTCGCCGTGAACGGTGTCGCGCAGCGCGGTGAGCACGCTGCTCCGCACGGTCAGCGGCGCGCGGTGTCGTGCTCGGCGTGCACGCGCGCCACGAGTTCGACGATCTTGCGATCCTCCTCGTAGTGCTTACGCTGCTTCGGTTCGAGCTCGGAGATCTTCTTCTCGTCGTCGACGACGAGATCGTAGAGGCGCGTGCGCTCCTCGTCTTTCGCGGTCGAGTCGAGGTCGAGGTAGAGGCTCGCGTGGCGCTTGGCGCCCGAGATCGCCGTCTGCGCGCGACCGCGGGGGCTCACGAGGGAGGCGATCACCGTGACGATGAGCACACCGATGATGACGGTGAGCGAGAGTCCCGTCTCGATCTCGAAGACCGGGATGGGCTGGCCGTCGTTGATGAAGAACACGTTGTTCTCGTGGAGCGCGTGCAGGATGAGCTTGACGCCGATGAAGGCGAGGATCGTCGCGAGACCGTAGGACAGGTAGATGAGCCGGTCGAGCAGTCCGTCGATGAGGAAGTAGAGCTGGCGCAGTCCGAGCAGCGAGAACGCGGTCGCCGTGAACACGATGAAGACGTCGGTCGTGAGGCCGAAGATCGCGGGGATCGAGTCGAGGGCGAAGAGGATGTCGGTGCCACCGATGGCGACCATGACGAGCAGCATCGGCGTGAGGGCACGGCGACCGTTGTGCATCGTGAACATCTTGTCGCCGTCGTAGTAGTCGGTGGTGTGGAACACCTTGCGGGCGAGACGGATGATGAGGTTGTCGGCCGACTTGTCTTCACTGCTCTCGGGCTTGAGCATGTTGCCCGCCGTGAGGATGAGGATGAGGCCGAAGAGGTAGAAGATCCACGCGAAGCTGTTGATGAGCGCGGCGCCCAAGAAGATGAACCCGGTGCGGGCGATGAGGGCGAAGACGATTCCGAAGAGCAGCACCTTCTGCTGGTCTTCTCGCGGCACCTTGAAGCTCGCCATGATGATGAGGAACACGAAGAGGTTGTCGACCGAAAGAGCCTTCTCGGTGATGTATCCGGCGAAGTACTCGGACCCGGGCGTCGGTCCACCGAAGAGCAGGATGCCGAGGCCGAAGAGAATCGCGATGCCGACGTAGATCGACGACCAGATGGCCGCCTCTTTGAGTGTCGGGATGTGCGCCTTCCGCACGTGGAAGAAGAAGTCGAACGCGAGGAGCCCGAGGATGAAGGCGATCGTGAATGACCAGACGAGGGGTGAGACGTCCATCGGAAGACTTTCGGTGAGGCGGAGCGGAGATGTCGCGAGTGTGGGGGCGCATCACAGGAGACGCACCGGCATAGCTTAGGCGCACGACCCTCGACCGAGACCCTCCCTCAGCCGAAAAGGGCCAACGAGCCAGGGGCAGCGAGGCGGCGGGTCAGCGTGGGGCGGCGGGTCAGCGCGACTGGCGCCGCTTGCCCACGCGCGGCTGGCCTTTGACGGCGGGGGCGCGCCCCTTGCCCTTCGAGGCTTTGGCCTTGCCTCCGGGGGCGGGGCGGGAGGCGCGCGCGGCGGCGGCGGATGCGTCGAGCTGACGACGGGCCTCGACGAGGTAGTCGGCGCCCGCGGGCGTGAGGGTCGTGGTCGCCGCGTCGGTGTCGAAGAGCGCGGTGCCGAGCATCCGTTCGAGCTCGCGAACCGAGGCGATGAGTGTGGACCGCGGCACCCCCTCGGCCTTGGCGGCGTGGGCGAAGTGCAGGTGTTCTGCGGCGGCGACGAAGTGTCGGAGCACGATGGGGTTCATTGCACTGGGGGATTCATGCGAGCCTTTCGGGCGGTGCGCCGGAACGACGGGTGCTCACAGTGTAGGTGAGGCGCTCGGCTCCGCCCCGAGGCGCCGGTGTGCTGCCGACGCGAGCAGGAAGAACGCTTGGCCCTCGACCGAGACCCCCTGGCTCTCGAACATCGGTGCACCGCACACGCGGCTCACGTAGCCGTCCGCGTCGACGAGCGATCGCGCGCTCTGCACGAGGGAGTCGACGTGTGCCCGGTAGGTGGCGGGCACCCACCCGTGGAGGATTCCGCTCGCGATCGAGAACGCGAGCATCTCGCCGACGGTGCCCTCCTCGAAGCTGTCGGGATCGTCGAGCACGTTGCGGAACGTGCCGTCGGGGTGGCGCAGTGCGAGGCACGCGTCGATGAGGATGCGCGCGTGGCTCGAGAGTTCGACGGCGAAGTCGGGATCTCGATCGCCCAGAAGGCGGATGCTGCGCGCGATCGCCGCGAGCATCCACCCGGTGCCCGACCCCCAGTGCTCGGGGTGATGCACGACCCGGTCGTCTTCGCTCCACCGCGCTCCATAGAGACCCGCCTCGGCGTCGAACAGTCGATCGCGGTGACCGCGGAACTGCTTCCGCGCTTCGGACAGCTCGCCGGCGAGAACGAGAGCGGGAATCACCATGTACGCCGTGTCGATCCAGACCTCGCGAGAGCCCTCCATGTGGAAGAGCGTGCCGTCGTCTGCGCGGCGATCGGTCGTGAGGAGGAAGTCGATCTGGCGATCGGCCGCGTGCTGCAGCGAGTCATCGGCGTCGAGATCCGCCGCCCACCGAACCACCTCGACGACGGCCCCCGAGTTGACCACGCTCTGGTTGTCGATCTCGGCGAGCTTGCCTTCGCTGTCTTGCCGCATCACCGCGTCGCGCGCGATCACGCGAGCAAGCGGGTCGAGACCCCAGTCGAGGATGGCGTGGCTCGCGACGCCCTGCTCCCACGAACGCCTCTGCATCGCGAGCATGGCGGTCAGCACGCGCTGCTCGAGCTCTCCGAGGGTGTCGGCACCGTGCGCTGGATAAGCTCGGACAACCATGTCGTCACTGTTCTCGGTCATCGCCCCACGCTACGTCGCGAGCGACATGGGGGCGACCCTGCCCGCGTGGTCGCCGATCGTCTTCGGCGTCATCCTGCTCGTGACCCTCGTCGTCGCGATCATGCAGGCGCGGCGATACTTCCGCGACAACCCGAGCGACGACCCGGGCAACGACAGTCGCGGGCCCGAGCGCGATCCCGACGAATCGCGCTGACCTGCTGCCGCTCGACTACGCCTCCGCGCTAGGCTGACGCGACAACCGAATACCGGGCCCACAACGCGATGCGGGAGAGCCGAACGGATGCGTGCACGTCACGTCACCGATCGGCACCGAAGGAGCAATTCTCCCCAGCAATCTCTCAGGTACGTGTACCGCATCGAACAGGCCACTCTGAAAAGTAGATTCCGCTCGCACGGATCTCGCCCACGGTGAAAGCGTCGACTCCGACGTGAAACTCTCAGGCCCATGACAGAGGGGGAGTTCACAGCAGCATCCGTGCCGGCGCGAGCCGGATCGAGACGTCCTGGAGAACTCGTGACCATCTCACCACCCCCCGATTCCGACAACGTCGCCGTTCAGAAGCTCGACGAGAGTGTCGTCGATGTCGAACCGCACGCCGCTCGCTTCTCTCCGCTGCACGACATCCATCTCGCCGCGAGGGCGAGTTTCACCGACTTCGCGGGCTGGCAGATGCCCGTGCGCTACTCGAGCGACCTCGCCGAGCACCACGCCGTGCGCACCGCCGCGGGCATCTTCGACATCTCGCACATGGCCGAGATCGCCGTGACGGGCCCCGATGCCGCAGCATTCCTCGACTTCGCGCTCGCCGGAATGATCTCGGCTGTCGCCGTGAGCCGGGCGAAGTACTCGCTCGTGCTCGACCACGACGGCGGCATCGTCGACGACCTCATCGTCTACCACGTGACCGACGGCGAGTACCTCGTCGTCGCCAACGCCGGCAATCGCGAGCCCGTCGTCGCCGCTCTCGCCGAGCGTTCCGCCGGATTCGACGTGATCGTGCGCGATGACACCGACGCGGTCGCCCTCATCGCCGTGCAGGGTCCGGCAGCGCGCCGCATCCTCGAAGAAACCGTGGGACTCGAGCTCACCCCCGGCTCGGGCGACGCGTCGCTCGAGACCCTCAAGTACTACGCGTGCCTCGGAATGACGTTCGCGGGGGCATCCGTTCTCGTCGCGCGCACCGGCTACACGGGCGAAGACGGCTTCGAGATCTACGTCGACACGGCGGACGCCGCGGCCCTCTGGTTCGCGCTCGTCGACGCCGGGCGCGACCACGGGCTCGTTCCCGCCGGCCTCGCGAGCCGCGACACTCTGAGGCTCGAGGCGGGCATGCCGCTCTACGGCCACGAGCTCGGCCGCGACATCCTTCCGGTGCAGGCGGGTCTCGGCCGCGTGGTGTCGCTCGCGAAGCCCGGCGACTTCGTCGGGCGTGCCGCGATCGAACGCGGACCCGAAGCGGATGCCCGCGTGCTCGTCGGCATCGCGACCGCGGGCAAGCGCGCCGGCCGCGCCGACTACGCGGTGTACGCCGACGATGCCGGCCCCGACGATGCCGCCGCAGGCGTCATCACGAGCGGGGCCCTCTCGCCGACCCTCGGACACCCGATCGCGATGGCGTTCGTTCGGCCCGACCTCGCCGAACCCGGCACCGACGTCACCGTCGACGTGCGAGGCACGCGTGTGCCCGCGACCGTCGTCCCCCTCCCGTTCTACTCACGAAAGGCCTGACCATGGCTGAACAGACCGACCTCCAGTACACGAGCGAGCACGAGTGGGTTCTCGTCGACGGCGACATCGCGACCGTCGGTATCACCGCCTACGCGGCCGACAAGCTCGGCGACGTCGTCTTCGTCGACCTCCCCGCGACGGGGTCGACCGTCGCGACCGGTGCCGTCGTCGGAGAGATCGAGTCGACCAAGTCGGTCGGCGAGCTCTTCGCACCGGTGAACGGCACCGTGACCGAGATCAACGACGCCGTCGTCGACGCCCCCGAGCTCGTCAACGGCGACCCGTTCGGTGAGGGCTGGCTCATGAGGGTGCAGTTCGCCGAGCTGCCCGACCTTCTGACCCTCGACGAGTACACCGCGCTGGTGGGCGAGTGATGCGGCAGCCCGACCTCTCGTCGTTCGCGTCGCGTCACATCGGAACGGATGCCGCCGCCCAAGACGTCATGCTCGCCGCGGTCGGCTACGACACCGTCGAGGCCCTCGTCGACGCGGCGGTTCCCGAATCCATCCACGTCGACGCCTTCCGCGAAGACGGGGACTCGGTGCTGCCTCCGGCCGCGACGGAACGCGACGCCCTCGCCGAGCTGCGCGGGTTCGCGCGCCGCAACACCGTCAACAGGTCGATGATCGGTCTCGGGTACTACGACACCATCACGCCCGCGGTCATCAAGCGCAACGTGCTCGAGAACCCGAGCTGGTACACGGCGTACACGCCATACCAGCCCGAGATCTCGCAGGGCCGTCTCGAGGCGCTCATCAACTTCCAGACCATGATCTCCGATCTCACGGGCATGGTCACGGCGAACGCGTCGATGCTCGACGAGGGCACCGCGGTCGTGGAGGGCATGCTCCTCGCCCGCCGCGCGTCGAAGAGCGCGTCGAACGTCTTCGTCGTCGACTCCGACGCACTGCCGCAGACGAAGGCGCTGCTGCGTCACCGCGCCGAGGCCGTGGGCATCGAGCTCGTCGAGCGGGACCTCGCCGCGGCCTCCGAGTCTGCCGACGTGCCCGAGTCCTTCGGTGTCTTCGTGCAGTACCCCGGAGCGTCCGGACGGATCTGGAACCCCGCCGACGTCATCGCCACCGCCAAGGAGTCCGGCGCGATCGCCGTGGTCGCCGCCGACCTTCTCGCCGCGACCCTCGTCACCTCGCCGGGCGAGCTCGGGGCCGACGTCGTCGTCGGGTCGAGCCAGCGCTTCGGCGTGCCGATGGGCTTCGGGGGTCCGCACGCCGGCTACATGGCCGTGCGCAAGGGCCTCGAGCGCCAGCTGCCCGGGCGCCTCGTCGGTGTCTCGCAAGACGCGACCGGCCACCCCGCCTACCGCCTCTCGCTCCAGGTGCGCGAGCAGCACATCCGTCGCGACAAGGCGACGTCGAACATCTGCACGGCACAGGTGCTGCTCGCGGTCATGGCATCGATGTACGCCGTCTACCACGGCCCCGAGGGGCTCAAGCGCATCGCGACGGGCGTCGCTTCGCGCGCGGCTCTTCTGCGCAGCTGGCTGACCGACGCCGGGCTCGAGACGGTGCACGAGAACTACTTCGACACGCTCCTCGTGCGCACGGCAGGCAGCTCGAACGCCATCGTCGAGCGTGCCCATGACCTCGGCGTCAACGTGTGGGGCGTCGACGACAACCACGTGAGCGTCGCGGTCGACGAGACCACGACCCTCGACGACCTCCACACGGTCGTGAAGGCCTTCGGTGGGCCGGATGCCCGCGACTACGCGTTCGTCGCCGGCCAGACGCCGGGCATCCCCGACGCGCTCGCCCGCACGAGCGACTACCTCACGCACGCGGTCTTCAACACGCACCGCTCCGAGACGTCGATGATGCGCTACCTCAAGCACCTCGCCGACGCCGACTACGCGCTCGACCGCGGCATGATCCCGCTCGGGTCGTGCACGATGAAGCTCAACGCGGCGACCGAGATGGAGGCCGTGTCGTGGCCGGAGTTCGCGGCGCTGCATCCGTTCGCTCCCGAAGCCGACGTCACGGGCTACCTCGACCTCATCGAGCACCTGCAGGGATGGCTCGCCGACGTCACGGGCTACGACTCGGTGTCGTTGCAGCCCAACGCGGGCAGCCAGGGTGAGCTCGCGGGGCTCCTCGCCATCCGCGGCTACCACCTCGCCAACGGCGACACCCAGCGCACCGTGTGTCTCATCCCGCAGAGCGCCCACGGCACCAACGCCGCGAGCGCCGTGCTCGCGGGCATGCGCGTCGTCGTCATCAGGTGCGACGACCTCGGCAACGTCGACCTCGCCGACCTGCGCGAGAAGATCGCCGAGCACGCCGACACGATCGCCGCGCTCATGATCACCTACCCCTCGACGCACGGCGTCTACGAGCACGAGGTCGGCACGATCTGCGCCGAGGTGCACGCGGCCGGCGGCCAGGTCTACGTCGACGGCGCCAACCTCAACGCCCTCCTCGGGTTCGCGCGCTTCGGCGACTTCGGCGGCGACGTCTCGCACCTCAACCTGCACAAGACCTTCTGCATCCCCCACGGCGGGGGAGGCCCCGGAGTCGGCCCGGTCGCCGCGAAGGCGCACCTCGCGCCCTTCCTGCCTGGCCACCCGATGGCGCAGCGCGAGTTCCACGTCGGCGGACCGGTCTCGGCGGCCCCCTACGGGAGCCCGAGCATCCTGCCCATCAGTTGGGCGTACATCCGGATGATGGGTTCCGCGGGTCTCAAGCAAGCGACGGGTGCCGCGGTTCTCGCGGCCAACTACGTCGCAGCCCGTCTGCGCGACCACTACCCCGTGCTCTATTCGGGCGACAACGGTCTCATCGCCCACGAGTGCATTCTCGACATCCGCCCGCTCACGGCCGACACCGGCGTGACGGTCGACGACGTCGCGAAACGGCTCATCGACTTCGGTTTCCACGCGCCGACGATGTCGTTCCCCGTCGCGGGCACCCTCATGGTCGAGCCGACCGAGAGCGAGGACCTCGCCGAGATCGATCGCTTCATCGACGCGATGATCGCGATCCGGCTCGAGGCCGACGCCGTCAGGGCGGGGGAGTTCCCCGCCGACGACAACCCGCTGCGCGGGGCGCCGCACACGGCACAGTCGGTCATCGAGGGGGAGTGGACCCACGCCTACTCACGCGAGCAGGCCGTGTATCCGGTGCGCAGCCTCATCCGCGGCAAGTACTGGCCGCCCGTCAGGCGCATCGACAACGCGTGGGGTGACCGCAACCTCGTGTGCGCGTGCCCGCCGCCCGAGGCGTTCGAGTAAGGGGTCAGCCGGCCGCGAAGAGGGCGGGGAAGGTCGCGAACGCCCACGGGTAGCCGACGAACACGAGAACGTCGATGAGCGTGTGGGCGATCACGAGTGGCAGAACCCGGCCGTATTTCGAGTAGAGCCATCCGAACAGGATGCCCATGGCGACGTTGCCGACGAAGCCGGGCACGCCCTGGTAGAGGTGGTACGCCCCGCGCAGCACCGCCGTCGACAGGATGATCGACCACGTTCCCCAGCCGACGTCGCGCAACCGGGCGAAGAGGTAGCCGACCATGATGACCTCCTCGGTGATGCCCGCGCGGGCGGCGGACAGGATGAGCACGGGCACGGTCCACCAGTACTCGTAGGTGCCACCGGGGTCGATCGCGACCGTGAGGCCGAGCGCGCGGCCGGCGAAGAAGACTCCGAGACCGGGGATACCCACGATGGCCACGAGCGCGACAGCGGATGCCGTGTCTCGGCCCGGCCGCGAGAAGTCGATGCCGAGGCGACCCAGGTGCGGTCTCGCGGTCGACCACAGCAGGTAGACCACGAGGGCTACGGGAACGAGGTCGACGGCGATACCGAGCACCTGGTAGACGAGGTCGAAGAGCTCCCGCTGGTTGAGCACGGGGTTGAGTCGGGCGGTCTGCGACGAGATCGGCTCGTCTCGCGTCGAGCGGTCGATGATCGCGATGATCGCGTAGATGGCCGACGCCCCGAACGACAAAGCGAGCACGATGAGGATCTCGGCTACGAGGGCTCGGCGCCCCCGCGGTTCTCGAGCACTCTGTTGCATCGACGCTCCTTCGATTTCGGTGGCTGAATCGTATGACGACGCCCGAGGGGCCTCGCTGTGGGCTACGCGGGGAGCGCGGCGGCGAGGTGAATCGTCGGCCACGATCGTGTCAACAGTGTGTAACATTTTCGCTCTCAGTTTTGCGACGGCCGATCGCCTCCCTAGGGTTCTTGGTATTCGGGTCGGGGGCATGATTTTGTGCTGTCCGGCCTCCCGCGTAACAGGAGGAATTTCTTGAGATCGATCAAATTCGGCGCCACAATCGCCGGTGTTGGAGTCGCGGCGCTGCTGCTCAGCGGTTGCGCGAGCGGCGACAACGAAGAGACCGGCGGCACGACCGGCGGCGGCATCATCACCACCAACGGAAACGAGCCCCAGAACCCGCTCGTCCCGACCAACACCTCTGAGGTCGGTGGCGGAAAGATCGCGACGTCGATCTTCGCCGGTCTCGTGTCGTACACCGCCGAGGGCGAGATCGAGAACGAGGTCGCCGAGTCGATCGAGTCCGACGACTCGACCGTCTGGACGGTCACCCTCGAAGACGGCTGGGAGTTCACCGACGGCACCCCCGTCACCTCGTCGTCGTTCATCGACGCCTGGAACTACGGAGCCCTCGGCACCAACGCCCAGAGCGCCTCGTACTTCTTCGACAACATCGCCGGCTACGACGACGTGCAGGGCGAGTACGACGAAGAGGGCAACGAGGTCGAGGCTCCCGCAGCCGAGACCATGAGTGGCCTCACCGAGATCGACGAGCTGACCTTCGAGGTCGAGCTCTCGTCGCCCGAGGCCGACTGGCCCCTCCGCTTGGGCTACACGGCGTACATGCCGCTGCCCGAGGTCGCCTTCGAAGACATCGAGGCGTTCGGCCAGAGCCCCATCGGCAACGGTCCGTACATGCTCGACGGTGAAGACGCGTGGGAGAACGACGTCGCGATCGACCTCGTGACCAACCCCGACTACGACGGCGTTCGCACGCCCGTCAACGGCGGCCTCCGCATCGTCTTCTACGCGAGCCAGGATGCGGCATACGCCGACGTCCAGGGCGGCAACCTCGACGTGCTCGACGCCGTGCCCGACAGCGCGTTCGAGACCTACGAAGACACCTTCGGCGACCGCGCGGTCAACCAGCCCGCCGCGATCTTCCAGGCGATCAACCTCCCCTACTACCTCCCTGAGTTCCAGGGCGAAGAGGGACTCCTCCGTCGCGCAGCCATCTCGATGGCCATCAACCGCGACGAGATCACCGAGATCATCTTCCAGGGAACCCGCACCCCCGCGACCGACTTCACCTCACCCGTGATCGCCGGATACTCCGACTCGCTCGAGGGTTCCGAGGTTCTCGAGTACAACGAGGAAGAGGCGCAGCGTCTCTGGGCCGAGGCCGACGAGATCAACCCCTACGGCGACAAGACGTTCGACATTGCCTACAACGCCGACGGAGGCCACCAGGCCTGGGTCGACGCCGCGACGCAGAGCATCAGCAACACGCTCGGCATCACCGCTGAAGGCAAGGCCTACCCGACCTTCGCCGAGGCCCTCGGTGACCGTGCCGACGACGCCCTCACCGGTGCGACTCGCGCCGGATGGCAGGCGGACTACCCCTCGCAGTACAACTTCCTCGCCCCGCTCTACCAGACCGGTGCAGGATCGAACTACGAGGACTACAGCAGCGAAGAGTTCGACTCGCTCCTCGAGGAAGGCTCCACCGCCGACTCGGTCGAAGACGCAACCGCGATCTACCAGGAAGCGCAGGAAGTCCTGCTCCGCGACCTGCCGTCGATCCCGCTGTGGTACTCGAACGTCGTAGGCGTGTCTGCTGACACCGTCGACAACGTCGTGTTCGGCTGGGACTCGGTGCCGCTGTACTACCAGATCACGAAGGACTAGTCGACGGCTTACGCTGACTAGATCTCCCTGCGATGTCCGGGATGCTGATTGCATCCCGGACATCGCAGTGTTCTGATGACACTGCGAAGATTGTGACTCCCATGTTCTCCCTCGATTCTTCGGACGACTGATGCTCTGGTACATCGGCCGCCGGCTGCTGCAACTCATCCCCGTCTTCTTCGGGGCGACGTTCCTCATCTACTTCATGGTCTTCTCCCTGCCCGGAGACCCCATCGCGGCCCTCTTCGGTGAGCGGCCCCCGCCCGAGAGCGTGATCCAGGCGATCCGCGAGCAGTACCACCTCAACGATCCGCTGATCGTGCAGTACTGGTACTACGTCACGGGCATCCTCTCGGGCGACCTCGGCACGACCTACTCCGGTCGTCCGGTCGCCGACCTCCTCGCGTCGGCCTTCCCCGTGACCTTCCGCTTGGCGATGCTCGCCCTCGCGTTCGAGGCCATCGCCGGCATCGTCGTCGGGCTCGTCGCCGGTCTTCGCAAGGGCAAACTCTTCGACGCGAGCGCCCTCGTCGTGAGCCTCCTGCTCATCTCGGTGCCGACCTTCGTGCTCGGCTTCATCCTCCAATACGTCTTCGCGATCCAGCTCGGCCTGTTCCGCACGACCGTGGGCCCCGGCGCACCGATCGAGGACCTCATCCTCCCGGCGCTCGTTCTCGCCTCGGTGTCGTTCGCCTACATCGTGCGATTGACACGCGCGAGCGTGTCCGACAACATCGGGGCCGACTTCGTGCGCACCGCGACGGCCAAGGGGCTCTCGCGCCCCCGCGTCGTGACCGTGCACATCCTGCGCAACTCGCTCATCCCCGTCGTCACCTTCCTCGGTGTCGACATCGGCTCGCTCATGGTCGGCGCGATCGTCACCGAGGGCATCTTCAACATCCCCGGCGTCGGCGGAACCGTGTTCAACGCGATCCGCCTCGGTGAAGGCCCCACGGTCGTGTCCTTCGTCGCCGTGATGGTCATCATCTACATGCTCGCCAATCTGCTCGTAGACCTGCTCTACGCAGCGCTCGATCCGAGGATCCGCTATGTCAAGTAATCGCGCATCCGACCAGGGGCACTTCGTCGCCGACAGCGCGTCGACCCCGGTCGCCGAAGTCGACAGCATCGACGAGTCGCAGAAGGCCCGGAGCACGTGGTCCGACGCGTGGGACTCGATGCGCGTGCGCCCGATGTTCTGGGTGTCGATCGTTCTCATCGCGATCATCCTCACCGTCGCCGCGTTCCCGTCGTGGTTCTCGCAAGTGGACCCGAACCGCGGGTGCGCTCTTCCCGACAGCAACGGAGGGCCCGAGCCCGGCCACCCGTTCGGGTTCACGCGCCAGGGCTGCGATGTCTACGCACGTGTGATCTTCGGCGCTCAGGCGTCGATCGTCGTCGGCCTTCTCGCGACCCTCATCGTGTCGCTCTTCGGAGCGACCGTCGGTGCTCTCGCCGGGTACTACGGCGGATTCTTCGACTCCGTGCTCTCGCGCGTCGCCGACATCTTCTTCGCGATCCCGACCGTGCTCGGCGCCATCGTGCTCATCTCGGTGCTCCCCGACCGCACCCCGCTCGTCATCGCGCTCGTGCTGTCGATCTTCGCGTGGCCCCAGATCGCGAGGATCATGCGCGGTGCCGTGCTCTCCGCCCGGAGCGCCGACTACGTGATGGCGTCGACGGCGCTCGGGGTCTCGAGATTCAAGATCCTCTTGCGGCATGTCGTACCGAACGCGATCGCCCCCGTGATCGTCGTCGCCACGACCTCCCTCGGAACCTTCATCGTCGCCGAGGCGACCCTGTCGTTCCTCGGAATCGGTCTCCCGAGCGGCGTCATGTCGTGGGGCAACGACATCGGTCAGGCGCAGGTCTCCGTGCAGACGGCACCCATGGTGCTGCTCTACCCGGCCGCCGCGCTCTCGCTGACCGTGCTCTCCTTCCTCATGCTGGGCGACGTGGTTCGTGACGCCCTCGACCCGAAAGCGCGGGCACGCCGATGACCCAGTTCGAGACATCCGATCGCCCGTCCGCCGCCGGATCGGCGACCCTGTCGACGGCCCCCCTGCTCGAGATCAAGGGCCTCGAGGTCGGATTCAAGACGCAGCGCGGGTTCATCCCCGCCGTGCGCGGCGTCGACCTCACGCTCCACGCCGGGCAGACCCTCGCCATCGTGGGCGAGTCGGGCTCGGGAAAGTCGACGACGGCGCAAGCCATCATCGACCTGCTCCCGGGCGCAGGAAAGGTGACCGGCGGAGAGATCCTCTTCAACGGCCGCGACCTCACGAAGCTTTCGCCGAAGCAGATCCAGGATGTGCGCGGACGCCAGATCGGCTACGTGCCCCAAGACCCGATGTCGAACCTCAACCCGGTGTGGAACATCGGGTTTCAGGTGGAGGAGGCCATCAAGGCCAACGGTGTCGCCCAGGGCAAGGCGGCGCGCGCCCGCACGATCGAGGTTCTCCAGGAGGCGGGCCTCGGCGACGCCGAGTCGCGCCTCAAGCAGTACCCTCACCAGTTCTCGGGCGGAATGCGTCAGCGCGTTCTCATCGGAATCGGTCTCTCGTCGCGCCCCCAGCTGCTCATCGCCGACGAGCCGACCTCGGCGCTCGACGTGACGGTGCAGCGCAAGATCCTCGACCACCTCGAGACACTCACGCGCGACTACGGCACCTCGGTGTTGTTCATCACCCACGACCTCGGTCTCGCGGTCGAGCGCGCCGAGCAGCTCGTCGTGATGTACAAGGGCAAGGTCGTGGAGTCCGGGAGCTCGAAGGAGATCCTCGCCAACCCGCTGCACCCCTACACGCAGAAGCTCGTCGGTGCCGCGCCGAGCCTCGCGTCGAGGCGCATCCAGTCGGCGCGTCGACCCGAGAGCTCCGATCAGCTCGACATCTCCGACGTCGCCTCGCTCGACGACACGCTCATCGCGCGTGCCGACGCTCGCGAGCGCACCCCGGCGGCGCCCGTCATCAAGGTCAACGACGTGTCGAAGATCTACAAGATCCGTCAGGGTGGTCTCAAGTCGACCGAGCTCAAAGCCGTCGACGGAGTGTCTTTCTCGATCGCCAAGGGCACGACGACCGCGCTCGTCGGCGAATCGGGCTCGGGCAAGTCGACCGTCGCGAAGCTCGTGCTCAAGCTCGAAGACATCACGTCGGGCTCGATCGAGGTCGACGGGCAGGATGTCGCGTCGCTCACCGGTTCGCAGCTGCTCGGGTTCCGGCGCAAGGTGCAGCCCGTGTTCCAGGATCCCTACGGATCGCTCGACCCCGTCTACAGCGTCGGCAACACGATCGCGGAGCCCCTGCTCGCGCACGGCGTCGGCGACAAGAAATCACGTCAGGCGCGCGTGCGCGAGCTTCTCGATCAGGTCGCGCTGCCGGCATCCACCGTCAACCGCTACCCGAACGAGCTCTCGGGTGGGCAGCGCCAACGCATCGCCGTGGCGCGCGCGCTCGCCCTCAAGCCCGACATCATCGTGCTCGACGAGGCGGTGTCGGCGCTCGACGTGCTCGTGCAGGGGCAGATCCTGAACCTGCTCACCGACCTGCAGGCCGAACTCGGCCTCACCTACCTGTTCATCACGCACGACCTCGCTGTCGTGAGGCTCGTCGCCGACGACGTGTGCGTCATGCAGGGCGGCAAGATCGTCGAGGCGGCGACGACCGACGAGGTCTTCGACAACCCGCGCAACCCCTACACGCAGCAATTGCTCGAAGCCATCCCGGGTGCGCACTTCACGTTCGGCGGGTAGCGGGTCTGAGCGCAGAGGGCGGTCGGGCATCCCGATCGCCCTCTCGGTCGTCGTCGCCGTTCTCGCTGCGGGGTGCACGACCTCGGTGGTCGACGGCTCCGAGGTCGACGTCGCGGTCACGAACCCCTTCACGTCGTACAACCGCGAGACGTCGGCGGGTGGCGCGTCGTCGCTCAACGCCGAGATCGTCGCCGCGACGAACGAGCGGTTCGTCTCGTACGACGACACCCCCGAGCTCGTCGACGACGACTCGTTCGTGACCATCGAGCTCGAATCCGACGACCCGCTTCGCGTGTCGTACACCCTCGACGACGGGGCGGAGTGGTCCGACGGCGTGCCCATCGACGCGACCGACCTCTTGCTCTCGTGGGCCGCGAACTCGGGCGCGCTCGACGACGACGACTTCGACGACACCCCCTACTTCGACGAGGATGCCGCGGGGTACACCGACGACTTCCCTCGAGACGTCGTCTTCTTCGACGGTTCGGCCGCGGGCGGTCTCGACCTCGTGACCACCGTGCCCGAGGTGTCCGACGACGGTCGGGCGATCACTCTCGAATACGACCACTACTTCGTCGACTGGAGGCTCGCGTTCGACATCGGGGTGCCCGCGCACGTCGTCGCGATGAACGCGCTCGACATCGACGACCCGAGCGAGGCGAAGAGTGCGGTGCGCGACGCCATCGTCGACGACGATCGCCGCGCCCTCGCTCCGCTCTCGCGGTTCTGGAACTCCGGCTTCGCGATCGACCGCGGACCCGTCGACGCATCGCTCTTCGTCGGGAGCGGTCCGTACACGGTCACGGCGGTGACCGACGGCGGAGTCGAGCTCACCGCGAGCGAGACCTACACGGGGGAGCGCACCCCCGCGTTCGAGAGGGTGACGATCTCGGTCGTGGCCGACGCGGATGCCGCAGCCACCGCGTTGCTCGAGGGCGAGGTCGACGTCATCGCGCCCGAGGCGGGCGGTGGCGGGTCGGGCGACGGGTCGGGCGGTGCGCTCGAACGACTCCTCGCCGCCGACGGGGTCACGGTGACGGCCGCGCCCGACGGAAGCTACGAACGGCTCGACCTCATGGTCGACCGCGGGCTCTCCGGGGTGTTCGACGACCCGCTCGTGCGTCGCGCCTTCCTCCACACGGTGCCGCGGGCGGAGATCGCCGAGACCGCCCTCGGAGCCGTCGTCGACGACCCGCTCCCGCGGGACTCCCACGTCTTCATCCCCGGCAGCGACGCCTACGACGATGCCGTCGGCGAGAACGACTCGGCCGCCTACGCCGAGCCCGACCTCGCTGCCGCGCGAGCCCTCTTGCGCCGGGCCGACGTCGACGAGCCCGAAGTGTGCGTCCTCTACGACGCGCGGGACAGCGTGCGTGTCGCCGAATTCGAACTCATCCGCGACTCCGCGGCTCGCGCCGGATTCGAGGTCACCGATTGCGGTCGAGGAGACTGGCAGAACCTCCTCGGTGTTCCGCGCCGATACGACGCGGCCATCTACGCGCTGCGGTCGACGACCCTCGCGACGAGCGCCGTGGCGGCGTCGTTCGCGTCGAGCGGGGGAGTCAACAACACCAACTTCTTCGCGAACGACGCCGTCGACGACGACCTCGCCGAACTCGAGGAGCTCGGCGCGACGGGGGAGGCGGAAGACGCCGGCGTGCGGGAGATCCTCACGCGAATCGATCAGGCGGTGTGGAACGCCGCGGCGGGCATGCCGCTCTACCAGCGCGCGGCCGTGCTCGCGACATCCGATCGCGTGACGGGGGCGGAGCCGATGCCGTTCTCGCCGAACGGCCTCGGCGGAGTCACCGGATGGCGCCCCGCGGGCTAGCCGTGTGCTCGCGGCACGCGGCCGACGAACTCGCCGATGCGGCCGGGCACGGTAGACTAGGGCGTGCAGGGCACCGTCAGTTGTGACCCGGCACCCTCCACAACCACTTTCACCGGCCTCCGCCAGCGCCCGCTGGGCGCTGCGACAGCCTGATCGCGAACCACTCCGATCGCGGCACGCAGCACGCCGCCTCACCAGTCAAGGATTCCCGCATGGCCATCGCCACTCGCAACGATCTGCGCAATGTCGCCATTGTCGCCCACGTCGACCACGGCAAGACCACCCTCGTCGACGCGATGCTCAAGCAGACCAACTCGTTCGACGCCCACTTCGAGGGTGAAGACCGGATGATGGACTCGAACGACCTCGAGCGCGAGAAGGGCATCACCATCCTCGCGAAGAACACGTCGATCCTCTACAACGGCACGCACGCCGCCGAGCACGGCGCGGGCGGCCCCATCGTCATCAACGTCATCGACACCCCGGGTCACGCCGACTTCGGTGGTGAGGTCGAGCGCGGCCTCTCCATGGTCGACGGCGTCGTGCTCCTCGTCGACGCGAGCGAGGGCCCGCTCCCGCAGACCCGCTTCGTGCTCCGCAAGGCCCTCGAGTCGAAGCTCCCCGTCATCCTGCTCGTCAACAAGACCGACCGTCCGGATGCGCGCATCGACGAGGTCGTCGCCGAGAGCCAGGACCTCCTCCTCGGCCTCGCGAGCGACATGGCCGACGATGTGCCCGACCTCGACCTCGACGCGATCCTCGACGTTCCCGTCGTCTACGCCTCGGGCCGCAACGGCGCCGCGAGCGACAACAAGCCCGAGAACGGCACCCTGCCCGACAACGACGACCTCGAGCCGCTCTTCGAGGCGATCCTCAAGCACGTGCCCGCGCCGAGCTACGACGACGAGCACCCCCTCCAGGCTCACGTCACCAACCTCGACGCCTCGCCGTTCCTCGGCCGTCTCGCCCTCCTGCGTGTCTTCAACGGCACCATCCGCAAGGGCCAGACCGTCGCGTGGGTCAAGCACGACGGCAGCGTCGCGAACGTGCGCGTGACCGAGCTGCTCATCACTAAGGCGCTCAGCCGCTTCCCGACCGAGTCGGCGGGCCCCGGTGACATCGTCGCCGTCGCCGGTTTCGAAGACATCACCATCGGTGAGACGCTCGCCGACCCCGACGACGTGCGCCCGCTGCCGACCATCACGGTCGACGACCCCGCGATCTCGATGACCATCGGAACCAACACCTCGCCCCTCGTGGGCAAGGTCAAGGGCCACAAGCTCACCGCGCGCATGGTCAAAGACCGTCTCGACCGCGAGCTCATCGGTAACGTCTCGATCAAGCTCGTCGACATCGGACGCCCGGATGCCTGGGAGATCCAGGGCCGTGGCGAGCTCGCCCTCGCGATCCTCGTCGAGCAGATGCGTCGCGAAGGCTACGAGCTCACCGTCGGCAAGCCGCAAGTGGTCGTGCGCCAGATCGACGGCAAACTGCACGAGCCGTTCGAGCACCTCACGATCGACTCGCCCGAGGAGTACCTCGGCGCGATCACGCAGCTCATGGCCACGCGCAAGGGCCGCATGGAGAACATGACGAACCACGGCACCGGCTGGGTGCGCATGGAGTTCATCATCCCGTCGCGCGGACTCATCGGTTTCCGCACCGAGTTCCTCACGACCACACGCGGCACCGGAATCGCCAACGCGATCTCGCACGGCTACGAGCCGTGGGCCGGCAACATCGTCACGCGAAGCAACGGCTCGATCGTCGCCGACCGTGCCGGTGTCGTCACCCCGTTCGCGATCATCAACCTGCAGGAGCGCATGTCGTTCTTCGTGCAGCCGACCGAAGAGGTCTACGAGGGCATGGTCATCGGCGAGAACTCGCGCGCCGACGACATGGACGTCAACATCACCAAGGAGAAGAAGCTGACCAACATGCGTCAGTCGACCTCCGACACGTTCGAGTCGATGACGCCGTCGCGCCAGCTCACCCTCGAGGAGTGCCTCGAGTTCTGTCGCGAAGACGAGTGCGTCGAGGTCACGCCGACCGCGATCCGCATCCGCAAGGTCGAGCTCGACGCCAACGCCCGCGCACGCTCGACGTCACGGCTCAAGAAGCAAGACGCGTAATGCGGATGTCGCGGCTCGCGATCGTGGCGACACTCGCGGTCGCGGCATCCCTCACGCTCTCCGGCTGCGGTGTCGCCGAGAACGCGCTCAACGGCGCGATCTCGGAGGCCCGGGCTAGCGTGGACGATGCCGTCTCCGAAGCACTCGGGGGCGCGGGCATCTCCACCGACGGAGAATTGCCGTCGGGCTTCCCCGTCGACGACGTTCCGCTCACGGGCGACATCGTCGGGGGTGGCGCAGGACCGCAATCGAGCGGCTGGGTCGTGCAAACGAGGCTCGCCGACATCGCCGCGTTCGCCGAGGTGCAGGCGACACTCGAGGGCGCCGGGTTCGAATCATCCGCGGTCAGCAGCGACGAGGAGGCGGGCTTCGGCACCTTCACCTCGGGCGCTCACACGGTGGTTCTCGCGGTCGCGACAGGCTCCGACGGCGTTGTGACGGCGACCTACGCGGTCACGCGCGCGTAGCCGCGCCTCCGAGCACCCCGCGCCGCGCGCGCCCCGAACCGCTCGATCGCGGTCGCATACGGCTGTCGAGCGAGACACTCCGTGCCATTCGCGACCGCGATCACGGCAATCCGCGTGCGGTCCGGCTTCCGGGGGCTCGAAGCACGGGTTGAGCGCGTGGGTTCACCGCGCACGGGTGCGGTGAGACGGCCGCCAGCCACGAGATCTCAGCGCACGGTGAACGCGTGCGAGGGTGACGAGTGGTTCCACGAAGAGGCCGTAGCTTCGCACGCGGATGTCGATCCATCCGTCGGCAGTGATGTCGTCGTACCGGGCTATATCGAGTTCGTATTGGCGTGCGTCAGTCCGGTGGTGGTCGCCGTCGTATTCGACGGCGACCTTCCACCGACAGAAGGCGAGGTCGAGTCGCACGATCCGGAAACGCCCGTCGAGGGTTCGGACTTCGACAGTCGGGTTGACGGTCGGCTCGGGCAATCCGTGGTCGCGGAGCAGCAGTCGCAAGAGCGTCTCGGTCCGCGATTCAGCGCCCGGCCGAACCAAGTCGAGCGCCGTCCGAGCGCGAGGCATTCCCGCGACGGGATGCGCCTCTACTGCGGCCTGCAGTCGTTCCCGCGTGGTGAACGGGCGGCCGGTGCCACCGAAAGGCGGCGTCAAGATGAGGTGGTCCGCCGCGACCACGAGGTCGGTGACAGAAAGCATGGATGCCAGCGTGATCCAGGTGGTGGCCGGATCGGCGGTGGGCATTCCCTGACGGTCGACGATCACGGGGGCGATGAGGGAGTGTCCCTGCACGCCTCTCGATCGGGGGGCTCTGCCCGGCCGAGCGACGGCGACATGCAGTCCGTCGAGTCCGCGGGGGAGCGGACATCCCCAGAGGTGAGCGGCCGTGGTGTGACTGAAGAATGCGCCGGGCCTCAGCAGAGGCTGGTAATCCCGGCACGGTGCGAGAGCACGGGCGACATCGTCGTGGAGTGTGTCCTCCTCCGTGCGGCACACGCGCCTGACGCCGTGGAAGGGGGCATCCAAGTCAGATGACCGCAACCGGCCCCGGGTGAGTCCCGCCGCATACGCGGTACTGACGTCGAAGGCCGTCTGGGAGAACGGCGGGGGCAGAGCGCTCGGACGAGGCATCCGACCAGGGTGCCGCCGTAGGCGTCGGGTCACGCCCTCTACGCGCGGTGGCTGGAGGAATCGCGCACGACCTCCCGCGGGGAGGAGCAGAGGTGCCGGGTCGACGCCCATCGCGGTCGCAGATGGCGAATCGGGCGGGTCGACACAGCCATGTGCGACCGCGCGGCGGGGTTTTCGGCATGCCGGGCGACCCCCGTGCCCGTGCCCGTGCACGCGCCCGCGACCCGCAGCACGCTCACACCGAGCCCGCGCTGCTCTCGGGATACGCTGGCGGAAGCGCCGGAAGGCACGACGACACACTCTCCACGACCACCGGTTAGGCGCTTCGCATGCAGTTTTCGCCCGCAGACGCCGAAGCAGCGACCCCCACCGAGCGCGTGCTCTTCGTGCACGCGCACCCCGACGACGAGTCGATCACGACGGGAGGGACCATCGCGACCCTCCTCGATCGCGGGGCGGTCGTGACCGTGCTCACGTGCACGCGCGGGGAGAACGGCGAGGTCATCCCCGACGACATCCAGTTTCTGCTGCGTGACCCGGAGGCTCTCGCGCGGCATCGCGAGGGCGAGCTCGCGAACG
Organism: Marisediminicola sp. LYQ134; assembly: GCF_046599635.1. Lineage (NCBI taxonomy): Bacteria > Bacillati > Actinomycetota > Actinomycetes > Micrococcales > Microbacteriaceae > Marisediminicola > Marisediminicola sp. LYQ134. Next base: position 271,111 of record NZ_JBKIWP010000001.1, read on the forward strand.
CGATGCGCGCTCTCGGGCTCACCGACCACCGCTGGCTCGGGTCGGCGAACGCGCGCACGATCGGTGCCGCACCCCGCCGCTACCGCGATTCGGGCATGGTGTGGGGTGCCGACGGTCCCGAGCCTCCCGCAGACGTGCATCCCGACGCCCTGAGCATCGCTCCCGTCGGGGAGGTCGCCGCCGACATCGCCACGGTCATCGCCACGACGGGCGCACGCGCGGTCGTGAGCTACGACGCGAACGGCGGCTACGGCCACCCCGACCACGTGATGGCCCACGTCGCCGCGAAGCGTGCTGCCGAGGTCATGAGCGTGCCGTTCTACGCGATCGAGCCCGCGGACGCGCTGCCGGGTCGAGCGGGCGTCGTCGAGGTGGATGTCTCCGCCGCCCTCGATCGCAAGGTCGCGGCGCTGCGTGCCCACCGTTCCCAACTCACGGTCGGTGTCGGTGAGTTGACTCTCTCTGGCGGGCAGCCCGTGCCGATCACGTCGGTCGAGTCGTTTCGGCGCGACGTGCCGCGCAGTGCGTTCCCGTCGCGCTGGAGCGAGTTCGCGCTGCGCGGGCGCATCCTCCTGAGTCTCGCGGCTCTCGTCGCGGGGGTCGTGATCGGGTCGCTCGCGACGGTCGTGCACCAGTTCTCTCCCACGGTCGCCGGTGTGGCCGTTCCGGTCGGTCTCGTGGCGGGGCTCCTCGTGGTCGCCGCCCTCGTGGCGGGTCTGCGCATCGTGTTCGAGACGCGCGTCGTCGCCGGTGTCGCGGCCGCAGGCATCCTCGGTGTCGTCGCGATCCTGTCGCTCGAGAGCGCCGGGGGGTCCGTGCTCATCCCCGCGACCGACCTCTCGCTGTGGTGGGTCTACGGGCCGGTCGCGATCGTCGCCGTCGTGCTCGCGTGGCCCAGGTTGCCCCAGGCGACGCGGGTAGGATCGTCCAGTACTCCGCATCCGAAAGGACCCCTCATCTCGTGACCTATGTCATCGCTCTGCCGTGTGTCGATCTCAAGGATCGGGCGTGCATCGACGAGTGCCCCGTCGACTGCATCTATGAGGGCGACCGCATGCTCTACATCCACCCCGACGAGTGTGTCGACTGCGGTGCGTGCGAGCCCGTGTGCCCGGTCGAGGCGATCTACTACGAAGACGACGTGCCAGACAAGTGGGCCGACTACTACAAGGCCAACGTCGAGTTCTTCGAGGAGGTCGGGTCTCCCGGTGGCGCCTCGAAGGTCGGTGTCATCCATCACGATCACGCGCTTGTCGCGGCGCTGCCTCCGCAGGCCGTCGGCGCCGAGTGACGTTCGCGCGGGCTGCCGGGTGATCCGTCTGCAGGTCGTCGCCGCGTGATCGCGCTGCCCGACTTTCCGTGGGATTCCCTCGTTCCGTTCGCCGAACGGGCCAGGGCACACCCCGACGGCATGATCGATCTCTCGGTCGGTTCGCCCGTCGACGCGACGCCGGCCCTCATCAGGGAAGCGGCGGCGGATGCGACCGACGCTCACGCCTATCCGCTGACCGCGGGCACGGCTGCGCTGAGGTCCGCGATCGTGGCGTGGTTCGCGCGCCGGCGCGGGGTCGAGGCCCTGCAGCCCGACGCGGTTCTTCCGACGATCGGGTCGAAGGAGTTCGTCGCGCAGTTGCCGCTGTGGCTCGGGCTCGGGTCGGGTGACACCGTCGTGCACCCGCTCGTCGCCTACCCGACGTACGCGATCGGCGCCGCCCTGACGGGGTCGCTCGTGCACGCGGGCGATGACCCGCGCGAGTGGCCCGAGTCGACGAAACTCGTGTGGGTCAACAGCCCGGGCAACCCCGACGGCCGCGTGCTCTCGGTCGACGAGTTGCGGGGGGCCGTCGAGCGCGCCCGCGAGCTCGGCGCGGTGATCGTGAGCGACGAGTGCTACGCCGAGCTCGGCTGGAGCGAGCGCTGGCGAGGAGCGGCGACCCCGAGCATCCTCGACCCCGACGTGGTGGGTGACGACCACACCTCCGTTCTCGCGGTCTACTCGCTCAGCAAGCAATCGAACCTCGCGGGGTATCGCGCCGGTTTCGTCGCGGGAGACCCCGCCGTCGTCGACGGACTGCTCGGCATCCGCAAGCACCTCGGACTCATTCCGCCCGCGCCCGTGCAGCGCGCGATGATCGCGGCCCTCGGCGACGACGGCCACGTGTCTGCGCAGCGGGAGCTCTATCGCACGCGTCGCGCCCGCCTCGAACGCGCCGTCGTCGCCGCGGGGTTCCGCATCGACGGGAGCGAGGCGGGTCTCTACCTGTGGGCGACCCGGGGCGAGGATGCCGCGGCATCCGTGTCGCGCCTCGCCGAGCTCGGCATCCTCACCGCCCCGGGGTCGTTCTATGGCGACGCGGGCCGCGAGCACACCCGCATCGCGTTGACGGCGACCGATGACGACATCGCGCGCGCCGCGGAGCGCTTGGACGCTTCCTCCAACTGATTCCGGGTGTCCTTGGCGGATGTGACGGTACCCCCTGGTGCCGATTAGGCTGTACGCGTGAACGACGCTGCCACGAACAACGCCGAGAAGGCCACCCTCCATTTTCCCGGCGGGTCCGCCGAGTTCCCCATCGTGCGGGGGGTCGACGGTGCCTCGAGCATCGACATCTCGACCTTCATGAAGCAGACCGGGTACACGACCATCGACCAGGGTTTCGTCAACACCTCGTCGACGAAGAGCGCGATCACCTACATCGACGGCGACAAAGGCATCCTGCGGTACCGCGGGTACGCGATCGAGGATGTCGCGAGAAACTCCACCTACCTCGAAACCGCCTACCTCCTCATCTACGGCAACCTGCCGACCGCTGACGAGCTCGGCGAGTTCGACGAGCGCATCCGCCGTCACACGCTCCTCCACGAAGACCTCCGCCGGTTCTTCGACGCGCTGCCGTCGACGGCACACCCCATGTCGGTGCTCTCGAGTGCGGTCTCCGCTCTCTCGACCTACTACGAGAACTCCTCGAGCGTGCACGACAAGGAGCAGGTCGAGATCTCGACCATCCGCCTGCTCGCCAAGCTCCCCGTGATCGCCGCATACGCGCACAAGAAGAGCCTCGGGCAGGCGTTCCTCTACCCCGACAACTCGCTGAGCTTCGTCGACAACTTCCTGAAGCTCAACTTCGGCACGATGGCGGAGCCGTACGAGGTCGACCCGGTGCTCTCGAAGGCCCTCGACCGCTTGCTCATCCTGCACGAAGACCACGAGCAGAACGCGTCGACGTCGACGGTTCGCCTCGTCGGTTCGACGCAAGCCAACATCTTCTCCTCCGTCTCCGCGGGCATCAACGCGCTCTACGGACCGCTTCACGGCGGGGCGAACGAGGCCGTTCTGAAGATGCTCGGCGAGATCCGCGAGTCGGGCGAGAGCGTGTCGACTTTCGTGGAGCGGGTGAAGAACAAGGAGGAGGGTGTCAAGCTCATGGGCTTCGGGCACCGTGTCTACAAGAACTTCGACCCCCGCGCCAAACTCGTCAAAGAGAGTGCGGATGAGGTGCTCGCGGCTCTCGGTGTGCAGGACCCGCTGCTCGACATCGCGAAGGAGCTCGAGGAGGTCGCCCTCGCCGACGACTACTTCATCGAGCGCAAGCTCTATCCCAACGTGGACTTCTACACGGGCGTGATCTACAAGGCGATGGGGTTCCCGCCGCGCATGTTCACGGTGCTGTTCGCAATCGGGCGACTCCCCGGGTGGATCGCGCACTGGCGCGAGATGAACGACGACCCGCAGACGAAGATCGGTCGCCCGCAGCAGCTCTACATCGGCGAGCCCTCGCGCGAGTGGCCCGCGCAGCGCTGACCTGCGCAGCGCTGCGCCGACCTTCGCTGCGCCGACCTTCGCTGCGCCTATCGGCGCGCGCTCACTCGAACGCGATGGCGTAGAGCGTCACGTCGCCGACCTCGGTGCGGGACAGAGCGGCAACCTCGGGTGCGCACCGCAACTCGACGGTCATCGCGGGGAGCGCGAGCGTGACGGACGACTGCACCGTGATGTCCTCCCGCGACTCCGCGACGACCACGGGGTCTTGGGGGAGCAGTGGAACGCCGCTCGTCGCCTCCACGAACTGGCACTCGAGGCTGCCGTCGGTCGAGAAAGCGCGGTCGTGCGTGAGGGGAAGCTCGAAGCCGAGTTCGTAGAGCCCGTTCTCGAGCTCCATGCTCGCGAGCACGAGAGGGTCGCGAGGTGAGTTGACGCCCTGCCGCACGCTCTCGGGGACCACGACGAACTTCACCGAGCCCGCACCGTCGAGGTCGAACTGCATCTGCTGCACGGGGGAGGCGAAGCCGGCGTACTCGCTCACCGCGGGCCGTATGCTCGCGCCGTCGGTGACCTCGGTGCCCAACGCCGATGCGATCGTCGTCACGGCGAGACAGCACGAGAGGATGACGGCGCCCGCCGCCGCGGCAGCAGCGGCGATCTGGCGCACCTCGGTCTGTCGCCCACGCCGGCCCATGCCCGGACCCTACCCCCGCGCCCTGAGCGGAGGGGGAGTGTCGCGCCGGGTCAGGCGTGCAGCGCGGCGTTGAGCTCGATTCCACGGCCGCTCCGCGACAACACCTCGACGGCGCCCGTCGTGGAGTTGCGGCGGAAGAGCAGCCCTGGCTGCCCGGTGAGCTCGGCGGCTTTCGCCGCCCGGGCGGGTGCCCCGTCGGTCGAGAGGATCGAGACCTTGGTGCCCGCGGTCACGTAGAGCCCCGCCTCGACGACGCTGTCGTCACCGATCGAGATGCCGATGCCGGAGTTCGCGCCCAGAAGGGCGCGTTCGCCGACCGAGACGAGGTGCGTGCCGCCGCCGCTGAGGGTTCCCATGATCGACGCGCCGCCGCCGACATCCGAACCGTCGCCGATGACGACGCCCTGCGAGACGCGCCCCTCGATCATCGACGTGCCGAGCGTGCCCGCGTTGAAGTTGACGAACCCCTCGTGCATGACGGTCGTGCCCGGTGCGAGGTGGGCGCCGAGGCGCACGCGCGATGCGTCGGCGATGCGCACGCGCTCGGGCACGACGTAGTCGAGCAACCGCGGAAAGCGGTCGAGCCCCGTTATGGAGATCCCGGCTCGTTGCAGTTCGGGGCGCTGTGCGCTGAAGTCGTCGGGGTGCATGGGCCCGGCGGTCGTCCACGCGACGACGGGGAGGTGGGAGAAGATCCCGTCGAGGTTGATCGAGTTCGGGGCCACGAGGAGGTGGCTCAAGAGGTGCAACCGCAGGTAGGCGTCGGCGGTCGACCCGGGTGCCGCGTCGAGGTCGATCTCGAGAGTGACGTAGTCGACGGTGACACCGCGGCGCAGGTCGGCGCCGAGAAGTGGCTCGAGGCGACTCGGAACGATGTGGCGGTCGCGAGTCGCGGGGATCGACCCGAACGTCGGGCTCGGAAACCACGTGTCGAGCACGACCCCCGAGGTCGTGACGGTCGACAATCCATAGCCCCAGGCTGCTCTCTCAGTCATGAGTCCAGGCTACCGAGCCGCGAGCGCCCTCGAGCTCGCGTCGGTAGGCTCGACGGATGCCGACAGTCGACCCGACCATTCCCGCTCTCGATCTCGCCGCGTCATCCGTCGACCTCACGAGAGCCCTGTGCGACATCGAGTCGGTGTCGGGCAACGAGGCGACGATCGCCGACGCCATCGTCGCGAGCCTCGCTGCGAGCGACCACCTCGAGATCATCCGCGACGGCGACGCGATCGTCGCCCGCACGAACCTCGGTCGGAGTCGCCGAGTCGTCATCGCCGGACACATCGACACGGTGCCGCTCAACGACAACCTCCCCACGCGCTTCGAGACGATCGACGGCGTCGACTACCTCTGGGGGCGCGGAACCGTCGACATGAAGGCGGGCGTGGCCGTGCAGCTCAAGCTCGCTGCCGAGCTCACGGCCCCGGATGTCGACGTCACCTGGATCTGGTACGACCACGAGGAGGTCTCCGAAGCGCTCAACGGCCTCGGCAGGCTCGCTCGGGAGCGGCCCGACCTGCTCGCGGGGGATTTCGCGATCCTCGGCGAGCCGAGCAACTCGGCGATCGAGGGCGGCTGCAACGGCAATCTCCGGGCCGAGGTGCGCACGTTCGGTCTGCGTGCCCACTCCGCTCGCGCGTGGGTGGGACACAACGCGATCCACGACGCCGCGCCCATCCTCGCCACTCTCGCCGACTACACCCCGCGCGAGGTCGAGGTCGACGGTCTCGTGTACCGCGAGGGACTCAACGCCGTGGGCATCTCGGGCGGCATCGCGGGCAACGTCATCCCCGACGAGTGCATGGTGCACGTGAACTACCGCTTCGCCCCGAGCCGGTCGGGCGACGAGGCCGTCGCGCACATCCGCGACCTCTTCTCGGCGTTCGATGTGCGCATCGTCGACCTCGCCGAGGGTGCCCGCCCGGGGCTCACCGATCCTCTCGCGCGCGAATTCGTCGACGCCGTCGGGGGCGAGCCCAAACCCAAGTACGGCTGGACCGATGTCGCGAGGTTCTCCGCCCTCGGCATCCCCGCCGTCAACTACGGCCCGGGCGACCCGCTGAAGGCTCACGCCGACGACGAGAGGGTCGCCATCGATCAGATCACCGAGTGCGAGCGCGGACTGCGCAGCTGGCTCTCCGGAGTGTGACGCCGGCGTCTCGCCGAACCCGAGCGCAACTCGAGTAGTACTGCGCCGTTTTCGGGTTACGCCGCCGATACGGGATAATGGTCAGGTATTCCACGAAAGGGGATCCATCATGGCAGCCATGAAGCCGAGGACCGGAGACGGACCAATGGAGGCTGTGAAGGAGGGTCGCCTCATCATCGTGCGTGTTCCGCTCGAGGGTGGGGGACGCCTGGTGGTGTCGGTCAACGATGCCGAGGCGAAAGAACTGCACGACGCACTCGCTGGAGTCGTCGCGGCAGCCTCCTAACCGACGCGCGGGCTAGTCCCCGCGTCTGGTCAGCTGCAACAGCCCGTCGCCGACCGGCGTGAGCGCGCTGATGACAGCGTCGGATGCCGCAACCTCTTTGAGGAGGGTGCGGTACCCCACGGTGATGTCGTCTCGCTTCGCCGGATCGGCGACGCGTCCGCGCCACAAGGCGTGCGTCACGAGCACGGTTCCGCTGCTCTTCACGAGCCGGAGCGCGTGCTCGACGTAGTCGATGACTCTCCCGGGGTCGGCATCCACGAGCACGATGTCGTAGGAGCTCTCGTTCATCCGGGGGAGCACGTCGGCGGCGCGACCCGTGATGAGTCTCACCCGGTTGCTCGGGATGCCGGCGTCGAGGAAGTGCTTGCGCGCCTCCTGCTGGTGCTCGGCCTCGACGTCGATCGTCGTGAGCGTGGCGCCAGGTGCACCGGAGAGCAACCACAGGCCGCTCAGGCCCACTCCCGTGCCGATCTCGATGATGCTCGACGCCGATGTCGCGGCCGCCACGATCGCAATCTGCGCGCCGACAGACGGTGCGATCGGGTCGATTCCGAGTTCGATCGAGTGCTGTCGCGCGGCGGCGATGTGCTCGCTCTCGACGATGAACTCCTCGGCGAACCGACGATTGGATTCCGTGTCAGACACTCATGCTCCTTGGGTCTTGACCAGCGTAGAGGCAGCCCCGAGGTCTCGAGCGTTAGTCTGAACGCATGTTCGGGTTGACGATCGACAAACTCCTCCTGCTCGGAGTCGTCGCCGTCTTCCTCCTCGGCCCCGACCGCTTGCCGCACTACGCGGCGCAGCTCGCACGGCTCGTGAAGTCGCTGCGCGCGATGGCGGATGGCGCGAAAGAGCGCATGCGCGACGAGATGGGCCCCGAGTTCGACGAGGTCGACTGGAAGAAGCTCGACCCGCGTCAGTACGACCCGCGCCGCATCATCCGCGAGGCCCTCGTCGACGACCCGGCCACGACACCGAGTGCGGCTCCCGTCGCGACGGCGGTCGTGCGCCCCCCGCGCGAGTCGGCGTACGCGCGTCGCCGCCGGTTGCTCGCCGAGGCCGAGGTCGCACCGTTCGACGCCGAGGCCACCTGAGCGGTCGGAGCACCCGGGATCAGGCCACGCCCTCCCGAGCGGCCTGGTAGCGCTGGGCCTCCGCTTGGAGCTCGCGCACGACGCGTCGCACCGAGGGGCGCTCGGCGCGGTCCGGGCGCAGGAGTGCGGAGATCTGTCTCGTGGCGCGGATGCCGCTGAGAGGCTTCGTGATGAGGCCGTTCTCGTGCGCCCGCGTCGTGTAGCGCGGGAGCACGGCAATACCGTGGCCGGCCGCGACCACGGCCTCGACGATCGCGTTGTCGAGAAATCGCTGGCCGATGCGCGCGGGCGACCCGTTCGCGACCTCGATCTCGCGCAGCACGCGGTCGTAGGGGAAGCCGTCGGGAACCCCGATCCACTCCTCGTCGACGAGGTCGCTCGCGAGGAGGGTGGTCTTTCCTGCGAGACGGTGGCTCTCGGGCATCCCGACGTCGAGAGGTTCCTGCATGAGGGGCACGACCGCGAGACCACGCTCCTTCCACGAGGGGAGGGTGCCGGGAGACTCGCTGATCACGACGTCGAAGTCGGGCGTGAGGTCGGCGAAGTCCGGCAGCAGCGGATCCTGGTCGCTGCACCGCACGGTGAGGCCCGGAACATCCTGCACCGCGGTGAGGAGTCCGGGAAGGAGCATCTGGCCCGCCGAGGGGAACGTGGTGAGGGTCACGACACCCTGGGGGGCCTGCTTGAAGTCCTCCCACAGTGCCTCGGCGCGCTCGAGGGCGACGGCGACATCGGTGGCCGTGCGGGCGAGCGCGAGCCCCGCCCCGGTGAGGATCACGCCGCGCCCCGACCGCTCGGTGAGCGGGATCCCCGCCTCGCGTTCGAGCACCTTGAGCTGCTGCGAGACGGCGGAGACGGTGCGGTTGGTCGCGGCCGCGACGGCGGTGACGCTGCCGCGTTCGGCGAGCTCGCGGAGCAACTCGAGTCGGCGCACGTCCATGTAGTCAATCTACACAGTCACTCCACAAAGGTTCGATTGTGCTTCAGGGCAGGGTGAGGTCGAATAGAGGAACAACAGTCAGCAACTCCCGACCGCAGCGTTCCTGTCGCCCGGAGTCAGAAAGGTCACCATGTTCGTCGTCACCACCCTCGTCATCATCTCCGCCATCGTCATCTCGGTGACAGCGGGCACCGTCAACCTCGCCGCGCGCGACGGTTACCGCCAGATTCCCACCTGGCGCGCGTAACAACGGTCAGCGAACGCTGACCCCGAGCTTCCGGCCGACGAGACCGCGTCCACGACGTGCGAGCTCGTCGGCCGCTGTCGTTATCGCGACAGCCGCAGGGTCGCGCGGATTCGAGAGCACGAGGGGCAGGCCGGAGTCGCCGCCCTCGCGGAGCGCGACGCTGAGAGGAACGGAGGCGAGCACGCGAACCGGGTCTTCGCCCTCGAGGCTCAGTCGTTCGGCGACGAGCCGGCCGCCGCCCGCGCCGAACAGATCGACGACGGTGCCGTCGCCCCGATCGAACCCGGCCATGTTCTCGATGACCCCGACGACGCGCTGACCGGTCTGGCGCGCGACGGTTCCCGACCGCTCCGCGACGTCGGCCGCGGCCACCTGCGGCGTCGTCACGACGACGACCTCGGCGTGGGGGAGCAATTGCCCGAGCGAGATGGCGACGTCTCCCGTGCCCGGGGGCAGGTCGATGAGCAGCACGTCGAGATCGCCGAAATAGACGTCGGTGAGAAACTGCTGCATCGTGCGGTGAAGCATGGGGCCGCGCCACGACACCGCGGCGTTTCCGTCGACGAACATGCCGATCGAGATGACCTTCACACCGTGCGCGACGGGAGGGAGGATCATCCCGTCGATCTGCGTAGGTTTGACGCCCGCGATGCCGAGGATGCCCGGGATCGAGAAGCCGAAGACGTCGGCGTCGACGAGGCCGACCGCGAGACCACGGGCGGCGAGCGAAACGGCGAGGTTCGCCGTGAGGGTCGATTTGCCGACCCCGCCCTTGCCACTCGTTATCGCGATGACGCGCGTGAGGGAGTCTGCCGAGAACTGGGCCGACTTGGGTCGCCCCGCGCGCAGACGCTCGGTGAGGGCCGCGCGCTCGTCACGGCTCATGACCGTCACGTGGATGTCGCTCGAGCCGATCCCCGCCACGGCGAGCGTCGCCGCCCGCACGTCGCGCTCGATCGTGTCGGCCGCCGGGCACCCGACGATCGTGAGCTTGACGGTCACGTTCGCGTGACCGTCGGTCGCGGAGACATCACCGACCATGCCGAGCTCGGTGATCGGTTTGCGGATCTCAGGATCTATCACCCGAGCGAGGGAGGCGCGGATGTCTGCGACGAGCGCCGAATCCGCCGCGGGGCCGTCAGGCTCCACGCGAGCCCTCGTCGGCCCGGTCGGCGCGGTCGCGCTCGAGTTCCTCGACGAGCGAGCGGATCTCGGCGCGGATGAAGTCTTTGCTCGCGACATCCTTCATCGCGAGGCGCAGTGCCACGACCTCCCGCGCGAGGTACTCGGTGTCGTTGAGGTTGCGCTCGGCGCGCTGACGGTCCTGCTCGATCTGCACGCGGTCGCGGTCGTCCTGCCGGTTCTGCGCGAGCAGGATGAGGGGAGCGGCGTACGACGCTTGCAACGACAGGATGAGCGTGAGCGCCGTGAAGCCGTTGGCGGCGGAGTCGAACCGGAACTCTAGCGGCGCGGTCACGTTGTAGACGAGCCAGGCTGCGGCGAAGATGGTGAGCCCGAAGAGGAACCACGGGGTGCCCATCGCGCGCGCGATCCACTCGGTGAAACGACCGAAGCGGTCGCGGCTCGGTCGACCTCCCCGGCGAGACCGGAAGGGGGAGCGCTGCCCCTTCGGGGAGTCGAGGCGGCTGTCGCTGCGGCTAGACCGTGCCATTCGTCGACCTCCTCGAGATGGTCTTCAGTGGGGTGGTATCGAGTGTCGCTTGCTGTCGTGCCCGTGCTCGGGGTGGCAGTCGCGGCTCGTCGCCATCGGAACTGCGCCAGTCGTCGGGCAGAACGTGGTCGAGAACGTCGTCAATTGTCACCACCCCGACCAGTCGATGGTTGTCGTCGACGACGGGCACCGACACGAGGTTGTAGCTCGCGAGCATGCGCGAGACCTCGGCGGCCGAGGCGTCGGCGCGCACGGGTTCGAGGCGGAGGTCGAGTAGCGTGCCGAGGCGCTCGCTCGGCGGGTAGCGCAGCATCCGCTGGAAGTGCACGATGCCGAGCAGGCGACCGGTCGGAGGCTCGTAGGGCGGGAGCGTCACGCACACGGCCGCGCCGAGCGCGGGAGCGAGCTCGTGTCGGCGGATGAGCGCGAGGCCCTCGGCCACCGTCGCGTCGGCGCTCACGATGATCGGGTCGGTCGTCATGAGGCCGCCCGCCGTGTCGGGCTCGTAGGCGAGGAGCATGCGCACGTCGTCGGCCTCGTCGGGCTGCATGAGGTCGAGCAGCGTCTCACCGCGCTCGTCGCTCAGCTGCGCGATGAGGTCTGCCGCGTCGTCGGGCTGCATCTGATCGAGCACGTCGGCGGCGCGATCGTCGCCGAGCCTGTTGAGGATGCCGACCTGGTCGGTCTCGGGCATCTCCTCGAGCACGTCGGCGAGGCGGGCGTCGGAGAGCTCCTCGGCGACCTCGATCATCCGCTGATCCGGCAGGTCGAGGAGGGCGTTGGCGAGGTCGGCGGGGAGGAGGTCTTCGAATGTCGCGAGCAACTGGGTCGCCGATTGCGGCGAGTCGGTCGTCGAGAGGTCGCGGAGTTCGGTCCACGAGGCGAACGCGGTCTGGCCTTTCGCGAACGGCGAGCCGCTCGGCTTCGGACGACGGAGAAAGACTTCACCGACCTCCCACTCGCCAGGGTTGAGCTCTTCGATCGCGACGTCTTCGATCTTCGCCGAGCCGGTGCCGTCGACGAACGCCATCTCGCGACCGAGGATCTCGGCGATCACGCGCACTTCGCCGCCGCGCTGCTCGAAGCGGCGCAGGTTGATGAGGCCCGTCGTGATGATCTGGCCAGACCCGATGCTCGTGACGCGCCCGATCGAGAGGAAGACGCGACGCTTGCCCGGAACCTCGACGACGAGACCGACGACGCGCGGCGCACGGGAGGCGCGGTAGACGACGATGACGTCGCGAACCCGTCCTACGCGGTCGCCCGCGGGGTCGAAAACGAGGCACCCGCCCAGCCGGGCGACGAAGACTCTCGCGGCACTCACGGTAGAACCCTACCCGCTGGGTGGGACAATACCGGGGTGAGCACCCCGACCCCGTTCAGCCGCCGACGCCCGCCACTCCCGACCCTTCCGCGGGGCGACGTGCTCGGCACCTACGGCACCTACGCCGAGGCGCAAGCCGTGGTCGACAGGCTCTCGAAAGCCGAGTTCCCGGTCGCGCAAGTGGCGATCGTCGGGAGCGACCTCAAGTCGGTGGAGCGCGTCACCGGCAAGCTCACCAATGCTCGCGCGGCCGCGATGGGCGCCGCGAGCGGCGCGTGGCTCGGGCTGTTCTTCGGGCTCGTGCTGTTCGTCTTCACCCCGACGTCGAGCTCCCTCGTCTACGTCGGCGCAGCGACCCTCATCGGCGCGGGCTTCGGCATGATCTTCGGGCTCGTGAACTACACGCTCACGCGACGCCGCCGCGACTTCACCTCGATCAACCAGGTTCTCGCGAGCCGCTACGAGGTCATCGTCGACCCGGAGCTGACCATCAAGGCGCAAGAACTCCTCGCGAGGCTCACGCCGTCGTGAGGCCGGCCATCCGGCATCGCGCTCTCGCGGGGCTCGCGGTCGTCGCCGCGCTCGCGGGCTGTGCCCCGCTCGCGGAGGACCCCGCGAGCACGTCTCCGGGCGGCGCGGCTCCGACCGGTGCGGTCCGCGCGATCGAGTCGCTCCCCGAGGGCATCCTCGTCGACTATCAGCTCGGGGGCGGGTATGCGCCCGCACCGGGCGTCGAGGGGGTCGTGCGTGATTCGACCGATGTGCCCGAGCCCGGGCTGTATTCGATCTGCTACGTCAACGCGTTCCAGTCTCAACCGGGAGACCGGGAGGAGTGGCTCGACGAGAGGCCCGAGCTCGTGCTCACGGGCGAGGGCGGCGAACCCGTGGTCGATCCCGGATGGCCGGACGAACTCCTCCTCGACACCTCGACGGCGACCAATCGGGCGCGCCTCGCCGAGTTCGTCGATCGCGACATACGCTCGTGCGCGTCTGCGGGCTTCTCCGCCGTCGAATTCGACAATCTCGACTCGTTCTCGCGGTCGGGCGGGGCGCTCTCGGTCGACGCGGCCATGGATTTCGCGAGACTCATCGTCGACCTCGCGCACGAGTCCGGTCTCGCGGCGGCGCAAAAGAACGCCGTCGAGTTCGCCGAACGGGCACGCGCCGAGGCGGGGTTCGACTTCGCCGTCGTCGAGCAGTGCCACGAGTTCGACGAGTGCGCCGTCGTCGCCGCGACCTACGGCGACGCGGTCGTCGACGTCGAATACTCCGACGCCTCGGCCTTCGCGGATGCGTGCGCCGACCCCGATCGGGTGTCGTCGACGATCCGGCGCGACCGCGATCTCACCACTCCCGATTCGCCCGATCACGTGTTCGAGGCGTGTCGCTGACGCCCCTCCGCGGGCCCGGACGGGCGCGGCGCCGTCAGCGCCGCATCCACGCCTCGACCTCGTCGGCGGTGCGGGGGATCCCGCTCGAGAGGTTCTCGGCGCCCGACGCCGTCACGAGGATGTCGTCTTCGATGCGCACGCCGATGCCCCGATATTCTTCGGGCACCGTAAGGTCGTCGGGCTGGAAGTAGAGGCCGGGTTCGATCGTGAAGACCATGCCCTCTTCGAGCACGCCGTCGAGGTAGAGCTCGCGGCGGGCCTTGGCGCAGTCGTGCACGTCGATCCCGAGGTGGTGGCTCGTGCCGTGCACCATGTAGCGGCGGTGGTATTGCTTGTCGGGCTCGAGTGATTCCGCGGCGTCGACGGGGAGGAGCCCCCACTCGGCGGTGCGCTCGGCGATCACGGTCATCGCGGCCTGGTGGATCTCGCGGAATCGGATGCCCGGTCGCACGATCGCGAATGCCGCGTCGGCAGCCTCAAGCACGGCGTCGTACACGCGCCTCTGCACCGCGGTGAAGGTGCCGTCGACGGGGAGCGTGCGCGTGATGTCGGCGGTGTAGTAGCTCTCGAGTTCGATCCCCGCGTCGAGCAGAATGAGGTCTCCCGGAAGAACCGGACCGTCGTTGCGTGTCCAGTGCAGGATGCACGCGTGCGGACCCGACGCCGCGATCGTGTCGTAGCCCACGGTGTTGCCGTCGGCCCGCGCGCGGCGGTTGAAGGTGCCCTCGATGAGGCGTTCCCCGCGGGGGTGGGCGACGATCGCGTCGAGGTCGCCGATGACATCGTCGAATCCGCGGGCGGTCGCGTCGACGGCGAGCCGCATCTGCTCGATCTCGAAGTCGTCTTTCACGAGTCGGGATTCGCTCGCCTCGCGCTCGAGGTCGGCATCGGTCGGGCCCGTCGTCTCGCTCGCCGGGAACGATCCGTCGACGTGCGGAGTGGTCGAGGTCGAGACGAGGTCGAGGCGTGCGTCGAGGTGCGCATCGATCATGCTGTCGACCGTCGCGTCGATGCCCCGAATGGTCACCGTCTCGGCGGCGGCGCTTTCGATCGCGGCGGGGAGCGCGGTCAGCGATGCCGTGTCGAGACCGAGGTCGACTCCGACCTGGGTGAGTGAGGGGCGAGGTCCCGTCCAGAATTCGCCGATCTCGGGGTTCGCATAGAACTCGTCGGAGTCGCGCCCCGCCGCCTCACGGAAAAAGAGGGTGGCCGTGTGCCCGCCGGAATCGGGGCCGTCTGCGGTCGGGGTGAGCACGAGCACGCTGCCCGGAACGGTGTCCGCTCCCCACGCCGTGAGGTGGGCGAACGCCGAGTGCGCGCGGTACGGGTAGTCGGTGTCGTTGGAGCGCACCTTCGCGGCTCCCGCCGGCACCACGACCGTGACCCCGGGGAATGCCGCGGACAGGCTCTGCCGGCGTGCGGCAGCGAAGGATGCTTGCGGCCTGGCCGAGGGGAGGATGTCGGGTCTGTCGGCCCACCCGCTGCCGATGTAGTCGGTGAACGCGTGCGACACGGGGGTCGTCGAGCGGTTCGATGTCGCGCGGGGCGGGGGAGCGGTGCGGTCTGCCATTCCTCCATTCTGCCACCGGCACCGATTCGTTCCGGGGTTGGGTCGGGGGTGAGGGTGGGGTGGGGCGGCTCAGTCGGTCTCGCGGAGGAGCGTCGCCGTGATGGGGCGGTGGTCGCTCCCGAAGTCGTCGCGGTCGTCGATCACGTGGGCGGAGACGACATCCCATTCCGCCGTCGCCATGACGTGGTCGATGGGGGCCCCGAGTGTCGCGGGCACGCCCGTCGGCCACGTGCCGATCGCCCCTGCTCCCGCCTCGACGGCGGAGTCGAAACAATCGCCGATCGCGGCGTCGCCGTTCGCGAGCGACCCGTAGTGGTCGACCGTCGAGTTGAGGTCGCCCGCGAGGATGATGTCGGAGCCCGTGCACGCGTCGCCCACCCACTCGAGGTCGCTGCGCCAATCATCGAGGAACCCCGGGATGGGGGCGACGGGGTGGGCCGCGACGATCGTCGGCCCGCTGCCGTCGTCGGAGGTCACGACGACCGAGGGCACGACCGAGGTGTTGCCCCGCGTCGAATCGACCGTGTACGTGCCGAGGTCGACGCTCGTGAGCAGAGACGTCGAGCGGGCCTTCGACACGAGGTCGAAGGCGACGGAGTGCACCCACATCGGTCTGCCCGCGTCGCGCAGGATGACGGCCACTTCGGTCGCGGTGATCTGGGTCGTCTCGGGGAGGGAGACGATGTCGGCGTCGGTCTCGAGCACGAGGTCGGCGATGGCTTGCGCGCCCGGGGAGTCGCCGAGCGTGTTCCACGCGAGAACGGTCACGGCGCCCTCGGGCTTCGTCGCCGAGGCGCCGCTCTCGTCGAAGCCGCGAGACGCGAGGATGGCCCCGTTGGCCGCGACGAAGACGAGCAGGAGAACGACGAGCGCGCTTCCCACACGCCGGAAGGGGCGCGACGCGAGAGTGACGAGCAGCACGACGAGCGCGAGGCCGAGGCCGCACAGCGCCGCCGCCGCGCGAAGCGACACCGCTTGCGCGACGAGCGGAGCGAACTGCAGCCCGACGAGTTGGGGCCAGGCGAAGACGAGGAGCACGAGAGCCGAGACCACGACGACGGTCGAAACGATCAGTCGGCGGGTCATGGCGCATTCACCCTAGCGCGGCCGGGTGCGACGACCCTCCCTGGTCGGCGGCGCGCGCACCGCATACAGGGCCGCGCTCAGGTGCTCGGCCTACGCTTGAAGGATGTCCCGGGTTATCGACCTCCACACGCACAGCAGCGTGTCGGACGGCACGGAGACGCCCGTGCGACTCGTCGCCTCGGCGATCGAGAGTGGTCTCGCCGCCGTGGCCCTGACCGATCACGACTCGACGGCGGGATGGACGGAAGCCGCCGACGCCGCGCGAGGGTCTGCGCTCACGGTCATCCCCGGCATGGAGTTCAGCACGATGTTCGGATGGAAGAGCGTGCACTTGCTCGCCTACCTCTTCGACCCGTCGGATGCCGGAATCGTCGCCGAGACGGCACGCATCCGCGACTCGCGCTTGCGCCGAGCGGAGAACATCGTGTCGCGCATCAGCGCCGACTACGACCTCAGCTGGAGCGACGTTCTCGAGCAGACGTCGCGCGGCGCGACCGTCGGTCGCCCGCACATCGCCGACGCGCTCGTGGCGCGCGGGCTCGTGGCGAACCGCAGTGCCGCGTTCGAGAGCATCCTGCACCCGAGAAGCGGGTACTTCGAGCCGCACTACGCTCCCGACCCCCTCACGGCCGTCAAGCTCGTCGTCGCGGCCGGAGGTGTTCCCGTGCTCGCACACCCCGGCACGCGGGGCGCTTCGGAGGTCATCCCCGAGAGCAAGCTCAAAGCTCTCGTCGGGGCGGGCCTGTTCGGGCTCGAGATCGAGCACCGAGACAACACGGCGAGCGGAAAGCAACGGCTCCGCGAGCTCGCGACGACGTTCGGTCTCGCGACGACGGGCTCGAGCGACTATCACGGCGCCGGAAAGCCCAACAGGCTCGGGGAGAATCACACCGACCCGCGCGTGCTCGAACGGATCATCGAACGCGGAACCGGGTCGGCGCCACTCTCAGCGTGACGCGTGCCGTTCGGGTCAGTTGCCCGCGGGAGGTGTCGCGCCCGGATTGCGGCGACGGGTGCGCTGGCGCGTGCGGGGTGCGCGCGAGCCCTCGTCGGTGCCTGCCGCACCGTCCGAAGACACTGTCGACGCGGTCGTCGATGCTCCCGAATTCGATGCCCCTGAATTCGATGCCCCCGAGTCGGACGAGCCCGCGCCGGAACGCGATCGGCCGCCGCGCGACCTCGAGCCGCCCTCGGTGGGCCGGCCTCGGTCTGCCGCGCGGTCACTCGAGCGTCCGCCGGAACGGTCTCCACCGCGGCCGCCACGGTCACCACCGCGGTCGTTGGACTTCGGCTCGCGGGCCTTGGGCGGGCCCGCGTGGGCGAGCCGCCCGCGCGCTTCGGTGGGGATGCCGAGGTCGCTGTAGAGGTGGGGTGACGACGAGTAGGTCTCGGTCGGCTCCGGCTGACCGAAGTCGAGGGCCTTGTTGATGAGCGCCCACTTGTGCAGGTCGTCCCAGTCGACGAAGGTCACGGCGATACCGGTCTTGCCCGCGCGGCCCGTGCGGCCGGCGCGGTGCAGGTAGGTGTCTTCGTCGTCGGGGATCGTGTGGTTGATCACGTGGGTGACGTCGTTGACGTCGATGCCTCGCGCCGCGACATCCGTGGCGATGAGGATGTCTTTCTTGCCGGCCTTGAACGCGGCCATCGCGCGTTCCCGCTGCTCCTGGTTGAGGTCCCCGTGCACGGCTGCGGCGTTGAACCCGCGGTCGTTGAGCTCTTCGACGAGCTTGGCGGCAGCGCGCTTCGTGCGTGTGAAGACCACGGTCTTGCCTCGACCCTCGGCCTGCAGGATGCGGGCGACGACCTCGTCTTTATCCATGTTGTGGGCGCGGTAGACGAGGTGCTTGATGTTCGCCTGGGTGAGCCCCTCGTTGGGGTCGGTCGCCCGGATGTGGATGGGCTTGTTCATGAAGCGGCGCGCGAGGGCCACGATCGGGCCGGGCATCGTCGCCGAGAAGAGCATCGTGTGACGCGTGGGGGAGGTCTGCGCGAAGAGCTTCTCGATGTCGGAGAGGAACCCGAGGTCGAGCATCTTGTCTGCCTCGTCGAGCACCATGACCTTGACGTCTTTGAGGCTCAGCATGCGCTGGCTCGCGAGGTCGAGCAGACGACCCGGCGTGCCGACGACCACTTGCGCGCCCGCCTTGAGCTGCTCGACCTGGCCCTCGTAGGCCTTGCCTCCGTAGATCGCCGCGATCTTCGTCGAGCGGTTGGATGCCGCGAGCACGAGGTCTTCGGCGACCTGCACGCACAGTTCGCGCGTCGGGACGACGACGAGTGCCTTCACGCCGGGTTCAGGGTCGGTGCCGAGGGACTGCAGGAGGGGGAGTCCGAAACCGAGGGTCTTGCCCGTTCCGGTCTTCGCCTGGCCGATGATGTCCTGGCGGTTGAGGCCCATCGGAATGGTCTGCGTCTGAATGGGGAACGGCTCGACGATGCCCTTGGAGGCGAGAGCGTCGACCATGTCCTGGTCGATATTGAGATCTGAGAAAGTCACTGAGAATAGCCCGTCATGGAAGCGAGTACGCCCGCTTGTGCATGGGGCGCAGATGTCCCCGTCAGAAGAGGACTTGCCGTCAGTTTAGCGCGCCGCCCCCTGAGAGACGGGATCCGCGCGTCGCGCGGCCTCGTCGAGGTGCGCCGCGGGCGTCGGTCTAAGCTGTCGGTCGTGGCTTCCTTCCTCCGTCGGCGTGCGAAAAACCCCGACACCCCGAGGCCGCGCTCTCAGCGCAAGAAGCCCGTCGTCGTCAATCGTGTCGACCTCGCCGAACTCACACCCGATCCGGTCTCCTACCTCGGCCGTGCCGCATACGTTCAGCTCGCTCTCTTCGAAACCGCGTCGAAAGCCGCGATGGCCGCCCCCACGACCGCGGGCAAGCACGCCCTCGCCGAAGTCTCGCGCTTGACTCTCGCGCGCTATCACGGCCTCGTCGCCGAGCTCGGTCGCGCGCACCGCGAGCCGGCCGAGGCCATGGAGCCGTTCCGCCGCAGCATCGACGAATTCCACCGTGTGACCCTCGGGTCGGACTGGTACGAGACCCTCGTGACGAGCTACGTGACCGCGGGTCTGCTCGACGACTTCCTCGTGAGACTCGCGGGGGGTTTGTCAGACGACCAGCAGCGACGCATCGCCGTTCTCCTCGCCCCCGATGGGGGAACCGATCTCATCGTCGAGCAGTTGCGCGTCGCGATCGCCGCCAACCCCCGCCTCGCCTCGCGACTCGCGATGTGGGGCAGACGCCTCGTCGGCGACACCCTGCTCGTGGCGAGGTCCGCTCTGTCGGCGCCCGTCGACACGACCCCCGACGAGGCTCGACTCGAGCCCGTCTTCACGGAACTCATCGCCGCCCACACCAGACGAATGGATGCGCTCGGGCTCACGGCCTAGCGGGCGGCTAGGCGGTGCGGCTGAGCCTGTCGAGCTCACGCGCGTCGGCCGCGCCCCGGCGCCGAGGCAGAAGAAAGGCCACCGCGAGCGTCACGGCGACCGTCGCGGTGAGAGTGATCGTCCAGATCCAGCCCCCGTCGAAAGCCCATCCGGCCCACGTGAAGGCCGACCACAGGATCGACGCGGTCACGACGGCGACCGCCGGGATGAGAGCTGTGCCGTGGCTGTCCCGACCCGGAACGGTGTAGCGCACGATCGTTCCGATGATCGCCGCGCCGACGGCGACGAACAGCAGTTCCATGGTCAGGCGACGAAACCGACGCGACGCGACGTGTCCGACCCGATCTCGACGTACGCGAGGGCGACTGTCGGAACGACGTAGAGCTTGCCCTTGTCGTCTTTGAGAGTGAAGTGGGTCGACTTCGCCTCGAGAGCCGCGCCGACGGTCTGCTCGATCTCCGCCGCGGTCTGCGACGACTCGAAGTTGATCTCACGGGGCGAGTTGGCGATTCCGATTCTGATGTCCACGTCGACAGATTACGACATCGCGAGGGTCGCTCGAGGAGCGTTCGTTGTGAGCGGAACGACGGGCCGATGATGTCGGCACCGCCCGTTAGCGTGGGGGCGTGAGCATCCCGTCCGAGCTGCAGCGCGCCGCGAGCAGCGCTCCCGTCGACCTCGACGAGTCGCAGCGCGCCGTCGTCGATCTCGGTGACGACGTCTCGGCCGCGGTGCTCGGCGCTCCCGGTTCGGGAAAGACCACGACCCTCGTCGAGGTCGTCGCTCAGAGGGTTCTCGACCGCGGGTGGGGTGCCGACCGCGTTCTGGCCCTCACGACGAGTCGCCTCACGGCGACTCGACTCCGCGATCGCCTCGCCGCGCGACTGGCGGTGCCGACCGACGGACCTCTCGCGCGGTCGGCGACGTCGCTCGCTTTCGAGATCGTGTCTGCCGCGGCCGAGCGGGACGGCGCGGAGCCGCTCCGTCTCGTCACGGGCGGTGAGCAAGACAGCGACTTCGCCGGGCTGCTCGCGGGCCACGTGGACGAGCGGGCGGGGTCGCCCGCCGCTGATCCCCACGCTCTCGGTCCGACCTGGCCCGAGCACATCTCCCCGCGCGTTCGACAGACCACGGGGTTCCGCACCGAACTCCGCGAGCTCTACATGAGGTCGACCGAGTTCGGTGTCGGTCCGGCCAGACTGCGCGAGCTCGGGCGTGCGACCGACAGAGCCGAGTGGGTCGCCTCCGCAGACTTCTTCGCCGAATACGACGACGTCGTGAGTCTCTCCCGACCGGGGCAGATCGATGCCGCCGACCTCATGCGGAGGGCGGCCCAACTCATCGACGACGACGCCCTGAGCGCGAGGCTCGGCGCCGTGCGCCTCGTCGTCGTCGACGACCTGCAGGAGGCGACGGAGTCGGTCTTCACCCTCCTTCGGGCGCTCGCGGCCCGCGGCGTGGCGGTGATCGCTTTCGGCGACCCGGATGTCGCGGCCAACTCGTTCCGCGGAGGCGAGCCCAGATCTCTCGGGCTGCTCTCGACGGTTCTCGGCCTCCCCGCCCTCGAGACCCTCACCCTCTCGACCGCGCACCGGCAGGGAACCGAATTGCGCGCGTTCACGAGCGCGATCGTCTCGCGCATCGGCACGGCGGCTGCGGGGCGCCAGCGCGCGGCCGTCGCGGGCGGGAGTTCTGCACAGACGCCGGTGGTGCGCATCGAGGCCCCGACGGCGTCGCGACATCTCGCGGCCATCGCGCGCGTGCTCCGCGAGCACCACCTCGTGGGCGGGGTGCCGTTCAACGACATGGTCGTCGTCGCGAGGTCGGGGTCTCACGTGCCCGCCCTCGCCCGAGCGCTCGCGCTCGCCGAAGTCCCCACGCGCACGAGTGTCGGGGGGCGAGCGCTCCGCGACGACCGCGCCGCCCGCAGCCTCCTCGCGGTCGTCGACGTGGGGCTCCGCCGCACGCCGCTCACGGTCGACAGGGCAGAGTCGCTCCTGCTCTCCCCGTTCGGCGGCCTCGACGCGCTCGGCCTCCGCCGACTCCGACTCGCTCTGCGGGCGGAGGAGATCGCGGGCGGCGGTTCGCGACTCGGAGGCGAGTTGCTCGTCGACGCGCTCGGCAACCCCGGCCGATTCGCGACCATCGATCACCGGGTCGCGCGACGTGCGGAGCGGATGAGCGCGACCCTCGCGGCCGTCTCCGCCGCGGCGACGGCGGGGTCGACGATCGAAGAGCTGCTGTGGCTCGTGTGGGAGCGCAGCGGTCTCGCCGACGAGTGGAGGAGGCTCGCCCTCGGCGCTGGAATCTCGGCGGCCGAAGCCAATCGCGACCTCGACGGTGTCGTCTCGCTCTTCACCGCGGCCAAGCGATTCGTCGAACGGGAGCCGTCGAGCCCGCCCGGAGGTTTTCTCGACGCCGTGCTCAACGCCGCGGTGCCCGAAGACACGCTCTCGCCGCAAGCTCTCGGCGACGCGGTTCTCGTCGTCACCCCGTCCGCCCTCGTCGGCCTCGAGTTCGAGGTCGTCGTCATCGCCTCCCTGCACGACGGCGTCTGGCCCAACCTGCGCTTGCGGGGCTCGCTTCTGCACACGGGCGAGCTCGTCGACCTCGTGACGGGTGTCGACTCCTCGATCGTCGAACCGCGCAAGCAAGTGCTCTCCGACGAGCTGCGGATGTTCGCCCTCGCCGTCTCGCGAGCCCGCAGCCAGGTTGTCCTCGCGGCCGTCGCGAGTGACGACGAAGGGCCGAGCGTGTTCTTCTCACTGCTCCCGCCCGACCTCCCCGTGACCGACGGTTCGACCCTCGCGCCCCTCTCGCTCCGCGGTCTCACCGGGCGGTTGCGGCGGGAGCTCGCGCTCGAGCGCCGCCCCGAGAGCGAGCTCGGGCACGCGGCATCCGCCCTCGCCCTGCTCGCCCGCGAGGGTGTCTCGGGAGCGGCCCCCGACGAGTGGCACGGACTGCTCGGCGTCTCGACGACGACACCGATCTACGTCGACGACGAGACGGTGCCCGTGTCGCCCTCGCAACTCGAGTCGGTCGAAGCCTCTCCGCTCGACTGGTTCGTCGAGCGCGTGGCCGGGTCGACGACGTCGCCCACGATGGGGATGGGCACGATCGTGCACTGGGCGATGGAGACGGCGACCGACGAGAGCGTCGACGGGCTCTTCGCGGCGATCGAGAGTCGGTGGGGGGAGCTCGTCTTCGAGTCGCCCTGGGTCTCGGCCCATCAGAGGGTCGTGGCGCGGCGTCTCGCCGCGGGGGTCGCCGAATATCTGAGCGACTTCCGCAGGGCGGGCGGCGCTCTCGTCGACGCCGAGAGCAGATTCACCCTCGAGGTCGGTCGCGCGCTCGTCAGCGGGTCGATCGACCGCGTCGAGCGCACGAGCGACGGCGCCGTCGTGATCGTTGACCTCAAGACGGGAAGGCCCGTGACGAAAGCCGAGGTGATCGCCGACCACGCGCAACTACAGGCCTATCAGCTCGCCTACGCGGAGGGGCGGCTCGACGATGCTCTCGCGAGTCTCGGCGAGCATCGCGGGGGAGGGGCCAAGCTCCTCTTCGTGAAAGAGGGGGTGCGGGGCAAGCTCTACCGCGAAGCGGTGCAGGCCCCGCTGAGCGACGAGGAGCTCGCCGGGTTCCGCGCGCGCATCGAGACCGCGGCGACCCTCATGGCCGCGGCCGAGTTCCGGGGAACCGTCGAGGTCACCGGTTGGGGTGGCAGCGGCTCCGTGTCGAAGCTCCACCGGGTGAGGGCGGTGTCGAGTGATTAGCGCGCTCGACATCGCCGACGCCCTCGAGCGTCCGCGCCCGACGCCCCAGCAGCAAGCGGTCATCGAGGCCGACCTCGCCCCCGCGCTCGTCGTCGCCGGCGCCGGGAGCGGCAAGACCGAGACGATGGCCTCGAGAGTGCTGTGGTTGCTCGCCAACGGTCTCGTGTCGGCCGACCAGGTGCTCGGCCTCACCTTCACGCGCAAGGCGGCGGGCGAACTCGGCGTGCGCATCCGCGAGCGCATCACCGAACTCGCATCCCACGGTCTCGTGTCCGGCGATTACGACTCGTTCGATCCGCCCACCGTCTCGACCTACAACGCCTTCTCGAACCGCATCTTCCGCGACAACGCGATGCTCCTCGGGCGCGACAGCGAGGGTGCCGTGCTCGGCGAGGCCTCGTCGTGGCAACTCGCGAGACGGGTCGTCGTCGCGAGCACCGATCCCCGCGTGCCCGCGCTCGAGCGCAGCGTCGACCAGATCACGAAAGACGTGCTCTCTCTCAGTCGCGCGATGACCGAGAACGTCGTCGATCGCGGCAGCCTCGCCGAGTTCGCCGATCGCTTCGGGTCGATCGTCGATCTGCCCGCCGGCGGTCGGGGGGCGTACGCCGAGGTCGACAAGCTCGCGTCGAGGGTGGGCGCGCTTCCCGTGCTCATCGACCTCGCGGCGCGCTACGACGACGAGAAACTGCGGCGGGGGTTTGTCGAGTACTCCGATCAGGTCGCCCTCGCGCTCGAGATCGTCGACACGGTGCCCGCGGTCGTCTCCGACCATCGCGACCGATACCGGGTCGTGCTACTCGATGAATACCAAGACACGAGCGTCGTGCAGACCTGGTTGCTCGCGCGACTGTTCGCCGAGCATCCGGTGATGGCGGTCGGCGACCCGAACCAGTCGATCTACGGGTGGCGCGGGGCGAGTTCGGCCAACCTCGGCGGGTTCTCGCAGCAGTTCGGTGGCACGGCCGGGGCGCGCCGATTCTCGCTCTCGACGAGCTGGCGCAACGGGAGCGACATCCTCAGGGTCGCGAACGCCATCGTCGAACCTCTGGCGACCGGGGGCAAGGTCGAGGTCGACGAGCTGCTGCCGGGGCCGCACGCGAGCGACGCGCCCGTGAGCGTCGTCTTCGCCGGCGACATCCTGGAGGAGGCGGATGCCGCGGCGCGTTGGCTCGCGACGCGCTTGCGTCCGCTTCCGGGCGAGCAGCCTCGCAGTGCCGCGATGCTCTTCCGGGCGCGCGCGACCCGAGGGGTGTTCATCGAGGCGCTGCGCCGACACGGGGTGCCCTTCCACGTTCTCGGGGTCGGCGGCCTCCTCGACGAACCGGAGATCGCCGACCTCGTGAGCGCCCTGCGCGTGCTCCACGACCCGACGGCCGGTTCGGAGCTCGTGAGGCTCCTCGCGGGGTCGCGGTGGCGCGTGGGGCCGCGCGATCTCCTCGCGCTGCGCGACGTCTCGCGGTGGCTCGCCTCCCGCGACTACGCCCAGAGGCGCATCGCCGACGACGTGCGCGAGGCTCTGCGTGATTCCGTCGCCGACGTCGACGGCGGGTCGATCGTCGACGCCGTCGATTTCGTCGCGACCGCGAAACCCGACCACTCGGTGCTCGAGGGTTTCTCGCCCGAGGGGCTCGAGAGGGTGCGGGATGCCGGTCGGGTCTTCGCGCGCTTGCGATCCCGCGGGGGTCTCGACCTCGTCGACCTCGTCACGATCGTCGAACACGAGCTGCGGCTCGACATCGAGGTCGCCGCCAACGAGAGCCGCGGGGCGGGAAGGGCGCCGATGGACGCGTTCACCGACGCGCTCGACGGCTATCTCGCGGTCGACGAATCCGCGTCGCTCGGGGGGTTCCTCTCCTGGCTCCGCGAAGCGGAGTGGAGAGACGGCCTCGCTCCCCGCCCCGAGGAGCCCGAACCCGGCACGGTGCAACTCATGACCATCCACGGGTCGAAGGGGCTCGAACGCGACATCGTCGTGGTGCCGAGGCTCGTCGACGGCGACCTCCCGTCGAAAGCGGTCGACGGTACATCCGGGTGGCTCGCTCCCGGCGCACTGCCGTGGCCCTTTCGAGGGGATGCCGCCGACCTCCCCCGGTTCGAGTGGGAGGCGGCGGAGTCGCGCAAGCACCTGCTCGAGAATCGGTCGGATTTCGCCGACGCGGTGCGGGAGCGTCACGTCGCGGAGGAGCGCAGGCTCGCCTACGTCGCGGTCACGCGCGCTCGACACCACTTGCTTCTCACGGGGTCGTTCTGGGCGAGCCAGAAGCTCCCGCGCGCCGCGAGTCCGTTTCTCACGGAGCTCGCCGCTCGCGGGGTGATCGCGCCGCTGCCCGAGTTCGAGGAGGGGTCGGAGAACCCGCTCGGGGGCGACCCGGGAACGTTCTCGTGGCCGCTCGATCCCCTCGGCCACCGTCGGCCCGCGGTCGAGCGTGCTGCGGCGCGAGTCCGTGCGGCCGAGCCTCGTGCCGAGGGGGTGTGGGGTGCCGACCTTGCTCTGCTCCTCGAAGAGAGGCGCCGCCGACTCGACCCGCACGCCGCGATCGACATCCCCGTGCGCGTTCCGGCGTCGCGATTCAAGGACTTCGTCACCGAACCCGAGACGGTCACCACCGCTCTGCGTCGCCCGATGCCCGAGCGTCCCTACCGGGCGACGAGGCTCGGCACGCTCTTCCACTCGTGGGTCGAACAGCGCTACGGAGTGGGAGGAGCGGTCGAGACTCTCGACGCTCTCGATGTCGAACTCGACGATGACGGTGACGCCGTCGATGCCGACAGGCTCGGCGAGCTGCAGAGGATCTTCGAATCGTCCCCCTGGGCTGATCGGGCTCCCGTCGACGTCGAGAGGGAGATCCACCTTCCTTTCGACGGGCGCATCGTCGTGTGCAAGATCGATGCGGTCTACGCCGAGGGGGACCGCTTTCAGGTCGTCGACTGGAAGACGGGTAAGGCCCCGCGAGACGCCGACGATCTCGAGCAGAAGCAGATGCAGCTCGCGCTCTACCGGCTCGCCTACGCGCGGTGGCGGGGGATCGATCCCGAGCGCATCGACGCCGTGTTCTATTTCGTCGCCGACGACCGCATCGTCAGGCCCGATCGCCTCTTCAGCGAGTCGGAGCTCGTCGCGAGATGGCGTGCTGCGCTCACCCCGGCCGCCGCACCGACAGCCGGAATACCCTCACGCGGGGCGAGCGGCGGAGACCGATCCCGGCCGCCCGAGGATCGCCGAGATGAGGGCGTCGACGGGCTCGCGTGACGACGCGGGGTTGGCGAGGAGGGCGAACTCGAGTTCTCCGAGCGAGGGGAGATCGAAGAGCGTCGTGACGTCGATGAGGTCGGGCGGCACCATCGTCTGAGGGAACACCGCGATGCCGATGCCCGCGCGAGCCGCGGCGATGACGCCGTTGACCTCGCGGGTGTTGCACGTGATGCGCCACGTTCGACCCGCCGACTCGAGGGCCGTGATGGCTGCCGTGCGACTGATGCTCGGGGCCTGGTACGCGATCATCGGCACGGGCGCCCCGGTCGCGAGCGTGAGCGACTTGTGGGCGACCCACGCGAGTCGCTCGCGCCGCACGACGCGACCGTCGGATGCGCCAGGTTCCTGCTTGACGAACACCAGGTCGAGTTGTCCCGAGGCGAGCCGTCGCGACAGCACTCCGCTCTGGTTGACCGTGAGCTCGAGGTTGATCTGCGGATAGAGCTGGCGGAAGTCGCGGAGGATCTGGGGGAGCTGGGTGAGGGCGAGGTCGTCGGCCGAGCCGAAGCGCAGTCTCCCTCGCATCGCCGATCCCGTGAAGTATGCACTCGCCTCGTCGTGAGCCGCGAGGATGGTGCGCGCGAATCCGACCATGGCGTCGCCGTTGTCGGTGAGGCGCACGTCTCGCGTATCGCGCGAGATGAGCAGTCGACCGGCCGCCCTCTCGAGCTTGGACACGTGTTGCGAGACGGTCGGTTGGCTCAGGCCGAGCTGCTCGCCCGCTCGCGTGAAGTTGAGCGTCGTCGAGACGGCGAGGAAGGTCTTGAGCAGCGTGGGATCGAACACCCCGATAACGTATCATTGCGGTTCGCAATGGCACTTATAGTTGCAATTCGTTCGGCTTATCGAGGCCGCTCTGCCTACTGTTGATCAGTGGCCACGATCATCGACTCCGAGTTTCCCGCCACCGAACCCATCCCGACCATCTCGACGCGGCCGCGATGGCGCGACACCTTCAGTTCGCTCGCCATCCGCAACTACCGCCTCTACGTGTTCTCCCAGGTCGTCTCCAACACGACCGTCTGGATGCAGCGCATCGCGATCGACTGGCTCGTCCTCGAGCTCACCGGCAACGTCGCCCTCGTCGGGGTCGTCGTCGCCCTCCAGTTCAGCCCCATCCTGTTCTTCGGTGCGTGGGGCGGAGTCATCGCCGACCGGTACTCGAAGCGACGGCTGCTCATCACGGTGCAGTCGATCGTCGCCGTTCTCTGCGCCGCCCTCGCCGCCCTGACGATCACGGGGGTAGTGTCGGTCTGGCACGTCTTCGTCATCGCGTTCGTGCTCGGAATGGCGTCGGCCGTCGACGGCCCGGCCCGGGCCGCGTTCGTCACCGAGATGGTCGGCAACGCGCACGTGCGCAACGCCATCAGTGTCAACGCGTCGATCTTCCACCTCGGAGGTCTCGTCGGGCCGGCCCTGAGCGGTTTGCTCATCGTCGCCGTCGGCTCGGGCTGGTCGATCGGCATCAACGCGGTCGCCACCGTCATGGTCGTGTGCGCCCTCGCGGCGATGCGGGCGTCGGAGCTGCGACCGGCACCCCGCAGCAGGCGGAGCGGCGGACAGATTCGGCAGGCACTGCGCTACGCGGCGTCGAAACCGCCCATCCTGTGGTCTCTCGTGACCCTCTCGTTCGTCTCGACGTTCGGGATGTCGCTCCCCGTGCTGCTCACGGGCATGGCCAACGACGTCTACGAGACCGGCGCGACCGGCTACGGGCTCTACAACTCGCTCGCGGCTGTCGGCGCCCTCACGGGAGCCGTGCTCTCGACACGACGCACGACACTGCGCTTGCGCGGGATCGTGCTCGGGGCAATCGTCTTCGGTCTCGTCACGACCGTCGCGGGGTTCGCGCCCTCGGTCGGCGTGTTCTTCGTCGCCCTCGTGGGCATCGGCCTCACGCGTCTGCTCTTCGCGACGTCGGCGGAGTCGATGACGCAGCTGTCGTCGAACGTCGGCATCCGTGGGCGGGTCATGTCGCTCTACATCATGGTTCTGCTCGGCGGTCAGGCCATCGGCGGGCCCGTCATGGGCTGGATCGCCGAGACCTGGGGGGCGCAGACCGGCTTCGCCGTCGCGGGCATCGTGCCCACGATCGCGGGCATCGTCATCGCGGTCATCCTCGCGCGGTCGGGACAACTGAAGTTGCGGGTCGACCTGTGGTCGGCGGGACCGCCCATCTCGATCGTGAAGCGCGCCGTGCGTCGTCGCCCCGCCGACGCGCGGCCTAGGCGAGGTCGCGGCCCCCGCGGCCGCGGGGCGCGCGAGACCGGGCCACGCGAGACCGGGCAACGGGAAAACGGCTCACACGAGAGCGACCCGCGCGTGCGGGACTCGCGGCGCTAGCCGCTCCGCCCAGTCCTCGTCGGGCTCGACCGGACCGGGGCTACTGGCGCTTCGCGCGGTCGAGCATGTCCTCGACCTCGGCGACGGTCATGACGGGAGCCGTGTCGGTGCCGATCGACCGCTCGAGGTCGTTCTGCACGGCATCGACGAGCGTGTGCAGCATCCGCACCGCGTCGTCGACGATGTCGGTGCTCCGTTCGCGCGTGCCGTGCAGCAGCCACTTCGCGATCTCGAGTTCGGAGTAGAGCGTCGCGCGCTTTCTGATCTGACGATCGGCCGTGCCGCGGGAGTGGGTGTACGAGTCGATGATGGAGTCGGCGACGTCGGAGACAGACGTGCCGAGGGTCCAGAACAGGTCGAGAGCGGGGTCGCCGACACTGAGGGCGTGCCAATCCACGATCCCGGTCACGCGCGACGAATCGGCGAGGATGACGTCGCCCGAGAGACTGCCGTGGATGACGGTCGGGGCATACTGCCAGAGCCCGGCGTCTTCGCTCGCGCGTTCCCAGCGCTCGACGAGAGCCGCAGGAACGAGCCCCGTCGCGATGGCCTGCTCCATGAGGGCGATGGTCGTCGCGTGCGTGTCGAGAGGGCGTGCCACCGCGAGGCCGGCGTCGGTCACGACGCTCGTGGGCAGCGCGTGCACCGCGGCGATGGCCGATCCGATCGACGCGCTCGTGGCGCTGCCCGCCTCGAGGGTCGCGAGGTGCACGGGCTCACCCGGGAGGAAGTCGTAGACGACCGCGCGGGTCGAGCCGACGGCGGTCTGACCGAGAATCGTGTTGACGGCGAACGGCAAGCGGCCCCGCACGCCCGCCGTGAGCGCGCGCAGCGCGACGAGGTCGGCCGAGGCGCGGGACTCCGCGGTCTGGGTGCGGGGAACGCGGATGATCGCGCGCGCGCCGTCGCGCGTGTCGAGCACGGCTTGCTCGTAGCTTTCGAGCTCGCCGGTGCCGAGGCGGTGTGCCGCAGTGACGTCGAGTTCGTCGACTGCTGAGGTGGCGAGCGCGGCTAGAGTGAGGGGGGATCTGGCCATACCGACAGGGTAGGTCACTCGCAGGGACGCCCTCCCCTCGCCACGCAGTATCCCCCCGTCGAAGCGAGAGGTTCCGCCATGTCTTCAGAGTTCGCCGCGCAGCTGCCCCTCGCGCGCCAGGCGATCGATCGCGACTACCTCGCGCGAGCGCGCCCCGATCTCTTCGAGGGCCTGTGGGCGGCTCCGGAGACCCGCGTCATCGCGCTCCATGACGGATCGGCGCTCGCTCGTGGCGCTCGACTCGCCTACCTCGAGCCGCGCGAGGTGCCGACGGCCGACCTGCTCCTCTATCTCGGGCGGTCGAGCGACGCCGCGGCCACGCCGTTCGTCGCCGCGGTGCTCTCCGAATCCGCAGCGGCCACTCTCGGTGACGACGCCGAGTGGGTCGAACTCCGCACCGTCGGGGGCTCGCTCGACGCCCTCGACGCCGGACTCTTCACCGAGGCGCTCGCCCTCGCCAACTGGCACACCTCGCACGCGTTCTCGCCGCGCACCGGCGAGCCGACCCAGCCCGCCCTCGGGGGGTGGGTCAGGCGCGCGGCCGACGACGACCCCGCCGGCTCTCGCGACGTCTTTCCGCGCACCGACGCCGCGATCATCGTGGGGGTCACGGATGCCGATGACCGCATGCTCCTCGGAGCCAACGCGCTCTGGCCCGCCGGCCGCTATTCGCTCCTCGCCGGTTTCGTCGAGCCCGGTGAGTCGCTCGAACACGCCGTCGTGCGCGAGGTCTTCGAGGAGGCGGGTATCCGCGTCGTCGACCCCGTCTACCTCGGTTCGCAGCCCTGGCCCTTTCCGGCCTCGCTCATGCTCGGCTTCCGGGCGACGGTCGAACCGGGCCAGCAGGTCGTGCCCGACGGCGACGAGATCCTCGATCTCCGCTGGTTCAGTCGCGACGAACTCGTCGCCGCGCTCGGCGAGGTGACCCTCCCGGGGCCGACGTCGATCGCTCGCGCGATCCTCGAGGACTGGTTCGGGGGACCGATCGACGACCGAGCGGCTGTATGACCGCCGAGTCACTTCTCACGGGTCTCGATGACGAGCAGCGGGTCGCCGCCGAAGCCCTCCTCGGCCCCGTGTGTCTCCTCGCCGGGGCGGGAACGGGCAAGACGCGGGCGATCACCCATCGCATCGCGTACGGAGTCGCGACGGGCGTCTACCCTCCCGGTCGAGTCATGGCCCTCACCTTCACCTCGCGTGCCGCCGCCGAGCTCCGCGGTCGGTTGCGGTCGCTCGGGGCCGGCGGTGTCTCGGCTCGCACGTTCCACGCGTCGGCCCTCGCGCAGCTCTCGTTCTTCTGGCCGCAAGTGGTCGGGGGCTCGATGCCCCGCATCCTCGAGTCCAAGGGCAGGGTCATCGCGGCGGCCGCGGAGTCGCTCAGGCTCAAGCTCGACACCCCGACGCTGCGCGACGTCGCCGCCGAGATCGAGTGGCGCAAAGTGTCGAGCCTCACGATCGACCAGTATGCGAGCGCCATCCGTTCCTCCCGCGCGGTTCCGGCTGGTCTCACGCCCGACACGACGGTCGCCCTGCATCGCGCGTACGAGGCGATCAAAGACGAGCGCCGCCAACTCGATTTCGAAGACGTGCTGCTCGCCGCCGCGGGCATGCTCGAGACCGAGCCGTGGGTCGCGCAGCAGGTGCGCGAGCAATATCGCTTCTTCGTCGTCGACGAGTATCAAGACGTCTCGCCGCTGCAGCAGAACCTCCTCGAGCTGTGGCTCGGAGAGCGTCAGGATGTCTGCGTCGTCGGTGACGCGAGCCAGACCATCTACTCGTTCGCGGGGGCGTCGAGCGACAACCTCGTGTCGTTCCCGTCGCGCTACCCGCAATCGACCGTCGTGCGTCTCGAACGCAACTACCGGTCGACACCCGCGATCGTCGACACGGCGAACCGCCTCATGCGGGATCGCGCGGGCGCACTCACCCTGCGGTCCGCCGCCGCGCTCGAGGGGTCGGCGGCGTCGGCGCCGCGCAGCCGCGGTGCGGGTGCGACCGTGGGACCGGCACCGTCGGTCACGGGATATCGGGACGACCGCTCTGAGGCGCGAGCGATCGCCGGGCTCATCGCCGATCAGGTCGCCGCGGGCACGCCACCGCAAGACATCGCGATCCTCTACCGCATCAATTCGCAGAGCGCGGCGTTCGAAGCGGCACTCACCGATGTGGGCGTGAGCTACCAGGTGCGCGGGGGAACGCGGTTCTTCGACCTCCCCGAGGTCAAGCAAGCGCTCATGATGATCAAGGGCGCCGCGGTCGCGGGAACCGTCGAGCCGCTCTTCAAAACCGTGAGCGACGTGCTGCGCTCTCTCGGCTGGACCCAGGACGCCCCCGAGTCCCGCGGTGCCGTGCGGGACCGCTGGGAGTCGCTCAACGCGATCATCGGTCTCGCCGAGAGCGCGCCGTCGGCCACGACACTGCGCCAGTTCGCCGACGAACTCTACGAGCGCTCCGCGGGTCAACACGAACCGACGATGGCGGCCGTGACTCTCGCGACCCTGCACTCGGCGAAGGGGCTCGAGTGGGACACGGTCTTCGTCGTCGGCCTCAACGAGGGGCTTCTGCCCATCAGCTATGCGAAGTCGCTCGCCGCGATCGACGAAGAGCGCCGCCTGCTCTACGTGGGTGTCACGCGAGCGCGGAAGCGCCTCTCGCTGTCGTGGGCCGAGACGGCTCCGCAGCGATCGGCGGCGCGCCAACCGTCTCGGTTCCTCGAAGAGCTCCGCAGCCGCACTCCGGGTGCGGACGCCACGTCGTCTCCGTCCGCTCGCCGCTGAGCGCGTCGATCCCCGTTCGCGCGGTCGAGGCGCGATCGCTCCGATTCCCGTCGAGGCGGTCGCCGACGCGACGCGCTGCGGTCGCGGCAGCTTCGATCGCGAGCACCCCGCGGTCGAGCGCGCTCGTGCGGTGCCACACCTGGGTGGCGATGGCGGGCCACGCCGGGTCGGCGTCGGTCCGGTGGCGCTCGAGACAGTAGAGGCACGGGCCCGAGCCCGGTTCGACGAACGGTCCGACACTCACCGAGCGATCGGAGAAGACGACGGGGAGGTGCGGGATGTCGCGGCGCAACCACCGGGTGCGCAGCTCCGGGTCGACGACGTAGTGGGCGACGATGACGACCGCGTCGGGCGGAGTCGCGTCATCGTCGGCGTACGACGCCGAGTCGACGTCGTTTCCGATCGCTCGCGCATCCACGCCGCCGTGCCGGAGCGCGTCGAGCAGCCTGTCGACGGTCGTTCCCTTACCGGTGATCGACACTCGGAGGCGTGCGCGTGCGGGAGAACGATCATCGAGTGCCGGAGCGACGAGCGAGAGAAACCGTGCCAGGTCGTCGGCGTCGCACCCGACGCTCCGCCCGAGCATCTCGAATCCGGAGGGGCTGATCCCGGCCGCGAGGGCGGCGAGCAATCGCTCGTGCGCGTTCGAGACGTCGTCGAGTCTCACGACGGCGACGTCGACGCCGATCTGGAGGCTCGTGGGGTCACGCCACACGAGAGGCAACCGGGGGTCGAGTCGCAGCACCATTCCGTCAGGATGCCACCGGCTCTCGTCTCGCGTCGCCGCGCATCCACAGGCTGCGCAGCCACCTGACGAGCGCCGCGCTCGACTACTTCGGTTCGGGGTCTCCCGGCGTCGAGCCGGGGGAATCGTCACCCGACGGGTCGCTCGGCGAGTCTCCCGCGGGGTCGCCCTCGTGGGGACGGTCGTCGGAGTCGTCGTTGAGCAGATCCTCGATCGCCCGGTCGATGTCGTCGGGCTCGGGAGCGGGCGCGTTCAGTCGCGCGATGAAGGCGGCGGGGTCGTCGATGTCGGCCGTCGTGGGCACGACGTCGGGGTGCGACCAGAGTGCGTCGCGCCGCTCGGCTCCGACGGCATCCGTCACCTGCTGCCACATGGCCGCCGCCTCGCGCAAGCGACGCGGGCGCAGCTCGAGGCCCACGAGGGTCGAGAAGGCCGACTCGGCGGGACCACCCGCGGCGCGGCGCCGACGCACGGTCTCGGCGACGGCGGCCGAGCTCGGCAGGCGCGTCGTCGCCGCGGCCGTGACGACATCGACCCAGCCCTCGATGAGGGCGAGCATCGTCTCGAGGCGTTCGAGCGCCGCGAGCTGGGCGTCGGACTTCGGCGGGATGAGGGCCCCGCTCACCATCGCCTGACGCAGTTCCTCGGGGTTGGAGGGGTCGAAATCGGCGGCGAGTTCTTCGAGCCGGCCCGTGTCGATCCGGATTCCCCGCGCGAACTCCGTGATCGAGGTCATGAGCTGCAGTCGCAGCCACTTCGCGTGGCGGAAGAGGCGCGCGTGCGCGAGCTCGCGCACGACGAGGTAGAGCTGCACTTGGTCGAGGGGGATGTCGAGTCCGTCGCCGAACGCGTCGACGTTCTGGGGTACGACCGCCGATTGCAGCCCGGACTCGCTCGAGGCATCGAGAAGAGGGATGCCGATGTCGCCACCGGAGACGACCTCCGCCGAGAGCTGCCCGACGACCTGGCCGAGCTGCATCGCGAAGAGGGTGCCACCGACGTTTCGCATCAGTTTGCTCGCGCCGTCGATCATGCTCGACATCTCCTCCGGTGCCTGCTGGCGCAGCACCTCGGTGAGCGAGTTGGCGAT
Organism: Marisediminicola sp. LYQ134; assembly: GCF_046599635.1. Taxonomy (NCBI): domain Bacteria; kingdom Bacillati; phylum Actinomycetota; class Actinomycetes; order Micrococcales; family Microbacteriaceae; genus Marisediminicola; species Marisediminicola sp. LYQ134. The sequence continues at coordinate 305,735 of NZ_JBKIWP010000001.1, forward strand.
ACTCAGAGCGACGGGCTCGGCGAGTTCCGTCCACACGGGCATCGTGGCGTTGACCCACTCGATGCGGCTCAACTGGCGCGGGGGAGCGGTGAGGTCGCTGATCTCGGTGGCCTCCGAGAGCCACAGTGAGGCGATGGCCACGGCCTGGTCGAGTGCTGCTGCTCCGGTCGGCGTGACAGCCGTTGACTCGGCCGAGGCGATCGCGGTCGCCTGCTGCAGGGCGACATCCCAATTGACGCCGTCACCCTGGTGCTGCATCGCGGCCTGCAGCTGGCTCATGAGCTGGGCGACCATCGCGGGGTCGTCGGGCAAGCCCGCAGCACCGGCGAGCTTGGCGGGATCGATGTCGGAATTGCCCGACAGGAACTGTCGGAGCATCTCGCGGAAATCGTCGTCGGGCTCGTGCCCCGCATCATCAGCCATGCCAACTACGCTAGCTGCTGGCTCGCCCGCGGAACCTGGATTCCGGCGGCGCGGACCCGCCGGGCCGTGCGCCCGTGGCGAACACCCTCGTTGTCGGTCACGACGACCCTCGAGTCTCTCGTGAAAGGACACCGGTGACACTCTTCGCCGACGACACGACCCGCTCCGACGCCGGCACGGGCGAGCGGGCCCCGCGCTCCCGACGCGTCGGCTGGGGGCTCGTGGCTGCGGCCGCCGTCGGCACCCTCGTTCTCTCGCTGCTGCCCTCGCCCTACGTGATCGAGCAGCCGGGGCCCGTCATCGACACCCTCGGCGACGTCACCGTGGCCGAGGAGTCGGTGCCCCTCATCTCGATCCCCGGGGAGGAGACTTTCCCGACCGAGGGGCGCCTGAGCCTCCTCACGGTCAACGTCGTCGGCAACCGGGAGCAGCAGCCCACGTGGTTCGAGGTCGTGACGTCGTGGGCCGACCCGAGTCGCGCGGTCGTGCCCGTCGACGCCATCTACCCGGAGGGGCAGACGGTCGAGCAATCGAACGAGCAGAGCGCGGTCGACATGGAGAACTCCCAGAAGGACGCCGTCGCGGCATCCCTCACCGAGCTGGGATACGACTTCGACAGCACCTTGACCGTCGCGGCGTCCGCGCCCGATTCGCCCGCCGACGGAGTGTTCGTCGAGGGAGACGAGATCGTCTCGGTGAACGGCCGCGCACCCGTCGACGTGACCGAGCTCCGGTCGATCATCGCCGACAACGGCACGGGGTCGCCCGTGGACATCGAGGTGCTGCGCGACGGCCGCGAGACCCCGCTCGATGTCACGCCCGTGATGCTCGAGGGCAGCGATCAGCCCGTCGTCGGAATCTCGGTCGCGACCGAATACGACTTCCCGTTCGACGTCGAGATCCAGCTCGAGCGCATCGGCGGACCGAGCGCCGGCATGATGTTCGCGCTCGGGATCATCGACAAACTCACCCCGGGGTCGCTCACGGGGGGAACCAACGTCGCGGGAACCGGCACGATCACGGCGGACGGGCTCGTCGGTGGGATCGGGGGGATCCGACAGAAGATGTACGGCGCGGCGGATGACGGCGCCACGCTCTTCCTCGCTCCGACGGCCAATTGCGACGAGGTCGTCGGCCACGTTCCCGACGGGCTCACGGTCGTCGCCGTCGAGACTCTCGACGACTCGCTCGAGGCGCTCGAGACCGTGGCGAACGGAGAGGATGCCACGGACCTGCCCACGTGCGCCGCCTCGTGACGCTCGTCGCGTAGCGCGCCTCTGCTCACGCCGCGAACACTCGTCGGCGTATTCGCAGAACCCCCCGGTTAAGATGGTCGGACACAGCCATCAACAGCCAGGAGCACTCTCTTGACTTCTACGGAAGCCCGTCCGGCGTCTCGCACGCGGACCACCCTGGCGATATCGGCAGCGGTCATCGCCGGTCTCGTCATCTTGTTCTTCATCTTCTCGGGTCTCTACACGGACTGGCTGTGGTTCGACCAGCTCGGATTCGGCGGGGTCATCACGACGCAGTGGCTCGCCGCCGCCGGAATGTTCCTGGTCGGATTCGTGGCGATGGCTGTGCCGGTGTTCGCGAGCATCTCGATCGCCTTCCGGTCGCGCCCCGTGTACGCCAAGCTCAACGCGCAGCTCGACCGCTACCAGCAGGTCATCGAGCCGTTGCGTCGACTCGCAATGATCGGCATCCCCGCGGTGCTCGGTGTCTTCGCCGGTGTCGCGACGTCGTCGCAGTGGCCGCTCGTGTTGCAGTGGTGGAACCGTACCCCCACGGGCGATACCGACCCGCAGTTCGGCCTCGACATCTCGTTCTATCTCTTCGAGCTGCCCCTCTACCAGGCGGCCGCCGCGTTCGCCTCGGCCATCGTGCTCATCTCGGCGATCGCCGCCCTCGCGACGAGCTACCTCTATGGGGCCCTGCGCCTCAACGGCCGCGAGGTGCGCATCTCGCGCGCCGCACGCATCCAGCTCGCGACCATGGGTGCGATCTACATCGCCCTTCAGGCCGTGAGCATCTGGCTCGACCAGTACGCGACGCTCACGAGTCTCAGCAGCGGCGGACTCCTCGTCGGTGCGTCGTACGCCGACGCCGAAGCCATGATCCCGGGTCGCGCGATCCTCGCGGGTATCGCCGCGTTCGTCGCACTCCTCTTCGTGCTGACCGCCGTCATCGGCCGCTGGCGCTTCCCGATCGTCGGAACCGCGCTGCTCATCGTCTCGAGCCTGCTCATCGGTTCGCTCTACCCGTTCATCGTGCAGCGCTTCCAGGCCGACCCGAGCGCGCGGACCGTCGAGGCGCCCTACATCGAGCGCAACATCAACGCGACGCGCGATGCCTACGGTGTCGCGGATGTCGTCGAGCAGCCGTTCGACCCCGAGACCGAGACGGAGGAGGGTGCGCTCCGTAACGACGCTGCAACCACTGCCAACATCCGCATCATCGATCCCGCCCTCGTCACGCGCACGTTCGCGCAGCTCGAGCAGTTCCGTCAGTACTACCAGTTCCCGCCCGAGCTCGACGTCGACCGCTACGAGATCGACGGCGAAGTGCAAGACACCGTCATCGCGACGCGTGAACTCGATCTCGAGGGCCTCGGCTCGGCGAACACCTTCTACAACCGCACCTTCGTCTACACCCACGGTTACGGTCTCGTCGCCGCCTACGGCAACCAGCGCTCGCCCGAGGGTCTGCCGGTGTTCCTGCAGTCGGGAATCCCGAACGATGGAATCCTCGGCTCCGACTTCGAGCCGCGCATCTACTTCGGTGAGTCCTCGCCCGACTTCTCTATCGTCGGTGCGCCCGAGGGTGCGCGCGACGTCGAGCTCGACTACCCGTCGGGTGAAGACGAAGAGGCCGACAACGCCACCACGACCTTCGCGGGCGACGGTGGACCGACGCTCGACAACGTCTTCAAGAAGCTGCTCTACGCGATCAAGTTCCAGTCGGAGCAGATCTTCCTCTCCGACGCCGTGAACGACGAGTCGCAGATCCTCTACGACCGTGATCCGCGCGAGCGCGTGCAGAAGGTCGCGCCCTACCTGACCCTCGATAGCGACGCCTACCCGTCGGTCGTCGACAACCGGGTCGTGTGGATCGTCGACGGATACACGACGAGCAACAACTACCCCTACTCCGACCGCCAGCAGTTGAGCAACGCGATCGTCGACACGAACACGCCGCAACCGGCCTACGCGATCGACAACATCAACTACATCCGCAACTCGGTGAAGGCCACTGTGGACGCGTACGACGGCTCGGTCACGCTCTACGCGTGGGATGCCGAGGACCCGGTGCTCGAGACCTGGCAGAAGATCTTCCCGACCTCCGTGCAGCCCATGGAGGAGATGTCGGGTGAGCTCCTGTCGCACGTGCGCTACCCGGCCGACCTGTTCAAGGTGCAGCGAGCGATTCTCAGCACCTACCACGTGACCGAGAGCGACTCGTTCTACTCGAACGACGACGCCTGGATCACGCCGAACGACCCGACCGAGTCGGCGGCGACGGCAGCGTTCCAGCCGCCGTACTACCTCTCGATGCAGGTGCCCGGTGCTGACGAGCCCGACTACTCGCTCTACTCGACCTACATTCCCCAGGCCTCGGGAGAGGGAACGCGAAACGTTCTCACGGGCTACCTGGCCGTGAACGCGAACGCCGGGTCGGCCGATGGTGAGGTTTCCGACACCTACGGGGAGTTCACCTTGCTCACCCTGCCGCGTCAGACGACGGTCCCCGGCCCCGGTCAGGTGCAGAACGACTTCAACACCGACACCGAGGTGGCGAACCAGCTCGCACTGCTCACCCGTGGTGACACGACGATCGAGCGAGGCAACCTGTTGACCCTCCCGGTCGGTGGCGGTCTGCTCTACGTCCAGCCCGTCTACGTGCAGTCGACGGCGGAGACGAGCTACCCCATCCTGCGGAAGGTGCTCGTGTCGTTCGGCAACCAGATCGCCTTCGAGGACACCCTCGACGCCGCACTGGACTCGCTGTTCGGAGGCGACTCGGGAGCCGATGCGGGTGACGGTGACGTGATCGTCGATCCCGACGACATCATCGACCCCGACGCCGACCTCGAGACGCCGACAGAGCCGGCCGAGCCCGACCCGGAGCCCGACACCTCGGATCCGGAGCCGACGACGCCCGGCGCTGGCGACAGCCCTGAGCTGCAGGCGGCCCTCGCTGACGCGCAGCAGGCGCTGCAGGACCGTGAAGAGGCATACGCCTCGAACGACCTCGTGGGTGCGGCGGAAGCCGACGAAGCGCTGCAGTCCGCAATCGAACGGGCCCTCGCGGCCGAGTGATCTCCCACGGTTGACCGCTAGCGCGGCCATCGTGTGAACGGCGTCCGGCTCAGGCCGGGCGCCGTTCGCACGTTCGGCAGAGCGGGAGCGTCACGAGCACGCGATCCGTCTGGTAGTGTTGTCTCTTGTGCCGCGGGGTGGAGCAGTTCGGTAGCTCGCTGGGCTCATAACCCAGAGGTCGCAGGTTCAAATCCTGTCCCCGCAACAAGCAGGGCCCGGAAGCTTCGGCTTCCGGGCCCTTTTTCTTTGCGCTGGTCGAGTGTCGTGTCGCGCCGTCGAGTCTCGTCAGACGGCGGCGTCGCATCCGCAACTCCGGCGGATGATGAGCTCCGCGGGCAGCACGTCGTGCGTCTCGCTCGTGTCGGATTTCTTGAGCTTCTCGATGAGGCGCTTCATGGTCCACTCGGCGACGTTGTCGATGTCGACGTCGACGGTCGTGAGGCGCGGAAACGCTCGCGCGGCGGTTTCGGTGCCGTCGTAGGAGACGACCGCGATGTCGCTCGGCACGAAGAGGTCGCGCTCGCGGATGGCCCCGATCGCCCCGACCGCTTGCACGTCGGAGACGACGAAGAATGCCGTGAGGTCGGTCGATTCGAGGAGGTGGAGCGCCGCCGTGTGTCCGGAGGATCGGGTGAAGTCGGCAGCCCGATAGAGGAGGTTGTCTCCCGCCTCGAGCCCGGCGCGCTCCATGGCGAGCCGCCAGCCGTTCACGCGGTCCTCGGCGATCCCCGCTGCAGCTGCCGACGGCCCCGTGATGCACGCGATGCGCTTGTGGCCGTGCTGTTCGATCAGGTGGGTGACTCCCGCAGCAGAACTCTCCACCGACTCGGTCGTGATCGTCGAGATGCCGCGTCCGTGTTCCACGCGGTCGAGCACGATAACGGGCGTGCCCCGCCGCGCGATCGTCGCGAGCAGGTCGGGGGCGTGGGCACCGAGCAGGATGAGGGCATCGACCTGACGATCGACGTAGGTCGAGATGTATTTCTTCTCGCGAGTGAGATCGTGACCGATCGTGCCGATGAAGAGCACGTAGCCCAGGTCGTAGGCGATGTCTTCGACCGCACGAACGAGGCTCGCGACCACGGGGTTGGCGAGGTCGGGAACGAGAAGGCCGAGCGACATCGTCGACGACCGTCGCAGGGCCTGCGCGATCGCATTGGGTCGATACCCGAGCTCGCGGATCGCGTCTTCGATGCGGGATCGCGCGGCCGCCGAAACGGGTCGGGATCCCGGGTTGAGCACATAGCTGACGACCGCCGGCGACACGCCTGCTCGACGTGCGACATCCGCTCGCGTGACTGCCACAGACAAACCCCCCGGCCTAGTTTCTGGGTCGAGCCTACCTTTCCGCGCGATCACGATTGGGGGCTGGACTGAGGATGCCTCGACACGCTATGCGTCGGGCGACACGGCTCAGCCGGGGTCGCCCGATCTAAGCTGGGAGCATGCTGCCGACCCCGGACTCCGTCGCTCTCGCCGTCGCGCAGTTCGCCCCCACCACCGACGCGGCGAAGAACCTCCGCGACATGGCCTCGCTCGCCGACACGGCCGTCGCTCGGGGCGCGTCGCTCCTGGTGTTCCCCGAGTATTCGGCGTTCTTCGAGCCGCAGATCGGCGAGGCATCCCTCGCGGCGGCCGAGGGCCTCGACGGCGAATTCGTGCGGGGGCTCGCCGCCCTCGCTGAGCGCACGGGTGTTCATGTCGTCGCGGGAATGCTCGAAGCGACCGACGATCCACGACGGTTCTCAAACACTCTCGTCGCCGTCGACCCCGCCGGTGCCGTCGTCGCGACGTACCGCAAGCAGCACCTCTACGACGCGTTCGGCCAGCGTGAGAGCGATTTCGTTCTCGCGGGGTCCATCGCCGAGCCGGAGACGTTCGTCGTCGGCGACCTGACGGTCGGGCTGCAGACGTGTTACGACATCCGCTTTCCGGAGGTCACCCGCACCGTCGTCGACGCAGGAGCCGACGTCGTGGCCGTTCCCGCGGAGTGGGTGCGCGGCCCCCTCAAGGAGCACCACTGGCGCACCCTCGTGACGGCACGCGCGATCGAGAACACCGTGTACGTCGCCGCGGCCGACCACGCCCCGCCGATCGGCGCGGGCAACAGCATGATCGTCGACCCCATGGGAGTCGAACTGGCGACCGTCGGCGACGACACGGATGTCGCGGTCGCCTGGGCATCGTCGGCGCGCATCGCGTCCGTCCGTGACACCAATCCGGCCCTCCGATTGCGGCGGTTCACGGTCGTTCCCCGCGACTAGGTGCGCAGCCTGAGCGGGCCGCCTCAGCGGGTCGACAGTCCCGCGAGGCGATTCGACGCCTCGTCGAGCACGTCGAAGCGCTTGCAGAACGCGAAACGCACGAGCGAGCGGTAGTCCGCGCGGTGCTCTTCGCGCACGAAGGCGCTCACTGGCACGCCCACGACCCCCGCGAGCGAGGGCAGGGCACGGCAGAACTCGCCCGAGTCGTCGAAGCCGAGGGCGGCGGCATCCGCGATGACGAAGTAGCCACCCTCGGGAGTGGTGATGCTGAAGCCGGCTGCCGTGAGACCCGCCGAGAGCACATCCCGTTTGCGCTTGAGGTCGGCCGCGAGCCCGCGGAAGAACTCGTCGGGCAAGCGGAGGCCCACGGCGATCGCCGGCTGGAAGGGAGCGCCGTTCGCGTAGGTGAGAAACTGCTTGATCGCGAGGATGACCCGCACGAGTTCGCGCGGCGCGGTGAGCCAGCCGACCTTCCACCCGGTGGTGCTGAACGTCTTGCCCGCACTCGAGATGGTGATGGTGCGTTCCCGTGCCCCCGGGAGCGTCGCGATCGGAATGTGGGGGAGGTCGAAGAGCAAGTGCTCGTAGACCTCGTCGGTGACGATGAGAGCGTCGTGGGCGTGTGCCGCCTCGACGATCACCTCGAGCGCCGCACGGTCGAGCACGGTGCCCGTGGGGTTGTGGGGGTTGTTGACGATGATGAGCCGCGTGCGGTCGGTGATCGCGGCTCGGATGTCGTCGTGGTCGGGTTGGAAGTGCGGCGCGGGCAGCGGCACCGTGCGGTGAACAGCCCCGCTCAACCCGATGGCGGCCGCGTATTCGTCGTAGAACGGCTCGAAGGTGACGATCTCGTCGCCCGCCTCGACGAGCGCGAGCACAGTGGCCATGATCGCCTCGGTCGCACCGGCGGTCACGAGAACCTCGGTCTCGGGGTCGACGTCGAGAGCGTAGAAGCGACTCTGGTGCTCGGCGATCGCGGTGCGGAGCTCGAGCGTGCCGAGCCCCGGCGGATACTGGTTCACACCAGCGGCGATCGCCTCTCGAGCAGCGTCGAGCACTTCGCGCGGGCCGTCTTCGTCGGGAAACCCCTGACCGAGGTTGATCGCCCCCGTCGTCGCGGCGAGGGCGGTCATCTCGGCGAAGACTGTCGGGCGCAGCTCGCCGTCGTCTCCGAGAAGCATCGCCGAGCGGGCCGTGCGCGCCCACGCTCCGGGAATAGTCAATTCGTCACCAGCACTTCGTCGAGGAGTAACCAACCTAACGCCGAGCCGCTGAACGGCGGTGTTGTGGAGAACGCTGGCGCCCGCCACCACGCGTGTTCTAGCGTCATCGCATGAGCTCGCCCCTCCGCCCCGCGCGCGTCGGTGCGTTCGGTGCTGCGGCGATTCTCACGGTGATTCTCGCCGGATGCGCGACGGCCGCGCCGACACCCGCGCCGTCAGCTTCGCCGCAAAGCGACCCGGTCTTCGCCACCGAAGAGGAAGCGCTCGCCGCGGCCGAGGAGGCGTACGCGGAGTACCTCGCGTTAGGAGCGGAAGTGGCATCCGACGGTGGTGAAAACGCTGAGCGGATGGCCGCGGTGACCACTGGGGCCGCCCTGGATCAAGAACGACAGACCTTCGCGGGAATGCGCGAAAGGGATCAAACGGGAACGGGGCAACAAGAATTCGATTCATTCACGCTTCAAAACCATGACGCGGACGGATCCGTCACCGCGTACCTGTGTCTCGACATCAGCGGAACTGATTTGCTCGATTCGAATCTGCAACCCGTTTCACCTCCGGATCGGATCGAGCGCTACCCACTTGAGGTGCAATTTGAGACTGCCCCGGACGGCAAGCTAGTCGTTTCGCAGTCTCGGTCCTGGTCTGGGGAGAACTTTTGTTGACTCGATCCTGGTGCGCGGGCTTTTTGACAATGCTCGCGGTGACTGCAGTTACAGCCGTCGCGAGTAACGCGGGGTGCACCGCCTGGGGTGCGAGCGCGCAAGAGTGCGCTGCGCCACCACCCTCCGCATCCGTCACGCCCGACGGGGTCGAGCTCGGGGGGTCGGTCACGACGCCCGGTCGGCCGCCGGCACCCGGCGCACAGGTCGGGCCCGGCGCGGGCGCACCCGGCGGGGCGGTGCCCGTGGTCGAGGAGCCGCAGTGCGACCCCGCCGTCGAGGTGTGTCGAGACGGCTACACCGTCACGGGGCCGTCGGATGAGCCCGAGGAGGAGGCTCAGCGCGCGATCACGCTGAGCGACATCGCGGGGTTCGACGCGTCGAGCGGCACGCACGGGATGCAGCCGAACGGGTGGTCGATCATCGGGCTCGAAACCAACTTCTTCGTCGATGCTCGAACCCACGTGCGGCAGGGCAGCCTGCTCGGCGAACCCGCGTCGGTGCGCTTCACTCCGGTCGCCTACCGCTGGGACTACGGCGACGGCACGACGGTCGTGCGCACGACGGGAGGAGCGCCGTGGGCGGCCGGTCGAAGCAACGAGTTCACGGCGACCCCCACGAGTCACGCCTACTCGCGGGCGGCGACCCACACGGTGTCGGCGAGCACCGACTACCGCGCCGAATACCGCTACAGCGACGGGGGCCCGTGGGTGTCGATCGACGGCACCGTGACCGTCGCGGCCGCCCCCCTCACGGTGCGGGTCGGCACCGCAGACACCGTGCTCGTCGACCGCGATTGCGCGGCGGGGCCCCGCGGTCCCGGCTGCTGACGCAAGCGGTTCGTCCGCATCGGCCCGACAGCGCCGGCGCCGACCAGCTCCGCAGGAACAAGCGAATGCCCTCCGCGCTCCGAAGAGAGGGGGTCGATGATCGCTCGATCGAGTCATCACCGCCTCACAGCAGCGACAAATACAATGTCCAGGTTGTCGCCGGATGCTGGCAGCGCTTGAAAGGAGCACCATGACCGACAACAACGATCGTCCCGACACAGGCGAGGCGAGAGACGACGTGAACGCACCGCAGAGCGCCGCCCCCACGCCGCCTCCCGCGCAGCCGACCGAGAGCACCCCCTCGGCGCCCAGCACCCCGTCGACGCCCGCCGCGACTGCGGCTGAGACGCCCGCGCCGTCGACGCCTGCCCTGAGCGCTCCCGCCGCCTTCACCCCGCCGGCCGGGCAGCCCGCGGCCGACACGCGATCGAACCCCTACGCGTCGACTCCTCACGCACCCGGACCCCAGGCGTCCGCGTACTCCGCGCCCACCCCGCCTCCCGTTCCCGGGCAGCAGCCGACGGCGCCGCTCTACGGCGCAGCGGCGGCACAGGGAGGCCTCTACGGCCAGAACGGCGCACAAGGTCCGAACGGCGCGCAGGGTCCGAACGGCGCGCACGGCCAGACCGGCGCGTTCGGCCAGCCTGCCGCCGCCGGTTCGTCTTCGACCGCGCCGAAGCAGAAGCGCGGCGCCGGAGTCGGGCTCATCGCGGCGATCGCGGTCGGCGCGCTCGTCGGCGGTGTGTCGGGAGCGGGTGTCACCGCTTTCGCCATCACGGCCATGCAGAACTCCGGAGGGTCGAGCGTCGTCTCGGGCCCCGCGAACATCACGGTCAACGACGCCGACGACGCGACCGCCATCACGGCGGTCGCGGCATCCGCCGGACCGTCCGTCGTCACGATCTCCGTCGAGAACTCGAACACCGGGGGCACCGGCTCCGGCGTCATCCTGAGCGACGACGGTTACATCCTCACGAACGCGCACGTCGTGTCGATCGACGGTGCGGCACCGACCTCGGTATCGGTGCAGACCTACGACGGTCGGCTCCTGCCCGCCGAGCTCGTGGGCACCGACCCGATCTCCGACCTCGCCGTGATCAAGGTCGACGCGACCAACCTCCAGGCCGCCGAGTTCGCCGACTCGAGCGAACTCAACGTCGGTGATACCGCTATCGCGATCGGCGCGCCGCTCGGTCTCGCCAACACGGTGACCAACGGCATCGTGAGCTCACTCAACCGCAGCATCACGGTCGCCTCGTCGGCGGCGCCGCAGACCCCCGACGACCAGAACCTCGACGAGACCGACCCCGACGAGGGACCGTTCGACTTCTGGCGCTTCGACACCCCCGAGAACGAGGGTGAGGGTCAGCAGCCGACCGCGTCGTCGACGATCGCGCTCTCGGTGATCCAGACGGATGCCGCGATCAACCCCGGCAACTCGGGTGGAGCGTTGCTCGACTCCGAGGGCCGAGTCATCGGCATCAACGTCGCGATCGCGAGCGCCGGATCATCCGAGGGCACCGCGGGAAGCATCGGTGTCGGGTTCGCCATCCCGTCGAACTTCGCCGAGCGCATCGCCGACGAGATCATCTCGGGCGGAACCGGAACCCACGGGCTCCTCGGGGCGAACGTCTCCGAGGTCTCCGCCGACACGGCGACCGTCGTCGGAGCGCTCATCCAAGACGTCGTGGCCGACGGTGCCGCGGCAGAAGCCGGATTGCAAGCGGGCGACATCGTGACCTCGGTCAACGGCATCCCCGTGACGAGCGCGACCGACCTGACCGCGCAGATCCGGGCCCTCGCTGCCGGAGCAGACGCCGAGATCAGCTACGTGCGAGACGGCACGCCGGCCGAAGTCGATGTGACCCTCGGGTCGCTCGAGTAGCGACTGGTCGCGGCCCGACCGCAGACGACGACAGATGCCCGCGGCGCACTCCGGTGCCCCGCGGGCGTCGTCGTGTCGGCTGTTAGGCTCGATGGAGCTTCCGGCAACGGCCGTCGTAAGCGAAGAGACCCGATCCGGCCGCGACTGGATAGCACGTGAGCCCAACTGATACGCCGCAACCCGGGGTCTCGTACATCATGCCCGTGCTCAACGAGGTCGATCACATCGAAGCGGCCGTTCTGAGCCTCACCGATCAGGACTATCCGGGTGACATCGAGGTCGTTCTCGCCCTCGGGCCGAGCGTCGACGGCACCAACGCCGTCATCGACGAACTCGTGCGGGCAGACCCGCGCATCGTGCGCATCGAGAACGAACTCGGATCGACCCCCGGCGGGCTCAACGCGGCCATCAGGGCGTCGACCCACCCGATCGTCGTGCGCGTCGACGCGCACTCGGTGCTCCCACGCGACTACACGCGCATCGCCGTCGAGACCCTCGTGCGCACGGGGGCCGACAACGTCGGCGGCATCATGCGCGCCGAAGGCACGACCCCGTTCGAACGCGCGGTGGCGACGGCCTACGGCGCCCGCGCCGGTCTCGGGGGCACCCCCCACCACGTCGGGGGTGTCGAGGGTCCGTCGGAGACCGCCTACCTCGGGGTCTTCCAGCGTCACCGCTTGCTCGAGGTCGGCTTGTTCGACGAGAACATCAAGCGCGGGCAGGACTGGGAGCTCAACCGGCGGTTGCGTTCCACCGGAGGCACGGTGTGGTTCACCCCTCACCTCGTGGTCACCTACCGTCCGCGGTCGAACCTCCGCGCGCTCATCCGCCAGTTCGTTGCGACGGGTCTCTGGCGGGGGGAGCTCGCGCGGCGCTTCTTCCGAGCGAACTCGCTCCGCTACTTCGTTCCACCGCTCATGGTCATCGGTGTCACCCTCGGCCTCGTCGTGGGGATCGCGGGCCTCGCGCTGCTCGGTTCCGGAGCGGGTTGGCTTGCGTTCGCTCTCGTCGTTCCCGGCGTCTACGTGCTGTTCGTGGCCGCCGCGACGGTGCCGGTCGTGCGGGCGCAGGGCGTCCGCAGCGCGCTCTGGTATCTCATAGTCTTGCCGTGCATCCATTTCGCATGGGGGTCGGGTTTCGTCCTCGGTTTCCTCAAACTCACGAAGAACATCACGGCACACACAGGAAGGTGACGCGTGACCTCACCTGTCTCCGAGCGGCGCCCGTCGTCGATCGCCGAATTGCGCGAGATCACCCAACCTCCCGAGGTGCGCGAGCGTGCCAACGCCGAACACTGGACGGCCTCGCTCTACCTCCGCGACCTGTCGCCCTATCTGACCTGGTGGCTCCTCAAGACCTCGATCTCGGCCAACGGGGTCACGGGCATGATGATCCTCGTCGGGTGGTCGACCGCGGCGGCCCTGCTCATCCCCGGCGTCGGCGGAGCGGCCCTCGCCCTCGTGCTCGGTCAACTGCAGATGCTCGTCGATTGCTGCGACGGGGAGGTCGCCCGCTGGCGCAACACGCGGTCGCCCGCCGGCGTGTTCCTCGACAAGGTGGGCCACTACTCGACCGAGGCCCTCATCCCGATCGCCCTCGGCATCCGCGCGGCCGGTTATCCGTTCGATGTCCCAGCCGATTTCGCCTGGACGACGATCGGTTTCGCCCTTGCCCTCGTCATCGTGCTCAACAAGGCGCTCAACGACATGGTGCACGTCGCGCGCGCGGGCGCCGGTCTTCCCAAGCTCGCCGACCGCAAGGGCGAAGCGGAACCGAGCGCCAGGATGATCGCGCGCTTGCGTCGCGCCGCCCGATTCGTGCCGTTCCACCGCCTCTACCACTCGGTCGAACTCACGATGATCACGTTCGTCGCGGCCCTCATCGGACTCGCCGTCGGCTTTCCGCTCGTCGACCGCATCCTCGTGGGTGCCCTCCTGCCGCTCGCCCTCCTCGCCCTCGTCGGGCACTTCGTCGCCATCATGGCGTCGAAACGCGTGCGCGGGTGAGCGGCCGACCCACCGTCGGCGCCGTTCTCCTCACGCAGGGCACGCGGCCAGTCGATCTCGAGCGGGCACTAGAGAGCATCCTGCGGCAGCAGCACGTCGACGTCGACGTCGTCGTCGTCGGCAACGGATGGAGCCCGCAGGGCTTGCCCGCCGGGGTGCGCGCTCTCGCGCTCGACGAGAATCTCGGCATCCCCGCCGGTCGCAATCGGGGCGTGCCGCTCGTCGAGGGGGAGTACCTCTTCTTTCTCGACGACGACGCGAGCGTGCCGAGCGAAACCTTTCTCGCCGACGCGATCGCCCTGCTCGGCCCGGGGTCGACGATCGGGCTCGTGCAGCCGCGCGTCGTCGATCCGAGTGGGGCTACGAATCCACGGCGCTGGGTGCCGCGCATCCGCAAGGGGGAGGCGACCGAGTCCGGCGACGTCTTCTCGGTGTGGGAGGGTGCCGTCGTGATGCCGCGCCGCGTCTTCGATCGCACGGGTGGGTGGGCTGAACCGTTCTTCTACGCACACGAGGGCATCGAGCTCGCGTGGCGCGTGTGGGATCAGGGGTTGCGCACGTGGTACGCGGGCGACCTCGTGGCCCATCATCCGGCGATCACCCCCACCCGGCACTCCTACTATTACCGGCTCAACGCCCGCAATCGCGTCTTTCTCGCGCGACGCAACCTGCCCGTCGTGCTCATCCCGTTCTACGTCGCGTCGTGGACCGGAGTGCAGCTTCTGCGCTCCGTGCGCAACCCGATGGGGCTGCGGTCGTGGTGGGCCGGATGGATGGCCGGCTGGCGCGAACCGGCGGGGGAGCGTCGCCGTATCAGGTGGGTAACGGTGTGGCGCATGGCGAGGGCCGGTCGACCGCCCCTGATCTAATGGAGTGTCCCCCACCGGACCACGTTTGTCCCCCTAGCAACTGGAGTTCGCCCGATGCCGCTGCGTGACGATGTGAGCACCGGACTCCGACTCGCGAGGTCGCTGTGGCGCTCCCGCATCACCCGCCGACGCCTCGCACGCATCACCCCGACGATGTCGAGACCGGCACCGGGCACCGTGCAGATCGCCGTCTACTTCGCCGACGCCGAAGTCAATCTCTATCAGATCCGTCAGTGGTACGGCCCGCTCGCCGACCTCGCGACGACGTGGCCCGTCACGATCATCTCGCGATCACCCGCAGCCGCCCTGACCCTGTTCGACGAGTCGCCCGTGCCGGTCGTCTACGCGCGCCAAGTGGCCGATCTCGAGCAGTTCATCGCCGATCAGGATCTGCGCGTCGTGCTCTACGTCAACCAGAACTCCCGCAACTTCCAGATGATGCGCTACAGCCGCATGTGGCACGTGTTCATCAATCACGGCGAGAGCGACAAGATGTACATGACGACCAACCAGTTCAAGGCCTACGACTACAGCCTCGTCGCGGGCCAAGCGGCCCTCGACCGTCTCCGTCGCAAGCTCTGGGACTACGACCTCGAGAAGCGCGCGATCCCGATCGGACGCCCTCAGACCGACCATCTCGAGGGAGTTCCGCCGTTCCCCGCCGACGACCGCGTCGTCGTGCTCTACGCGCCCACGTGGGAGGGCGACCGCGCCGCCGCCT
Source organism: Marisediminicola sp. LYQ134 (assembly GCF_046599635.1). Classification (NCBI taxonomy): domain Bacteria; kingdom Bacillati; phylum Actinomycetota; class Actinomycetes; order Micrococcales; family Microbacteriaceae; genus Marisediminicola; species Marisediminicola sp. LYQ134. The sequence continues at coordinate 320,937 of NZ_JBKIWP010000001.1, forward strand.
CCTACGGGTCGATCGTCTCGCACGGCCTCGCCGCCGTGCGCGCGCTCGTCGCGACGGGGCGTCACCGCGTGATCTACCGTCCGCACCCGCGCAGCGGCGTCGTCGACGCCGACTACAAGGCCGCGAACGACGAGATCATGCGGATGCTCACGGCCGAGAACCTGCGCGATCCGTCAGCCCATCACGTCGTCGACACGGGCGCCGAGCTCGGGTGGCAACTGCGGGTGGCGGATGTCGCGATCACCGACATCTCGGCCATGGTCTACGACCGCCTCGCGACCGGCAGGCCCATCATCGTCACGCGCCCCGTGCACGACGACGCTCTCGTCGACCTCGACGGTTTTCTCGGCGACGCGGATTGGCTCGACGCCGCGGAGGCGACGAGCGTCGTCGACGTCGTCACGCGCGTGCTCGTGAGCACCGAGTCGCAAGAGCGCCTGCAGAGCTGGGTGCGGCACCACTTCGGGGACACCACGGCGGGTGCGGCCACCCAGCGATTCCGCGCGGCCATCGAGCACCTCATGGGGGAGTGGGAGACCCACGCGGCGCTGCACCCCGCCACCTCAGACGACGCGGGCGATCACGCGCTCTCCGACCTCCCGGTCGCGAACACCATCACGCCGGCTGACGACGATGACGAGACGATCATCCGCCGGGTGTGACCTCGCCGGACTCGATCGCGGAATCGCGGCGACCCCGGATCTTCATGCGGCCCCGCAGCGCTCGCAGTGCCGGCCTCGGGGTGTCGGTGCTCGCGCGCGGCTCGAGCTCGACGGGAAAGTCGATCGGGGGTGGACCGAACGCCTCGCGGGAGCTCGTGATCACCCGACGACCGAGCATGTGGTTTCCGGTTCCGCCGATGACGGCGCCGATTCCGAAGGGAATCGTGCGGCCGAGCACCGAGGTGCCCTGTGAGGTCGCGAATCGGCGCACGAACGACCGCTTGATGCGATCCCCGATCTGACCGACGGCCGCTTTCGGCAGGTTCTTGGTGACCATCTCGCCCCAGAACCCGGAGCGGCTCGGTCCGGCGCCGGTGACCTGGGCCGCGAGCTGGCGCACGAGGTCCGAGCCTCCCGTGCCGAGCATCATCGCCATCACGAGGGTGCGGGCACGTTCGGGGTCGCTCACGGCGATGCCGTGCACCTCGGTGACCGACTGAGCGAAGAGCGCGCTCGCCTCGAGGAATCCCGCGGTCTCGACGCCCGAGAGGGCGAGCGAAACGCCGACGCCGACGCCAGGGATGACGGCGCTCGCGCCGACGGCGGCACCTCCGCCCGTCACCGCGGTGAGGTAGCGCCGCTCGAGAATCTGGATCACTCGAGCGGGTGAGGCGTCGGGGTGGTGCTTGCGGATGCTGCGCACGTGAGCCACGACGAGGGGACGCTGCACCGAGAGCAGCCGTTCGATTCCGCGTTCCACCTCGGCGGGCGTGGAACTGTCGGTGGGGGATCCAGTCACTTCTTGACTCCGTATTCGCGGTTGTAGCGGTCGAGCACATCGCCGATCGGACCGTCGACCACCAGAGCGCCCTTATCGAGGTAGAGCCCACGCGTGCAGAAGCGGCGCAGATCTTTCTCGTTGTGGGATACGAAAAACAGCGTACGTCCTCCCGCGAGGAGTTCCTCGATGCGCACGTAGCACTTTTCGCGGAACGCCTTATCGCCGACGGCGAGAACCTCGTCGACGAGGATCACGGGTTCCTCGAGGCGGCTGATCACAGCGAACGCGATGCGCACGCGCATGCCGCTCGACAAGTGCTTGTATGGCGTGTCGAGAAAGTCGCCGATCTCGGCGAAGTCGATGATCTCCGCGAATCGCGCCTCGATCTCGGCTCGCTTCATGCCGTGGAGGCCCGCCGTGAGAAACACGTTGTCGCGCACCGACAGGTCGTCGACGAAACCGCCCGTGATCTCGATGAGAGGGGCGACACCGGCACCGACCTCGACGGTCCCCTCGTCGGGCAGGATGACTTCGGCCACGAGTTTGAGCAGGGTCGACTTGCCCTGCCCGTTGCGGCCGACGACACCGATCGCCTCACCTTGTTGCACGGTGAAGCTCACGTCGCGCAGCGGCCAGAAGTCGTCGGAGCGCATGCGGCGACGCCGGCGCGAGAAGAGGTCTTTGAAGCTGCGGCGGGACCGCCGGTTGCGACGGAAACGGATGCCCGCACCATCCACCCGGATCACGGGTGTCGAGGTGGTGGTGTCGACGGTGTCGAGTGTGTCGGCGGTCATCAGATCTCCTTCAGCACGGCGCGCTCGACCCGAGAGAAGACGACGCTCCCCACGAGGAGGAGGGCCACGGAGACGCCCGCGCCGATGCCGACGGCCACCCAGTCGATCTGCTCGGGGAAGAATGCCCCGCGGTAGAGCGAGAAGATCCCCGCGAGGGGGTTGAACGAGGCGAGCACGTGGAGGTTCTCGGGGAGGTCGCGCAAGCTGTAGATGATGGGGGAGGCGTAGAAGAGAAACCTCAGCACGAGCTTGACAGCACGCTCGAGGTCGCGGAAGAAGACCACGAGGGGGGCGACGATGAGCCCGATCCCGACGAGTAGAACAGCCTGCATGACGACGGCGAGCAGCACATACACGGCTTCCCAGTGGAGCGTCGCCGTCGTGCCGAACGCGAAGACGGCGATCACGGGGATGCTCGCGACGAACTCGATCCCCTTCGAGAGCACGAGGCGATTGACCCAGATGGTGCGGGGGATCTTGGTCGAGCGGATCAGTTTGGCTTCGCGCAGGAACGCGCGCGTGAAGTCGGAGACGGTTCCGTTGAACCACATCCACGGGAGCAGGGCGCACAGGAGGAAGACGATGTAGGGCTCTTCGCCCACGGTGCGCTGGAACACCTGGGTGAAGACGAACCAGTAGATGCCCGCCATGACGAGCGGGTCGAGGATCGACCAGAAGTATCCGAGCGCCGACGTCGAGTAGCGCACGCGGAGATCGCGTCGGGTGAGCAACCAGAGCGAGTGCCGATATCGCCCGAACGACGACCACGAGCGACTGTCAGGCTGCGCGGTTGTCACGTGATCGGGATCCTCTAATTACCGGGGACATCCCGAGACTGGAGCTCAGACGAAGAGGTTGGCCCTCTCGAGGTCCTCGGCGAAGTCGATCTCTACGGCGTAGAGGTCGGAGATGTCGATCGGCTCAAATCGTAGCTTGTCTTGTTCGATCGCCAGCTCGATGCCGCGCTCGAAGTAGTCCTGGTCGGCGACGCGGCCGAGCTGGCGCACGAGGGCCGCCTTGTCGTGGGCGGCGACGTAGTTGATCCCCACGGCCTCACCGAGACCGTTCTTGACGGTCTTCGAGAGCTCGCGGATGTATCCCTCGGCGTCGGTCGTGTACTTGACCTCTTCGTCCGAGACCTTCGCGGTGTTGACCGAAACGAACGACTGGTTCTGTGCGACCATCTTCGCGGCTCGCACGAGGGCTTCGGGGTCGAAGACGACGTCGCCGTTCATCCACAGGACGCCGCCCGAGGCCGAGGCCTTGAGAGCACGCATGAGGCTCTTGGAGGTGTTGGTCTGGTCGTACTGCTCGTTGTAGACGAATGATGCCGCCGGGAACGCCTCGATGATGTGCTCGAGCTTGTAGCCCACGACGATCGTCACGGCGGCGTCGTCGCCGAAAGCGTGAGCGATGTTGTCGAACTGCTGACGCATGATCGTGCGTCCGTCGCTGAGCTCGGTGAGGGGTTTGGGCAGGGACCGACCGAGGCGGCTTCCCATGCCTGCGGCCAGGATGACGATCTGGGTGGTCACGAATTCTCTCCTCTGATGGCTGTCGCCGAGCGAAGAGGGCCGGGAAATCGATTCACCTGGCGTTCATCTCTACGCTCCTGTTGAGACACATCGTCGTGCTTCAGCCCAGTCTAGGTGCGGGCGCCGAATTATGGCAGACATCCACGCGCTTATGTGTCTGTTTTGTGACGCAATACGGGTAGCGTCTGATTCGTCCATACTCTTTCGGTACGGTTGACACGTGGATTCCGACGCAGACGAGGCAACGGTGTCCGGCCCCGTCGAGCGGTCGGAAACCGACTCCGCGGCGACCGGAAAAGTCGGTGCCGACGCTGCCGAATCCGGATCCCGTCGCACCGACGAACCGGCTGGCGAATCCCCATCGGAGCCCGCGACTCGGCCGGCCGCGAAGCCCCGTTCGACTGCCGCCTCTGCTCGTTCGCGCACATCGGGATCCGCGTCCGGAGCGCGCACGACGTCGGCGTCGTCGGGTGGCTCCCGCGGTGCTCCCGCGAAGAAGACGGCTCCGACGCGCGCCGCGCCCAAGTCGGCCGCGAACGCGCGGCCGACCGCAGCTCGCCGTGTCGACCCGACGTCGACAGACGCGTCCGGAGCACGAGGTGCGAGCGAGAGAGCGGACGCTGACCTGCCCGAGACGCCCGCGAGAGCCGCCACACCCCGGTCACCGCGCCCGTCGGCGCCGAAGGGCACCGCGGGGTCGTCGACGCGCGCGCCTTCCGCTCGAACGCCCGCGGCGCGCAAGCCCGCCGCTCGCACGCCCGCGCCCCGCAAACCCGCGTCGCCGAAGCCCGCCTCCGGGAAGCCCGCCTCGTCGAAGCCTGCGGTCACGGCGGCAGAGCCAGCCTCAGTCGACGCTGTCGCCGACGTGACCGAGTCGTCGATCGTGACCGAGTCGACGATCGAGAGCGACCCGTCGATCGAGACTCTTCAGTCCGCCGAGAGCGTTCCCGCACGCGACGAGTCCGTCGACTCGGCGGAACCCGCGGAGGCTGCCTCCGGCGCCCCCGGCGCGAGCTCGAGCGGTGCTCCGTCGAAAGCGGCGGCAGTCGTCGCCGATTCCACGATCGCCGCACCGCGCCCGCCCCGGGAGCGCACCCCGCGAGCCCGCCCGGCGTCGAGCGCCGGTCGCCGACCCGACGCGGCCACCCACGAATCGGCCATCGACCAATCGGCCATCGACCAATCGGTCACCGAGGAAGCGGTCATCGACGAATCGGTGACCGACGAATCGACTACCGACGAATCGACTACCGACGAGTCGGCAACCGACGAAACCGCCGCCGATCACACCGTCATCGAAGAACCGTCCGTTGACGAAACGGATGCCCCTGACCTGCCCGAGGTGGAGGCCGACGCGGCGGGCACCCTCCGGGCCGAGACGCCGACGACCGAGAGCGGGTGGAAGTCGACGAGCGCGCGCTTGCGGGCGATCGCCAATGACGCGACCCAAGCGGCCGCTGCAGCGCGGGAGCGCCGCGCCGAGGCCCGCTCCGCCGCCGAACAGTCGGCCGCCACAGTGCCCGCCCTCGCTTCCGATGCCGGCGCTGACGCCCGCGTCGACGTCGAGGTCGATCGACACAGCGGCTCCGACGACGAAACGCACCACGACGCGTCGCGCGTCGTGCTCGAGATCCGCGGACTCGAGAAGCGCTTCGGTGACACCGTGGCCATCACGGGCGTCGACCTCGAGATCCGGCCGGGAACGATCTTCGGGCTCGTCGGGCCGAACGGCGCGGGCAAGACCACGACCCTGTCGATGATCACGGGGCTGCTTCGCCCCGATCGCGGTTCGATCAGCGTCGACGGGGCGGATGTCTGGGCGGACCCCGCTGCTGCCAAGCGCTCGATGGGCGTGCTGCCCGACCGCCTGAGGCTCTTCGATCGACTGACCGGGGCCCAGCTCCTGCACTACGCGGGCACACTGCGCGGGCTCAAGCGCGCAACGGTCTCCGCGCGCTCGGCCGACCTCGCTCAAGCGTTCGGTCTGGAGGAGGCGCTTCCGCGGCTCGTCTCCGACTACTCGGCGGGCATGACCAAGAAGATCGCCCTCGCGAGCGCGATGATCCATGCACCCAAGATCCTCATCCTCGACGAGCCGTTCGAGACCATCGACCCCGTGTCGGCGGCGAACATCGTCGAGATCCTGCAGAAGTACGCCGCGGCCGGCGGCACCGTCGTGATGTCGAGTCACGGGATGGACCTCATCGAGCGCATCTGCGACGCGGTCGCCATCGTCGTGCGGGGAGAGATGCTCGCGAGCGGCCCCATGAACGAGGTGCGAGGAGGACTGTCGCTCGAGGAGCGCTTCATCGCTCTCGCCGGTGGGCGCAAGGCGGCGGAAGGCATGGAGTGGTTGCACAACTTCTCGGACTGAGGGTCAGTCTCCTGCTCAACTCGTTCCGTCGGCCGCCCGGCCAAGTGCTCGGTGTTCTGCTCGCATCGGCGTTCGCCGTCGCCGCGACGATCGTCGCGATGACCGGGCTCGCGTCCCTGCGCGACACCGAGATCGCCGCAGCGGAGCCCCTCGTTCTCGCTCTCGGCGTCGTCGTCGTCGTGGCGTCCGTTCTCGCACCGCTCGCTTTCGGCGTCGACGACGTTCTCGACCCTCGGCGCTTCGCCCTCTTCGGCGTGCGGACGACGCGGCTCTCGGGCATCGTGCTCGTCGCTTCGCTCGTCGGACTCCCGGGTCTCGCGATCATCGGAGTCGCCGCAGCGCAAGTCGTCACGTGGTCGCGGTCGCCGGGATCGACCATCGTCGCTCTCGTCTCCGCGGCGCTCATCATCGCCACGTGCATCCTCCTGGCACGCATCACGACAGCGCTCGGATCGTTTTTGTTCTCGTCGCGGCGCTCGCGGGAGGTGCTCGGGCTCGCCACCATCATCGTGCTCGTCGCGGCCGCGCCCGCGATCGCCCTCCTCGCGACCGTCGACTGGGATTCCGCGGGGCTCGAGGTCGTCACGACCGTGACCGACCGTCTGGCGTCGACCCCGCTCGCCGCCGCGTGGGCCGCGCCCGCTGCCGCTGCGGCGGGCGACACTGGCGAGGCGACCTCGCGGCTCGCTATCGCGATCGGCACCGTCGTCGTGCTCGCGATCCTCTGGAGGCTCCTCGTCGGAGCGATGCTCACGACGACCCACCGCGAGAGCGACCCGTCGCGTGAGCGCGGACTGGGATGGTTCGGGCGCCTGCCCGCGACACCGCTCGCGGTCGTCGTCGCGCGAAGCCTCACCTACTGGATTCGGGACCCGCGCTATCGCGTGCAGCTCGTTATCGTGCCGATCGTGCCGATGCTCATGATCCCGGTGCTTCTCATCGGGGGCGTCTACTGGCAGAACCTCGCCCTGCTCCCACTCCCGGTCATGTGCCTCTTCCTGTCGTGGTGCGTGCACAACGACATCGCGCACGACAACACCGCCGTGTGGTTGCACGTCGCCTCGAACACGTCGGGCCTCGTCGACCGGCTCGGCCGCGTCATCCCCGTGCTGCTCGTGGGAGTGCCGCTCATCGCGGTCGGTGCGCCCGTGTCGGTGTGGCTCTACGGAGACCCGACAGCGCTGCCCTCGATGATCGGGGTGTGCGTGAGCATCCTGTTCGGTGGCCTCGGTATCGCGAGTGTGCTGTCGGTCGTGCGTGCCTACCCCGCGGTGCGCCCGGGAGACAGCCCCTTCTCACAGCCCCAAGACGGTGGCGGCGCCGCGCTGTTCTCCCAGTCGATCGCGTTCTTCCTCACGATCGCCATCTCGGCGCCCGCGATCGTGTGGGGGCTCTACGGACTCGACGAGCACGGCTCGTTGCCGCTCACGGCACTCTTCGCGGGCGTCACGGCGGGGCTCGTCGTCTTCGTCGTCGGAACGGCGATCGGGGCGCGAGTGTTCGACAGCCGGGGTCCCGAGCTGCTCACGTTCACCGAGCGCAACTGATGTTCGGTCGGTACGATCGGACCATGGCCAGTGACAACCCCGCAGGTGGCGGAACCGACACCCTCGATCGCGAACTCGAAGAGCTCCTCAACCAGGAACAGCTCGAAGACGGCGACCACGAACGCTTCTCGCACTACGTGCAGAAAGACAAGATCCTCAAGTCGGCGATGAGCGGCAAGCCCGTGATCGCGCTGTGCGGCAAAGTGTGGCTTCCGGGGCGCGACCCGCAGAAGTTCCCCGTGTGCCCCACGTGCAAAGAGATCTACGAGAAGCTCAAGAAGTGACGTAGACCGTCGGTAGGGCTGGCTCGCCTCGACTCAGTCTCAGCGCGTCTGCCGGCAGCTCGGCGATGGCGGATGCACGGTGCTGTCGAGCGAGAGCGGTTCCGTCGGCGCCCCGGTAGCGGGAGTCGATGACACCGTTCTCGATGAGGGGAACGATCAGGGATCGCTCGAGCCCCGTCGACACCTGATGCGGGTCGTCGGCGCCGACTCGGATCGTCTCGCTCGTCGCAACGCCGTCGTGGAGTGATCGCACGGGCCACTTCCGCCCTCCGACACTGGCTTTCGCGGCGGACTTCTTCGCGACCGACACCCAGTCGCCGTCGGCGTCGAGCCGGGCCACGAGCTTGTAGACGAGGCCGGCAGCGGGGTGACCCGATCCGGTGACCACCGCGGTTCCGACTCCGAACGAGTCGACGGGAGACGCGCCGAGAGCGGCGATTGCGTATTCGTCGAGGTCGTTGGTGACGGTGATCTTCGTCGACGTCGCACCGCGAGCGTCGAGTTGGCGACGTACGGCGGCGACCTGACCCGGCAGATCGCCGCTGTCGATGCGCACGGCGCCCAACTCGGGGCCCGCGACATCCACGGCGAGGTCGACGGCCCGCGTGACGTCGTAGGTGTCGACGAGGAGTGTCGTTCCCGGCCCGAGCGCCGCCACCTGTGCCCGGAAGGCCTGCTCCTCGGTCTCGTGGAGGAGGGTGAAAGAGTGCGCCGCCGTTCCCATGGTCGGCACCCCCCACGAGCGCCCCGCCTCGAGGTTGCTCGTGGCCCCGAACCCGGCGATGTAGGCCGCGCGAGCGGCAGCGACACCCCCCTGCTCGGTCGCGCGCCGCGAACCCATCTCGGCGAGCGGGCGGCTGTGTGCCGCGCCGACCATGCGCGCGGCGGCGCTCGCGACGGCGGTGTCGTAGTTGAGCACGCTCAGCACGAGGGTCTCGAGGATCACCGCTTCGGCGAAGCCCCCCTCGATGATGAGGAGAGGCGAGCCGGGGAAGTAGACCTCGCCCTCGCGGTACCCCCGGATGGAGCCGCCGAATCGGTAGTCGGCGAGCCAGTCGAGGGTGGCCGGCGCCACGACCTGCTCATCGCGCAGCCACGACAGCTCGGCATCGGTGAAGCGGAACCGCTCGATGAGGTCGAGCAGTCTCCCGGTGCCCGCGACGATGCCGTAGCGGCGCCCGTCGGGCAACCGTCGGGCGAACACCTCGAATACGCACGGCCTGTCGTGCGTGCCCCCGAGGATGGCCGCATCGATCATCGTGAGCTCGTAGCGGTCGGTGAGAAGCGCGCTCGTCATGGGTCGAGCCTAATCAGCCGCGGAACGCCGACCGCCGTGTCTAGTCCGCCAGGCCGCGTCGTCGAGCGATGACGGAGGCGACGGTCAGCATCGCTCCCATCAGAAGCACTCCGGCGCCGATGACGCCGAGCTGCGTGTCGGCTCCGGTGTTGGCCAAGAGGGCGCCGTTCGGGCCGGTCACCGTGCCGGGAACCTCGTCGGTACCTCCACCGGTTCCGGCATCTCCTCCGTCGGTGCCGTCGCCGCCTCCGTCGGTGCCGTCGCCGCCTCCGCCGGTGCCGTCTCCGTCGCCGCCACCGCCGGTGCCGTCGCCGTCCTCGGGTGCCTCGGCCGTGACGATGGTCACATCGACGGTCGTGGGTGTGTCAAAACCGTTGTCGGCTTCGACCGTGAACTCCACGGTGCCCGGGGTCGTCGGGGTGCCGGAGAGCTCGCCGGTCGTCTCGTCGAGTTCCAGCCCGGCGGGGAGCTCGCCGTCGATGACCGAGTAGGTCGCGTCGGGCGTGCTCGTCGTGTCGAAGGTGTAGCTGTACGGCGTGCCCTCGGTCGCGGGCGGAGGCGTCGCGTCGGTGAAGACCGGCGCTGTCGTGATGACGGGGGAGGTTCCCTCCGCGCATCCCTCGGGAACGGTGATGTCGTTGTTGATGAGTGTCACGGCGGCGTCGGCCGAGAGCAACCGGCCCTCGACCGAGGTGTCGTCTCCGAGGGTGATCTCGGCGCGGGCCATGACCGTTCCGGTGAAGTCGACGCCCTCGCCGAAGGTCGCGGCGCTGTCGACCTGCCAGAAGACGTTGCACGCCGATGCGCCCCCGGTGAGGATGATCTCCGCTCCGGCTCCCACGGTGAGGCTGCTCGACGAACGGAAGACCCAGATCGACTCCGCGGTGCCGGCGAGTGTGACCGCCGCGCCGGCGTCGATGAGCAACTCGCCGCCGCCGCCGCCGTCGTAGACGCCGGGTGTCAGCGACAGTCCGGAGATGTTGGGACCGATGTCCGCGGTCGGGGTGAGGCTTTCGGCGTCGGTGATGGCCGCGTCGAGGTTGGTCTGAGCGGTGGTCGTGATCTCACCGGTCGGCTGGATGACTCCACCCGCGGAGGTCGATCCCGCGGGAGCCCCCTCGAATCCGGTGATGGATGTCCCGGGAGCGACGCCGACGTCGCCGGCGACGACGGTGGGCCCGGTGTTGGTGATCTCGGAACTCGCGAGAACACCGAAATCTTCGGCTCCGCCGAGATCGATCGGACCCAAAAGAATGACAGCCGCGGACGCGGAACTCGCCGTCCCCAGCGCGAGAGCCACCCCGAGGATTCCTGCAGCGCCGATAGTGGCGATCCTGCGAGACGTGCTCCGTTTATTTGTTTTTTCGGTCGTTTGTGCAAACACAGTTTCCCCCTGCTTATGCGGAGGGGTGTGCGCGTCGCTCAGCGAGCGGGCCGTCGACCTCGTCCCCTGATTCATATCAGTAGTTGGCCGGATTAGCGAGCGTGCACAGGATGTCCGCGGCAAGCGGCTATCTGCAGAGTCGATGACAGGGGCACGGGCTAGCCTTCGGCTCATGGAGCGCACACGCTGGATCTTCTCCGGGCAACTCGGCGAGGAGTTCGACGACGGGGGGCGGGTTCTGCTCATCGAGGCGAGGTCGGTGATGCGCCGGGCGCCCCTCCACCGGGCGAAAGCGCACCTCATCCTCTCCGCCATCCGTCATCGCGCGCGGGAGCTCGGCGATCGGGCCGAGTTCCACCAGGTCGACACGTATCGCGAGATCGTCGAGGGTCGAGACGACCTCGAGGTCATCGACCCGACCTCGCACGGCGCTCGTCGCTTCGTGCGACGGCACGGCATCGCGGTGCTTCCGAGCCGGGGCTTCATCACGAGCGAAACCGACTTCACCGAGTGGGCGGATTCCCGCGGGGGCAAGAGGCTGCTCATGGAGGACTACTACCGGGTCGCTCGAGAGCGCACCGGGATCCTCATGGAGGGCGACACGCCCATCGGCGGAAAGTGGAACTACGACCACGACAACCGCGCCTCTCCTCCGAAGGGCGCCGTGAGCCTCGGTTTGCCCGAACCGTGGTGGCCCGAAGAAGACGACATCGACGCCGAGGTGCGTGCCGATCTCGACCGGTGGGCTGCTGCAGGGGATGTCACGCTCGTCGGAGACGACGGCCCCCGGCGTTTCGCCGTCACGCCCACCGAAGCTCGGGCTGCCCTCGCCGACTTCATCGAGTCGCGCCTGGGCGACTTCGGCCCGTTCGAAGACGCCATGCTCGCGGGCGACTGGACGATGGCGCACTCGCTGCTGAGCGTGCCCATGAATCTCGGTGTTCTGAGCCCGCGCGAGGTCATCGACGCTGTCGAAGCCGAGCACGCCGCGGGGCGTGCGCCCATCGCGAGTGTCGAGGGGGTCGTGCGCCAGATCATGGGCTGGCGAGACTGGGTGTGGCACCTCTACTGGCGGCTCGGACCCGACTACGTCACCTCCAACAACGCTCTCGCAGCCACGACTCCCATCCCGCAGGAGATACTCGAGCTCGACGCCGCGGCGATCGAAGCGCGATGTCTCAGTGAGTCGATCGACGGTGTGCGGCGGCACGGGTGGGCGCACCACATCCAGCGGCTCATGGTCATCGGCAACTGGTCGCTGCAGAGGGGGTACGACCCCGCTCAGCTCAACGACTGGTTTATCAGGATGTTCGTCGACGGCACGCCGTGGGTGATGCCGGCCAACGTCGTGGGGATGTCGCAGCACGCCGACGGCGGCATCGTCGCGACCAAGCCCTACGCCTCGGGCGGGGCGTACATCTCGAAGATGAGCGACTACTGCGGAGGCTGTCGCTTCGACCCCAAGGTGCGACTGGGGCCGACCGCGTGCCCGTTCACCGCGGGCTACTGGGCTTTTCTGGATCGCACCGAGTCGCGATTGCAGGGCAACCACAGGATGGCTCAACCGCTCGCGGGACTCCGCCGTCTGAGCGATCGCGAAGCGGTCGTGGAGCAGGAGCGGCGCCGCGTCGGTTTCGGAACGGTAGACGACTAAACTCGACCCTCGTGAGCGACGCACCGATAGGCATCTTCGATTCGGGGGTCGGCGGTCTCACTGTCGCGCGGGCCATCATCGACCAGTTGCCTGGCGAGTCCGTTCTGTATGTGGGCGACACCGCGCATTCGCCGTACGGCCCCAAGCCCATTGCGCTCGTGAGGGAGTACACCCTCGCCGTGCTCGACGACCTCGTCGAACGCGGCGTCAAGATGATCGTGATCGCGTGCAACACGGCGTCTGCCGCCACCCTCCGCGACGCGCGCGAGCGCTACACGCAGCAGCTCGGCATCCCCGTCGTCGAGGTCATCCAACCCGCCGTGCGCGCTGCCGTCGTGCAATCGCGCGTCGGTCGCATCGGCGTCATCGGCACGACGGGCACGATCATGAGTCGCGCCTACGACGACGCGTTCGCCGCTGCCCCCCACCTCTCCGTGCACTCGCGCGCGTGCCCGCGATTCGTCGAGTTCGTCGAAGCGGGGATCACGAGCGGCCCCGAACTCTTCGATGTCGCCGAGGAGTACCTCGCGCCCCTCAAAGCCGAGGGGATCGACACACTCGTTCTCGGGTGCACGCACTATCCGCTGCTCGCGGGGGCCATCCGCTACGTCATGGGGCCGGGAGTCACGCTCGTGTCGAGCGCCGACGAGACGGCGGCGGATGTCTACCGCACCCTCGTGCAGCACGGGATCGAGCGCACCGACCCCGCCCCACCGACCTACGAGTTCGACGCGACGGGCAAGAGCAAGATCGAGTTCACACGGCTCGCCCGCCGTTTTCTCGGCCCCGAGGTGTCGACGGTCGAACTCGTCGAGACCGGAACCATCCCGCTACCAGAGAGACACACATGACCGACACCCAGAGAATCGATGGTCGCACTCTCGACCAGTTGCGCCCCGTCACGATCGAGCGCGGCTGGAGCGACCAAGCGGAAGGCTCCGCGCTCATCTCGTTCGGCCGCACCAAGGTGCTGTGCACCGCGTCGTTCACCAACGGGGTTCCGCGGTGGATGTCCGGCAAAGGCAAGGGGTGGGTCACGGCCGAGTACTCGATGCTTCCGCGCTCAACGAACGACCGCATGGACCGCGAGTCGGTCAAGGGAAAGATCGGGGGGCGCACACACGAGATCTCGCGCCTCATCGGTCGTTCGCTGCGTGCCGTCGTCGACATGAAGTCGCTCGGCGAGAACACCATCGTCATCGACTGCGACGTGTTGCAAGCCGACGGGGGAACCCGCACCGCAGCCATCACGGGGGCCTATGTCGCTCTCGCGGAAGCGCTCGAGTGGGGGCGCTCGAAGAAGTTCATCGGGCAGAACGCGAAGCCTCTCATCGACAGCGTCGCGGCCGTGTCGGTCGGCATCGTCGGGGGAGAGCCCATGCTCGATCTCGCCTACACCGAGGATGTGCGCGCCGAGACCGACATGAACGTCGTCGCGACCGGGCGCGGTCTCTTCGTCGAGGTGCAGGGCACCGCCGAGGGGGCACCGTTCGATCGCCGCGAACTCGACGCCCTCCTCGATCTCGCCCTCGGTGGCACGGCCGATCTCACGCGCCTGCAGACCGAGTCGCTCGCGTGACCCGGGTCGTTCTCGCGACGCACAACGCGCACAAGGTCGACGAACTCCGCGCGATCCTCGGAGACGCTCTCGCGGGCATCGAGCTCGTCGGATACGACGGCCCCGAGCCCGTCGAAGACGGGGTGACCTTCGCCGAGAACGCCCTCATCAAAGCGCGAGCCGCCGCCGTCCACACGGGGCTTCCGGCTCTCGCCGACGACTCCGGCATCAGCGTCGACGCGCTCGACGGTGCTCCGGGCATCCACTCGGCCCGCTTCGCGGGAACGCGAGACGACGCCGACAACCGCGCCCTGCTGCTCGAGCGGCTCGAGGGGGTCAGCGACCGCGCCGCCCGATTCGTGTGCGCCGCCGCTCTCGTGACGCCCTCGGGATTCGAGCACGTCGAGGTCGGGGAATGGCCCGGTGCGGTGTTGCTCGAGGCGAGGGGCGCCGGCGGTTTCGGCTACGACCCGATCTTCGCGCCGGTCGGCTCGGCCGGGTCGGCGGCCGAGCTCACGAGAGACGAGAAGAACGCCGTGAGTCATCGGTGGCTCGCGTTCTCCGCTCTCATGCCGGTGGTTCGCGAGCGCGCCTCCGCGTAGTCTTTCGGCATGCCGAAAACGGATGTCGTCAAACGCCGAAATTCGGTGCGCCGCGCCGTGCTGCTCGGGCCCGCTCTCGTCGCCGCGGTGGCCTACGTCGATCCCGGCAACGTCGCCGCCAATCTGACGGGAGGCGCCCGCTACGGATACCTTCTCGTGTGGGTGCTCGTCGTCGCGAACCTCATGGCCGCCCTCGTGCAGTACCAGTCGGCCAAGCTCGGCATCGTCACGGGCAAATCGATGCCCCAGCTGCTCGGCGCGAGGCTCGGCACGAAATCGCGCCGCGCGTTCTGGGCGCAAGCCGAACTCATCGCGATCGCGACCGACGTCGCGGAGGTCATCGGCGGCGCGATCGCCCTGTACCTCCTGTTCGACATCCCCCTCGTCGTAGGCGGGGTGATCGTGGGGGTCGTCTCGATGGTCATCCTGTCGAGCCAGAACCGGCTCGGCCAACGCACCTTCGAGTCGGTCATCATCGCGTTCCTCGCGATCATCGCCGTGGGGTTCCTCTCCGGGCTCGTCATCAACCCGCCGGACGGCGGGAGCATCGTCGGCGGACTCGTGCCGCGCTTCGAGGGCACCGGGTCCGTTCTGCTCGCCGCGAGCATGCTCGGCGCCACCGTCATGCCCCACGCGATCTACGTGCACTCGGCACTCGCGCGGGACCGTCACGGTCACGCCACGACGACGCTCGAGCGCACGAGTCTGCTCCGAGCGACGAAGTGGGATGTCGGCATCGCCCTCGCGATCGCCGGAATCGTGAACCTCGGCATGCTCCTTCTCGCCGCCGCCAACCTGCAGGGGGTCGAGGGCACCGACTCGATCGAGGGAGCGCACGCCGCGATCGACGACGCTCTCGGTGCGGGGATCGCCCTCGTCTTCGCGATCGGGCTGCTCGCATCCGGACTCGCGTCGACGGCGGTCGGGAGCTATGCGGGGGCAACGATCATGGAGGGGCTCTTCCTCAAGCGCGTGCCGCTGCTGCTGCGGCGCGGCCTCACGATGCTCCCGGCGCTGCTCATCCTCGCGATCGGGTTCGACCCGACGACGGCCCTCGTGCTCAGCCAGGTGGTGCTGAGCTTCGGCATCCCCTTCGCGCTCGTGCCCCTGTGGCGGCTCACGAACGATCGCCGGCTCATGGGGGAGCAGGCCAACCCGCCGGCGGTGAAGGCGGCGCTCGGAATCGTCGTCGCCCTCGTCGTGACTCTCAACGTGGCACTCATCGTGCTGACCGTCACAGGGGTGTGACGAGGTGACCGACCGCACTCCGCCCGCGGGCGCACCCCGCCGCGGTCTCGGCCACGCCGCCGAGGACTACCTCAAGGCCATCCACGCCCACACCGAGTGGCAGAGCGTGCCGATCACGACCACGAGTCTCGCCGCGAGCCTGTCGCTCGCCCCATCGACAGCCACGGAGATGGTCAAGAAGCTCGCCGCGGCGGGTCTCGTGACCCACGTGCGGTACGGCGCCGTGTCGCTCACTCCCGAGGGGTCGGCGCTCGCGCTCGCGATGACGCGTCGGCACCGTCTCATCGAGACCTGGCTCGTCGAGTCGTTCGGCTACACGTGGGACGAAGTGCACGACGAGGCAGACGTTCTCGAACACGCCGTGAGCGACCGGTTGCTCGACGCGATCGCGCAGCAGCTCGGCGACCCCGTGCGCGACCCCCACGGCGACCCGATCCCGACTCGCTCGGGGGAGATCGTCATCCCCGACGCCGTGTCGCTCGGCGATCTCGCCGACGGGAGTTCCGGGGTCGTCGTGCGCATCCGCGACCGTGACCCCGAGCTGCTGCGCTATCTCGCGGCCGAGGGGGTGAGCGTCGACGCGCGGGTCACGGTCGAGCAGAGAAGACCGTTCGGGGGAGCGCTCGTCGTGAGGGTGACCCCCGCCGGGGGTGGTCCGGAAACCGTGATCGATCTGGGCGCCGAGGCCACGGCGTCGTGCTGGGTCGCGGTCGACGGGCGCGCGTGACGCGGTAGCGTTGACGGCCATGACCTCCGACACCCTCCCCGACCCCCTCGCGATCCTCGACGACCCGATCGGAACGCGATTCACCAAGGTCGCCGCCGTCATCGGCCCCGACGCCGTCGTGGAGCGAGCCCTCGCCCTTCTCGCGGGGGCGAATGCGGGAGAGGACTTCTTGCTCTACGCGGGAGGCAAGCACGCGAAGGGCGTGCTCGAGGGCGCACCGCCGCTCTACTGGCCCGAGGTGTGGGGAGCTCGCGCCCTGCTCTACGTGTGGAACGACACGGCCGTGGACGCCGTCATCGCCGGACTCACGAACGAGGCCTGGCGTGTGCGCGAGATGTGCGCTCGAGTCGCCGCCGAGCGCGGTGTCGAGGCGCCGGATCACCTCCGCGCTCTCCTCACCGACGATGTCGCGCGAGTCCGTGCCGTGGCAGCCGAAGCTCTCGCCGCGACCGGGGGCAGCGCCGACCTCGACGCCGTGCACGCTCTCGTGAAAGACGCCGACCTCGAGGTGCGCAAGCGTGCCGGAGCGGCGTCGCGATCGATGCGCGCTCGCCTCGGCGGCTGACCGCAGACAGTTCGCTGTCAGGCGATCGAGTATCCGCTGTGAACGCTCGCCTTCTCGACGAGCCACCGCGAGTGCGCTTCTAGGCTGGCGGCATGACTCGACTCGATGGTGCCGTGATTCTCGTGACCGGAGCGACGGGCGGACTCGGCTCCCGCGTCTCCACAAGACTGACGGATGCCGGCGCCACCGTCGTCCGCGCCGCACGACGCCCGGCGAGCCTCACGGGCGACGACGCGATGACCGCCGACCTGCGGGCCCCCGGCGCGCCCGCGGCGCTCGTCGCCGCGACGCTTGAGCGCCACGGACGACTCGACGGTCTCGTCGTCGCGGCGGGAGTGGTGGCCTTCGGCCCGGCTGCCGACCTCGAGGACGCGACGATCGACGAACTCTTCGAGACGAATGCTCTCGGGCCGATGAGACTCATCCGAGACGCCATGCCCGCGCTCGCCGCATCCGCGGCCGAGGGGCGCGAGCCGTTCGTGCTCACGCTCAGCGGCATCGTCGCTGACACCCCCACGGCGGGCCTCGCGGCCTACTCGGCCTCGAAAGCCGCGCTCGCGGCCTTCACCACCGCGGCATCCCGGGAGTTCCGGCGCCAGGGTGTGCGACTCGTCGACGCGCGACCGGGGCACACCGAGACGGGTCTCGCGACGCGGCCCATCGAAGGCACCGCTCCCGCCTTTCCGACCGGATACGACCCCGACGCCGTCGCGGAACGCGTCGTCCGCGCGATCGCCGACGGGGAGAAAGACCTCCCCGACTCGGCGTTCGCGCCGGCCGGCTGACCCGCGGCACAGCGGGTCGACACGGCCACGAGGCGACTCCGTGGCGGTGTGGTCAGTGACGGTGGGTGCGGGAGAAGGGACTTGAACCCTCACGCCTTGCGGCACAGGAACCTAAATCCTGCGTGTATACCAATTTCACCACTCCCGCGAGCGGTTCAAGCCTAACGGCGGCCGCGCTCGTCGGACGGGCCGACGGTGCCGTCGTCGACCGGCTGGGCGTCGGCATCCGGCTCGGGGTCGGTCACGCTGTCGGCCGACGCGAGGCGCCGCTTCACGAGGGTGTTCTCGATGACGATGAGCACGGCGACGACGGCTATGCCGACGAGGAAGAGCAGCACGGCTGTGGTGACGTCGTCACCGGGGGCCTGCAACTCGTTCTCCTCCGACTGCCACGGCCACAGGGCACGGAGCGAACCGACCATGAGTCCGGTCATGATCACGAGGGTGATGCGATGCCGGTGGGCGAGCAACCACTGCAGGCCCGAGACGAAGACCCCGAGACCGAGGGCCGCGCCGACGACGAACACGCCGAGGTAGACGAAGTCGCGATCGTTGACGGCCGCGAGGGTCGGGGCGTACATGCCGACGGTGAGCAGCAGGAACGATCCGGACACTCCCGGGAGCACGAGGGCGCACACGGCGAACGCTGCCGCGATGGCGACGACGATGAGGGAGGGGTCGGCCTCGGCGGCCGGCGGGATGCCCGTGAGGAAGAAGGTCGCGACGGCCGCGACGGTCGCGATGAGGATCTCGCGGATGTGCCAGAACCCTCCGACCATGCGGATGGGCACGATGAGCGACGCCGCGATGAGGCCGGCGAAGACGGCTTTGGTCTGCACGGGATTCGACTCGAGGAGGGGAGCGAGAAGGCTCGCACCCACGACGATCGCCGCGAGCATCCCGACACCGATGGGGAGCACGACCGACCAGCGCACCGAACGGAAGTGCGCTGACGCGCGAGACAGGCCACGGCCGCGCACGCCGTCGGCCACGAGGAGGGCGACACCGCGGGCGAGGTGACCCGCGCCGTCGATGAGGGCCTCGTAGACGCCGACGATGAGCGCGATCGTTCCCCCGCTCACGCCCGGAACGATCTCGGCGGCACCGATGAGGGCGCCGCGGATGGCATCGAACAGCACGCGGACGACACGGCTCGAACCGGTGCCGCCCGAATCGGTCGAGACAGTCGAAGCGGGGGTGGGGCGTGACGAACTCATGAGGCCTTTCGGACCGGCGAGGGGTGATCGTGAATGATACCAAGACCCCGCGGTCGAGACCGCGGACCCCGTGCCGTTAACGCTGCGTAACGAGTGCGGGAATGGTCACCCGCGCGGCGTCCGAGCCGACAGAATGGACGGATGGTCACGACGCCGAAACCACTCCTGCACGTGCGCGATCTGACGATCGGCTTCCGGACGCCCGGGGGCCTCGTCGAAGCGGTCAAGGGAGTCGACCTCGATGTCGCCGAGGGCGAGACCG
The DNA here is from genome assembly GCF_046599635.1 of Marisediminicola sp. LYQ134. Taxonomy (NCBI): domain Bacteria; kingdom Bacillati; phylum Actinomycetota; class Actinomycetes; order Micrococcales; family Microbacteriaceae; genus Marisediminicola; species Marisediminicola sp. LYQ134. The sequence continues at coordinate 340,213 of NZ_JBKIWP010000001.1, forward strand.
TGGCGATCGTCGGAGAATCGGGATCGGGCAAGTCGACGACGGCGATGGCGATCATCGGACTCCTCGCCGGCAACGGCGACGTGACGCGCGGGAGCATCCAGTTCGACGGCACCGAGCTCGTCGGTCTGCCCGAGTCGAAGATGCGGTCCGTGCGCGGCGCGTCGATCGGCCTCGTTCCCCAAGACCCGATGTCGAACCTCAACCCCGTGTCGAAGGTCGGCACTCAAGTGGCCGAAACCCTGAAAGCCCACAACATGGTCACGAGCTCGGGCCTCGAGGCCGGCGTCATCGCCGCGCTCGCCGCCGCCGGACTGCCCGACCCCGCGGCGACCGCGAAGCAATACCCCCACGAGCTCTCGGGGGGGATGCGCCAGCGCGCCCTCATCGCCATCGGACTCGCGTGCCGGCCGCGGCTGCTCATCGCCGACGAGCCGACGAGCGCCCTCGACGTGACGGTGCAGCGCACCATCCTCGACCAGATCGAGCGCATGACGAGCGAGTTCGGCACGAGCGTCGTTCTCATCACCCACGACCTCGGTCTCGCGGCCGAGCGCGCGAGCCGCGTCGTCGTGATGAACAAGGGCGAGGTGGTGGAGACCGGTGCGGCCGCAGACATCCTCTCCCGCCCGCAGCACGAGTACACCCGGAGGCTCGTGGCCGCGGCGCCGAGTATCGCGATCGCGCGCGCGGTGCCGGTGCACCGCGATGTCGTGGTCGAGGACCGCGGTGCGGCCCCCGCGACAGGCGGCACGGCAGCCGCGAATACCCCCGTGGACAACATCGTGGAGGTGCGCGACCTCACCAAGATCTACAAGCGCCGCGGCGGCCGCAGCGACTTCGTGGCCGTGGACAGCGTGAGCCTCGACATCCCGCGCGGCAAGACCGTGGCGATCGTGGGGGAGTCGGGGTCGGGCAAGACCACGACCGCCCGCATGATCCTGCGGGCCATCGAGCCGACGAGCGGGAGCATCCTGTTCGACGGCGACGACGTCTCGGCGATGGATTCCGCGGCGCTGCGGTCGTTCCGCGAGAACGTGCAGCCCGTGTTCCAAGACCCGTACTCGTCGCTCAATCCGTCGTTCTCAGTGCAGCGCATCATCGAGGAGCCGCTCTCGGTCTACGGGCGCGGGTCGGCCAAGGAGCGTCGCGCGCGTGTGCTCGAGCTGCTCGACCAGGTGTCCCTCCCGACGAGCACAGCCGGCCGCTACCCCTCGCAATTGAGTGGCGGGCAGCGCCAGAGGGTCGCGATCGCGCGCGCTCTCGCGCTCAAACCGCGACTCATCGTGTGCGACGAGCCCGTGTCGGCTCTCGACGTGCTCGTGCAGGCGCAGATCCTCGACCTCCTCGCCGACCTGCAGAGGGAGCTCGGTTTGAGCTACCTCTTCATCAGCCACGACCTCGCCGTCGTGCGTCTCATCAGCGACACCGTGTGCGTCATGCAGAACGGGTCGATCGTCGAGGCTGCTCCGAGCGAGCAGATCTTCGAGAGCGCACAGCACCCCTACACGCAGCAGTTGCTCGCATCCATTCCGGGTGCGGCGCTCGACGTCGCCTGACCGCCACTGCGCGGCGTCAGGCGAGCGCGCCCTCGATGAGCGCGACGATCGCGGGGTCGTCGGGCTCGACGGTGCTGCGAAAGCGGTGAACGGCACCGTCGGGCATCACGACGAACTTCTCAAAGTTCCACAGCACGGGGCCCGCGAGACCGTGCGAGTCCTTGGTCTTCTTCAACTCGCTGTAGAGCGGATGTTTGCTGCGACCGTTGACCTTCGTCTTCTCGAACATCGGAAACGTGACACCCCACGTGGCCGAGCAGTATTCGCCGATCGCGTCGGAGTCGCGCAGCTCTTGCGCGAACTGGTTGCTCGGAAACCCGAGCACCGTGAAGCCCCGGTCGCCGTAGCGGCGCTGCAGCGCCTCGAGCTTCTCGTATTGCGGCGCGAGCCCGCATCGCGAGGCGACGTTGACGACGAGCACGATCGACCCGCTGTAGCGGCCGAAGGTCTCGGGGGTTCCGTCGAGGCGGGTGAGCGGGATGTCGGCGAGGGTCATGGCGTCAGGGTACGCCCGCCGACATCCCGTCGGCTGGGGGCGGTTATCTCGTGCCCGCCGTGGGGTCGAGGGCTTCGCGGAGCGATTCGCCGAGCAGCGTGAACCCGAGGGCCGTGATCGCGATGCAGAGGCCCGGCAGGAACGCGAGGTGCGGGGCGATCGCGAGCTCGTTCTGCGCGTAGGTGAGCATGCGGCCCCACTCCGCGGTCTCGGGGCGACCGCCGCCGAGGCCCAGGAACGAGAGTGCCGCCGCCTCGATCACGGCGGTCGCGAGGCTCAGCGTGCCCTGCACGATGACGGGGCCGAGACTGTTGGGGAGCACGTGGGTGAGGCTGATGGCGCTCTTGCCGAGGCCGAGGGTGCGCGCAGCGAGCACGTATTCCTTGTTCTGCTGAGCGAGCATCGACGAGCGCAGCAAGCGCGCGAAGATCGGCACTTGCGAGACACCGATCGCGATCATGATGGCGGCGGGGTTCTGCCCGAGGATCGCCGCGATGCTCACGGCGAGCAGGAGGTTGGGCACCGAGAGCAGGATGTCGACGAACCTCATGATGACGTTGTCGACCCAGCCGCCGAAGGTTCCCGCGACCCAGCCGATGAGCATGCCCCCGGCGAGACCGAGAGCCGTGGAGATGAGCCCGATGAGGAGCGACGCTTGGGCGCCCCAGATGAGCTTGCTCAGAACGTCGCCACCGAAGCGGTCGATGCCGAGCGGGAACAGCGGGTTCTCGCCGATACCGGGCAGGTTCGTCGGTGTCACCTCGCGCTGACCGGGCAGCGCCGTGCCGGGGTAGGGCGCGAGGAGCGGGGCGAGCACGGCGATGAGCACGAAGACGAGCACGACGATCGCGCCCGCAATCGCTTGCGGGTTGCGTCGCAAGCGTCGCCACGCGTCGCGCCACAGGCTCGAGCCGTCGAGCTCGGCCGAGGAGCCCGCGGGGCCCGGCTTGAGCGGTCCGCCGCCGGGGGCGGGGGGAATGTCGTTGGTCATTGAACACGCACCCTGGGGTCGATGATGCTGTAGCTGATGTCGACGATCAGGTTGATCACGGCGTAGAGGATCGCGATGAAGAGGATGAACCCCTGCAGCACGGGGAAGTCGCGACGGAAGATCGCGTCGGCGAGAAAACTGCCGACGCCCGCGAAGGCGAACACGGTCTCGGTGAGCACCGCTCCGGAGATGAGGAGCCCGAGCTGGAGGCCGATGGTCGTGACGACGGGGAGCAGCGCGTTGCGCAAGACGAAGCGGTCGCGGATGAGGTTCGAGGCGAGCCCCTTCGCGCGAGCGGTGCGCACATAGTCGGCTCCCGCGACCTCGAGCACCGATGCTCGCGTGATGCGGGCGATGATGGCGAGCGGGATGGTTCCGAGCGCGATGCCGGGCAGCACGAGGTGCATGAGGGCGTCGGCCGAGGCATCGAGTTCTCCCGTGAGGAGGCCGTCGAGCACGGCGAAACCGGTGACGCTCGTGGCGTCGATGCGCGGGTCGAGCCGACCGTCGGGCGGGAACCAGCCGAGCTGTACGGCAAAGAAGTATTTGAGGATGAAGGCGAGGAAGAACACCGGAACCGTGACCCCGATGAGGCTCACGACGACGGCGACGTGGTCGGGGGCCTTGCCGTAGTACTTGGCCGAGAGGTAGCCGAGCGGGATGCCGATGCCGATCGCGAAGATGAGCGCGACGACCGTCAGTTCGATCGTGGCCGGAAAACGGTTGGCGAACTCTTCGAGCACGGGGCGCCCGGTCTGGATCGACGACCCGAAGTCGCCGGAGATGAGCCGGCCGAGGTAGGTGAAGTACTGCTCGAGCACGGGGCGGTCGAAGCCGTAGGCCGCGTTGATCTCCGCGATGCGGTCGGGGGTGGCCCGTTCGCCGAGGAGAGCGGATGCGGGGCCTCCCGGGAGGGAGCGCACCCAGAGGAACAACAGAATCGAGAGACCGAGGAGGGTCGGCACGAGCAAGCCGACCCGCTTGGCGATGAGACGCAGCACGGGGTCCTTCCGGTCACAGGAAAAGCGGGGGCGGAACCGTGAGGTTCTGCCCCCGCTGCTGGGGCGAGTTAGTCGCTGAGCTCGACGAGGTTGTAGACCTCGTCGTTGACCGGGCTCACCGGGTAGCTCTCGACGCGCTCGGCGAACGCGAGGGAGGGCGCCGGGTGGGCGAGCGGAACGGCCGGGATGAACTCGGCGATCTGCTCGTTGATGTCTTCGTAGAGCGGGATCTGCTCGTCGAGGCTCGCGATGCCACGTGCCTCGTCGAGAGCGGCGAAGAGCTCGGGGTTGTCGAAGCCGAACTCCGGCTTCTCGTCACCGAAGAACACGCCGACGAAGTTGTCGGTGTCGTTGTAGTCACCCGTCCAGCCGAGGAGGTGCAGACCGTGGTCGTCGCTCGCCTGGATGCGGTCGAGGTACTCGCCCCACTCGTTCGGCTGCGCGTTGACGGTGATGCCGACCTCTTCGAGCTGGGTGCTCAGGTTGGTGAACACCTGCTCGGGGGTGGGCATGTACGGACGCGAGATGTTCGTCGGGTAGTTGAAGTCGATCTCGAACCCGTCGGGGTATCCGGCCTCGGCGAGGAGGTCGCGAGCGGCGTCGGGGTCGTAGTCATACGTCGTGACGTCGTCGTTGTAGCCCGCGACGACCGGGGGGATGAACTGGGTGGCCAGTTGCGTGCCCTCGGGGAGCGTCTGGGTGATGAGCTGCTCCTTGTCGATCGCCTGGGTGATCGCCTGGCGCACGCGCACATCCGCGAGCTCCTCGACCTCCTGGTTCAAGCCCAGGTAGAGGATCGTGAACGGGTCGCGCGGCACGATCTGGAAGCCGTCTTCTTCGAGTGCGACGGTGTCGGCGGGCGACACGAGGTCGTAGCCGTCGATGCTGCCGGCCTCGAGAGCCTGGCGACGCGCGTTGGGGTCGTCGATCACGCGGAAGATGATCTCGGTGACGTCACCCTGGTCGCCCCAGTAGTCGGGGTAGGCGCTCAGTTCGACCTGGGATCCGACATCCCACGACTCGAACTGGAACGGCCCGGTTCCGGTGGGGTGGCCGTTGGCGTACTCCGACATGACGGGCGCGTCGTCGCTTCCGGTGACCTCGTCGGCGCCGAACTCGTCGAGAGCGCTCGGACTCTGCATCGAGAAGGCGGGCAGCGAGAGGGAGGCGATGAAACCGGCGAACGGAGTGGTGAGGTTGACGACGGCTTCGGTGTCGCCGGTCGCCTCGCAGCTCTCGTAGAGCGCGGCGTCGTCGCCCGCGAATCCGCGGAACAGGCTGCCGTAGTAGTAGGCCGCGGCGGGGCTCTGGGCGGGGCCCTCGAAGTTGAACCAGCGGTCGAAGTTGGAGCACACGGCTTCGCCGTTGAACTCGGTGCCGTCGTGGAAGGTCACTCCCTCGCGCAGCTGGAAGGTGTAGGAGAGGCCGTCGTCCGACGACTCCCACGACTCGGCGAGCAGCGGGGCGGGGTCGGCGCCACCGGGTTCGACGCCGACGAGGCCTTCGAACATCTGGCGGGCGACGCGGAACGATTCGCCGTCGCTCGCGAAGGCCGGGTCGAGGCTGACCGGGTCGCCGGATGCGGCGAAGACGAACGTGCCGTCGACGTCGCCGTCGGTGCCGGCGTCGTCACGCTCGCTCTGCACGCAGCCGGTGAGCACGAGGGCTCCGGCGGCGAGCGCGGCGAGCCCTCCGAGGGCCCGGGAATATCGCGCGGTGGGTGTCATTGCTGTGATCCTCCGAATTATGTGACGCAGGGGAATGCAGGATTTCGCGACACGGCAGACACTCTCGGCTCCCGATATCGACGGTGACATAGGACCATAGGCCCGGACTGTTACCGGAACATTACACGGTGAGCAGAGGTCAGGATCCGCTCCGGAGGGGCGATCAGACGCTCCCGAGACCGGTCGCGCGGTCGGCCCGTCACGATGATCGAGGGGTGTGGGGCGAGGTCACTGTGGATAACTCGCGAGCGGGTTTCGCGGTCTCGCCCACGATGGGGCCATGTCGTCCCCGCTCGCGCTCATCACCCAGAGTGTGCGCGAGCGGGTGCGACTCGACGGCGTCGACCTCGGCAGCGACCGCGACCTCGCGAAGCGCTATGTCGACGATGCGGTGCAGCGCTACAGCGAGCGAGCGCTCGGCGGGTCGCTGCCGCTGCTCGCCGACGAGGCGACGGCGGCGCAGCAGATCGTCGCGACCATCACGGGATACGGCGCGCTGCAGCCGTTCTTCGACGATCCGAGCGTCGAGGAGATCTGGATCAACGGGCCCGATCGCGTCTTCGTCGCTCGCGGGGGAGTGGCCGAGCTCACCGACATCGAGCTCGCGCCGACCGAGGTGCGCGACCTCGTCGAGCGGATGCTGCAGTCCACCGGTCGGCGCGTGGACCTGAGCTCGCCCTTCGTCGACGCCTCCCTGCCCGACGGTTCGCGGCTGCACGTCGTCATCCCCGATGTGACCCACAAACACTGGGCCGTCAACATCCGCAAGTTCTCGCAGCGCATCCGCGACCTGCACCGTCTCGTCGCGCTCGGGTCTCTCACCCGGCAGTCGGCCGAATTCTTGCGCATGTGTGTGCTGTCTGGCCAGAACATCCTCGTGTCGGGTGCGACGCAGAGCGGCAAGACGACACTCCTCAACGCCCTGTTGTCGGCAGCGCGGCCGAGTGACCGCATCGTCACGGTCGAGGAGACCTTCGAGCTCGACTTCGAGGCCCCCGACAGCGTCGCGATGCAGTGTCGGCAGCCGAGTCTCGAGGGCACCGGGGAGATCAGCTTGCGCAGGCTCATCAAAGAAGCGCTGCGGATGCGCCCCGACCGTCTCGTGGTCGGCGAAGTGCGCGAGGCCGAGTCGCTCGACCTCCTCATCGCGCTCAACTCGGGGTTGCCCGGGATGTGTTCCATCCACGCGAACGGCGCCAGGGACGCCCTCAGCAAACTGTCGACCCTTCCGCTTCTCGCGGGGCGCAACATCGACTCGGGATTCGTCGTGCCGACTGTCGCGACCGTCATCGACATCGTCGTGCACTGCGAATTGCGCAAGACCGGCCAGCGCCGTGTGCGCGAGATCGTGGCACCGAGCGGTGTCGTCGAAGGCACGGTCATCGAGGCGAGCACGATCTTCGCCCTCGACCACGGCGTGCTCGAAGCGACCGGCAACTACCCGGGCAAGCGTCACGGTTTCGAGGCGGCCGGGTTCGATGTCTCCGCCGTCATCAGCGGGCGGCGATCGTGACCACCCCGATCGTCGCGCTCGCTCTCGCCCTCGGTCTCGCGCTCGGGCTCGGAGCGCTGCTCGCCGCGTCGCCGTTTCTGTGGCCCCGTCGCGAGCGGGCGGCATCCGCTCCCTCCCGACTCGTGAGGGTCGTGCGCGACCGCCTGACCGCCGGCGGGCTGCACTCGGTCGGCATCCCGGCGTTCGTCGTGGTGTCGATCGTCGTCGGTCTCGCCGTGGGCACTGTCGTGTTCGCCGTCGCTCCCGTCGTGCCGCTCGGCACAGCCGCGGCGCTCTCGGCGGCGCTCGTGCCGTGGCTCGTCGTCAGTGTGCGGGCGCGGCAGCGTCGGGTGGCCAATCGCACCGTGTGGCCCGACCTCGTCGACCACCTCGTGTCTGCCGTGCGCTCGGGGCTCGCCCTCCCCGACAGCGTCTCCACCCTCGCCCGCACGGGCCCCGCCGAATCACGCGCGGCTTTCGGCGTCTTCGAGAGCAGCTACCGGACGACCGGCAACTTCGCGACGAGCGTCGACGAGGTGAAAGCCCGCCTCGCCGACCCCGTCGCGGATCGCGTGCTGGAGACGCTGCGGATGTCGCGCGAGGTCGGCGGGAGTGAACTGACGACCGTGCTCCGCAGCCTCGCGTCCTACCTGCGCCAGGAGGCCGCGATCCGAGCGGAGGTCGAGGCGCGACAGTCGTGGGTCGTCAACGCCGCGCGACTCGGCGTTGCGGCCCCGTGGATCGTGCTCGGTCTACTCGCCACCCGCCCCGAGGCCGCCATGGCCTACAACACGCCGCCGGGCGCCGCGATAATCATCGGGGGGCTCGCCGTCAGCATCGTGGCGTACCGCATCATGGTCGCCATCGGCAGGCTGCCCGAAGAGCGCCGGTGGTTCGCGTGAGCCCGACGACGGCGTGGGCCGTGCTCTTCGGGTTGACTTTCGGGTTCGGCGCGTGGTCGCTCGTGAGCCTCATCCCGCTGCTCGACCGACCGCGGTTGCTGCATCGCGTCGCCCCCTACGTCGTCGACATCTCGCCGGCGGCACGTGAACTGCTCAGTCGACGGGCCGTCGACCCTCTGCCCGTGCTCGGCACCGTGCTCACCCCTCTCACGACGCGCGCGCGTCGCACCATCGACAGCGTGTTCGGCGGGTCGGTCGAACTGAGGGTGCGACTGCGGCAAGCGGGGTCGACGCTGAGCGCCGAGCAATTTCGTGCGCGGCAACTGAGCTCCGGCATCCTCGGCCTCATCGGGGGCGTGGCGGCGTCGGCCGTCATCGGCGCTGTCACCACCCCGCCACCCGGTGCTCTCGTGGGGGTGACGGTCGCCGCGGGCGTCACCGCGGTCGTCGCTCTCGACTACCGGCTCCAGCGCACCGCCCGCGCACGACTCGACCGCATGACGAACGAACTGCCGACAGTTCTCGAGTTCCTCACCCTGAGTCTCTCGGCGGGGGAGGGCATCCTCGATGCCATCCGAAGGGTCTCCCGGATCAGTCGAGGCGAACTCTCCGTCGAACTCGCCACGACCGTCGCCGACGCCAACACGGGTGTTCCGTTCGGCGAGTCTCTCGCGCGTCTCGCCGACACGGTGCGGTTGCCGGCGCTGTCTCGCGCGGTCGAACAGATCCTCGGTGCTCTCGATCGCGGAACGCCCCTCGCCGAAGTGCTGCGCGCGCAAGCACAGGATGCGCGCGACGACGCCAAACGCCGCCTTCTCGAGACGGCGGGAAAGAAAGAGGTGGCGATGCTCGTGCCTCTCGTGTTCCTCATCCTCCCGACGACGATCGTGTTCGCGATCTTTCCCGGCATCTTCGTGCTCCAACTCGGCTTCTAGACAAGGACGGTTTCGCCATGACCCACACGCTTCACCCTGTGCATTCCTCGACTGCCACTCCGTCCCGCCCCGTGCCCGTCGTGGCTCGGCGGCGGCGCCTCGCGCTCGTTCGCGACGATCGAGGCGACGTGCCCGGGTGGGTGCTCATCACACTCATGACCGCGGGCCTCGTGATCGTCATCTGGGCGCTCGCGGGCCCGGCGCTCAGCGGGGTGTTCGAGCAGGCGATCTCGCGGGTCACCGGATTCTGACGTGCCCGGGCGGGGTGACACGGCGCAGCGACCGCCGAACGACGACGGGTCGGCGGTCGTCGAATTCGTTCTCGTCGGAGCCCTGCTCACCCTCGTCACGCTCTCCGTACTGCAGTTCGCCCTGGCTCTGCACGTGCGCAACACCGTGCTCGACGCGGCATCCGAGGGCGCCCGGTTCGCGGCGCTCGCCGACAGCGGCCTCGACGAAGGGGCGACGCGAACCGAAGACCTCATCGCGGGGGCGCTCGGTGGCGACTACCCCGTCGACGTGACGGCGGCCCGAGGGGACTACCTCGGGCATCCCGCCGTCGTCGTCGACGTGACCGCGTCGCTTCCCGTGATCGGACTCATCGGACTACCCGGCTCACTGGAGGTGAGCGGGCATGCGGCGCTCGAAGCGATCGAGGGCTGAGGCCGTGGCGTCGCACGGGAGATCCGACCGGCGCGCGCCGTGGTCCGACGACTCCGGGTCGGCATCGCTCGAGTTCATCACCGCGGGGATGATCCTGCTCCTCCCGATCGTCTACCTCATCGTCGCGATGGCGTCGATCCAGGGCGGCGCGCTCGCCGTCGAAGGTGCCGCCCGGCACGCGGCGCGCGTCTTCGTGCTCGCGCAAGACGAAGACGACGCGCAATCGGCGGCGCGTCGTGCCGTCGAGTTCGCTCTCGCCGACCACGGTGTCGACCCAGCGGGATCGACCGTCGTCGTGCGCTGCGAACCCGACCCGTCCGCGTGTCTGTCACGGGAGAGCGCCGTAACCGTCGAGGTGACCGTCGTCGTGCCCCTGCCGCTCGTGCCCGCCGCCCTCGACGTGCGTGCGCCGCTGCGCGTGCCCCTCGCCGCGAGCGCGACCCACACCGTCTCGCGATTCTGGGCTGCGGCACCGTGACGACACTCGGCGGCACACCCTCCCGCCGCACGAGGCGGCTGCGTGCGGATGACGACACCGGCTCGACACTCCTGCTCACGATCTTCTACGGCGTGATGGCTCTCGTGCTCACCCTCGTCGTGGTCGCCGCGACATCCCTCTACGTCGAGCGGAAGCGCCTCTTCACCCTCGCCGACGGCGCGGCGCTCGCCGGAGCCGAATCGTTCGCCCTCGATGACGTCGCCGTCACCGAGGCGGGAATCCGACCGCGACTGACTTCCGACGGAGTCGCGCGAGCCGCCGCCGAGTTCGTGCGCGACGCGCCGTCTCCACGATTCGAGAACCTGCGCATCGACCGCGCCGGCACGCCGGACGGGCTGAGCGCGACCGTGACCCTCTCGTCGCGCTGGCGGCCACCCATTGTGACGCTCTTCGTTCCCGACGGCGTGCGCATCGACGTGACGGCGGTCGGACGGTCGGTGTTCCGCTGACTCGAGGCAGCACCGCGGGAACGTCGCGACCGCTACAGCTTCGAGCGGGGCACGTACTTGGGGATGTAGCGCAGCAGGATGCCGGCGCCCGCGAGCGCGAGCACGCCCATGACCCCGGTCGCGAGCGAGAGAGACACGGCCGCCGTGACACCGGAGATGAGGAGGGGGGCGCCGGCGCCCCCGAGGTCGGCCGTGAACCGCCAGGCGCCGAGGAACGGCGCGGGGTTGCGCGGGTCGGCGAGGTCGGCGCCGAGGGTCATGAGAATGCCGCTGCCGATGCCGTTCGCGACCGACAGGAACATCGCGACCGAGATGAACCACACGACGTTGCCGGGCAGGTCGTGGCTGAACGACAGCGCGAGGTGCCCGAGGCCGAGGCCGATCATCGAGGGGAGGGCGCTCGCGAGCCGGCCGAAGCGGTCCATGATCTGGCCGCTCGCATAGAAGAGGGCGAAGTCGATCGCGCCCGCGATGCCGATGATGAGCGCCGTGTTGGCGTCGCCGATGCCGATGCTCACCGCCCACAGGGGCAGGATGACGGCGCGGCTCGCCCGGATGGCGCCAATGAGCGCGGCGCCCACCCCGAGAGTCGTGAGGATGCGACGGCTGGCCCACATCGTGCGGAAGAGGCCGATCGTTTCCTGCGCCACGAGCTGCCCGCCCTCCGGCGTGCTCGGGCCGTGCGCCGACCGTGACGCCGCGCTCGCGCCGAAACTCGCCGCGGGGTCGCGCAACAGCAGGAGCACCACGGCAGCCGCGACGCACCCGACGATGTGCAGGCCGAAGACGGCGGTCGTCGACCCCGTGATCGCGATGACCCCGGCCGCGAGGAACGGCCCCACGAAGTATCCGAGCCTGAAGGTGCCGCCGAGCGTCGAGAGTGCTCTGGCCCGATACGACTGGGGCACGAAGCTCGTCAGGAAGGCGTGGCGGGCGAGAGCGAACACGGCCGAGGCGATGCCGATCACGAGGATGCTCGCGCCCAGCATGAAGGGCGACGTCGACGCGATCGCGAGCCCGAGTCCTACCGCGGCCACGAACGCCGCCCCGATCATCGCGGGCCTCTCGCCGGTCTTGCTGATGAGCCATCCGCTCGGGATGTCGCCGATGAGGTGCCCGACCATGATCATCGAGGCGACGAGCCCCGCGGTCGCGAGGTCGGCGCCGAGGCGGTCGGCGACGATCGGGATGATCGGCAGGATCGCGCCTTCGCCGATCGAGAACAGCAGGGTGGGGAGGAGGGCGGGGAGTGCGAGGGAGCGCCAGCGGAAAGGGTGCTCGGAGCTCGACATGACCTGTCGATGCTACGCCTGAGCGAGAGGGCCCCATCGACAGGTCAGGGACCGGCGGGGCCGCTCCGGCCGGCGGGTAGGCTGGCCTGGATATGAGCGAGCTCGATATTTCAGACCAGATCCAGGCCCTGCGGTCGACCTTCGTCGAGATCCAGGCCGTCGTCGACATCGAGAGGCTCGAAGCCGACATCTCCGAACTGAGCGACGCGGCCGGCGCCCCCGACCTGTGGGACGACACCGACAAGGCGCAGAAGGTCACGAGCGCGCTCAGCCACAAGCAGTCCGACCTCGCACGCATACGCAGCATCGAGTCGCGCCTCGACGACCTCGAGGTGCTCGTCGAGATGGCCAATGAGGCCGGAGACGACGAGAGCCAGAAGGAGGCGACCGACGAGCTCGCGAGCATCCAGCGCGTGCTCGGGGAGCTTGAGGTGCAGACCCTCCTCAACGGCGAGTGGGACGCCCACCCCGCGGTCGTCACCATCCGCGCGGGCGCCGGGGGAGTGGATGCCGCCGACTTCGCCGAGATGCTCCAGCGCATGTACCTCCGCTGGGCCGAACAGCACGACTACTCCACGACCGTCATGGACACGAGCTACGCCGAGGAGGCGGGCATCAAGTCGACGACGTTCGAGATCGACGGTCCATACGCCTTCGGAACCCTGAGCGTCGAGGCCGGAACCCACCGTCTCGTGCGCATGAGCCCGTTCAACTCCGCCGGCAAGCGCCAGACGAGTTTCGCCGCCGTCGAGGTCATCCCGCTCATCGAGGAGGCGGGCGCGATCGAGGTGCCCGACAGCGACATCCGTGTCGACGTGTTCCGCTCGAGCGGCCCCGGCGGTCAGTCCGTCAACACGACCGACTCCGCAGTGCGCCTCACCCACCTCCCGACCGGACTCGTCGTGTCAATGCAGAACGAGAAGAGCCAGATCCAGAACCGCGCCGCCGCGATGCGCGTGCTGCAGAGCCGACTGCTCATCCTGCAGCGCGAGCAGGAGGCCGCCGCGAAGAAGGAGCTCGCCGGAAACATCACCGCGAGCTGGGGTGACCAGATGCGCTCCTACGTGCTCGCGCCCTACCAGATGGTCAAAGACCTGCGCACGGAGTACGAGGTCAACAACCCCTCGAACGTGTTCGACGGCGACCTCGACGGCTTCATCAACGCCGGCATCCGCTGGCGCAAGCGCGACGTCGACTAGCCCGCCCCACGATCGGGGCTCGCGGCCGGTCGAAACCGGGAGTGCGCCGACACGGCCTGTCGCTCGCGCCGAATCGCGTGACCGTACCTAGAGTCGACGCGACATGATTCGGTTCGATCAGGTAACAAAGTCCTACGCGGGAACAACCAGGCCCGCCCTCAACTCGGTGACCCTCGAGATCCTCAAGGGGGAATTCGTCTTCCTCGTGGGCGCCTCGGGCTCCGGCAAGTCGAGTTTCCTGCGCCTCGTGCTCAAAGAGGAGAACCCCACCAAGGGGCGCATCCACGTGCTCGGGCAGGAGCTCGGGCGGCTGCCGAGCCGCAAGGTGCCCTACTTCCGGCGCAATCTCGGCGTCGTGTTCCAAGACTTCCGGCTGCTGCCGCAGAAGACCGTGTTCGCCAACGTGGCGTTCTCGCTGCAGGTCATCGGCAAGAGCAAGGGCTTCATCCAGGAGGCTGTTCCGGATGTGCTCAAAATGGTGGGTCTCGCGGGCAAGGCCTCGAGGCTCCCGCACGAGCTCTCCGGTGGTGAGCAGCAGCGCGTCGCGATCGCCCGCGCGATCGTCAACAAGCCCGCGATCCTCCTCGCCGACGAGCCGACCGGAAACCTCGACCCCGCCACGAGCCAGGGCATCATGGCGCTTCTGCAGCGCATCTCGACGAGTGGCACGACCGTGCTCATGGCGACCCACGAGGCCGGCATCGTCGACCAGATGCAGCGCCGTGTGATCGAGCTCATGTCTGGCCAGGTCGTGCGTGACGAACGCGGCGGTGGATACCAGACCCAGGCGATCCCCACGCAGATGGCCGCGCGGGGCACGACCGACGGTCTCGCGCGCACGAGCGCGCAACCAATCGTGACGCGGGGCCCCCTCTCATGAGGCTCGGTCTCATCGCGTCGGAAGTGGCGAACGGTCTCCGACGCAACATCTCGATGGTCGTCTCGGTCATCCTCGTGACCTTCATCTCGCTCACGTTCGTGGGCGCGGCCATCCTGCTGCAGTCGCAGATCGGTCAGATGAAGGGCTACTGGTACGACCGGGCCCAAGTGGCCATCTACTTCTGCACGTCGTCATCCGAGATCGGCAACTGCAGCCTCGCCGAAGCGACCGACGACCAGAAGGCTCTCGTCGAGGAGCAGCTCACTTCGCCGACCCTCGCGCCCCTCGTCGACCGCTACGAGTTCGAGTCGCACGAGCAGGCGTTCGAGCGCTACCAGGAGCAGTTCGCCGACAACGAGTTCGCCGACTTCGTGACGCCCGAGTTCTTGAACGAGGCGTTCTGGGTCAACCTCGACGATCCGACGCAATCCGACGTTCTCATCGACAGCCTCTCCGGCTTCGCGGGAGTGGAGGAGGTGCAAGACCAACGGGCCTACCTCGACCCGATTTTCTCAGCGCTCAACGTCGCGAGCTTCACGGCCATCGGCATCGCGGCCCTCATGCTCGTCGCGGCGGTGTTGCTCATCGCGACGACCATCCGGTTGTCGGCGTTCTCGAGGCGGCGGGAGCTCGGCATCATGAGGCTCGTCGGGGCATCGAACCGGTTCATCCAGACCCCGTTCATCCTCGAGGGTGTCATCGCTGCGCTCATCGGGTCGGTCCTCGCCGCCGGAGCCGTCTTCGCCCTCGTGCGCTTCTTCGTGCAGGACTACCTGGGGTCGACCGTCGGGGCGACGACGGCGCTCGTCGGCATGGACGAGGCTGCTCTCGTGGCGCCCGTGCTGCTCGGCGCGGGCATCCTGCTCGCCGCGGTGTCGGCCAACGTCGCCATCAGTCGCTACCTCAAGGTCTGATCGGAGCCCCCACCGGCTAGACTGGTGGGCTGTCTGCGATGCGCGCGGGCGAGCACGGGGCCGACACCGGTCACGACGGCGATCGAGGAGAGCGTTATGCCCAAGGAACGTGGCCAGAAGGTCGTGGCTACCAACCGCAAGGCGCGACACGACTACGCCATCGAAGACACCTACGAAGCGGGCCTCGTGCTCACGGGAACCGAGGTCAAGTCGTTGCGCGCGGGCCGGGCGTCGCTCGTCGACGGCTACGCCTACGTGGAGTTCGGCGAAGCGTGGCTCGACGCCGTGCACATCCCCGAATACAACCAGGGAACGTGGAACAACCACCCGCCGCGGCGCAAACGCAAGCTGCTGCTGCACAAGCAGCAGATCCTCAAGATCCACAACAAGGTCAAAGAGGGTGGCTACACGCTCGTGCCGCTCTCGATCTACTTTCTCGACGGTCGGGCCAAGGTCGAGATCGCGGTCGCGAAGGGCAAGCGCGAATACGACAAGAGGCAGACGCTCCGCGAGCGTCAAGACAAGCGCGAGGCCGACCGGGCCATGGGCACGCGGCGGGAGCTCGGCGACTAGCGACCGAGCCGTGCAGGCTGGCGGGTGCCGGGCATCCGTCGTAAGATAGAGGGCTGCACCTCGAGTGCAGTATCGATTGACAACTCCACAGCGCGTGATGCCACCACTTCCTCCGCACCGACGACAGTCGGGGTGGGAAGTCGCCATGGGGATGATCGGTTTCGACATTGCCTGCGCAACTGTGAGAAGCGGGTCGAGAATGCAAGGTCAACTCGTTAATGTCCCTTGCAAAAAATAAGTGCCAATTCAAAGCGCACTGACTTCGCCCTCGCTGCCTAAGCGAGCGCACTAAGAAGTCCGTCGGTCCGGGAATGCTCTCTACCCGGGTTCCGGCGCTATCTAGAGAGATTGCTGCTGTGTTGCGCCTCCGGGCACAGCGGGACTTGCACTGGGGCTGGGCTCGTCGGGGTAACTGCCTGTGGTAAATCCCGGAGCCGAGTAGAACGTCTTCACCGGCTACACCCGTAGAAGGCACATGACCACAGCAGTGGACGGGGGTTCAATTCCCCCCATCTCCACCATCGGTCGGCATCACGCGCTGTGCGAGTCTCTCCCACCGTCGAGACTCTCTCGACTTTGGTAGCGTCATCGGAGTGACCACCCCTGACTCTGCCGCCACGTCTCGCCGATTCACGTCGCTCGTATTCGGGGTCGTCGCCCTCGTGCCTCTCGCGCTCATCACGGCGTGGTGGCTCACGGGGCTCGTGACCCTCGAGGGGGGCAATCGCATCGGTCTGCTCGGACCGCTCATGGTCTTCGCGGTCACGGCCGTGTTGTGGGTCGCTTCGGCCATCACGGCCCTCGTTCTCGCGCTGCGGTCGGGCGCCCGCGGTGCGCCGGTGTGGGTCGCCTCGATCGCCCTCGGGCTCGTCGCGCTGTGCTTCGTGCTCTCGGGCATCACGCTCACCATCTGATCCGCGCCGGCGTCGCACACGAGAGGCGTAGCCTGAACGGATGTCTGCCGCCGACGCTCCCCTCGACGCGCGCGCCGAACTGCGAGCCGTTCTCGAGCGCGACGCCTCCCGTGCCACGGAGTTCGCCGGCCTGTCGGACGCACCCGTCGCAGACGGGTCGCGTGCTGCCGCGGTGCTCATACTGTTCGGGGTGCTCGATTCACTCCCGAGCGATCGCCGCGCGCGGGACCGCGCCGTGTCGCGCGACCTCGACGTGCTGTTGCTCGCGCGAGCGTCGACCCTGCGCGCACACCCGGGCCAGGTGGCCTTTCCCGGCGGGCGCATCGACCCCGGAGACGCGGGACCCGTCGATGCGGCGCTCCGGGAGGCGCGCGAGGAGACGGGTCTCGACCCCGACGGGGTCGACGTGCTCGGAACCCTCTCGACCGTGCCGCTCGCATTCTCGAATCACCTCGTGACGCCCGTGCTCGCGTGGTGGAGTCACCCCGCTCCCGTTCGCGCGGTCGACGAGAGGGAGTCGGCCGCGGTGTTCCGCGCTCCCGTCGCCGACCTCCTCGACCCCGCCCATCGGGGTGTCACGGTCGTGCGCCGGTTCGGCACGGAGAGACGCGACCCCGGATTCCTCGTCGACGACGCCGCGGGCGGCACGGGGGAGCATCTCGTCTGGGGCTTCACCGCGATGCTCCTCGACGGCATCTTCGACCGGCTCGGCTGGACCGAACCGTGGGATGCGTCGCGCGAGCTGCCGCTCGACCTCCCCGCCACCGACGGCTAGGGCGGAGCCCGCTCTCTTCCCGCGGGTATATAACTGAATCACTCCCCATGAATACTTCTCCCTCTTCCCCTGCGCCCATGTCCGACCGCACCCGCTGGCAGGTTTTCGCCGTGTGCGTCGGTGTCGCGGCCCTCACGATCCTCGACCTCTCGAAGGTCAACGTCGGATTGCCGTCGATCGAGGAGTCCCTCGGCGCGGGGCCGAGCGAGCTGCAGATCATCGTCGCGGGCTACGCCCTCGCATTCGGGCTCGCGCTCGTGCCCGCGGGGCGGCTCGGCGACATCCACTCCCGCAAGGTCATGTTCGTCATCGGGCTCACCCTCTTCACCGTCTCGAGCATCCTCTGCGCGCTCGCACCGAACATCACCTTCCTGCTCATCGCGCGCGTGCTCCAGGGCGTCGCCGCGGGCATCCAGATGCCCCAGGTGCTCGGGCTCCTGCAGCAGATGTTCCAGGGGGCGGAGCGCGGCCGCGCCTTCGGCGTCTTCGGCGCGACGATCGGCATCTCGACCGCGCTCGGGCCGACCCTCGGCGGGTTGCTCATCGCGATCGGGGGGCCGACAGACGGCTGGCGCCTGCTGTTCTGGATGAACGTACCCCTCGGCGTCATCGCCCTCTTCTTCGCCATCCGGCTCTTGCCCAAGCACGTCAGATCTGCGGATGCGCGCACCGAACTCGACCTCGTCGGCATCGTGCTCCTCGGCATCGCGACCCTGAGCCTCATGCTCCCCTTCGTGCTCACGACCGGCGGCCCCGACGACGACCCGCGGCGCTGGGCCTTCCTCGCGCTGTTCGTCGTCGCCCTCGCGGCCTTCGTGTGGTGGGAACGCCGCTACCAGCGCAACGGCAAGTCGCCCGTCGTGCGGTTCTCGCTCTTCCGCGACAGCTCCTATCGCAACGGTCTGCTCGTGGCGACCGCCTACTTCGGTGCTCTCCCCGCCCTGTTCCTGCTCTCGACGCTCTACCTGCAGCAGGGGCTCGGGCTCGAGCCGGTCTACGCCGGCATGGTGAGCATCACGTTCGCCCTGGCATCCGCCGTGACCTCGTGGCTCGGCGGGCGGCTCGTCGAGAAGTACGGCCGATTGCTCGTGGTCGCGGGCCTCGTGAGCGTCATCATCGGTTTCGCCCTCGTCGGGGTGGCCGCCGTCTATCTGCCGCCCGAGCTCTCGCCCTGGTACATGGCGGCCGCGATGACGGTCGCGGGGGCGGGGGGTGGCTTTGTCATCTCGCCCAACCAGACGCTCACGCTCGCGCGTGTTCCCGTGGCCGAGGGGGGAGTGGCGGGATCGATGGCCCAAGTGGGGCAGCGCGTCGGTACCGCCGTCGGGGTCGCCGCGGCGTCATCCACCTTCTTCGCGACCCTCTACCGGGAGACCGGCCAGCTCGCCGCGATCGAGGTCTATCACGACGGCTTCCGCAACGGGCTTCTCGTGTCGCTCGGGCTCGTCGTCGTAGCCCTCGTGTTCGCCCTGCTCGACTTGCGCAAGAGACGGCTCGAGAGCGCCGAGACGCAGGCCACGCCAGGCGCCCCGGACTCCGACCCCGCCGCGGCCTAGTCGCGCGCGAGCACCTCGAGCACGGCGTCGTGCAGCACACCGTTCGTTGCGAGAGCAGAACCGTGCCAGGGGCCGGGCGAGCCCGTCGCCGACGTGAAGGCACCGCCCGCCTCCTCGACGATGGGGATGAGCGCGGCCATGTCGTAGGGCTGGAGGTCGAACTCTCCCGCGATGTCGACGAGACCCTCCGCGACCATCATGTACGACCACATGTCGCCGTAGGCCCGCGTGCGCCACACCTCGCGAGAGAGGGTGACGAGCGAGCTCAAGCGGCCGTGCTCGTCCCAGCCCTTGAGGCTGTTGTAGGTCAGCGAGGCGTCCGCGAGCTCGGTCACGCCGGAGACGAAGATGCGTCGTTCGCGCGTCTCGCTCACGGAGACCTTCTCGCTCGTCCAGGCTCCGTGCCCGCGCGCCGCCCACCAGCGCTGTCCGAGAGCGGGAGCGCTCACCACACCGACGACGGGGACATCATCGATCGCGAGGGAGATCAGGGTGGCCCACACCGGCACTCCGCGAACGTAGTTGGCGGTGCCGTCGATCGGGTCGATGATCCACTCCCGCTTGACGCCCGAGCCGGTCCCGGCTTCGACACCGAACTCCTCACCGAGGATGCCGTCGGTGGGCCGAGAGTCGGCGAGACCACCGCGGATGGCCGCTTCGACGGCCTTGTCGGCGTCGGTCACGTGGGTCATGTCTGGCTTCATCGTCACGAGCAGGTCGTTGGCGCGAAACCTCTCCGAAGAGATCGAGTCGGCCATGTCGGCGAGTTCGCGGGCGAGCTGGAGGTCGGATCTCAGGGAGGGCTCGGTCACTCGTTCAGGCTATCGCCCCGCCGATGCGACCCGGTCCGGTCGCGGTGCCGACGGATCCCCTAGGCGAGGGTGCCGAGAAGTCGTTGCAGGGAGTCGAGCCGCAAGCGACCGATGTCGCCGAGTTCGCCGGCTTCGGCAGCCTCGATGATCGCGCAATCGGGCGAACCGGGTAGGTGCGTGCATCCGCGGGGGCACTGCAGCGCGACGGTCGCGAGATCGGTGAACGACCCGAGGATGTTGTCGGGGTTGATGTGCCCGAGGCCGAAACTGCGCACCCCCGGGGTGTCGATGATCCACCCGTCGCCGACACGCAGCGAGATCGTCGACGACGACGTGTGCCGGCCGCGCCCGGTGACCGTGTTGACGCGACCGATGGCGCGGTGGGCGTCGGGAACGAGCGCATTGACGAGCGTCGACTTGCCGACACCGGAGTGCCCGACCGCGACCGTGGAGTGCCCGCTCAGGAGCCCACGGAGCACCTCGAGCGGCCACTGGTTCTCAGCGCTCTGCACGACGATGATGTCGAGACCCACGAAGTTCGCGAGGAAGTCTGTCGGGTCGCGCAGGTCGGTCTTCGTAATGCACAGGATGGGCGTGATCCCCGCGTCGAACGCCGCCACGAGGTAGCGGTCGACGAGTCGCGGGCGCGGTTCGGGGTTCGCCGCGGCGACGACGATGAGCATCTGGTCGGCGTTCGCCACGATGATGCGCTCGACCTCGTCGGAGTCGTCGGCACTGCGACGCAAGAGGGTCGAGCGCTCCTGGATGCGCACGATGCGCGAGAGGCTCCCGTCGACGCCGCTCGTGTCGCCCACGAGGTCGACACGGTCGCCCGTGACGACGGCGTTCTTGCGCAGCTCGCTCGCGCGCGACGCGATCGCCTCGTGTTCGTCGTCGGTCCCCTCGCCCACGAGCACGCTGTACCGACCGCGGTCGACCGTGAGCACGCGGCCCGTGACCGCGTCTTTGTGCTCGGGGCGGATCTTCGTGCGCGCCCTGTTGCCCTTGGGGTTGGGGCGCGCCCGCGCCTCGTAGTCGGCGTAGGGCTCGTCGTCGCTCTCGTCGTCGGGGGGAAGCCAGCTCATCTGCGGGGTCTACTCGTCGGGATCAGAACAGCAGGATCGGGTCGGCCGTCACGGTCTCGATACCCGTGACGACGCGCATCCAGAGGTCGGCGAACTCGGGCATCGTCTTCGAGGTCGAGTGGATGTCGTCGATGAGGATGCCGGGAACCGCGAGTCCGAGCACGGCGCCGGCGTGCGCCATCCGATGGTCATCCCACGCGCGCCACGGAGCGCCGACGAGGGGGGCCGGAACGATCGCGAGGCCGTCGGGCAGTTCGGTGACCGAGCCGCCGAGGGCGCCGATCTCGCTCGCGAGAGCCGCGAGCCTGTCGGTCTCGTGCCCGCGGAGGTGGGCGATTCCCGTGATGCGACTCGGGCCGGATGCGAGCGCACACAGCGCCACGATCGCGGGAGCGAGCTCGCCGCCGATGCTCAGATCGAGGTCGACACCGGGCAGGGTCGCGCCGCCGACGACCCCGACGCCACCATCGACACGCAGCGAGGAGCTCGTTCCCGCCGAGTCCCCGCGGGACACCGTCGCGCCCCACAGCGGCAGCAGTCTCTCGAGTTCGGCGCCGACCTGGGTCGTCTCGGTGGGCCAATCGGTGATCGTCACGCTTCCGCCGGCGACGATCGCGGAGATCAGGAACGGGGCCGCGTTCGAGAGGTCGGGTTCGATGCGCCGCTCGAGCCCCGAGATCGGTCCGGGTTCGACGACCCAGGTTCCCGGTTGGGGCGAGTGCGCCGCGACACCGCGAGCCCGCAGAGCGGCGATGGTCATGTCGATGTGGGGGAGGCTCGGGAGAACGTCTCCCGTGTGGGTGAGCGTGAGCCCTCGTCGGAATCGCGGAGCGCTCAGGAGCAGTCCCGAGACGAACTGGCTCGACGCCGACGCGTCGATGCTCAGCTCCCCGCCCTCGACTTCGCCCGTGCCGTAGAGGCTGAACGGGAGGGAACCGCGGCCGTCGTCCGAGACATCCACTCCGAGTGCGCGCAGCGAGTCGACCGTCGCCCGCATCGGGCGCCGCCTCGCCGCCTCGTCGCCGTCGAACGACACCGGTCCGAGAGCGAGGGTCGCGAGCGGGGGGATGAACCTCATGACCGTTCCCGCGAGACCGCAATCGATCGAGGTTCCCCCGGCGAGCTCGCCGGGCACGATCTCGAGGTCGGGGCCGTACTCGCCCTCACCGACCTCGGTGATCGAGGTTCCGAGCGACCGCAGCGCCGAGATCATGAGGGCGGAATCGCGCGACCGCAGCGGGGAGAGGAGCGTCGACGGCGCGTCGGCGAGAGCCGAGAGCACGAGTTCGCGGTTGGTCAGCGACTTCGAACCGGGGAGCGAGATCGTCGCGGAGAGCGGGCGCGTCGCCTCGGGCGCGGGCCAGGGCCCGGGCTCGTGATCGCTCGACTCGCTCGCATCGTCGTAGGGGCTGAACTCCGGCCCGGAATACCTGAATACCTGCATCGGTTACAGGGTATCGAGAAACGACGAACGGATCGGAGCACGCGTGACCCTCCTCACCCCCGCACGACCGGTGCGAGCCCGCCGCTGCCCGTCGAGCCGCGAACTAGACTCGGTGTCGATGAGCACTCCTGAGAGCACCCCTGCCGGACCCGACGCCGTCGACGCGGCGAGTGAGGCGGCGGCCGCGAGCGAGAAACGCGATCTCTTCGAGAGCCAGGCCATCCCGTATATGGATCAGCTCTACGGTGCCGCCCTCCGGATGACCCGCAACCCCGCCGACGCATCCGATCTGGTGCAGGAGACCTTCGTCAAGGCGTTCGCGGCCTTCGGCCAGTATCAGCAGGGCACGAACCTCAAGGCGTGGCTCTACCGCATCCTCACGAACACGTTCATCAACACCTACCGCAAGAAGCAGCGCGACCCCTACCAGGGCACCCTCGACGAGCTCGAGGACTGGCAGATCGGGAGCGCCGAGTCGATGACGCAGGGGAGGGCGGCGCGTTCGGCCGAAGCTGAAGCGATCGACCACTTGCCCGACAGCGCGGTCAAAGACGCGCTCCAGTCGATCCCCGAGGATTTCCGTCTCGCGGTGTATTTCGCCGACGTCGAAGGCTTCTCCTACCAGGAGATCGCCGACATCATGAAGACCCCCGTCGGGACCGTCATGAGCCGCCTGCACCGAGGCAGGCGCTTGCTCCGCGGTCTCCTCACCGATTACGCCGACGAGCGGGGCATGACCGTGCCCGCGCCCTCGGCGGGCAAGCGCACTAAGGCGCGGGCCGAAGCTTCTGCGAAAGGATCGACGACATGACTGACTGCGGCTGCGACAAAGCCAAATCAGAGCTCGAAGAATATCTGCACAACGAGCTGAAGTCCGACGAGGCTGCCGACATCGCCGAGCACCTCGCGAGCTGTGTCGACTGCGACGACGAGCGCCGCGTGGGTCTCGTTCTCACGCAAGCGGTGCAGCGCGCGTGCAAGGAGACCGCACCCGAAGTGCTCCGCGATCAAGTTCTCGCCCGTCTGCGGGAGATGCAGTCGCACTGACGGCGTAAGCGCCGAGCGCCCACAACGACGATCTCTGACAGCGACGATCACTGACAACGACGATCACTGACAACGACGATCACTGACAACGACGACGAGCCGGTCCCCGAGGGGACCGGCTCGTCTTTCGTTTGTCGCTAGTCGAGCGTGAGGGCGCGGTCGATGAGGTCGGCCTGCTCTGCCGCACTCCGCTTCGTGGAACCCGTCGCGGGTGAGGCGGATGCCGGGCGCGACGCGACCTTCATCGACGTCGACTTGAGGCGACGCGCGAGCTCGAGGCTCACGAACGGCCACGCACCCTGATTCTCCGGCTCCTCTTGCGCCCACAGCAGTTCGGCGCCCGAGTACTTCGCGAGAACCGTCGAGAGCTCGCGGAGGGGAAGCGGGTAGTACTGCTCGACCCTCACGAGCGCGATGTCGTCGATGCCCCGCTTGTCGGCCTCGGCGAGGAGGTCGTAGTGGATCTTCCCCGAGTGGAGCACGACGCGCTTGACGGCCGCCTTGTCGATCGGACGCGGGTCGTCGATCACGGGCTCGAATCTGCCCGTCGTGAAGTCGGAGACCGCGCTCGTCGCTCCGCGGAGCCGCAGCATCGCCTTCGGGGTGAACACGACGAGGGGGCGCCTCGGGCGCGCGTACGCCTGGCGGCGCAACAGGTGGAAGTACGACGCGGGGGTCGACGGCCGAGCGACGGTCATGTTGTTCTCGGCGCACAACTGCAGATAGCGCTCGATGCGGGCCGACGAGTGGTCGGGCCCCTGGCCCTCGTAGCCGTGCGGCAGCAAGAGCACGACGCTCGAGCGCTGACCCCACTTCTGCTCGGCGCTCGAGATGAACTCGTCGATGACCGTCTGGGCTCCGTTTCCGAAGTCGCCGAACTGCGCCTCCCACAGCACGAGAGCGTCTGCGCGCTCGACCGAGTAGCCGTACTCGAACCCCATCGCGGCGTACTCGCTCAAGAGCGAGTCGTAGATCCAGAATCGAGCCTGGTTCTCGCTGAGGTTCGCGAGCGGCAGCCACTCCTGGCCGTTCTGGCGGTCGTGCAAGACCGCGTGACGCTGCACGAAGGTGCCGCGCCGGGTGTCTTGACCCGCCATGCGCACGGGGGTGCCCTCGACGAGCAGAGACCCGAGAGCGAGGAGTTCACCGAACCCCCAGTCGACACCGCCGTTGCGGCTCATGTCGACGCGCTTCTTGAGCAGCGCCTGGATCTTCGGGTGCACCGTGAAGCCCTCGGGCGGGTTGTCGAACGCGTCACCGATGAGGGAGATGACGGATTCGTCGACCGCTGTCGTCGCCGGCTCTCCCGAATTGTCGTGCTGCTCGTCTTTCTGGGACTCGGGGCGCTCGAGGTCCGCGACCGCGTCGGGGTCTTGCACGGGGATCGGCATCGACCCGGTCTGGGCCGCGTGGGTTTCGGCGAAAGCCCGCTCGAGCCGGTCTTGGAAGTCGGCGTGGGCCCCCTCGTACTCCTCCTGGGTGATGTCGCCGCGACCGACGAGAGCCTCGGCGTAGAGGGTCCGCACCGAGCGCTTCGCCTCGATGAGGCTGTACATGAGCGGCTGGGTCATCGAGGGGTCGTCACCCTCGTTGTGTCCGCGGCGGCGGTAGCAGACGAGGTCGATGACGACGTCGCGGTGGAACTCCTGACGGTAGGCGAACGCGAGTTCGGCGACGCGCACGACGGCCTCGGGGTCGTCGCCGTTCACGTGGAAGATCGGGGCCTGGATCGTCTTGGCGACATCCGTCGAGTAGATGGAGGTGCGCGCTTCTCCGGGAGGGGTCGTGAATCCGACCTGGTTGTTGACGACGAGGTGGATCGTTCCCCCGGTGCGGTAGCCGCGGAGCTGCGACATCTGCAGGATCTCGACGACGATGCCCTGGCCCGCCATGGCGGCGTCTCCGTGCACCATGATCGGAAGAGTTCCGAACGAGCCGACGGGTCCGCGGTCCTGCTTCGCCCGCACGATGCCCTCGAGCACGCCGTCGACCGCTTCGAGGTGCGAGGGGTTCGCGGCGAGGTACACCGGGATCTGATCGCCCGTGGCGCCCGTGAAGGTGCCCTCGGTGCCGAGGTGGTACTTGACGTCGCCGGAGCCCTGCACGGTGCGGGGGTCTTGAGTCCCCTCGAACTCGCGGAAGATCTGGGCGTAGGTCTTGCCCGCGATGTTCGTGAGCACGTTCAAGCGACCGCGGTGGGCCATCCCGATGGCGACCTCGTCGAGACCCGTCTCGGCCGCCCCCTGGAGGATGGCGTCGAGCAGGGCGATCGTCGACTCGCCGCCCTCGAGGCTGAACCGCTTCTGGCCGACGTACTTCGTCTGCAGGAAGGTCTCGAAGGCCTCGGCCTCGTTGAGTTTGCCGAGAACCCGCATCTGCGCGTCGTGGGTCGGTTTCGAGTACGGCGTCTCGATGTGGTCCTGGATCCACTTGCGCTGCACAGGGTCTTGGATGTGCATGTACTCGATGCCGATGGTGCGGCAGTAGGCGTCGCGGAGCACCCCGAGGATGTCGCGCAGGAGCGCGGAGCGCTTGCCGCCGAACCCGCCCGTGACGAACTCGCGGTCGAGGTCCCAGAAGGTCAGGCCGTGGCTCGAGATGTCGAGGTCGGGGTGCGATCGCTGGCGGTACTCGAGGGGGTCGATGTCGGCCATGAGGTGGCCGCGCACGCGAAACGAGTTGATGAGCTCCTGAACGCGAGCCGTCTTGCTCACCTGATTCGCGAGGTCGACGTGGATGTCGGAGGCCCAGTGGATGGGGTCGTAGGGGATCCGCAGGTCGGAGAAGATCGCCTCGTAGAACCCGCGCTGCCCGATGAGCAGCTCGTGCACGCGCTTGAGGAACTCGCCCGAGCCCGCACCCTGGATGACGCGGTGATCGTAGGTCGAGGTGAGGGTGATGGTCTTGCCGACACCGAGATCGGCGAGGGTCGTCTGCGACATCCCCTGGAACTCCGCGGGGTACTCGAGCGCGCCCGCACCGACGATGCAGCCCTGGCCCTTCATGAGCCTCGGGACCGAGTGCTCGGTTCCGATTCCGCCGGGGTTGGTGAGGGAGATCGTGGTTCCCGCGAAGTCGCCCGCCGTGAGCTTGTTGCCCCGAGCTTTGCGCACGAGGGCTTCGTATTCGGAGATGAAATCTCCGAAGCTCATGGTCTCGGTGTTCTTGATGCCCGGCACGAGGAGCGCGCGCGAACCGTCGGGCTTGGGCATGTCGATCGCGAGCCCGAGGTTGACGTGGGCGGGAGTCACGACCGAGGGCTTGCTGTCGACCTCGTCGTAGTAGACGTTCTGGCTCGGGAACTCTTTGATCGTCTGCACGATCGCCCAGCCGATGAGGTGAGTGAACGAGATCTTGCCGCCGCGCGCTCGCTTGAGGTGGTTGTTGATGACGATGCGGTTGTCGATCATGAGCTTCGCGGGGATCGTGCGCACGCTCGTCGCGGTCGGAACGCTCAGGCTCGCGTCCATGTTGGAGGCGAGGCTCTTGGCCATGCCCTTGAGGGCCTGCACGACGTTCTCGTCCGCCGGGGCGGCCTCGGGTTCGGCCGGCTTCTTCTTCGGCGCCTTCGGAGCGGAGGGGGCGTCGGCGGGGATGGGCTGCGGCCGCGCCTGAATCGAGGTCGTGCGCGCGACCGGCTGCGTGCCGGTCGGGGTCGACTCCTTCGACGGAGTCGGTTCGGGGGCGGGAGTCGGTGCCGCGGCCTCGGGCTCGGTCGTCAGTTCGGTGGGGATCTGCGGCTCGGCTGTCGTCGCCTCGGCAGACGCTTCAGCGCGCTCTCCCGTGGACTCGGCGTCGGCCTCCGACGACTCGGAGGGGCGATAGTTCTCGAGAATCGGCCACCACGACGGGTCTACCGAGTTCTTGTCGTCGATGTACCTCTCGTACATCTCGTCTACGAGCCATTCGTTGGCCCCGAACTCTCCCGACGAACCGTCTTCTGGAGCTATTCCGGTCACTTGGCTAGACACTGCCGACCGCCCACTTTCCGTTGTCACCGTGCTGGTTGTCACCGACTACGTCGCACGCGCGGCCGTCGCTGGTCGCACACCCGTCAAGCTTAATCACTTTCGTCGACCTGCTTCGACCGGGCCCGGAGGGTTTAACGTGAGGGGATGAGGTTCTACGAGACCACTCCCCGGCACGATCTGACCTACTCCGACGTGTTCCTCGTGCCGAGCCGCTCGGATGTCAAAAGCCGCCTCGACGTGTCCATCGCGCCGACCGACGGCACGGGCGCGACCATTCCGATCGTCGCGGCCAACATGAGCTCGGTCACGGGCGCACGGCTGTCGGCGACTCTCGCGAGGCGAGGTGGCCTCGGTGTCCTGCCGCAAGACATGCACCTCCAGGATCTAGATGCCGCGATCCGCTGGGTGAAGGCCCAACCCGTGGCCTTCGACTCTCCGGTCTCCCTCCGCCCCGACGAGACCGTCGCCGACGCCCTGCGACGCTTGCCACCGGTGGAGGGACACGGCATCGTCTTGCACGACCGGAGCGGCACCTACCTCGGGTGCATCTCGGCGAGTCGCCTCGGGGCCGCCCTCCCCGACGCCACCCTCGGCGATCTGCTGCACGGGCGCCTGACCTCGATCGACGCCGACGACGTGACGACCGCGCGAGAGGCATTCGACCTCCTCGTCGCCGCCGATCTTCAGTTCGCGCCCGTGCTCCGGCACGGCAACGTCATCGGCACCGTGAGTCGCACGAGCGCTCTGCGGTCGACCATCTACACGCCCGCCCTCGACTCCGAGGGTCGTTTGAGAGTCGCCGCGGCGATCGGCATCAACGGCGACGTCACCCGCAAGGCCAAGGCTCTCGCGTCTGCTGGCGTCGACGTGCTCGTGATCGACACGGCACACGGGCACCAGAGCGGAATGATCGAGGCGATCTCGGCGGTCGCGAAGCTCGACCTCGGCATTCCGCTCGTCGCGGGCAACGTCGTGACAGCCGACGGCGTGCGCGAACTCGTCGGGGCGGGGGCCGACATCGTCAAGGTCGGCGTGGGCCCCGGCGCCATGTGCACGACGCGCATGATGACCGCCGTCGGGCGACCCCAGTTCTCCGCCGTGCTCGAAACGGCGGCGGCTGCGAGCGAGCTGGGCGCCACGGTGTGGGCCGACGGGGGAGTGCGTTACCCGCGCGACGTCGCGCTCGCCCTCGCGGCGGGAGCGGCATCCGTGATGATCGGATCGTGGTTCGCGGGCACGATCGAGGCCCCCGGTACCCTCGAGACCGACGACGAGGGTCGCCTCTACAAGGAGAGCTGGGGCATGGCCTCGACGAAGGCCGTGCACGACAGGTTCGACCGGCTCGGGGCGTACGAGCTCGCTCGCAAGACCCTCTTCGCGGAGGGCATCTCGTCGTCGCGCATCTACCTCGATCCGCTGCGGCCGTCGATCGAGGACCTGCTCGACATGATCACGTCGGGCGTGCGCTCGTCGCTCACCTACGCGGGCGCGTCGACCCTCGCGGAGTTCGCGGACCGGGCTCTCGTCGGCATCCAGAGCGCCGCGGGGTACGAAGAGGGCAAAGCCCTCCCGGTCAGCTGGTAGACCGAGTGCCCCACCGCTCGGATACCATCGAGATCACCATGGATGACCCCCCTTCTCGACATTTCGCTCCGCGGTTCCCGTGTACGACCTGATCCTCGTCGCGATCGGGCTCCTCCTCACCGTCGGCACGGGACTGTTCGTGGCTTCGGAATTCGCTCTCGTCAACCTCGATCGATCCGATCTCGAGGCGCGCCAGGCGCGCGGGGAGAAGAACCTCGGGGTGACCATCGGGGCACTCAAGATCACCTCGACGCACCTCTCGAGCGCGCAACTCGGCATCACCCTCACGACCCTCCTCACCGGGTACACCCTCGAGCCCGCATTCAGCCGGTTCCTCGCCCCGCTCCTCGGCTCGGTCGGCATCCCCGATCCGGCGATCTCGGTCGTCGCGACGATCGTCGCGATCTTCATCGCGACGCTCCTCTCGATGATCATCGGCGAACTCGTGCCGAAGAACTTCGCCCTCGCGCTCCCGCGGCAGACCGCCAAGCTCGTCGCCCCGTTCCAGGTCGGCTTCACGTTCGTCTTTAAGCCCTTCATCTCGGTGCTCAACAACTCGGCGAACGGCATCCTGAGGTCGGTCGGCATCGAGCCGAAAGAGGAGCTCTCTTCGGCGAGGACAGCCGACGAGCTCACGTCGCTCTTGCGACGCTCGGCTCTCGAGGGCATCCTCGATCGCGACACGGCGACGCTGCTCGAGCGCACACTCGCATTCAGCGAGCACATCGCGTCCGACGTCATGACCCCGCGTCCGCGCGTCTCGAGCATCGACAGGTCGGCATCGGCCGACGACGTCATCTCCCTCGCGCGCTCGACGGGTCTCTCGCGTTTCCCCGTGATCGACGACAGCATCGACGACGTCGTCGGGTTCGTGCACGTCAAGCAGGCCGTCGCCGTGCCGCGCAAGAAGCGGTCCGTCGTTCCGGTCTCCGCGCTCCAGAGCGACGCGCTCCGGGTGCCCGAGACCATGAAACTCGACACCCTCCTCGGCGAACTACGCCAGCAGGGCTACCAGATGGCGGTCGTCGTCGACGAATACGGGGGCACGGCGGGCGTCGCGACCCTCGAAGACCTCGTGGAGGAACTCGTCGGCGAGGTCGCCGACGAACACGACCGTGCTCGCGCGGGCGTCGTGCGATCCCGCGACTGGCTCACCTTTCCCGGGAGCCTCCGGCCAGACGAACTGCAGGAGCGCGCGGATGTCGTCGTGCCCGACGACGGGCCGTACGAAACCGTCGGCGGCTTCATCATGAGCGAACTCGGGCGACTGCCCGTCGTCGGCGACACCGTCACGGTCGACGCCGGAACCTTCCGCGTCGAACGGCTCGACGGGCGTCGCATCGACAGGATGCGCTTCACCCCGCTCGCGATCGAGACCGAAGACGCCGCCGAGCGCGTCGACGTGACCCCCGCGGGCCGGCCCACGGGGCCGATCGCCACCTCTAAGCAGACGGGACGCACGCGATGAGCGACTGGTGGGGCATCGGGTGGCTCTTCATCCTCTTGGCCGTCAACGCCTTCTTCGTCGGCGCCGAGTTCGCCGTCATCTCGGCGAGGCGCTCGCAGATCGAACCTCGGGCCGAGGCGGGGAGCAGGGCGGCGAAGACCGCGCTGTGGGCGATAGAGCACGCGACGCTCATGCTCGCGACGAGTCAGCTCGGGATCACGGTGTGCTCGCTGCTCATCCTGAACGTCTCGGAACCCGCCATCCATCACCTCCTCGAGATCCCCCTCGAGCTCACGGGACTCCCGCCCGAGGTGATCGGCACGGTCGCGTTCATCATCGCTCTCGTGCTCGTGTCGTATCTGCACGTCGTGCTCGGCGAGATGGTTCCCAAGAACCTCTCGTTCTCGATCCCCGATCGCGCGGTTCTCATCCTCGCGCCGCCGCTCGTTCTCGTCTCGCGCATCTTCAGCCCCATCATCGTCACGCTCAACGCGACGGCGAACGGTGTGCTGCGGCTCTTCAGGGTCGAGCCGAAGAACGAGGCGACGAGCGCGTACACGGTCGACGAGGTCGCGACGATCGTGGCGACGTCACAGCGCGAGGGACTCCTGACCGACAGCAGCGGAGCGCTCATGGCCGCGTTCGAGTTCACCGAGAAGAAGGTGCGCGACATCGCCGTGAGCATGTCGGACCTCGTGGCCCTCTCGGAGGCGGCCTCGCCGAAAGACGTCGAGAAGGCCGTGGCGCGGCACGGGTTCTCGCGATACGTGCTCGTCAACGAGGCGGGCGACCCCACGGGATATCTGCACCTCAAAGACGTCATCGACCTCGAGGCGATCGGGGAGTTCGAGCACCCGGTTCCGCCGAAGCGCATCCGCCAGCTCATCTCGATCTACCTCGAGACCGACCTCGAAGACGCCCTCGCCTCGATGCGCCGCTCGGGAACGCACATCGCGCGGGTGTTCGACGAGAGCGGCGACACGCGAGGCGTGCTCTTTCTCGAGGACATCATCGAGGAGCTCGTCGGAGAGGTGCAAGACGCGACGCGTCGTCGTTAGCGGGTCGGCGCGACGCGTCGTCGGTAGCTCCTAGCCGCGGCGCCAGCGGGCGCGGTGGTACTGGATCGGGAAGTAGTCGATCTCGACGCCGAGTTCGTGGGCGGCGCGGAGCGGGAAGTGCGGGTCACGCATGATCTCGCGCCCCATCATGACGGCGTCGGCCTGACCGCTCGCGACGATCTCTTCGGCTTGGGCCGCCTCGGTGATGAGCCCGACGGCGTTCACCTCGACGTCGGATTCGCGCTTGACGAAGTCGGCGAACGGCACCTGGTAGCCGGGGGAGAGCGGTATGGTCACGTCGCGCACGAGACCCCCCGTCGAGATGTCGAAGAGGTCGGCGCCGGCGTCACGGCTCCACGCGGCGACGGTCGCGGTCTGTTCGCGGTCCCAGCCTCCCTCGGCGTAGTCGGTGGCCGAGAAGCGCACGAAGAGCGGCACGTCGTCGCCCACCTCGTCGCGCACGGCGCGGATGATCTCGACGAGCACGCGCGCGCGGTTCTCGAGACTGCCGCCGTAGGCATCCGTTCTCTCGTTGGAGAGGGGCGAGAGGAACTGGTGCACGAGGTACCCGTGCGCCGCGTGGATCTCGAGCACGTCGAAGCCCGCGTCGATCGACCGGCGAGCGGCGCGGGCGAAGTCGGCGACGGTCTCGGCGATCTCTTCGACGGTGAGGGAGTGCGGGGTGCCGTAACCCGTGAAGGGGATTGCGGACGGCGCGACCATGGTCCAGCCGCCGTCGGCCTCGGGCTGGGTGCCCGACTCGGGACCCCACTCTTTCCACGTCGACGCTTTGCGGCCGGCGTGGGCGAGTTGCACGCCCGCCGCCGCGCCCTGCGAGTGGATGAAGTCGACGATGCGCGCCCACGCCGCCTGCTGGTCGTCATCCCAGATCCCGGTGTCTTCGGGGGAGATGCGGCCGACGGGGGTGACCGCGGTCGCCTCCGTCATGACGAGCCCCGCGCCGCCGCGCGCGAACGAGCCGAGGTGCACGAGGTGCCAGTCGGTGGGAACGCCGTCACGTTCGTCGACCGAGTACTGGCAGAGCGGACTCACCCAGATGCGGTTGCGGAACGAGGTCGAGCGGATCGTGTGGGGAGTGAAGAGCGCAGAAGTAGTCATCTCGGTCTGCAACACCGCGTCGGGCGCGAATATGCCCGCGCGCGTATCGTCGGACTGTGACGTTTCGCACCTGGACCCCCGCCGACTCCGCTCGCCACATCGCGGTGCCCCAGTCGAGCGACGACAAGTACTCCCGCGGTGTTCTCGGGGTCGTCACGGGGTCGACGATGTATCCGGGTGCGGCGGTCCTCGGCGTCGAGGCCGCCCTGCACACGGGGGTCGGGATGCTGCGCTACCTCGGTGACTCGCGGCCGACCGATCTCGTTCTCCAGCGGCGGCCCGAGGTCGTGACGGCCGACGGTCGAGTGCAAGCGTGGCTGCTCGGGTCGGGGATCGACGCCGAGACGCGGGACGACCGTGCGTCGGGGCGCCTCCGCGACGCGATCGCGCAGGGCGTTCCGACCGTGCTCGACGCCGGCGCTCTCGACCTCGTCGGGGAGGTCGCCGGTGCGTCGGTCATCACGCCGCACTACGGCGAGCTCGGGAGGATGCTCGGCGTCGACCGTTCGCGCGTCGCCGACGAGCCTGCCCTGTGGGCGGAACGCGCGTCGGTCGATTTCGGGGTCACGGTGCTCCTCAAAGGGTCGTCGACGTTCGTCGCCGACGCGCACGGGTCTCGGCTCGTCGTCACGACCCCGACCTCGTGGCTCGCAACCGCGGGAGCAGGGGACGCCCTCGGGGGCATCCTCGGTGCTCTCGTCGCCACGCACTCCGCGCAGATCGAGCGTGACGAGCGCACACTCGCGCGACTCGCGGCGACGGCCGCGAGCATCCACGGTGCCGCCGCCGCCGAGGCGAGTGCCGGGGGCCCGCTCACGGTGCTCGACCTCGCGTACGCGGTGCCGCGCGTGATCGCCGACATGCTCGCCGCGTTGTAGCGCGAGTCTGCGACGACGCTTCGGCCAGGCCACGGCAGCTCAGGCCGGCCCGGGCCGTGCCGTGCCGGGCAGCCGTAGGATGGCGGGCATGTCGGTTGCGAGCGCCCCGTTGCGCTCGGTGAGCGTCTGGATCGCCTTTCTCGCGGCGCACGTCGCGCTCGTCGCGCTCAACCTCACCGCCCCCGGGTTTCCTCTCGGCGACGTCACGAGCGTGTACTGGTTCTGGACCAATCAGGCCTTCGGCGCCGACTACTGGGTCGGGATCGACGCGCCGTGGGTCTACCCCGTGCTCGCCCTCGTGCCCATCCTCGGTTCCTATGCGCTCTACCCGGTCGCGGCGAGCATCCCCGCGCTCGTTCCGCTCACGCTCGACGCGTCGCTCTACTCGGTCACGTGGCTCGCGCTCATCGTCGTTCTCGACGTCGTCGCGTTCGCCGCGCTCGTCGGTCGCGGCCGATCGCGCCGTCGTCGCATCGCCGGATGGTGGTGGTCGCTGTTCCTCGTCGCGCTCGGGCCCATCGCGCTCGCGCGCATCGACGCGGTCACGGTCGCTCTCGCGGTCGCGGGGGTCGTGGTCGTCGCGTCACGCCCCCTCCTCGCAACCGTTCTGCTCACGGCCGCCGCGTGGATCAAGGTGTGGCCGGGAGTGCTCGTCGTGGCGCTCGTGGTCACGCTGCGCGAGCGAGGCAGGGTGCTCGGGATCGCTCTCGCGACGAGCGCGGTCGTGGCGATCATCGCCCTCGCGGCGGGGAGCGGCGCGAACGTCGCGAGTTTCGTCGGGCAGCAGACCGGGCGCGGACTCCAGGTCGAAGCCCCGGTGTCGACGTTCTGGATGTGGGGCGCCATCCTCGACCCGTCGACGACCGAGGTCGACTACGACACCGACATCCTCACGTGGCAGGTCGACGGCCCCGGCTCCGAGCTCGTGAGCGCCGTCATGACGCCGCTCCTCATCGTGGTCGTCGGTCTCGTGTGCGGGCTCGGCGCGCTCGTGGTCCGGCGCGGGGTCGACGCCTCCGTCGTGCTACCGCCGCTCGCGCTGAGTCTCGTCACGAGCCTCATCGTGTTTCAGAAGGTCGGCTCGCCCCAGTTCATCTCGTGGCTCGCCGTGCCCGTGATCCTGGGCCTCGTCGGTCAGCACAGCCGCGGTGTCCGCGCTCCCGCCGATGCCGGCGTGCGAGCCGCAGGCTCGAGGCTCGGCATCCACGTCAGCGTCGTTCTCGTGACGGTCATCGCCGCACTCACTCACGCGCTCTACCCCTACCTCTACGGGTACCTCCTCGGGCTGTGGCCCGAGATGCTCGTCGTTCTGACGGTCCGCAACGCCCTGCTCGTCGCGCTCCTCGCCTGGGCCGTCGTGTGTCTCGCGAGACTGCGACCCGAGGCGGCGGTGCCCGGCGGGTCGACGGTCGGGAGTTCGCGGAGTGAGGCCGACGCCGAGCGCCACACCGACGGGCACGCCCGTGCCACAGTGGTCGACACGGCGCACCTCTGAGTCATCCGCACACCCCAGTCATCCGTGCAGCTCAGTCATCTCTACAGCCGAGTCATCCACAGCCCTGAAACAACAAGGAGTCCCCATGCTCGTCGCCTTCTCCGTCGCCCCGAGCGGCGTCCCCCAGCAGAGCGTCTCCGACGATCCGGTGTCGGTCCCGGCCCAGGCTCCCGCAGCGCCGAGCGACTCGGTGCACGACGCCGTGGCCGCCGCCGTCGCGATCGTGCGGGAATCGGGGCTGCCGCATCGCACCGACACGATGTTCACGACGATCGAGGGGGAGTGGGACGAGGTGTTCGACGTCGTCAAGCGGGCGACCGAGGCGGTCGGCCGGTTCGGCTCCCGGGTTTCGCTCGTGCTCAAGGCAGACATCCGCCCGGGGTACACGGGGGAGCTCACGGGCAAGCTCGACCGACTGGAGTCGGCCATCGAGGAGCTCGGCTGATCCGATCTGCCGCCGGCGTCAGTCGGTCTGCAGCAGGATGCCGTCGTGGATGGCTCGACGGCGAAGCGCGACCTTCGTGCCCACGTCGATCCCCGCGACGCGATACTTCTCCCGGATGCGCTTGAGGTAGGACTTCGCCGTCTCCTCGGAGATCTCGAGCTGGTACGCGACCGCCTTGACGGGCTCGCCGCCCCCGTAGAGAGCCATGACGCGACGCTCCTGAGCGCTCAGCTTAGGCGACCCGCCGACGTCGCTCGCGTTGAGGGCGAGGTCGAGTTCGGCGGAGATGTAGGACTCCCCGCGACGAGCGAGCCGGATCGCTTCGACGATCATCTCGGCGGCCTCGCTCTTGACGAGGTACCCGAGGGCTCCGGCGGCGAGCGCCTCGCGCACGACGTTGGGTTCGGAGTAGGTGCTCATGAGCACGGTCTTGACTCCGGCGGTCTTGAGCGTGGAGATCTTGAGCGAGATCGGAAGGTTGTCTTTGAGGTCGAGGTCGAGCAGCACGACGTCGACGGGGAATTCGGGGTGGGAGAGCAGGTCGGGCCACGACGTCACGGCCGCGACCACCGAGATGTCGCTCGCGGCGCCGCGGATCCACTCGGTGAGGGCGCCGAGCAACATTTTGTGGTCGTCGACGAGTGCGAGGCGGAGAGGTGTGTCGGTCGGGGTCATGGCGTCCTTCGATATCTCGGTGCGGCCGAGACGCGCTGCGGCGTCTGGTGGGGCTTCGGGGCGGGGAATCGGGTGTGGCGGGGGAGGCGGGATGAGCCCGCGCCGGCTGGCACGGTCATTGGTCGGCGGGGTTGGGCACGTGGCATTCGATCTTGACACGCAGGCTCGAATCCTTGACGGAGTGGGTGTAGGCGCCGACCCGACCGAGGGCGGCCCAGGTCGAAGAGTCCACCCTGTTGCGCGCGACACTCGTCGTCGAGATCGCGATGGGGATGGCGATCGACCGCGCGGGCGACGCCGCCGTTCTCGGGAGGACCGGTCCGAGCGTGATCGTCGCGGTGGCCCCCGTCTTCTTGTGGTCGGCGACGATGACCCAGACGGCCGAGAGCAAGCCGTCGCGCTGAGCGGGCGTGAGGAGTCCCGCGAGGCTGCTCGGGTCGACGAGCGTCACCGCGCGCCCCAGCAGCTCCGACTCGCTCACCGCGTGGTACAGCCAGGTCTCGCGGCGCCCCTCGATGAGGTGCAGACGCAACTCGGTCGCGAGGGAGGCGGCGGTCGAGGCCGTCTTGGGGCGCAGCGGCAGAGCCGTGCGTCCGCTCGCGACCGAATCGAGCAGCTCCTCCGCGGCGAGGTCGAGTCGCGCGAGTTCTTCGGATGCGAGCATCCCGACCGCGAATCGCGGCGCGGAGACGGTGCTCTGCACGAGCACCCGATCGAGCTCGAGCTGCACCATGGTGCGGAAGTTGCGCACGATCGAGACCGCGAGGAACGCGGGGAACCCGGCGAGCACCGCGATGAGAACCTGTTCGGGCGCGATCTCGGGGGTCATCTCCGTCGTCAGGATGATCGTGGTGACGAGAGCGGCGACGAGCACGGTCGTGCCGATGGCGAGCTCGCGGGCGGGCCGGTGCACCGCGACGATGAGGAGGCCGAACCCCGCGGTCACCGAGGCCGTCGCATACGCCCCGACGTCGCCGAGCGGCCAGATCGCGACGAGGTCGAGGGCGGCGACGACCGCGAGAGCGAGGTAGTAGAGACCGAAAGCCCACCCGGGAAGGCGTTCCCCGCGCGTCGCGAGAGACATGCTCATCGCCGCGAATGCCGCGATGAACACGACCCACGCGGCGATCGCCGGAATGAGCGACGGGTAGGCCGTGAGATGGGTGGCGAAGGACGCGAGCCCGTAGACCGCCTCGACGGCACACAGCGCCGCGGCGCCCACCCCGAGATATCCGGTGCCGAGACTCGACCAGCGGGCGTTCGCTTGTCTGACGGCTGCCGCGGCGACCGACGCGCGCGGAACACCGCGGTTGCGCCGGCTGAAGATGACGCCGAGGGTGTTCTCCTCGGGGGTCGACCAGCCGGTCACCGTGGCACCTCGAGCACGACCGTCGTGCCGCTCCCGGGCGACGAGAACAGGCGTGCTCGCCCGCCGACCTCGTGGAGTCGACCCACCACGGAGTCTTTGAAGCCGAGGCGAGCGGAGTCGATGTCGTCGAGGTTGAATCCGACGCCCGCGTCGGTGACCATCGCGCGCACCGTCGTGTCGTCGTCGGTGATCGTGACGTGCGCGTCGGTCACGCCCGAGTGCCGTCGGACGTTCTCGAGGCACTCGGCGAGGGCGAGCAGGAAAGCGTCGAGCACGTCGCTCGGCAGCAGCACCTGACCCGTGCCGTGCCAGCTCACTTCGAGGCCCATGCGACCGAATCGTTGCTTGACCGATTCGAGGGTGTGGCCGAGGGCGCTCTCTTCGACGGGCTCGAGGTTGTAGTGCTCGGATGACTGCGGAACGGGGGCTCCTCCGAGGCGGAGCTGCCGGAGCAACCGCGCGTCGTCGCCGGCCTGGTGGCGGAGGGCGTCGGGAGACACCCCGACGCCCGAGTGCGCGAGAAGGGTGAGGGTCGCGAGCACGGTGTCGTGCAGGAGTCTCGCCGATTGCCGCCGCTGAGCTTCGGTCTCGCTCGCGAGCCTCTCTGCTCGATGCGCGCGTCCGATGCTGAAGATCTTGCGCGCGGCCTTCGGCACGCTCGCATTGAGCCAGTAGGCGAGCGTCACGATGAGCGCCCACCCGAGGAGCACCGTCGCGGTCTGCGACGACAGCGGTTGGTCTCCCGGTACCGCGGTCTCGGTGAGGATCGCGCTCGCGACGAGCAGGAGCCCCGCGACGCCGAGTCGCGCGAGCGAGTTCGTGAGCACGAGCGCGAATGCCGCGATTCCCGCGCCCGCGAGCGGCACGAGCGAGGTCGCGACCGCTTCGGCCGTGGCGTCGCTCGAGGGGATCTGAGCCACGACCAGGGCGCCGAGACCCGTGAGCGCGCCGGGAACGACCCACACGAGCGAGCGGGATGTTCCGATCTTCCAGAGCGCCCCCGCGGTGAGACCGCACAGAACGAGCGTGACGATGAGGATGTCGGGCGAGGAGACTCCCGGGAGGCTCAAGCAGATCGCGGTGACGCCGATGCCCACGAGACCGACGAGCCGAGCGGTGCGCTCGAGCAAGCGGTCTCGTTCTTTCGCGAATTGATCCACGGAGTTGATCCTGTCGGGCACGCTGGGTCTGGGGAGCCGCGCTCCCGCGCAACACCGCAATATTTGCACACGTCCCGCTCGAACGGGGTACAGCGCTCCCGCTCGGCGCTGTCATGACCGGCCTCGTCGGCACGATCGTCGCGCTATTCGGGGGTCAACCACCCCTCGGAGATTCCCCGGCGACGCAAGAGCACCTTCGTGCCGACGTCGACACCGACCTCGCGGTATTTGCGTCGACCACGCTTGATATACGACTTGACCGTCTCGTCCGTCGTCATCATGACCTCGGCGACCTCCTTGATCGACCGACCCGCGGCGTAGAGCACGAGGGCGCGGTGCTCCTGCGGGCCGAGCCCCGGGTCGACGGCCGTCTCGCGGGGCGGCAACGCCTCCGGTGGTCGGTGCGGGAGGTCGTGAGCGGCCGAGATGACGGCCGCCACGAGTTCCTCCGCGGGATCGGTCTTGGGCACGAAGGCGTGCGCTCCCGCGCCGAGCACGGCGTGCACCGAACTGCGGTCGGCGTGACCACTCATCACGACCGTGCGCACTCCGGCGTCGCGGAGGGCCCTGATCTTGAGGGTCACGGGGATGTTGTCCCCGAGGTTGAGGTCGAGGGCCACGACGTCGACGGGGTAGGAGTCGTGGTCGAGCAACTCGGACCACGAGGTCGCGGCGATGACGACCTCGACCTCGACTCCCGTGAGGGTGAGGTGGGAGACGATCCCGTCGAGCACGAGGCGGTGGTCGTCGACGACGGCGAGGCGCGGCCGAGAGGTGTGTTCGCTCACGGAGCCTCCCCCCGGGCCGCTCGAGATCGCACCCGGATCTCCGCACGGGAGGTCGGTGCGCCTCCGAGACTAGCCACGCGCGCCCGAGGCGACCACGCCCCCGTCAGGGTGACAGGTTTAGCCTGCGGGCTATGCCTCGGCGTCGAGCAGTCGACGCACCCAGCCGCCGACCTGAGCGTGCTCGATGAGGAACCCGTCGTGACCGAACGGCGACTCGACCACGGCGGGCTCGGTGCCCGTGAGGCAGGCACGGATGCCGCGCGCGAGAGACCGCTGGTCGTCGAGCGGAAAGAGCCGGTCGCTGTCTATGCCGAGCACGAGGGCTGTGGCCGTCACTCTCGCGAGGGCTGCGGCGACACCCCCGCGGTCACGGCCGATGTCGTGCGAGTTCATGGCGCCCACGAGCGTCACGTAGCTGTTGGTGTCGAATCGCCGGGAGAACTTGTTGCCGTGGAAGTCGAGGTAGCTCTCGACGGCGAACTTGCCGTCGTGGCCGAGGGGACTGATGCTGCTCTGCCAGCTGCGCTCGAAGCGGTCGTTGAGCTCGGTCGGCGATCGGTAGTTGAGAAGCGCCATGCGCCGCGCGAGAGCGAGTCCGCGATAGGGCCCCTCCCCGTCGGGGGCGTCGTAGTAGGAGCCGTTCGCGAAGGCGGGGTCCATGCGGATCGCCTCGAGTTGCACCGAGTTGAGGGCGATCTGGTCGGCGCTGCTCGAGGGCGGCGCCGCGAGCACCGCGACTCGCGCGACGCGGTCGGGGTGTCCGACCGCCCACTCGAGGGCTTGCATCCCGCCCATCGAGCCGCCGACGACCGCGGCCCACCTCTCGATGCCGAGCGCGTCGGAGAATCGCGCTCCCGCGGCGACCTGGTCGCGGATGGTCAGGTAGGGGAATCGTGCGCCCCACTCGGCGCCGTCTGGTGCGAGAGACGCGGGGCCGGTCGTCCCCTGGCAGCCCCCGAGCATGTTGGGGGCGACGACGTAGAACTCGTCGGTGTCGATCGCGAGCCCGGGGCCCACCATCTCGCTCCACCATCCGGCGGTCGGGTGGCCGCGCACGGGATCACCCGTGATGTGGCTGTCTCCCGTGAGCGCGTGCAGCACGAGAACCGCGTTGTTGCGATCGGCCGCGAGCTCACCCCAGGTCTCGAACGCCATCCGCACGTGGGGGAGGGTCTCGCCGCTCTCGAGTTCGAGGGGCCCCAGAGAGAGGAAGCTGCGGTCGCCCGGGTGATCACCCTCGCGCCACGCGCCCGTCGCGGGCGGGCCGCCGACCATCGACCGCGTGTTCGCCTCGGTGATGAAGAACGAGGGAACCGTGTCTTCGGGCGTCTGCCAATCCATTGTGTGACCAGTATCGGGCCAACTGCTGAGCGCCCCGCGGTTTGTTACGTCGCGGGGCGCTCGGCGAGAGCGGGTCAGGCCGCGGCGTTGCTCACCGCGGTCGCCCGGGCCGCCTCGAGGCCGGTCGAGAGGTCGGCGAGGATGTCGTCGATGTTCTCGAGTCCGACGGAGAGACGCACGAGCCCGGGGGTGACTCCCGCCGTCAACTGCTGCTCGGGGGTGAGCTGTGCGTGGGTCGTCGAGGCCGGGTGGATGATGAGGCTGCGCACATCACCGATGTTCGCGAGGTGGCTGAAGAGACCCGCGTTGTTGACGAGGGCTCGCCCCGCGTCGACGCCGCCCTTGAGCTCGAACGACAGCACTGCCCCGACCCCCTTCGGCGCGTAGCGGTTCGCAGCGGCGTAGGACGGGCTCGTGGGCAGACCCGCGTAATACACGTCCGCGACATCGTCGTGTGCGTCGAGCCACTCGGCCACCGCTTGCGCGTTCTGCACGTGACGTTCGATGCGGAGGCTGAGGGTCTCGATGCCCTGGATGAGCTGCCAGGCGCTCGCGGGAGCGATGGATGCGCCGAGGTCGCGCAGCAACTGCACGCGGGCCTTGATGATGTAGGCGATGGCGTCGCCGAGCACCCCCGTGTAGCTCGCGCCGTGGTAACTCGGGTCGGGCTCGGTGAGACCGGGGAACCGCTCGACGTTCTTCGACCACGCGAAGCGGCCGCCGTCGACGATGATCCCGCCGATGACCGTGCCGTGCCCGCCCAAGAACTTGGTGGCGGAGTGGACGACGATGTCGGCACCGTGCTCGAACGGCCTGATGAGATAGGGAGTGGCGATCGTGTTGTCGACGATGAGCGGCACTCCGGCCTCGTGGGCCGTCGCCGACACACTCGCGATGTCGAGGATGTTGATGCGGGGGTTGCCGATCGTCTCGGCGAAGAAGAGCTTGGTGTTGGGGCGCACCGCGCGCGCCCACTCGTCGGGGTCGTCCTGGTTCTCGACGAAGGTCGTCTCGATACCGAGTTTCGCGAGCGTGTACTTGAAGAGGTTGTATGTGCCCCCGTAGATCGACGACGACGACACGATGTGGTCACCGGCGCCCGCGATGTTGAGCACCGCGAAGGTCGTCGCCGATTGCCCCGAGGCGAGCAGCAGTGCCGCCGACCCGCCTTCGAGCGCGGCGACGCGCTCTTCGACGACGGCCTGCGTGGGGTTCTGGATGCGCGTGTAGATGTTGCCGAACTCGGCGAGGGCGAAGAGGTTCTTGGCGTGGTCGGCGTCGTTGAACACGTACGACGTGGTCTGGTAGATCGGCGTCGCTCGCGCGTTGGTCACGGGGTCGGGAGCCGCACCCGCGTGGATCTGCTTGGTCTCGAATTTCCAGTCTGATGTCTCGGTCATCGGTCACTCCTGTCTTCGGGTCCGCCGGAGCCTCCTCGAGGCCGACGAACGTGTCGTCGGTCGGCGACTGCTCGGAGCACCGAGCCTAAGAAGGTCGCTTTCGGCGGTCAACGACGGTGACACACGGCGTAACCTCGTGCGCCGACGGGTCGAGGCGCAACCGTCAGCGGCGGCGTGACCCGGTGGGGTCGACGCGCGAGCCACCGTCGCTCGGGGAGGGGTCGAGGAAGAGCCAGCGCGGTTTCGGCTCGATGAGGGGGCGGAAGGCGCGACGCACCCACGGGCTCGCGAGCACGATCGAGATCGCGACCCCCGCGAAGATCATCGAGAGCAGCCACATCGCCGAGGTGCGCTCGCCGCTGATGACGCCCGCCTCGCGGATCGGATAGAGCACGAAGCTGTGCAGGAGGTAGACGTACATCGTGGCCTGGCCGAGGTCGGTGAACCAGGTCTCCGATCGCGGGATGAGCACGAAGAGGGCGGCGCTCAACACGACGGCGAGGGCGATGAGGCCGAGCCTCACGAATCCCGCCCACCACATGTCGCCGCCGAGCACGAGGTAGGAGTCGTCGTAGAAGAACCAGAAGCGCAGATCGATCGCGCGCCAGGTGGGGATGAAGACGACGAGCACCGCGAGCCATCCGGCGAAGACGGCGATCGCCGCGACCCGGATGCTCCAGGCGCGGGTTTCGACGAGGCGCCAGCGGTCGACGAGACCCCACTCGTTGAGCTTCCAGCCGAGCACGAAGAACGGGAGGATGCCGATCGCTCGAGAGAGCGAGAAGGTGCTGTCGACGTTGGCGAGGTATCCGACTCCGACCGAGAAGACGAGCGACCAGAACAGCGGCCACCGCAGGAGCGACAGGTAGGGGAGGATGAGCCGGAAGATGCCGAGCGCGAGAAGGAACCACAGGGTCCAGCTCGGTTGCGACGGGTTGAACTCGGTCTGGCCCTCGACGGCGAACTTCACGACCGTCCAGATGGTCTCCATGATGAAGTACGGCAGCAGGATGTCGGTGACGACCTTCTTGAGCTGCTTCGCGTTGGGTGCCCCGGGCTTCGAGAAGTACCCACTGATGATCGCGAACGCGGGCATGTGGAACGCGTAGATGAAGAGGTAGACGATGAGCGCGTTGTCGGATTCGGCGGTGAGCCTCTGGATGCCGTGCCCGATGACGACGAGCGTGACGCACACGAATCGGGCGTTGTCCCACACGGGCACGCGCGGCCGGGCTGGCGAGGTCGCCGCTCGCGCCGGTGCCGAGCTGGGGGAGGAGGCCGTGTGCGTCATTTCTCGCAAGCCTAGGTGACCCGTCGGCCCGGGTACGGTGAAGCAGGCTTCCGCGTCGGCGGAGGCCGGAGCGGCCCCCGCCCCTGATCTGAGGAGAGTTGTGAACACGAAACGAGTTGTCGTCACAGGTGCGAGTTCGGGGATCGGCGCAGCGACCGTGCGGGCCTTCCGCGGGGCGGGATGGGATGTCGTGGGCGTCGCTCGCCGCGCCGAGAGGCTCGAGGCGCTCGCGGCCGAGACGGGCGCGACCGTCTTCGTCGCCGACGTGACGAGTCAGCCCGACGTCGACGCGCTCGCCGCGCACGTCGCCGCGACGGGTGGGGTCGACGCTCTCGTCAACAACGCGGGCGGCGCGTTCGGAATGGCGTCGGTCGAGGAGAGCGACCCCGACGACTGGTCGAGGATGTTCGACGTCAACGTCGTCGCCGTCAAGCGCGTCACGAGCGCGCTCCTCCCGCACCTCCGCGCCGCGGCGGCCAGGTCGGGTTCGGGAGACATCGTCACCGTGACGTCGATCGCCGGCCACGTGGCCTACGAGGGCGGCGGGGGATACAACGCCGCCAAGTTCGCCGCTCACGCCCTCATGAGCGTCTTGCGCCTCGAGCTCGCGGGCGAGCCGTTGCGCGTCATCGAGATCGCCCCGGGGATGGTCAAGACCGAGGAGTTCAGTCTCGTGAGGTTCGGCGGCGATCAGGAGCGCGCTGACGCCGTCTACGCGGGCGTCGATCATCCGCTGTCTGCCGACGACGTCGCGGACACGATCGTGTCGTCGGTGCTGTTGCCCGCCCACGTCAACCTCGACCTCGTGACGATCAAACCCGTCGCCCAAGCCGCACCGCACAAGGTCGCGCGGCGGACCGAGTGACGCGAGCGCGTGGGGGCCGAGACAGCGCTAGCGTGAAGCCATGACAGACGACGCGCGTGAGGTCCTGGGCTGGGTCGAGTTCGGAGAGGCGGCGAGGGAGCTCTCTGCAGACATCCTGCGCACAGGGTTCCGCCCCGACGTGGTCGTCGCGATCGCGCGCGGGGGTCTGCTGCTCGCGGGCGCCGTCGCCTACGCGCTCGACGTGAAGAGCTGCGGCGCGCTCAACGTGGAGTTCTACACCGGGGTCGACGCGAGACTGCCCGAGCCCGTCGTGCTCGCCCCTCACCTCGACCAGGATTCGCTCGCCGGAAAGCGCGTGCTCATCGTCGACGACGTCTCCGACTCGGGTCGCACCCTCGCGATGGTCGTCGACCTCCTCGGGCGGACGGGGGCGGATGTGCGCTCCGTGTGCCTCTACAGCAAGCCGGGAACCGTGCTCGAGCCCGACTTCGCGTGGCGCTCGACGAGCAAGTGGATCGACTTCCCGTGGAGTTCGCAGCCCCCGGTGGTCGTGTGACCGTCGCGCCTCTCGTCGACCTCGTCGACGCCGGGTGGGCGCGCGCGCTCGAACCCGAGGCGCGGCGGATCGCTCAGCTCGGCGATTTCC
Organism: Marisediminicola sp. LYQ134; assembly: GCF_046599635.1. Classification (NCBI taxonomy): domain Bacteria; kingdom Bacillati; phylum Actinomycetota; class Actinomycetes; order Micrococcales; family Microbacteriaceae; genus Marisediminicola; species Marisediminicola sp. LYQ134. Next base: position 384,908 of record NZ_JBKIWP010000001.1, read on the forward strand.
TGCGCGAGGAGACGGCGCAGGGGCGGGGTTACCTGCCTCACGGAGCCTCGGTGCTGCGGGCATTCGAGCGCCCCCTCGCCGACGTGCGGGTGCTCATCGTCGGCCAAGACCCCTACCCGACCCCGGGCCACGCCGTGGGGCTCTCCTTCTCGGTCGATCGAGCGGTGCGGCCCGTTCCGCGCAGTCTCGCCAACATCTACCGCGAACTCACCGTCGATCTCGGCATCCCCGCCCCGTCGCACGGCGACCTCTCCGCGTGGGCGGATCAGGGAGTCCTCCTGCTCAACAGGGTGCTCACCGTGACCCCGGGAGTCGCGGGAAGTCATCGCGGACAGGGGTGGGAGCACGTCACCGATACGGCCATCCGCGCCCTCGTCGCGAGAGATGCTCCCCTCGTCGCCATCCTGTGGGGAAAGGACGCGGCGTCGCTCACCCCCCTGCTCGGCGACACCCCGGTCATCACGTCGCCGCACCCCTCGCCGCTCTCCGCCTCACGCGGGTTCTTCGGGTCGCGCCCGTTCAGCAGAGCCAACGCGATTCTCGAGAGTCTCGGTGCACCGGCTGTCGACTGGAGTCTCACCTAAGATCGCAGTGTCGGCGCACGGTGACGCCGGAGAGACCAGGAGAACCGATGCTCGAAGAGGAGTACCAGTCCGGGCATCGGCCGTTCGGGGCGCACCGCAATCAGCCGCCCCTCGAGGTGCCCTTCACGTACGACATCCGCGAGGTGACCCCCGCGGATCTCCCCGACATCCGCGCGATCTACAACCACTACGTCGCGAACTCCACGGTGACCTTCGACGAGACGCCGATGACGCTTCGCGAACTCAAGCTCAAGTACGCCCAGCTCGGCAAACTCGGCTTGCCATTCATCGTGGCGGTGAGCCCGACGGGGCACGTGCTCGGCTACGCCTACGTTTTTCCGTGGAAGACGAAAGCGGCGTACCGGTTCACCGTCGAGAACTCGATCTACCTCGGCCCCGCCGCCACGGGCAAGGGGCTCGGCAAGGCGCTCATGGCCGAACTCATCGCGAGGTCGAAGGCCGCGGGTCTCAAGGAGATCGTCGCGGTCATCGCCGACCGCGGAGCCGACGCGTCCATCCGACTCCACGAGGCTTTCGGGTTCAAGCAGATCGGTCACATGGGCAAGGTCGGGTTCAAATTCGAGCGGTGGCTCGGCACCGTCCTCATGCAGAAGAGCCTCAAGTAGCGACGATGTCGCTGAGCGCCGCGTCGACCTCGTCGACTCGGCCCTCGACGGTGATCACGCGGTGTGCTCGCCGCCGACCTCGAGCAGAATGACTCCGCCGACGACGAGAGCCATGCCGACGAGCTGCACCCACGTGAGTGGCTCATGGAAGACGAGGTAGCTCACGATCGCGACGAGGACGACCCCGACTCCCGCCCAGATGCCGTAGGCGATGCCCAGGGGAACCCCGCGCGAGAGCGATTGCGAGAGCATGCCGAAGGCGAAGACGTAGCCGCCGATGACGACGGCGTACGCCCACCACGCGGTGCGCTCACCCGACGTGAATTTGAGGAAGGTCGTCGCCACGACCTCTCCGACGATCGCGAGTGCGAGGAACAGATAACCCATGGTGTGTCTCCCTGATAGTGCGACAAACGTACGAGATTCCACGCCGAGGTGCGCGGGTTAGGGTCGGACCATGCCGGCTGCGCCCCTCGAACGCCCCGCGAAGCACCACGTGCTCCACGTGCTCGCCGCGACCATCGCCGCCGGCCCGGCCGAAGTCTTCGCGGCGCTCGACTCTCGTCTCGCCCCTCGTCCCGACGCCCGGCCCGGTTCGGGAGCGCCCCTGCGATACCTCGCCGACGCCGGGAGCGGCACGATCATCGTGCAGGGCTCGTGGTGGTATCGCGCCGAATACCGCGTCGTCGCGGGGGAACGCGGGTCGACGATCGACCACGAGCTCGTCAGCGTCGCGCAGCTCGGCGAACGCGCGGCGCTCATCGCGGGTGCTCGCACGGCAGCCGACACGCCGCTCGCGTTCCACACACTCGTGCGCAGCATCCGCCTCGAACTCGAGTGATCAGCCGACCGGCCTAGGCTCGACGGATGTTCGAACTCCACCACCTGACCGCTCGCGAACAGTGGGATTGGCTCGATCGGGGCGAGATTACGCCTCTCGAGCTCGTCGACCACTACCTCGACCGCATCGAGAGGCTCGACGGTGGGCTCGGTGCCTTCGTGACCGTCACGGCGGAGCGCGCGAGGGAGCGCGCTCGAGCTCTCGGCGCGGCGCCGGATCGGCGCCTCGCCCTGTGGGGCCTGCCGTTCGGCGATAAGGATCTCTCGGCGCGAGCCGGCGTGCGCACCACCTACGGTTCCCGACTCTTCGCCGAATTCGTGCCCGACGCGTCCGACGAGCTCGTCGAGGTTCTCGACGGCGCGGGTGCCGTCAGTCTCGGCAAGACCAACGCCCCCGAGTTCGGCCTCCCGTCGTACACGGAGTCGCTCGTTGCGCCTCCCGCTCGCAACCCCTACGACACGGCGACGGGTGCGGGTGGCTCGAGTGGGGGAGCGGCGGTCGCGGTCGCCGCCGGACTGCTGCCGTTCGCCCCGGGCAGCGACGGCGGAGGGTCGGTGCGCATCCCCGCGGCCGCGACCGGTCTCGTGGGTCTCAAGCCCACACGGGGGCTCGTGCCGAGCGGTACGGGGCTCGACAAGCTCGCCGGGCTCGTCGTGCCCGGGCCTCTCGCGCGCACCGTGGGTGACGCGGCCCTCCTGCTCGACGTGATGATCGGCGAGGAGCCGCCGCCGTTCTCGGTGCGGGCTCCTCGGTGGGACGGCGGCGCCCTCTCCAATGCGGCGGTTCGCGGCGAAGGCCGGTTTCACGTCGGGCTCACGACGACCTCGCCGTGGGACGCCGGCTACGACATCACGGTCTCCGCCGAAGCGTCGGCGGCGCTCGCCGAGGCCGTCTCCCATCTCGACGCCGTCGGCCACGGCGTCGAGGACTTCGCTCTCGACGAGAGCGACGCCTACGCCGGAGCATTCCGCACGATCTGGCAGGCGGGTGCCGCGGGCATCCCGGCAGACGGGGCCGATCTCGACCAGCTCGAACCGCTCACGCGGTGGCTCGTCGAGCGGGGCCGCGGTGTGGGCGCTCGGGAACTCGGCGGGGCGCTCGCGACTCTCAGCGCGTTCGAGAGATCGATCATCCGGCAGTTCCGCCGGTTCGACGCCGTGCTCACTCCCGCCCTCGCCCTGCCACCGCGCCCCATCGGGTGGTACTCGCAGACCGATCCCGAGCTCAATTTCGCCCAGCAGGTGCAGTACACGCCGTTCACGAGCTTCGTGAACGTCTCGGGTCTCCCCGCGATCGTGCTCCCGGTGTCGGTCACGGCCGAGGGTGTGCCGATGGGAGTCCAGCTCATCGGTCGGCCGGGAGGAGAAGACGTCTTGCTCTCGATCGGCGCTCAGCTCGAGAGGCGCATCCTGTGGCAGCGTCGGCACCCACCGCAGTGGTGATCGAGCTGCGATCCCGACCGTTTGTGACACGAACGCAGGAGAGGGTTACCTTCCTTAGGTAAGGCATGCCATACTTCAGGCATGAGCATGACGCGCAGCGAGACGACCTCGACCATCGCGACCACCGTCGATTTCGCGGTCTTCCCCGTCACCGTCAAACGCCTCGCTCGCCTCGGAGAGAACTTCGTGAGAGTCACCTTCACGGGCGACGCCCTCGAACACTTCCTCGCCCCGGGCGACGACCAGCGCGTGAAGCTCGTGCTTCCCCTCGCCGAGACGGGACTCACGACCTTTCCCGCGTCGGCCGGAACGTCGTGGTACACCGCGTGGCGCTCCCTGCCCGCGAACGAGCAGTGCCCGCTCCGCACCTACACGGTGCGCGCACACCGCGAGGCGGAGCGCGAACTCGACATCGACTTCGTCGTGCACGGTGACACCGGGCCCGCGACGCGCTGGGTCAACCGCGCTCGCGAGGGTGACGAACTGCTCGTCGTCGGACCGGACGCCCGCACCCTCGTGCAGGGGATCGATCCGATCGGCGGAATCGAGTTCAAGCCCGGAACGGCCAAGCGCGTGCTCCTCGCGGGTGACGAGACCGCCGCCCCGGCCATCTGCCGCATCCTCGAGACCCTTCCGCGCGACACCCGGGGACAGGTCTTCATCGAGGTCGCGAGCGAGAAAGATGTTCTCCCCGTCGCGGCGCCCGGCCGGATGACCGTCACGTGGCTCGCGCGGGACACCCGCGGAACCGAGCACGGAGTCGCTCTCAACCGTGCCGTGCGCACGTGGGTGAGCGAGATGATCGTGCGCCCCGAGAGCGACGTCGCCGACGACATCACCGACATCGACGTCGATCGCGAGATCCTCTGGGACGTTCCCGCCGCTCCCGCTCGGGGTGAGGTGCAGCACGACCTCTACGCGTGGATCGCGGGCGAGGCCGGGTGCATCAAGCTCCTGCGCCGCTTCCTCGTGCAGGAGTCGGGCATGCACCGCGACGACGTGGCCTTCATGGGCTACTGGCGCCGCGGTCGCTCCGAGAACTGACCCTCGCCGACACGGAGCGACTGACACGGGGCTTCCGGCCTCGCCGTCTCGCTGCGCTCCCGCTCGACGCGCCCCACCCGGGGCGCCGCCATCCGCCTCGACTCGACCACGAGCCCGAGCGCCACTCGCGCGCACCGACCGGTGCGCCTCGAAAGGACCGACCATGACCAGAATGTTCACCCGAGTGGCGACCGCGGCTCTCGCGACGACGGCCCTCATCGCCCTCGCGGGGTGCGCGAGCGGCACCGCGGCCGAGCCGGAGGGCGCGTCGAGCGACGGAGCGTTCCCCGTGACGATCAGCTCCGCCCTCGGTGACGCCGTCATTCCGGCCGAGCCGGAGCGCGTCGTGACCATCGGGTGGGGCTCGGCCGACACCGCGGTCGCGCTCGGCACGACGCCGGTCGGGGTCGAGGTCGACGCCTGGAGCGGCGACGAAGACGGCTACCAGCCGTGGACCCGAGCGGCCATCGAGGAGCGCGGCGACGAGCTCCCCGAGACCTTCGCGGTGTACCCGGAGGTCGACATCGACGCGATCATCGAGCTCGAGCCCGACCTCATCCTCGCGCCGCAATCCGGCCTGAGCCAAGACGACTTCGACATCCTCAACGATCTCGCGCCGACCGTCGCCTACCCGGAGACGGCGTGGCGCACCGATTGGGACGACCAGATCGAGATCATCGGGCAGGCCCTCGGCAAGAGCGACGAGGCGGCCGGGCTCGTGACCGACCTCGAGACGCAGATCGCGGATGCCGCGGCCGAGAACCCCGACTTCGCGGGCGTATCGTTCGCCTACATCTACGCGGGCGACCCGGGCAGCCTCGCCGTCTACCAGGCGGGTGACCCTCGCGTCGACATCATCTCGGGCCTCGGACTCGTGGAGGTCGACGAGGTCGCCGCCCTCCCCGTCTCGGACGGCACGTTCACCTCGACGATCGGTCTCGAGCGCGCCGACGTGCTCGACGACGTCGACGTGCTCTTCTCGTGGGCGAACGACGAGGCGAGCGCGGCCGACATCGAGGCCCAGCCGCTCTACTCCCAGATCCCCGCGGTCGAACGGGGTTCCGCCGTCGTCAACATCGACCGCCCCCTCGGGATGGCGATGAGCATGATCACGCCGTACAGCGTGCCGTGGGCGATCGACGAGTACATCCCGCTCATCGACGACGCCGTCGCCGCGACACAGGAGTAACCGCCGATGATGCCGTCGTCGACGCGGTCGGGAGCCGAGCTCCCGGCCCCGTCGACGACGGCGGTGGCGCCGGCCGGGCGCCGTCGCGCTCTGTCACCCCTCCTGCTCGGCCTCGTCGTCGCGATCGTCGTGACCCTCGGCTGCGTCGCGCTGAGCCTCGCCGTCGGCACGAGAGCGATCGCGCTCGCGGATGTCTGGACCGCTCTCGTCGCGCCGACCGGCACCTTCGACGACACCGTCGTCGCGAGCCGGATTCCTCGCACCCTCCTCGCGGTGCTCGTCGGTTCGGCACTCGCGGTGTCCGGCGTCGTCATGCAGGGCGTGACCCGCAACCCCCTCGGGGATCCCGGTCTCCTCGGTGTCAACGTGGGCGCTGCCGCGGCCATCGTGACCGCCGCGTGGTTCTTCGGTACCGGCTCGGCGGCGGCATCCGTGTGGGTCGCCCTCCCCGGCGCGTTCGTGACCGTCGTCATCGTCTACGCGCTCGGGTCGGGTCGGCGCGCCGCGAGCCCCGTGAGGCTCGTTCTCGCCGGAGCCGTCGTGTCGGCCGTCATCGCCGCGTACATCCAGGCCCTGAGTCTCAGCCGCCCCGACGTCTTCGACAGCTACCGCTACTGGGTCGTGGGGTCGCTCGCCGGCCGGGAGCCCGCGGTCGTGGGCGAGATCCTGCCGTTCATCCTCGTGGGCCTCGCGTTCGCGTTTCTCATCGCGCCTGCCCTCAACACCCTCGCGCTCGGCGACGACACCGCGACGGCCCTCGGTGCGAGCACGGGCCGCACGCGCGTGCTCGGCGCGGTCGCGACGACCCTCCTGTGTGCGGCATCGACGGCCGCCGTGGGCCCCATCGGCTTCGTCGGTCTCGCGGTGCCCCACATCGTGCGCAGCTTCACGGGATCGGACCACCGCTGGGTCATGCTCTACAGCGCCATCCTCGGGCCGGCGCTCGTGCTTCTCGCCGACGTCATCGCCCGCGTGATCGTGAGCCCCGCCGAACTCATGGTCGGTGTCGTGACGGCCTTCATCGGTGCCCCCGTGTTGCTCTACGCGGTTCGCCGCGGCCGGGGCTTCGCGTGACCACGACGACCGTGCGCATCGGAACGGCGGTGAGCATCCCGCTCAGTCGGCGTGCCCTCGGTGTGGGCGCCGTGCTCGCCGTGCTCCTCCTCGTCGCCGGGCTCCTCACGCTCACCCTCGGATCGCTCGGGATCCCGATCCTCTCGCTCCCCGCCCAGGTCATCGCGCCCACCGGTTCCGAGGGATTCGTGCTCACACGACTCCGCGGACCTCGACTCGTGACGGCGATCGGAACAGGCGCGGCCCTCGGCATCGCGGGTGCGCTGTTCCAGACCGTGACCCGCAATCCGCTCGGGAGCCCGGATGTCATCGGACTCGGCGTCGGGGCTTCGGCGGGTGCCGCGGCATCCGCCCTCGTGTGGCCGGGCGTCGTTCCCGTGCCCGTGGGTGCCCTCGTCGGCGCGACCGTCGCGATGCTCGTCGTGTGGGCGGGAACCGGTCGAGGATTCTCGTCGCCGTCGCGCGTGATCATCGTCGGCATCGGGGTGTCGGCCATGGGGGTCGCCGTCACCAACCTGCTCATCGCTCGCGCCGGTCGCGAGGAGGCGACCGTGCTCGCCGCCTACATCAACGGCACCCTCGCCTCGCGGAGTTGGGACGACGCCGCGATCATCTGGGCGTCGCTGCTCGTGATCGTACCGTCGGCGATGCTGCTCGGCCGGCGCCTGTCGCTCATCGAGATGGGCGACGAGATCGCCGACTCTCTCGGAGCGAATGCGAGCACCACGCGCGCCGTGTCGATCGTCGTCGCCGTCGCCGCCGCGGCGGCCGCCGTGAGCGTCGCGGGCCCCGTGGCGTTCATCGCGCTCATCGCCCCCCAGGTCGCGAAGCGGCTCACGCGGGTCGGGGGAGCGAACGTCGCCATCTCGGCCATCACGGGGGCGCTCCTCATCGTCGCGGCCGATCTCGCGGTGCAGAATTCCCCCTTCGAGGTGCAATTGCCCGTCGGAGTGCTCACGGGAGCGATCGGCGGGCTCTACCTCGGTTTCCTGCTCGTTCGCGAGTTCAAGAAAGGCACGATCTGATGACCGTTCGACTGAGAACGCGCGACGTGACTCTCGCGTACGACGGCCGTGTCGTCGTCGAGGCGCTGAGCGTCGACATCCCCGACGGCGGCTTCACCGTCATCGTCGGGCCGAACGCGAGCGGCAAGTCCACCCTGCTCAAAGCCCTCGCACGCACCATCGCCCCCGCATCGGGCGAGGTCGTGCTCGACGACGCGGCCATCGGGTCGTACCGCACCAAGGAGGTGGCTCGACGGCTCGCACTCCTGCCGCAGAACCCCATCGCACCCGACGGCGTGCGGGTGCGCGACCTCGTGGCGCGCGGCAGGTATCCCCACCAGAGCCTCCTGAGGCAGTGGAGCGCGACCGACGAGGCCGTCGTGGCGGAGGTGCTCGAGGCGACCGAGACGACGGCCCTCGCGGACCGCGTCGTGACCGAACTCTCAGGCGGGCAGCGTCAGCGCGTGTGGATGGCTATGGTTCTCGCGCAAGCGACCGATCTGCTTCTGCTCGACGAGCCGACGACGTTTCTCGACATCGCCCACCAGTACGACGTGCTCGACTTGTGCGCGGCGCTCCACGCGCGAGGCAAGACCCTCGTGGTCGTCCTCCACGACCTCAACCAGGCTGCCCGGTACGCCACCCATCTCGTCGTGCTCAATCACGGACGCATCGTGGCCGAGGGCCCACCGGGAGACGTGCTCACCGCCGACCTCGTGGGGCGGGAGTTCGGCCTCGAGTGCCGCGTCATCGACGACCCTGAGACCGGAACACCCCTCGTGGTGCCGCTCGCGAGGTCAGCGCGAGGGCAGTAGCGCGCTGTCGCCACGCGGCGTGCCCGTTGCTCACGCGTAGCCGCCCCTCTCGAGACCGGCCTCCCTCTCGAAGCGGTTCGAACGGGCATCCGGTCCCGCAGCGACGTAGAGCGGGATGAAGGCGAGACCGTAGCGCCGCCACTGCTCCCGATGCACCGCCTCGTGCTCGATCACGGTCGGCGAGGTCGAATCGCGGGTGAGATACACGCCGCCGATCGTCGTTCCGCCGCGCCCGAACGCCCACCGCGGGCACCCGCGCGCGACGACGAGACCGTGCTCGCGCTCGAGAGGCCCGGTGCTGAGCGCAGCGCCCCACACGAGCGCCCCCGCGGTCGCGATAGCGTAACCGACCGCGACGACGCGGTGGTCGAGGGCGATCCTGCGCACCACGGGTGATGCGGCACCGATCGAGCACACGCTTCGGGCTGCTGCCTCGAGAATCTCGAGCGCGGGTGTTGCCTCCGGTGTCATGTCTTCAGTGGTAGCACACGGCTCGGACGGCCAGGGGCGGCGCAATACAGTGGCTGGATGCTCTCCCCGATCCGCCGTGTCGCGATGATCTCGATGCACACGTCGCCCGCCGCTCAACCGGGCCGAGGCGATGCGGGGGGCATGAACATCCTCGTGCGCGAGGTCGCCACGGCGCTCGGGGCCCGCGGACTCGCCGTCGACGTGCTCACGCGCGCCGTCGCCGAGCCGCGCGTCGTCGACCTCTCGCCCGGGGTAACGCTCCACGAGCTCGAGGCGGGCCCCCGCGGCGAGCTGCGCAAGAACGACCTCTCCCGCGTGAGCGACGAGTTCGGCGAGGGGATCGCGAAACTCCACGCGAGTGTTCCCGGCGGGTTCGACGTCATCCACGCCCACTACTGGCTGAGCGGCATATCCGCCCTCCCCGTGGCGATCGAGCACCGCATCCCCCTCGTGCAGAGCTTCCACACTCTCGCGGCGATGAAGAACCGTCGCCTGGCGCCCGGAGCCGAGCCGGAGAGCGAGAGGCGGGTGCGGAGCGAGATGTTCCTCGCCGACCAGGCGAGTGCGGTCATCGCGTCGTCGGCCGCCGAGGTGACGACACTCATCGACGACGTGCGCGCCCCCGCCGATCGAGTCTGGGTCATCCCGCCGGGAGTGGATGTCGACCACTTCCGGCCGCGGCGCGCCGACCCCGTCGTGCGGGCCCGGCTCGACGTCGCGGCTGGCCGCCCCCTCATCGTCATCGTCGGCCGCGTGCAACCCCTCAAGGCCCAAGACCTCGGGGTGCGGCTACTCGCCGACATGACGCGCGGAAGCGGGCCATCGCCCGTGCTCGTCATCGCGGGGGAATCGACCCCGGGTGACGAGGGGTACGCGCGGTCCTTGCGCACGCTCGCCGACGAGCTCGGTGTCGCCGACGACATCCGTTTCATCGGGTCGGTCGACCGCGACTACCTCGCGAGGCTCCTCGCCGAGGCGACCCTCACCCTCGTGCCCTCGCACTCGGAGACCTTCGGGCTCGTGGCGCTCGAGTCTGCCGCGAGCGGAACCCCCGTCGTCGGATTCCGGAGCACCGGTCTCGTCGAGTCGGTCGACGACGGGGTCTCGGGGGTGCTCGTCGACAGCCGGGAACCCCGCGAGTGGGCCAGGGTCGTATCGGCGCTCCTCGACGACCGCGACGGGCTCGAGGCCCTCGCGCGAGGAGCCCGAGACCACGCCGAAGGGTTCACGTGGGCGTCGACGGCCGCCGCGACGCTCGGTGTCTACGCGGGCGTCGCGGGCCTCTGAGTCGCTACTGCGCGGGCCGACCGTAGGTCTCGAGGAGCCGCAACCACACCTCGTTGATGGTCGGGTATGCGGGCACGGCGTGCCACAGGCGGGAGAGGGGCACCTCGCCGACGACCGCGATCGTCGCGGCGTGCACGAGCTCCGCGACATCCGGGCCCACGAACGTCGCGCCGACGACGACCGACCGCGCCTCGTCGACGACCATGCGGGCTCGACCCGAGTAGCCCTCGGCGTGGAGGCTCGACCCCGCGACGGCACCGAGGTCGTAGTCGACGACGCGGATGTCGAGACCCGCCTCTTCGGCTGCGGCGGCGGTGAGGCCGACGGAGGCCACTTCGGGGTCGGTGAACGTGACTTGCGGAACCGCCGCATGGTCGGCCGTCGCGACGTGGGTGCCCCACGCTTCCGTCGACAGCTCCGACCCGAGAGCACGTGCGGCGATGACGTCGCCGGCCGCGCGCGCCTGGTACTTGCCCTGGTGGGTCAGGAGGGCGCGGTGATTGACATCGCCCGTCGCGTAGAGCCAGTCGAACCCCTCGACGAGCATCGTGTCGTCGACCGGGAGCCAGTCGCCCGGAGTGAGACCCACCGTCTCGAGACCGACATCCGCGGTGTGCGCGCTACGTCCCGTTGCGACGAGCACTTCGGCGGCCGACACCGTCGAGCCGTCGTCGAGGTCGATCTCGACCGACTCGTCGGAGAGACGGCGCACCGCGACGGGCGAGCGGCCGATCAGGACGGTCGCGCCGGCATCCGTGAGGGCGGACCCCACGAGCTCGCCCGCGAACGGCTCAGACGAACCGAGGAGACCGCTTCTCGCGATGAGGGTCACGGTGCTCCCGAGGCCCGTGTAGGCCGTCGCCATCTCTGCCGCGACGACACCGCCACCGATGATGGCGAGACTCGCGGGGGCGCTCGTCGCGCTCGTCGCCTCGCGACTCGTCCACGGCGTCGCCTCGGCGAGGCCGGGGATGTCGGGCATCGCGGCCGTTGACCCGGTGCTCACGACGACAGCGTGGCGAGCGGTGAGCTCGCGTCCCGCGCCGTCGTCTGAGGTCACGTGCACGACGCGTTCCCCGGCGAGACGGGCGTGCCCGCGAACGAGGTCGATCCCCGCGGACTGGAGCCACTCCACCTGGGAGGAGTCGTCCCATCCGCTCGTGAACGAATCGCGCCGAGCGAAGACCGCGGCGACGTCGACCTCGCCCGTGACGGCCTCGCGAGCCCCCGGAACCGCGCGAGCGGCTCGCAGCGCGCTCGAACTGCGCAAGAGCGCCTTCGAGGGCATGCACGCCCAGTACGAGCACTCCCCGCCGATGAGCTCGTTCTCGACGATGACGACGCTGAGACCCCGCTCGGCCGCACGACCCGCGACGTTCTCTCCGACCGCACCCGCCCCGATGACGATGACATCCCACTCGGTCTCACTCATGTGCACTCACTCCTGTTCGCGAGGTGACACGGCGAACGAGCCGCTCCATCCGTCGTAGGCCCCACGGTAGGTCTCCACGATCGAGAACACCTGGCAGACGAAGCCGTCGACGGTCGACGTGTCGAGACTCGTCGTCTGCCTGGCCCGCACCTCGAACTTGCTCCAGCCGCGACGCACGATCGAGGCGTCGAACCCGGCCGCCGTGAGTGCAACCTTCGCGGCGACCGCGTTCGCTCGCACGGCGAAGACGGCGAAGTGCTCGACCTGGCGTTCGACGTCGAGGTGGTCGCCCATCTTGATGCGCTGGGCAAGCTGTTCGGAGTTCATCGCGCGCTGCGATTCGAGGTTTCTGCCCACGGCGCTACCTCCCGACGAATTCGGGATCGGTGCGCGAGAGGAACGCCTCCATGCCGATGCGGGCGTCTTCGGTGGCCGCGAGTCGCACGAGCTCGGGCTGCAGAGCGGACTCGGCTGCGGCGTCTCCGTCGCGCACGGCCACACGGGCGTTCGCGAGCGTCGCCTGCACGGCGAGAGGGGCCTGAGCCGCGATGCGCCGCGCCAGTTCCCGCGCCCGATCGAAGGCCGTGCCGTCGGGTACGACCTCCTGAACGAGCCCGAGGCGCAGGGCCTCCGGCGCGTCGAACCGATCGCCCGTGAGCATCCACCGCATGGCATTGCCCCACCCGACGGCGCGCGGCAGTCGCACGGTCGCCCCACCGAAGGGGAGGATGCCCCGGCTCACCTCGATCTGGCCGAACACGGTCGACTCCGCGGCGATCGTGATGTCGCTCGCGAGGATGAGCTCGATACCGAGCGTGAGGCACGTTCCCTGCACCGCCACGACGACGGGTTTCGACACGGACGTGCCGTCGACCTGCCACGGGTTGATGCCCCCCTCCGGCACGATGTCGACGCCGTCGGGGCCGATGCGGGGGCCGATGTCGGCGAGGTCGAGACCGGCGGTGAAATGGTCGCCGTGGGCGTAGACGAGGCCGACCCTGAGCTCCGGGTCACGATCGAGCTCGCCGTAGGCGAGGGCGAGTTCGCTGAGCATCGCGTGGTCGGCGGCGTTGCGCTTGTCGGCGCGATCGAGGCCGATGAGGAGAACACGGTCGTCGCGGTCGACGGTGACGCGACGACGGGCAGGCACGGTCATGACAGAGAGCCTACGACCGTCGGGCTCCGCCCGCTCCTCGGATAGGTGCCTCGCGGCCACGCCGTCGTCACGATCGCGTGAGTGCACCCACGATGCGGAGGATGCTCGGCAGATCGTCCACCGCGGAATCGATCGAGGCGGGAGCGAACTCGGTGATGCCCGCGCCGACGAGCGGCGCGACGTCCCGCACCGCGCCGATGAGCGCGAGGAGGTCGGCGAGGGTGATGCCGAACGGCTCCGGATAGCTCACGCACCCGAACTCCGCGGGGTCGAGCACGTCGAGATCGACGTGGATGTAGACGCGCGACGCTCCCGTCTCGCGCACCGCCTCGGCGAGCGAATCGGCGGTGAGTGCGTCGGGCGGGAGCATCGTGATGCCCGCCGCCTCGACGAAATCGTTCTCGGCCTCGTCGAGAGCTCGGGTGCCGGCGAGGATCACGCGATGAGCGGGCACGGGAGTGGTCGGAACGAGTTCGTCGGCTCCGTCACCGAGGAGGGTGCGCAAGACCATGCCGTGGAACGCACCGCTCGGCGATGACACCGGGGTGTTGAGATCGGCGTGCGCGTCGAGCCAGACGACCGCGACATCCCCCTGCTGCATCGCGTGGTCGATCGCGGCGAGCTCGACACCGCAATCGCCGCCGATCACGACCGCGGGCGACGCGGTCTCCCGCAGGACGGCGGCGAGCTCGTCGCGCACGCGAGCGACCGAACTGAGTCTCTGCACGCCCGTGTCCATGCTCGAGCCGGCACCCGAGGGCACGTCGACTCGAGTGGTCGCAGAGAACGGCAGGTCGCCGCCGATGGCCTCGGCCCCCTCGATGAGACGCATCGCTCGCGACGAGCCTGAGCCTTGCCACTGGGGGACGACGATGAATGAGGCGCTCACAGGGTTCAGTGTGCCACGCGGGGCGGCCGCGGTCGTCGCGGCCGCGTCACCGCGAGTTCTTGTTGCGCTCGGCGAGGAGGATGCTCGCCCGGAGCTCTCGCGCGTTCTCGCGCGCACCGTACGCCGGCTGATCGCGCTCGACCCGCCAGCTCTCCGAGAGCTGACCCACATCGACAGCGTCGAAACCGAAGGAGTCCAGGAGGTCTGCGACCGCCCGTCGCGCGTCGTCGTCGTCTCCTGCGATCGCGAGGGCCCGCCGGTCGTCGGTGCCCGCGGGAGACCGGTCCGACGTGATGTCGCTCGCGGTGATGTGGTTGAAGGCTTTGACGACGCGGCTCTCGGGGAGGTGCTGCTGCAGGAGACCCGACACCGTTTGCTCTTCGGCGTCGAGCACGGCGATGTCGCCGTCGCGCTCGCGGTAGTAGTTGTTGGTGTCGATGACGATCTTGCCCGCGAGCGGCTCGACGGGCACGTCGCGATAGGCCTTGAGGGGCACCGTCACGACGACGATGTCGCCCTCTGTCGCGGCCTCGGTCGCCGTCGCGGCACGAGCGCGCGGGCCGAGGTCGGCGATGAGCGCCGCGAGGGTCTCGGGGCCACGCGAATTGCTCATCACGACGTCGTGGCCCGCCTCGATCGCCGTGCGGGCGACCTGACTGCCGATGTGTCCTGCTCCGATGAATCCGATTGTCGTCATGGGGGAGTGCAACCGCGCCGCGGTCGTGATGATTCCCGGACAGCGAGTCAGGGGCGCGGTGCGGGGCTGGCCTCTGCCGGGCGCGCGACGGCGGCGAGAGCACGCTCGAGCGGCCCGCGCCCGAGCCACAGCCGCCAGGCACTCGCGAATGCGAGGGACGCGACGATGAGCCCGATGAGGAGAGGCCACCCCGGGTACTCCACCGCCCCGTCGCTCTGCGTGCGCAAGACGACGAAGATCGCGAGGGTGATGATCTGCAGCGTGTAGACCGTGAGCGCCATCGACCCGGTCGCGGCGAGCGGCCACGTGATCGCGCGGACGATCCGTGCGAAGCCGCGTCGCTCGGGCGACGTGACCCACAGCAGCAGACCGGTGACGGCGATCGCGAGACCTCCCGAGCCGAACACCTCCGCCGTGGAGTCGGAGTGCGCCTCGGCGGTCACGCCGGGGAGGAAGGTCGCGGCGCCGTAGCCGAGGATGGCGCCCGCAGAACCCGCGACGATCATGACGAGCTGTGTGCCCTCGCGGCGCAGGTCGGATCGGGCGCACACGAGGCCGAACAGCAGGTAGGCGAGCCAGATGAGCACGGGGTAGTACCCCGTGAGCAAGTACTCCTGCGCGACGTAGCGCAACGGCGACGTGACGGGGTCGGCGTCGGGAAGGGCAGCCGCGACGAGGGGCGAGACGAATGCGGCGACGACGGCTATCGCGATGAGCACGGGGCGTGAAAGAAACAGCAGCGGCACCATGAGGAGAAAGGCGATGGCGTAGTAGTCGAGGATGATCGCGATGCCGCTGTTGAGCGTCGTGAGCAGAACACCGAGCAGAAACAGCACGAGTGCGCGGATGACGATGCTCCCGCGCCGCGAGCGCCGAGCCTCGGGCTCGGTCGGACTCGCCGACCCCGTCATGATCCCGAGCGAGACTCCCGCGAGCGTCGCGAACAGCACCGACGAACGGCCGTCGGCGAGCAGCTCGACGTCGGTCGGACGGGGAATCGCGTGCGCGACGAACATGCCGAGCACCGCGATGCCGCGCGCGACGTCGACGCCGACGATCCTGCTCGTCTGCGCCGTGAGCTCGCGGGCGATGGGGTGCCCTACTCGCCTGCGCCGAGGGCGCGGGGAGCCGGCGAGCCGGCCTTGAGGGCGGCGAGGCGCGCGTCGAGCTCGATCTGCTCGTCGGATGCCGCCAGAGCTTCGAATTGCGAGTCGAGGCTCGAGGCGCTGAGCTCCTGAGCGCCGAGCATGCGGGCCTCCTCACGACGGATCTTGTCTTCGAACCGACTGATCTCGCTCGTCGGGTCGAGAAGGTCGATGCTCTTCACGGCGTCGTGCACCTGGCGCTGCGCTTCGACGGTCTTCGATCGCGCAATGAGTTCGTCGCGCTTCGACGTGAGCTGCGAGAGCTTGCCGCGCATCGCGTCGAGCCCCGACTTGAGCTGGTCGACGACAGCCGTCTGCGAGGCGATCTGAGGTTCGGCGTCGCGGGCCTCCTTCTCCGAGGCGAGCTGGCGGCTCAACGCGACCTTCGCGAGGTTGTCGAACTTGTCGGCGTCGGCCGTCTTGCCGCCCGAGCGCAACTCGTCGGCCTTGCGGCTCGCCGCGAGAGCCTTGGTTCCCCAGTCGGCGGCGGCGGAGACATCCTCGGCGTGATCCTGCTCGAGCAGGCGCAGGTTGCCGATGGTCTGCGCGATCGCACCCTCGGCATCGGCGATGCTCCGCGTGTAGTCGCGCACCATCTGGTCGAGCATGAGGGCGGGGTCTTCGGCCTGGTCGAGCACGGCATTGATGTTCGCCTTCGCGAGTTGGGCGATGCGCCCGAAGATCGACTGCTTGGTCATGGTGTGCCTTTCGATGTCGCGGGCCACGAGAGTGCGGGGGAGAACCGGCCCGCAACGGATTCTAGTGATCCGCATCAGGGAAACACCGGGTGGCGACGCCGAACTGTCAGTCGAGCACGATCGGAACGGTCGGCCCTTCGACGAATCCGTCGGCACCCTGGCCGAGCTCGCCGTCGCCGACCCCGCCGACCTCGGTGGCGGCGACGGCGACGATGTCGACCGTCGCGGAGATGTCGTAGCGCCCGGGTGGGATCGGGGCGAGCTCGTCGTTTCCGGCACCGAGCGTGTCGCCATCCCCGTCGCACTCCGTGAGTCCGAGCGCGGCGTCGAGGGAGATCGTCTCACCCGGGGAGAGGTCAAACTCGACGACCCCGACCGCCTGGCCCGAGTCGGTCTGCGCGATCACGATGCCGTCGCGCGAGAGGGTGACGACGGGGGGAGCGGACACTGCTCCCGACACGCGGGACGACCCGGTGTTCTCGAGAGTGATTGCGCCGTCGATGGTGCGCACACCCCCGTCTCGGGCGTCGGTCGAGAGATCGACGCTCTCGACGAAGTCGGGGGTCGCGACGAGTCCCGACGGGCTCGGCGCTCGACTGACGATCGGTTCGCCGCACGACGGCAGTCCGCGGCCGCCAGTCGACTCGCCCTCGTTCGATTCCTCCCCGTCGACGCCCGGCCCGTCGAAGGCCGGCCCATCGGCGCCGTCGGAGAGACCCGAGACGGCGCTGTCACTCGAGGTCACGGGGAGGAGGGAATCGATGCCCGTCACCGCGACGACGCCGAGTCCGACGGCGGCGGCTGTCGACGCGACGGCGATCACCGCGATCTTGGGTCGCCGTCGACGCCGGGCCGCCCGCACGATCGACGCGCCGTCGAGTGACCGGGCGTTACCGCCGGAATCGGTGTCCGCCTCGGAACCGAGCCGGTCGAGCACGTCTCGTGCGCGCTCGGACGGGATCTCATCGACCATGGTGCTCCTCGGTTCGTTCGGGCGGTGCCGACGGTGATGGCGACGACACCGGTGACGCCGACGTCGGGTCGTCGGCCCCCAGGGCCGCGGCGAGCTTCGCGAGGCCGTCGCTCAGGTATCTCTTGACCGTTCCCTCGCTGATCTCGAGCTCGCGGGCGATCGCGGCGACGGTCAAGTCGTCGTAGTAGCGCAGCACGAGGCAGGCCCGCTCGCGCGGCGACAGGCGGCGCAACTGCGCCCACAGATCGAGGCGCGACCCGGTCGCCGCGTCGCTCGAATCGACCACCGCGGGCTCGATCGTGAGGTGCGCGATCCGCCGCCACCTCGAGCGGCGTCGCGTGGCGTCGATGTGCGCGGTCAGGATGGCTCGGCGCACGTAGGCTTCGGCGCCCTCGATCGTGAAGCCGTTGGAGAGCCGGCCGAAGGTCTTGACGAGGGCGTCGTGCACGAGGTCGCCTGCGTTCTCGGCGTCGCCCGTCACGAAACGGGCGTAGCGCAGTAGCGCTGTGCCGCGACGCTCGACGAGCGTTGTCGCGACGCCTTCCCACGACGACGTCACTCGTGCACCCCTCTCCTCACCGACTAGAACGAGTGTGATCGACGAAAGGTTGGGGGGCGCGCCTCGATCGCTATTCGAGCAGCACGGCGACGACCTGCACGATCGTACTGACGATGCCGATGGCGACGAGAAGCCATCCCGCGATCCGCACGCCGCGTCCGTCGAGGCGCGGGTCGTCGAGTCGAGCGATCGCGGGGTCCCGCTTGTCGAAGTGCACCGTGACCTCGTCTCCGAGGCGCGGTTCACCCGGCGCATCGGGGGGCACGCGGGAGGAGTGCAGAATGCGGTCGAGGTCCATCCATCGGAACGACAGAGCGGAGGGCTCGGTCGGCGAGACGATGACGACGCCCCACGTCTCGACGAATCTCCCCGCGAACAGGCGGATGCCGTAGCCGATGAGCAGGAGCGTGACCCCCGCGCCGAGTCCGACCCACGTGAGGACCTCGAAGACGAGGGCGAACGAATCGTTGAGCGAGGTCACGAGTTCGATAGTAGAAGACACGTGACGGGTGGGCCGCGCGGTTCGGGATCGTCGCTCGCGGGAGTGAGGAGTGCCGGTCACCTCCCCGCTGGGGGGAACGGGAAAGTGACCGGCGAGTTCACCGATCTATTCGGGTGCGATCGGTGGACTAGAGAGGTCCTCGTTGACCAATTGGGACTTTAGAGGAATTACATTCTCGATGTCCACCAAAAGGAGGACATTGTGGAGAGCGGAGCGATCAATAGGTGTTGATGGCCTCGTTCGCCCCGGGGCCTTGACCGCGCCGCGACCTGCTACTAGGCGAAGAGCCGCCCACGAGCACGATCATGCCCGCGACGATGACCCCGACGCCGATCCAGACGCGGAGGCTCGGAGACTCGCCGAGCACGATGATTCCGAGCGCACTCGCGACGAGGGGTTCGGCGAGGGTGAGCGTCGCGACGACGGGTGCTGTGAGCCCGCGGAGTCCGCTCGCGAAGAGCAGGTAGGCGACCAACACTGTCGCGAGACCGAGCCACAGCACCGTCGTGAGGCCCGAGGCCGTGACGATCCAGGTGGTGTCGGAGAAGAGCACGAGGGGGATCGTGCCGAGCGCTCCCGCGCCGAAGAGGGTGCCCATCGTCTTCGACGGCGACCACCCGTCGTCGAGTAGTCGCTTGGAGCAGACGGCGTACACGGCGTAGGAGAGACCCGCGGAGAGGGATGCCGCGAGACCGACGGCATCCACGCCCTCTCGAGTGCCCGGCCCGGCGCCCGTGAGCCACACGAGCCCCGCGACCGAGAGCAGGGTCGCGACGGACCAGCGAACGCCGGGGAAGGCGCGGGTCGTCGCCCAGCTGAGGGCGCCGGTCGCGAGCGGAGCGGTTCCGAGGGCGATGAGGGTGCCGACCGCGACACCGTTGCGGTCGACGCCCGCGAAGAACGTCGGCTGATAGGCGACGACGGCGAGCGCACCCACGACGACGACGGTGGTGTGCCCCACACCGCTCGCCGAGCCCGGGGCGGTGTGGGGCGGTCGGCGGCGAGACGAGAGGACTGCGACGAGCGCGAGGGCGGTGCCGCCGAGGAGCAACCGTGCCGCACCGACCGAGACCGGGTCGGCATCCGGTGCGCCGAGCGCCTGCGCCGTTCCCGTGGTTCCGAAGAGAGCTGCGGCGAGCAGGACGAGCAGCACGGAGCGCATGCCGTCATTGTCACACGCGCGTCGTTCCGGGCCCGGGTCAGAGCCAATCGCCGTAGTGGGCCGCGACGCTCTCGTCACCGCGGAGGCGACGGACGACGGATGCCGCGGATTCGACGGTGTGCTCGAAGAACGGCGTCGGCCACCGCGCTTCTCTCGCGGCGGCACGCGCCGACCGGATGACGACGAGGGCGCCGTCGTCGTCGGCGAGGGTCACTCGTCCGGTCGTGCCGGTGCCGATGGTCTCGATGATGCGCCCGAAAGCGGTGGAGCCGCCTGTTCCGGGAGGCGCGATCCGGCAGGGAACGGCGATGTCGACTCGCACGCGATACCCCTCGAGTGCAGCGCGCGAGGGGTCGACCGCCTCACCGAACGAGACCCGCGGGTCGGCCGCGAAGAGCCGCTCGTGATCCCTGGACACTCGAACGTGCGCGAACGGCGCCGCCCTCAGAACGCTGTCGACCGTGATGAGGGCGTGCGAC
Organism: Marisediminicola sp. LYQ134; assembly: GCF_046599635.1. NCBI lineage: Bacteria > Bacillati > Actinomycetota > Actinomycetes > Micrococcales > Microbacteriaceae > Marisediminicola > Marisediminicola sp. LYQ134. The sequence goes on from NZ_JBKIWP010000001.1 coordinate 404,977, forward strand.
GCCGTCATCCCGCTGTCGACGACGACGAGGGTGTCGCTCGACCCGAGGAGCAGACCGTGCGGCCGTGAACCTCGCACCGGGATGAGGTGCGCGAGAGTGTGGGTCTCGCGCGACTTGTCGTCGGGGTCGCTCGCGCGCCCGCTCCAGTCGGCGCCGTCGTGCCATGCCACGGCGCCGGGCGCGTGCGCGAAGATCGCCCCGGCGATCCAGCACCGCCACGCCCACTCCCAGTCCTCGCCGCCGTAGGTCGTGAACGACTCGTCGAAGCCCCCGACCTCGAGAGCGAACCAGCGACTGCACGCGAGCACGGCGCCGATCAGGTGACGGTAGGAGCGATCGTCGGCGTGCAGGAGGTCGTCGGAACGGCGGTATTCGTCACGCAACCAGTCGGGGTCGGGCAGGCGGTGCCGCGGGGCGTGCACCTCGATGGGCGCGTCGATCGGCACGTCGCTGAGGTCGGCGTGAAGGCGCGTGCCGACGACGACCGCTTCGGGGGCGAGCGAGGGGAGCCGCGCCATCCGCTCCACGTAGGCGGGTTCGGGCACGGTGTCGGCGTCGAGGAAGAGCAGCACGTCGCCCGTCGCCGCCTCGATGCCGCGATTGCGAGCCGCCGCGAGACGGAACCCCTCGTCGGCTTGGCGCACGAGGGTGACGTGCGGCGGCACGGTCGGGGCGACGGCGGAACCGTCGTCGACGACGATGATCTCGAGGTGGTCTGCGGGGTGCGACTGCCTGTCGAGGGCGAGGAGAACCCGACGGAGCTGGACCGGTTGCTCGAAGTGCGCGACGACGACCGTGACCGTCACGGGAGTGTCGCGACCCTCGCCGTCGAGCGTGTTCCAGGCGTTCCCCGCGACTGAGACGCCGTAGGGGGGCGCGGTCACGACGCGACCTCGGCCCACCACGCGCGGTAGGCGGCGACGGTGTCGTCGGGGTGGGGGCGGGTGTCGGCATCCGCGGCGACTCGGGTCGACACGGGGTCGGAGATCGCGCGCGCGACGGCCGCCCCGAGATCCGCGGCGCTCACGATCGTGAGGGTTCCGGGGCGCAAGTGCTCCATCTCCCGCGCGTATCGGCTCTCGACGACGATCGGTCGACGTCCGGCGCCGATCCAGGTCGCCATCGAGCCGGACGCCGAGAAGTGCGTGTGCGCGATGACCGGTACCGCGACCCGACGGCACTGCCGCACGAGTTCATCGGAGTCGAGATAGCCCGTCACGGCGAAGTCGACCCCGAGCGCTCGAGCGTGCGACTCGAGTTCGGCGAGGTCTGCCTCGTGGCCGTCGGAGACCCGGCCGAGCGCGCGAACGGGAGCGTCGACGCGCGCAGCGGCGACGGCATCGACGACTTCGCGGTGTCCCTTGCCGGGGTAGAAGAAGCCGAGGATGGCGACGGCGGGGTCGATCACCGCTGCGTCCGCGAGCGAGGGGGCGGGGTCGCCCGCAGATTCGTGAGCGACCTCGACAGGCAGGGGGATCACGGTCACGGGCGTGTCGCCGAGATCGATGACATCGGCGAGCAGGAGTCGCTCGTGTTCGCTGTTGACGACGATGCCCGCGGCCGCGTCGACGACGCGCTGATATCCCGCGATGCGCGCCTCGAGGGATCGGCCGTCGGACGGCTGAGGCACGTCGTGGAGTGTGACGGTGCACGTCGTGCGCCGCGCGATCCGCTCGATCGCAGCCGCGGCGTCGCCCGGGTTCGGGCCCCACAACCGGTCGGTGAAGTGCGCGTGCACGGGGGTCGGGTCGGTGTCGTCGCGGAGGTCGGAGGCCTCGGAGCCGCCCCTCTCGAGAACGGTCGCGGTCGCGGTGTCCGCGTGCGCGCTCGCCGCCACCACTCGGTCGGCGAGAGCGCGCGCGTACTGTGCGACGCCGTGCTGTCGGTCGGCGTGCACGATGAGCCCGATCCGGAGCGGAGAATTCATGACTGCATCATCCGCAGTGTCTCGGCGTGGCGGCGCACGGCGAACGAGACCGTCTCGGGGTGCTCGCGGTACCACTCGCGGTGCGCGCTCAGGACCGTGTCGCGGGGGATGACCTCGCCGTCGACGACCCAGTGATCCGTCGGCGCGTCGTCGAGCCCCCACGTCTCGATGACCTCGAGGTCGCGCGGGGCGTGCACCGAGTCGAGCAGGGGACGACCCGGGTCTGCGGCGACCGGGGCGAGGCCGACCGACTCCCGCACGCGCACGGCGAGCGCCGAGAAGACGGGATTGCCGGGGTGGTTGATCGTGCGCATGGTGTCGAATCTCGGAGGGTCGACGAGGTCGGAGACCGGGATCGCCCCGTGCAGGCTCTCCCGACGACGCAACTCGTCGCTCGACCGCGCCGCGATCGCGCGGATGGCCTCGGTGTCCACGCGCACGGGGGTGCCCGCCGCTCGCGCGAGTTCGCGGAGGTCGTGATAGACGACGATCGGGGGGTCGGCGAGCGGGCGCGAGTGATCACGCACGATGACGTGAGCGGGGTAGAGGGCGGTGTGCCTGATGGTGGGAACGATCGCGTGGCGGGCACCTCGCGGCAAGCGGGCGATCATCTCCGCCCCTCCGAGGGGGAGGTCGTGATAACCGTCGCGGATCGGTTGGGTCACGAGGAGGCTCACGCGGGGGAGCAGGCGCTCGAGGTGAGGCAGGTCGTCGCTCGTGAGCTCGTGCACGGCGGGGATGCGCACGGTCGCCAGGTCGTCTCCCTCGAGGGTGATGCGCAGCGATTCGGCTTGGCAATTGCCCATGACGATCGCGAGGGACTCGGGCGCCGGGGTGAGGCCGTAGAACGATCCGTAGTGTCGCCGACGAGCGCCGTCGGCCGCTTCGTCGATCACGTCGTTCCTCTCGGTGGGGTGAGTCGCCGGCAGCGCCCGGATTCGCGTGCGTCGGTGTCGTCCGTCGGGGTTATATTCGCATGACGACGTGTCTCCCAGCCCGTCGCGCCCTGACGGGTCGCAGTCCGTCTGGCGGTGAGTTGCCCCGGCTCTCGAGTTGACGTCCTGTTGGAGATCCGTGTCCGAAAACACCTTACGCACCCGTGCGCTGACGATCGCGTGCGTGCCGGCGTCGCACCCCTACGTCGAGAACACTCGCGACCCTGGGGAGACCGATGTCGTGCACCTGCCCGATCCGCCTCCCGTCGGCGGCGCGTCGGGTCGATGGTGGCCCCCCGCGATGCTCACGGCCGGATGGATCTCGCAGCACGCTGCGGAGTTCGACGTGCTGCACGTGCACTTCGGAATGGAGTCGTTCGAGACAGCCGAACTCAGCGAGGCCCTCGACGCCCTCGAGCGGGCGGGGCGACCCCTCGTCTTCACCCTCCACGACCTGATCAACCCCCAACTCGACGACCAGAGTCGCCACGACGAGCAGATCGCGCTCGTCGTCTCGCGGGCCGACGAGCTCATCACCCTCACCGCGGGTGCGGCGGCGCACGTCTCCGCGACGTGGGGGCGGTCCGCGACCGTGATCGCGCATCCGCACATCGCGCCGGTCGACCGCGATGAGGCCGTGGTCTCGAGTCGGGTCGCGGCGGAGTCGCTCTCGCGTGCCGCGGTCGTCGGGGTGCACTTGCGCGACCTGCGACCGAACATCGCCGGGGTCGAGACCGTCGGTGCTCTCACCGTCGCGCTCGAGATCCTCGCCGGACGGGGCATCGACGTCGAGGCTCGAGTCGACCTCAACGCGCGAGTACGCGACGAGGCCGCTCGCGACGAGGTGCGCCGCATCGCGGAGGCGTCGCCGCGCATCATCCTCCGCGAGCGCGACAGGCTCGACGACTCCGAACTCGAGATGACGGTGTCGGAGTCGGATGTCGCGCTCCTTCCCTACCGTCACGGCACCCACTCCGGTTGGGTCGAGCTGTGCTTCGACCTCGGGGTCCCCGTCGTGGGAGCAGACATCGGCTTCCTCAGCGAACAGCATCCAGACAACTTCGTCGCCGTCGATCTCGACGACCCCGTGTCGCTCGCCGCCGCGCTCGAGGTCGCCGTCGCTGCTCCGCACACCGCGGCGGGGTCGCAGGCACGGCTCGAGCTCGTGCACTCGCGCCGGATCGAGCGCCGCGCGGCACGGCGGCGTATCGCCCGGGAGCACCGTGCCGTCTACGAGCGCGCCGTCGCTGCGCGACCCGCCTCCGAGCGGCGTCTGCAGTGACGGCGGTCCTGCCGGTGCGCGACGCGAGAGCATCCCGCCCGCTCACCATCGGCATGATCGCTCCGTTCCGCCACGCGCTCGGCGAACCGCACGCGGGAGGGCTCGAAGCCGCGCTCTTCGACAGGGTGCGGATGCTGCGCGCTCGCGGCCACCGTGTCGTGCTCACGGCCGTCGAGGGTTCGGTTCCCGCACCGCACCCGGAGCTCGCGCTCCCTCCCGTGGTCTGGGCCGACCCCGCTCTCGCCTCCGACAGCACCTTCCCTCCCGGTCATCTCCCGGTCGCGGTGGAGTTCCTCGACCGCGCGCTCGACTGGTTCGCCGCCCGCCGCGACGTCGTCGACGTGATCGACAACCACAACCTCCACGGGGCGCCCCTCGCGCGTGCCCCAGGCCTCGGCATCCCCATGCTCACGACTCTGCACACCCCGCCGCTTCCGAGCATGCTCGACGGGTGGCGCGAGGCCGGGCGGTCGGCGGGCAGTCGTTTCGTGTCGGTGAGCCGGCACACTCAGCACGAGTGGCAGAGTGCGGGTCTCGCATCCGACCTGCTGCACAACGCCGTCGACACGACGATGTGGCGATTCGGTCGCGGGGGAACAGACATCGTGTGGTTCGGGCGCATCGTGCCCGAGAAGGCACCGCACCTCGCGATACTGGCCGCCCGCGCTGCGGGTGCCCGCATCGTCATCGCCGGCAGGGTGGGCGACTCCGACTACTTCGCGACCTCTGTCGCCCCTCTGCTCGACGACGACGCGCGATACGTCGGCCCCCTGCGGATGCGCGAACTCGCCGAGCTCGTCGGATCGAGCGGATGCGCGCTCGTCACGCCCGTGTGGGAGGAGCCGTTCGGCCTCGTGATCGCCGAAGCGCTCTCGACGGGGACCCCGGTGGCGGCTTTCCACGTCGGGGGCGTCGGCGAGGTCGTCGGCAACAATTCGGGAGCACGTCTCGTTCCCCCCAACGATCTCGACGCCCTCGCGTCGGCCGCGAGAGACCTTCTCGACCACCACAACGGGTATCGGGATCGTCGGCGCACGCGATCGGAGGCCGCCCGGCGGTTCGCGGTCGTGCACCACGTCTCGCGCGTCGAGCACCACTTCCATCGCGCGATCGCGTCGAGCGCCGACGCCGAGCCGATCGACGCGGCGATATGACGCGGCTCGGCTGGTACATCCACCACGCGGGTCGAGGCCACATCACGCGGTTCCTCGCGATCCGCCCCCACCTCGACCACGAGGTGTGGGTCTTCAGTTCGCTCACCGCCCCGCGCGATCTGCCACCCCGCACCCGGTGGGTCCAGCTGCCGAGCGATTCGGACGTCGTCGAGAGCCCGGAGGGCGCGCCTCGCGATCCCGCAGAAGCGAACCCGACCGCGAACGGCGCGCTGCACTGGGCGCCGGTCGCCCACCCCGGCCACGCGGGGAGGCTCGCGTCGATCGTCGAGCACTCGGTGGCCCACGGTCTCGACCGTTTCGTCGTGGACGTCTCGGTCGAGGTCGCCCTCCTCGTGCGGCTGCTCGGCATCCCCACGATCGTCGTCGCTCAGCCCGGCGCGCGCACCGACGAGCCGCACCGTCTCGCCTACTCGCTCGCCGACGTCATCCTCTGTCCGTGGGCTCCGGGCACTCACGACCTCGCGCCGTTCGCGGCTGCTCGAGACCGGGTGCGCGAGGTGGGGGGGATCTCCAGATACGGCGACCGTGCCGACAGTGACCGCACCGCGGCGAGCCCGTCGAGATCGGGTGGCGTGGTTCTCGGGAGCCTCACCTCGCCGCTGCCCGCCGCGGAACAGTGGGCTGCGCTCGAAGCCGAGGTGCCGCACCTCCGGTGGCGCAGCGTCGGTTTCGTCGCGGGCACGGAGGTCGACGACCCGTGGTCTCTTCTGCGGAGTGCGGAGGTGGTCGTCACCGCGGCGGGGCAGAACAGCGTCGCCGACATCGCGGCCGCCGGGGCGGCGGCGATCGTCATCCCTCAGGAACGACCGTTCGACGAGCAGCGCGCCACGGCGACGGTGCTCGAGAAACGCGGGCTCGCGGTCGTCGCCGCCTCGTGGCCGTCTGGCCCGGAATGGCGCTCGCTCCTCGTCGCCGCCTCCGCGCTCGAACCGCGATGGAGCGAGTGGGGCACCTCGGGTGCGGCCCAGCGTGCCGCCGACGTCGTGACTGGCGTTGCCTCGTGAAGCGCGCGCTCGTCACCCTCGCGTCGGAGAGCCGTCGGGCGCACGTCGAACGTCAGCAGCGGTTCGCGGAGATCGTCGACCCTCGAGCGGATCGCATCATCGTCTGGCTCGATGACACGACACCCCGACCGCAGCTCTCGTCGTCGGCGCACCTCATCCACCACGCCCCGGGAGTCGACGGACTCCGTCTCGCGTCGGCCCGGAACGCCGGAGCGGATGCCGCGCGCGATCGCGGCGCGGAGCTCCTCGTCTTCCTCGACGCCGACTGTCTCCCGCTTCCCGACCTGTTCACGCGATACGAGCAGGCGGCGGGCGAGCCGGCCACGGGACTCCTGTGTGGGCCGGTGAGCTATCTCGCCGAGGGGACGACGCCCGACACGGTCGCCGAGATGCCCGCTCTCGTCGCTCCCCACCCTGCGCGGCCCGACCCGCGTTCCGGGGAGTTGTCGGTGGCGACCGCGCGGGAGTACGACCTCTTCTGGTCGCTCTCGTTCGCTCTCACCGTGGCGACGTGGGAGCGCATCGGAGGCTTCGACGCCGCGTTCGAGGGCTACGGCGGCGAAGACACCGATTTCGCATATCGCGCGCGGGCTGCAGGCATCCCGCTGCACTGGGTCGGGGGAGCGCACGCCCTCCACCAGTACCACGCCACATCCTCGCCCCCGTGGCAACACCTCGACGACATCCTGCGCAACGGTCACCTCTTCGCCGAGCGATGGGGTGTGTGGCCGATGTCAGGGTGGATCGACGCCTTCGCCGCGGGCGGCGCGATCCGCTGGGACGGAGTCCGCTGGGTTCGCACGAGGGCGGGCTGACGCCGCCGGATCCTGTCCTGACGGCGGTATGTCGCGTGCGCAGGGTCAGTTGCCGGGGATCTGCTCGAGGAGGTTCTGGATCGAGGGGATGAGACCGCTCACTTGCTCGGTTCCCGACATCGCGGCGGCGGCGAGGGGCCAGAGCGATACGACGAGGGTCGAGATCACGGCGGCGACCCCGAGCACCCACGCGATCGCTCCGTTGCGGGTTCGCAGGGTAAGGAGGAGCAGCACGAGGGCGAGCAGGTACCCGATGGCGATCGCTCCGGCGATCTGACCGACGGGGACATCGAATGCTCCCGCCGTTCCCGCGTCGGCGGCGCCGATGAGACCGAGGATCGGGAGGAGCACGCCGAGCACGATGAGGCCGCACACGATCGTCGAGGTGACGATCGCCGCCCACACCGCCCGAGGTCTCGGTCTGCTGACGGTCGACGTGCGCCTACCGACCATCAGTCGGTTCTCCCGCGCTCGGGAGCCACATCGGCGTCGACGTCGGCGTCGGCCGTGGAGTCGGGATCGGTCACGACGACGATGTCGATGTGCGCCCGGCCGTCGGCATCGGTCGTGACCACGGCATCGGCGTCGACAGGGGAATCCGTGGCGGTTGCCCCTCCCGTGGTGATCGAGACGTCCTCCGCGGGTGCCTCGCGCGAGTCGACATCCTGCGCCTCGTCGGCAGAATCGCGATCCTGCTCGTCGGCGGAGGTCGAGTCTGCGTCGGTCTTCTCCGTGTCGGTCTTTTCCGTGTCAGCCGCCTCGGCCTCGGGGTCTTCATCGGTCTCGATGGGGTCGAAGGGTCCGTGCACGTCGGTCACCTCGACGTTGACGGTGACGTGATCGCCCTCGGTCTGGCGCACGGTGTGCTCGATCTGGGTGCGCACGGTGTCGGCGAGCTCGGTGACGTTCGCGGGATATTCGGCGACGATCGCGACGTCGACGACCGTGCCCGTCTTGTCAGTCGAGGTGCGCACTCCCGCGATGGTGTCAGCCCCGACGCGACCGGCGAGTGAGCCGGCGAAACGGGCGAAGGGGGTTCCGAGGGTGTACACGCCCGTCGTGCCGAGCACGGTCACGGCGATCGCGCGCTCGAGCGCGAGCTGGGGCGAGACGCTGTCGGCTGAGCCGGCAGGGCCGAGGTCGATGGGGGTGACGCGGTGTCGTGAGTCGGTCATGAGGGTCGTCCTTTCAGGATGAACAGAAGGTGGTGATTCGGGGCGGCGTCGCCGTCACGACGCGTGGCCCCCGCCTCGGTCGAGGTCGAGGGCCACGCGGTGTTGCTGTCGCTGTCGCTGTGTCGATCAGGCCAGTCGGGTGGGCGAGGCCAGACGGGTGCGAAGGCCCCCGTTGATCTCGATGACGACGGGGATCTGAGTTCCCAGCAGTTCGTCCCACTTCTTCACGGTGTCGTCGACGCTGCGACGGATGTCGACGGGAGACACCCCACGACGAGCGTCCGAAGAGATGCGCAGAACCGTGGTGCCCCGCACATCGAAGGCCGTCACGTCGACCGCGGCGAGGCCGGGGTTCTGCGACAGGGCTTCCTCGAGCACTTGCTCGGCCACCTTCGCGTCGACGACCACACGGCCACCGGTCGGCGAACCCTGTCCGCTTCCTTCGTCGAGCTGCAGCAGCGTCGACGTCGAGCCGTGGCCCTGACGCAGGGCGAACCACGCGAGCACCACGATCAGGACGAGACTCGCAACAGCGACGACCCAGAGGATCCACAGTTGGTCACCGCCGAGTGCGGCGGACACCGGCTCGGCCGCGTTGCTCGAGGCCGAAGACACGGTCTCGAGCACGCCGGGCCACAGTGCCCCGACGGCGACCGCGGCACCCGCGGCGAGCAAGATGAGCCCGACGAGCAGGAGCACGATGCGGTTCAGTGCTCTATTGGTGTTGTTCACGACCTCACCTTGCCTTTCGCTGCGATTTTGACGGTGTGACGGAGGGCGGGGGAGTAGTCATACGACGCCAGCTCCCGACGCACCGCCTCATCGACCGCGGCGCGATCCCCTCGTCGACCGGATGTCGGCGCGATCTCGACGACCGCGCGTCGTTTTCCGACGCTCACGCTCACCTGCGAGGGGTCGACCTCGCCCGCGTAGCTCGCCGTGCGAGCGAGCGAGCGAGCGATGACGCGGTCGTCGATGACGGCCGCGGTGCGGTCGATCGACGCGCTGCGACGGCCGCGTCGCCCGGGAGAGATGGCGAGGATGACGAGCACGAGCCCGATGAGCGCCACGACGATCGCTCCCGCGGTGAGGATCCCCGCGGGTGCCGACGCCGCGCCGAGAACAGCCGCGGCCGCGTCGCTCGGGGCGACGAGCAGTGGGGCCTGGCCGAGCGCGGCGAGCACCGACTCGGTACCGAGCCACGCGAGCACGACGATCAGGACCACCGCGAGCGTGATGGCGGACGTCGATCGGGAGGAGTGTGTCTCCCTCCGTACGACGCGACGGTAGAGCGCTGGTGTGCTCATGACACTCGCTTTCGGGTTCGGATGTCAGCGGACGTGACCCGCAGATCGACGCGTTCGACGGTCGATCCGGTGAGGTCGAGCACCCGCTGACGGATGGTGGACTGAGCGGAGGCGAGGCGCTCGACGAGCGTGCCCGCGGAGCGTGTCTCGACGCCGAGCGGCGTGACGCGCACGGCGGTCTTCGCGACCACCGTGATGGAGCCGTAGCCGTCGGTCACGTCGACCGACACATCGGACGCCGTGACCTCCAGAGCATCCGCGGTGACGGCCGACACGACGCGACGCACTGCGCGCGGAGCGATCGTGTTGCGGCCGTGAAGCGTGCGCTCGGCCATCACCGCCGCGCTCACGACGACCGCCGGCCGCGGAACGCGTCTGCGAGGCCGCGGACGTCGAGCTTTCCTTCGACGAATCGCCCGATGCCGTAGCCGACAGCGATGAAGAAGGCGACGAGGAGCAGGGCTCCGAAGTCGAAGGCGACCGCCGTGAGCGCGAGGATCGCGCCGATGGCCATTCCTGTCGTCGTCGGGGTCACTGAACGCGGCTCTCGTCGTTGTCGTCGTTGTCGTCCGACGGGATGTAGACGTCGGAGACGGTCACGTTGACCTCGGTGACCTCCATGCCGACGACCTGCGAGATCGCGTCGGTCACGGCCGAGCGAACGTCGTCGGCGACCTTCTGCAGCTCGACGGGGTACTCGGCGACGATCGTGATGTCGGCAGCGACCTGCTTCTCGCCGACCTCGACAGAGACGCCCTGGCCACGGTCCTGCTGGTTGATGGCGTTGCGGATCGCTCCGATGGCGCGGGCGGCGCCGTTTCCGAGGTCGTGCACTCCGCGAACCTCGCGGGCCGCGATGCCGGCGACCTTCGAGACGACGCCGTCGGCGATCGTGTTCTTGCCGGTCGCGTGGCTCGACGCGGAGGACGAGGCCTTGGCCGAGGGGGTGGTGCTGGCGATGTTGCTCATGTGATTCTCCTTGTTTGTGGTTGGGGGGCCGAGAGGCCCGGGTGCCCGCATCGGGTCACACAGGTGAGACGCTGCGGGAAGTCAAACTGTCACGGCCATTCAGGTTTCTGCCAGTTGTTCTGATCTGTCTGCTCACTAAACGGACAGCAGCCAGCAGGCGCCTCATCGGGCCAGGGTCGTGCGGGGGTACTCCCCGAATCGCGTCACGTATGCCGCCGAGAAACGGCCGAGGTTGCCGAAGCCCCAACGGGCGGCGACATCGGAGACGAAGGTGTCCCGAGGGGCGGATTCCGCGAGTTCGGTGCGCACGCGGTCGAGGCGGACCTGCCTCACGTATGCCGCGGGAGACACCCCCAGATGGGTCGACATGGCCATCTGCAGAGTGCGCGTGTGAACGTGAGCCGCGCGGGCGATGTCCGCGGGACTGATCGGTTCGTGCGCGTGCTCGTGGATGAACTCGACGGCGTCACGCACGCGTGCGGTGCGCCACGTTCTGATGGCCTGAGGGATCTCCATCGCGCGCCAGGGGAAGAGGGTCAGTATCGATCGCACGAGCGCGAGCTGTGCCGACAGTCTCAGGAGCGGTGAGGACGCGGCGCTCGCGAGCGACGACATCGCCCCTCCGAGGTCTCGTCGCCAGGACTGCACCGCCGATTCCGTCGGATGCACCGTGTGATCGAAGACGATCGCTTGCGACGGACCACCGTGGCGCTCGGTCGCGGTGTCTTCGAGGAACGACGGCGTCACGTGGATGAGATTCACCCGGTGGGGCGAGAACTCGAAGTCGAACGGCCGCTCCGTCGGGAGCAGGAACGGGTCGGATCTCGAGCTCGCGTGGTCGCCGTGCCGGTGGGACACGTGACTGAGTCCCTCGCGGAACCACGTCACGACGTAGTCGGCGAGGTGCGGGATCTCTCCTCGGAGCTGCCCCGGGAAGGTCGACGTGCGGAGCGTCATGTTCGCGTCGCCCATCGAGGCGTAGCGGAAGGCGAACGCGCCGTCGACGGGTGACCCTCGGAAGTGCCGACCGGTGAAGATCGACTCGTAGCTCGCGCAGGCTTCGTCGAAGTCGGTCGACGTCGACTCGAACCGGTGGTAGCGGGCTCGGGCGATCTCCGACGCGACGTCGTTCGATTCGACGGTGCCGACCTCGTCTGCAGACCTGTTCGGTCCGGCCAGGGCGGTCATCGGGCCGCTCGTGACGGCTGTGGTGTGTGCTGTGACATTGCTTTCCTTCTTTCCCAGCGCCCCTGTCCGCTCGGGTGAGAACACGAGGGCGCCACTAGTAGGACGAGTCGAGCCCCACGGATGTCACAAAATCCCTCAGTCGTCGTATCTGTTTCGTCGCCGTCGTGAGAAGGGTTGGGCCGGAGAAGGCCGCGGCCGACCCCCAAAACGAGGGCCAGAGGCATCCGTCGCCCTCTCGAGGCGTCTTCGACAATCGGCCAGCGCCGCGTCCCCCCGCGACGGCTCGTGGTACCCAGGGGAGACCGAGGTGACCCGCCTCGATGTCTCGAGAGGAGGTCGTCGTGAGCCATTCCGACCCTCTCGTCGACGCGGGCGATGCGACCCTCGTTGCTCGGGCCCGAGACGGGGACATCGACGCCTTCGAGGTGCTCGCTCGGCGCCACGGACCCCTCATGAGGGCCTACGCCGCCCGACTTCTCGCGGGGGATCCCGAAGCAGACGACATCGTGCAGGACGCCTTCCTGACCGCCTGGAGGCGGCTCGGCGATCTGGAGTCGCCTGGTCAGGTGCGCGGCTGGCTCATGACGATCGTGAGCAACAAGAGCATGGATCGGTTGCGCTCCCGTCGCGACCACGACTCGATCGGGGCGTGGACTCCGACGACGTCGCACGCGCACGGTCCCGAGCGCGTGGTCGAGGCTAGGTTGCAGCTCGACGCCGTCTGGCTCGCACTGGACAAGCTCCCCACCGAGCAGCGACAGTGTTGGCTGCTCCGCGAGACCGGCGGACACTCGTACGCCGAGATCGCGGAGGCGCTCGGTCTCTCGGTCTCGACGGTGCGGGGATCTATCGCTCGAGCGCGCAAGTTTCTGCTTCACGAGATGGAGGCATGGCGATGACACCCTCCGACGACCGAATCACGAACGACCAGGCCTCGAACGACGAGACCGCGAGCGATGTCTCTCCCGAGCCCGACGAGTCGATCGACGGCTACAGCCTCGACGACCTGAGCGACTATCTGCTCCGGGGCCGCACTCCGCGCGATGCGGCGATCGAGGCCTCGCCGGAGTGCCGACTCGCCCTCAACGCCCTCGAGAGCGTCCACGCGGCGGCGTGGGCATCGCTCGAGCGGGATGCCGTCGCCGATCCGCATCGTGACGACACGTGGATCTCGGGGCTGCTCGACTCGATCAGGGGGGAGGTCTCGGGTGGTCGGGAGATCCCTGTCGGTCACCCGGACGCGACGGTTCGGTTGACGGTGACGGAAGCCGCGGTGCAGGGACTCATCCGTCGTGTGGGTGATTCGACCGACGGTGTCATCCTCGGTTCGACGAGGTTCGACGGTGACGTCACGACACCCGGGGCCCCGGTCGCGGTCACGGTGACGGCGGCGGCGAGGTTCGGATCGAATCTCGACGCGGTCGCCGAGCGATTGCGCGGTCTCGTCGGGGCGGCACTCGCCGAGCACACCGAGTTGACGGTCGAGTCGATCGACGTCGTCATCGACGACATCTACGCGGGAGGGGCATCGTGAGCGACGACCTCTCGAGGCGACTGACGGCGGCCGTCCGCGAGGTTCCCGGCGTCGTCGACGTCTTCGCGGCGCGCACGCCCCTCGCGGTCGTCGTGGATGCGGTGACGACGGATGCGCCCGGCCCACCCGGGCTCATCGACGTCGCGCGCGCGCCCGGGTCCGTCACCCTCACCGCGCACGTGGCGACCGACATCCTCACGCCGGCCCCGGCCGTGCTCGCGGCGGTCGCCGCCGAGCTCGGCCGGCTCGCGTCCCTCGTGCACACGAATCGCGACGAGGTCGTCATCGTGGTCTCGGCTCGCGTGATCGAAGCGCGCTGACCCGAGCGGTGCACGCGGGGATGCCATAGTGGGTCACCGACGCCCATGATCCGCCCGCAGACCAGCGTGAGGGGCAGAGTGAGAGACCTCCATCATGAGTTTCGCCCGCGACGATCGTGATTCCGCCGAGCTTCCCACGGTGACCCTCGGGGGGTCGTGGCTGAAGACAGCACTCATGCTCGTCGTGTGCGGGGTGTTCGTGCTGATCGGATTCGCGATCCTGCGAGCCGACCCGGGGATCGTCGAGATCGTCGCCGCAGCCGCCGCGATTGTGTTCTTCGGGCTCGGCGGGCTCGCACTCGGCGTGCAGTCTGTGCGGCGGAGAACCGTTCTGACGCTCACACCCGACGGGCTGCGCCCCGTGTCGGGAGGATTCGTGCCGTGGTCTGATGTCGACGACGTCGGGCTCGGCTCGACCGCGGGCACGACGGTCATCGGCATCCGCCTCAGCTCTCCCGACGCCTACATCGATTCGCTCAGCGAGGCCGAGGTCACGCGGGCGCTGCGTTTCTCCTCGGGCGCGCGCCTCTTCGGAGTCGCGTCACGGTCGTTCGCGCGCGGTCGCGGTTCCGGCGCGCTCGGGTCGCTTCCCGATGCGAGCGAGGGGATGGCCGCGCAGCTCGCGTGGGCGCGAGAACAGTCGGGGGGCTTCGACCTCACATTCTCACCCATGCTGTTCGCAGGCCCGCCGACGCGCGTCGTCGAGACTGTCACCGCACACCGGGATGCCTGGCGCTCGCGTTACGGCGACCCGCGCCGACCGTCCACGGCCTGACGGGCGTCAGACCAGGGCCGATGGGAGTGCTCACCGCAGCTCGGCTGACGTGGCGCGAGTGCGCATAGTGTGCCCCCAGGAGGATTCGAACCTCCGCCCCTGCCTCCGGAGGGCAGTGCTCTATCCCCTGAGCTATGGGGGCCCGGAGCGAGATACAGGTTACCAGCCCGCGCGCGGCCCGACCGCCCGCGCGATGGTGCTCGTAACGGCGCGCCCGGACAGAGTGTCCGGCTCCCGCCGACGTAACGAGGCCGACACGATCTCGTGGCACTATCGGACCATGTTGCGCTCTGTCTCCGCCCACCTCCAGCTCGACATCCGCGGGCGCACCAACATGGTGTTCAGTCTCGCCGTAGCGCAGACCAACACCCTGTCGAGCGAGAGCCTCGACATCGTTCTCGACGGTCGCCGTGTCGAGCCGACCGAGATCGTCGACCGCCACGGCACGAGGCTGCACCGACTCGTCGCCGACGCCGGCACCATGACGGTCGACTATCGCGCCGAGACGACGGGAGCGCCGGATCCGACAACGTCGGGGCTGAGTGACGAGAGCGAGCTCGACCAGATCGTCTACTTGCGCCCGAGTCGCTATTGCGAGTCGGACAGCCTCACCCCGACCGCGAGGTCGGAGTTCGCCGGCCTCTCGGGGCTCGCGCTGCTCGACGCCGTCGGGTCGTGGGTGGGCAGCCGCCTCCGCTACGTTCCCGGATCGAGCCTCCCGACGGATGGCGCCGAGCAGACGCTGCTCGCCCGCCGCGGGGTGTGCCGCGACTACGCCCATCTCGTGATCGCCCTCTTGCGCGCGCTCGACATCCCCGCCCGCATGGTCGCGGTGTACGCCCCGGGTCTCGACCCGATGGACTTCCACGCGGTGTGCGAGGCCTACGTCGACGGTCGCTGGAACATCGTCGACGCAACCGCTCTCGCGCCCAGGCAGAGTCTCGTGCGCATCTCGACCGGCCGCGATGCGGCAGACACGGCGTTCCTCACCAACCACTGGGCCGATCTCTATCTCACCGAGATGACGGTGCTCGCCGTCGCCGACGAGCTACCGGTCGACGACGTGCGATCCCTCGTGCAGCTCGGCTGACGCGACGGCGGGATCGGGTCGCTTCGAGTCGGGGCGCTTCTACCCGAGCCCGGCGACGACCGAATCGGTGAGCGGTTGCGCGTCGGCGACCGAGCCGAAGTAGCTTGACGAGAGCACGGCCCACGAGCCGCCTGTGAAGACCTGCACGACACCCGCGCCGTCGACGACCGAGAAGTAGGTGCCCTCGCCGACGGGATCGCCGGCGCGCGACTCGAGCTCGGCAACGGCTGCCGCATCGGGCGACGCCGCAGAGATCTCGATGAGGGCGCCACTCGTCGACTGCACCCAACCGCAATACACTCCGCCGTTCGAGGCAGCGGTGGCCTGCGGCGACCCGCCGGCGGGTGAGGCGTCGGGTTGCAGGGCGAAGTTGGGGTCGAACTGGTACATGGTGTCGAGAGACACGAGATCGAGACATCCGACCGCGACGGGAGCCCATGGCGCGCTCGCCGAGGCCGAGGGCGAGGGCGTCGGTGAGGGGCTCGCCTCGACGGGCGGCTCCGAGGGGGTCGGACTCGGGGTCGGGGAGGCCGAGGCCGAGGGTGACGGGGACGGACTCGCGACGGGTCCGACGATCGTGATGGGTGAGGCGCACCCGCTCAGGGACGACGCGAGAGCGAGCGTGACGGCCGAGACGACGGCCGCCTTCGCGAGGCGAGCGGGAGCGAGATCCATGGTGTCCTCCGGTGGTTGGCCGAAGCCTCATCTTCGCCCATGGGGCGCCCCGACCCTCGGCAGGGCGCGCGGGCGGGCGACGATAGAATGGTCGATCGTGACCCCAGCCGAATTGTCGACCCATGTTCTCGCCGCGATCGGGACGGTGCTCGCGAGGCGCAGCGACACGACCCCCGATGTGACCCTCGCCGATGTCACTCTCGAGCGCCCGAAGAATCGTGACCACGGAGACTGGTCGTCGAACATCGCGATGAAACTGGCGAGGCCCCTCGGAGTATCGCCTCGGGATCTCGCGGAGGAGTTCGCGGTGGAGCTGCGCGCGATCGACGGGGTCGCGGGCGTCGATGTCGCCGGTCCGGGGTTCATCAACTTCACGCTCGACGCGGCCGCCGCCGGGCTGCTCGCCCAGACGATCGTCGAGGCCGCGACCGAGTACGGCCGCAACGAGTCCCTCGCGGGTCAGAGCATCAACCTCGAGTTCGTCTCGGCGAACCCCACGGGACCCCTGCACATCGGCCACACGCGGTGGGCGGCACTCGGCGACTCGCTCGCGCGAGTTCTCGCGGCGTCCGGAGCCACGGTGGCCACCGAGTTCTACATCAACGACGCGGGCAACCAGATGGACAACTTCGGGGCGTCGATCCTCGCGGCGGCACGCGGTCTCCCGACTCCCGAAGACGGCTACCCCGGGCCGTACATCGCCGCTCTCGCCGAGCGCGTGCTCGAGGTGCAGCCCGACCTCCTCGACCTCGACGACGCCGAGGCTCTCGCCGACGCGCGCGAGCTCGGCTATCAATTGCAACTGGGCGAGATCAAGCAGTCCCTCGAGCGGTTCAACGTGCACTTCGACGTGTGGTTCAGCGAACGCGAGTTGCACTCGCCCGACGCCGAGGGCCTCAGCGCGATCGACCGGGCCATAGACCGCCTCCGTGCCCAGGGGCACGTGTTCGACGAGGGCGACGCGGTGTGGGTGCGCACGACCGATTTCGGTGACGACAAAGACCGCGTCATCCGCCGCGGAAACGGCGTCTTCACCTATTTCGCCGCCGACGCGGCCTACTACCTCGACAAGGGCGATCGCGGCTTCGCGCACAAGATCTACCTCCTCGGCGCCGACCACCACGGCTACGTCCACAGGCTCAAAGCGCTCGCGGGCGCCGCGGGTGACGATCCGGATCGCGACATCGAGGTGCTCATCGGGCAGCTCGTGAGCATCAACGGTGCGCGGCTCTCGAAGCGCGCGGGCAACATCATCGAGCTCGACGACCTCCAGGCCTGGCTCGGAACGGATGCTCTGCGCTACTCCCTCGGGCGGTATCCGGCCGACTCGCCGCTCACCCTCGACCCCGAACTGCTGCGCAAGAAGACCAACGACAACCCCGTCTTCTACGTGCAGTACGCCCACGCGCGCACCTTCTCGGTCGCGCGCAACGCCGCGGCCTCGGGAGTCGACCGGTCGGCGTTCGAGGCCTCGCTCCTCGTGCACCCGACCGAGAGCGCGCTGCTCGGCCTGCTCGCCGAGTTCCCGCGCATCGTCGCGCAGTCCGCAGAGCTGCGCGAGCCGCACCGGGTCGCTCGTTATCTCGAGGAGCTCGCGGGGTCGTACCACCGCTGGTACGACGCGTGCCGCGTGACCCCGCTCGGCGACGAGGCCGTGGGCGACGTGCACCGCACGCGCCTGTGGCTCAGCGACGCGACGGGAGTCGTGCTCCGCAACGGCCTCGCGCTCCTGGGCGTCAGCGCCCCGGAGCGGATGTAGTCGTGGGGGAGTTCGACGCGAGTCCCGCCGCATCCGCACCGCCGAGACGTCGTCGTCGTCGTCGCGGCCTCATCGCGCTCCTCGTGGTGGTCGTCGTGCTCGTCGCGGCGGTCATCGCGGCGGATGTCGTCGCGAGGTCGCTCATCGCGTCGCAGATCGAGTCGTCGGTGCGGTCGAGTCTCGAGGTCGACGAGTCGGTCGCGATCGACGCCGACGTCGAGGGTTTCTCGGCGCTGCAGCAGTTGGCGGTCGGCGACCTCGAGCGCGTCGTCGTGACGACCGATCGCGTCGACCTCGGCGGTCTCGTCGGTTCGGCGAGGATCGTGGCCGAGGGAGTGCCGATCGACACGTCGCAGCCCGTCGACACGGTCGACGCGGTCATCACGACCGATGAGGCGGCCGTCGCCGCACTGACCGCGACCCTCACCACTCTTCCCGTGGATTCGGTCGAGATCGGTGACGGCGAGATTCTCGTCTCGGCGACCATCGACGTCTTCGGACTCGAGATCCCGCTCGGCCTCGGCCTCGTTCCGGGGGCGAGTGATGGCGCGATCGACTTCACCCCCACGACCGTGTCGGTCAACGGTGGTGTCGTGGGGCTCGCCGAGGTCGGCCAGTTGTTCGGGGCGGCGGCCGACGGGCTCACCGAGACCCGCTCGTTCTGCATCGCGGCGTCGCTGCCCGAGAGCGTCGTGCTCGATGACGTGACCGTGGGCGACGGTGTCGTCGACCTCGCGCTCACCGCCGACGGTGTCGTTCTCACCGAAGACGCCCTCGCGACGACCGGCACATGCCCGGAGTAGTGATGAGGGTGCGGATACACTTCCCAGGGCTCGACCGCGACACCGCGGCCGGCTCCGTTCCGCCGTCGATCCATCGTGAGGTGCTCCGTGGCCGCTAGTCCGCTCGCCCCGCCGTGGCTCGCCCACCCCTCCGATGCCAACGCCCTCGACCCCGCCGTGTGGTCGTCGAACGTCGAGCGCCGCGGCGGCGAGATCACCGTCGCGGGGGTCGGTGCGCGCGAGCTCGCCGAGACCTACGGCACCCCCCTCTTCGTGTGCGACGAGGCGGATGTGCGCGACCGCGCCTCGAGCGTGCGCACGACCTTCGAGCGGGAGTTCGCACGGTGGGGTGCCGACGTCAAGGTCTACTACGCCGCCAAGGCCTTCCTCTCGGTCGAGGTCGCGAGATGGGTCGTCGAGGCGGGACTCAACATCGACGTGTGCACGGGAGGGGAGCTCGCCGTGGCCCTCGCCGCGGGGGTCCCCGCCGAGCGCCTCGGGTTCCACGGCAACAACAAGTCGATCGCCGAGATCGAGCGGGCGGTCGATGCGGGCATGGGCGTCATCGTCATCGACAGCCTGCTCGAGATCGAGCGCGTCGCGTCGGCCGCCGCTCGAGCCGGCCGGGTTCAATCGGTGCGCGTTCGTGTCAACAGCGGAGTGCACGCGGCGACCCACGACTACCTCGCGACGGCGCGCGAAGACCAGAAGTTCGGGATCACCCTCGCCGATGCCCCCGCGGTCGTCGCACGCATCCGCTCGCACCCCCAGCTCGACTTCCTCGGGCTGCACTCCCACATCGGGTCGCAGATCTTCGGGGTAGACGGTTTCGCCGAGGCGGCACGCCGCCTCCTCGACGTCCACGCGGGGCTGCTCGCCGACGGCCCCGTTCCCGAACTCAACCTCGGGGGCGGGTTCGGCATCGCCTACACGAGCGCCGATGAGGCACCGGGGTTCGACGTGCTCGCCTCGGGACTCGCCGACATCGTCGGAGCCGAGTGTCGCGCGCGCGGCATCCCTGTTCCGGCCATCGCGATCGAGCCAGGTCGCGCGATCGTGGGGCCGTCGACGTTCACGCTCTACAGCGTCGGCACGATCAAAGACGTCGGGGTCACCGTCGAATCCGAGGATGCCGGCGCCGCCGCAGCGCCCGAGACCGAGGCGGTTCCGACGGCGCGTCGATATGTGAGCGTCGACGGGGGTATGAGCGACAACGCGCGCACCGCGCTCTACGGCGCCGACTACTCCGTGCGCGTCGCGGACCGTGAATCGGCGGCCGACCCGGCTCTCGTGCGCGTCGTCGGCAAACACTGCGAGAGCGGTGACGTCGTCGTGCTCGCCGACTACCTCCCGGGCGATGTCGCGCCCGGTGACCTCCTCGCCGTGCCCGCGACCGGCGCCTACTGCTGGTCGCTCGCGAGCAACTACAACTTCGTCGGTCGCCCCGCCGTCGTCGCCGTGCGCGACGGTGCCGCCCGCGTGATCGTGCGCGGGGAGACCGAAGCCGATGTGCTCTCCCGAGATGCCGGTCTCGACGCGCCGCCCCCGTCGGGGGAGCGCGCCACCGAGACCGCCGCGAAGAATGGAACCGAATGATCGAATACCGCAACCTCCGCGTCGCCCTGCTCGGTGCCGGTTCGGTCGGCGCCCAAGTGGCGTCGCTCCTGCAGAAGCACGGTGACGAGCTCGCTCAGCGCTCCGGCGCGGGACTCGAACTCGTCGGGGTCGCCGTGCGTGACGTCGACGCCCCCCGCACCGCCGACATCCCCCGCGACCTGCTCACGACCGACGCCGAGGGCCTCATCGTCGGAGCCGACATCGTCATCGAGCTCATGGGCGGCCTCGAACCCGCACGGAGCTACATCCTCAAGGCGCTCAGTTCGGGAGCCGACGTCATCACCGCCAACAAGGCGCTGCTCGCGACGCACGGCCCCGAACTCTTCGAGGCGGCCGAACAGGTCGGAGCTCAGCTCTACTACGAGGCTGCGGTCGCCGCGGCCATCCCCATCATCCGTCCGCTGCGCGACAGCCTCGCGGGCGACCGCATCAAACGCATCATGGGCATCGTCAACGGCACGACCAACTTCATCCTCGACCGCATGGACACCTCGGGCGACAGTCTCGAGTCGGCGCTCGCGACCGCGACCGAACTCGGCTACGCCGAAGCGGACCCCACGGCGGACATCGAGGGTTACGACGCCGCGCAGAAGGCCGCGATCCTCGCGAGCCTCGCGTTCCACACGACCGTGCCCATCGACCGGGTCTACCGCGAGGGCATCACGAAGGTCACCGCCGCCCAGGTCGATGCCGCCCGCGCGGCCGGCTACGTCGTCAAACTCCTCGCGATCGCCGAGAGGGTCACCGACCGCGAGAGTGGCACGGAGGGCGTGAGCGCTCGCGTCTACCCGGCTCTCGTGCCCCGCTCGCACCCTCTCGCCGCCGTGCACGGTGCGAAGAACGCCGTCTTCATCGAGGCCGAGGCCGCGGGGGATCTCATGTTCTACGGTGCCGGCGCAGGCGGAATCGAGACGGCCTCGGCCGTGCTCGGCGACCTCGTCTCGGCCGCCAGGCGCCACGTCATCGGCGGCCCCGGCGTCGCCGAGTCGACCCACGCCGACCTCCCGGTGTTCCCCATCTCGAGCGTCACGACGCGCTACCAGATCAGCCTCAGGGTCGTCGATCAGCCGGGGGTGCTCGCGGCGATCGCGACTCTCTTCAGCGAGCACAGCGTCTCGATCGAGACCGTCGAGCAGAGCGTCGTCGGCCCCGACCCCGTCACGGGAGAAACCGAGGGGGCGCCCGGCGCTACCCTGGTGATCGGAACCCACGAGGCGTCAGAAGCCGATCTCTCGGCGACCGTGCTCGCGATCGACGCGAGCGGGGTCGTCAGTTCCGTCACATCCGTTCTACGAGTCGAGGGATCCGAGTGATGCACTCCACGCCGCCCGAGGGCGCACCGCACAGCCGCCAGTGGAAGGGTGTGCTCCGCGAGTACGCCGACCGCCTCGACATCACCGACGCGACGCCCATCGTGACGCTCGGTGAGGGCGGAACCCCCCTGATTCCCGCGGCGGCACTCTCGGCGCGCACGGGAGCGGATGTCTGGGTCAAGTTCGAGGGGATGAACCCCACGGGGTCGTTCAAAGACCGCGGTATGACGATGGCGATCTCCAAGGCCGTCGAGCACGGGGCGAAAGCCGTGATCTGCGCGTCGACGGGCAACACCTCCGCGTCGGCCGCCGCCTACGCGACGCACGCGGGGATCACGTCCGTCGTGCTCGTTCCCGAGGGCAACATCGCGATGGGCAAGCTCAGCCAGGCCGTCGCGCACAACGCCGAGATCCTGCAGGTGCAGGGCAACTTCGACGACTGCCTCGAGATCGCCCGCGACCTCGCCCTCAACTACCCCGTGCACCTCGTCAACTCGGTCAACCCCGACCGCATCGCCGGCCAGAAGACCGCGGCGTTCGAGGTCGTCGAGGTTCTCGGTGACGCACCCGACTTCCACATCGTCCCCGTCGGCAACGCCGGCAACTACACGGCCTACTACCGCGGCTACAGCGAAGACCTCGCTCGCGGCGCCTCGACCAAGCTCCCGCGCATGTTCGGCTTCCAAGCCGCGGGCAGCGCACCCCTCGTGCTCGGCAAGGTCGTCAAGAACCCCGACACGATCGCCACGGCCATCCGCATCGGCAACCCCGCGTCGTGGGAGCTCGCCCTCGACGCCCACGCCACGAGTGACGGCTACTTCGGCGCGATCACCGACGAGCGCATCCTCGAGGCGCACCGCATCCTCTCGGCCGAGGTCGGCATCTTCGTCGAGCCCGCGTCGGCGATCAGCGTCGCGGGTCTCCTCGAGCGATCCGAGGCCGGCGAGATCCCGAAGGGCTCCCGCGTCGTGCTGACTGTGACCGGCCACGGACTCAAGGACCCCCAGTGGGCACTGCGCCAGCCCGACGGGTCGGACGTCACGCCCACGAGCGTCCCCGTCGACACCGCGGCGATCGCCGGGCTCCTCGGCCTCCAGAAGGTGTCAGCCTGACATGACCGATTCGCCGCTCGCGCGCGGCCTCGCGGTGACCGTCAAGGTCCCCGCGACGACGGCGAACCTCGGACCGGGGTTCGACACCCTCGGCCTCGCGCTCTCCCTCTACGACGAGCTCACGGTGACCGTGCGTGACGAGCCGGGGTCGACCGTGACGGTCGTCGGTGTCGGTGCCGGAGAGGTGCCGACGGATGACGACAATCTCGTCGTTCGGGCCATCCGCCATGTCTTCGACGCCTACGGGGTTCCGTCGCCGGGGCTCGATCTCGTCGCGCGCAACGCGATCCCGCACGGGAGGGGACTCGGGTCGTCCGGCGCGGCGATCGTTTCGGGCATCATGGCGGCCAAGGGCCTCCTCGAGTCGATCGTCGACATCGACTCCCGCGCCCTGCTCGCCCTCGCGACCGATCTCGAGGGGCACCCCGACAACGTCGCCCCCGCCCTCTTCGGCGGTTTGACGATCGCGTGGACCGGTGTCGACGGCCCGCAGTACAAGAAGCTCATGGTGCACCGCGGTGTCTCGCCGCTCATCTGTGTGCCGGAGAGCACGATGTCGACCGCTCTCGCCCGCAGCCTCCGACCGGCGTCGGTGCCACACGAAGACGCGATCTTCAACGTCTCCCGCTCCGCGCTCCTCATCGCCGCGCTCATCCAGAGTCCGGAACTGCTGCTCGCGGCGACGGAGGACCGATTGCATCAGAGCTACCGCGCCGCGGCGATGCCCGGCACCGATTCGCTCATCACCGAACTGCGCTCGCACGGCCTCGCCGCCGTCGTGTCGGGGGCCGGGCCGTCGATCCTCGTGCTGTGCAGCGACCCCGCCCAGAGGCTCAAGGCGGCGGCGGTCGTCGCGGCGCATCCGGCGACTCGCTGGGAGTCCCTCATGCTGGCCGTCGACTTCAAAGGTGCTACAGTAAATGCGCACCCGGCGGGGGCGTTGGCCTAGCCAACAGCACTGCCCTAACCCGCAGCTCGGCCATGTCGGTCCATCAGACCAACCGCCTCGCCCGGAGCACTTTCCATCAGCAATCGCTTTCGGCGGATCCCGCCGGCGCAGTCAGAACTGTGCACCACGCCCAGTCGCTGCTCGCGATGAGCTTCCCCCCGTCACCTTCTCGTGCGGGAGAAAAGGACCATACTCCGTGTCTGACGTCAACGACCGTGCCCCTCTGAGCGCCATGCGCCTCCCCGAACTGCAAGCCCTCGCGTCGAGCCTCGGCATCGCCGGAACCTCCAAACTCCGTAAGGGTGACCTCGTCGCCGCGATCACCGAGATCCAGAACCAGAACCCGGGCTCAGCTCCGTCGACCACGTCGTCGACCGAGGCCGGGTCGGGCGCCCCGGCGCCCACCGAGATCCCCGTGAGCGTCGACAGCGTGCCCGCCACGACCGACGCGGCAGACGCCGCAGCGGTCTCCGCGCCGGCCGCCCGCAAGCGCGCCCCGCGCCGCGCGAGTGCCGCGGCGGGAGTCATCGTGACCGCCGAGCAGCCGTTGGCCGACGTCGCCCCCGCGACGAGTGCCGCTCCCGCCCAGTCCGACGAGCGCCTCCCGGCACTCGGCCACGTGAACCGCACCGATGCCGGCCGTTCGGCCGACGCGGGCGCCGCATCCGCGATCCTCGACGGCCTCTCCGACTCGGATGTCTCCGCTGCATCCTCCGACTCGACGGCGACGTCCGACTCCGCTGCAACGTCCGGATCGGACGCCTCGACGGGCGCGGGTTCGGCGTCGGGCTCGACCATCCCCGAGGTGGAACTGCCTCCGCGTCGCTCGCGCCAGGGCGGCCGCCGCGCCACGAACGTCGAGGTGCCCGTCGAGCTCCCCGAGGGGCCGACCTCGTCGGACTCGTCGAACGGTGACTCCGACGACCAGCAGCCGCAGCGAAACGGTCGTGGTCGTGGCCGTGGACGCGGCGACCGCCAGCAGAACGGCGACCGCCAGCAGAACGACGGCCAGCAGAACAACGGCCAGCAGAAGAACGGTCAGCAGGCCGGCCAGCAGAAGAACGGCCAGCAGAACGATGCCGCCGTGAACGACGCGACCGACGAGCAGCCGGAAGACGGCGGACGTCGCCGTGGCCGCGGTCGCGGCGACCGCGACTCCAACCGCGACGACCGCCAGCAGAATGATCGCGGTGACCGCCAGCAGAACCAGAACGACCGTGACCGTGACCGTCAGCAGGGCGAGGGTGACAACGAGCGTGGAGGCCGCGGACGCTATCGCGACCGCAAGCGCCGCGGCCCCGGTTCGGGAGACGATTTCGAGCCCGAGATCAGCGACGACGACGTGCTCATCCCCGTCGCGGGCATCCTCGACGTGCTCGACAACTACGCGTTCGTTCGCACGAGCGGATACCTGCCGGGCAACAACGACGTCTACGTCTCCCTCGGACAGGTGAAGAAGTACCACTTGCGCAAGGGCGACGCCGTCGTCGGCGCGATCCGCCAGCCCCGCGAGAACGACAACAACGGTCGCCAGAAGTACAACGCGATCGTCAAGATCGACTCGATCAACGGTCTCCCCGTCGACGAAGCGGCTGAGCGTGTCGAATTCGGCAACCTGACCCCGCTCTACCCGCAGGAGCGACTGCGCCTCGAGACCGAGTCGGGCAAGCTCACGACGCGCATCATCGATCTCGTCTCGCCCATCGGCAAGGGTCAGCGCGGCCTCATCGTCTCGCCGCCCAAGGCGGGCAAGACCCTCGTGCTCCAGGCCATCGCGAACGCGATCGCCAAGAACAACCCCGAGGTGCACCTCATGGTCGTTCTCGTCGACGAGCGACCCGAAGAGGTCACCGACATGCAGCGCACCGTCAAGGGCGAGGTCATCGCCTCGACCTTCGACCGCCCGGCCGAAGATCACACGACGGTCGCCGAGCTCGCGATCGAGCGCGCGAAGCGACTCGTGGAGCTCGGCCACGATGTCGTCGTGCTGCTCGACTCGATCACGCGGCTCGGTCGCGCATACAACCTCGCGGCTCCCGCGTCGGGGCGCATCCTCTCGGGCGGTGTCGACTCGTCGGCGCTCTACCCGCCCAAGCGCTTCTTCGGCGCGGCCCGCAACATCGAAGACGGTGGCTCGCTCACGATCCTCGCGACCGCTCTCGTCGAGACGGGCTCCAAGATGGACGAGGTGATCTTCGAGGAGTTCAAGGGCACGGGCAACATGGAGTTGCGCCTCTCGCGCCAGCTCGCCGACAAGCGCATCTTCCCCGCGGTCGACGTCAACGCCTCAGGTACCCGTCGCGAAGAGATGCTCATGGGCGCCGACGAGACCAAGATCAACTGGAAGTTGCGCCGCGCGCTTGCCGGACTCGAGACCCAGCAGGCCCTCGAGCTCGTCCTCACGAGGCTCAAGGACACCGCGAGCAACGTCGAGTTCCTCATGCAGGTTCAGAAGTCGATGCCCGCGGCACCGGGAACAGACAAGGACTGAGTCGTGTTCGAGTCGGTGCAGACCCTGCTGACCGAGCACGACGAGCTCCAGGAGCAGCTCGCTGATCCTGCTCTCCACTCGGATCCGGTTCGGTCGAAGAAGGTCAATCGGCGATACGCGGAACTCGCGCGCATCGTCGCGGTCTACCACCAGTGGCAGCAGCTCGGCGACGATCTCGCCGCCGCGACGGAGATGGCTGCGGAGGACGCCTCGTTCGCCGAGGAGATCCCCGCGCTCACGACCGAGCACGAGCGCGCGTCCGAGACGCTCAGGCGTCTCCTGATCCCGCGTGACCCCAACGACGGACGCGACGTCATCATGGAGATCAAGATGGGGGAGGGGGGAGCCGAATCCGCCCTCTTCGCGGGCGACCTCTTGCGCATGTACCTGCACTATGCCGAGTCGAAGCGTTGGAAGACCGAGATCATCGAGCAGACCTCGAGCGACCTCGGCGGCATCAAAGACGTGCAGCTCGCGATCAAAGGGTCGTCGTCGGACCCCGCCGAGGGAGTCTGGGCGCACCTGAAGTACGAGGGCGGCGTGCATCGCGTGCAGCGCGTGCCCGCGACCGAGTCGCAGGGCCGCATCCACACGTCGGCGGCAGGCGTTCTCGTCTTCCCCGAGGTCGATGAGCCCGAAGAGGTCGACATCAGCGCCAACGACCTCAAGATCGACGTCTACCGCTCGAGCGGCCCCGGCGGTCAATCCGTCAACACGACCGACTCCGCCGTGCGCATCACCCACCTTCCGACGGGCATCGTCGTCGCGATGCAGAACGAGAAGAGCCAGCTGCAGAACCGCGAGGCCGGAATGCGCGTGCTTCGAGCCCGCGTGCTCGCGCGCCAGCAGGAGGAGTTGGATGCCGAGGCGAGCGCTGTGCGCAAGAGCCAGATCCGCACGATGGATCGTTCGGAGCGCATCCGCACCTACAACTTCCCGGAGAACCGGATCGCCGACCACCGCACGGGATACAAGGCCTACAACCTCGACGCCGTCATGAACGGGGCTCTCGAACCCGTCGTCGAGTCGTGCATCCTCGCCGACGAGGAATCGCGACTCGCCGAACTCGGAGACTCCCCGGCGTGAGCGGCGACGAGCTCGCTGCGGTGCGTTCGGCGGCGATCTCCCTCCTCACGCGCGCGGGCATCGCGACGCCCGATGTCGACGCCGAGCTGCTCATCGGCCACGTGCTCGACGCGAGCCGCGGCCGAGTGCAAGCGGCGGCACTCGCGGGTGCCGCCGTGACCGAGGCCGAGGGTGCGCGCATCCGCAGTGCCGTCGAGCGGCGCGCCGCGCGCGAACCCCTCCAGCACATCACGGGCCTCGCTCCGTTCAGATCCATCGAGCTGCGCGTGGGGCCGGGAGTCTTCGTGCCCCGCCCCGAAACCGAGACCGTCGCGCAATACGCGATCGATGCCCTCACGGCAGCGGCCACGACCGACCCTGTCGGGGTCGACCTCGGAACCGGGTCGGGGGCCATCGCTCTCGCCATGGCGACGGAGGTCGGCCACTCCCGCGTCTACGGGGTCGAGAACTCGGCGCGCGCGTTCGTGTGGACCAAACAGAACTTCCGGCGCATCGCACCCGACAACGCGACCCCTGTCTTCGTCGACCTCGCGCAGGCGCTGCCCGAGCTCGACGGCGCCGTCGACGTCGTCGTCTCGAATCCGCCGTACATCCCCCTCGGAGCCGTTCCCCGCGATCCCGAGGTGAGGCTCTTCGACCCCGAGCACGCTCTCTACGGCGGCGCCGACGGGCTCGACGTCGTGCGCAGCGTCTCGGCGACGGCGAGGCGCCTCCTGCGCGCCGGCGGCACCCTCGTGCTCGAGCACGGCGAAGTGCAGGGAGCGGACATCCGAGAGCTCCTCACCGTCGACGGCTGGAATGCGGCGGCGACCCACACCGACCTGCTCGGCCGCGACCGCGCGACCACGGCCATCCGCTAGGCGCGTTCGTCGCCCGGTCTCGCCCGGGCGAACTCCGTGATCGCGGTGGACATCTCCTCGCCGGTCGTGAAGACGTGCCCCGTGATGCCGACCGACTCGGCCGCCGCGACATTCTCAACGAGGTCGTCCGCGAAGAACGCGTCGGTCGCGTCGACCCCGTACGCCTCGAGCACCCTCTCGAAGACGACGGGATCGGGCTTGCGGGCCCGATAGTCGCTCGTCGTGTGCAAGTGGTCGCCGAAGAGCTCGACGAGGTGCGGAGCGATGGTCGGCAGGTGGTGTGCCGTGAGAGCACCGTTGTTGGTCAGAAGTGTCACGCGTCCGAGCCTCGCGGCGAGACGCACGGCGTCGAGCGACGCCGGAATGGGCTCCATGGCGCTCGCGCGCGCGGCGACCCACGCCTGCTCGTCGACTTGACGCCCGATCGCCGCCTCGAACGCGGCGAGATAGTCGCTCGAGGTCGTCCAGGCTCCCGCTTCGGCCGCGCGCTCCCCGGTGTCGTGCCACCACCGGGCCTTGAGCTCGTCGACACTCAGGCCGACCTCCCGGCTGAGCGCCGCCATCCGAGTGCGCCAGTCGTAGCGGTAGAGCACTTCGTCCATGTCGAAGATGAACAGGAGCACGGAGACCTCGCAGTCGAGCGCGAATCGGGGATGTCCGGCGCGATCCGAGTGTATCCGGGCACCCGCGCGCACGCCGTCGACCGGTCGCGGGGGCGGCGCTCCGCGGTCGTCCGTCCCTCGGCGGCTACGATGTACTCGACATGGCGACGATCTTCGACTGCTCGGACAACTCCGAGCTCCTCACCGGCATGCGCCTCGCACGAGTCGCGCTCGGGCGCGGGGAGCTCGTCGTGTTCCCCACCGACACCGTCTACGGCATCGCTGCCGACGCCTTCTCGCCCGCGGCCGTGCAACGGCTCCTCGACGCGAAGGGACGCACGCGCGCCGCCCCCGTGGCCGTGCTCGTGCCGAGCGTCGCGACTCTCGATGCTCTCGCAGAGGAAGTGCACGACGACGTCCGCGCTCTCGTCGATGCTTTCTGGCCCGGCGGGCTCACCGTCATCGTGCCCGCCCGCTCCTCCCTCGCGTGGGACCTCGGCGAGACCGGGGGGACCGTGGGGCTGCGCATGCCCGACGATGCGCTCGCCCTCGAACTCCTCGCCGAGACCGGACCACTCGCGGTCTCGTCGGCGAACATCTCGGGTGAGCCCGCGGCGATGTCCGCCGTCGAAGCCGAGCGGATGCTCGGCGACTCCGTCGCGGTCTACCTCGAGCGCGGCGCAAGCGGTGTCTCGGGCGCCGCCGCGCGCGACGGAGGCGATGCCTCCGCGAGCACCGCGGCGACGGGGTCGACGATCGTCGACGCGACGCGTCTCGGGGAGCCGGGGGGCACCGTCACGATCGTGCGCCACGGGGCGATCCCCGACGAGAAGATCTTCGAGGTCCTCGCGCGCTCGGCTCCGTCGACGGAATCGCCCTCGTGAGCATCACCTACTACGTGCTCGCGGCGGGGATCTCCGCCGTCATCACCTTCACTCTCGCCATCGCGATCCTCAAGCTGAGCCAGCACTACCGGCTCTACCCGAAGATCCGCGAGCGCGACGTGCACACGCGCCCCACCCCCAGGCTCGGCGGAGTCGCGATGTTCCTCGGCATCGTCACGGCGTTCTGGGTCGCGTCGCAGCTCAGACAGTTCGACCTCATCTTCTCCGACCCCGGCCCCGTCATCGCAATCCTCATCGCGGCGTTCATGATCGTGCTCATCGGCGTCGCCGACGACGTCTGGGACCTCGACTGGCTCACGAAGCTCGCGGGACAACTCGTGGCCGCGGGCATCCTGGTCTCGCAGGGGGTGCAGCTCGTCACCCTCCCCATCGAGGGCGTGCTCATCGTGCCGCCGCTCCTGGGGCTCGGGCTCACCGTCATCGCGGTCGTGCTCGTGATGAACGCGGTCAACTTCATCGACGGTCTCGACGGTCTCGTCGCGGGCGTCGTGCTCATCGCCAACGCCGTGTTCTTCGTCTACAGCTACATCCTCAACACGTCGCTCCAGACGCAATCCGAGTACTTCAACCTCGCCTCGCTCATCAGTGCCGTGCTCATCGGCGCATGCGTCGGATTCCTGCCGCTCAATTGGCACCCCGCCAAGATGTTCATGGGGGATGCCGGCGCGCTCCTCGTAGGGCTCCTGATGGCGGCCTCCGCGGTCGCGGTCACGGGGCAGATCGACACGGGCATCATCACGTCGGGCCGTCAACTGCTCCCGGCCTTCCTGCCGATCCTGCTGCCCCTCGCCGTGCTCGTCGTGCCGCTCCTCGACTTCGCCCTCGCCGTCTCGAGGCGCGTGAGCGCGGGCAAATCACCGTTCAGTGCCGACCGCAAACACTTGCACCACCGGTTGCTCGACATGGGGCACAGCCACTTCCACGCCGTGCTCATCTTCTACGCGTGGACGACGGTCGTCTCCATAGGCTTCCTGTCGTTCCTGTTCCTGCCGCCGTGGCTGTCGATCACGTTCATCGTCGTCGGGTTCATCGTGTGCACCCTCATCACTCTCGCCCCGCTCACGCGCCGCAAGGCGATCGAGGCAGCCGTGCAGCGGTCGGGGGCCGAGGAGACCGCGGCAGCGCACGCCGAACAGTTCGACCCGCTCGACGAAGCCGCGAATGCCACGGGGGAGCTCGACGACGTCGTGCGCGACAACCCCGAGGCCTCGACGGTGCTCGACGCCCTGCGGCGCAAGAACCGACCATGACGACCACGACCCCGGAGACACCATGAACTCGTCGACAGTATTCCGTCGCATCCTGACCTACACGCTCATCATCGCGGCGGCCATCCTCGTCGTCGGGGGAGGGGTCGGCTACCTCGTCGCGGGGATGCCGGGGCTCATCAGCGCCGGGATCGGTGTCGGCATCACGGTGGCACTCTCGGCCATCACGATCGGAAGCATCGCGATCGCCTCGAACGGGAGCGTCAACATGTTCTTCGCGACCGTGCTCGGGGCGTGGATCGTCAAAGCGATCGTCTTCATCGCCATCCTCGCGCTCTTGCGCGACCAGCCCTTCGTCAACGGCCCCGTGCTGTTCTTCTCGATCGTCGCGGCGGTCACGGGAACCCTTGCCGTGGATGTCATCGTCGTGCTCAAATCGCGCATGCCCTACGTCGACCAGTCGGCGGGTTCCGGAGACCCCGCGGGTCGATGACCAACCCCAAGTATTGATAGGCTCTACACGGCCGCAAAATTCCTCTCACGAGGTGGCCTACATTCCCCCGTCAGCTTCCGCGAAGCCTCCCGAGGCCCGCGCCCGCCACAACAGGAGACATTGCCGTTGGTTCTGTTCATGACCGCGACATCAACTGCGCTGGCGGCTTCTGCTGCTGGCGGCGACGGTTTCTATCCTCCGGGGCTCGAAGAGTTCTTCCCGGCCGGGATCTTCTTCGTCGGTACCCCCTTCGAGATGAACCGGATCGTTCTCGTCCGCATCCTCGCCGTCGCCGTACTGCTGCTCCTGTTCTACATCGGGTTGCGCAAGGCGCGTCGCGTGCCGACACGGCGTCAGGGGCTCGTCGAGCTCGCCGTCGGGTTCGTCAAGACGAACTTCGCCGACGACGTGTTGGGCGAACACGTGGGTCGCCGCTACATGCCGCTGCTCACGGGAACCTTCTTCGGCATCCTCGCGATGAACCTCACCGGGATCATCCCGGCGCTCAACATCGCGAGCACGTCGATCTTCATCATGCCGCTGACGTTCGCCCTCGCTGTCTACGTGGCGTTCATCTACGCGGGCATCAAGAAGCACGGCGGATTCTCGTTCTTCCGCAACCAGCTCTTCCTGCCCGGTGTGCCGTGGCCTATGCACTTCATCCTCGCCCCGGTCGAGCTCATCAACGTGTTCATCGTTAGGCCGCTGTCGCTGTCGCTCCGACTCATGCTCAACATGCTCGTCGGTCACCTCCTCATGGTGCTGTGCTTCTCCGCCACCCACTTCTTCTTCGTCACCGGCGAAGACCTCGGCATCCTGAGCGTGTTCGGTGTCGTCACCCTCGCAGCAGGCGTCGTCATGACCCTGTTCGAATTCGTCATCGCCATCCTGCAGGCCTACGTCTTCACTCTGCTCACGGCCGTCTACATCCAGCAGTCCGTCGCCGAAGAGCACTGAACCGACGAGAAGACCGACCGGTCTTCTCGCCCTATGAAAGGAAATCCACAGTGGATCCAGTCACCCTCGCCCAGCTCACCGGAAACATCAACACCATCGGCTACGGCCTCGCCGCGATCGGCCCCGGAATCGGTGTCGGTATCGTCGCAGGTAAGACCGTCGAGGCCATGGCGCGCCAGCCCGAGATGGCCGGCCAGCTCCGTGTCACGATGTTCCTGGGTATCGCGTTCGCCGAGCTCCTCGGCCTCATCGGTGTCGCCCTCTTCTTCATCGGCTGATCCGACCCATGATCATCTCCAGTCACGCAGAAGGCGAGGTGCCCGAGGGCATCGCGATCTTCTTCCCCGCGGTCTACGACATCATCTGGTCGCTCGTGCCGTTCGCGCTCATCATGGTCTTCTTCTGGAAGTTCGTGATCCCGCGCGTCAACACGATCCTCGACGACCGTGCCGCCGTGATCGAAGGCGGCATCGCGAAAGCCGAGTCGGTTCAGGCCGAAGCGGCTGCCGCACTCGATGAGTACAACACTCAGCTCGCCGAGGGGCGCGCCGAGGCCGCGAAGATCCGCGAGCAGGCTCGCGTCGAGGGTCAGCAGATCCTCGCCGAGCTCAAAGAGCAAGCGGCGAACGAAGCGGCTCGCATCACGGCGAACGCGCACGTGCAGATCCAGGCCGAGCGTCAAGCCGCCCTCGTTTCGCTCCGTGCGGAGATCGGTTCGCTCGCCATCGACCTCGCCTCCGGTGTCATCGGGGAGAACCTCTCCGACGACGCCAAGTCGACGGCGATGGTCGACCGGTTCCTCGCCGAACTCGAAGCATCCGACAGCGCTACGGCGTCAGAGAACACAGGCAGGTAGTCATGGGGTCAGCGACCAGGCAAGCGCTCGAATCGTCGAGAGCGGAACTCTCCGCGCTCAGCGACGGCGTCGATCTGGCCACTGCCGAGCAGCTCTTCGCAGCGACTCGGGCTATCGGTGGTTCGCTCCAACTGCGGGCGCTGCTCGCGGATGCGGCGACCGAGGCCGCTGACAAGCGCACGATCGCCGAGCGCGTGTTCTCCTCGTCTCTCGTGCCGACCGCCCTCGGACTCCTGGCTTCGGCCGCGAGCAAGCGGTGGTCGAGCGACGACGACCTGCTCGCGGGCATCGAGGAGATCGGCATCCGCGCGGCCGCCGTGTCGGCAGACCCCGCGGTGCACATCGAGGCGGAGCTCTTCGCATTCGCCGCGGCGGTGCGGTCGGACTCCGAGCTCGAACTCGCTGTCGGAAGCAAGCTCGGCGACACGGCATCGAAGGTCCAGCTCGTGACGACGCTCCTGCAGAGCAAAGTCTCCCCGCAGACTCTCGCCATCATCAGCCAGCTCGTGCAGCAACCTCGCGGTCGCCGCATCGGTGCGGCGGTGCGCTACGCGGCATCCGTCGTCGCCGACCAGGCTGGCCTCGCTGTCGCGACGGTCACGAGCGCGAGGCCCATCGGCGAGCAGCAGCTCGTGCGACTGCAGCAGGGACTCTCGAAGACCTACGGGATGCAATTGCGCCTCAACCCCGTAGTCGACCCCGCCGTCATCGGCGGGATCCGCGTTCAGGTCGGCGACGACGTGATCGACGGAAGCGTGAGCTCGAAACTCAACGACCTCAGGCTCCAGCTCGCAGGTTGACGCGGACGCTGCGGCGTCCACACCCACAGGATTCGAGACCGCGAAGGTCTCGTGAATAAGACAGGAAGAACGATGGCAGAAGTAACGATCAGCCCAGACGAGATCCGCGACGCCCTCAAGGGCTTCGTCAAGGCCTACGACCCGAGCAAGGCGTCGACGACCGAGGTCGGCTACGTCACGGATGCCTCGGACGGCATCGCCCACGTCGAGGGACTCCCCGGCGTCATGGCGAACGAGCTCATCAAGTTCGCCGACGGCACCCTGGGCCTCGCCCAGAACCTCGACGAGAACGAGATCGGTGTCGTCGTGCTCGGCGAGTTCACCGGGATCGAAGAGGGCATGGAGGTCACCCGCACGGGCGAGGTCCTCTCCGTGCCCGTCGGTGACGGTTACCTCGGTCGCGTCGTCGATCCTCTCGGAAACCCCATGGACGGACTCGGCGACGTCGCCTCCACCGGCCGCCGCGCTCTCGAGCTCCAGGCGCCCGGCGTCATGCAGCGCAAGAGCGTGCACGAGCCTATGCAGACGGGCATCAAGGCGATCGACGCCATGATCCCGATCGGCCGCGGACAGCGTCAGCTCATCATCGGCGACCGCCAGACCGGTAAGACGGCCATCGCGCTCGACACGATCATCAACCAGAAGGCCAACTGGGAGTCGGGAGACCCCTCGAAGCAGGTGCGCTGCATCTACGTCGCCATCGGGCAGAAGGGGTCGACGATCGCGGGCATCAAGGGCGCGCTCGAAGACGCCGGAGCCATGGAGTACACGACGATCGTCGCGAGCCCCGCTTCGGACCCCGCGGGCTTCAAATACCTCGCGCCCTACACCGGTTCGGCCATCGGCCAGCACTGGATGTACGACGGCAAGCACGTTCTCATCATCTTCGACGACCTTTCGAAGCAAGCTGAGGCATACCGCGCCGTGTCGCTCCTCCTGCGTCGTCCGCCGGGACGCGAGGCGTACCCCGGAGACGTCTTCTACCTGCACTCGCGTCTGCTCGAGCGTTGCGCGAAGCTCTCCGACGAGCTCGGCGCGGGATCGATGACGGGACTCCCGATCATCGAGACCAAGGCCAACGACGTCTCGGCCTACATCCCGACCAACGTGATCTCGATCACCGACGGCCAGATCTTCCTGCAGTCCGACCTCTTCAACGCCAACCAGCGCCCCGCGGTCGACGTCGGGATCTCGGTGTCGCGAGTCGGTGGTGACGCTCAGGTCAAGTCGATCAAAAAGGTCTCGGGAACGCTCAAGCTCGAGCTCGCCCAGTACCGCTCGCTCGAGGCCTTCGCGATGTTCGCGTCCGACCTCGACGCCACGAGCCGCCGCCAGCTCGCTCGCGGTGCTCGACTCACCGAACTCTTGCGCCAGCCGCAGTACTCGCCGTACCCCGTCGAGGAACAGGTCGTCTCGATCTGGGCCGGAACCAACGGCAAGCTCGACGAGGTCCCCGTTCCCGACGTCCTGCGCTTCGAACGCGAGCTCATCGACTACCTCGGTCGCAACACCGACGTGCTCTCGACGCTCCGTGAGACCAACGTGTTGAGTGACGAGACGGTCGCCGCCCTCGGCGACGGCGTCGACAAGTTCAAGCTCGAGTTCCAGACCGGCGAAGGCAAGTCCCTCGCCTCGGTCGGCAAGGAAGAGTTCGAGTCTGCCGACGAAGAAGACGTGAACCAGGAGAAAATCGTCAAGGGTCGCCGCTGATATGGGAGCACAACTCCGGGTCTACACGCAGAAGATCAAATCTGCGCAGACGACCAAGAAGATCACGAGGGCGATGGAGTTGATCTCCGCCTCGCGCATCCAGAAAGCGCAGCAGCGTGTCGCCGCGTCGGGACCATACTCGCGTGCCGTCACGCGAGCGGTCTCGGCGGTCGCGACCTACTCCAACACCGATCACATCCTCACGACGGAGCCGGAGAAGGTCGAGCGCGCCGCGGTCGTCATCTTCGCGTCGGACCGGGGACTCGCGGGTGCCTTCAGCTCCAACGCGATCAAGGCAGCCGAAGAGCTCACGGCTCTCCTGCGCAGCCAGGGCAAAGAGGTCGTGTACTACCTCGTCGGTCGCAAGTCGGTCGCGTACTTCGCTTTCCGTCGTCGCGAGTCCGAGCAGCAGTGGATCGGGAGCACCGATCAGCCGCAGTTCGAGACCGCCAAGGAGATCGGCGACGCCCTCGTGGCGCGCTTCATCCAGCCGGCGTCCGAGGGCGGAGTCGACGAGATCCACATCGTCTACAACCGCTTCGTGAGCATGGTCACGCAGGTTCCCGAGGTCGTCCGACTGCTTCCGCTCGAGGTCGTCGAGGGTGTCGAGCAACCCGACGACACCGAGCTGCTTCCGCTCTACGACTTCGAACCCGACGCGACAGACGTGCTCGATGCGCTCCTGCCCGTCTACATCGAGAGCCGCATCTTCAACGCGATGCTGCAATCGGCGGCATCGGAGCACGCGGCTCGTCAGAAGGCCATGAAGTCGGCGTCGGACAACGCCGACACCCTGATCCGGGACTACACGCGGTTGCGCAACAACGCCCGCCAGTCCGAGATCACCCAGCAGATCGCCGAGATCGTGGGCGGCGCCGACGCCCTGAGCTCGTCCAAGTAGTAGACAGAGACCTAAGAAGAAGAGATGAGTAGCAATGACTGACACCGCAATCGCGCCGGTTTCGACCGAGACCCCGGCCGGGGTCGGACGCATCGCTCGCGTCACCGGACCGGTCGTCGACATCGAGTTCCCCCACGACTCGATCCCCGAGATCTACAACGCGCTCAAGACGACCATCACGATCGACGGTGACGCCACCGAGATCACGCTCGAGGTCGCGCAGCACCTCGGCGACGACCTGGTGCGCGCCATCGCGCTCAAGCCGACCGACGGTCTCGTGCGTGGCCAGGAGGTGCGCGACACCGGATCCGCCATCTCGGTGCCCGTCGGAGACGTCACCAAGGGCAAGGTCTTCAACGTCATCGGCGAGGTGCTCAACGCCGACGCCGACGGCACCATGAACGGTGAGAAGATCGAGATCACCGAGCGCTGGCCGATCCACCGCAAGCCCCCGGCCTTCGACCAGCTCGAGTCGAAGACCGAGCTCTTCGAGACCGGTATCAAGGTCATCGACCTCCTGACCCCCTACGTTCAGGGTGGAAAGATCGGCCTCTTCGGTGGTGCCGGTGTCGGCAAGACCGTGCTCATCCAGGAGATGATCCAGCGCGTCGCGCAAGACCACGGTGGTGTGTCGGTGTTCGCCGGTGTCGGTGAGCGCACCCGTGAGGGCAACGACCTCATCATGGAGATGGAAGAGGCGGGCGTCTTCGACAAGACCGCGCTCGTGTTCGGCCAGATGGACGAGCCGCCGGGAACCCGTCTTCGCGTGGCCCTCTCGGCGCTGACGATGGCGGAGTACTTCCGCGACGTGCAGAAGCAAGACGTGTTGCTCTTCATCGACAACATCTTCCGCTTCACGCAGGCCGGTTCCGAGGTGTCGACTCTGCTCGGTCGTATGCCGTCGGCCGTGGGATACCAGCCGAACCTCGCCGACGAGATGGGCATCCTGCAGGAGCGCATCACCTCGACGCGTGGTCACTCGATCACGTCGCTCCAGGCGATCTACGTTCCCGCGGACGACTACACCGACCCCGCGCCGGCCACGACGTTCGCCCACCTCGACGCGACGACCGAGCTCAGCCGCGAGATCGCGTCGAAGGGCCTCTACCCGGCCGTCGACCCGCTCACCTCGACGAGCCGCATCCTCGACCCCCGCTACCTGGGTGAGGACCACTACCGCGTCGCCGTGAGCGTCAAGCAGATCCTCCAGAAGAACAAGGAACTGCAGGAGATCATCGCGATCCTCGGTGTCGACGAGCTCAGCGAAGAAGACAAGATCACCGTCTCGCGCGCACGCCGCATCCAGCAGTTCCTCTCGCAGAACACCTACATGGCGAAGAAGTTCACCGGTGTCGAGGGATCGACCGTTCCGCTCAAAGACACGATCGAGTCGTTCGACGCGATCGTCAAGGGCGACTTCGACAGCGTCGCCGAGCAGGCGTTCTTCAACGTCGGATCGATCTCCGACGTCGAAGAGAAGTGGGCTCAGATCCAGAAAGAGAACGACTAGTCATGGCAGACGTCTCCGCTCGCGGCGGACTGACTGTCAGCGTCGTCGCGGCCGACCAGGAGATCTGGACCGGCCGCGCGACGATGGTCGTCGCACGCACGACCGAGGGTGAGATCGGGATCCTTCCGGGTCACGAGCCGCTCCTCGCGATCCTCGCGGCCGGTGAGGTGCGGGTGTCGGATGTCGGCGGGAGCACGATCACCGCTAATGCGGAAGACGGCTTCCTCTCGGTGGCCCAGGATGTCGTCACGATCGTCGCGCGCAACGCGGCACTCGTTCGGGCATAGTCCATGCTCATCGCGATGGCGGGACTCCCCGGCACGGGGAAGAGCACGATGGCGGGGCTCATCGGCTCGCAATTGCGCGCCGCCGTCGTGTCGGTCGATCCGATCGAAGCCGCGATCCTCGAGGCGGGCATCGCGCAGGACCAACCGACCGGTCTCGCCGCCTATCTCGTCGCCGAGACGATCGCCGAGTCTGTGCTCGGCGCGGGTCAGAGCATCGTCGTCGACGCGGTCAACGCCGTCGCGCCCGCTCGGGAGCAGTGGGTCGACCTCGCCCGCAAGCACGGCACGGAGCTCCGCTTCGTCGAGGTGACGTGTTCCGACAGCGAACTCCATCGCACGCGACTGCTCGCGCGCAATCGCAATCTGCCGCACGCCGGCGAGCCCAATTGGCACGCGGTCGAGCAGAGCCTCGACGAGTACGACGAGTGGACGGGTGCGAGCGCCGCGGTCAAGCGCATCACGCTCGACACCTCTGCGCCGGTGCAGGCGAACGCCGAGGCGGCTCTCGCCTTCCTCACCGACTGAGCCGTCGCTTTCTCGAATATCCGCCGCACGACGATGCTCATTCTGTTGCCTCCGTCGGAGACGAAGCGCGACGGTGGCGATGTCGACCGGCGGCTCGCGCTCGACGCCTTGAGCTACCGCGAGTTGACGCCGGTGCGGCGCGCGACCATCGCGCGTCTGCGCGCGGTGTCGCGCACGATTTCGGGCGGTCTCACCGCTCTCAAGCTCAGCGCGGGGCAGCGTGTCGAGGTCGATCGCAATCGTGCCCTCGGGTCGAGCGCCACGATGGCCGCAGTGGACCGCTACACGGGTGTTCTCTACGACGCGCTCGACTCGGCATCCCTCTCGAGCGAGGCGCGTTCTCTCGCGGGAGAGGCCGTCGTCATCCACTCGGCGCTCTTCGGATTCGTCGGTGCTCTCGACCCCATTCCGGCCTATCGTCTATCGCACGACTCGCGCTTGCCCGGTTCGTCTCTCGCGTCGGTGTGGCGGGAGCCTCTCGCCCACATCCTCGATCAGACGTCGGGGCTCGTGCTCGACCTGAGGTCGGAGTCGTATTCCTCGATGGGTCCGCTCGCAAGCGGCGCCGATCGGTGGTTCGTGAGGGTCGTCGCTCGCGGGGAGGACGGGGTCGGCCGGGCCCTCAACCACTTCAACAAGAAAGGGAAGGGCCAGTTCGTGCGGCGCATCCTCGAGGCCGGCATCGACCACGCGAACACGGACTCGCTGCTCGCGTGGGCGGCAGCCTCGGAAATCGACCTCGAGTTCGGTGACCGCCCGGGTGAACTGAATCTCGCGGTCGCGAACACGGTGGCAGGGTCGGCTCGGTGACCGCGCGCCGCTAACGGTGGGCGATGCCCTCGTGGTCGAGGAGCCAGACCTTGGTGGGCACGCCGTCGCCGGCGCTGTACCCCGTGATCTTCTTGTTCGTCGCGAGAACGCGATGGCACCCGACGATGATCGGCACCGGGTTGGCTCCGATGGCGCCGCCGACCGCTCTCCCCGCCGTCGGACGGCCCGTCGCGCGGCCGATGCTCCCGTAGGACTCGACCTCCCCGAAGGGGATGGCCTGCAGTCGCTCCCACACGGCCCGACGGAACGGGGTGCCCTCGAGCGCCACGGGCACATCGAAGGTGGTGCGTTCGCCCGCGAAGTACTCGGTGATTTGCGCGATCGCGGAATCGAGCACCGCGCATGGGATGTCGTCGACACCGTCGTGGGGGAGTGCGCCGCCGCTCTCGATCGCGAGAGCCGTCACAGCCTCACCATCGCTCGTGACCTCGATGCGGCCGAGGGGGCTCGACATGCGGGCGACGAAGAACTCGCCGGGAGAACCTGTGGTGGGAGCGGAGCCGCTTTCGGGAGCGGAGATCGTGGTCGTCATGTGCACGACTGTAGCCGCGCCCGACACCAGCGGATCGCGGGAATCGGACATCGCGAGTCGTGCACCGCGGAGGGCGACCGGGGAGGAGAAGAAGCACGTCTCCACCGGCACGTCCCCACCGGCACTGCCCCACCGACCCCGCGCGATCTACGCTGGAGCCATGCCAGAAATCGACTACCGCCCGCTCGGTCGCTCCGGCCTCGTCGTGTCGACGATCGGGATCGGATGCAACAACTTCGGACGCCCGAAGACGCGCACCGAGACCCAGGAGGGCACGAACGCGGTCGTGCACGCGGCGATCGACGCGGGGGTCACCCTCTTCGACACCGCGGACATCTACGGCGGGGAGCGCGGCCTGAGCGAGACACTCATGGGCAAGGCCCTCGCGGGTCGCCGCGATGACATCGTGCTCGCGAGCAAGTTCGGCCTCGACATGCAGGGGGCGAACGGGCCGGACTGGGGTGCGCGGGCGTCGCGTCGCTACGTGCGCATCGCCGTCGAGGCATCGCTGCGCCGCCTGCAGACCGAGTGGATCGACCTCTACCAGCTGCACACGCCCGATCCGATCACCCCGATCGACGAGACCCTCTCGGTCCTCGACGATCTCGTGCGCG
Source organism: Marisediminicola sp. LYQ134 (assembly GCF_046599635.1). Taxonomy (NCBI): domain Bacteria; kingdom Bacillati; phylum Actinomycetota; class Actinomycetes; order Micrococcales; family Microbacteriaceae; genus Marisediminicola; species Marisediminicola sp. LYQ134. Next base: position 445,848 of record NZ_JBKIWP010000001.1, read on the forward strand.
AGGGCAAGATCCGCTATCTCGGCCACTCGAACCTCGCGGGCTGGCAGATCGCGGAAGCCGAATTCGTGGCCAGACAGAGCGGGGCGACACCGTTCGTCTCGGCTCAGAACGAATACAGCCTGCTCGAGCGATCGGTGGAGCGCGACGTGCTCCCCGCGGTCCGGGCATACGGCCTCGGCTTCCTCCCGTACTTCCCGCTCTACAACGGCCTCTTCACGGGTAAGTTCTCACGCTCGGGCGGGCCGGCCGACAGCCGGATCATGCACACCCGGCCGCACATCCTCGAGAACGCGCCGTGGGATGTCCTCGACGCCTACGCGGTGTTCTGCGCGGATCGCGGCGTGACGATGCTCGAGGCGACATTCGCGTGGTTGCTCGCCCAGCCGGGCCTCACGAGCGTGATCGCGGGAGCGACGAGCCCCGAGCAGATCGTCGCCAATGCGACCGCGTCGACGGCGTGGTCGCCCTCCGTGGACGACGTCGCCGAGATCTCCCGCATCTTCGCGTGACCCGGATGCCGCGCGCATCACCTCACGGGGTGCCTCTGCGCTAGAGCCTGGCCCACGCCTCCGTGAGCACCGACCGCAGGATCTGTTCGATCTCGTCGAATTGCTCCGGCCCCGTCGTGAGCGGCGGTGCGAGTTGCACGACAGGGTCGCCGCGATCGTCGGCACGGCAGTAGAGCCCCGCGTCGAAGAGCGCTTTCGACATGAAGCCCCGCAGGAGTCGCTCCGACTCGTCGGCGTCGAAAGTCTCTTTCGTCGCCTTGTCTTTCACGAGCTCGATGCCGAAGAAGTACCCGTCTCCGCGCACGTCGCCGACGATCGGGAGGTCGAGGAGTTTCTCGAGGGTCGATCGGAAGACCGGCGAGTTCTTTCGAACCCGCTCGTTGAGTTTCTCCTCCTCGAAGATGTCGAGGTTGGCGAGGGCCACGGCCGCCGACACCGGATGACCGCCGAACGTATAGCCGTGGTAGAACGCGGTGTCTCCGTGCTTGAACGGCTCGTAGATCCTGTCGCTCACGATCGTCGCGCCGATCGGGGAGTAACCGCTCGTCATCCCCTTCGCGCACGTGATCATGTCGGGGACGAAGCCGTAGGCGTCGCACGCGAAGAACTCGCCGATGCGACCGAAAGCGCAGATCACCTCGTCGCTCACGAGCAGAACGTCGTAGGTGTCGCAGATCTCGCGAACCCGCTGGAAGTATCCGGGCGGGGGCGGAAAACATCCGCCGCTGTTCTGAACGGGTTCGAGGAAGACCGCGGCCACCGTCTCGGGCCCCTCGAACAGGATCATCTCCTCGATGCGATTCGCCGCCCACTGGCCGAAGGCGTCGAGGTCGTCGGCGTGCTCGGGCGCGCGGTAGAAGTTGGTGTTGGGAACGCGGAAGCCTCCGGGGGTGACGGGCTCGAACATCTCCTTCATCGCGGGGATGCCGGTGATGGCGAGGGCGCCCTGGGGTGTGCCGTGGTAGGCGACCGCACGGGAGATGACCTTGTGCTTCGTCGGGCGACCCTGGAGCTTCCAGTAGTACTTCGCGAGCTTGAACGCCGTCTCGACTGCTTCACCGCCCCCCGTCGAGAAGAACACGCGATTGAGGTCGCCCGGGGCGTAGCCCGCGAGACGATCAGCGAGTTCGATCGCCGACGGGTGCGCGTAGGACCACAGCGGGAAGAACGCGAGCTCCTCCGCCTGCTTGGCCGCGACCTCGGCGAGTCTCTTGCGACCGTGGCCCGCGTTGACGACGAAGAGTCCACTGAGGCCGTCGAGATATCGCTTGCCCCGGCTGTCCCAGATGTGATTTCCCTCACCCTTGACGATGACGGGGACCCCGTGGCCATCCTCCATCACGGACTGCCGGGTGAAGTGCATCCACAGGTGGTCTTTGGCCTTCTGCTGAAGCGTTGCTTCCGCGTCCGACGGCGTGCCGTCTGCGGGCAGTGCGGGAGTCTCCGTCGTCGTCATGGTTATCGCGTTCCCCAGTTGTAGAACTGCTTCTGCAGTTTCAGATAGACGAAGGTCTCGGTCGAGCGCACGCCCTCGATGCTGCGGATGCGCTTGTTGAGGAGTTCGATGAGCTCGTCGTCGTTCTCGCACACGATCTCGGCGAGGATGTCGAAGCTGCCCGCCGTCAAGACGACGTAGTCGACGGCGTCGATCTCGCTGAGCTTCTCGGCGACCTTCGTCGTATCGCCCGCGACGCGGACCCCGATCATCGCCTGGCGGAAGAATCCGAGCTGCATGGGATCGGTCACGGCGACGACTTGCATGACCCCCGAGTCGGTGAGTTTCTGAACCCGTTGCCGCACGGCCGCCTCGCTGAGCCCGACGGCCTTGCCGATCTCGGCGTACGACCGGCGACCGTCGGTCTGCAGTTGCTCGATGATCCCCTTCGACACGTCGTCGAGTTGCGCGGGCTTGGGTCCCGGCGGGCGGCTTGATGATGGCATGGTCCGATTGTGTCAGTGCAAGGGGCGCTCATCAAGCGGATCCGCACTACACAGACCATTCGACGACGAAATCAGTGGTGTTCCACCTTGGCGTCGTGTGCGGCGCGTGGCTATCGTTGATCGCATGACTCGAGAGCTGAAGAACTTCGTCGGTGGGCAGTACGTCGAGGCGCGGGCGACGTCGTCCTTCGAGGTGATCGACCCGGCGACCGAAGACGCATACGCGGTGTCGCCCGTGTCGAGCGGAGACGACATCGCCGCGGCCTACGAGGCGGCGAGTTCGGCGTTCGACGGATGGAGCGAGTCGACACCAGCGGAGCGCCAGCTCGCCCTCTTCCGGATCGCCGATGCCGTCGAAGCCCGTGCCGACGACTTCGCCGACCTCGAATCGCTCGACACCGGCAAGCCGCGAGCCACCCTCGTCGCCGACGAGATCATGCTCTCGGTCGACCAGATCCGCTTCTTCGCGGGGGCGGCGCGCAACCTCGAGGGCCGCGCCGCGGCGGAGTACATGGCAGACCACACCTCCTTCATCAGGAGGGAACCCGTCGGCGTCGTGGGTCAAGTGACGCCGTGGAACTACCCGCTCAACATGGCCGTCTGGAAGTTCGCCCCCGCCATCGCGGCCGGAAACACGACGGTGCTCAAACCGAGCGATACGACCCCCCAGTCCACGCTCCTCCTGGCCGAGGTCGCCGCCGAGTTCCTTCCCCCGGGAGTGCTCAACGTCGTCACGGGCGATCGCACGACGGGGGCGGCGATGATCGAGCACCCGACTCCGCAGATGGTCTCGATCACCGGATCGGTGCGCGCGGGGATGGAGGTCGCGAAGAGCGCGGCATCCGATCTGAAGAGGGTTCACCTCGAACTCGGAGGCAAGGCGCCCGTCGTGGTCTTCGACGACGCGGATATCGAGAGGGCCGTCGAGGGGATCGGGATCGCCGGATACTTCAACGCCGGCCAGGACTGCACGGCGGCGACGCGAGTGCTCGTGCACGAGAGCGTGCACGATCGCTTCGTCGACGCCCTCACGGCGTGGGTCGGCGAGAACGCGCGCACGGGCGCCCCCGACGACGAGCGGGCGTTCTTCGGAGCGCTCAACAACGCCGACCAGTTCGGTCGCGTGCGATCGGTCATCGACGACCTGCCCGCGCACGCCGAAGTGACCGTCGGCGGCCGGAGGCAGGGTGAGAGGGGCTACTTCTTCGAAGCGACCGTCGTCACCGGACTCGAGCAGAGCGACGCCGCGATCCAGAACGAGATCTTCGGCCCGGTCATCACGGTGCAGAGATTCACCGACGAGGCGCAAGCGCTCCGGTGGGCCAACGACGTGCACTACGGGTTGGCGTCGTCGGTCTGGACACGCGATCACGGTCGCGCGATGCGGTTCGCCAAACGCCTCGATTTCGGGTGCGTGTGGATCAACACCCATATCCCCCTCGTGGCCGAGATGCCCCACGGTGGCTTCAAGCACTCGGGGTATGGAAAAGACCTCTCGTCCTACGGATTCGAGGACTACACGCGCGTCAAGCACGTGATGTCGTACATCGGTGAGTAGGCCGACCGTAGGCTGATCGGATGCGGCCAGCCGATTTCGACGACGACACCGTTCTCGTGCCGCGAGCGCCGGGCACCGAGCGCGGCACCGGTGCCCCCGCCGAGTTCGACGAGGACACCGTCACCCGACCTGCCGTCGCGCCGGTTTCCACCGCGGTTCCGGTTCCGTCCCCGCTTCCGCTCCCGCCCGTGGTGCCGGTTCCGCGGTCTGCGACCCGCGTGCCGCGGGGCGGGATCGACGACTCGCGAGCCCCGATCGCCGCGTACCGGTGGAGTCTCAACGATGGCCCCGCGCGATCACTCGATCGCCCTGTTCTCGTGGGACGGGCACCGCGTCTGCCCCGCGTGGTCGACGACGTGGTCCCCGTGCTCGAGACCGTCACGTCGCCGGGAAAACTGGTCTCGTCGACCCACGTGAGGCTCGAACGACAGGGGGCGTCCGTCGTCGTCACCGACCTGAGGTCGACGAACGGTACGCTGGTGACCTCTCCGGGAGCTGTGCGAGTGGCTCTCGGCCCGGGGGACTCGATCGTCGCCGTCCCCGGGACTCTCATCGACATCGGTGACGAGAACGTCATCGAGATCCTCCCGATGGAGAGAGTTCGACCCTCAGACCCCCCGCTCGAAAGGCTCTTTCCTTGACGCAAATCGGCCGCTCAGGGCGACACACCCTGACCATCCCGGGAACGGCCGACGACTCGTTGTCGCTCTCCTGGGGATCCGCCACCGATATCGGTCGCAAACGTCAGCTCAACGAAGACAGCTACCTCGCGCAGTCGCCGTTCTTCGTCGTCGCCGACGGCATGGGCGGGCACTCGTCCGGCGACGTCGCGAGCCGCGCGGTCGTGACGCGCCTCTCGCAGGTCGATTCGAAGGACTTCGCCGAACCTGAGGAGATCTTCACGGCCCTCAAGCTCGCGACCGAAGACATCGCGCTCGCCGCGGACGACGACGATCGGGGCGTCGGCACGACGGCGACGGGCGCCGTGCTCACGGTGCACGGGGGAGAGGCCTACTGGGCCGTCTTCAACATCGGCGACTCCCGGGTCTACCAGTTCGAGAACGGCGAGCTCAAACAAGTGACCGTCGACCACTCGGTCGTGCAGGAGCTCGTCGATGCGGGCCTCATCTCGAAAGAGGATGCCGAGTTCCACCCCGACAGCAACGTCATCACGCGCGCCGTGGGATTCAACGCGCTCCCCGTCGCCGACCTGTGGATGATCCCCGTGCGCGCCGGCCTCCGTTTGCTCGTGTGCTCGGACGGACTCACGCGCGAGGTCGATGACGACGAGATCGCCGACCTCCTCGCCGAGGGCCCCGATCCGCAAGACGCCGCCGAGGCCCTCGTGGCCGCCGCCCTCGAGTCGGGTGGCCGCGACAACATCACGAGCGTCGTCGTCGACATCGTGTCGAGCGTCTCGACGGGGGAGTTCGAACTCGAGAACACGCTACCGAAGCAGACTCCGTCGGACTGAGCGGACGCGGATGTCGCGACCCCCGTTCTGGGGGTCGGCGCGCGGGTCGCGCCGGCCCTCCACCGGGGTCGCACAACCGCACCGTCGGTAGAATGAGGGACCTGTCGATGTGCTCGCGACGATCGTCGTGGTGCGCCGACGCAACACGAGGCGGAGGGGCGTAATGGCCAGACGTCTGCCGTCGACGCCCCCGGTCCTCCCGGGCTTCACACACGTGCACCTCCTCGGTTCGGGAGGGTTCGCCGACGTGTTCCTCTACGAGCAGAACATGCCGAGGCGTCAGGTCGCGGTGAAGGTCATGCTGAGCGAAGTGGTCGACGACCACGTGCGGGACATGTTCAAGGCCGAAGCCAACGTCATGGCGCAATTGAGCGCGCATCCCTCGATCCTCACCGTCTATCACGCGAGTGTGTCGTCCGACGGACGCCCCTACCTCGTCATGGAGTTCTGCTCGTCGTCGCTCACGGAGCGCTATCGCAAGCAGCCCATCCCCGTGCCCGAGGTGCTCCGCATCGCCATCAAGGTCGGGAGCGCGATCGAGACGGCGCACCGCGCGGGCGTGCTTCATCGCGACATCAAGCCGTCCAACATCCTGACCACCGCGTACGGCCACCCCGTGCTCTCCGACTTCGGGATCGCGACGACCCTCGGGGAGTCCGACACGGTCGAGGCGATCGGCATGTCGATCCCCTGGTCGGCCCCCGAGGTCTTGCGCGACGACACCGCGGGCACGATCGCGAGCGAGGTCTGGTCGTTCGGTGCGACGGTCTACTCGCTGCTCGCCGGGCGCTCTCCCTTCGAGGTCGCGGGTGGGTCGAACAAGTCCGCGGACCTCATGGCGCGGGTCGCGAAAGCGAAGGTGCCCCCGATCGGTCGACCGGATGTGCCCGCGAGTCTCGAGCGAGTGCTGCACCGTGCGATGTCGCGACGCCCCGAAGACCGCCCCGGTGCGATGATCGAGATCGTGCGCGAGCTTCAAGCGGTCGAGATGGAACTCGGCGTGAACCAGACCGCGGTCGAGGTCGCCGTCGACGACTGGGCCCTCACGACCGTCACCGATTCGGAAGACCGCACGCTCATCCGCGCGGCCGCGACATCCGTTCCCGCGGCGTCCGACCGACGCGCTCGACGTCGCGCTGCCGCGCGCGGAGGCATCGCCGTCGAGTCGAGCCCCGACACCTCGATGGTCTCGGGACCCGCCTCGCGGAGCACCGCGACGAAGACCGGCCTCGGGCGCACAGGCGTTCGTTCCGTGACCTGGGCGATCGTCGCCGTCGTCGTCGCGGTTCTCGCGGTCGGCGGAGTCACGACGGCGACCCTCCTCGATTCGGCGTCGGACGACATCCCGCGCGTGACCGACATCGCTGCGGTGACGACGGCGACATCCGTCGAGTTCTCATGGGACGACCCGGGGCTCCGCCCGTCGGACAGCTACCAGATCACGACGTCCGATCAGACGTCGAGCATCCAGTCGAGCCCGCGCTTCACGGTCGCGTCGATGGGCGAAGACCGCGTGTGCATCGTCGTCGCCGTCAATCGCGACGGGAAGAACGGCGAAGAGAGCGCCGAGAAATGCGTGGACCTCAGCTAGTGCGGCGCGAACATGGATAGGCGGCGACCCGCCATGAGCAGGTCGCTCGGGTGGACGGTCGCGAGCGGAGTCGTCATCGCGGCTCTCGTCGGTACCCTCGCCGTGGTCTCCGACGGATACGAGGCCCAGCGCTTCGACCTCGGCGACGGCTCGGTGTGGGTCGCGAACGGGGGCGAGAGCGTGGTGGGCCGGGCCAACACCCAGATCGCGGCGCTCGACACCGTCGTCGAGACACCGGGCAACCAGCTCGATGTGCTCCAGTCGGGAGCGACGGTGCTCGTCGCCGACGGGGCCAACGCGACGCTCGGGATCATCGACCCCGCGAGCGCCGAGATCGTCGAGAGCATTCCGCTGCCGCCGCAAGCACCCGAGGTTCTGCTCGAGGGCGACACCGTCGTCATCCACAGTCCGCCCACGGGAGGCGTGTGGATCCGCTCGATCGCCGATCTCGCCTCCTTCGACAGCGAGGTCGAGCCCGACCTCAGTCTCGGCGCCGATTCTCTCGTGTCACTCGAGACCGACGGCACCCTCGCGGCTTTCTCGAGCGACGCGCGCGAGGTCTACACGCTCGACGCGGGCGAGACGGATGCTGTCGAGCAGACGTGGGACGCCGACTTCGGTGACGCCTCGAGCGAGCTTTCCCTCACGACCGTGGGCGACCGCTGGGCCCTCCTCGACGCGAACTCGAACACGATGCTTCTCGAATCGGGCGAGGTCGACCTCGAGCCGCTCGTCGGCGAGGGCACGGCCGTGGTGCAGAACGCGAGCTCGACGGGTTCCGCGGTGCTCGTGGGCTTCGACGGGGGGCTGATCTCGATCCCCCTCTCGGGAGGTGACCCTGCACAACTCGTCGAGGACAGAGCCGGCGCGGCCGTCGTCCCCGTCGTCTCGAACGGATGCCGATTCGCCGCGTGGACCGACGGCTCGCTGTGGCGGGAGTGCGGCGACGGCGCCGAAGAGTTCGCGCTCGCATCGGTTCCGAGCGGGTCGACGTCTCTCGCCTTCGTCGAGAACGGGCGGCATCTCGTTCTGAACGACCCTCAGGGCGGGGCGTCGTGGGCGGTGCAGTCGTCGGGTGAGCTCATCGACAACTGGGCCGAGCTCATCGCGGATCCGACCGACGACCGGGAGGTCGAGGAGAACGACGACGAGGTGCCGCCGGAGTTCGAGACGGAGCAGGTCGCGCCCGTCGCCGTGGACGACGAGTTCGGAGCGCGCCCCGGCCGCGCGAGCGTTCTGCCCGTGCTTCTCAACGACTACGACCCCAATGGCGATGTGCTCGTCATCGACGCCGTCGACCCGCTCGATCCCGAACTGGGCAGGGTCGACGTCATCAACGACAGGCAACGCCTGCAGATCACCCTCGAGAGCACCGCGACAGGATCGGCGACGTTCGGCTACACGATCTCCGACGGTCGCGGAGGCACGGCGACCGCGACGGTCACCGTGACCGTGAGGTCGCCCGAGGAGAACGGTGCCCCGGAGCAAGTGCGCTCGACGACCGCGTCGGTCGCGAGCGGCGCGAGTGTGACGCGAGCGGTGCTCGGTGACTGGGTCGATCCCGACGGCGACACCTTCTATCTCGCCGGCGCGACGACCGCGGCACCCGACCTCGTCTCGTTCAAGCCCGAGGGAACCGTCGTCATCCAGGAGGGTGGGGCATCCGGATCCTCGCGGACCGTCGGCCTCTCGGTGACCGACGGCACCGATGTGGGGTCGGGTTCGATCGCGTTCACGGTGCGCGATCGCGGTGACGTGCCGATCGTCGCGGATCCGTTCGCGGTGGTCGCCTACGCGGGGCAGGAGCTCCGCATCCGTCCACTCGCCCACGTGCGGGGAGGCACGGGGCAGATCCGATTGAGCAGTGTTCCCGAGAAGTCGGGGTCGACGGTCGACCTGTCGACGAACTCGGGCTCGTTCACCTTCACGAGCGAGCAAGTGCGCTCGCACATCGTCGACTACGTCGTGACCGATGGTGACGAGACGGCGACGGGCACCGTGCGCGTCGACGTGCAAGCGCCTCCCGACGCCGGTTCGACGCCCATCACGATTCCCAAGACCGTCTTCGTGCGGACCCTCGAAAGCGCCACGCTCTCGGTGGCCTCGACCGACATCGACCCCGCGGGGGGTGTGCTCCTCGTGACGGAGACCTCGGGTGGCGGACCGGGGACCGGTGTCGCGGCGTCGGTCATCGATCAGCGCGATGTTCGCGTGACCCTCACGGCGCCTCTCGACGACGGCCCCGTGACGCTCGGCTACAGCATCACCAACGGCCTCGCGAGCGCCGACGGCACCATCACGGTCGTCGAGATCCCCGCCCCCGAGCGCTTCCAGCCCCCCATCGCGGCAGACGACAGCATCACGGTTCGGGTCGGCGACGTCGTCGACATCCCGGTTCTCGCGAACGACCAGCACCCCGACGACGAGGAGCTCACCCTCAACCCGATGCTCGTGACCGATCTGCCGCGCGAGTCGGGACTCGTCTTCGCGTCGGGGAGCGTGCTGAGATACCTCGCCCCCGGGGACACCGGCAACTTCACCGTCGTCTACGAGGTCGCCGGTCCCGACGGGCAAGTGGCTCAAGCGGAAGTGGCGATCTCGGTGCGCGAGGTCGTCGTGTCGACCAACGAGGCGCCGACACCCTCGCGTGTCGTCGCGCGGGTCTCTGCGGGCGAGACCGTGCGGGCGCGCATCCCCCTCGCGGGAATAGATCCCGACGGCGACTCCGTGCAATTGCTCGGCCAGGAGTCGAGCCCCGAGAAAGGCTCGGTCACCGATGTCGGGCCCGACTACATCGAATACCTCGCGGGCGAGTATTCGGCGGGAACGGATCAGTTCAGCTACACGGTCATCGACGCCCTCGGTGCTCGTGCGACGGGAACCGTGCGCATCGGCATCAGCCCGGCGACCGACACGGTGCGCAACCCCGTGACCGTCGACGACGAAGTGACGATCGCCCCGGGTAAGACCGTGTCGATCCGCCCCCTCGAGAACGACTTCGATCCCGACGGCGGTGTTCTGAGCGTCGCCGCGGTCGAGGCCAACACCGACGACATCGTCGCGGAGATCGACGGTGACGTCGTCGTCGTGACCCCGCCGGAGGAACCGGGGCGCTACGGGCTCGTCTACACGGCCCAGAACGAGCTCGGCGGTTCGGAGTCGAACTTCATCACCGTCGTCGTCGACCCCGACGCCCCGCCGTCGTACCCCGTCGCGAGCGACACCGTGCTCGGTCTGTCCGACATCCTCGATCGCGACGAGGTGACGGTGGATGTGTTGCGCAACGTGTTCTTCGCCGACGGCAGTGTCCGGTCGCTCGAGGTCTCACTCCTCCCGGGGTTCGAGCAGAACGCCGTCGTGACCGACGGGGACCGCATCACCGTCGAGGTGGCCGACGAGCGTCAGATCATCCCCTTCGCGGTCGCGAACCCCGACGACCCGACGATCGTCGCCTACGCCTTCGTTCGGGTTCCCGGGCTCGACGACTCGCTTCCCCAGCTCGATCGCACGGCGTCCGCCCTCTCGGTCGTGAGCGAGGAGACGATCGAGATCGACATCAACGACCACGTCATCGCGGCGGGGGGTCGCGAGGTGCGGCTCGTCGACGCGGCATCCGTGCAGGCGACGAACGCCGACGGTGCCGAGCTCGTCGTCGACAGCACGACCCTGCGGTTCACCTCGGAGGACACCTTCTTCGGCCCCGCCTCGATCTCGTTCCAGGTGACCGACGGCGAGGACGCCGACGATCCCGACGGTCGCGAGGCGACGATCGTGTTGCCCGTCACCGTGACTCCGCGCGAGAACCAGCCCCCGGTATTCGCGGGAGCGAGTCTCGAGTTCGAACCCGGCGAATCGCGCTCGTTCGACCTCGTGAGGCTCACGACCTACCCCTACCCCGACGACACAGACGAACTCGCCTACTCCGTCGTCTCGGCGCCGCCCGAGGGCTTCGACTTCCGGATCACCGGGTCGAGCCTCGAGATCACCGCGGATGCCGACGCCCGCACGGGTTCGCGAGCGTCGCTCGCGGTCGGCGTGCGCGACGAGGTCTCGGAGGGGCGGTCGGGGCGCATCGAGCTCGCCGTCGTGAGATCGACGCGGCCCCTTGCGCAACCCGCATCCGATTCGGTCGTCGCACCGCGGGGCCGCACGACGGTCGTCGACGTTCTCGCGAACGACTCCGCGACCAACCCCTTCCCGGGGGAGCCCCTACGCGTCGTCTCGATCCGCGGCCTGTCGGGTGCGGCGCTGCCCGACGGCGTGCGAGTGACTCCGAGCGCGGACAACAGCCGTCTCTCGGTCACCGTCGATGACGCCGCGGCACCGATCGATACGAACCTGCAGTACGAGGTCGCCGACGTCACGGGAGACGAGAGCCGGTACGTCTTCGGGCGGGTGCGGATCTCGGTTCAGGATGTCCCCGACGCCCCCGTCGCGCCGACGCGGGCCGACGGCGGCTACGAAGAGGGCCAATTGACCCTGCGACTCACGGCGCCGCAATCGAACAACTCGCCCATCGCGGGATACGAGGTGCGCAGTTCGAGCAACGGCGGCTACTCGCGAGACTGCGGAACGGCGCTCCGGTGCGTGCTGACCGACCTCGAGCCCGGCGCGCGCTACTCCTTCACGGTCGTCGCGAGGAACGCGATCGGCGAATCGGAGTCGAGCCCCGCGAGCGAGCTCCTCGCGGCCGACTACCTCCCCGCTGCGCCGACGTCGGTGACCGCTCGACCGTCAGCGTCGAACCCGTCGGGTGGGGCGCTGCAGATCTCCTGGTCCGCCGTGCCGCGACCGAGCAGGGGAACGGATGTCGACGGCTACACCGTGCGCGTCACCGGGCCGGGAGTCGACTACACGACGACCGCGTCGCGAGGGACGACGTCGATCACGACGAGCGGCGATCGCTCCTTCGCGGCGAACACGCAATACGTCGCGACCGTCTACGCCTTCAACCGGGCGCAAGTGATCAGCGACGCAGACTGGCGCCGCACCTCCTCGGCCCCGGTCACGACCGTCGGCCCGCCGTCGCAGACGACCGGCGGGGTGTCGGCTGTCCTCACGGGCCGCTCCGGCGATATCCGGGTCACGTGGGGCTCGAGTTCGCCGAACGGGGCCCCGGGAGTGGACTACTCCGTCGGGCGGTTCGCCCCGGATCATACCGTTCCGAGCTCGTGTGCCTCGGGAGCGGACCACCCCGGGGTCGCTTCGGGTGCTGCGGGAGTGGCGTCCGGCTGGGTCGACTCGGCGGCTCGGGACGGTTCGAGATACGTCTACGTCGTGTACGCCGACAACGGGCTGTTCTGCACGCCGACGGTCTCCGGCGCGGTCGAGAGCAAGGTCGCTCCGGGCGCCCCGAGCGCTTCGGTGGCCCTCGCGGCCAACGGGGGAACCCCGGGAGCGGGCCAGCTCGACATCCGCGTCGACGGACTGACGGGCGGGACGGGCATCACGGCGCGCTTCGAGGCTCGAGTGGGCGGCGGACCGTGGACGTCGGTGAGCGCCGGCAGCTTCCTGACATCGGCCGCGAACGCGAGTGTCTACGGCGCACCGCAGACGGTGGAGTTCCGCGGGTGCCGTGACAGCAGCGCCGATTTCTGCGGCGCGCCCTCGAGCGGGGAGACCCTGACCCCGATCAACGCTCGTGCCTCCCTCGTCTCGTGCAGCCCCGGCAGCACGCCGACCGCGTCGGCCCCCCGGAACGCGGGGAGCCCGGCGGTGCGCTACCTCTATCAGTTCAACGACGGGGGAGTATTGGGCGACTGGAGCGCGTGGGTCGAGTCGACGGACGCGAGTGCCGTCGTGCCCGATCCGGCGCTCCTCGGAACCGCGGTCACCCGGGCACGAGTACAGGCCGTCGTGACCGTGGACGGCGGCGAGAGCTTCCGCGACGAGGGATACGACGAAGCGGAGTGCCGATGACGACAGCGACAGCGACAGTGACGATGACGATGAAGACAGCACCTGACGAACGACGAAAGACGGCCTCATGACGATGACTCCCGAACAAGCGGGTTGGTTCTCAGCGAATTTCACGAGACTCGTCTCCAACGTCGAGTCGGTGCTGCTCGGCAAGACTCTCGTCGTGCGGTTGTCGTTCACCGCCCTGCTCTCCGAGGGCCACCTCCTCCTCGAGGACTTTCCCGGAACCGGCAAGACGTCGCTCGCGCGGGCGATGGCGCAGACCGTCGCCGGCGTCAACAGTCGCATCCAGTTCACCCCCGATCTGCTCCCCGGAGACATCACGGGAGTGAGCATCTACGACCAGCGCTCGGGGTCGTTCGACTTCCACCGCGGACCGATCTTCGCCGACATCGTGCTCGCGGACGAGATCAATAGGGCGAGCCCGAAGACCCAGTCCGCGCTCCTCGAAGTCATGGAGGAGGGGCGGATCACGGTCGACGGCGTCACCCACGACGTCGGATCGCCCTTCATGGTGATCGCAACCCAGAACCCCATCGAGCAAGCGGGCACCTACCGTCTGCCCGAGGCACAACTCGACCGCTTCATCATGAAGACCTCCATCGGTTACCCGGATCACGCGTCGACCATCCGCATCCTCGAGGGGGCAGGCGCTCGCGCCCACGACACCGTCGTGCCCGCCGTCGCGACCTCGGAGACCATCACGAGCATGGCCGCCCTCGCGCGCACGGTGCACGTCGACCCGTCGATCAACGACTACGTCTCGCGCCTCGTCGAAGCGAGTCGGGGCGCCGTCGAGGTGCGGCTGGGCGTCTCGGTGCGTGGTGCGCTCGCGCTCATCCGCACGGCCAAGACCCTCGCGGCGGCGTCGGGGCGACACTACGTCGTTCCCGACGACATCAAGGTGCTCGCCGAACCGGTGCTCTCCCACCGCCTCGTGCTCGACGCCGAGGCGGAGTTCGACGGGGTCACGACCGCGAGCATCGTGAGTCAGTTGCTCCTCGAGACCCCTCCGCCGAGCGATCGGCAAGCGGTGTGACGCCGAAGGGCATCACCGAGCAGCGACGCGCCGACGACAGCGCACTCCCGGCCCCCCTCACCCGCTCTCGCGTCGACGGCGCGACAGCGACCCCGGGGGGCGCCGCCGGACTCACGAATGCGCGATCGCGCATCGTCGGTGACCGCACCGGGCTCCTCGCCGACATCGTCGTCGGGCTCGTGCGATCGGCTCGCGCGACACGCACCGCCCTGGGTCGCGCCGCCCACGGCATCGCGGATGTCGTGACACCCCTCGGATGGGCGATGGCCGTCGTGGCCCCGCTCGCCCTCCTCGCCGGATACGCGCTCGGGTGGCTCGAGCTCGTCGTCATCGGGTTCGCGAGCGTCATCCTGCTCGCGGTCGCGACGATCTACCTCATCGGTCGCACGACCGTCACGATCGAGATCGAGACGCCGATCGACCACGTCGTCGTCGGTGATCCCGCGGCGGGCACGATCGTCGTGCGCAACCCCGCGTCGCGACGGGTGCTCGGCACACAGATAGAGATCCCCGTGGGCGACGGCGTCGTCGCCGTCGCGACTCCGAGCATCGCGGGCGGCGGCAGTTTCGAGCACCGCTTCGATGTTCCGAGCTCCCGACGCGGAATCGTCTCGATCGGTCCCGTGCGCTCGGTTCGAGCCGACCCTATCGGACTCGTGCGTCGCGACATCGTGTGGGAGGGGGCTCGCGAGCTCTACGTGCACCCGCGAACCGTGCGGCTTCCGAGCACGAGCACCGGCCTCATCCGCGATCTCGAGGGCAAACCGACGAGAGACCTCACCAACAGCGATGTGTCGTTCCACGCCCTGCGCGAGTATGTGCCCGGAGACGAGCGCCGCTACATCCACTGGAAGAGCACGGCCAAGACCGGCACCCACATGGTGCGGCAGTTCGAGCAGACCCGGCGCAGCAGGCTCGTCGTCGCGCTGAGCCTGTCGACGGGAGACTACGCCGACGTCGGCGAATTCGAGATGGCGGTGAGCGCGGCGGCGTCACTCGGCCTCCGCGCCATCCGCGACGCGCGCGACGTCGCGGTCGTCGTCGGCGACGTGACCCCCGCGTTCGCGAAGCGCAAGGTCCTCGGAATCACGAGCCTCCCCGCGGCGAGCCCCCGACGACTCCTCGACTCGCTCTCCGGGGTCGAGCGCGAGGAATCCGCGCTCGGGATGCTCGACACGGCGGCCCTCGCCGCCGACTCGGTGCCCGGCATCTCCGTCGCCTTCCTCGTGTGCGGGTCGACGCCGACCGTCGGCGAACTGCGGGCGGCATCCGTGCACTTCGCTCTCGACGTCGAGGTCGTCGCGGTCGTGTGCGACCCCGAGGCGAGCCCCGGACTGCGCCGGATCGCGGGGCTCACGGTGCTCACGATCGGCTACCTCGACGACCTGCAGCGATCGCTCTCGAGATCGGCGGCGGCGTGAGACGGCGACGGGGTATCGATCGCGCCTACATCGCGACGACCACAGCGTTCGCGTGGCTGTGCGTCGCGATCGCCGCGACCGCGTTCTGGCCCGTCTACGAGTCGTTCCAGTTCGTTCTCGTCGTCGCCGTGACGACGGTCGTCGCGACCGTCATCGCCGTCACGGCCGCCGTCTATCGGCTGCCGGCCCACGTCGTCGGACTCGCTGTCGTCGGAGCCTACGCCGTTCTCGGAGTGCCCCTCGCCGTGCCGAGTCGGGCGCTCTACGGCGTCTTCCCGACCCTGCAGGGTCTGCGCGATCTCGCCGTCGGAACAGCCACGAGCTGGAAGCAGCTCGTCACGGTGACGCTCCCCGTGGGCAGTTTCGAAGCCCTCCTCGTGCCCGTCTTCCTCCTCACCCTCCTCGTCGTCACGATCACGATGTCGGTCGCGCTCCGGTCGACGAAGCCTGCGTGGGCGGCTCTCGGTCCCGTCGTGCTCTTCCTCACGGGAATCGCCTTCGGATCGGCCGTCGCGTTCCTCCCGTTCGTGCTCGCCCTCGCACTCACCGCGGCCACTCTGCTCTGGCTCGCGTGGTCACGCGCGCGCCGGTCCATCGTCGGCCGGAGCGCGGCATCCGGCGAGAACTCGGCCGCGTCGGTGCGCCCCGTGCCGATGCGCACTCTCCTCGCGGCCGTCGCGATCATCGCGGTCGCGGCCGGAGGGTCGGTCGCCGCCGCGACGGCCGTGCCGCCGACGGCGGAACGCGAGGTCGTGCGCACCGCGGTCGAGCAACCGTTCGACCCTCGCGACTACCCGAGCCCGCTCAGCGCATTCCGGAGCTACCTCGAGCCGGGTGCGGCGTCGACCGAGATGGCGAGCGTCGACGGGCTCGAGCAGGGTGATCGCCTCCGCATCGCGACCCTCGACAGCTACGACGGCATCACCTATTCGGTCGGGAGCGATCGCGTCGCGAGCGCCTCGGGAACCTTCTCTCTCGTGCCGTTCGAGTTCGATCAGTCGGCAGTCGAGGGCGACCCCGTCGACATCGAGGTCACGATCGGAGCGTACGAGGGCGTCTGGGTTCCGACCGTCGGGCGACTCGAGAGCGTGAGCTTCACGGGCGCGGGGGCGGGAGCGCTCCGTGACTCGTTCTACTACAACGACAACTCGGGCACGGCCGCGTCGCTCGCCGAGCTCGACGACGGCGACCGGTACGCGCTCAGCGGCGTGGTCCCCGAGGGCTCCGAGTCCGCGGATGTCTCGGACCTCACGCCGGGAACCGCGACGCTGCCTCGGGCTACCGCCCTTCCCGACGAACTCTCCGTGGCGCTCGACCGCTACGTCGACGGTGTCGAGAGCGCGGGCGACCGCCTCGAGGCGGCGCTCGACGGGCTTCGTGCGGAGGGATACGTCAGCCACGGGGTGGGCGACGACGAGCCGTTCAGCAGATCGGGTCATTCGGCCGATCGACTGACCGAGCTGTTCACGGCGACCCCCATGGTGGGCGACGAAGAGCAGTACGCCGTCGCGGCGGCTCTCATGGCCCGCGAACTCGGCTTCCCGGCGCGCGTCGTGATGGGATTCGTTCCCGAGGTGACGTCGGCGACGACGGTCGTGCGGGGCGACGACGTGAGCGCGTGGATCGAGGTCGATACGGCCGAGAACGGGTGGGTGACGCTCGACCCGACCCCCCTGGAGCGCGAGATCCCCGACGAAGTGGTCGAGGAACCCACGCAGGTGGCTCGGCCGCAGTCACCCGTGCAACCGCCTGTCGATGACCAGGATCAGCTCGATGATCAGGTGCCTCCCGACACCCTCGACGACGACACCGAGGAGGATGACGGCGTGCTCGCGTGGCTCGCTTTCGCCGGCACGGTGCTCGCGTGGTTGCTCGTGGCGGCCGCGATCATCGCGGCTCCGTTCCTCGCGATCGTGGGTGCCAAGGTGCGCCGGCGGATTCTGCGCCGCCGCAGTGCCGAACCCGTCGAGGCGGTGACCGCGGGGTGGCGCGAGTTCGAAGACGCGGTCGTCGATCACGGGTTCGACCCTCCGGCCTCGGCGACGCGGTCGGAACTCGCCGCCGTCGTGCCCGGGGGACAGGCGGGCGCCGTCGCCGCCGCAGCGGACCGCGCGGTCTTCTCGCCCACCGGGGCGAGTAGAATCGATGCTGATCAGGTGTGGCGCGCGGTGGACGAATTGCGAGCGGATCTGGATCGGGGGCTCACCCGTCGCGAGCGTTTCTCCGCGGCGGTGTCACTGCGGTCATTCGATTCTCGACGCGGCGCGCGCACGACAGACGAGCCGAGGCGGAGCAGATGAGGTGCGCAGCGTGCGGTGACGAGGTGCCCGAGGGCGCGTTGTTCTGCGGGGAGTGCGGACGCTCGGTGAGCGCCGCCGATTCCCGCGCTGTCGGCCGCCCGCCTGTCGCCACCGAACGGGGAACGATCGGGGGGCTCATCCTCAGCCCGCCGGACGACGCGGGATCCACCGCCGCGGGCGACACGTGTTCGCGATGCGGCGAACCCGTCGGGGTGCACGACATCTTCTGCGGTGAGTGCGGTCATGTCGTTCGCGCGTCGAGTCTCGGATCGTCCCGCGCGGGAGACACGGCGATCATCGACCCCGGCGAGCTGCGGGTGCGTCGAGTGGCGGCAGACGACCGCGCGGCGGCAGGCGATCGTGTCGACCCGGCCGGGTCCGAGCGGTCACCTGCACCTGCACCTGCGCCCGAGCCCGCACCGGAGCCAGCTCCTGAACGCGCACCCCGCGCGGATTCCGGTCGACGTTCTGCGGGGTCACCGCTCATCCAGCCCCCACCGCCCGCCGATCCTCCCCGCCTTCCCACCTCCCTCCCCTCGCGATCGACCCCTCGACCGTTCGTCGCTCCTGTAGCGGCCCCGTTCGTTCCGTCGAGCGACGACGGAGACGACATCGACGATCTCGAGGCGACGCGCATCGTGTCGTCCCGGCGTGGTGGCGAGAGACTCATCCTGCAGTTCAGTACCGGCGAGAGTGTGACGATCACGGGGTCCGCGCTCGTCGGCCGCAACCCGCGCCCCGAGCCGGGCGAGCACTTCGACCACATCGTCAGGGTGCTCGATCCGTCGAGGTCGGTGTCGAAGACACACCTGGAGATCGGTCAGGAGTCCGGTGTCGTCTGGATCCGCGACCGCTACTCCGGAAACGGGTCCGTCGTGCGGGAACCCGAGCGCCCCGCCGTGCGCTGTGACGCGGGAAAACGCTACCGGATCGAACGCGGCACGCGCATCGACATCGGCGAGCAGTTCTTCATCGTCAGCTGACCTCCCCTCCCGTCCCTCGCGCTTGTCGACGGATTCCGCCGGCTGGCGCGACTCGAAGGGAATGCACCGCGTCATCCGCTCCACTGGGTGAGTGCGTTCTCTCCACTCCCGCCTCGCGCGCCCGGGTCCGACGCCGGAGCCGCGAGTGTCTCCGGCCCTCCGACGCACGACCGGGGTCGTGAGCGCCGATACCGTCGTGCTCCCCGATCCCGTCGTCGAGAGCGCGCCGTACACATTTCCGGTCCTCGCGACGGTGGCACCGGTTGCGGGATCGCTCGTCATCTGGTCGATCACCTCGTCGCCCTTCGCGCTCGTCTTCGCCGCCCTCGGGCCTCTCGTGGCGCTCGCGAGTTTCGCCGACTCCCGGTGGTCCAGCGCACGCGCCCGTCGGGTGGACCGCGCGCGCTTCGCTCTCGAGTCCGAGCTCGCGCGAGAGCACATCGAGAGCGCTCACGACGCCGAGCGGGCACGACTGCTCGCGGAGCACGCTCCCATTCACGCCGTCGTCACGAGCGAGCGGCACGATGACGGCGCGTGGCCCCCGCTCGATCACTTCCGCCCCCCGCCGCTCGATGACGGGAGGCCGGGGCCGCTGCTCGTCTCCGTGGGTGCGGGGATCATCCGATCGACCATCAAGATCGAGGCGAGTGCCGCCCGCCGAACGACCGTCGATCCCCTCATCGACGAGCTCCGGCGCGCTGCTGGCTCGCTCGAACGCGCTCCCGTCGTCGTCGACGCGAGCGCGGGGATCGCGATCCTCGCGCGCCCGATCGTCGCGACGGCGGTGGCTCGCGCGATCGTCGCGCGGATTCTGCACCGGGTCGATCCCGCGAGCGCCGTCATCGCCGTCTCGGGCGACACCGAGGGGGAGTGGGACTGGCTCCGGGAGGGGCCGCACCGCGTGGCGTTCGAGCCGACAGGCACACGGACTCGGGGTCTGTCGATGACGGTGATCACCGTGACGGCAACGGCGCGGTCATCACGCGAGTCCGGCGGGGGAGCGGACCTCGTCGCGGTGTTCGTGCCGCGACCGGGTGCCGGGCACGCGACGCCCGGGGTGCCGCGGACTGCCGCCCGGATCCTGCTCGAGTCGCGCCGCGCTCACCGGGGCGCCGTGATCGACCGTGGTGTCGTGGTGGTTCCGTCACGGGGTGGCGGCGACGCGCCGACCGAGGTCGCATTCGATCTCGTGGGCGTCGACGAAGCCGTCGCGTTCGCGCGCTCTCTGCGCTCACGGTGGGAGAGCGAGGCCGGTGCGAGCGCGATCCGCGAGCTGCCCACCGTCGTGGGACTCGCGGACGCTCGCGCCGCGGTGCCGGGGATTCCCGCCGATATCGATACCGGCACCGGCACCGGCTCCGGCACCGGGACCGCGGCATCCGCGACCCTCGCGTGCGCCATCGGTGTGCGGTCGACGCCTCACGGCCAGCCCGAACCCTGGATCGTCGATCTCGTGCACGACGGCCCTCACGCCGTGATCGGCGGCACGACGGGAAGCGGCAAGAGCGAACTGCTCGTCTCGTGGATCGTCTCGATGTGCACGAGCTATCCGCCGGCGTGCGTCACGGTGCTTCTCGTGGACTTCAAGGGCGGCGCGGCGTTCGACCCCGTGCGCGGGTTGCCCCACTGCGTCGGAGTCGTGACCGATCTCGATCGGGTGGCGGCGAAAAGAGCCCTCGAGAGCCTTCGAGCCGAAGTCCACGTGAGGGAGCGAGCCCTGCTCGCCGCCGGGGCGAAGACGATCGACGCTGTGCCGCCGTCGACGGCCCTTCCCCGACTCGTGATCGCGGTCGACGAGTTCGCCGCCCTCGCCCGCGACTTCGTCGAGTTGCACGACCTGTTCACCGATCTGACCGCACGGGGGCGCTCGCTCGGCATCCACCTCATCCTCTGCACTCAGCGCCCCGCCCACTCTCTCAAAGACGCGATCATGGCCAATTGCTCGCTGCGCATCTCTTTGCGCGTGACGAGCGCGGCAGACAGCTCGGCGGTGCTCGGCACTCCGGATGCGGCGACCCTGCCCCGCAGACCCGCGGGCCGCGCACTCGTGAGCGCGGCGCTCGAGCCCCCCGAGACCGTGCACGTCGCCTCGACCTCCGACGCGGACATCGTCCGCGCTCGAGCCGCCTGGCCGGGTTCGGCGCGGCCGAGGAGGCCGTGGTGCGACCCTCTTCCGGGCCGGATCTCGATCGACGAGGTGCGCGCGCTCGGGTCGGGTCACGACGACGAGCCGGCCGGGTCGAGCACGATCGGGCTCCTCGACGTGCCGGAGGAACAGGATCAACCGGCGGCCCGCTGGCACGCTGAGGTGGACGGCGCGCTCCTCGTGCTCGGTTCGGCGCGCTCGGGCAAGACGACGGCCCTCCGCGCCCTGCGACCCGTGACCGGGGAGAGGCTCTGGGTCGAGACCGACACCGAGGCGGCGTGGGACGTCGTGTCAGAACTGGCGGCGGCGATCGCCGAGGGGTCACAGCGCCCCGCGCTCCTCGTCGTCGACGACCTCGACGCCCTCATCGCATCCTTCGGGCGCGAGCACGAGGCGGAGTTCGTCGACAGACTCGCGACCGTCATCCGGTCGGGGGCGCGGTGGTCGATCCACGTGGCGCTCGGCGCCCAGCGCGCGAGTCCCGCGATCTCCGCTCTCGTTGCTCTGTGCGGCTCGACCCTCCTGCTGCGCGCGAGCTCAGCTCACGAACACGTGCTGTGGGGCGGCCGCAGCGAGGACTACGACGGCCGTGCGAACCCCGGCCGGGGAATCTGGCGAGGTCACGCCGTTCAGATCGTGCACGACGGCCCGCCCGCGGTCCCGGTCGCCCCTCATGTGCACGAGATCGCCTTCGACCGGGCGCGGACGACGGCCGTCGTGACGACGCGCCGGGCCGAGATGAGTCGGCGCCTCGCGGGCGTCGAGGGGGTGAGGGTCGTCGACCTCGCGTCCGTCGTCGGAGCAGAGCGTGATGCTCGCTCGCCGCGCGTGACGAACACGGCCTCCCCGGACGCCCCCGGAAGTGACATCGACGTGCAGCACGCGGGAGTGCACTCGATCGTCATCGGCGAGCCGGAGCAGTGGTTCGCCGCGGGAGCGGTTTTGAGCGCGATGCGCGGGCGCGTGACCCTCGTCTTCGATCACTGCTCGTCGAGCGAGTACCGCTCACTCGCCCGCTCGACGGTCGCGCCGCCTCCCCTCGACGGCGCGCGGGGGAGGGTCTGGTCGATCGACGAGAGCGGGCGAACCCGTCGCGCGCGATTGCCCGGGCCCGCCGACGGATGATCCGTGTCCAGTCGACGGCATCGATCCGCCCGACGGTGTGGATCCGGCCCGAGACGCGTGAATCCGTGGCGGAACACCGCCCACAGAGCGGATTTCGTGAAATCTTTGTTTCGATATGGCGCATACGGTCACCCGCACCCACCTCCGCCGCGAGCGGTATGCCACTATCAGTCAACACGGATCGTCGCCGATCCGAATCACTCACCCCCATGTGAAGGAGTGTTGACCATGACCAGACCGCTTCCTCGGGACCCCGTCATCCGCGAACTCGTCGTGCGAGCGCAGCGGGCTCAGCTCAGCCGTCGCGGTCTCCTCGGTGGTCTCGGTGTGGGCGCCGCCGCGCTCACCCTCGCCGCGTGCTCGCCGACCGGCTCGAGTGCTCCGACGGCGGCGACCGACGACTCCGACACCGACCCGACTCTCGCGTGGGCCAACTGGGCCGCATACATCGACGAGGACGACAACGGGGACTACCCGACCCTCGAGCGCTTCCAAGACGAGACCGGCATCGCCGTGACGTACGACATCGCCGTCGACGACAACAACACCTACTACGGCAAAGTGCGCGACCAGCTCCAGCTCGGTCAAGACATCGGCGCCGACCTCGTGTGTCTGACCGACTGGATGGTCAACAGGCTCATCAGGCAGGAATACGTGCAAGAGCTCGACCTCGACAGGATCCCGAACTCGAGCAACCTCGTCGCATCGCTCCGCGACCCCGACTTCGACCCCGGCCGGCAGTTCTCAATGCCGTGGCAGGGCGGTTTCGCGGGCATCTGCTGGAACAAGGAGAAAGTTCCCGGGGGTCTCGAGTCGGTCTCGGACCTGTGGGACCCGTCGCTGCGTGGTCGCGTCGGGGTGCTCTCGGAGATGCGCGACACGATCGGGCTCATCATGCTCGAGAACGGCGTCGACATCAGCGGGGACTTCTCCTCCGACGAGTTCATGGATGCCATCGACGTCTTCTCCCAGCAGGTCGCCGACGGGCAGATCCGCAACATCAAGGGCAACGCCTACCTCGAAGACCTCAAGAGCGAAGACACTCTCGCGGCGATCTGCTGGTCGGGCGACATCACGGTCATCAACGCGGAGGCCGGCGACAAGTGGGAGTTCGCGATCCCGTCGGGGGGAGGAACGCTCTGGAACGACAACTTCGTGGTGCCCATCGGCTCGTCGAAGAAGTCGAACGCCGAAGACCTCATCGACTACTACTACGAGCCCGAGGTCGCGGCGGAGGTCGCCGCCTGGGTCAACTACATCACCCCCGTGGAGGGCGCTCGCGAGGCCGCCGCGGCGATCGACCCCGAACTCGCCGAGAACCAACTCATCTTCCCCGACGCGGACACCTTGGCCCGGGCTTCGATCTTCCGGGGACTCGACGGCACCGAGGAGAGCGACTTCAACTCGGCGTTCCAGGCCGTGCTCCTGGGGTCCTGATGGTCGGGAGTGCTTTCGCCGAGGCGGGGGCCGACCTCGAGCTCGTCGGCATCGAGAAACGATTCCCGGGTTTCACGGCGATCGATGACCTCGATCTCCTCATCCCCGCCGGATCGTTCTTCGCCCTCCTCGGCCCCTCGGGGTGCGGCAAGACGACGACGCTCCGGCTCGTCGCGGGCCTCGACGAGGCGACGAGCGGTCGCATCCTCATCGGAGGCGTCGACGTGACCGAGACGAAGCCCTATCAGCGGCCCGTCAACACCGTGTTCCAGAGCTACGCGCTCTTTCCGCACATGAGCATCATCGACAACGTGGCCTTCGGGTTGCACCGCCGCAAGATCCGCGACGCGCGAGACAAAGCGCACGAGGCCCTCAGACTCGTCGAACTCGACCACCTCTCCGCGCGCAAGCCCGCACAACTCTCGGGAGGGCAGCAGCAGCGCGTCGCTCTCGCTCGCGCGATCGTCAACCGGCCGGCCCTGCTCTTGCTCGACGAGCCGCTCGGGGCACTCGATCTGAAGTTGCGCAGGCAGATGCAGCTCGAGCTCAAGAGCATCCAGGAGGAGGTCGGCCTGACCTTTCTGCACGTGACGCACGACCAGGAGGAGGCCATGACGATGGCCGACACCGTGGCCGTGATGAACAAGGGGCGCATCGAGCAACTCGGCGCCCCGTCAGAACTCTATGAGCTCCCGCGCACGGCCTTCGTCGCCAACTTCCTCGGGCAGTCCAATCTCTTCAGCGGTGAGGTGGCCGGGTCGACGTCGACATCCATCTCGGTGGATGTCGACGGCCACCGCGTGACGGTGCCCACGTCACGAGCTCACCGCCACTCGGGCACGATCACGGTGGGGGTCCGACCGGAGAAGCTCCGTCTCTGTGTCGACGAGCCCGCAGCGTCGTCCGGTGTCAACGTGCTCGGTCCCGGTCGGGTGATCGACGTCTCGTTCGGGGGAGTGAGCTCGCAGTACCTCGTCGCGATCCCGGGGCTCGACCCCGTGGTCGTGTTCGTGCAGAACACGGGCTACGCGCCGCCGACGGTCGAGGGAACCGAGGTCTGGGTCGAGTGGGATGTCGACCACGGGTTCGGCCTCGAGGACGAGGTCGCTCCCGCGCCCCGTTTCGCCGCAGACACCGACACCGCCTCGCTCGCCGTGCAGAAACGGCGCGCGCTCATGTCGGAGCTCGAGGAGTCGTAGCGTGGCCTTCACCGCGTTCTCCACCGCGCCAGCCACGACGGATGCCCCGCGCCGCCGGAGCCGCGTCGCCCTCATACTGTTGCTCCCCGGCATCCTCTACCTGCTGTTGTTCTTCCTCGTCCCGCTCGTCTCCCTCGTGCTCACGTCGCTGCAGGCGCCCGCGGAGTTCGGCGACATCGGGCAGTATCAGTCGGCGTTCCGCTGGGAGAACTACACGGCGGTCGTCGGGCAGTACGGCACCCAGATCGTGCGGTCGTTCGTCTACGCCCTGCTCGCAACCGTCTTCGCGCTGCTCTTCAGCTACCCGCTCGCCTACTTCATCGGGGTCACCGCGAGACCGTGGCCGCTGCTCCAGAAGCTCATGCTCGTGCTCGTCATCGCGCCGTTCTTCATCAGCTTCCTGCTGCGCACTCTCGCGTGGAAACAACTGCTGTCGGATGAATCGCCGATCGTCACAGGCCTCAAAGCGCTCTCACTGCTCGCCCCCGACGCCTACGTCACGGGAACGCCCTTCGCGGTCGTCTTCGGTCTGACCTACAACTTCATCCCCTTCATGACCCTCCCGCTGTACGCGGCTCTCGAGCGGCTCGACCTGCGATATCTCGAGGCGGGGAGCGACCTCTACGCGTCGCCCTTCACGACGTTCCGCACCGTGACGGTTCCGCTCTCGATGCCCGGGATCGTCGCGGGGGTCCTCCTCACCTTCATCCCCGCGGCGGGCGACTACGTCAACGCGAGTCGCGAGTTCCTGGGCGGCACCGGCACGGCGATGATGGGCAACGTCATCGAGAGCAACTTCCTCGTGTCGCTCAACTACCCCGCCGCAGCCTCCCTCTCGATCATCCTCATGGCCGTGATCCTCGTTCTCGTGACGGTCTACGTGAAGCGAAGCGGAACGGAGGACCTCCTGTGACGATGCAGCAGGGCGCGGTGCTCACCGACGCCGTCACGACACCCCCGAGACCCCGGCGCGCGCGTCGGAGTCTCTCTCTCGGCCGCTGGCTCCTCCCGGTGTACACGGCTCTCGCGCTGCTGTTCCTGCTCATACCGATCGCTTACACGTTCGTGTTCTCGTTCAATGATTCGGTGAGGTCGAACATCTCCTGGCGCGGGTTCACGCTCGACAACTGGACCGGGGTCTGTGACGCCCAGGACGTGTGCGAGGCGTTCGGCAACAGCATCCTCATCGGCGTGACGGCGACGATCATCGCGACGACTCTCGGCACCATGATCGCGATCGCTCTCGTGCGCTACCGCTTTCGGGCGAGGTCGAGCATCAGCCTGCTGCTGTTCCTCCCGATGGCGACGCCCGAAGTCGTTCTCGGAGCGGGGCTCGCCGCCCAGTTTCTGAGTGCGGGAGTGCAGAAGGGCCTCGGCACGGTCATCATCGCCCACACGATGTTCTGCATCAGCTTCGTCGTCGTCACCGTGAAGGCGCGAGTCGCGAGCCTCGATCCATCGCTCGAAGAGGCGGGGCGCGACCTCTACGCGTCACCCGCCCAGGTGTTCTGGCGCATCACTTTTCCGCTGCTGCTGCCCGGCATCGTCGCGGCCGCTCTTCTCTCGTTCGCGCTCAGTTTCGACGACTTCATCATCACGAACTTCAACTCCGGTGCCGCCGTGACCTTTCCGAAGTTCGTCTACATCGCGGCGGCGCGGGGGATCCCCGCCGAAGCGAATGTCGTGGCGTCGGGGGTGTTCCTCTTCGCGATCGTGCTCGTGCTCATCGCGCAGCTCTCCTCCACTCTGCGAGCGCGTCGGATGTCATCCCGCTAGCGCGATGGAGCGGATGCCCCCGACGGGTTGCCCGCCGCCGAGCACTCGCTCCGCGGTCTCGGCGGCGACGGCGGCCGACTCGTCGGGGTCGACGAGACCGTGGGCGGCGAGGATGTCGAGGGCCACGGTCGTCGTCGCGCGGAGGTTGCCGTCGAGCATCTTCATGGCGAACCCGGTTCCGTCGGGCATTCCGACGACGAGCACCCCTTCGGCGCCGAGTTTGGCGATGACACCGAGCCTGTCGATGACCACGGTGTTCGACCGCCCCGGCCCGTCGATCGCCCACGGGTGGTCGAGGATCGCGCCCGCGAGTGTCGCAGCGAGCGGGTCGTCCCCGCGCTCGCGTGCCCCGGCGATCCGTCCGATCCCGCGTGCGAGCGCCGTGAGACCGGTCGCGAAGACGGGAGCACCGCACCCGTCGACCCCGACGCGGTCGGGAATCTGCCCGGTGTAGTCGGCGATGGTCTCGGCCACGAGCAGTTGCATCGGATGCTGCCGGTCGAGGTAGTCGCCGGTCGAGAACCCGTTGACACGGCAGGCCAGGAGGAACGCGGCGTGTTTGCCCGAACAGTTCATGGCGATGCGCCGCGTGCCGTGACCGGCCGCGTGCGCGTCGAGCATGGCGCGACGATCGAGGGGCCAGTCGTGAGGGCACCGCAGGTCGTCGGCGACCGCCCCGGCGGCGTCGAGCACGCGTTCGACGACAGCGATGTGGGCGGGTGTCCCCGCGTGGCTCGCGGTCG
Source organism: Marisediminicola sp. LYQ134 (assembly GCF_046599635.1). Classification (NCBI taxonomy): domain Bacteria; kingdom Bacillati; phylum Actinomycetota; class Actinomycetes; order Micrococcales; family Microbacteriaceae; genus Marisediminicola; species Marisediminicola sp. LYQ134. Next base: position 473,009 of record NZ_JBKIWP010000001.1, read on the forward strand.
CGAGCACGAGCTCCTCGCCGTCGAGGGGTGCGCCCGCGCGGAGCGCCGCGAGAGCCTGGAACGGCTTGAGCGACGACCTGCCCCAGACATCCGCGTCGCCGTCGCCGAGTTCGAGAGCGAGCGTTCCGTCGGGTCTCGTCAGCACGGCGGCGCCGGAGTGCCGAGACTCGATGAGCCCCGATCTCTCGAGCACGGCGAGGGGAACGACCCCGTCGGGGCCGAGCGCCTTGCGTGCGGGCGGCGCGGGAGGCGCTCCCGTTTCTGCGACGCCGGTCACGCCGGGTCCGGGGAGAGCGACTCGAGAGCTGCGCCGAGGACGTCGAGGGCCTCGAGGAGCAGCTCGTCGGTGAGCACGAGCGAGGGCAGGAGCCTCACGACGTTGCCACGCGTGCCGGCCGCGATGAGGATGACGCCGTTCTGCAGGGCGAACCTCACGATCGCGGCGACGGAGGCCGGATCGGGTTCCGAGGTCGCGGGGTGCACGAGCTCGATCGCGAGCATCGCCCCTATTCCCCGCACGTCGCCGATGATCGGATGTCTCGACTGCAGCGCCCGAAGCGCGGGGAGCGCGACACCCTCGATCCGGCGGGCACGGCCCTGCAGGTCGAGCGATCGGATCTGCTCGAACACCGCGATCGCCGCGGCGGTGGACACGGGGTTGCCGTTGAAGGTTCCTCCGAGCCCGCCGGGGTGTGCGGCATCCATGATCTCGGCGCGGCCGGTCACAGCGCCGAGGGGATATCCGCCGGCGATGCCTTTCGCGCTCGTGACTAGGTCGGGCACGAGCCCGGAGTGTTCGCTCGCGAACCAGGTTCCCGTGCGGGCCATGCCGCTCTGCACCTCGTCGGCGACGAAGACGACGCCGTTCTCGGTGCACCAGTTCTGAAGGGCGACGAGGTAGCCCTCGGCGGGCACGATGAATCCCCCCTCGCCCTGGACGGGCTCGGCGACGATGCACGCGAGGTCCGCGGCACCGATCGACCTCTCGAGGTGTTCGATGGTGCGGGCGGCGGCCGCGGGGCCGTCGAGACCGTCGCGGAACGGATACGACCCGGGAACACTGTGGATGTCGGGAGCGAACGGACCGAACCCCGCCTTGTAGGGCATCGCCTTGAAGGTCATCGCCATCGTGAGGTTGGTGCGGCCGTGGTAGGCGTGGTCGAGCACCGCGACCGCCGACCGCCCCGTGTGCTTGCGGGCGATCTTGACGGCGTTCTCCACCGCCTCGGCTCCGGAGTTCACGAGCATCGACTTCTTGGCGTGATCACCGGGGGTGTGCTCGGCGAGCAGCTCGGCGACGCGCACGTACCCCTCGTAAGGCGTGATGGTGAACATCGCGTGCGTGAGGCTCGCGGCCTGCGTCGTCACGGCGTCGAGCACGGCGGGGTCCGTGTGCCCGACCGTCATGACTCCGATGCCCGCGCCGAGGTCGATGAACTGGTTGCCGTCGACGTCGACGACGATGCCGCCGTGCGCTCGATCGGCGTAGACGGGCAGCGCGGAGGCGACCCCGCTCGCGACTGCGGCGTCGCGCCGCGCGGTGAGCGCGAGCGACCGGGGGCCGGGGATCGCCGTCAGGATGCGTCGCTCGAGGGGGATGTCGGCGCCGAGGGGAGCAGAGGTGAGGGGGAGTGCGGGATCGGTCATGGTGGATCGAGCGTACTGCCGACACCCGGCCGTGGGGAGGAGTCGGTAGCGTGGCGGGGTGAGCCTCCTCGACCCCGACCACCACTACCGCCTCGACCTCGAATGGACGGGCGATCGCGGCGTCGGCACCACCGGATACCGGTCCTACGGGCGCGACCACGTGTTGCGCGCCGTGGGCAAGAGCGACATCGCCGGGTCGAGCGACCGGGTGTTCCACGGCGACGCCGATCGGTGGAACCCCGAGGAGCTCCTCATCGCCGCACTCAGCCAGTGCCATCTCTTGAGCTACCTCCACGTCGCGACCAACCACGGTCTCGTCGTCGTCGGGTACCGGGACTCGCCCGAGGGGCTCATGAGACAGGACGACAGCGGGGGAGGGGCGTTCGTCTCGGTGACCCTGCGTCCCGTCGTCACCGTCACCGCGCTCGCCGGAGTCGGTGCGGACGCCGCGCGGGAACTCGCGAGGTCGCTGCACGCCGAGGCCGCGTCGAAGTGCTTCATCGCGGCATCCGTGGCTTTCCCCGTGCACCACGAACCCGAGACGGTCGTGGCTGCCGCGTCACACTGAACCGGTAGCCTCGAGGAACAGACCCTCAGGGTCCGCAAATGCTCGTGAGGCACACTTGCCGCTGCCTGAGCCCCCCGTAGAAAGCAGAGCCGTGCCCAAGAAGATCTTCTCGACCGTCCTCATCGCCGGGGTCGTGCTGACCCTCGCCGCGTGTTCGCCGTCGGAATCCGAGACGGCCGAGGCCGGATGCACGCCCACGGCGTCGGGCGCGAGCTCCGACCAGGTCGAGGTGTCGGGCACCGTCGGCGAGGAGCCCGCGGTCGAGTTCCCGACCCCGCTCACCTCGAGCACGACGGAACGCACCGTCGTGACCGATGGCGAGGGGGAGCAGGCGCTCGAGGGATCGACGGTCACCGTCAACTACACGGCGTACAACGCGACGAACGGTGACGAGATCGACGGCACCGAGTACACCGAGGAGACCGCCGCCGAGTTCACGATCGATGAGGCGCGATTCCTCCCCGGCCTCGTGCGGGCCCTCGAGTGCTCCGTGCCCGGCGACCGGATCGCCGCCGTCATCCCGCCCGCGGACGCCTTCGCGGAAACCGGCAATGACGCGTTCGAGATCGGGGCGACCGATTCGATGGTGTTCGTGCTCGACGTCGTGAGCGTCGAAGAAGCGCCCGAGCCCGTCGAGGTTCTGCCGCGCGCCGACGGCGAAGACCAGTCGCTGCCCGACGGGTTCCCCGAGGTCGAACTCGACGAGGACGGCGCACCGAGCATCACCGTTCCCGACGAGGATGCCCCGGCCGAGCTCGAGATCGCGACGCTCAAGCAGGGCGACGGCACGGAGGTCGCCGACGGTGACCTCGTGACCGTGCACTACACGGGCTTCCTCTGGGAGACCGGCGAGGTCTTCGACTCGAGCTGGGAGCGCGGAGAGCCCGCGGCATTCCCGACCAACCAGGTCATCGAGGGATTCAGCGCAGCCCTCGTGGGAGCCCAGGTCGGTTCGCAAGTGATCGCGGTCATCCCGCCCGAGCAGGGCTACGGCGACAACGTTCCCCCGGACTCGCCCATCACCCCCGAGAGCACCCTGATCTTCGTCGTCGACATCCTCGCGACCGAAGCCCAGTAGCGCCGCTCGGCGGCGCACCGACGGCGCGCGGACGCCGCACGGTCGAGCCGGTGCGAGGATGAGGGGATGCGACGCGTCATCATCCTCGGAAGCACCGGCTCGATCGGTGTTCAAGCGCTCGACGTCATCAGACGGAACCCCCAGCGGTTCGATGTTGTCGGTCTCGCGGCGGGACGCAATCGCGACCTCGCTCACGCGCAGGCCGACGAGTTCGGCGTCGCCGACGTCGTGTTCGGGGCCGACGACGCCGAACGGCTCGTGCGGTCGATCGACGCCGACGTCGTTCTCAACGGCATCACGGGCTCGGTCGGCCTCGGCCCGACCCTCGCGGTGCTCGACACTCCCGCGACTCTCGCCCTGGCGAACAAGGAGAGCCTCATCGTCGGCGGCGAGCTCGTCACGAGCAAGGTGCGGCCGGGGCAACTCGTGCCCGTGGATTCGGAGCACTCGGCCATCGCGCAAGCGCTGCGCTCGGGCGAGAAGCACGAGGTCGCGCGACTCATCCTCACGGCGTCGGGCGGACCGTTCCGCGGGCGCACCCGGGAGTCTCTCGGCACCGTGACACCCGCGGAGGCTCTCGCCCACCCGACGTGGGACATGGGGCTCGTCGTGACGACGAACTCGTCGACGCTCGTCAACAAGGGTCTCGAAGTCATCGAGGCCCACTTGCTCTTCGACGTCCCCTACGACGACATCGAGGTCACGGTGCATCCGCAGTCGATCGTGCACTCGATGGTCGAGTTCACCGACGGGTCGACGCTCGCGCAAGCGTCACCGCCCGACATGAGGCTCCCGATCGCCCTCGGCCTCGATTGGCCGCACCGTGTCGCCGGAGTCGGAGCCCCGATCGACTGGACCGTCGCGAGCGAGTGGACCTTCGGCCCCCTCGACGCCGAGGCTTTTCCCGCGGTGGAGCTCGCGAAACGGGTCGGTCGCGCCGGCGCCACGTGGCCGGCGGTCTTCAACGCCGCGAACGAGCAAGCGGTGCTCGCGTTCCACGACGGTCGCATCGGGTACCTCGACATCGTCGACATCGTGACCGACGTCGTCGACGAGCACGAGGCCTTCGCCGTGACCCTCGAGGGTGTGCTCGAGGCGGAGACCTGGGCGAGGAGCGCGGCAGACGAACTCATCGCGCGCCGCTCGGGCTAGGCCGCGAGCGGGAATCGCCTGGCGGGCGCGAGGGCGCTCAGTCTTCGCGGGGGCCCCGGCGATCGCGATTGGCGTCGCGCTCGGCTTGCTTCTCGGCCGCGTCCGCCGCTTTCTCCGCTGCTTTCTCGGCAGCCTCTTCCGCATCGTCGGCGGCCTCGTCGGCCTCCTCGGCCGCGTCTTCTCGGTCTTCGTCGTCGTTGCGTGCCGCTTCCTCAGCGGCGAGTCGTTCCGCTTCCGCTCGCGCGTCTGCTGCCGCTTGCTCTGCCGCCGCCTGCTCGGCCGCCGCTTGCTCCGCCGCGGCCTGTTCCGCCGCCGCTTGCTCTGCGGCCGCTTCGTCGGCCGCGGCCTGTTCCGCCGCCGCGATGGCCGAGTCGATGTCGGACCTGACGAGTGCCGCCGCGGCGAGGATGTCGTCGTGCCGATCGGTCGAGATCGTCTCCGCCGCGAGCGCTTCCTCGGCCGCCGCGATCAGCTCGTCGAGGGCTGCGTCGGCCGCCGCGAAATCGTCGTCGGCGATCGCGGTGCTCACCGAGAGCACGCGCTCCTGCAGGTCGGTCGCGGTGTCGGGGTCGTAGTCGACCGTGGCGGCGCACCCGCTCACGAGCAGGAGCACGGCGGCGGCGACCGCGACGACGCGCCTCACGGCTGCACGCTCCGCTGCAATTCGTCGAGGTGCTCGCCGATCTCGCCCTCGACAGCCGGGTAGTCGACGCTCGAGGTCTCGGGTGCGTCTCCGGTCGCCACGCCGCCGACACCTCCGGTGACCGCGACGGCGCCGGCGACGAGCGCCACGACGGCGACGCACACGGCGGCGACGATGAGGGGGGTGCGACGCCGCCTGCTGGGCGATGGTTCGTCGGACTGTTCGGGCTGCGTCGGGGAGAGAGCGGCTGTCGGCGCATCGCGCGAGCCACTCTCGACGGCGACGGTCGACGTTGCGCCGGTGGGGCCGGTGGGGCCGGGGGACTCGGGGCCGGTCGCGGCCGTGCCGGCCGAGTCTGACCGGGCCGAATCCGATCCGGCCGAGGCTGACCCGGCAGAGTCCAGGCGGGTCGAGTCCGATGCGGGCTCGTCGATCGAGGGCAGTTTCTGCGTCCGCTCGTCGCTCTCCGCGACACTCGCCGTGATGCCCGCCGCGGGTGCCGCGAACGAGAGGGTGTCGGCGGTCGCGAGTGCCGTCAGGTGGTCTCGAGCGTCGATCGCCGACATCCGCGCGTCGGGGTCCCGCTCGAGCATGGCCGCGAGCACCGTGCGCCACTCCGGGCCGAGCTCGTCGGGGATCTCCGCATCGCGAGTGACCCTCGCGACGGCCGACGCGATGCCCGACCCCTCGAACGGGCGGATGCCCGTGAGGCATTCGAGCAACACGAGGCCGAGTGAGTAGACGTCGCTCGCGGTCCCGACCTCTTTGCCCAGGGCTTGCTCGGGGCTCAGGTAGCCCGCCGTGCCGATGACGGCGCCCGTCGCCGTGAGTCTCGTCGAGTCGACGAGGCGCGCGATGCCGAAGTCGGTCAATTTGGCGTGCGGCGTGCGGCCGTCGGGCGCGGGGTCGGGGATGAGCAGGTTGCCGGGCTTGAGGTCGCGGTGCACGATGCCCCGGCCGTGCACGTAGGCGAGAGCGTCGGCGATGTCGACGCCGACGCTCGCGGTGTCGGCGCGGCTGAGCATGCGGGAGTCGAGCACGTCGCGGAGATCGCGACCCTCGACCCACTCGAGCACGAGCGAGACCCGATCCGCGCCGTCGTTGACGGCGTCGTAGAGGGTCACGAGGGTCGGGTGGTGCAGCGCGGCGAGCAAGCGGAGTTCGTCGCGCTGCCTCTGGAGGTCCTCGACGTCGACGAGGTGCTCGCGAAAGACCTTGAGGGCGATGGGTCGGTCGAGCAGGGTGTCGAACGCGCGATACACGAGAGACATGCCGCCCCGACCGGCGAGGGCGTCGATGCGGTATCGCTCGAGCAGAACGGTTCCCACCCGCTCGTCGGCAATCTCGCGGGGCGTCGTCATAATGCCCGATTCTATGTGTCGCGCCGAGGGACGGCCCGGTGCGCGGTCGCAGCGGACGCCGATGAGCGCGGGTCTATCCTGTGCAGGTGGAAACGGTCCTGCTCTATGTCGTCGGCGTTCTCGTCATGGTCGTCGGCATCGCCGCCTCGATCGCCCTCCACGAACTCGGGCATTTCGTGCCCGCGAAACTGTTCGGGGTCAAGGTCGGCCAGTTCATGATCGGCTTCGGAAAAACGATCTTCTCGCGCCGTCGCGGCGAGACCGAGTTCGGCGTCAAGGCGCTCCCTCTCGGGGGATACATCACGATGGCGGGGATGTATCCGCCGGCGACCGAGGGGTCGCGAGCGCGCACCTCGAGCACGGGTTTCTTTCAGACGCTCGTCCAAGACGCACGATCGGTGAGCGCCGACACGATCGCCGAGGGCGAAGAGCACCGCACCTTCTACCGCTTGCCCGTGTTCAAGCGCATCATCATCATGCTCGGCGGCCCCGCCATGAACCTGCTCATCGCCGTCGTGCTCTACGGGGTCGTCTTGAGCGGTTTCGGGGTCGCGCAGGAGAGCACGACGCTCGGCAGTGTTTCGGCGTGCGTGCTGCCGGCGACGAGCGAGCGTCAGGAGTGCGAGCCCGGTGATCCGATCGCCCCCGGGGCCGAGGGCGGGCTCGAACCGGGCGACGTGCTGGTGAGCCTCGGTGGCACCGAGGTCGAATCGTGGCAGCAGGCGACGGCGATCATCAGGGATGCCGCGGGCGACGACCTCGATGTCGTCGTCGAGCGTGACGGCGAGACGCTGCCGCTCACGGTCACCCCGAGCCTCACCGAACGATACGTCGTCGACGACGACGGGCAGATCGTCGAGGATGCGAACGGCGCACCCGTCACGCAAGAGGTCGGGTTCCTCGGCATCGGTGCCGCTCTCGAGAACGTGCGGCAACCGGTGACCGCCGTGCCCGCCGCCGTGGGGGATAACGTCGTGAGGGTCGCCGAAATCATCATCAACCTCCCGCAGCGCCTCATCGATGTCGCGGACGCCGCCTTCGGGCAGGGGGAGCGCGACCCCAACGGCCCGCTGAGCGTCGTGGGCGTCGGTCGCGTCGCGGGCGAGATCGCGAGCATCGACACCATCCCGATCGTCGACCGCGTCTCGGTGCTCGTCGGCTTGCTCGCGTCGCTCAACGTCGCGCTCTTCGTCTTCAACCTCGTGCCGCTGCTGCCTCTCGACGGTGGTCACATCGCGGGCGCCCTCGTCGAGGGGGTGCGGAGGTTCTTCGCGAAACTCTTCGGTCGCAAAGACCCTGGGCCGATCGACACCGCCAAGCTCGTTCCCCTCACCCTCGTCGTCGTCATGCTCCTCGGGGCCATGAGTCTGCTGCTCATCTACGCCGACATCGTGAAACCGATCGACTTCTTCTAGCGCCGGGTCGCGCAGCGCCGAGTCGTGCCGAGCCGCATCGCGCCGCGCCTGGCGGCCCGCCTCAGCGGGGTCGGATCGCGGCGGCGTAGAATCGCGACGTGCCTGCAGTCAATCTCGGAATGCCCAAAGCACCCTCGGTGCTCACCCCTCGTCGCAAGACCCGCCAGATCAAGGTCGGCAAGGTCGGCGTCGGAAGCGAATCGCAAGTCAGCGTGCAGTCGATGACGACGACGCAGACGACGAACATCAACGCCACGCTCCAGCAGATCGCCGAACTCACGGCCACCGGGTGCGACATCGTGCGCGTCGCGGTTCCCCACCAGGACGACGCCGACGTTCTGCACATCATCGCGGCGAAGAGCCAGATCCCGGTCATCGCCGACATCCACTTCCAGCCGCGCTACGTGTTCGCGGCGATCGATGCGGGGGTGGGGGCCGTGCGCGTCAACCCCGGAAACATCCGCAAGTTCGACGACCAGGTCGCGTCCATCGCGAAGGCGGCGAAGGCCGCGGGCACCTCGATCCGCATCGGTGTCAACGCGGGGTCGCTCGAGCCGAGCATCCTGCAGAAGTACGGCAAGGCGACACCCGAGGCCCTCGTCGAGAGCGCCGTGTGGGAGGCGAGCCTCTTCGAGGAGCACGACTTCCACGACTTCAAGATCTCGGTCAAGCACAACGACCCCGTCACGATGATCAAGGCCTACCGCTTGCTCGCCGAGCGCGGCGACTGGCCCCTCCACCTCGGCGTGACCGAGGCGGGTCCCGAGTTCCAGGGCACCATCAAGTCGGCGACGGCGTTCGGCGTGCTGCTCTCGGAGGGCATCGGAGACACCATCCGCGTGTCGCTCTCGGCCCCGCCGGCGCTCGAGGTCAAGGTCGGGCTGCAGATCCTGCAGTCGCTCGGCCTCCGCGAGCGCAAGCTCGAGATCGTGTCGTGCCCGAGCTGCGGGCGCGCCCAGGTGGATGTCTACAAGCTCGCGAATGACGTGACCGACGGCCTCGAAGGCATGACCGTGCCGCTTCGCGTCGCCGTCATGGGATGCGTCGTGAACGGCCCGGGCGAAGCGCGCGAGGCCGACCTCGGAGTCGCGAGCGGCAACGGCCGCGGCCAGATCTTCGTCAAGGGCGAGGTCATCAAGACGGTTCCCGAGGCCGAGATCGTCGCGACTCTCATCGAGGAAGCCAACCGCATCGCGTCGGAGATGCCTCCCGGCGCGCTCGGGAGCCCCGAGGTCGTCACGGTCTAGTTCCGCCCGCGCGCGCCTGCGCCGCGTCACGAGTGCGGGCGCGACTTCCCAGAAGTCGCGCCCGCATCGTGCTGTTGTGTCGCTCGATCAGCCCATCAGACCGACGAGCGCCCGCGGCGCACGCGAGCAGCCATGACCGCCACGGCTCCGAGCACGAACAGCACGATCGCTCCGATGATCAGACCCGATCCGATCGTGGATCCCGTGAAGGCGAGGTCCCCGTCGGGCCTGCCGTCTGCGGCCGTGTCGGTGTCGTCTCCGGCATCGCCGGTTCCGCCGCCCGTCCCCCCGCCTGAACCGTCGCCGGGCGTCCCCTCGTCGGGATCGCCCGGGGTGCCCGGCGTAGCCGCAGCGGCGATCCGGAACGCTCCGTCGATCAGGCCGGAGAGGCGAGTGCCGAACCCCTGCTGCACGGCGAAGCTGTAGCGGTCGGGATCCGACACCGTCGCGGCGAGGGGGATGGTCCACGAGCCGTCGTCGTCCACGGCGGTCGTGCCCTCGAGGTCTCCCGTGAGCGACACGGTCGCCCCGGGGTAACCCGACCCGTCGATGCTGTCGACCTCCGTGCCGACGGGCAGAGTGCCCGAGGGTGCCGTGGTCGTAAGCCCCGAGAGGTCGGGGCGCGCCGTGAGCCACTCGTCGGGACCGGTCGCGTGGTCGATCACGCGGGTTTCGCCGATGCACCCGTTCCAGCCGTTGCGGGCCGAGTCATCCACCCAGTCGGCCCCGAAGATCCAGGGCGATCCGGAGTTGATGCTCTGTCCGAGAGTGTCGGTCGCGTTGCGCAGCACGGGCGCCCCGTCGACGTACATCGTCGAGGTCGACGTGTCGGGGTCGCCTACGATCGCGACGTGTATCCACCGGTCGACCATGATCTCGCCCGACCACGCGGTGCGATCTCCCTTGGTGGTCTCCGTCGGAACCTCGGTCCACTGGAACTCCCGCAGGTTGGAGATGCCGAGGGCGGCGGGCGACGCCGTGTAGTCCCACTGCGACCACGGCATCCCGGGCAGCTCGGAACGGTTGCCCGAGCGCACGATGGCCTTCGACCAGCCGTTGGCTTCGGCCGACCAGCTCTCGTCCATCTTGAGGAACGTCTCGATCGTGTAGCCGTTCTCGAGGGTGTTCGTCGTCGCGGGCACGTCGGCCGGGCTCGTGAGGTAGCTGAACCGCGAGTCGCGCTGGTCGGAGTCCGTGAAGCACACGCCGCCCCCGTCCGCCGAGAACGGGTTCGCGTCATCCGTGACCGTCACGTCGTCGAGCTGCGCGGTCGTCGAACCCGAATCCTCGAGCGAGACGCGAGTGAGGTCGGCGTCTCCCGCGATGTCTTCGAAGACCTGACCCTCGGCGACGACACCGGGTTCGTCTCCGAATCGCCAGTGGGCGACGGTCCCCTCGGCCGCGACGAAGTCGTCACGAGACCCCGGCTGCTCGAGGGCGATCGGGTCGGGCCCATCGAATCCGTCGAGGAGGATGTCGCGGGCCTTCTGCACGAGCGAGGGCTGGTCGGCAGCCCCGGCCGCCCAGTCGGGGGCGAACCCGGCGAAGCGCTCCGCGAAGTCGATGTCGATCGTGTACTGCTGGTTCGGCTGCTCGAGGAACGGCTGGTCGTAGGAGGTGAGCGACTCCTCGGGCTTCCACGTGACCCACGGCGACGCCGTCTGCATCGTCATGAGGTTGTTCGTGAGATCGAACTCGAGCAAGCCGAGGTAGCCGTTGCCGCCGTCGTAGGCCATCTGGTAGTCCATGAGCACCTCGGTGACGGGGTGACCGTAGGCATTGGTCTTGGTGAGTTGTGTCGACCCGTGGAAGTGACCGTTGAAGGTCAGGAAGATCTGGTCGTTGTCCCGGATGAGCTGGTCCCACAACCGCAGGCCGTACTCCTCCTCCTTGGGGGTGACGGCGTCGGCCTCGATGTTGAGGAGCGAGTGCGTCGTGAGGATCACGGGGAGGGTCGGGTTCTCGGCGATGACCTCGTTGGCCCAGTCGAGGGTCGCGTCGGACGACCGCCAGCTGAGGGCGAGCACGAGGAACTCCTCTCCCGCCGCCTCGAACACGTGGTACTGGTTGAACCCGGTCGGGTCGCTGCCGCCGTAGGTCGACTGGCCCTCGGCGCGATCGGTTCCGAACCACTCGAGGTAGGGCTCCTCGTCGAGGGTGTAGTCGGTGTCGAACCAGTCGTCGGACGAGTTGCGCACGTCGTGGTTGCCGGCGAGCACCGAGTAGGGGAGATCCGCCGCCTCGAGGGAGGACATCGCGGCGTCGGCGGCCATCCACTCGCTCGCGGTGTTGACGCGGTCGACGACGTCACCGAGGTGTGCGACGAAGGGGATGTTGAGATCGTCGCGGTGTGCCGCGAGCCACTCGGTCTGCACCGCGAACGGGTTGGTGCCGTAGCGGGGGGCGAACTGGTCGTTGGCGTAGCGGGAGTAGAACTGCGTGTCGGGGAGCACCGCGAGGGTGAAGCGCGCGGAATCGCCCTCGGCCACGGACTCGGGAGCGGCGGCCGCCGCGGGGAGCGCGGGGTGGGCGGCGAGAGAGAGCAGGGTGGCAGCGGCGCCGAGCGTCGCAACGGTGCGGCGCTGCAGAGAGCGCAGACGGTGCGAGCGAGGCCGCGCATCCGTCGGGGAATCGAAGTGCACTGGGGTCCAATCGTTGCTGGGGTGGTGCCACCGGACGGCGACGTCTCAGGGTGGTGTCGGTGCGTGAACTCCTCGCGACGCATCGTGGGCGCTCACGTGAACTGTGAAAATCCTGAGCGTGGACGAGGGATGCGGCGCGCTCGGCAGCGCGGTCCGCTCAGCCGGGCGGCGGCTAAAGTAGCGGGGTGCCCACACGACTCTCCCGCTTGTTCGTCCGTACCCTCCGGGAGGATCCCTCCGACGCCGAGGTGACCAGCCACCGTCTGCTCGTGCGGGCGGGGTACATCCGCAGGCAAGCGCCGGGAGTGTTCGCGTGGTTGCCACTCGGGTTGCGCGTGCGCAGGCGCATCGAGGCGATCATCCGCGAGGAGATGGAGAACGCGGGGGCGCAAGAAGTGCACTTCCCCGCGCTGTTGCCTCGCGAGCCCTACGAGATCACCGGCCGCTGGGTCGAGTACGGCGACGGGCTGTTCCGCCTGAAAGACCGCAAGGGGGCCGACTACCTCCTCGCGCCGACGCACGAGGAGGCCTTCACGCTCCTCGTGAAGGATCTCTACGGCTCCTACAAAGACCTCCCGCTCACGATCTTCCAGATCCAGGACAAGTACCGCGACGAGGCGCGTCCGCGCGCGGGTCTTCTCCGCGGGCGTGAGTTCTCGATGAAGGACGCCTACTCGTTCGACTACACCGACGCGGGGCTCGACGTGTCGTATCAAGCGCAGCGCGACGCCTACGAGCGCATCTTCCAGCGCCTGGGTCTCGAGTACGTCATCGTCAAGGCGGATGCCGGCGCGATGGGCGGTTCGCGCAGCGAAGAGTTCCTGCACCCCACCCCCATCGGCGAAGACACTTTCGTGCGCACCGACGGCGGCTATGCGGCCAACGTCGAGGCGTTCACGACCACGGTTCCCGACGCGGTCGAGTTCGGCTCGCTGCCCGAACCGACGATCTTCGACTCTCCTGACACCCCGACCATCGCGACCCTCGTCGCGCTCGCGAACGACCGCCACCCGCGCGCAGACGGCCGCGAGTGGACGGGCGCCGACACCCTCAAGAACGTCGTCCTCGCGCTCACCCACCTCGACGGCTCCCGCGAGGTCATCGCGATCGGTCTCCCGGGCGATCGCGATGTCGATCTCAAGCGCGTCGAGGTCGCCTTCGCCCCCGCCGAGGTCGAGCAGGCGACGGCCGAGGACTTCGCCCGTCACCCTCTCCTCGTCAAGGGATACATCGGCCCCTGGTCGCCTCTCGGCCCGGTGCTCGGCGGAGACAGCGAGGGGGCCCCGCGGTCGGCCACGGGCATCCGGTTCTTCGTCGACCCGCGGGTCGTCGACGGGACCCAGTGGGTCACGGGAGCCAACGACCACGAGAAGCACGTGCTCGGCCTCGTCGCGGGGCGTGATTTCGTCGCCGACGGCGTCGTCGAGGCAGCCGAGGTTCGCGCGGGCGACCCCGCACCCGACGGCTCGGGTGAGATCGAGCTCGCGCGCGGCATGGAGATCGGGCACGTCTTCCAGCTCGGGCGCAAATACGCTGAAGCACTCGGACTCAAGGTCCTCGACGAGAACGGCAAGCTCGCGACCGTCACGATGGGGTCCTACGGAATCGGCGTCACGCGCATCATGGCGGTCATCGCCGAGTCGAACAACGACGAGCGCGGCCTCATCTGGCCGTCGAACGTGAGCCCGTTCGACGTGCACGTGGTCGCCGCGACGAAGGAGGCCGCGATCCACGAGATCGCCGAATCCATCACGGCGGGGCTCGAAGAGCGCGGACTCGACGTGCTCATCGACGACAGACCCAAGGTCTCGCCTGGCGTGAAGTTCGGCGACGCCGAACTTCTCGGCGTGCCCACGATTGTTATCGTGGGGCGTGGGGCGGTCGACGGCGACGTGGAACTGTGGAATCGCCGTTCCGGCGAACGACAGGTCGTATCGATCGACGCGATCGTCGATCTCGTGACCGCCGCTCACTGACGTCGGCGGGAGATCTGCTCCCGACCCGACCTGACCGTGGAGAGACCGTGTCGACACCCCAGCCCGAGGCATCCCCGTTCGCCCCTCCGCCCGCCGCGCCCGAGCAGGGCGGCGCGCCCGAGCGCGTCGCTTCGCCCGAGCACGTCGGTGCACCACCGGCGCGCGGGTCGGAATCGCCCGCGACGGGGTCCGCCGACCGATTGAGCGCCGCGGATCTCGCGCGCGCGACCGAGATCCTCCGGGTCGTCACGGCGTCGTACGACGAGAAAGTCGTCGGTCAACGCGGGTTGCGATCGAGTCTGCTCATCGCGCTCATGACGGGCGGCCACATCCTTCTCGAGAGTGTTCCGGGGCTCGCCAAGACGACCGCGGCCGAATCGATCGCCCACTCGGTGACGGCACGGTTCAAGCGGATCCAGTGCACGCCCGACCTGTTGCCGAGCGACATCATCGGCACGCAGGTCTTCGACTACGCGAGGTCGGTCTTCGAGACGCAGCTCGGGCCCGTGCACTCCAACTTCGTGCTCCTCGACGAGATCAACAGGTCGAGCGCGAAGACCCAGAGCGCGATGCTCGAGGCGATGCAAGAGCGGCAGACGACGATCGGGGGAGTCGTACATCCGCTTCCCGAGCCCTTTCTCGTGCTCGCGACGCAGAACCCCATCGAGCAGGAGGGCACCTATCACTTGCCCGAGGCCCAGCTCGACCGGTTCCTGCTCAAGGAGGTGCTCGACTACCCCGAGTTCGGTGAAGAGCTGCAGATCGTCGATCGCGTCGACAGTGGCGTGTTCGACAGCGAATCGTCGCTTCCGACGGTCGGCCTCGATGACGTGCGCTTCCTCCAGCGCGCGACCAGATCGGTCTACCTCGATCCCGCCATCGTGAACTACATCGTCTCGGCCGTCTACGTCACGCGTCACGCGGCGCAGTACATCGCGCCCGAGTTCGCCGAGTGCATCGAGTTCGGGGCGAGCCCCCGCGCGAGCATCGCGTTCAGCCGTGCCGCTCGAGCGCGAGCCCTGCTCGACGGTCGGGACCACGTCGTGCCCGACGACGTCAAGGCGCTCCGCCACACCGTGCTGCGGCATCGGATCATCCTCAACTTCGAGGCGATCGCGCGAGGCGTGAGCCCCGAGTCGATCATCGACGCGGTGTTCGACTCCGTGCAGGCGCCGTGACGCGGCGCCCGGCCGCGACCTCGTCATGACGGCGCTCCTCCAGAAGATCAAGTCACGCGTGACGATCCACGCGCACCGTCGTGTGCGCGGCTTGCTCGAGGGCGAGTACACCTCGGTGTTCCACGGGCGCAGCATCGATTTCGACGACGTGCGGCACTACGTGCCGGGCGACGAGGTCAAAGACATCGACTGGAAGGCGACGGCCCGCATGGGCGCGCCCATGACGCGGCGCTACATCGCGAGTCGCAAGCACACCCTCATGCTCATCGCCGACACCGGTCGGTCGATGGCCGCGCTCGCTCCGAGCGGCGAGACGAAGCGGGCCATCTCCGTGTTCGCGGCAGGTGTTCTCGGGTACCTCGCGACGCGGCACGGTGACCTCGTCGGCGTCGTCGCGGGCGACGCGGATCACACGGAGCATCGCCGACCCGAATCGACCGACGCCCACCTCGAGAGGGTCCTGCAACTCATCCACCGGCGCACGACCCTCGACTCGGGGGCGAGCGACCTCGCGAGCCAGCTCGCTTTCGTCGCCCGCTCGTTCCGTCGCCGCATGGTGCTCGTCGTGCTCGCCGACGACCGGATGCTCACGCCCGTCGAGATCGCGACGGTGCGGCGCCTCGCCGTGCAGCACGAGATCCTCTGGCTCACGATCGCCGACGCCGATCCGATGCGCACCGATTGGCTCGACTCGAGTGTGGTCGACGTCGACGCGCTCGGCGAGCTGCCGGCGTCGGTGCGCGGCGATCGTCGCCTGCGCGAGCGTTTCGCCGCGTCGACGATCGAGCGGGAGAACGGCGCCCGGGCGCTCTGGAGCGAACTCGGCATCAGCCGCACGAGGATCGAGAGCGAAGCGGATGTCGTTCCCGCCCTGTTCCGGCTCCTGGAGGTGCACCGCCATGCTCGCCGGTGATCACGTCGATCTCGTGCTCCGAGCGGGGAGCCTGACGGAGGGCACATTCTTCCCTCCCGTGACCTTCTCGCCGTGGTGGGGGGTGCTCGCGGCGACCCTCGTCGCGCTCGTGATCGCCTTCTACATCGTCGTGCCGCTGCTCACACGAGCTCCGCGGCGCGCGCACGACGATGCCGCTGTTCCGGAGTTCGTCATGCCCGACGTCCCCCTCAGTGAGAAGTACGGTGACCTCATCGCCGAGGTCGAAGCGGACCACAGGGCCGGCCGCGTCTCGTCGCGCGCGGCGCACCAGCGGTTGAGCCTGCTCGTGCGCTACTTCGCGTTCGAGTCGACGGGAATGCGCGCACCGACGATGACCCTCGCCGACCTGCGTGACGCGCAGTCGCCGGAGCTGAGCGACGCCGTCGAGCGGCTCTACCCCGGAGCGTTCGCGGCGATCGAGGGCGGGAGTGTCGCCGAGGCGGCCGAGCACGCCAGGCGGGTGGTGAAACCGTGGAACTGATCCTCCCGTGGATGCCCGTCGTGTGGGTCGTCGCCATCGTCGCGGTCGTCGTCGCAGCACTCGTCGTGGCACGGAACCGGCGGTCGTCGAGACCCGCCGAGGCCAAACCGATCGCCCACGTCGAGAGACTCACAGCGCTGCCCGAGTACCGATCCGCGGTGCGCCGCTATCGCGCGGTGCTCGCGGCCGTCGTCGTCGCGGCGACGGTCCTCGTGCTGTCTGCCGGCGCCCTCGCCGCCCGGCCGGCAGCACCGACACTCGTGTATCCGGAGACGGGCAATCGCGACATCGTGCTGTGCCTCGACGTGTCGGGGTCGATGATCGACTACGACCGGCAACTCGTCGAGGTCTTCGGCGAACTGGCTCGCGAGTTCGACGGCGAACGCATCAGCCTCGTCGTCTTCAATGCCTCGGCCGTGACCTACTTCCCGCTCACGAGCGACTACGACTACATCGTGAGCCAGTTCGACCGCATCTCCGAGCAGTTCGACGCCGACGAGGGCGAGTACTTCTCGGGCACGTTCTTCGGCGACGGCTCCTCGCTCGTCGGTGACGGACTCGCCTCGTGTGCGCAGCGCTTCGACACTCCCGAGGTTGACAGATCCCGCTCCGTGATCCTCGCGACGGACAACCTCGTGGTCGGTGAGCCGGTGTTCACCCTCGCGGACGCGGGCGAGCTCGCGACGAGCCGCGACATCCGGGTCTACGGGATCAACCCCGGTGGGGGAGACGACGGTCGATACCTCGAGGAGTTCGCGATCGAGTTCGAGGAGGTCGTGCTCGCGACGGGAGGCTCGTACTTCGCCGTCGACGATCCCGCGGCGGTGCCCACGATCGTCGACAGCATCAGTGCGGAGGAGGCGGTCGCGAGCCGAGGGGCACCGGAGACGCTCCTGTTCGATCGGCCCGAGATCCCGGCGACGATCGCTTTCCTCGCTCTCGCCACCCTGCTCGCCCTCGCGTGGAGGGTCGACCGATGACGATCGATCCTCTCGTCCCCCTCGGGGTGCTCCTCGTCGTGAGCCTCGCCCTGCTCGTGCTCGCCGGTCGGGGTCTGCTCACGGCGACTCGTCGCTCGGTTCGCGTGTCGTGGTGGGCGCGCATCGGGATGATCCTGCTCCTCGCCGTCATCGCGCTCCGCCCCGCGATCCCCGGCACGACGAGCGCGCCCGCGGCGTCGGGCGGGCTCGAGGTCTACTTCGTCGTCGACACGACGAGCAGCATGGCCGCCGAAGACCTCGGGGTCGACATCGACGGCCGTCCCGCGACGCGACTCGATCTCGTCAAGAGCGACATCGACGACATCACGACCGCGCTCGCGGGCGCCCAATTCGCGATCGTCACGTCGGATTCGACCGCCCTCCAGCGGGTGCCCCTCACCTCCGACGTCTCGGCGGTGCGCTCGGCGACGTCGGTGCTGACCCAGGAGATCACCTACTACTCGAGCGGCAGCAGCATCAGCGAGCCCGTGCAGACGGTCGTCGAGCTCCTCGCGGACGCGACGGAGGAGCAGCCCGAGCGAGATCGCGTGCTGTTCTACTTCGGTGACGGCGAGCAGACCGTCGATCGGGAGCCGGAGAGCTTCGCTCCCGTGCAACCGTTCATCTCGGGCGGAGGCGTGCTCGCCTACGGCAGCGAAGACGGGGGCCGGATGCGCGTGTTCGACGGCTATTCGGCCGATGACGACGAGAGCGCGCCGGACTACATCGTCGATCCGACGACGGGGGCGGACGCGGTGTCTCGCGTCGACACCGCGACCCTCGAGACGATCGCGAGCGACCTCGGGGTATCGCTCACCCGTCGCGACGTCGAGAGTTCCGCGACGAGTGTCGTCGAGGGCATCGACGTGAGCGACCTGAACGTCTCACCCGGCGCCGTCACCGCGCCACGCGAGTTCTACTGGATTCTCGCGGTCCCGCTCGGGGCGCTCGCACTCCGCGAGGCTCTCGTCGCGTGGTTCGCGCTGCGTCGGTCGGCGCCGCTCTCCGCCGCCGGCGCCGCATCGCGCCCGTCGAGCTCGGCGGGGCCCTCGGGCGGCCGTCGCGGCCCCGGTGAGGGGAGGCGACGATGACGAGCGCGACACCCCGCGAGGGGCAGACCGACCGTGCTGCGGCGGGTGCAGACGACCCCCGCGTGCGGTCGGAGCGGCGCCGTCGTGTGACCCGACGCGTGCTGCTCATCGGGTTCGCTCCCGTCGCGATCGCCGCTCTCATCCTCGCGGGCAAGCTCGCGACGCTCGCCCCGACGGCGGACCGAGCCATCGAGCACTACGACAGTGGAGCGTTCGACGAGAGCGCGACGACGTCGGAGGGTCTCCTCACCGGCAACGCGTTCGAACCGTGGATCGCCTATTTCGACCGGGGCACGGCATACGCGAGAGGCGGTCTGCTCAACGAAGCGGTCGACGACCTCGAGCGCGCATTCGCGACCGCGCCCGATTCGACGCGGTGCGACGTCGCCGTGAACCTCTCGCTCTCGTGGGAGCTGCTCGGTGACTCCTACGTGGAGCAGGGATTCCTCACGGGTGCACAGAGGCTCTACGAGGCCGCGCAAGCGGTCATCGACGAAGCGGGAGAGGAGTGCACCCCACCCGAGGCCCCGCCGAATGAGCGGGAGGGGCGCGAAGCCGGGGAGGAACTCGATGCCGCCGACAGCCGGCTCGAGGCCAAGACCGAGGGCCTCGAGAGGGTGCAACCCTCCGGCGATGAACCCGAATCGTCTCTCGAGGAGCAGCTCGACGAGCTCGGGGAGCTCAACGACGAGGGGGCGCGGGAGAAAAGCGAACAGCTCGACCGTGATCGCGGCCAAAGCGGGCCGCCGGGGTTCGTCGAACGCCCCTGGTAGCCGAAGGGGGCGGCTCGCTACTGGTAGTTTGGGGTCAGGCTCCGCTCGACGACGTATGTCGCGGAGTTCCCAATCTGAATAGTGGAGGCCCTCCGTGGAGATCGATCTGAGCGTATTGCGGCTCTTGGAGCGCGAGCGTGAGATTCCGTTCGAGGAGCTCGTCGCCATCATCGAGCAAGCGATCCTCACCGCCTACCTCAAGCACACCGACGCTCCCGAAGAGAAGATCGGCGAGTCGACCGCGCGAGTGCACCTCGACCGCAAGACCGGCCACGTGTCGGTCTTCGTGCCGGAGCTCGACGACGACGGACTCGTCGTCGGCGAGGCCGAAGACAGCCCGAGCGATTTCGGCCGGATCGCGGCATTCGCCGCGAAGCAGGTCATCAACCAGCGCCTCCGCGATATCGGCGACGACCGGGTGCTCGGACAGTTCAAGGGGCGCGAGGGCGACATCGTCGCGGGTGTCATCCAGCAGGGCCCCAACCCGCGGATGATCCACGTCGACCTCGGAACGATCGAGGCGATCCTCCCTCCCGAGGAGCAGGTGCCCGGCGAGAACTACGCGCACGGTTCGCGCATCCGCGTCTACGTGACGAGCGTGAGCAAGGGCCTCAAAGGACCCCAGATCACCGTCTCGCGCACGCACCCCTCGCTCGTGCGCAAACTCTTCGCGCTCGAGGTACCCGAGATCGCGAGCGGCGTCGTCGAGATCGTCTCACTCGCTCGCGAAGCGGGTCACCGCACCAAGATCGCGGTCAAGGCCAATGAGAGCGGGATCAACGCGAAGGGCGCGTGCATCGGTGAGATGGGCCAGCGCGTGCGCGCGGTGACGGCCGAGCTCAACAACGAGAAGATCGACATCGTCGACTACAACGAGAACCTCGCGACGTTCGTCGCGAACGCCCTCTCGCCGGCGAAAGTGACCTCGTCGTTCGTCATCGACCAGTCGACGAAAGCCGTGCGCGCGCTCGTGCCCGACTACCAGCTGTCGCTCGCGATCGGCAAAGAGGGTCAGAACGCGCGACTCGCCGCCAAATTGACGGGCGCACGCATCGACATCCAGCCCGATTCCGTCTTGGAGGATTGAGCCGGAGGGTCGTCGTCGATGCCCGCGGGAGCGGGTGCCTCGACCACGCCAGCCGCGAGACGGCTGATCCTCGAAAGGCAGGTGTACGATGGAGCCAGTTAGAACCTGTCTCGGCTGTCGCCGACGTGCCCCCCGATCGTCCCTTCTGAGGATCGTCGTGTGCGATGGCGAACTCACCGCGGATCCTTCCGCGGTGCTGTCCGGTCGAGGCGCGTGGGTGCATCGCACGGACGGATGCCTCGACACGGCCCTCTCGCGCAAAGCCTTCGGCAGAGCGCTGCGAGTGCCGGGAATCGAGGCACACGTCACGACGTTGCGCCGGAGTCTGACCAACCAATCCGCAAGGGTCCCGTGGGGATCCCCGAGAGAACAGGCTGCACAGCCCCGTGAACAACTAATGAGCAACGACTAATGAGCGGCTCGAAATGAGTCCCGTACTCGACTAATGCCTTCCTTCCTGTTCGGGAGAAGGCCCAGACAGGAGAATTGTGGCGAAACCACGCGTACACGAGATCGCAAGCGAACTCGGTATTGACAGCAAGAAGGCCCTAGAGAAGCTCAAGGAGATGGGCGAGTTCGTCAAAGGACCGTCGTCGAGCATCGAACCCCCCGTCGCGCGCAAGCTGAGGGCGGCCCTCGCCGCCGACGGCATCACGGCTCCGGAGAAGAAGCCCGAAGCGCCGGCGAAGGCCGCGGCACCGACCCCCCGCCCGGCACCCGCCCCCACTCCCGCACCCGCGGCAGCACCCGAGGCCGAGACACCCGCTCCCGCGGCGACGCCCGACGCGCCCGCTGCGGCTCCCGAGGCCCCGGCCGAGGCAGCGGCTCCCGCGTCACCGACCGGCGGAGACGCCTCGTCGTCCATCCCGCGCCCCGGCGCCCCGCGCCCCGGCAACAACCCGTTCGCGAGTGCCCAGGGGATGCAGCGCCCCGGCGCACCGCGTCCGGGCAACAACCCCTACGCGAGCGCGCAGGGCATGAACACGCGTCCGCCGAGCCCCAGCGGAATCCCGCGCCCGTCGGCACCGCGCCCCGGCGCACCGCGACCGGGCGGACCAGGACAGGGAGCACGCCCCGGCGGCTTCGGACAGCGCCCCGCTGCGGCCGGAGGACGCCCCGGCGGTCCCGGACGCCCCGCGGGTGGAGGATTCGCACGCCCCGGCGGCGCTCCGGGCGGAGGCTTCAGTGCCCCCCGCCCCGGCGGCGGCGGCGGCCGTGGCCGAGGTCCCGGTGGAGGAACCGCCGGTGCGTTCGGTCGCGGAGGCGGCAAGAGCAAGGCGCGCAAGTCGAAGCGCACGAAGAGAGCGGAATTCGAGCTCAGAGAAGCTCCGTCGCTCGGTGGCGTGAGTGTTCCCCGTGGCGACGGCAAGACTGTCGTGCGTATGCGCCGAGGCGCGTCGATCACCGACTTCGCCGACAAGATCGACACGAGCCCCGGAAACCTCGTGACCGTGCTGTTCCACCTCGGACAGATGGCCACGGCGACCGAGTCGCTCGACGAGGCGACGTTCGACATCCTCGGAGAAGAGCTCGGCTTCAAGATCGAGATGGTCTCGCCCGAAGACGAAGACCGCGAACTCCTCGCGGGCTTCGACCTCGACCTCGACCAGGAGCTCGAAGACGAAGACGACGACCTCCTCGAGGCGCGACCCCCCGTCGTCACCGTCATGGGTCACGTCGACCACGGAAAGACCCGACTGCTCGACGCGATCCGCAACGCGAACGTCGTCGCCGGCGAAGCGGGCGGTATCACGCAGCACATCGGTGCCTACCAGATCGTCACCGAGCACGAAGGCATCGAGCGACCGATCACCTTCATCGACACCCCGGGTCACGAGGCGTTCACCGCCATGCGAGCCCGAGGTGCACAGGTCACCGACATCGCGATCCTCGTGGTCGCGGCCGACGACGGGATCATGCCGCAGACGGTCGAGGCGCTCAACCACGCCCAAGCCGCCAACGTGCCCATCGTCGTCGCCGTCAACAAGGTCGACAAAGAGGGGGCGAACCCCGCGAAGGTGCGTCAGCAGCTCACCGAGTTCGGACTCGTCGCCGAAGAGTACGGCGGAGACACGATGTTCATCGACGTCTCGGCGCTCAACAAGATCGGAATCCCCGAGCTTCTCGACGCCGTGCTGCTCACCGCAGACGCCGGACTCGACATGCGCGCCAACCCCGACAAGGATGCGCGCGGTGTCGCGATCGAGGCCAAGCTCGACAAGGGCCGCGGTGCCGTCGCGACGGTGCTCATCCAGTCGGGAACCCTCGAGGTCGGAGACCCGATCGTCGCCGGAACGGCCTACGGCCGCGTTCGAGCGATGTTCGACGAGAACGGCGAGACCGTGAAATTCGCGACACCGGCACGCCCGGTCGCGGTGCTCGGACTCACGTCGGTTCCCCGCGCCGGCGACACGTTCCTCGTGACCGACGACGACCGCACCGCCCGCCAGATCGCCGAAAAGCGCGAAGCCGTGGAGCGCAACGCTCTGCTGGCCCGCAGCCGCAAGCGCATCAGCCTCGAGGACTTCACCAAGGCCCTCGAAGACGGCAAAGTCGACTCGCTCAACCTCATCATCAAGGGTGACGTCTCCGGTGCCGTCGAGGCACTCGAAGAGTCGCTGCTCAAGATCGAGGTCGACGAGTCGGTTCAGCTCCGCATCATCCACCGCGGAGTGGGAGCCGTCACCGAGAGCGACGTCAACCTCGCAACGGTCGACAACGCGATCATCATCGGGTTCAACGTGCGCCCCGACACGAAGGCTCGCGAGCGGGCTGCTCGCGAAGGTGTCGACGTGCGGTTCTACTCGGTCATCTACGCGGCACTCGAAGACATCGAGAACTCCCTCAAGGGCATGCTCAAGCCGGAGTTCGAAGAGGTCCAGTCGGGCGTCGCCGAGATCCGCGAGATCTTCCGCTCCTCCAAGGTCGGAAACATCGCGGGAGTCATCGTGCGCTCGGGAACCATCACGAGGAACGCCAAGGCGCGCGTCATCCGCGAGGGAGTCGTCGTCGGCGACAACCTCACGATCGACTCGCTCCGCCGGTTCAAAGACGACGTCACCGAGGTGCGTACGGACTACGAAGCCGGAATCGGCCTCGGCAAGTTCAACGACATCCAGATCGGCGACGAGATCGAGACGATCGAAATGAAGGAGAAGCCGCGGGTCTAGTGCCCCGGCTCCGGCCGACGGAGGGGCCCCGAGAACGGGACCCCCAAGACCCCGACTCTCGGGGCCCCTCCGTCGGCCTCCGCCTCGCGACGCTCGACGCCGCGAGGAGCAGAGAATACAGAGCGCCATCGGTGCTCGTACATGAGGAGTATTGACATGGTGGACCCCACCAGGGCACGGAAGATGGCCGACACCATCAAGGTCATCGTCGCCAAGAAGCTCGAGCGCGGACTCAAAGACCCGCGACTCGGATTCGTGACCATCACCGACGTCAAAGTGACCGGTGACCTCCAGCACGCGAGCGTCTTCTACACGGTCTACGGATCCGACGAGGAGCGCGCCGACTCGGCTGCCGCCCTCAAGTCGGCGACGGGAATGCTGCGGAGCGAAGTCGGCAAGAACCTGACCTCGAGGCTCACGCCGTCGCTCGAATTCATCGCCGACGCGGTGCCCGAGAACGCGAAACACATCGAGGAACTGCTCGCCGAGGCCACCAAGCGCGACCTCGAGGTCGAGCGCCTGAAGGCGCAAGCGAGCTACGCGGGCGACGAAGACCCGTACATCAAGCCTCGGACGATCGACGAGGAGACTCGCGACGACCGGTAATGCGACGACCGGTAGCGCGACGGCGAGTCGCGCCGACCGTCAGAACGAGAGAAGCACGAGCGGAGGATTCCGCTCGTGCTTCTCTCGTCGGTCGATGCTCGTGCGCCGTCGTCAGTCGATGTCGATGTCGATGTCGATGAGCACTTTGCCGACGGTGTCGTTCTCGACCGCGTCGTGGGCTCCCGCGGTGTCGGCGAGGCCGAACCTCGTGAGGGGGAGGCCGCTCGCGACTCCGACAGGCAGGGCGTCGTCGCGGAGGGCCGCCGTGATGTCGTCGGTCGCGGCGTCGAGGGCATCCTGGCCTACGGTGTAGACGAGGATGAACTGCACGCGCACGTTCTGCGCCATGAGCGGGCCGATGTCGACCGTCAACTCGCTCCCGCCGTTGTTCGCGTAGATCGCGAGCGTTCCGCGCGTGCGCAACACGGCGAGGTCGAGCCCGATGTTGGGCACGACCGCGACCTCGACGACGAGGTCGACCCCGTCGGGTGCGATCGCGCGGATCTGGTCGACGGCGTCGCTGTCGCGGTAGTTGACGACGTGGTGGGCACCCGCCGACCGCGCGAGGGTCGCCTTCTCGTCGGAGCTCACGGTCGTGATGACGGTCGCACCCGCCCACCGCGCGAGTTGGATGGCCGCATGACCCACGGCACCCGCGCCACCCGCGACGAGGACGATCGTGTCAGCGAGGGCGCCGGGGGAGAGCCGCGACGGGCCGTCCTCGCTCACCGTGAGCGCGCGGTGCGCTGTGATGGCGGGGACACCGAGACTCGCCGCGACGTCGAACGACGCTCCGTCGGGCAGTTTGACCACGCGGGACACGGGCTGCACCGTGAACTCGGCGGCGGTGCCGTAGGGACGCTGGTCGGCGGCGAGGTAGACCCACACGCGGTCGCCCACCGCGAAGTCGATGACATCGGGTCCGACGGCGTCGACGACACCCGCGCCGTCGAGGTTGGGGGTCACCTCGGCGAAGGGGAGTTCACCGCGGCCTCCGCGACGACTCTTCCAGTCGGTCGGGTTGACGCCCGAGACGCTCAGGCGCACGCGCACTTCGCCCCCGCCGGGCGTCGGAGTCTCGCGGTCGGCGAGCTGGAGCACCGACGAGTCGCCGGTCGTGGAGTAGATGATCGTCTTCATGGTCGGCCCAACCGGGTCGAGGGTGGGGCTATTCCCCTCCGATCACGACGGCAGAGCGAGAGTTCCGTTCGAGCGGACCACGAGGCCGTCGGCGACGAGACCCGCCGTCGCGCGCGCGAGCTGCTCCTCGTCATGCCACACCGTGCGCACGGCACTCTCGTCGACCGGATGATCGCTCGACCGGAGTGCCTGGAGCACGAGCCCGCGCACGTGCCGATCCGACCCTGCGAACGACTTCTGCGCGGGCGCGCGCACGCCCTCGAAGGCCGGGAACCCCGCGGCGCGCCACGCGCACGACTCGGCGATCGGGCACGCCCCGCACCGGGGAGCGCGCGCCGTGCACACGACGGCCCCGAGTTCCATCGTCGCGGCGTTGAACACGCGCGCCTCGGCGTCGTCGGCCGGGAGCATCGCGCTCATCGCCGCGAGGTCGCGCCGAGTGGACGGGGCGCCCGCCTCGGCGACGCCCGCGACGGCGCGAGCGAGCACCCGCCGCACGTTCGTGTCGACCACGGGGTGTCGCAGTCCGAAGGCGAAGACCGCGACGGCTCGCGCGGTGTAATCGCCGATCCCCGGGAGAGCGAGGAGCTCGTCGACATCCGACGGCACGACGCCGTCGTGGCGTTCCACGATCGCGATCGCCGCGCGGTGCAGGTTGAGGGCGCGACGCGGATACCCGAGTCTGTCCCAGGCGCGCACGACGTCTCCCGCGGTCGCGTCGGCGAGGTGTGCGGGGGTGGGCCAGCGCTCGAGGAACATCTCGAGTCGCGGGATGACGCGCACGACGGGCGTCTGCTGCAGCATGATCTCGCTCACGAGGATGCCCCACGGGGAGACCCCCTCCCGTCTCCACGGCAGGTCGCGCGCGTGCTCCGTGAACCACGCGCCGAGCGCCGGGGGGATATCGGCCGGATTCGTCGAGGTCACCGCTCTACAGTAGGCACCCCGCAGTGAGCGTTCCGCCGTCGGATGCAGTGCAAGCGGTTCGCGCTTCGAGGTTGCGCTTCAGGGCGCCCTGCTTAGGCTCGAGCCATGACGAGATGGCAACCGGCGAAAGCAGACACCCTCGCAGCGATCGTGACCGAGATCCTGCACAACTACGGCACCGGGCGAGCGATCGTCGCCGTCGACGCGGCCGACGGCGCCCTCTCCGCGAATTTCGCCACCGACCTCGCCGAGGCGTTCGCCGCGAGGCCGCACGCGGTCGAGCGCGCCACCTTCGCCCCGGCGAATTCGGACGGCACGCCGCGGCGCCCGTCGAGTGACGACGCCGCGCTCTTCGGCGAGACCGTCGTCGCACCGTTCCGCCGAGCCTCGACCTCACCGGCCGTGCTCGTGGTCGACGGGTCGTTCGTGCTCGATCCCGCCGTTCGAGCAAAGTGGAACTTCGCGATCTGGCTCGACGGTCCCGCCTCGTCGACCGACGGGCACGATGGCAGCGGCCCGGCCGAAGCCCTGGCGTCCTACCTCGTCGAGGCACGACCGCGCGCGTCAGCGGTCGCCATCGTCGACGTGAGCGACCCCGATCATCCGCGCCGGGTCTTCGCCGACACCTGCTGAACCGCGGCCACGACGGCAGAGGGGTCGAGAAAGCGCCCCGTGCGTTCGACCGAGTGCACGAGATCGAGGAGCACGGTGTTGACCGGTGCGTCGACTCGCGCGGCGCGAGCCTCGGAGACGACGGCGCCGTTGAGATAGTCGATCTCGCTGAGGTGGCCGCGACTGATGCTCTGCAGTGTCGAACCCGGATTGGGCACGTCGCCCATGCGCTTCGCCATGGCGAGGGGCAGGAAGCCCGAGAGCGCCGCCGGGAGCGCCGCGAACACCGAGATCGCGAGGGGCGTGAGCCCGGACATCGGCGTGAACCGGATGCCCGCGGCTCGCGCGACGGCCACCGTCTCGCGCATGCTCGCCACGAGCACGCGCCGCAACGCCCGGTGCCGAATGGTGTCTTGCACGCTCGAGCCCGTGATCGCGGGCAGGGCATTGACCTGGTTGATGAGCAGTTTCGTCCACTGCGCACCGCGGAAGTCGTCGACGATCGTCGTGGGGATGACCGGGTCGAGCACGCGAGCGGCGAAGTGCGACGCGATGTGGGTCGACGACTCGTCGCCGATGCTGAGCGAACCGGGCGCGGTCACCGCGACCGCGCCCGGTTCGAGATGGGATGCCGCGAACAGGGCGAGTGCCCCGACGAGGTCGGACCGCGGCACGACCGTCGCGAGCGACCGCACCGACTCGAGTCCGTTCTGGGCGACGACGACGGGCACCCCGTCGATGCGGGCGGCGGACGCGGCGACCGCGTCGATCGCATCGGTCGCTTTCGTCGCGACGATCACGAGGTCGGGGGTCTGGTCGACGGCGGCGGAGACCTCGACGCGCGCGATGTGGTCGCCCCAGGCGCCCGTGAGGCGCAACCCGTCGGCTCGCATCGCCGCGGCGTGGGCTCCGCGCGCGGTGACCGCCACGTCGTGGCCCGCACGGTCGAGGAGTGCCGCGAGAGTCCCCCCGACGGCTCCCGCCCCGATCACCGCGATCCGCATGGACTCGAGCATAGGTCGGCGCCCGCCGTCGCGGCGGCCCGACGGTGCTGGCGCGACGCCGCCGGCCGGGTGGTGCCGGGGGAGTGCGGGGCGAGCACGGTGCGACGGCATACCCTTAACGGGTGCAGAAGCAGAACCCCGAGTCCGTGACGAGATCGAGCGGCATCCTGCTCGTCGACAAGGCCGAGGGCCTCACGAGCCACGATGTCGTGGCTCGCACGCGCAAACTCGCGCAGACCCGCAAGGTCGGCCACGCGGGCACCCTCGACCCGATGGCGACGGGGCTGCTCGTGCTCGGTCTCAACAGCTCCACGCGACTCCTGACCTTTCTCGTCGGCCTCGACAAGGAGTACTTCGCGACCATTCGACTCGGTGCCTCGACGTCGACCGACGATCGCGAGGGCGACGTCGTGAGCACGACGCCCGCTCACGAGGTCGACGCGGTCACGGCAGAGCGCATCGCCGAGGAGGTCGGCGCGTTGAGGGGCCCCATCGAGCAGCGTCCGAGCAGCGTCAGCGCGATCAAGGTCGATGGCAAGCGCGCGTACGCGCGAGTGCGCGACGGCGAGGAGGTCGAGCTCGCGACCCGACCCGTGACCGTGAGTGCGTTCGAGGTGCTCGACGAGCGCCGCGAGAGCGGAGTGATCGAGCTCGACGTGCGTATCGAGTGTTCGAGCGGAACCTACGTGCGGGCTCTCGCGCGAGACCTGGGCGAGGCACTCGGAACCGGCGGCCACCTCACGGCCCTGCGCAGGTCACGAGTGGGGCCGTTCGGTGTCGCCGAAGCGCGCACTCTCGAGGATGTCGTCGTCGCCGACAGCATCCTGGCCCCCGCGGATGTCGCGACCGCCCTCTTCGACTCGATCGCCCTCGACGCCCAGCAGGTCGTCGACCTCACCCACGGCAAGAGGATCGCCGTCGAGACCGCCGACGGTCAGCCCTACGCCGCTCTCGCTCCCGATGGCCGACTCGTCGGGCTCCTCGAGGTCGCGAACGGGCGCGCGAAACCCATCGTCAACTTCCCGACCGACGAGGTGACGTCGTGATCGAGTGGTTCACCGTCGCCCAGGCCGCCTTCGCCGTCGCGGCGGGGCTCCTGTGTCTCGTGCTCGGTCTCGCCAAACGCACTCCCGCCGACCTGACCCTCGGCGTGACACTGCTCGTCGAGCTGCTTCTCGTCGTGCAACTCGTCGTCGCCCTCTTCGCGCCACTCGCCGGCAACACGGCCACGGGGAGCGTGCTCGAGTTCTACGTCTACCTCATCTCGGCCCTGCTCCTGCCGCCGCTCGCAGTCTTCTGGGCGCTCGTCGAACGCAACCGCTGGAGCACCGTGATCCTCGGGGTCACGAATCTCGCGATCGCGGTCATGGTCTATCGCATGAACGAGATCTGGTTCGTGCAGGGCGCGTGAGCCGTGAGGGGCGTTCCGCCGTCTCGGGCCCGGTCGGTGCCCTAATCTGGACATGATGACCGAATCGACTCCACCCCGCGCGCTCGGAATCGGGCGAGTCCTCATCGTCGTATACGGAATCCTCGCCCTCGCGGCGACCGGGCGGTCGGTGTTCCAGATCCTGACGAAGTTCGGCGACGCTCCCGTCGCCTACTCGCTCTCGGCTCTCGCGGCGGTCGTCTACATCCTCGCGACCGTCGCGCTCGTGGTTCCCGGCGACCGCTGGTACCGCGTCGCGCTCGCGACGATCGGGTTCGAGCTCGTCGGCGTCATCGTCGTCGGGGTGCTGAGCATCTTCGACCCCGTGCTGTTCCCCGACGACACCGTGTGGTCGCGCTTCGGGCAGGGGTACCTCTTCATCCCGCTCGTGCTGCCCGTGCTCGGACTCCTGTGGCTCCGCAGGCGCCGGCGGAACGGCTCGGCGGGAGTGTCGACTCCCGACGGCGGCGCACCCGCGGCACGCCGGTCGTGATGCGCTTCTTCCCGGCGCTCGACGAGGTTCCCGCGGGTTTCGGGCCGAGCGCGGTCACCTTCGGCAAATTCGACGGGCTCCACGTCGGTCATCGCGCGATCGTCGATACCCTCACGGCCGCGGCGAGGGCGCGTTCCCTCACCTCGACCGTCGTGACCTTCGACCGCAACCCCCTGAGCCTGCTCGCTCCCGAACGCAATCCGCGGAGCCTCGTCTCGTCGCGACGCAAAGTCGAGCTCTTCGACGACGCCGGGGTCGATGCGATGGTGCAGTTGCGCTTCGACCTCGCGTTCAGCCGAATGCCCGCCGACGACTTCATCCGCACCGTTCTCGTCGACGCCCTCGATGCGCGTGTCGTGCTCGTCGGGCCGGGGACGAGGTTCGGTGCGGGCGGTCGTGGCACCTTCGACACGCTCGTGGAGGCCGCGCGCACGATGGGCTTCGACGTCGAGCGCCTCGACCCCGTCGGCGAGGGCAGCGAACCGGTGTCGTCGACACGCATCCGGGGAGCGCTCGACCGCGGGGAGATCACCGATGCTGCACGATGGCTCGGCCGGCTCCCCTCGGTGCGGGGCATCGTCGTGCACGGCCAGAAGCGCGGGCGCGAACTGGGCTACCCGACCGCCAACCTCTCGCCCGATCTCGAGGGGTTCATCCCCGCCGACGGGGTGTACGCCGGCTACCTCTCGGTCGCGGGCGAACGCCTACCCGCCGCTATCTCGATCGGCAACAACCCGACGTTCGAGGGGGTGCCGCAGCGCCAGGTCGAGGCTCACGTGCTCGATGCCGACCTGGACCTCTACGACCTGGAGGTCGAGGTGGAGTTCGTCGATCGGATCCGCGGCATGGAGAAGTTCGATTCCCTCCCGGCCCTCATCACCCAGATGGACAACGACACCGTGAGGGTCAGGGCCGCGCTCGCCTCACACGGTGGCGGATCGGTCCCCGGCCGCTCCTAGTCGTCGAAAGTGTTGACCATCGCGTGGGCGGCGCGTTCGAGATAGTCCCACAGCGTCGCGTCGTCGAGAGGCGACAGTTCGAGGGAGTCGACGGCCGCACGCATGTGCAGGAGCCAGCGGTCGCGCGCGTCGGGATTGATCTTGAACGGCTGGTGACGCATGCGCAACCGCGGGTGACCGCGTTGCTCGCTGTAGGTGCCCGGCCCGCCCCAGTACTGTTCGAGGAACCCCGTGAGGCGCTGCACGGCTCCCTCGAGGTCGTCTTCGGGATACATCGGCAGGAGCACGGGGTCGGAACCGACCCCCTCGTAGAACCGGCGCACGAGCGCTTCGAAGGTCTCTCGGCCGCCGACCTTCGACCAGAACGACTGGCCGAGTCCGGCGCCGGCGTTCGGGTCTCCCGCGCCTGGTCCTCCCGTGCCTGGTCCTCCCGTGTTCGGGGCCCGCAGCACGAGGGGAGCGGGAGGCACGCCGGCTGTCGGCGTGAGGGGAAGATCGCGAGGGTCGGTCACTGCTGCGGCTTTCGCGTCGGAGTCTTGCGCACGGGCTTGGTCGCCGGTTGCGGGTCGGGCGCGTCTGCGGTCTGCCGAGGGCTGCGGGACTCGGTGAGGGGTGCGCTCGGGGGCGAGTCGATGACCATGCGATTGAGGGCCGGGAGATCGACCCCGAGGTCGTCGAGACCGAGCTTGAGTCGCAATCGCAGCTCGCGCGCGACGTCCCACTGGTCGGCGGGCCGCACCTTGACGACGAGACGGATGACGAGGGCCTCGGCCGAGAGGGTTTCGATGCCCCAGATCTCGGGGGCTTCGAGCACCTTCTTGCGCCACTGAACACTCTCGGTCATCGTCACGGCCGTTTTCAGGAGCGACGCTTGCACGGCCGAGACATCGGAGTGATAGGGCGTCGGAACGTCGATGATCACGCGAGCCCAGCCCTGTGACTTGTTGCCGACGCGGAGGATCTCGCCGTTGCGCACGAACCACAGGGTGCCGTTGACATCGCGCACGGTCGTGACGCGGATGCCGACGGTCTCGACGGTGCCCGAGGCTTCTCCGAGATCAACGACGTCTCCGACGCCGACCTGGTCCTCGGCGACCATGAACAACCCGTTGAGCACGTCTTTGACGATGTTCTGAGCGCCGAAACCGAGGCCTGCACCGAGCGCGGCGGTGATGAGCGCGAACGAACCGATGATGTTCGGGTCGATCGCCGTGACGATGAGCAAAAGCGCGACGATGACGATGACGACCGTCACGACGTTGTTGAGCACCGTGCCGAGCGTGCGCGTGCGCTGCACGACGCGGACCGCCGCGAGCGGCGACGTCGTGAGCGCCTGGGTGTCGTCGACATTCTGACGCTTCTTCACCCCCGATACCACTTGCGTCACGACGCGACGGATCACGAAGTGGAGGATCACGCGCATGAGGATCGCGCCGACGATGATGCCGATGATGGTGATCGGCATCTGGAAGAGCTCGAGGAACTCTCCCACGCCCGCCCATAAAGCCGTCCAGTCGAACGGTTGGGTTTCGGGCTCGACGGCGCCGGCCACCGCGCTGCGCGCAGCGCCGCCGATCACGGAGACGACGTCTGTCATCCAGCATCCTTCGCTTGAACCACCAGGGCGCGTTCGACACCGGCGAGATTCTCGATCACGAGTCGTCGCAGTGCCGGCGTGTCGGGGTTCGCGTCGAGCCAGCCTTTCGTCGCGTCGCGCAGTTCCGCGCTCGCGAGGAGGGTCGGGTAGAGACCGACGACGATGGCCTCCGCGATCGCGTGCGAGCGCGAGTGCCACACCGTGGTGATGGTCGCGAAATAGCGCTCGACGAGAGCCTCGAACACGGCGGGGTCGTTGGCGTGCTGGAAGCCCACGGTCGTCTGCCGCACGATCGCGTTCGGCAGCTCGTCGGTGTCGACGAGAGAGGAGAAGGCGTCCGACTTGCCCTCGACGGTCGGAATGGCGGCGATCGCGCGAGCGGCGGCCTGCTGACCGTTCGCCGTGTTGTCGAAAGCGAGCGCGGCCTCGACGTCGAGTCGACCGGCGGCGCCGTTGAGCACGAGCGATTCGAGAAGCTCCCACGCGAGGTCGGTGTCGACGAGCAGCCCGTCGAGAGTCGCGGTGCCGTCACGCAGTGCCCGGATGGCCTCGACGTGTTCGGGCGTGCTCGCGATGTTGGCGAAGAACTTCACGAACTGGAACTGCGCATCCGAACCCGGGGTGGCGGCGCGCGCGAGCTCCCAGAGCCGGTCGCCGACGGTCGCGAGAGTCTGCACTCGCGCCTCGGGGGCGACATAGACGCGCGCGACGGTCGCGAGTTGGGTGAGGGTCGTGCGAATGGTCGTCGACTCGGTCTCGGTCTCGATGTTGCCGAGCACGAGGCGCACGTAGTCGCGTGCCGGTGTCTCACCGTCGCGCGTCGCATCCCACGCCGCGCCCCACACGATCGCGCGAGCGAGAGGGTCGGAGATCGACGAGAGGTGATCGATCGCGGTGGCGAGCGACACCTCGTCGAGTCTCACCTTCGCATAGGCGAGGTCGTCGTCGTTGAGCAGCACGAGAGCCGGGCGGGCGAGCCCCCCGAGTTCCGCGACCTCGGTGCGTTCGCCGTCGACATCCAGTTCGACACGGTGCGTGCGCTCGAGAGCGCCGGAGCCGTCGCTCGCGAAGTCGTAGAACCCCACGGCGAGCCGGTGCGGGCGGATGGTCGGATAGTCGTCGGGTGCGGACTGCGCGATCGCGAACGACGTGATGGTTCCGTCGTCGCCGACCTCGAGCTCGGTGCGGAGGGTGTTGACGCCCGCGGTTTCGAGCCAGAGCGCAGCCCACCCGGAGAGGTCGCGGCCGCTCGTGGTCTCGAGCTCGGCGAGGAGGTCACCCAGCTCGGTGTTGCCGTAGGCGTGCTTCTGGAAGTAGGCCGCGACGCCCGCGTAGAAGGCGTCGATCCCGACCCACGCGACGAGCTGCTTGAGAACCGAGCCGCCCTTGGCGTAGGTGATGCCGTCGAAGTTCACCTGCACGTCTTCGAGGTCGTTGATCGTCGCGAAGACGGGGTGGGTCGACGGCAGCTGGTCTTGGCGGTACGCCCAACTCTTCTCCATCGCCTGGAACGTCGTCCAGGCCTCGGTCCACTCGGTCGCCTCGGCGGTCGCGATCGTCGAGGCCCATTCGGCGAACGACTCGTTGAGCCACAGGTCGTTCCACCACTTCATGGTCACGAGGTCGCCGAACCACATGTGGGCGAGCTCGTGCAGGATCGTCACGACGCGGCGCTCGCGCACGGCATCGGTGACCTTGCTGCGGAACACGTAGGTCTCGGTGAAGGTCACGGCGCCCGCGTTCTCCATCGCGCCGGCGTTGAACTCCGGCACGAAGAGCTGGTCGTACTTCTCGAAGGGGTAGGGGTAGGCGAACTTCTCCTCGAAGTAGGCGAAGCCCTGGCGGGTCTTCTCGAAGATGTAGTCGGCATCGAGGTACTGGTGCAGAGACTTGCGCACGAACAGGCCGAGGGGGATCTCACGCCCGTCGCTGCTCACGAGCGAGCTGCGTGTGACCTCGTACGGCCCCGCGACGATCGCCGTGACGTAGCTCGAGAGCACGGGGGTGGGGGCGAATCGCCAGACCGCGGAGGCCACGGAACCGTCCTGCGTCGTGAGGGTCTCGGGCTCGGGGGTCGGGGAGTTGCTCACGACCTGCCACGTCGCGGGCGCCGTGACGGTGAAGGCGAACGTGGCCTTGAGGTCGGGCTGCTCGAAGACAGCGAAGACCCGGCGGGAATCCGGCACTTCGAACTGCGAGTAGAGATAGACCTCACCGTCGACGGGGTCGACGAAGCGGTGGAGGCCCTCTCCCGTGTTGGTGTATTCGGCATCGGAGACGACAGTGAGGGTGTTCTCGTCGTCGAGGTCGTCGAGCCGGATGCGAACCCCGTCGCTCACGACGGCCGGGTCGAGCTCTCGCCCGTTGAGGGTCACCGAGTGCACGGTGCGAGTGAGCGCATCGATGAAGGTCGAACCGCCGGCGGTGGCGGAGAACGAGACCGTCGTCGTGCTGCGGAAGGTCTCGGTGTCGGTCGTCAGATCGAGCGCGATGTCGTAGCTGCGCACATCCACGAGAGCTTTGCGTTCCTGGGCCTCGACTCGAGTGAGGTTCTCTCCTGGCACCGTGTTCTCCTTCGGGTAATCGACGGCATCGAGCCGCCCGACCACCCTAACGAACGGGAACCGGTGCTACGCGTGAGTCAGGAAGCCGTGCCAGACGGGCCTCTCCGACCCACGTGCGGGAGTGCCCGCGGATGACCCGGCGCTCTCCGGTCCCGCGGAATCGACGATCTCGCGGCACGCCGTGATCGTGTCCTCGAGCAGCAGTCGCAAGCGTGAGTCGGAATCGTCGACGCACGCTTCGGCTATCGATGCCACGGCGAGGCTGACCATGGCCCCGTACATGAAGTCGAACGATTGCGACGACCACGTTCTCGTCGCCGCGAGCTGAGCTCGAGCCCACGCGTCGGCGAGGGGCACGGCGGCGAGTGCGGAGCGCACGAGCTCGCGGATCGCGGTGGCCCCCGCGGGGTCGACTGCGGCGAGGCGCGCGTGCCCGCGGATGAGTCCGACGGCGAGGGCTCGCTGACGCGACTCGCTCGCGATCGCGAGTGCGGCGGCGCCGGCGCGCACGGCGACGTCGAGCTCGATCCGCTCGTAGGCGCGGGGGCCCGTGGTGACGACCCCGATCACACTGGGGATGAGGGGAGCGAGCTTCGACCGGTTGGAGTCGCGTGTCCAGTCGTTGACCAGGCGCGCGAGGCCGGCGAGAGCGGGGTGGGTGCACGCGGGATGGTCGCTGAACTTCTCTCCCGCGAGATACGACGCGAACTCCATGAAGCATGCGCCGCGCTTGGCGTTGCGATGACGGCCGCGGGAGAGTTCGGGAACGCCGTCGGGGGATTGCGGCGGGTGAGGGTGGGTGGCGCTGTTCCGACGCTCCGCGCGAGCAGAGGCGCTGAACACCGAGAAACCGTTCGAGAGAGCAGACATGTTGCCTCCAGTCGCACCAGAGATGATCCTCTCTTCAGTGTGCGCTCGGGCGAGCGAGATCACCAGACCCAAAACAGTCCGATCCAGCAGCTGTCGCGGGCGCGGATAGGCTGGATTCATGACCGATACGCTCCCCGCATCCGACACGACCATCGACGGGTCGGCGACCTCCGTCGAGTTCTGGTTCGACCCGTCGTGCCCCTGGGCTTGGATGACCTCCCGTTTCGTCGACGAGGTGTCGAAGCATCGCGACCTCAGGGTCACCTGGAACATCATGAGCCTCGCCGTGCTCAACGAGAACAACGACGTCGACGACGCTCACCACGAGGTGCACGTTCGTGGCCTCGCGTACACGCGCCTCGTGACCGCGGCGAAGGAGCTTCACGGGCAACCGATGGTGAAGAAGCTCTACGACGCTCTCGGACAGCAGATCCATCTCGAGGGCAAGAAGGACGCTCACGAGGTTGTACGCGTCGCGCTCGCGGCCGCAGGCCTCCCCGACGACTTCGCGGCCTACAGCGAGTCGGACGAGTTCGACGAGCAGATGCGCGCCTCCCACTTCGAGGGCATCGGTCGCGTGGGCCAGGATGTCGGCACTCCGGTCATGGCTGTCGACGGTGTCGCGTTCTTCGGGCCCGTGATGTCCCCCGCGCCCCGGGGAGAGGACGCTCTCCGCGTGTGGGACGGCGTCGTCGCCGTCGCCTCCTACGACGGCTTCTTCGAGCTCAAGCGGTCTCGCACGGTCGGCCCGATCTTCGACTGACCGACGAACCCCGAGGCTCACGGGGCCGGACCCCCTCGCGGCCGGATCCGCGGGCTCCATCCGATCACCGACCGATCACCCTCTTCGAGAAAGCGCCTGCTCATGCGCATCCACATCGCCACCGACCACGCCGGGCTCGACTTCAGCCGGCACCTCACCGCGCACCTCGAGAGCGCCGGTCACGAGGTCGTCGACCACGGACCGACCTCCTACGACCCCCTCGATGACTATCCGAGTTTCTGCATCAACGCGGCGAAAGCCGTCGTCGCGGATAGGGGGCACGGTGTCGAGGCACTCGGTGTCGTGTTCGGTGGCTCGGGCAACGGCGAGCAGATCGCGGCGAACAAGGTCGTCGGGGCGAGGGCGGCTCTCGTGTGGAACCTCTCGACAGCACGACTCGCGCGCGAACACAACGACGCGAACGTCATCTCCATCGGGGCCAGGCAGCACACGATCGACGAGGCGACGAGCTTCATCGACGCCTTCGTCGCGCAGCCGTTCACCCGCGAGGAACGGCACGTGCGCCGGATCGCCCAGCTCGCCGAATACGAGACCACCGGCCTCATCGCCGGTCGATCGGTCGACTGAGACCATGCCCGAGGGTCACTCCGTCCACCGGATCGCACGGCAGTTCTCCACCCACTTCGTGGGGAAGCGCGTGGCCGTCTCGTCACCGCAGGGTCGCTTCGCGTCGGATGCCGCGAGGCTCGACGGTCACGAGATCGTCGACTCGATCGCCGTCGGCAAGCAACTCTTCCTCGAATTCGACCACGACCTCTGGTTGCGGGTGCACCTCGGCATCTACGGAGCCTGGGACTTCGCCGCCGATTCTGCGGCCGAACTCGAGCTGCCTCGCCCGATCGCGCGCGGGGCGGCCGCGGCATCGCGTCGCGATATCGTCGACGCCGCGGGTGAGGACTCAGCCGCGAGCATCGGCGCTCCGCGCACGGCGAGGCTGCGCATGGCGGAGCAGGAGAATCTGACACCCGACGACGCGGCCTTCCCTCCCGACCCTGTCGGAGCGGTTCGCGTCCGGCTTCTCGCCGACGACATCGTCGCCGACCTGCGCGGGCCCACGGCGTGCGAGGTTCAGGAGCCCGATCAGGTTCGCGCTCAGATCGCCAAGCTCGGTCCCGACCCTCTCGTCGAGCCGGGCAAGAAGGGCGAGAACAGGTTCACGGAGGCCGTTCTCAAGAAGGGCACCCCGATCGGGTTGCTGCTCATGGACCAGTCGGTCGTGAGCGGGATCGGCAACGTCTATCGCGCCGAGATGCTGTTCCGCGCTCGGCTCGACCCGCATCGGCGAGGCAAGGACCTCGACGAGGCGGTCGTGCGCGCCCTCTGGCGCGACTGGACGAAACTGCTGAAGTCAGGAGTCGAGGTCGGCCAGATGATGACGATGGACGGCCTCTCGAAGAAGCAGTACGCCGCGGCTCTGCGCAGCCGCGCGGATCGCCACTGGGTCTACCACCGCGAGGGTCTCCCGTGCCGCGTGTGCGGCACACCCATCCGCATGGAGATGGCTGCGGGGCGCAAGCTCTACTGGTGCCCGACCGATCAGGTCTGACTCGCGCGCGAACGGCATCGGCGTGCACGCCGGGGTCTGCTCGATCCAGCAGAATGATCCGATGCGATACACACCCGCGTACCTCCTCGACGATCCCGCGGAGGTCAAACGCCTCATCCGTGAGAACCCGTGGGCGACGATCGTGTCGTCGACGGCCGCGGGCATCGTGGCATCCCACTATCCGATCATGCTCGACGAGTCCGTCGAGGGGATCAGCATCGTCAGTCATGTGGGGCGACCGGATGAACGTGCTCACGAGCTCGGCAAGCACGAGGTGCTCGTCATCGTGCAGGGCCCCCACGGCTACATCTCACCCGGGTGGTACGAGGGCGACGGATTCGTGCCGACCTGGAACCACGTGACCGCCCACTTGTGGGGCACCCCCGAGATCCTCGACGACGACGAGAACTTCTCGGTGCTGAGCGAGCTCGTCGACCACTTCGAGAAAGAGATGCCCGCGCCCGTGTCACTCGACGTCGACGAGATGCAGGCTCGCCGCATCGCGACCGGCACCGTCGGCATCCGTGTCGACGTGACGAGGTTCGACGCGAGGCTCAAGCTCAGCCAGGGGAAGTCACCCGAGGTCGCGGCCCGCATCATCGACGAGCTCGATCACGGAGACGCATATCGCAACCCCGGTCTCGCCGCCGAGATGCGCCGGGTGCACGAGTGAGTCTCGTCCTCCGCGATGTGCGCGTCGTCGGCGGTTCGACCGACCCCGTCGACGTGCTCCTCAAGCACGGGGTCGTCACCGACATCGGACCGGGTCTCACGGGAACGGCGGAGGTGTCGGCAGGCGGCCGGTGGATGATCCCGGGGCTCTGGGATGAGCACGTGCACGCGAGTCAAGCGGCTCTCACGCGCCGTCGGGTGGACGTGTCGCTCGCGGCATCCGCCGCCGACGCCGCAGCGATCATGGCGGCGGCACCCGCACCCGAGCACGGTCTGCCTCTCGTGGGCTACGGGTTCCGCGATTCACTCTGGCCGGACCTCGCTCACAGGGCCGTACTCGACGACGTTGTCGCGGGTTACCCCGTGGTGATCGTGAGCGCCGACCTGCACTGCTGCTGGCTCAACTCGGCGGCCCTCGCGCACTTCGGGCTCGATCGCGCCTCCGACGGGGTCTTGCGCGAAGAGGATGCCTTTCCGGTCACGAGCGCCGTTCAGAATGTGCCCGCGACCGTGCTCGACGGGTGGGTCGAGGCCGCGATGACCGAGGCCGCGGGGCGCGGGATCGTGGGGATCGTCGACCTCGAGATGCGCGGGGCCGTCGCCGACTGGTCTCGGAGGTTCGCGGCGGGCTTCCGCACGGTGAGGGTCGACGCGGGTGTCTACCCTGCGGAATTGGATGCCGCCCTCGCCGCCGGACTGCGCTCGGGCCTCGTGGTCGACGGTTCCGCCGGGCGATTGCGGGTCGGCCCGTTCAAAGTCATCACCGACGGTTCGCTCAACACCCGCACCGCCCTGTGCGTCGATGCGTACCCCGGATCGAGCGGAGCCCACGCCCACGGTCAGCTGACGGTCGAGACCGACCGACTCATCGACCTGCTCAGGCGGGCGACCGCGGGCGGATTCACCTCTGCTGTGCACGCGATCGGCGACGAGGCGAACAGACTCGCCCTCGACGCCTTCGAGGCCGCGGGATGCGGCGGGAGGATCGAGCACGCCCAACTCGTGCGCGACGCGGACTTCGACAGGTTCGCTCGGCTCGGAGTCGGTGCGAGCGTGCAACCCGAACACGCCATGGACGACCGCGAGGTCGCCGACGTCTTGTGGCATGGTCGCACCGATCGCGCGTTCGCCCTCCGCAGGCTCGTGGATGCCGGCGTCACGCTCGTTCTGGGCTCCGATGCTCCTGTCGCGCCCCTCGATCCGTGGGTGACGATCGCCGCCGCGACCTCCCGCTCGCGCGACGGCCTCGAGCCGTGGCATCCGGAGCAGCGCCTCTCGTTCGACGAGGCGCTCACGGCTTCGACGCGGGGACGCTCACGCGTCGAGGTCGGCGACGTCGGTGACCTCGTGCTCGTCGACATCGACCCGAGCACAGCGAAGACCGACGAGCTCCGATCGATGCCTGTCGCCGCGACGATGGTCGACGGTTACTTCACGCACTCCCGGTTGTGATGCGCGGGTAACGACGTCACGCGGTCGCGATGTGCGCGAAGAGGAACCAGCGGTCCTTCTCGAGGGCTCGTGCGATCTCGATGGCCACATCTTGGCTCACGGGGTCGAGGATGGCGAGTTCGTCGACCGCGGTGCGCACCGTCGTGAGGGCCGCGTCGATGTGACCGACCATCTCGGCGATCACCCGATCGGTCGACTGGAACCCCGCCGACAGGGTCGGGGTCGTCTTCTTGGTGGCGACGGTCGACACGCGCGCGTCGAGGGGGAGTCCGAGGGCGACGACCCGCTCCGCGGCGAGGTCGGCGTAATCCCGAGCGTGATCGACGACGGTGTCGAGCAACTCGTGAACAGCCTGGAAGTTGGCGCCGCGCACGTGCCAGTGGGCCTGTTTGCCGTCGACCGCGAGGGCGGTGAGGTCGACGACGACGGGGGCGAGGAACTGCGCCACGCCCGCGGTGATGTCGGGATCGATGGGGCTGTGGGACACAGAACTGATGTCGGTCATGGGCTGCTCCGTTTCGGTGACGTTGATGTCAATGTACGCCGATGGTTGTTCTGCGCAAGCAAGCTGAGGCAACGCTTATCCGCTGTTCTCAGCGCAGTTTCGCCACCGAGACCGCAGCCGATTTGAGGTTCGCGACGCGTTTCTCGTATCGCGCGGCGAGGGCCACGACGATGGCACCGCCGATCGTGAGCCAGAGGGGCCAGGGGAGCGCCGCGTATGCCGCCCTGATCTGCGGGGTGAAGGTCGCGATGGCGTGGATGAGAACGACGGCACTCGCGATCACGAACGGTGCCTGGAGCCGTCGTGAGACCCCCGCGATGAGCACGATGACGCTCACGACCCCCAGGGCGACGAGACGCCAGACGGGCCGATCGCCGAGGGTTGCGAGGAGGGAGGGCACGAGGAGGAGCGCGACGCCGGGGCCGAGCCACGGCCAACTGCGAGCGTCGGGGTCGCGCGCGAGACGGGTCGCACCCGACGCCATGAGGGCGACCGCGAGGGGGACGGTCACGACTTCGAGGGGATCGGCGGATCCGGCTGCGATGGCGAGACCCGCGATGGCGACGCCCGCGAGGATCGAGACGAGCGAGAGGACCGTCGACAACCGAGGCCCGGCGGCGAGGGCCGTCACGAGGTGCACCGCGCTCAGGAGCAGCACGACGAGGAGCGCCCGCACGACGGTGTCGGTGTGTGCGACGAGCGGCCATTCGACCGCGACGGATGCGACGAGCGTGACGAGGGCGAGGATGAGAGCGAAAACGCGTCGTCGCGGCTGTGCGGGGTCGGTGCGCTCTCGAGAGAGACCGTAGGCGGAGACGATCGCGACAGCGACGGCGGGGACGAGCCAGGCCTCGGGGGTGAACGAGCGGTCGAGCTCGGCCCCGATGAGTGCGTCGGATTCGACGATGGCCCGGCCGAGGGACACCACGACGACACCGAGGGCCGCGGCGATCGCGGCAGCGTCGAGGAAGGGCCGCGGCCGCCCGGTCGCCGTGGCGAGGCTCGCGGCGAGGAGAAGCGCAGCACTCGCGACGAAGACGACGACGGCACGCACGAGGGACCCGTCGCTCGCGACGATCGCGAGGGGCAGGATCGCGACGACGAGGCCCACGAGAGTCAGGGTCGGTGCCGCATCGAAGGCCGTCGCATCCGCTCCTCGCGGGTCGGCCGGGTGCTCGAGGTGCGCTCGAGCCGGCCGCTCGCGTTCGAGCAGAGCAGCGATGAGGAGCACTGCGCCCGCGACCGGGAGCGTGTAGGCCTCGACCGCGACGACGGACTCGTCGCCGAGCTTGAGCCACAGCCCCGCGACCGCCACGGCGAGTGCCGCCCAGCCGAGCTGGTGTCGTCGCGACCGCGATGCGAGCAGTCCGTCGGCGCTGACCGCGACCACGAGAAGCGCGATCGCGAGGAGCACGAGCACGAACCACGATGCTCCGTCGTAGTCGATGATCGCCACGAGTGCGGCGGGGGCGGCGACGAGCGCAGCACCGGTGTCGATCGCCCCTCGGGAGACCGGTGGGCGCGAGGTCGACGTCGATCGAGCCGACCAGGCGAGGGCGGCGACGGCGGTGATGAGCGCGGCGAGGGCGGGAATGATCGCGCTCGTCGCGCTCCCGGGGTCGACGACGTCGATGCTGCTCGCGAGCACGAGGAACACGACCGGGGCGAGAGCGACGGACGCCGCGACGCGTTCGACGCGGGCCGCCCTCGTTGTGCGCCGCGCGAGGAAGGCGGTGAGCGCGGCGAGCACCCCCACGTACACTGCGGCGACGACGAGCGGTGCCGCCATCCGATCTCCACTGACGCCGACGATCGAGAGCGCGGGCAACGTCGCTGTCAGGAGAGCGCACGCGAAGGCGACCCAGAAGATCGCCCGGCGATCGAGCGTCGAGAGCGCGAATCGTGCGGTCGGTGCGCGGGGTGGAAGAAGCGTGAGCGCGATAGCGGCGGCGGATGCGGCGAGCGCTGCGAGTGCGGCGTCGGCTCGCGCCGAACCCGTCGGCTCGATCGCGCGGACCACGTCTGTCGCGAGAGCGCCGACGGCGGAGAGCAGGAGCGCCGTGGCCGCCGCGACGAGAGCGGCAGACATGCTGGGAACGGTGCGGACGAGGGCGAGCATGAGGGCGGTCGCGGCACTGAGGGCGAGCACGATCCACGCGGTGCGCGCGTCGGCCCCGACCGTGTGCGCGAGAACTCCGAGAGCGACCGCTCCGACGCCGATGTGGCACGAGCGTGCGATCGTGCGAATGCGAGGGTCGTCGGGGGCGATGCGGAGGGAGGCGACGAGAGCGGCGGCCGCGACGAGAGTCGCGGCCCCCGCAGCGCTCGCACCGACGATGACGTCGGATGCGTCGGCGGCGGTCGTGATCGTCACCGTGGCGAGGAGCAGGGCTGGAGCGATGATCGCCCCGGAGAGAACGCGCTCGACGAAGGCCGACTCGAGGGTGCGCGCGAGAGCCCACGCGACGACGGCCGCGACGAGGGCCGCCGCGACGACCGCGTCGACCGCGGGAGGGACGAGCCGCGTCGTCCCGCCGAGCCACGCGGGGCTCAGCACGACCCCGGCACCCACGGCGACCGGCAGTCCGAGCCAGAATGCCGTGCGCCTCTCGAGAGTCTGCACCCGCCGAGATGGGAGCAGCGCGGCGAGCGTGACGAGAACGATGGCGGCGACGGAGCTGAACCGCGTGGCGTCTGTCGCGCGAGTGAGCGTCGGCACGTCGAGCGCCGAGGTGAGGTGGAGCGCCGTCGCTCCCGCGGAGGTGAGGAGCAGGAGGACCATCGTGCCCGTGGACAGGGCCGCGATCGTCGGCCGCGTCGGGGCGACTCCGCGCGCGGCGACCGCGAGAGCGACCGCGGCCGCGGCGACGACAGGCCAGGTTCCGAGGGCGAGCCACCCGGTTATCCACAGACAAACGGTCGACACCACGGCGATCGCGGCGAGAATGACGCGGTCGCGGGCGCGCACTCGTCTCCGGCCGGCGATCGCGACAGCGAGCGAGCCCGCGGCGAGCGCGAAGTAGGCCGCGAGGATGGCGGGAAGGGACTCGAGCAGGGGCACGGCGAGAGCGGCGACGGCGAGAGCGCCCCAGACGAGCGCGGCACCGCGGCGACGGTCGCCCGCGCGAGCGAGGCCGATCCACGCGCCGGCCACGAGCACGACGGCGGCACCGAGCGCTCCTAGCGAGGGGATGTCCCAGTGCGTCGGCTCGGTGACGGTCGCCGTCACGTCGACACTCCACGGTGCGGCGATCGCCCCGGCGAGAAGGCGGATCGAGGCGAACACGGCGAAGCCCACGGGCGCAGCGAAGAGCGCCGCAGTCGACACGACGGTCGACACGAGGGCCGCAGTCGTCGCACGGGCGTGCGCACCCGTGCGCGTGCGCCGCCACAGCACTTCGGCAGCGAGGGCGACCGCGAGCGCGGCGACGGGGGCGACCGACACGAGCAGGTCGTCGTGGGTGCTGTGTGCGACCGACGCGAATCCGAGCGTCGCGAGGTCGAGGCCGGCGACGACGGCGAAGACGGTGACGAGGGGATGCCACGGCGCTCCGGGCCGAGCCCCAGATGGCGAGTGTTCGTCGCGCGGGAGACGGAGGCGTGCGAGCACGAGGATGTGGACGACGGCGACGATCGCGACGAGAGCGAGCGAGACGGGCGCCGTGACGGCGTCGCCGGCGGAGCGCTCGCTCGAGAAGGCCGCGATGGAGGCGATGACGAGCGCGACGGCCGTCGTGACGAGGAGGATGGCCCGCTCGGGTGTGCCGTCGACGTCGGCGGTTCTCGCGCGGGGAACACGCCCGATCGTCGCGTGCAGGAGCCCCGCGACCGCAATCGCGAGGGCGACCACGGTCACGTGCATCGCTGTCGCGAGTCCATCGGTCACCGCGACCGCGAGCAGGCCGGCCCCGGGCCCCACGCCGATGTGCGCGGCGAGGCCGGGCACGCGCAAACCCGAGGTGTGGTGCCACACGGCGAAGAGACCGGAGGCGACGACGATCGTGATCCCCCAG
Organism: Marisediminicola sp. LYQ134; assembly: GCF_046599635.1. Taxonomy (NCBI): domain Bacteria; kingdom Bacillati; phylum Actinomycetota; class Actinomycetes; order Micrococcales; family Microbacteriaceae; genus Marisediminicola; species Marisediminicola sp. LYQ134. The sequence continues at coordinate 517,605 of NZ_JBKIWP010000001.1, forward strand.
AACAGGGCTCCTTCGACGGAGGCGGTGCCCGCGAGGTCGTTGGCTCGAACCGCGAAAGCGTCGAGATAGATGAGCACGACGGCGAACGTCGCGAGCCCCTCCGCCGTGGCGCCGAGTCTCTTCTTCAGGATGGTGGCCGCGACGATCGTCGCGATCGTGACCGTGCCGATGATGATCGACCTCGCGAGGAGCCCGTAGGTGACGAAGGCATAGACGAGGAAGGTGATCGCTCCGATGGAGAGCAGCGTTATCCCGATGCCGAGGAAGATCACCTGCACGCTCGAGGTGCGCGCGGGAGCCGGTCTCGACACCTCTCCTGCTGACACCGGAACGGCGGGCGGAGCGGAGGATGCCGTCACCGCACCGGGCACGGTCGACGGCGACGGGGCGGCCACGGTCTGTCGCGGCGGCGCTGCGGCAGCGGAAGCCGCCGAAGCCACCCCTGCGGCCGCGTCGGTCGCCGCCGCGACTCTCTGCCTCGCGGTGTCGGCTTGCTTCGCGGTGTCGGCGCGGATGTGCGAGATGAGCACGACGCGGTCGTCGAGGGCGCGGGCGGCCGCGAGAGATGCCTCGAGCAGTGTCGCCGCCGAGGGGTGGGCCACGTCGAGCCCGCAGCGCCCGCAGCGTGTCGATGTCAGGCTCGTGAAACAGGCCGGGCACTTCGTCGTGTCGCTCAAGTCTGCGGATCCGCGAGGCCATGAGGCCCCGCCGGGGGTTCCGGATGCGCGGGATGAAGGCGATGCGGCGTCGTCTGGCGGGGTCACGCCCTCAGGTTAGTCTCAGGTTCGCGCCGGTCCGGCGGTCACGTGACAGAAACTCGCGTGCGGGGCAGACCGACTACTCCGGGAGGACTCGAACCGCCGACACCACGAGGTTGTCGTCGTAGTGGCCGATCGTCGTGTCGAAGAATCCCGTGCATGTGATGAGGCGCACTTCGTCGTCGGCGACGGCTCCGAACACGTCGGTGGTCGGGAACTCCGCCTTCGCATAGTTCGCGGAGTCGTAGACCTCGTATTCGAAGTCCGTTCCGTCCACTCCCGTGAGGGTGAACCGGTCGCCGTTCTCGAGTTCACCGAGCCGCACGAACGCCGCGGGGCCCGAGGGGGAGTCGACGTGCGCGGCGACGACCGTCGGTCCGCGGCCACCGGGCTTCCCTCCTCCCGTGAACCAGCCGATGTCGTCGAAGTCGACGGGCACCTCGAGGGTTCCGTCGGCCTGAATGCCGAGGTCGATGAGAGCGGAGTCGACGCCGATGGTCGGGAGGGACACTCGAGCGGGGACGACACCGTCGCCGAGAGCAGGCTCGACCGTGGGCGACGTGTCGGCGGCGGCGTCGGGCGCGGGTGCTGACGGCTCCGGCGCGACCGACTCCGTCGGTGCCGACTGCGTCGGGGCGGGGGAGGACGGATCGGAGGTCGAGGGCGAGCACCCCGCGAGTGCCACCACGATGGCGACGCCCAGGATGCCGACGACGGACGAGCGTGTGGAGAGGGGCGCACGCCCGCGACCCCGACGACGCGAGGTCGTCGAGGCCGCGGTGCGTGCGCGTGTCATCGTCAGTTCGAGGCCGAAGCGCGACGACGCATGACGACCGTCGCCGCGGTTCCGAGCGCAGCGAGCGCGCCGAGGGCGATGAGGCCGGCGGGAGCGGAGTCATCTGCGGTGGCGAGTCCTCCGCCACCGGTCTGCACTCCGCCGACCGGAACCTGGCTCAGCTGTCCGCGCACGACTCCGGCGGGGAAGTCGACGGTGTGCGAGTCACCGGTGAATCCGGCGGGGTTCGCCTCGATCTGCGCGAGGGTGAAGCCCTCTCCCGTGTCGGCTCCGTCGGGTGCGACACCGGTCGTGAACGGGCCCTGCAGGCAGCCGGAGCTCGTGCGAGGGCCATCCCCGACAGGCTCGGGGTTGGGGAACGCGATGCGGGGCGGGCCGGACTCGCCGGCCGCAGCCTCGTGGATGTGCGTCGCGGTCTTCGCGGGGCTCTCGTAGTCACCGGTGACGCCCTCGAGGGTGATGTCGTAGCAGATGATCTCGAGGTCGGAGTTGATGCGGAAGTCGAAGGTGCCGGTCGCGCCCTCTTCACCGGGGGCGGCGTTGCCGTCGGTGTCGATGACCTCGCCCGGGGTCGCCATGACGGTGAACGCGCTCGTGAACGTCGCCGGCTCGGCGACCTCGGTCTCGGCGCTCGCGGGGGCGGCGACCGAGAGGACGGCGAACGCGGCAGCGGCCGCTGCCCCGCCGATGGTGACGGTTCGGGTGTTTCTCTTCATCGACATGGTGTGCCTTTCGAGTGGGTGGGCGCCGTCGTGCGCCCGATTACGAGGGGGTACGTCGAGGCCCGGGCATCCGTTCATCCGATTCGGAGAATCTTTTTCATCGGCGTCATTGCCTGCGTCATGGGAGAGCGGATGAACGAATCCGCCCGCTCCGACGTATCCCCTCGTACCGATCGACCCGGACCGGCTGACTTAGGGTGAGAGGGTCTTGTGACCGACGTGCAGAGCAGGAGTGTGATCACCCTGAGTGCTTCGGGTACCCCGTTCTGGAAGCATCGCTCCTCCCGTGCGACCGGCCGAGGGCTCGCCGCGGTGCCCCCCGCTGTCGAGTCGCCGGGTGCTGTCGAGTCGCCGGGTGCTGTCGAGTCGCGCAGCGCCGTTCCCACCACGCCTGCCGGTGTCGACTTCGACGTGTCGTCGGCCTACGACGAGCACGGTGCGAGCCTCTTCGGTTTCGCGATCAACGCGCTCGGCGACCGGGAGCTCGCCGAAGACTGCGTGCAGGAGACGTTTCTCAAGGCGTGGCGGGCTCGCGAGAGCTTCGACCCCGCGAAGGCATCGACACGTACCTGGCTCTTCGCGATCGCCCGCAACGTGATCATCGATTCGCGGCGGTCGCTGCAGCGGATGCCGAAGATCTCCGACAGTGCCGACCTCGCAGACCTGGCGGATGTCGGCACCGACGAGCTCGAGCGCCTGCGCGTGCTCGAGGCGCTCGCGAAGCTCAGCGCCGAGCACCGTCTCGCCGTCGTCGCGGTGCACCTTCACGGGGAGTCCTACGCCGAGCTCGCGGCGCGCACGGGCGTCGGAGCGACGACGCTGCGAACGCGGGCGTTCTACGGTTTGCGGGCGCTCCGCGAACACCTCGACACCGCCGACGATCCCCACAACGACAGGAGCCCCTCGTGACTCACGACGACGAACGCGCCCGGCTCGTCTCCGCCGCGATCGCGGGGGAGCTCACCGCCGACGATGAGCGCGCACTCGAGACGCTGCGTGCAGCCGATCCCGGTGTCGACGCGGAGATCGTCCGGCTGGCCGAGGCGGCCACACGTGTTCGGGCCCTCGGTGGATGGATCGAGCACGAGCCGTCGGTCGCCCTCGGCGACCGCATCACCGCCGCAGTGCGGGCGGACGGGGTGACACCGCTCTCGGCCGTCCCGCCGCTCACCGCCGAGACCCTGAGACGCCGGGTTCCGGGATCGCTGCGTCGCCGCGTGGTTCTCGTCGCCGCTGCCGCCGCGTGCATCGCCCTCGGCGCAGGCTCGGCTCTCGCAACCCAAGCGGTGATCGACGCGCCACCCACCGGCGGTCCGGGAACCCTCGGGGCGATCGAGACGGTCGATTTCGTCGGCGAACCCTCGGGCGTTCAGGTCGAGGGGAGCGTCGTCGCACACACGTGGGGCACGGAGACGGTGCTCGAGATCGACGGACTCGAGACCGACAGGTACGCGGTCGTGCTCGTCGCCACCGACGGAACCGAGTCGGAATCGGGCACCTTCCTCGGCAGCACCGCTCTCATCGAGTGCTCGATGAACGCCGCGGTCCTCCGCGAATCCGTCGAGCTCGTCGAGATCCGGGATGCGAGCGGCGAGACCGTGGCGACCGCCGAGCTCCCGGGAGTGCAGCCGAGCTGACGAACGGCGTGTGCGCCGAGCCGTCAGGCGGCGTCGGGGGAGTCGACGAACGACACCCGGAACTGCCGTGACACCTGGAGTTCGACGCTCGGCTCGTCGATCTGGTTGGTCCAGCTCGAGCCGTTCCACCAGCGCAACTGGGGGAGTCCGAGGGGGTCGGTGTACCAACCGGCGGGGGCGAGGGATGCGGGCGCTGAAGACATGGGTGTGCTCCGGGGGGTGGCCTGCCGCGGGGGCCTAGCGGGTGCGGCGTGTGCTGAACCGTGCAGCGAATCGGGGTGCGGTTGGGGGTGTACCCAGATTAGTCCTCACAAAGGAGGACACGGCAGTACCCCGAACGGGGGGGCGGTGATCGCAAGGCGGAGCACAGCTCTGACGTGATCGAACAGGAGAGGGGATGACGAGAATCGAACTCGCATCATCAGTTTGGAAGACTGAGGCTTTACCACTAAGCTACATCCCCGCAAAAATCAGCCGAAGCCGATGAGTGCGACCATCAGCCTAATACATTCCGCTGGCACCGCGCGTCGCCTCGCTCGGCTAGACTTGCCGAGGCCAAATTTCAGGTGACAGCTGATCGGAACCAGTCGGTGCTGCGTTGTGCACGATGGAACGCAGAACCGGGGCGTAGCTCAGCTTGGTAGAGCGCTCGGTTTGGGACCGAGAGGTCGCAGGTTCGAATCCTGTCGCCCCGACGCGGTGCCTCCGGCAACCCCACGAAGTCGAAAACCCACCCATCCAGTACGGCGAAGTCCAGTACCCAGTACGTCGAAAACAGGAGAATCCATCGTGAAGACCACGGTCGAGAAGCTGAACCCCACGCGCGTCAAGCTCACCATCGCGGTGACCCCCGAGGAGTTGAAGCCGAGCGTCGACCACGCTTACGGCCACATCGCCGAGTCGGTCAACATCCCCGGTTTCCGCAAGGGCAAGGTGCCGCCGCCCATCATCGACCAGCGCGTCGGGCGCGGCGAGGTGCTGCAGCATGCCGTGAGCGACGGTCTCGACAAGTTCTACCGCCAGGCCGTGAAAGAGGAGAAGGTGCGCCCCCTCGGTCGCCCCGAAGCCGACGTCACCGAGCTGCCCGACATCAAGGACTTCAGCGGTGACCTCGTCATCGTCGTCGAGGTCGACGTGCGCCCCGACTTCGAGCTCCCCGAGACCGACGGCCTCGAGCTCACGGTCGACGCGATCACCGTCGACGACGACGAGGTCGAGACCGAGCTCAACAACCTCCTCACGCGCTTCGGCACCCTCGTGACCGTCGACCGCCCGGCCAAGACCGGCGACTTCGCGCAGATCGACCTCGTCGCCATGATCGACGACACCGAGGTCGACACGGCGAGCGGCATCTCCTACGAGGTCGGCTCCGGCGACCTCATCGACGGCATCGACGAGGCACTCGACGCGCTCAGCGCCGGCGAGACCACGACCTTCGAGTCGAAGCTCCTCGGGGGCGACAACGAGGGCCAGACCGCACAGATCACCGTGACGCTCCTCGCCGTCAAGGAGCGCGAGCTCCCCGCGGCCGACGACGACTTCGCGCAGATCGCGAGCCAGTTCGACACGATCGACGAGCTCAAGGCAGACCTGCAGGAGCAGGTCTCGAAGTCGAAGGTCTTCGGCCAGGGCACCCAGGCGCGCGACCAGATCGTCGACCGCCTCCTCGAGAAGGTCGACATCCCCGTTCCCGCGAAGCTCGTCGAAGACGAGGTGCACCGTCACCTCGAGAACGAGAACCGCCTCGAAGACGACGAGCACCGCGCCGAGGTGACCGAAGCGAGCGAGAAGACGTTCCGCAGCCAGATCCTCCTCGACGCGATCGCCGAGAAGGAAGAGATCAAGGTGAGCCAGAACGAGCTCACGCAGTACCTCATCCAGGGCGCTGCGCAGTACAACATGGAGCCGGGCGAGTTCATCAAGATCCTCGACCAGAACGGCCAGATCCCCGGCATGATCGGGGAGGTCGCTCGCGGCAAGGCTCTCGCGACCGTGCTCAACAAGGCCAAGGTCGTGGATGCCGACGGCAACGCCGTCGACATCTCGTCGTTCACCGAGCCCGTAATGGTCGACGACGACAGCGCGATCATCTCGGCCGACGACGTCTCCGGCGGCGGAGACGACGACGAGGATCACGAGGGTCACGACCACGCCGGACACCAGCACTGATCGACCCCGAACTCCTGCTCGGCCCACGGCCCGTCGCGAAAGCGGCGGGCCGTTCGGCGTCTGTCGGGCGGGTGAGCCCGCGCGGGTATCTGCCCAGGGCGAACAGCCCGATGTGGCCGCGTTGTTCCCGATAGATTCGACACAAGCGATAACTGAAACGGAGCGCAACCATGGCCCAACCGGCATTGGTCTCGAGCATTTTCGACCAACTCCTCAAGGACCGCATCATCTGGCTCGGGTCAGAGGTGCGTGACGACAACGCCAACGAGATCTGCGCAAAGATCCTGCTGCTGGCAGCGGAGGATCCCGAACGCGACATCTTCCTCTACATCAACAGCCCCGGTGGTTCGATCACCGCGGGAATGGCGATCTACGACACGATGAAGTTCGTGCCGAACGACATCGTCACGGTGGGCATCGGCCTCGCCGCCTCGATGGGGCAGTTCCTGCTCTCGTCGGGCACCAAGGGCAAGCGATACATCACCCCGAACGCGCGTGTCCTCCTCCACCAGCCGTCCGGAGGCTTCGGTGGCACCTCGGCCGACATCCAGACCCAGGCCAAGGTCATCCTCGACATGAAGCAGAGGATGGCGGAACTGACCGCCGAGCAGGTCGGCAAGCCGATCGAGCAGATCCTCATCGACAACGACCGTGACAACTGGTTCACGGCGCAGGAAGCCCTCGAGTACGGCTTCGTCGATCACCTCCGCGAGTTCGCGTCCGACGTCATCGGCGGCGGCGGAACCGACGAGAGCGTCACCGAGAAGACGGTTTCGACCGAACCCGACGCGGGCCAGGGAACCGGCGACCTCCCAGAGCACTCGTCCGAGACTCCCGACAGCTCCAACTAAGGCAGAAAGACACCATGGACATCTCTTCCTTCGGCGGTAACGCAGGCCCCGTGGCCGAGTCCCGCTACATCCTCCCGACCTTCGAGGAGCGCACGGCCTACGGGTACAAGCGTCAAGACCCCTACGCGAAGCTCTTCGAAGACCGCATCGTGTTCCTCGGTGTGCAGGTCGACGACGCGTCGGCCGACGACGTCATGGCGCAGCTCCTCGTTCTCGAGAGCCAGGACCCCGACCGCGACATCGTCATGTACATCAACTCACCCGGCGGCTCGTTCACGGCCATGACGGCGATCTACGACACGATGCAGTACATCCGTCCGCAGATCCAGACGGTGTGCCTCGGTCAGGCGGCGTCGGCTGCCGCAGTGCTCCTCGCTGCGGGAACCCCCGGCAAGCGCCTCGCGCTGCCGAACGCGCGCATCCTCATCCACCAGCCCTCGACGGGCGACGCGGGCCGCGGCCAGGCGTCGGACATCGAGATCCAGGCGCAGGAGATCCTCCGCATGCGCACGTGGCTCGAGTCGACGCTCGCGCACCACTCGAACCGCAGCGTCGAGCAGGTCAACAAAGACATCGATCGCGACAAGATCCTCGGAGCGGATGCCGCCCTCGAGTACGGTCTCATCGACCAGGTGTTGACCTCGCGCAAGAACATCCAGGCGCCCGCCGCACTCGTGCAGTAGGTTCCACCGATAACGATGAAGCCCGCCGGGAGACCGGCGGGCTTCGTCGTGTGCGGGCTTCGTCGTATTGACGCGGTCAGTCGGTGTCGTCGCGGCGCGAGCCCGTGCGCTTCGCGCGGGCGAACTTCACGCCGAGCGTGACGAGGGCCGCGATCACGAGGGCGATGCCCCCGACCCACAGCACCGTCGAGAGGGAATCCGTCGCGGTCGTGGGCTCGGTGGGCTCGGCGCTCGGGTCGGCCGTGTCGTCGCCCGGCTGGTCGGCTGCCTCGTCGGTCGCGCCGTCGGGGGAGTCGCTGTCGTCCGGAGAGGCGGATGCGCTCGGCTCAGGTGCCGCAGCACCGCACACGGGCGGCTCGGCGCTGCCTTCGGTCGCGACCGAGGGGTCGCTCGGGTCCCACTCGAACTCGAAGGAGTCCGCGACGGGGTGGCCGTCGATCGACACGATCTGCCAGTCGACCGTGTAGTCCCCCGCGGGCCCGAGGGCTGCGGGCGTCGACATCGTCGGTCCATCGACGTCGACGCACCCGTCGCCGTAGAAGAGGCCGTCGGCGTCGGAGACCCTCAAGACGAAGGCGTCCGAGCCGTCGCCGAGGTCGAGCAGCAGGTCGTTCGTCGTGATGTCGAATCGCTCGGGCAGTTCGGTGAGCACGCTGTCGGCTTCGGGCGTCGACGACACGAGGTAGTTGTGGGCAGACGCCGGGGCGGCGAGGGTCGCGACACCGGCGAGGGTCGCGGCGCCGGCGACGAGCGCCGCGGTCGTGAGGCGAGTGCGAGTGGGCGACGGCATACGGATCCTTCGGTTCGGAGCCACTCCAGGGTAGGGGACGCGCGCGACCTCCGCCTGCACGCGTGCCGACCCCGCCCCGATCGCGCGCCTGGACCGGCGCCGTCGTGACGCGGGTTAACAATCGGGGTGGTTGCCCATGACTGTCGGTCGCACGGGTTAGGCTCGAATCAGTAGCACGTTTCGATACACGACGTAAGAATGTTCGGTCCACGCCGGGGTGACTGAACCAAGGGGAGGCCGGGCGCATGGCTCGAATCGGTGAGAGCGCAGATCTGCTCAAGTGTTCGTTCTGCGGCAAGAGCCAGAAGCAGGTGCAGCAGCTCATCGCTGGCCCCGGGGTCTACATCTGCGACGAGTGCGTCGAACTGTGCAACGAGATCATCGAGGAGCGTCTCGCCGAAGCCGGCGATGAGGTCGCGAGCGAGTTCGATCTCCCCAAGCCCCGCGAGATCTTCGACTTCCTCGAGGAATACGTCATCGGGCAGGAGCCCGCGAAACGCGCTCTTTCGGTCGCCGTCTACAACCACTACAAGCGCATCCGCGCCCGCAACACCATCACGTCGGCCGACACCCTCGTCGACGACGTCGAGATCGCGAAGTCGAACATCCTCCTCATCGGTCCGACCGGGTGCGGAAAGACCTACCTCGCGCAGACTCTCGCGAAGCGCCTCAACGTGCCGTTCGCGGTGGCCGACGCTACGGCGCTCACCGAGGCGGGCTACGTGGGCGAAGACGTCGAGAACATCCTGCTCAAGCTCATCCAGGCCGCCGACTACGACGTCAAGCGCGCCGAGACGGGCATCATCTACATCGACGAGATCGACAAGATCGCGCGCAAGGCCGAGAACCCGTCGATCACGAGGGATGTCTCGGGCGAGGGTGTGCAGCAAGCGCTCCTCAAGATCCTCGAGGGCACCGTCGCGTCTGTGCCCCCGCAGGGAGGGCGCAAGCATCCGCACCAGGAGTTCATCCAGGTCGACACGACCAACGTGCTCTTCATCGTCGCGGGAGCGTTCGCAGGGCTCGAAGACATCATCTCCAACCGGGCCGGAAAGAAGGGCATCGGTTTCGGTGCCCCTCTGCACAGCAAGGGCGACGACGTGAATCTCTTCGGCGAGGTCCTGCCGGAAGACCTCCACAAGTTCGGCCTCATCCCCGAGTTCATCGGGCGACTGCCCGTCGTCACGACCGTGACCCAACTCGATCAGGTGGCGCTCATGGCCATCCTCACCGAGCCGAAGAACGCCCTCGTTCGTCAGTATCAGCGCATGTTCGAGATCGACGGCGTCGAGCTCGAGTTCGATCGGGAGGCTCTCGAAGCCATCGCCGACCTCGCGGTGCTCCGCCAGACGGGCGCCCGCGGGCTCCGCGCCATCATGGAAGAGGTGCTCGGACCCATCATGTTCGAGGTCCCGTCGACGAGCGACGTCTCGCGGGTCATCGTGACGAGGGCGTCCGTGCTCGAGAACGCGGCTCCGACCATCGTACCGCGCGAAGCGGCGCGCACCGAGAAGTCCGCCTAGAGCCGGCTCGACCATAGTCCAGCCTGTCCTCGCCGGGATCGTCGGCTCCCTCACCGGATTCGCGAGTTCGTTCGCGATCGTCATCGCCGGGTTGACGGCGGTCGGGGCGACCGCCGAACAAGCGGCGTCCGGGCTCCTGATCCTGTGTGTCGCGCAGGGGCTCCTGTCGATCGTCTTCTCCCTCTGCTACCGCATCCCTCTCGCCTTCGCGTGGTCGACGCCCGGCGCCGCCCTGCTCGTCACCGCTCAATCGATCACGGGCGACTTCCGGGCCGCCGTGGGGGCCTTCATCGTGTGCGGCGTGCTCGTGGTCGTCGTCGGCGCGGTCCCCGTGCTCGGAAAGGCCCTGACCCGAATCCCACAGCCTCTCGCGAGCGGCATGCTCGCGGGCATCCTGTTCCCGCTCTGCCTCGCGCCCGTCGTCGCCGCCGTCGCGCTCCCCGCGCTCGCGCTGCCGACGATCGCGGCGTGGCTCGTCGTCTCCCGCTTCGCCCCCCGCTGGGCGGTACCTGCGGCCCTCGTGGTCACCGCCGTGACGGTCGCCCTGACCGCGCAGACCGACGGTGCCACGGCGACGCTCGTCTCGCCGAGCCTCGCGATCGTGGCTCCGGTCTTCGACCTCGCGGTCATCGCGAGCCTCGGCATCCCGCTCTTCATCGTGACGATGGCCGGTCAGAACGTGCCCGGGTTCGCCGTGCTCACGACGTTCGGCTACCGCGCACCCGCCCCATCCGTGCTCATGGCGACGGGGGTCGTGACCTCGGTGGGAGCATTCTTCGGCGGCCACGCCGTCAACCTCGCGGCCATCACCGCCGCGATCATGGCGGGACCGGACTCGCACCCCGACGCGTCGCGCCGCTGGGTCTCCGCTGTGGCGGGCGGCGTCTCGTCACTCGCCCTCGCCCTCACGGCCGGTTATGCGACGGCACTCGTTTCGGCGTCTCCTCCCGCGCTCATCAATGCGGTCGCCGGACTCGCGCTGCTCGGCGCCTTCACCGCGGCGATCGTGAGCGCGCTCGACGTGCCGGAGCACCGGCTCGCCGCCCTCGTGACCTTTCTCGTGGTCACGAGCGGCGTTGTCATCGGCGGTGTCGGCTCGGCGCTGTGGGGGCTCCTCGCGGGTGCCGTCGTCATGCTGTGGCTGCGCAAGCGCCCGGGCGGAATGTCCGACCGGGGTTCGTGGTTGAGACGGCGATGACTTCTTCGCCTCTTCCTCCGCTGTCCGTGCTCGACCTCGCCTCGATCGGTGAGGGGATGACCCACACCGACGCTCTCGCCCAGACCATCGAGACGGCGAAGCTCGCCGACGAGCTCGGCTACGGCCGATTCTGGGTCGCGGAACACCATGGAATGGATGCGGTCGCGAGCTCGGCTCCCGCGGTCCTCATCGCCGCGATCGCGGCGGCCACGACGCGCATCCGCGTCGGCTCGGGCGGCGTCATGCTGCCCAACCACTCGTCGCTCGTGATCGCCGAGCAGTTCGGTACCCTCGTCGCACTCCACGGGGACCGCATCGACCTCGGACTCGGGAGGGCCCCCGGCACTGATGGCCTCACGGCCCGACTGCTCCGCCGCAACGTCGGCGCCGAGACGGTCGACGACTTCCCCCAGCAGGTCGTCGAACTCCTCGCGTTCTTCGGCATCATCGCTCCGCTCGAGAGCGGGGTCGGGTCGACCGTCGTCGCGGTGCCCGGCCAGGGAGACGCGCCCCTCATGTGGCTGCTCGGATCGAGCGGGTACAGCGCGCAGCTCGCGGGCATGCTCGGACTGCCGTTCGCATTCGCCCACCACTTCGCCGGCGGGGTCGACACGGCGCGGGCTTTCGAGCTCTACCGCGAGCGCTTCGAACCGTCCGCGGTGCTCGACGCTCCTCTCGCGATGGTGAGCGTCTCGGCCATCGTCGCCGACGAGACCGCCCTCGCGCACCGCCTCGCGTTGCCGGGCAACCTCTGGGGTCTGCGACTGCGGTCGGGCGGGCGCCCGGGCCGGATGCCGAGTCTCGCCGAAGCCGAAGCCCACGAGTGGACGGACGCCGAGCTGGCCTTCGCGTCGGATCGCGACGCGCTGCAGGCGATCGGCACGAATGCCGAGGTGCGAGCACGCATCACCGAGCTCGCCGAGCAGACCGGCGCGAACGAGGTGCTCGTCGCGCCCGGCGGTCCCGACCTCGACACGAAGTTCCGCACCCTGCGCGATCTCGCCGCGTAGAGCTCCCGATCAGCCGAGCCCCCGGCGGTCGAGCAGAGGCTCGATCGTCGCGTCGCGACCACGGAAGTCGCGGAACGAGTCGAGAGGGTCCCTCGAGCCGCCGACTCCGAGGAGTCTCGACCTGAAGCGGTCGCCGTTGGCGCGCGTGAGTCCGCCGTTCTCCTCGAACCACAGCACGCTCTCGGCATCGAGCACTTCGCTCCAGATGTAGGAGTAGTAGGCCGCCGAATACCCGCCGGAGAAGATGTGGGCGAAGTACGTGCTGGAGTACCGCGGAGGCACGGCGGGGTCATCGAGACCGAACCTCGCGAGCGCGGCGGCTTCGAACGCCTCGACGTCGGTGACGGCATCCGGGCCCGTGAAATCGGCGGGCGTGAGTGTGTGCCACGCCTGGTCGAGCATCGCGGCAGCGAGGTACTCGCTCGTCGCGAACCCCTCGTTGAACCGCCCGGATGAGCGCAACCGATCGACGACGTCTGCCGGGAGAGGTTCGCCCGTGTCGACGTGCACGGCGTAGTTGGCGAGCACCTCGGGCCACAGTTTCCACATCTCGTTGACCTGGCTCGGGTACTCGACGAAGTCGCGACCGACGCTCGTGCCGCTGAACGAGGGATAGGTCACGCGAGCGAAGAGCCCGTGCAGCGCGTGACCGAACTCGTGGAAGACGGTCGTCACCTCGTCGAGGGTGAGCAGTGTCGGTGCACCCTCGGGCGGTTTCGGAACGTTGAGGTTGTTGGTGACGACGACAGGGAGGTCGAGGAGCGCCGATTGCGACACGAGCGAGTTCATCCACGCCCCGCCGCGCTTCGAGTCCCGCGTGTAGAGGTCGAGGGCGTAGAGACCGACGGGCGATCCGTCGTCGTCGTGCACCTCGAAGATGCGCGACCCCGGGTGGTACGACTGCAGGTCGTGCCTCTCGGCGAAGGTCACGCCGTAGAGCCGTGTCGCCGCGAAGAACACGCCGTCGCGCAAGACGCGCTCGGCCTCGAAGTAGGGGCGCAGAGCGGCGACATCGAGGTCGTAGGTCGCCGCGCGCACCCTCTCGGTGACGAACGCCCAGTCCCACGCCTCGATGTCGTGGGGCGCGTGGTCGCGAAGCACGTCCTTCTCGAGCCGCGCGTTGCGAGCGGCCGCGGGCGCGAGCCTCTCGAGCATGGCGGCGACGTTCTCCGGTGTCTTCGCCGTCTCGTCGGCCGTGACGAGCGCCGCGTGATTCTCGAAGCCGAGGAGCGTCGCGCGTTCGGCCCGGATGCGCGCGATCTCGAGCACGAGGGTGCGGTTGTCGAATCGGCCCCCGCGAACGCCGCGTGATCGCGAGGCCGTCATGAGCCGTTCCCGCGTCGAGCGCACGGTGAGAGACGCGAGGTAGGGGTGCCCGGTCGGGAGGACGAGCGTGATCACGAAGCCGTCGAGGCCGCGGTCGCGCGCGGCCTGCGCGGTCGCCGCGACCTGGCTGTCATCGAGACCGTCGAGGTCGGCGACGTCCGTGACGTGCACCGCGAGGCTGTTGGTGTCGGCGAGCAGATTCTTCTCGAACCGGGTCGTGAGGGACGAGAGTCGAGAGTTGTAGTCGCGGAGGATCGTTTTGTCGTCGTCGGACAGAGCGGCCCCCGCGAGGGTCATCTCGACACGCGTGCGCTCGGCGAGTCGCGCCGTCTCGGGGTCGAGGCGGTCGGCGCCTCCGTGCGCCGCAGCCTCGTCGACGGCGAGCACACGCGCGAAGAGTGCGGCATCGAGTCTGATGGCGTCGGCGTGGGCGGCGAGCAGGGGAGCCAGTTCGGTCTCGAGCTCATCGCTCGCGGGGTCGCTGTCGGTCGCCGTCTTGGTGAAGAACACGGTAGCGACCCGGTGCAGGGTGCAGCCGCTGCGCTCGAGGGGCACGAGGGTGTTCTCGGCGGTGGGATCGTCGGGGTTGCTCGTAATCGCGGCGATCTCGGCGAGCTGCTCGGCGAACCCCCTCTCGAACGCCGGCCGGAAGTGCTCGAAACGGATGTCGGCGAACGGCGGCAGGCCGTAGGGCAGCGTGCTCGGTGCGAAGAAGGGGTTGGGGTCGGCCATGGGGTCAGCCTAGGTGTCTCCCGGCGGTCTCCCGGGCGCTAGTCGGCGTCGGCGGTGGCCTCGGCATCCTCGTCTGCCGGCGGCAGGGTCGTGGCCGTGTCGGTCGACGGGTCGAACCGGATGACGGTGCCGTCGTCGAGTTCGACGACGGGCAGAGACTCGAGCCACGTCAGAGTCCAGCGCCACTGCGCCGTGTCCACGTCGCGGAGGTCCTGTTCGACCGTGTTCACCGCGTCGATGACGGCGGCGGCAAGGCGCGCGGGCGGCTCATCGCCGACCGACCATCGAGTTCCGAGTTGCATGGCGTGTCCGTTCTGGTCGTGGGGTCCGGTCAGCCGTCGGTCTCGCTCAACACCACGTCGACGACGGCGAGGTCGTCGCCCTCGGCGAAGTCGAGCGCCGCGATGCGGCCGACCGCGGCGAGGTCCGCTCCCGCGAGCCTCACGAGAGCGAGACTCGCTGCCGGGGCCACGATCGTCGCCGAGTCGACGGGGGTCTTCTGCGAGGCTTTCGCGTCGGTCTTGGCGCGGCGGATTCCGATGAGGGCGGCGCTCACGGCGGGAAGGATGCCGCGCGGAGCAGCGTCGCTCGAGGGGGTCGGCCACGGTGCCGTGTGCACCGAACCCTCGTGCGTCCACGACCACACCTCTTCGGTCGCGAAGGGGATGAAGGGGGCGAAGAGACGCAGCAGGACATCCACGGCGGTGCGGAGCGTCGTGACGGCCGACGCTTGCTCCTCCGGGGTGCCCGCGCCGTAGGCACGCTCTTTGACGAGTTCGAGGTAGTCGTCGCAGAAGGTCCAGAAGAAGTGCTCGGTGGTCTCGAGCGCTCGCGCGTGATCGAAGGACTCGAACGCCTCGGTCGCGATGCCGACGACGCGGTCGAGCTCGGCGAGCAGGTCGGCATCCAGATCGTTGATGGCACCGCCGTCGACTGCGGGCTCGGGGAACGAGTAGACGAACTTCGCGGCGTTGAGCACCTTGATCGCGAGCCTGCGGCCGATCTTGATCTGCTTGGGGTTCTGGGGGTCGAAGGCCGCGTCGGTTCCGAGCCTGCTCGAGGCCGCCCAGTAGCGCACGGCGTCGGAGCCGTGCTGGTCGAGCATCGCGGCGGGGGTCACGACATTGCCCTTCGACTTGGACATCTTCTTGCGGTCGGGGTCGACGATGAACCCCGAGATGCCCGCATTAGTCCACGGCACCGTTCCGTGCTCGAGCTGCGACCGCAGCACGGTCGAGAAGAGCCAGGTGCGGATGATGTCCTGCCCCTGACTGCGGAGCGAGTAGGGGAACACGAGGTCGAAGAGTTCGGGGTCGCGTTCCCAGCCGCCGGCGATCTGGGGGGTGAGTGACGAGGTGGCCCACGTGTCCATGATGTCGACCTCGCCGGCGAAACCGCCCGCGACGCCGCGCTGGGACTCGTCGTACCCGGGAGCCGTGTCGGTCGAGGGGTCGACGGGCAGGGCCGACTCGTCGGGAACGATGGGCTCGCCCCGGTCGCCGTTGTCGTCGAGGGAGTACCAGACCGGGATGGGCACCCCGAAGAAGCGCTGACGCGAGATGAGCCAGTCACCCGTGAGGCCACCCACCCAGTTCTCGTAGCGGACGCGCATGTGTTCGGGGGTGAAACCGATCTGCTTGCCCCTCTCGACGAGGGTGTCGCGCAACTCGGCATCGCGCGCGCCGTTGCGGATGTACCACTGCCTCGTCGAGATGATCTCGAGGGGGCGATCACCCTTCTCGAAGAACTTGACCGAGTGGGTGATCGGCCGCGGTTCGCCGATCATCTCGCCGCTCCCGCCCAGCAGCTCGACGATGCGCTTTTTGGCGCTGAACACGGTCTTGCCCGCGAGTTCCTCGTAGAACGCCCGACCCGGCGCGCTCGTGATGGCCTCGGGGGCGTCGGCGACGAGCCGGCCGTCGGAACCGATGACGGTGCGGTTCGGGAGGTCGAGTTCACGCCACCACACGACGTCGGTGACGTCGCCGAAGGTGCAGATCATCGCGATGCCCGACCCCTTGTCTTTCTGGGCGAGGTGGTGCGCGACGACGGGCACCTCGACCTCGAAGAGCGGGGTCGTCACGGTCGTGCCGAACAAGTGCTGGTATCGCTCGTCGTCGGGATGCGCCACGAGCGCCACACACGCGGGGAGCAGTTCGGGGCGCGTCGTCTCGATGTGCACGTCGGTGCCGTCGGGGCGGTGGAAGGCGACACGGTGGTACGCGGCCGGTTGCTCTTTGTCTTCGAGCTCGGCTTGCGCGACCGCGGTGCGGAACGTGATGTCCCACAGCGTCGGTGCGTCGGCCTGGTACGCCTCGCCGCGAGCGAGGTTGCGCAGGAACGCGCGCTGCGCGACCGTCTGTGCGTCATCGCCGATCGTGCGGTAGGTCTGCGACCAGTCGACCGAGAGACCAAGGGTGCGCCAGACATCCTCGAACTGTTTCTCGTCTTCGATCGTGAGCCTCTCGCACAGCTCGATGAAGTTGCGGCGGGAGATGGGGACCTGGTCTGCGGCCTTGCTCGAGGCGTTCTCGCCGCCCTCGAGCGGCGGAACGAAGTCGGCGTCGTACGCGATGCTCGGATCGCAGCGCACGCCGTAATAGTTCTGCACGCGTCGCTCCGTGGGGAGACCGTTGTCGTCCCACCCCATCGGGTAGAAGATCTGGTCGCCGCGCATGCGCCGGAAGCGCGCGCTGAGGTCCATGTGGGTGTAGCTGAACACGTGACCGATGTGGAGGCTCCCCGACGCCGTGGGCGGGGGAGTGTCGATCGAGAAGACGCCGGACGGCCCTGCCGCGACCGCGGCGGACCGGTCGAAATCGTAGGTGCCGTCGTTCTGCCAGACTGCGCCCCACTTCGACTCGAGACCTTCGAGGGCGGGCTTGTCAGGCATAGTCGAGGTCACGGTCGCTCCGATTCGGTATGTGCGGCACCGAGTCAACGAACAGTGGTGGTGCCTGAGTGTGGGGTCACTTCATCGTATCGCTCGGGGCGTCATCCGAGCTCGCGCACGAGGGTCACGGTGCCGTTGACGAGCACACCCGCGTCGTTGTCGAGGGTCACCGTGTAGATCTCGCTCTCGAGCGAGCAGTCGAACTCGAAATCCGTGTACGACCCGCTCGGCTCGACCTCGGCCTGCGGGGCCGCGGCGGCGTCGTCGACCCCGACGGCGATGAACGCGCGCACGGCACCTTCGCTCGACCACTCGAAGACGAGGGGCACGCGAGTGGTCTCATCGGGGCACGCGATCGTCGATCCGTCGGCGGGGGTGAAGCTCGTGAACCTCGCGCTCTGGGCGGGGTCGGGAGCGGGCGGCTCGGTCGTCTCGGGCTCCGGCGCGGGCTCGGGTGCCGGCTCGCTCGTCTCCTCCGTGGGCTCCGGTTCGGCCGAGGGCTCAGCGGTGGCGGACGGCTCGGTCACGGGGGCGGAGTCGTCATCGCGCGTGGCGAGCACGAGGGCGAGCACGGCGAGACCGATGACGATGAGAGCCGCGAGGAGGATGAGGGCGATCCGGAGTCCGTGGGATCGAGCGGGGGGCGTCGTCGTCTTCTTCGTCGACGGTCGCACGGATTCGGGCCTCGGTGCGCTCGGGGGCGTGCGGGCGATGAACTCCGTCGGCGCGTCGTCGCCGAGGCGCTCGGTGGCCGGCGCGGCGGTGGGCGGCTGGTCAGCGGGCGCTGCCGACGGTGTCGACGATTGCGGCAAAAGCCTCGTCGGAGCGTCTCCGCTGTCGACGACGAAGGCTTCCGTCGCGGCGTCGTCCGACGACGTGGCATCAGCGGGAGTGTCGGATGCGGCATCGCCGGTTCCGCGGTCCCCGGGTTCGGCGTCACCGCGACCCCGCCGCGGGTCGAAGCGCTCGGTGGGGGTGTCGTCGCTCATTGCGGCCTCCGTCGTCTGTGCGGCGTGCCCGCGGTCGAACTGAGCCTAAGCGGCCCCGCGGGTGCGCACCAACCGGCGCTCGTCGGCGTCGATGACCTCGGGTGCGTCGACGGGGCGGCCCCAGCGCGCCGCGATGATCGAGGCGGCGAGGGTGAAGATCGAGAGTGTCGCGAGCACGATGCCCGGGTGCCACCACGCGGCATCCGTCGCGATCGAGAGGGCCTGCGTGGTCACGGGGACGAGCCCGGAGATGACCGCCGCGATGCTGTACGCGATCGAGAGTGCCGAGTATCGGATGGGCCCGCCGAAGATGTCGGCCATGAGACCGCCGAGGCCCGCCCAACTGAGCGTCGGCAGGATCCCGCCGATGATCATCGTCGCGACGAGGATCGGGAACGTCGCGAACTGCAGCACGAAGTACATCGGGAAGGTGATGAGGAGCGTGCCTGCCGCGCCGATCGCGACCACACGGGCGGAGCCGATGCGGTTCGCGAGCAGCCCGAAGAGGGGGATCGTGACGAGTTGCAGCGAGCTGCCGATGAGGGTCGCGGTGAACAGTTCCTGATAGTCGAAGCCGAGAGTCGCCACGCCGTAGCTGATCGTGTACGTGTTCATGAGCGAGTACGAACCGATGCCGAGGAGCGCTGCCGCGATCGCGACGGCGACACCGAGCGGGTGACGACGGAAGACGGCGAGCACGGGGATCCGCTCGCGCTTGTCCGCCGCGAGGAGCGATTTGAAGAGGGGTGTCTCGTCGATCGCGATGCGCAGGTAGAGCGAGACGGCGAGAAGCGGGAACGCGAGCAGGAACGGGATGCGCCATCCCCACTCGAGCATGTCTTCGGCGCTGAGGACGGCGGTGAGGAAGAGGAAGATCGACCCCGTGAGGATCGTGCCGACGGGCGACCCGAGCTGGGGCAGGGCGGCGTAGAGTCCGCGACGACGCGGAGACGCGTGCTCGACGGCGACGAGGATCGACCCACCCCACTCGCCACCGAGGGAGAGTCCCTGCACGACGCGGAGGAGCGTCAGCAGGAGGGGTGCCCACAGTCCGATCGTCGCGTAGCTCGGCAGCAGCCCGATCGCGCCCGTCGCGACACCCATGATCGTGATCGTGATGAGCAGGGTCTTGCGGCGTCCGATCCGGTCACCGAGATTGCCGAAGATGATCGCGCCGAGAGGGCGGACCACGTACGAGAGGGCGAGCAGCGAGAACGCGCTGATCGTCGCGACAGCGGGGTCGATGTCGGGGAAGAACAGCGGGGCGGAGAAGATCGCGCTGAAGTAGGCGAAGACGTAGAAGTCGTACGACTCGAGGGAGGTTCCGACGAAGGAGGCCCGCACGGCGCGGCGGGCCGTCTTCTGATCGGAGACAGGAACGACGTCGGGGGCGATCGGAGTTGTAGTCACGGGGTCCTTCGGGCACGATCGGGAAAGCTCGGTTAAGCTGCCGCTGGTGGGATTCGCCCATTCTTAGGCGCGGTCCATTATTGCAACTCACGGGAGGGGTCAGAATTCCCTCTCGCGCGAGTTCTCCCGGCCGGCCCCGAGCCTCGTCGGCCGAGACACTCGAGAGCGCCGCCGAAGAGCTCTTCCTCGAGCAGGGATACGCGCGCACGACGGTCGAGGAGATCGCGTTGCGAGCCGGGGTCAGTCGCAACACCTTCTTCAACTACTTCCAGGCCAAGAGCGATGTGCTCTGGGTCGCCTTCGACTCGCGCGCCGCGGCCCTCGCCGCAGAACTCGCGGCGCAACCGACTGACGTGCCCGTCGTGGATGCGGTGCGCTCGGCGCTCCTCGCGGCCGCCCGAGGTTTCGGTCCCGACGCTGTGCCGTGGGCCGTGACGCACGCCGACGTGATGGGCACGCGCGACGAGCTCTCGGTGTCGGGGATCGCGCGGTTCACCGCGCAGGCCGCGACCGTGAGCGCCTTCGTCGCACCTCGCCTCGACCGTGCGCCCGACCACCCCCTCGCTCGATCATTCTCCTTCGCCGTCATCGGGGCCGTTGCGGCGGCGAGCGCGTCGTGGGTCGCGGCGGGGGTCACGCGGGGGCCGCTCGACGAGTCGGTGAGGTCGAGCATCGATCCGGTGTGCGCGGGCTACGGCCTCGCGTTCGACGAGTTCGCGCGCGGTCACGGCCCGTTCGTGTGACGCCCGGTCGGTGGCCGCGGTGTTCACCGCGCGCCCCTAGGGTGACCGCATGACCGCACCCGGAGAACTCTCCCGTCGATTGCGAACCCCCGACGCGGTCGTGATCGGTCTCGGATCGATGATCGGCGCGGGCGTGTTCGCCGCGTTCACGCCCGCCGCCGCGGCCGCCGGCAACGGCTTGCTCATCGGACTCGTCGTGGCCGGTGTCGTCGCGCTCGGCAACGCGATGTCGTCAGCGGTCCTGGCGGCGCGCTTCCCGACGTCGGGAGGGACCTACGCCTACGGGCGAGAGGTTCTCGGCGCCTGGTGGGGGTTCGTCGCCGGCTGGTCGTTCGTGATCGGCAAGATCGCGAGTTGCGCCGCGATGGCTCTGACCTTCGCGGCGTACGCGGCGCCCGAGGGGTGGAGCAGGGTCGTCGCGATCGCCGCCGTCGTCGCGCTCGCGATCGTGAACTACCGCGGCATCACGAAGACGGCGGCGGTCACGAAGGTTCTCGTCGCCCTCGTCGTCGTCGCCCTCGTCGTGGCCGTGTCGGCGATCCTGCTCGGCCCGACCGCCTCGTGGTCTCTCGACCAGTCCGACCTCCTCGCGAGCGGTCCCTACGGCGTTCTGCAGTCCGCGGGGCTCCTGTTCTTCGCCTTCGCGGGCTACGCCCGCATCGCGACCCTCGGCGAGGAGGTCGTCGACCCGCGCCGCACGATTCCCCGCGCCATCGTCATCGCGTTCGGGATAGTCGTGATCGTCTACGGGGGCATCGCCGTAACGCTGCTCGGCGCCCTGGGGGCGGCGGGGGTCGCGGAATCAGCCGACCCCCTCGCTCGCGCTGTGGCCGCGAGTGGAGCGAGCTGGGTAGACCCGGTCGTGCGCGTCGGCGCCGCTCTCGCGTCGCTCGGAGCTCTCGTGAGCCTCCTCGCGGGAATCGGTCGCACGATGCTCGCGATGGCGAGGCGGGGCGACCTCCCGCGCTGGCTCGGCGCCGTTCATCCGCGGTTCGCCGTGCCGCACCGGGCCGATGTCGCGATGACCGTCGTCATCGTCGCGATCATCGCCCTCGCCGATGTGCGCGGAGCGATCGCCTTCTCGTCGTTCGGGGTGCTGCTGTACTACTTCGTCGCGAACGTCGCGGCCTTCCGACTCGATGCCACGGGAAAGGGGGCTCGACGGGCGTTCGCCGTCGTCGGAGGGGTCGGATGCTGCGTACTCGTCGTCACCCTGCCCCCCGCGGCGGTCATCGCGGGCGTTCTCGTCGTCGTCATCGGAGTCGTCGGGAGGCTCGCGACTGGTCGCCGGCGCTCGTGAGAGAGCTCTCATAGAGGGCCCGGAGGGGCGTCGCGATCGCCATACTGAGACGATGCGCGGCCGACTCTCTCGACGGTGGGGACTGCCCCGCTTGTCTGTGCGGTTCCGCATCCTCACGACCATCCTGCTCGTGACCGCCATCGGGATGACGGTCGCGGGAGCGACAGCCTTCTTCGTGCAGCGCGAGCGCACCCTGCAGGACCTCGACGACCGCTTGCTCTCGCGAGTCGAGGCCGCGCGCTTCGTCGTGACGGGGGAGTCGGCGACGGGCAGCGGCGACGGCGAGGGCACGGTCGTCGCTCGAGCAGACGGGACCGTTCCCGCGACGACGGCCGACGCTCTCGAGGCGGTGCTCGCGCGCGTGGTGCCGGGGCGCAACGAGAGCTCGCTCGGCATCGTCGGAGGGGAGCCGACCTTCGTCCCGGGTGTCGAGCTCGCCATCCACCTCGAACGTGACCCGGCGTTCGTCTCGCGCGTCGTCGACGAGGTGAGCGACGGCTCTGTGCGGCTCGGAACGGCGCTGTCGACCGAGGGGCACATCAGGTACATCGCCGCTCCCGTGACCGTGGCCGGCGACGTGCCAGGCATCTACGTCACGGCGGTCGACATCACGGCGGAGCTCGACGAGCTCTACGCGGCCTTCACGACCTACACCGTCGTGGCTCTCGGGGCGCTCGTCGCGGTCGGTCTCGTCGGCTGGTTCGTCGCCGGACGTCTTCTGAGCCCGCTCCGCCAGTTGCGCGCCGCCGCCTCCCGCATCACCGCGAGCGAGCGTCACGAGCGCATCCCGGTTCTCGGTCGCGACGACGTCTCCGATCTCACCGAGACCGTCAACGACATGCTCGATCGGCTCGACGCCGCGATGACGGGTCAGCGCCAGCTCCTCGACGACGTGCGCCACGAACTCAAGACACCGATCACGATCGTGCGAGGGCACCTCGAGCTGCTCGACGCCGCGAACGTCGACGAGGTGGAGTCGACACGCACCCTCGCGATCGACGAACTCGACCGCATGACGGGACTCGTCGACGACATCGAGTCGCTCGCCGAGACGACGGGTGTGCCGAGCTCGGCCGTCGCCGTGGAGGTCGCGCGATTCACCGCCGACGTGTTCGCGAAAGCGGAGGGCTACGTCGACCACGAGTGGACGCTCGCCGAGTCGGCAGCGACGACCGTGCTCATCGACCCCGCGCGCATCACCCAGGCGTGGTTGCAACTCGTCGACAACGCCGCCAAGTACTCGCCGGCGGGATCGATGATCGAGCTCGGGAGCTCCGAGCTCGACGGGGCCGTCGAATTCTGGGTTCGCGACGCCGGGCCGGGAATCCCCGCGGATGCCCGCGAGCGGATATTCGAGCGGTTCGGTCGCGTCGACGCGGGTCGCGGCATCCGTGGATCGGGACTCGGCCTCGCGATCGTCACGGCCATAGCCGCAGCCCACGGCGGCCGTGTGTCGCTCGAGACCGGCGAGCACGGATCACGATTCGGGATCGTCGTGCCCGGGGGCCCGAGCGCCCCCACGCGAGCGATCGATTCGCACTCCACGACAGGAAAGGTCGCACCATGAGCCGGATTCTCATCGTCGAAGACGAGGAGCGCATCTCGCGTTTCATCGACAAGGGCTTGCGAGCGGCCGGACACTCGACGACGGTACTGACCGATGGTCGGGAGGGCCTCGAAGCCGCGATGTCGACGGAGGTCGACCTCGTGCTGCTGGACGTCGGTCTCCCCGGGCTCGACGGGTTCGAGGTGTTGTCACGATTGCGCGCGAGCGGATCGGTCGTGCCCGTCATCATGCTCACGGCGCGCACCTCGACGAGCGACACGGTCGCGGGCCTCGACGGGGGAGCCAACGACTACATCCCCAAGCCGTTCAAATTCGACGAGTTGCTCGCGCGAGTGCGGCTCCGGTTGCGAGAGACGGCGCAACCGGTCACGACGACCCTCCGGCACGGCGACCTCTCACTCGACATGATGACGCGGCGGGCCACGGTCGCCGGGGTCACGGTGGACCTCGCCGCTCGCGAGTTCTCGCTCGCCGAGGAGTTCTTGAGGCACCCGGACCAGGTGCTCAGTCGCGAGCAATTGCTCAGCAGGGTGTGGGGTCTCGACTTCGACCCGGGATCGAACGTCGTCGACGTCTACGTGCGCTATCTGCGGGGCAAGTTCGGCGCCGACCGCATCGAGACCGTCCGCGGAATGGGCTACCGATTGCGCTAGCGGGTGCGGCAGTCGGGGTGAAGGGGGAGTGTGCAGCGACCCTGCTCTCCGCGAGCGAAGCGAGCGAGAGGGGCGCCCGGACCGTGTCCGGACGCCCCTCTCGTTTGCGGGACGCTGACCGCGTCAGTCGTTCGACGCGGGTGACGGCGCGCTCGCTGCCGACGGCGGGCTCGCGGGGCTCGCGGGGCTCGCCGGGCTAGCGGGGCTCGCGGCACTCGGCGGGCTCGGCGGGGTCGCCGGCGACGGGGGGCTCGCGGGGGAATCGGCGCTCACGACGGGAGCGTCGGGAGCGACGGGCTGCGGTGCGGGCGCGACGGTCGCCGATGCGGGCGACGGAGCGCTCGCGGGTGACGGCGGGGTCGCGGGCGTTGCTGCGGAGGGTGCCGATGCCGGCGTCGCGGGGGTCGGAGCGCTCGCGGCCGAGTCGGCGTTCGTCGGGCCCGAGTTCGTCGAGCGCAGGGTCGCGGCCTCGTCGCCGCGATCATCCACGGTCGAGATCCTCGGAACCCCGGTCGACTGGCCGGTGCTGTCGACGAGGGTCATCGAGCTCGCGCTCGCGATCGCGCCGCCGCCCAGGAGGCCGAGGCCGAGCACTGACGCCGCACCGATCGCGGTCCACTTCTTCTTCGCATCCATCACGTTCTCCTTCGTTCGCCGTGTGGTCCCGATCGGGAACCTCTGTGCATTCATGGTGCGAAGCGCGGATGAGACGAGCAGGGGGCAGACGGTGAGAGGCCTCTCATGTTCGGACGGATGTCTCGGAACCCCGTCATCCGGCGGCGAGGATCTCGTCGGCCAGAATCTGGTCGACGAGGTCGAGGGCGGTCTCGAGGGGGATCGTCGTCGAGAGCGCGTGCCCGAGGAGGTGCACGGCGGCGATTGCGGCGACACGCCGAGCGAAACGGGGGCCCCGAGTCGTCCATCCCTCGCGCACGGTCGTCGCGAGGGCGTGAACTCGGTCGGCGGATGCCGCGTCTCCCCGGGCTCGGCGATGACACGCCGTCGCCTCGAGGTGCGCCCACAGGGCCGCGGCATCGTCGGCGGGGTCACCGAGGCCCGCGGTGTCGATGTCGAGAACGCCCGTGACGGTGGTCGGGCGGCGGGGATCGACGAAGATCTGCCCGACGTGGAGGTCTCCGTGGATGGTCACGAGGGCCTCCGGAGGTCCGGCGTCGGAGGCGATCGCTCTGATGCGTGCGCACACGGCCGAGACGGCAGCGGGCGTCGACGGTGTTCCGGGCTCGACCACCGCACGGCTCACCCGATCCTCGTACCAGTCGAGGCGGGAGAGCAGCGACGGCCGAGCGGGAGTCGGGCTCGTGACCTCGGCGATGCGCCGAGTGAGGCCATCGATCGTGTCGAGGAGGTCGTGCTCGGAGATCTCGTCGAGCACGGTCGAGAGCTCGACTCCCCGCAGGGCCTCGATGGCGACGAGTCCGTCGGGAGCCCACGCGATGATCTCGGGCGCGGGGAGTCCGGCTGCGATCCACGCTCGATGGCGGTCGACGAGGGCGTCGACGACCCCGGGACGCACGACCTTGAGAAAAAGCACGCGCTCGGCCGTCGTCATCCGGATGACCGCGCGCTTTCCCGGCCGGTACGCCACGACGGACAGCGTCAGGTCGATCGCGTCGACACCGAGGCGCTCGAGCAGGAGCGCCGCGGCATCGGGGTAGACGGCGGCGGGAAGAGTCGGGAGGGCCGGATCACCGGGATAGAGCCACACCGTCGCGGTGCCCCCCTCGTCGTCGGAGAGCACGAGCACTCCCGGTCGGGACTCCCCGGGGCCGCCCTCTCGAGGTGGTGCGGTCTCGACGTAGAGAGAGACCGACGAGGTCACGCCGTCGTCGTCTCGCCATCGGACGGCGTGGCCCGACACCGTTCCCGAACCGCTCGGTTCCACCTGGATGAGGTGCGCGCTCTCTATCGTGCGACCGAGAGACTCGGCCACCGCGTCGAGAACAGCGGCGGAGTCATCCGTCACAGCGTGGCCGATCGGGGATCAATCGTCGTCATCGTCGTCGTCGTCGTCGTCGTCATCGTCGTCGTCCGGTTGCTGTGGTGCGACGGGGGCGGGGGGAGGAACAGGCACCGGGTCCGCCGCGGGGGGCGGCGCCGGATCGAGCGTCGGCGAGGGTGTCGGAGTCGGGCTCGGTGACGCAGTGGGGGAGGGTGTCGGGCTCGGGTCGGGCTCGGTTGGCGCGGGACTCACGAGGATCGGATCGACACCGCGATCCTCGCCCGCGCGGTCCGCGGGCATCGTCGCGCCGATCGCGAGCACCCCGACCACGAGGAGCGCGCACACGACGATCGCCGTGGCGACGAGTCCCACGGTGCGACGCATGTCGCCATCCTGCCGGTCTCGATCGCTCGGGGCCAGAAAGATGAGAACCCTCTCATCCGCGATCGCCGTAGAATGTCATCACACGCATCGATCCGGCCATCACCGGGGAGCTTTCGGAAGAGCGGCGAACCCTCGCGGGGAGCCGGGTAGAACCGAGCGGGACTGGCCCGTCACAGCCAACTAATGAGCGGTCGACGAAACTCCCTCGCGGAGCAGAGCCGGCAAGCGGGGTGGTACCGCGATGAATGACAGCAACGGTCGTGCATCGTCCTCGTGACAGATCGTGTCGGCGACGACACTCGGCCCGTCCAGGAGATCCGCTTGTATCCGAAATCGCATGAGCCGTCGACGCCGGCGAGTCCCGTCGTGCCGTCACCGAGCTTTCCCGACGTCGAGCGCGGCATCCTCGCGTTCTGGAAGCGCGACGACACCTTCGCGGCGTCGATCGAGAACCGCGAGGGCTGCAGCGAGTGGGTCTTCTACGACGGCCCGCCGTTCGCCAACGGGCTCCCGCACTACGGGCACCTCCTCACCGGGTATGCGAAAGACGTGTTTCCGCGATTCCAGACGATGCGAGGCAAGCAGGTGCACCGGCGCTTCGGCTGGGACACCCACGGTCTGCCCGCCGAGCTCGAGGCGATGCGCCAGCTCGGAATCACCGAGAAGCACGAGATCGACGACATGGGGATCGCCGCGTTCAACGACGTGGCGCGACGCTCGGTGCTCGAATACACCGGGGAGTGGCAGGACTACGTCACCCGCCAGGCTCGCTGGGTCGACTTCGAGAACGACTACAAGACCCTCGACGTGACCTTCATGGAGTCGGTCGTGTGGGCGTTCAAGCGCCTCTACGACTCCGGTCTCGCCTACGAGGGATTCCGCGTGCTGCCCTACTGCTGGCACGACGAGACGCCGCTCTCCAACCACGAGCTGCGCATGGACGACGACGTCTACCGGATGCGTCAAGACCAGACCGTCACCGTGACCTTCCCGCTCGACGGGCCCAAGGCCGAGGCTCTCGGTCTCACGGCGGTGCGCGCCCTCGCGTGGACGACGACTCCCTGGACCCTCCCGACGAACATGGCGCTCGCGGTCGGCCCCGACATCGAGTACTCGGTCATCCCGAGTGGTCCGCTCGGTGCGGGAGACGGCTCGGCGGAGGGCGTCGCGTCGTATCTGCTCGCGTCCGCGACGGTCGCCGCGTACGCGAAGGACCTCGGCTACGCGAGCGCGGATGCTGCGACATCCGCTGTCACTCGCACGATCGTCGGGCGCGAGCTCGAGGGCGTGCGGTACGACCGCATCTGGGACCACTACGCCGACACCGAGAAGTGGGGCACCGAGAACGCCTGGCAGATCCTCGTGGCCGACTACGTCGCCACGGGGGAGGGCACGGGCATCGTTCACCAGGCTCCCGCCTATGGAGAAGACGATCAGCTCGTGTGCGCCGCGGCGGGTATCCCCGTCATCATCTCGGTCGACGAGGGCGGGCGATTCCTTCCACTCATCGAGGAGGTCGCGGGCCTCCAGGTCTTCGACGCCAACAAAACGCTCGTGCAGTCGCTCCGGGCGGCGGGTCGCCTCGTGCGGCTCGCGAGCTACGAGCACAGCTACCCGCACTGCTGGCGATGCCGCAACCCGCTGATCTACAAAGCGGTTTCGAGCTGGTTCGTGCGGGTGACCGAGTTCCGTGACCGCATGGGCGAGCTCAACCAGGGCATCAACTGGGTTCCCGACAACGTCAAAGACGGCCAGTTCGGCAAGTGGGTGGGGGGCGCGCGCGACTGGTCCATCTCGCGCAATCGCTACTGGGGGTCGCCGATCCCGGTGTGGAAGAGCGACGACCCCGCCTTCCCGCGCATCGACGTCTACGGCTCTCTCAGCGAACTCGAGGCCGACTTCGGTGTCGTTCCCCGCAACGCCGAGGGCGAGCCCGACCTCCATCGCCCCTTCATCGACGAGCTCACGCGCCCCAATCCCGACGACCCCTCGGGCCGGTCGACGATGCGGCGCATCGAAGACGTACTCGACGTGTGGTTCGACTCCGGCTCGATGCCGTTCGCCCAGGTGCACTACCCCTTCGAGAACGAGGAGTGGTTCGAGGCCCACAACCCCGCAGACTTCATCGTCGAGTACATCGGGCAGACGCGAGGGTGGTTCTACACCCTGCACACGCTCTCGACGGCTCTCTTCGACCGCCCGGCGTTCTCCAACGTCGTGAGCCACGGCATCGTCCTGGGCTCCGACGGCCAGAAGATGTCGAAGAGCCTCCGCAACTATCCCGACGTGAGCGAGGTCTTCGACCGCGACGGTGCCGACGCGATGCGCTGGTTCCTGATGTCGTCGTCGGTCATCCGCGGTGGCAACCTCGTGGTGACGGAGGAGGGCATCCGCGAGTCGGTGCGGCAGTTCCTCCTGCCCGTGTGGAACACGTGGTACTTCTTCACGCTCTACGCCAACGCCGCGTCGGCCGAGGGTTACGACGCCCGGTGGCGCACCGATTCCCCCGACGTCCTCGACCGCTACCTGCTCGCGAAGACGCGTCGACTGATCGTCGACGTCGCCGCCGAACTGGATGCACTCGACACCCCGACGGCGACGGCACGGTTGCGCGAATTCGCCGACATCCTCACCAACTGGTACGTGCGGCGAAGCCGTGATCGCTTCTGGTCCGGAGACGACAAGGATGCCTTCGACACGCTCTACACCGTGCTCGAGACGCTGTGCCGCGTGGCGGCTCCCCTCATGCCGCTCGTCGGCGAAGAGATCTGGCGAGGCTTGACCGGCGCAAGGAGCGTTCACCTCACGGACTGGCCGGATGCCTCACTCTTTCCGGCCGACGACGAACTCGAGTCGACCATGGACAGGGTCAGGGAGATCGCGTCGGCGGGGCTCGGTCTGCGCAAGGCCACGGCCAAGCGCGTTCGACTGCCCCTCCCGAGCCTCACGGTCGTGTCGAGCGCACCCGAGGCCCTCGGCCGTTTCGGCGACATCCTGCGCGACGAACTCAATGTCAAGGCCGTCGTCGTGAAGCAACTCGAGGAGTCGAGCATCACCGAGTTCGGGATCACCCGGAAGCTCACCGTGAACGCCAAGGCGGCGGGACCGCGCATCGGCCGCGACGTGCAGACCGTGATCCGCGCCGCCAAGGCGGGGGACTGGTCTGCCGACGGCGACGTCGTGACGGTCGGGGGGATCACGCTCGAAGCCGGGGAGTTCGACCTCGAACTGCACTCGGCCGAGAGCGACCACGCCATCACGTTCCTCGGCGACGGCGGCTTCGTCATCCTCGACATCCAGGCGACGCCCGAACTCGAGGCCGAGGGGCTCGCGCGCGACCTCGTGCGTGCCGTTCAGGATGCACGCAAGGCCGCGGGCCTCGCCGTGAGCGACCGCATCGACTTGAGTCTCACGTTCGCTTCGAGCGACGACCGCGACGGCGTCGCGGCGCACGAGGGGATGCTCGGTGACGAGACCCTCGCGGCCGTCACGACCGCGGCCGTCGAGCCCGGCGAGATCGACGCCGCCGTCGCCGTGTCGGGGCGCGCGGGCGCCTACCGCTCGACCATCCCGGCGAATCGATACGCGAACCGCGGATCGATCGTCGTCGAACTGTCCGTTCGCGGAAAGGGAATCGATGTCTGATCACGAACTGTCCGACGACCCGGAGCTCGGCGACGAGGCGCTCTTCCAGCCCGCGGCCGATCGCGCCTATCAGGACCTGCTCGGACGCATCGGCGAGGGCAACCCGCAGCCGCGACTCGCGCCGACGAGACGGGCGCTCGAACTCCTCGGGGACCCCCATCGTGCGTTTCCGATGATCCACGTCACCGGCACGAACGGCAAGACGAGCACGAGCCGCATGATCGAGAGCATCCTCCGCGCCCACGACCTCCGCACGGGGCTCATGACGAGCCCGCACCTCGTGAGGGTCAACGAGCGCATCGTCATCGACGGCACCCCGATCTCCAATGAGGCATTCGCCGCCAATTGGGACGACATCGCCCCGTATCTCGCGATGGTCGACACCGAACTCGAGGCGGCAGACGACGCGCCGCTGACGTTCTTCGAAGCGCTCACGGTTCTCGCCTTCGCGAGTTTCGCCGACGCCCCCGTCGACGTCGCCATCGTCGAGGTGGGCATGGGCGGCGAGTGGGACTCGACGAACGTCGCCGACGGCCAGGTCGCCGTCTTCACCTCGATCTCCCTCGACCACACCGAGCGGCTCGGTTCGACGATCGAGGAGATCGCGCGTACGAAGTCGGGCATCATCAAGCCCCTCGCGAGTGTCGTGACCGCGGCGCAGACGCCCGAGGCGAACGCCGAGCTCGTGCGCGCCGCCGAACTCACCGAATCGACCATCGCCGTCGAGGGGGAGCAGTTCGAGCTCACGAGCAACGCGGTCGCCGTCGGCGGGCAGGTCGTGAGTGTTCGGGGGCGGGCGGGCACCTACACGGATGTCTTCCTGCCGCTCTTCGGCGATCACCAGGCGCACAACGCGGCCGTCGCCATCGCGGCCGTGGAGTCGTTCCTCGGTGACGGCTCGCGCGCGATCGTCGGGGATGTGCTCGCGGAGGGTCTCGCGACCGTGACCTCGCCGGGGAGGCTCCAGGTGCTCGGCGTCGAACCGAGTGTCATCGTCGACGCCGCGCACAACCCCGCGGGTGCGGCATCCCTCGCCGCCGCGCTGCGCACCTATTTCACGTTCGACGACATCTGTTTCGTCGTCGCGGTGCTCGACGAGAAGGACGCGACGGGCATCATCACCGAGCTCGCTCCCGTCGCATCGCGGTTCCACGTGACGACGTCGAGTTCGCAGCGCGCCCTCGAGGTGGATGTGCTCGGCGACACCGTCTCCGGTGTCGTCGGGGACGAGGCGACCCTCACGTTCGATTCCGTCGCCGACGCGGTGGAGTCCGCTCGGGAGTGGGCGGGCGACGACGCGCGGCGCGCCGTCGTCGTGACCGGCTCGATCACCCTCGTGGGCGACACGATCGCTCTCGCCGACGCGGGCGGATGGGCGCGCTGATGGCGGAGCGCCCCGCGCGCGCGCCACGGCGGGCTCGATCCGCGACGGAGTCGCTCCTGTCGATCGTGCTCGTGCTCGAGGCCCTCCTCGTGTTCTTCGTCACGCTCGTCGTGTTCGCTCTCGATCGCGTGTCGGCACCCGTCGCCTTCACCGCGGGGGGTGTGTTCTTCGTCGTGGTTCTCGCGCTCGCGAGGTTGCAGAGATTCTCGTGGGCGATCGTCGTCGGGCACGCGGTGCAAGTGCTCCTCATCGCCGCGGGCCTCCTCGAGCCCCTCATGTATCTCATCGGCGCTCTCTTCGCCGCGCTGTGGGTCTACTGCTTCGTGACCGGGCGCAGGCTCGACAGGCGGAACGCCGCGATCGCGGCGGAGTACGACGAGCACCGATCAGACCACTCGACCACTCCAGACCGCCCGACCGACACAGACCAGCCAGATCAAACCGACTCGAAGGAGAAACAATGAGCAGCATCGAAGAGACACTCGTCCTCATCAAGCCCGACGGGGTCGTTCGCAATCTCACGGGCGAGATCCTCCAGAGGATCGAAGCGAAGGGCTACCAGCTCGTCGACATCAAGCTCGTGCACGCCGATCGCGAGTTGCTCGCGAAGCACTACGAGGAGCACGTGGGCAAGCCGTTCTACGAGCCTCTCGTCGAGTTCATGGAGTCCGGGCCGGTCGTCGCCATCCGACTCACGGGCAACCGCGTCATCGAGGGGTTCCGCTCCCTCGCGGGAACCACCGATCCTACGACCGCGGCTCCCGGCACCATCCGCGGAGATCTCGGACGCGATTGGGGCCTCGCCGTGCAGCAGAATCTCGTCCACGGGTCGGACTCGGTCGAGTCGGCCAGTCGCGAGCTCGCTCTCTGGTTCTGACACCCGGGAGCGGCGGCCGCCATCTCCGGGACCGGCGTCACAGATAGTCGAGAACGTCGAGCCTGAGCTGGGCCACGACGGCGACCGCGAGGTAGCTCAGAATCGTCACGAGGGGCAACCAGGTCATGAGTGTCGCCGCTCCCGAGCGCACTCGGGTCGGGGCGGGGACGATCCCCGCGCGAACACTGTGCGCGAGCACGGCGTAGAAGAGCGGGATCGTCACCGCCCAGACGACCATGCACCACGGGCACAGCGTGCCGAGCACGAAGATGCTCTGGCCGATGAGCCACAGCACGAAAGCGAAGGCGAGTGTCACGCCCACGGTGAAGAGTGCCCAGAACCATCGGGCGAACCGGCCGCCCGCGAGAACACCGACGCCGACCGCGATGACAGCGGTGAACCCCGCGATCCCGAGGAGCGGATTCGGAAACCCGAACACCGCGCCCTGGGGGGACTCGAGATTCGCGCCGCACTGCACGAGAAGACTGAAATCACAGGCGAGAACGGCACGGGGATCCGCGAGCGACGCGATCCGCTCGACCGTGAGAGCGAACGCGGCGACGAAGCCTCCGGCTCCCGCGATCACGAGAAACACGGCGAGGCCGAGCGGTCGTCGGTGATGGCGATCAAGGGGCATCGTCGGATTATGGCACGCGTCGGATGCGGCATTCCGAGCGCTCCGTGCGATAATTCTCAGCAGTCGTCGGAGCCGCGCTCCGCCGATGCCGAAGAAGGCTTTCCGGGCAGTGACCGGGCCGCTCGACAGTGAGAGCGTCGGATAGCGAGTTCCGAACACGCACGACCAAGACCAATGCACGACCAAGACCAGTAGTGACCAAGGCGGAAGCGAACCGAGCCAGAGGATCCGCGCACCACACCGTGCACCACGCACGAGGCGCGACGACGGCAGGCCGGAAGCAGACCGCGAGAATTAGTGGGGAGTGACGCGAGGAACGGCGGCGACGTCGTGCATCCCTGTCACGAACCGCGCGAGAGAAAGTACCCGTGATCAGCGCGGCTGATCGGGCGGGCTAGGAGCGCACCAGCAATGGTGGATGACACGAACGACACACCGCGCCGTCGCAGAGGGCTCTTCGGATCCCGGCGGGCGAAAGCGACACCCCCCACGCAGGCACCTCAGACGAGTGAGCCGACCATCGAGCAGTCGACCGTTCCCGCGCCGAGCGCAGAACTCGTCGACGCCGCAGACCCCACGACCGCCGAGAGCGAGACCGCGCCGACCGAGCGCGCGTCGACCTCGGCGGCTCAGGAGAGTGACACCGTGACAGACACCGATCCCACCGAATCCGGCACGCCAGCCGAAACGCCGACGAACGCGGAGGCGCGCGGCGAAGCAAACGCCGCCGAGGCACCCGAAGTACCCGAGCGCAAGACGCTGACTCGGCCGACGACGTCGCTGCTCTTCCAGGCCCCCGATCTTCCGGTCTACGTGCCGCGATCGAAGGGTCGGGATGACTCCCGCCGTGACGACGACGACAGCGACGATCCGCGCAACGACGACGACGCGCCGACCGTGCGCCGCCGCTCGCGCCGTCGCACCGGCGAGGAGGACCGCGACTCCGGAGGCGGCAACCCGCCCAACACCGTCGTCAAGGTCCGTGCGCCTCGCGCGCAGCCCGAGCCGAGCAACGAGCCGCAGCGGGTCAAGGGCTCGACGAGGCTCGAGGCCAAGAAGCAGCGTCGCCGCGACGGGCGTGACGCCGGTCGGCGTCGTCCGGTCATCACCGAGGCCGAGTTCCTCGCGCGACGCGAGAGCGTCGATCGCGTCATGGTCGTGCGCTCCAAATTCGGTCGCATCCAGATCGGGGTACTCGAAGACGGCGTTCTCGCCGAGCACTACGTCGCCAAGGCACAGGACGCGAGCCTCATCGGCAACGTCTACCTCGGCAAAGTGCAGAACGTGCTCCCGAGCATGGAGGCGGCATTCGTCGACATCGGTCGTGGCCGCAACGCCGTGCTGTACTCGGGCGAGGTGGATTGGGATGCCGCGGCCGAGAACTCTTCGGGCGGAAGTGTCGCCCGCCGTATCGAGCTCGCCCTCAAGCCGGGGGACACCGTTCTCGTGCAGGTGACGAAAGACCCGGTCGGGCACAAGGGCGCGAGGCTCACGAGCCAGGTGTCGCTTCCGGGCCGATACCTCGTCTACGTTCCCAACGGGTCGATGAACGGCATCAGCCGCAAGCTCCCCGACACCGAGCGGGCGAGACTCAAGAAGATCCTCAAGGAGGTGCTTCCCGAGAACGTCGGCGTCATCGTGCGCACGGCGGCAGAGGGGGCGACCGACGAGCAGCTCACCCTCGACGTCAACAGGCTCACCTCGCAGTGGTCGGCGATCAGCGCGCTCACCGAGAAGGCCGTGTCGCCCGCGCTCCTGCACAGCGAGCCCGATCTGCTCGTGAAGATCGTGCGCGACGTGTTCAACGAAGACTTCCAGAAGCTCGTCATCGAGGGCGACGACGCCGAAGCGACGATCCGCACCTATCTCGCGGGCGTCGCCCCCGACCTCATCGATCGCATCGAGAAGTACGAGGGCACGGCGGACTCGTTCGACGAGTACCGCATCTCCGAGCAGATCGAGAAAGCGCTCGATCGCAAGGTCTGGTTGCCGTCGGGAGGATCGCTCGTCATCGACCGCACCGAGGCGATGACGGTCGTCGACGTCAACACGGGCAAGTTCGTCGGTTCGGGCGGAAACCTCGAGGAGACCGTGACCAAGAACAACCTCGAGGCCGCCGAAGAGATCGTGCGTCAGCTCAGACTGCGTGACATCGGCGGAATCATCGTCGTCGACTTCATCGACATGGTCCTGGAGACCAACCGCGACCTCGTGCTGCGCCGCCTCGTCGAGTGCTTGAGCCGTGACCGGACCAAGCACCAGGTCGCCGAGGTCACCTCGCTCGGTCTCGTGCAGATGACGCGCAAGAAGCTCGGTCTCGGGCTGCTCGAATCGTTCAGTGAGAATTGCGAGGTCTGCGCGGGACGCGGGATCATCGTGCACCACGACCCCGTCACCAAGCACCGTCAGACCCCGCAACCCGAGACCGGACGCCGCGGGCGCAAAAACGGGTCGTCGGGGTCATCGACGTCGGGGTCTGCCTCGGGCGGCAAAGCCAACGGGGGAACCCACGCCATCACCGACGACGTGCGCAACGCCCTCGCGAAGATCGCGACCTCCACGATCGCGCCCGCCACCGAGTCGGCAGCCCCGATGTCGGATGGCGCGGAGTCGGCGGCGTCGAACCCGACGGTCGATGCGGGTGCGACATCCGATCCGGTCTCGAGCGAGGTCGTGTCGAGCGACGCGTCGTCGAACGACGGGAGTTCCGGCACGCCCGCCGAGACGACCGACACCCCGGCAAGCGGTGCGCCCTCGAAGAGCGGCAGCCGACGAGGTCGGGGTCGCTCGGGGAAGTCTTCGAATCAGGCCACGGATGAGGTCGGAGCACAGCCCTCGGCGGGAAGCGCCACGGCTCCTGCTCCCGACGCGACCTCTGCGGAGGCCACCGCGGCCGCCGCCGAGACGGTGACGATCGCGGCTGCGGAGACCGCCGCGGCGATCCTCGACATCCCCGTCGCGAAGAAGCAGCAGCGCGCCCCTCGCGCGATGTCGCCGCACGACGCGGAGCAGATCCTCGACTCGGTGCTCGACGCACTCCCCGAGCCGAAGAACCCGGGTCAGGGCCGCGCGCGCACCTCGCGCCGCGCCTCGTCCGCCGGCACGGTCTCCGCACCCGTCGAGCCCGACGCCCTCTAGAACACGCCGGAAGGCCCGGCCCCGCGCCGCGACATGCGCGGGGCCGAGCCGTCGGGGTCAGGCCCGAGACCGCCTTTAGGATGGTGCGCGATGGCTATTCGGGATCTCGAGCGCACGCGTCCGCAACGACGGATCGGTGTGCCGACGATCGTCGGTCTCACGATCGGCGTCGTGGGGATCATCGGACTCTTCGTCCTCCGGTCCGTGTCGACGGCGGTCGTCGACCCGAATCTGCCGAACGTCTTCCAAGATCTCCTGACGCTCACGTACAGCGTCATCATCGAGTCGCTGCCCTTCGTCATTCTCGGCATCGTGCTCTCGATCGTCGTGCAGATCTGGGTGCCGGACCGGTGGATCGTGCGGGTGATCCCGCAGAATCCCGTGCTCAGACGCATCGCCATCTCGTTCCTCGGCATGTTCCTCCCGGTGTGCGAGTGTGGAAACCTGCCCCTCGCGCGGGGACTCGTGCTCAAGGGCTTCACGGTGTCCGACTCGATGACGTTCCTCATCGCGGCACCCATTCTGAACCCGATCACGATCATCACGACCCACCAGGCCTTCGGGTTCGACGACGGCATCCTCGTCGCGCGCCTTCTCGGTGGTTTCGCGATCGCACAGCTGATCGGCTGGCTCTACAGCAAGCACCCCGATCCCGACAGCCTCCTGACCGATTCGTTCGCCGCGGAGTGCGCGATCGCCGACGCCGAGGAGGCGCGAGGGTCGCGCGTGGGCAAGAGCGTCGAGCTCTTCGTGCGCGAGGCCGGGGTGATCATGCCCGCGCTCTTCATCGGCGCCGTGCTCGCGGGGCTCGTGCAGGTCATCGTGCCCCGATCGGTGCTCGTGGCGCTCGGCAGCAACCCGCTGTGGTCGATCCTCGCGATGATGGTTCTCGCCTTCGTCATCTCGGTGTGTTCCAACGTCGACGCCTTCTTCATCCTCCCGTTCGCGACGACCTTCATGCCGGGCTCCATCGCGACATTCCTCATCTTCGGTCCCATCGTCGACATCAAGATGCTCACGATGATGCGGACGACCTTCTCGACGAAGACCCTCGTGCAATTGACGACCGTCGTCGCTCTCGTGAGTGCGGCGATAGGACTGGTGGTGAACTATGTGGCGTGACCTCGCGCGCTGGCACGGTCTGGCGCTCATCGCGGTGACGATCGTCGTCTCGCTGTGGCTCGCGACGACGGGTCAGCTGATCTTCTACATCCACCCGCGCTACGTCGTCTTCACCGTCACGATGGCCCTCATCGGTTTGGCGTTCGTGATCGCGAGCTTCACGCGGATCGGGCGTGACGGGGACGGCCACACTCACGCTCATTCGCACGAGCACGGCCTCCCGGAACTCGGTATCGCGGGGCTCGAGAACGTCGAGAGCAGCTCTCACGGGGACCCCGAGGCCGGATCGATGCGGCCTCGGTCCTCGCGTCGGCGTCGCTCCGTCGCGGCAATCACGGGCGTCGGCACGTTCGTCACGCTCGCCCTCGCGGCGACCCTGATCGTGCTGCCGCCCGCGACCCTCTCGTCGGCCACAGCGAGCCAGCGCGAGATCAACAGCTCCGGAGTCGACACCTCGACCGAGCTTCTCGACGACGCCGAGGACTCGAGCGCGAGCGTCGCCTCGTTCACGGTGCTCGATTGGGCGTCGATCCTCAGGCAGACGAGCGACCCGGCGTTCTACGCGGGCAAGACCGCCGAGGTCGTCGGATTCGTGACGGAAGACGCCGACGACCCCGACAACGTGTTCTACGTGTCGAGATTCATCATCACGTGCTGTGCCGTCGACGCTCAGCCCATCGGTGTGCCCGTGTACCTCGAGAATTGGAAGAGCGAGCTCGCGATCGACCAGTGGGTCACGGTGACGGGGGAGTTCGAGATCAACCCGAGCCCCTCGAGCAGCGAGTCC
Source organism: Marisediminicola sp. LYQ134 (assembly GCF_046599635.1). Lineage (NCBI taxonomy): Bacteria > Bacillati > Actinomycetota > Actinomycetes > Micrococcales > Microbacteriaceae > Marisediminicola > Marisediminicola sp. LYQ134. The sequence continues at coordinate 555,289 of NZ_JBKIWP010000001.1, forward strand.
GTGGCTCTCGTCCCCGTCGAGGTCGTGCCGACCGACCAACCGAGCGAGCCCTACCTGTTCTGATGATCCGTTCTCTCACCGCGACGCCGTTCGGGCGGGCGCTCGCCTTCACCGTGGCCGGGCTCCTCGTCGTGTGCGCGATCCTCGTCGGGCTCACGCTCCTGCAGGGGCCCAAACTCTCCGAGGTCCAGTTCGACGCCGACGCCGCGGTCTCGACCTCGGACACCCAGTTGCGGATGTTCGCGAACCAGGCCGTCTCGGAGGTCGACGAGCAGCAGGTGACCATCACGCCCGCCGCGGAGTTCACGGTCGTGACGAGCAACGACATCGTCGTCGTGCAGTTCACCGACCGCTTGCGTTTCGGCACCGACTACACGGTCACCGTCGCGGGGGTCACGAGCCTGTATCAGGATCGTCCGTCGGTGTTCCGGCACTCGTTCGCCACGGCACCCGCCGAGATCCACTTTCTGGACCGCGCCGATCCGTCCGTCGATCCCGAGGGTCTCGACCGGATCATCCGTGCCTCTCCCACGGGCTCGGATCGCGAGGTCGTGTGGGAGGGGCGCCAGATCCACGATTTCGCGATGTTCGACGACATCCTCGCCGTGGCGACGATCGCCGAGGGAGGGTCGAGCGCACTCACGCTCGTGAGCCTCGTCGACGGCTCCACCGAAAGAATCGTGCTTCCGGGAACGGGCATCGTCGGCGAGCTCGTCTCGGCGGGTGTGGGATACCTCGGGTTCACCTTCACGAGTGCGATCGATGACGCCGACCAGGAGTTCCAGCAGACCCTCTTCACGATCGACCTCGAGGGCTCGCATCTGCCGGCCGCTGTTCCCGGCCTCGACGGCGATCCGATCGAAGTGCTCTCGTGGTTCGCTCTTCCGACCGCCGGCGAGGCGGTCGTTCAGGCGATCGACGAGTCGGTCTTCCTCATTGATTTCTCGGGCGATGTCCCGGCGACTCCCATCGGCAGCTTCGTCGACCTCACGAGCGCGTCGCTCAACGGCGACGTCCTCGTCGTCGGCGACGTCTTCGGGCCCATCGCCCTCACGCTCGAAGACCGGTCCGAACAGCGCCTCGAGAGCACTCCCGTCGACGGGGCCATCCCGTTCGTCGGTGACGTGCAGTTGCTCGACTCCGACCTCACGCGCGTGCAGCAGATTGCCGTGCCCGATGCGGAGTCGACGAGCTTCGCGACCTCGCTCGTGGTCGACACCGGCTCGGAGTCGCGGACGCTCTACGAGAGCCCCGACGGCGCGGGGAGCGTCGAGGAGTTCACGGTGTCGCCGAACGGCCAGTATGTCGCCGTCACGACGGTCGCCGACGTCGCCTCGAGTACGACCGACGGCTACGAGATCGCCCCGAGACCGACGACCGTGTCGACGGTCTTCGTCGACGTCGCGACGGGGGCCGCGCTCGGGAGCGTCGACGGCTTCGATGTGCGGTGGTGACTTCCGCACCCGCTCAGAGTGCGCGTCGTTGCTTCTGAGACACACGGAGCCCGCTCGCCGCGAGCCTCGTCACGAGCTCCCGATTGCTCACAGCGACGGCGCCGAGCTCGATGAGGTCGCGCACCCGGTGCTCGGGGACGTCGTAGTGGTCGAGGTCGAACGACCGGCGCGGGAGCGAGGCTCGGCGGGCGAACGAGTGCAGTTCGTCGAGGGATTCGTCGCTCACGAGATGCGCCCAGTGGGTGTCGTGCGCCGGCCACAGGGGAGCGTCGATGAGCACAGTCATGGCGAGAGTCTAGGCAGGCCGTCACGATCGCCTCGCGCCACGCCGGGACTGGTTTGACCGCGTGCGCGCCGATCGAGTATCGTGGACCCTTGGTGTGCGCCGAGTGCGATGATTTCATCCCTGGTCGCGAATCTCACCGATATCTTCTCGTCTGAATTGTCAGATCCGAATAGTTAGGGTTCCAAGTGGTTTACGCAGTTGTGCGCGCCGGTGGTCGGCAGGAAAAGGTCGAGGTCGGCACGGTCGTCGTTCTCGACCGCATCAAGGCAGACGAGAACGGCAACATCCAGCTTGCCCCCGTGCTGCTCGTCGACGGTGAGACGATCACGCACGACGCCGACGCTCTCGCGAAGATCACCGTGACCGCCGAGGTCGTCACCGACCTCCGCGGACCGAAGATCGTCATCCAGAAGTTCAAGAACAAGACCGGGTACAAGAAGCGCCAGGGGCACCGCTCCGAGCTCACCCGCGTCAAAGTCACCAGCATCAAGTAACCCGTACACGACAAGCACACAGGGGCTGACATCTCATGGCACACAAAAAGGGCGCAAGCTCCACCCGTAACGGTCGCGATTCCAACGCGCAGTACCTCGGCGTCAAGCGTTTCGGCGGCCAGGTCGTCAAGTCGGGCGAGATCATCGTCCGCCAGCGCGGAACGCACTTCCACCCCGGCGTGAACGTCGGGCGCGGCAAAGACGACACCCTCTTCGCCCTCGCGGCCGGGTCGGTCGAGTTCGGCGCCAAGGGCGGCCGCAAGGTCGTCAACATCGTCTCCGCGCAGGTCTGACCCGCGCAAGTCGGTTCTCGTCGGGCTCGTTCCGGCAGACACGTGTAGGCGAGCTTCGGCTCGCTTTCACTGTTTAACGCAGGACCCGCGGCGCATCGCCGTCGGGATTCACGATTATGGCCGCGATGCGGCGCGAAGGGAGCACGGTCATGGCTACCTTCGTCGATCGGGTCACGCTGCACCTCAAGGCGGGGCACGGCGGAAACGGCTGTGTCTCGGTCAAGCGCGAGAAGTTCAAGCCCCTCGCGGGCCCTGACGGCGGTAACGGCGGACACGGTGGCGACATCGTTCTCGTGAGCGACAGCCAGACCACGACGCTCCTCGGCTACCACCGTGCTCCGCATCGTTCGTCTCAGAACGGCGGGCCGGGCATGGGAGACCACCGGAACGGCTTCCAGGGCGAAGAGCTCGTGCTCCCCGTGCCGGTCGGCACGGTCGTGAAAGACGCCGACGGAAGCGAACTCGTCGACATGTCCGAGCCGGGCATGCGGTTCGTCGTCGCCCCCGCGGGCCAGGGTGGCCTCGGCAACAATGCGCTCGCCTCCACGAAGCGCAAAGCGCCGGGCTTCGCACTGCTCGGCACTCCGGGGTGGGACGGCGACGTCGTGCTCGAACTCAAGGTCGTCGCCGACGTCGCGCTCGTCGGGTATCCCTCGGCCGGCAAGTCGAGCCTCGTGGCTGCGATGTCGGCCGCGAAGCCCAAAATCGCCGACTATCCGTTCACGACGTTGCACCCCAACCTCGGCGTCGTGCAAGCGGGCGACACGCGCTACACCGTCGCCGACGTGCCGGGTCTCATCGAGGGCGCGAGCGAAGGCAAGGGTCTCGGGCTCGAGTTCCTGCGGCACGTCGAGCGGTGCACCGCCCTCGTGCACGTCCTCGACTGTGCGACCCTCGATCCCGGTCGCGACCCCGTATCCGACCTCGACATCATCCTCGGCGAGCTCGCGGCCTATCCCGTTCCCGAGGGTCAGATCCCGCTCGTGGACCGGCCGCAGTTCATCGCGCTCAACAAGATCGACGTGCCGGAGGGTCGCGAGCTCGCGGCCCTCGTGCGCGGTGATCTCGAGGAGCGCGGTTACCGCGTGTTCGACATCTCGAGCGTGAGCCACGAGGGATTGCGCGAGCTGTCGTTCGCCCTCGCCGAGTCCGTCGCGAGCGAGCGTCTCGCCGCCGCGGCCAAGCCAGACAAGCCGCGCATCGTCATCCGCCCGCGCGCTGTCAACGAGAGCGATTTTGTCGTCAGGGTCGAGGGGGGTTCGGGGGGCAACGTCTACCGGATCATCGGCGAGAAGCCCGAGCGCTGGGTGCAGCAGACGGACTTCACGAACGAAGAGGCCGTGGGTTTCCTCGCCGATCGTCTCGCGAAGCTCGGCGTCGAAGACGAGCTCTTCAAGTCGGGCGCGCTGGCTGGATCGACGGTCGTCATCGGGGCGGGCAACGGCATCATCTTCGATTGGGAGCCGACCCTCACCTCGACGGCGGAACTCGCCACGGCGCCGCGAGGCACCGATCCGCGGCTCGTCGACAACCAGCGCCCCACCCATAACAAGCGGCGTCAGACCTACCTCGAGCGGATGGACGCGAAGGCGGCTGCTCGCGACGAGCTCGTCGAGGAGCGTGGTGCGGGACTGTGGACCGACGACGACGGCTTCGCGGTCGAGCGTGACGGTGCCGGGCGATCGGCGGCGGAGTCCCGCGAAGATCAGCGGCGCGCCGATGCGACCGTGTCTGGCGAGACCGTGTCCGGCGACTCGGTGTCTGGCGAGTCGGCAGAGAAGGACTGACCTGTGCTCGACCGACCGACGGGCCGCGCGGCCCGGCCCGACGACGTGTCGAGGCGCGTGACGAGCGCGCGTCGCATCGTCGTGAAGGTCGGGTCGTCGTCGATCAGCGGCGTGAACGCGGGGCAGATCGCCCCCCTCGTCGACGCCCTCGCTGCGGCGCACGCTCGCGGTGCCGAGGTCGTTCTCGTGTCGTCGGGGGCCATTGCGACCGGTATCCCCTTTCTCGACCTCGACTCGCGCCCCACCGATCTGGCCACCCAGCAGGCCGCCGCGGCGGTCGGCCAGAACGTGTTGATCTACCGGTATCAAGACAGCCTCGACCGCTACGACATCGTCGCGGGTCAAGTGCTCCTGACGGCGGGGGACCTCGAGAATCCGACCCATCGCAGCAACGCCGAGCGCGCGATGGAGCGCTTGCTGGGCCTCCGCATCCTGCCGATCGTCAACGAGAACGACACCGTCGCGACCCATGAGATCCGGTTCGGAGACAACGACAGGCTCGCCGCACTCGTGAGCGATCTCATCGGAGCCGATCTGCTCGTGTTGCTGTCGGATGTCGACGCCATCTACTCGAAGCCGCCGAACGACCCCGGCGCCACGATCATCCGTCACGTCGGAGTCGACGACGACCTCTCCGACCTCGAGTTCGGTGTCGTCGACGCGGCATCGGTCGGCACGGGGGGCGCCGGCACCAAGGTGCACGCGGCGCGACTCGCTGCCTCGCACGGAACCCCGGTGCTCGTCGCGGCCACGGCCGAAGTCGCCGCGGCGCTCTCGGGTGACGACGTGGGCACCTGGTTCGACGCCGCGGAGTAGCCCCGCCTCGCGCAATACACTGGCGAGCATGTCGCAGACCGCTCTCGCCCCCACCACTCTCGACGACCGTCTCGTCGCTGCTCGCGTCGCAGCGCGTCGGCTCGCGAAGCTCACGACGCTCGAGAAGAACGCCGCCCTCGAGGCCATCGCCTCGGCGGTCGAGGGGGCGTCGGCGCGCATCCTGCCCGCCAACGAGAACGACCTCGAGCGAGGGCGGGCCTCGGGGCTCAGTGTCGCCCTGCAGGATCGTTTGCGTCTCGACGAGACGCGATTGCGTGGTCTCGCGAGCGCGGTTCGCGAGATCGTCGCGCTGCCCGATCCCGTCGGTGACGTCGTGCGCGGCGGTTCCCTCGTGAACGGCGTGTTGCTGAGCCAGGTGCGGGTGCCGTTCGGTGTCGTCGGTGCGATCTACGAGGCGCGACCGAACGTGACCGTGGATATCGCCGCACTCGCCCTCAAGAGTGGGAACGCCGTGGTGTTGAGGGGAGGGAGTGCCGCCCTCGAGAGCAATCGGATTCTCGTCGACGTCATCGGTGACGCACTCGAGTCCGTCGGCGTCCCGTCGACCGCTGTCCAGACGATCGACGACTTCGGGCGGGAGGGCGCGCACGCCCTCATGCGGGCCCGCGGGCTCGTCGACGTGCTGATTCCGCGGGGGAGTGCCGAGCTCATCCAGACGGTCGTCGACGAGTCGATCGTTCCCGTCATCGAGACCGGCGCGGGTGTCGTGCACGTCTTCGTGGATGCCTCGGCCGACGTCGAGATGGCGACGGAGATCGCCCACAACGCGAAGGTGCAGCGCCCGAGCGTGTGCAACGCCCTCGAGACCCTCCTCGTTCACGCGGACGCCGCCGATCGTGTTCTCCCGTCGGTTCTCGAGCGACTCGCGGCCTCGGGCGTCGTCATCCACGGTGACGCCCGCACACGGGAGCTGTTCCCCGACGCCCGGCCCGCGACCGAAGACGACTGGGCGACCGAATACATGTCGCTCGACCTCGCGGTGCGAGTCGTCGACGACCTCGACGCGGCGATGGACCACATCCGCCGCTACTCGACCTCCCACACCGAATCGATCGTCACCAACGACATCGGTTCGGCCGAGCGGTTCCTCGCCGAGGTGGATTCCGCCGTCGTCATGGTCAACACCTCGACACGCTTCACCGACGGTGGCGAGTTCGGATTCGGGGCGGAAGTGGGCATCTCGACGCAGAAGCTGCACGCGCGCGGACCCATGGGCCTCCCCGAGCTCACGAGCACCAAATGGATCGTGCGCGGGGCAGGACACATCCGCGGCTAGTCCGAGCCGCGTGGCGTGCGGTGCGGGAGTCCCATCCCCGGGCGGGTACGCTGGAAGTGCGCAATCGCACCGCCGATCGGAGACCTCCATGTCCTTCACTGCCTCGACGCTCACCGCCGTCGCATCCACAGCCGTCATCGCCTCCGCCGAGCACCCCGAGGGTTTCGCGATCCCGTTCCCGCCCGTCGTCTTCGCCCTCATCGCCGCGGTCGTTTTCGCCGCCCTCGGATTCGTCGTGTGGAGCTTCCGCGATGCGGCCAATCGCCACAGCCGCGGGGCTGCCGGCTCCGCCGACCACTCGCCCGAGCACCACTAGGTCGTTTCGTGGTCGACGTCGCCGGATCCCGCCCCCGCATCGGGGTGATGGGTGGCACGTTCGACCCCATCCACCACGGTCACCTCGTGGCTGCGAGCGAGGTCGCTCAGTCGTTCGGGCTCGACGAAGTGGTCTTCGTGCCGACCGGGCAGCCCTACCTCAAGAGTGTCGTGACCCCGGGTGAGCATCGCTACCTCATGACCGTCATCGCGACGGCGTCGAACCCCACCTTCACCGTCAGCAGGGTGGACATCGATCGGGAGGGCCCGACCTACACGATCGACACACTGCGCGATCTGCGTGATCAGCGGCCTGACGCCGAGCTGTTCTTCATCTCGGGCGCGGATGCGGTCGCTCAGATCATCGACTGGAAGAACTCCGCCGAACTGTTCTCGCTCGCTCACTTCGTGGCGGTCTCGCGGCCGGGACACAAGCTCAGCGTTTCGGGATTGCCCGAGCACGGCGTAAGCTTGCTCGAAGTTCCTGCGCTGTCGATATCGTCTACCGATTGTCGAAGCCGGGTGAACCGGGGATTCCCGGTGTGGTATTTGGTCCCAGACGGTGTCGTTCAGTACATCTCCAAACACCACTTGTATCGGAGCACTTCATGACAGCGTCGCAAGATCCAACGCCGTCGAGCCGCCGCAAGGCTCGCGCAGAACTGCGCGAGGGCGCGGCCGGGGCGACAACCGAAGACGAACGTGACGCGAGCGAGGAGAGCCTCCCATCGCGTCGTTCGTCGCGCGGTGGCCGACGCGTGCAGTGGGACCCCACTGACTCGGGTGCGACCGCCCCCGCGGGTTTCGTCGCCCACGCGACACCCGGCTCGACGGGTGAGGCCGAGAAGTCCGACCCCGCGGCAGCCAGCGACTCCGCAGCAGCAGGTGACGCCGCGGCCGAAAGCGTCGCCGGCGGCACTCCTGACACCCCACCCGCTCCTGTCGAGGCCACGACTCCCGTGCCCGACGAACGCACCATGACGCGTCGTGAGCTCCGCGCTCTGCGGGAGAAGGCTGCGCGTGCAGGACAGCCCGAACCTGTCGTCGTCATCGACGCGACCGGGGCGATTCAGATCATCACGGGCGGTGCCGCCGCGCCGAAGTCGCGCCCCGAGGCGGTCGCCGACGCGCCCGATCCGGAGCCGGCTCTCGACGCTGTCATCGAGGAGCCGACCGGTGAGTCGCCCGTCGAGAACGACGACGCAGACGCTGTCGCGTCGGTCGAGGCATCCGAGGTTCATATTGACGTCGTCGTCGACGAGAACGATCAGCACGACACCGGAACAGTCGACGCCGTCATCGTGGAGGAGCCTGCGCCTGCGGGCGAGCAGCGGCGCCGCGAGTCGGAGACGGTCGGTCTCGTCGAGATCCCGGCCCTCATCGAGCCCCCCACGACGGGCGCATTCTCGACCGGCGCCTTCCCGACGAGGGACACCGTCGATCGGACGACCGACGCGGACACCGACGCTCGTGGGACGGTGACCGCCGACGATGGTTCGTCCACTCGGGCCGAGTCCTCCGACGACGCGGTGCCGGCAGACGACGCGGTGCCCGCGGACGACGCGCCAAAGCCCGACGAGAGTGCGGCCGACAGCTCGAGTGACTCGTCGTCGGTCGAGCCCGAGCGCCTGACCCCGTTCGGTGCCATGTTCTTCCCTCCCGCCGGAGTGGTCGCCGCCGAACCGTCGGCGACACCGCGCGGTGTCGAGCCGTCGCAGAACCTCGGGGCGACCCCCTATCAGCAGTGGGGTGCCGCCACCGAGCCGCAACCGGTCGACGACGAGTCGTCGGCGATCCGCGCGACGGGAGTCACGACCGGAGCGATCACGACCCACGCTCTCGTGCTGCCGACAGTCCCGGAGTCGGGAGAACACCTTCTGAGCGGTCTCTCGAGCACGGGCGAGATCATCGTCACCGGCTCGGTCGATCTGCCGAGGTCGTTCGGGTCCACCGGCGCGCACCCCGTGCTCTTCGACCACCCCGAGGTCGACGCACTCATCGACGACAGCGATCGCGACGACGCGGTCGCCGAGTCGGCACCGGTTCGGGCAATCCGTGCGGTCAGCAGTGCGTCGTCGACGCGCGGTGTGATCGAGTCGCCCGTGCCGAGCAAGTCCCGCCTCCCCGTCATCGCGGGTGTCGTCGTCGCCGCTCTCGGTCTCGTCGCCGCCGTGGTCATCGTGACCGTCGTCATCCTCAACGGCCTCTGACGCCGTGCCTCTTCTCTCCCTCTCTCGTCAAAGGACCCCGTGACTGCTACTCCCCACGCTCTCGAAATGCTCGGCGTCGCCGCCCTCGCCGCCGACGGGAAGGGTGCCGAAGATCTCGTCGCCCTCGACGTATCCGGCCCGCTGCCTCTCACCGACGTGTTCCTGCTCGCGACGGGGCGCAACGAGCGCAACGTCGTCGCGATCGCGGGCGAGATCGAAGACCAGCTGATCGAGGCGGGCTCCAAGCCGCTGCGCCGGGAGGGCCGCGCCGAGGGGCGTTGGATCCTGCTCGACTTCGGTGACCTCGTGGTGCACGTCTTCCACGAGGAGGACCGGATGTACTACTCGCTCGAGCGACTGTGGAAAGACTGCCCCGCCATCCCCATACAGCTGCCCGAGCGGGCGAGCGACGACTGACCACGATCGCCGAGTGAGTCCGGATCGGTCGTGACGTTCGCACCGCTGGCCATTCCCGAGTGGCGAGGCGAGCCGGATGACGCGGCCGAGGTCGTGGCTCGCATCGACGCGTGGGTGGCGAGTGATGCCTTGCACTCCGTCGTCGCCGCTTTCGGGGGTGATGTGCCCCGGTCGGGCGGCGACGACGCACTCGGCTATCTCGACGGCTTCTCGAGTGCGCACTGGGACTTCCGCCGCGGGCGCGAGCGTGACTCGCTCGCGGCGACCGGAATCGATCCGGAGGTCACGGCCGTCGTCATGCGGGCGGCTCTCGCGCTCGGACAGTCCGGTCGCACCGTCCCGCAGCGCGGACACTACGACTCGATAGTGCTCACCGGTGGGATGGTGCGCGCGGGACTCGTCAAACCGCGATTCGTGGCGTCCCTGCTCGCGCGAGGGGTCACGGCGGACGAGATCGTCTTCCTCGGTGCCCACCGCCGCTTCAGTGCACCCGAGTCCGAGCTCGCGCGCCTGCTCGACGTCGACGGTGACGACGAGGTCGACGCGATGTCGGTGGGCATGGTGCGCGCGTTCGGCCTGGGTATCGACGAGTGCCGCGTCTCCACGGGTGGCGAGGGCACGGGTGCCTGGTCGACGATCGACTGGACGTCGCCGGAGCGGCGCTACCGGGTGGTGGCGGCGCCGTCGGCCGACCCGTCGCGGCGCGCGGACACTGCGGCGACCTTCCGGCTGTGGGGTTCGACGTGCGCGCCGGGTCGCCGCGTGCTGGTGGTCACGACACCCGTGTACGTGCCCTACCAGGCCACGGTCGCGACCGAGACGCTCGGTCTCGGTGGCGGATCGCCTGTCGAGACCGTCGGCACGGATGCCGCGGCGAACGACCTCGGGGTGCACACTCAGGAGTTCCTCGCCACGCACCACGTTCAAGAGCTGCGGTCGGCCGTGCGCGCGATGCGCTCGCTCCGAGCAGCAGCAGTAGCAGAAGCTCGGCGACCCGGGTCGTCGACCGTCGCACACGGAGAAGAGCCCCGACGCAACAATCGGTAACACGCATTTGGCGCGAGGCTCCGCACCGTGCACACTCGACGGAGTCGTCTTCCCGTAGGTCCGTCACCCGGCGCAGCGTGGCAAACCCGTCCCATCCCTCGAGGTGCCCGTGATCTCCCTCCGTTCCGTCAGCAAGACCTTCGGTGAGGGCGATTCCTCCGTCGCGGCGCTCCGCTCCGTCGACCTCGAGGTCGCGCGAGGCGAGATCTTCGGCGTCGTCGGGCAGAGCGGTGCGGGCAAGAGCACCCTCATCCGCACCGTCAATCTCCTCGAGCGCCCCGACAGCGGAACGGTCACCGTCGACGGTGTCGAGTTGACCTCGGTGGGAGTGGCCGATCTGCGCGCCGCTCGCCGCAACATCGGCATGGTCTTCCAGCACTTCAATCTCCTCGCGAGTCGAACCGTGCGAGGCAACGTCGAACTCGCGCTCGAGATCGGCGGAGCCCGCAGCGCGTCGAGACGGGCTCGTGCGGGAGAGATCCTCGACCTCGTCGGTCTCGCCTCGAAGGCGGACTCCTACCCGAGTCAACTGTCGGGAGGGCAGAAGCAGCGCGTCGGAATCGCCCGCGCGCTCGCGACCGAACCGCACGTGCTTCTGTCTGACGAGGCGACATCGGCCCTCGACCCCGAGACGACCACCTCGATCCTCGAGCTGCTGCGCACGATCAACCGCGAGCTCTCGCTCACCGTGCTCCTCATCACGCACGAGATGAACGTCGTCAAATCGGTGTGCGACTCGGCTGCCCTTCTCGAGGGTGGTCGTGTCATCGAGCAGGGGCCTCTCGTCGATCTCATCTCCGCCCCCGGATCCCGGCTCGCGCGCGACCTCTTCCCGCTCGGCGCCGTCGAGCACCGCGCCGGCGAGATCGTCGTCGACATCACCTTCAGCGGGGGCTCGGCCGACCGGCCCGTCATCGCCCAGCTCGCTCGCGATTACGGTCTCGACGTGAGCATCCTCGGAGCCGTCATCGAGACGGTGTCCGGGGCGCAGGCGGGGCGCACGCGGCTCGCCATCCCCGACGGTGACGATCGAGCGGGGGCGGCGATCGCCGACCTCCGACGCCAGGGTCTGCTCGTCGAGGTCGTGGGAGGCGCAGCATGATCGATCCTTCGGCTCCGGGCTTCTGGAGCGATCTCATCGAGGTGCTCCTGCTCGGCACCGGCCAGACCCTCTACATGGTCGCCGTCGCGCTCCTCGTGACCGTCATCGTCGGTCTTCCCCTCGGCATCGTGCTCGTGGGTACCGAGGAGGGCGGGCTGTTCGAGCGCATCGGCGGCTCGCGACTGGTTGGTCGCATCGTGAACCGTGTGCTCGACTTCGTCGTCAATCTCGGGCGGTCGGTGCCCTTCATCATCATCATGATCGCCGTCATCCCGTTCACGAGACTCATCGTCGGCACCTTCATCGGGTCGACCGCGGCGATAGTCCCCCTCTCGCTCGTCGCCATCCCGTTCTTCGCGCGCATGGTCGAGATCGCGATCAAGGAGGTCGACGGCGGACTCGTCGAAGCGGCCGAGTCCCTCGGGGCGACGCGCTGGCAGATCGTCTCGAAGGTGCTCGTGCCCGAGGCCGTGGCCCCCATGATCCTCGGCCTCTCGACGACCGTCACGTCGATCATCAACTTCTCGGCGATGGTCGGGACCGTCGCGGGAGGTGGTCTCGGAGACGTGGCCATCCGGTACGGCTACCTGCGCTACAGCGGCATCCACATGATCGCCGTCATCATCATCATCTTCGTGATCGTCATGGCGCTCCAGCAGGTGGCGACACTCTTCGCTCGCCGCTACGCCCGCCGCTCCGCCCCGCGCGACTCGAGACGCTCGCGTCGCGGATCACGATCGACCCCCACCGAACAGCTCGACCGAACAAAGGAAACCCATGCGATCACGACACCTCGCCCGTAAGCCTCTCGCTGCGACGGCCCTCGCGGCGGTCGCCATCCTCGGACTCTCGTCCTGCGCGTCAGACGCGGGCTCGGAGGGCTCCGCCGACGGAGCGACGGAGACGTTGCGTGTCGGCGCTCTCGCGACGCCCGCCGGCGACATCCTCGAGTTCGTCGCCGACACCCTCGCGGAGGACGCGGGGCTCGACGTGGAATTCGTCGAGTTCACCGACTACAACACCCCCAACATCGCCCTGAGCGACGGGTCGGTCGATGCCAACCTCTTCCAGAACACCGATTTCCTCGAGACCTACAACGAGTCGGGAGGCGGATCGCTCGTGAGTGTCGGCGAGGTCTACCTCCCGAGTGCCGCGTTCTACAGCAACACCCTCGAGAGCCTCGACGATCTCGAAGACGGCGCGAGTGTCGCGATCCCCAACGACCCGACGAACGAGGGCAGGGCGCTGCTCCTGCTCGCCGCCGAGGGCCTCATCGAGACGACCGAGAACCCCACGACTCTCGCCGACATCACCGAGAACCCCCGCAACCTCGATTTCATCGAGATCGAGAACGCGACCCTGCCCCAGGCCGTGCAGGACACGGATGCCGCGTTCGTGACCATCACGTTCGCCCTGCCCGCGGGCCTCACCGCCGACGAGGCGATCCTCATCGAGAACGCCGACAGCCCTTACGTCAACGTGCTCGCGACGACTCCCGAGCTCGAGGACGACCCGAGGATCACCGAGCTGTACGAGCTGCTCCTGGCACCGGAGACCCAGGACTTCATCAACGAGACCTGGGGCGGCCTCGTCGTTCCGGTCGACGCCTGAGCAACCAGGGCCGCAGGGCCCTCGTCACGAGGGGCATCGCGACGTAGGTCATGACGGGCGTGACGAGCACGACCGTCACGAAGACGCGGGCGATGAGCGGCCACTCGCCGGTGAGGGGTGCGAGCAGGCTGTTCGCGGCGAGGCTCAGCGGAAAGAAGACGATGAAGATGCTCACCATCTGTTTCCACCGCGGGGGAGCGGGCAGTGCGGCCGGGATGACCTCGACGGTAGACGGGTTCTCGAACCACCCCTCGATGCCCGTGCGACGCTCGATCGTCGAGTCCTCGACGATGCCGACGGCGCTCGACACCCACCAGGCGCGCTCGGGTGACTGCTCCCACGCGGTGAGGCTCGAGCTGTCGGCGAAGCGATAGAGCATGTGCCACTCGGGGGAGTGCGGGTCGGGCCTCACCCATCCCGATCCGAGATATCCCGGTGTCGCACTCAGCAGATCCTGGCCCGCTCGGGCCCACGCCGCGACCTCTTTGACGCGATCGGGCGAAACGGTGCGCTTGATCGAGATGGTGATGGGCTCGGAAGTCATTGTTCGAGTATGCCGTGCGTTCACGACCACTCCCGATGTGTAGTAATCTGCTGTAGTTGCCTTTTCGGAGCTTCTATCCGGAGGGGCGGCATGGGTCCATGGCGCAGCCTGGTAGCGCACCTGCATGGCATGCAGGGGGTCAGGGGTTCGAATCCCCTTGGATCCACCACCAACCGCCGTCGAGTATCACTCGGCGGCGGTTTTGCGTCTGCGGTCGCCGACGGCGTCTGCGGTGTTCCACGATAGGAGAAACGGCCTCGGGTGCCGTGAGGTCAGATGTCGTGATCTCAGGTGCCGAGAGCGCTGACGACAGCCCAGACGACGACACCGATGACGGTCCACAGGGCGAGAGAGAAGATCGCGGCGGCGACGATGCCCGTCACGCGATGGTGGGCCCGTCCGACGACGACGTCGACGGCCACCTCGGTGTCGTGTGTGTTGCTTCTCATGGCGAAGCCCCCGTTTCGCGAACCGTTCCCCCGGTTCACTACCGAGGATAACGGTCGCCGGCGCTACCGCCCAAATTTCACCGGCCGCGGCGTGCGTGCAGTTCGCAGAAGTGGCGCGCGACCTCCTCGAGGGACCTCATCGGAAGTGACGCGCTCGGCGAGGACATCGCCGTCGTGAAGTAGAAGTCGCCCTGACGGGCGACGAAGCCCAGGAGGGATGAGACATCCGACGGATCGACTCGCGTGTCACTCACGCGCCATTCCGTGTCGGAGAGCGCGTGGAATGCCACCGACTCGACGGTGAGAGTGGACGGCGCCGCGACGCCGATCACCCTCTGATCGCTCTGGCGGCGGAATTCGTTCGGGGCGATCGTGGACATGGCCACTCCTTCGTAGCTCGTTGTCCCTCGAGTCAACCAGCCACCCGAGCGAGCCCACCAGGGCTTGCCCCGCCGAACGGAGTGGAGTAGCGGGCCCCCGCGGTCAGGAGGATTCGCCTGCCGGGCGGTGCTCTTCGCTCAGTTGCAGTCCCTGCCCACTGTTGGCCGACGTCATGAGAGCCTCGATCCACTCGCGGTTGAGGGAGGGCATCTTGCCGCCGCTGTACTTGAAGTAGAGGGGGATCGATTCGCTCAACCAGACGGTGCTCCGCCCATCTCCCACGGCCGGATCGTCTTTCCACGAGAAGTAGAAGTTCTCGCCGCGGCGGAGTTTCGCACCGATGACGACCTGCAAGTGGGCGAGGACCCGGTCGTCGAAACCGATCTCGACACCCGACATCCCGTAGAGAAGCTTTCCCAATTGTTGGCCCTTCCGCCGAACGTCTGCCCAGTGAAAGAACAGTCGTGGGGAAGAATACCCGATGGCCCGTCACGACTGCGACGCGAGGGGCCTCAGCGCATGCGGGGCCGGAGCAAAGCCCGGACCCGTCACCGGGCGGTGGACCGTCGTACGCTGAGTGAGCAGCGGGTGACGGCATCCGCGCAGAACGGATCCGCCCATGACCGAGCTCGACCTCATCTCACACTGGACGCGTGCTCGTTGGCACATCATCGTGTCGCAGCTCGGTCCGATCGTTCTCCTGACATCGACGATCGCGTTCCTGCAGGCGGGGCTCGCCGACACCCCGCTCGTCGTGCGGCTCGCTGCGGCGGGCATCCTGCTCGCGACGGGCGTGCTCGGTGCCGCGACGCAGATCGCGGCGGCGACCGAGGGGCGCGCGGTCGTCCGCGACCTCGAACAGCTCGGGGCGGGGTCGAGTGTCGCGCGGTCGATCATCTCTCACGGACGGTGGGTCGAGATCGTGCGTGTCGTCGGCCCGATCATCTTCGTCGTGATCTTCGCGCTGCTCCTCGCGGCGCTCTTCATCCCGGGGCTCGCGTAGCCTCCGCGCGCGTCACCACGGTGACGTCTCGTAGTCCTTGAGGAAGACACCGTAGAGGTCGGTGCCGGCCTCCCCGACGACGATGGGATCGTAGACGCGGGCGGCGCCGTCGACGAGGTCGAGGGGCGCGTGGAAGCCCTCGTGAGCGAGTCGCACCTTCGTCGGGTGCGGTCGTTCGTCGGTGATCCAGCCGGTGTCGACGCTCGTCATGAGGATGCCGTCGCTCTCGAACATCTCGCCGGCGCTCGTGCGCGTGAGCATGTTGAGGGCGGCCTTGGCCATGTTGGTGTGCGGATGCCCCGGACCCTTGTAGCGGCGGGAGAAGACCCCCTCCATCGCCGAGACGTTCACGATGTACTTCCGTCGGGCGGGCGAGGCGGCGAGGGCGGGCCGGAGTCGGCTGACGAGGAGGAACGGCGCCGTGACGTTGGCGAGCTGCACTTCGAGCATCTCGAGCGGATCGACGTCGTCGACGACCTGGGTCCAGCTGTTCGTGTCGGCGTGGTCGGGCACGAGGCCGCCCGCGTCGATCGCGGTGCCGTCGGCGAGGCGATCGAGCGACGACGATCCCGCGGCCATCGCGAGCGTCGTGAGGTCGTCCCCGCTCAATCCCGGCGACTTGGGGCCGGCGGCCCTCGCGAGGAGCGGATGCTCGGCGACCGAGGCCGCGAGAGCGTGCGGATGGGTGTCGTTCGTGTGACCGAAGGTCAGGAGCTCGGGCAGCGGGCCGTCGGGGAGCGGCGCGGATTCGGCATCCGCGAGAGGAGCGTAGGCACCCGCCGACCGGCGCACGGTCTGGGCCGCGTTGTTGATCAGGATGTCGAGCGGGCTGGCCGCGACCATCGCGTCGGTGAGCCCGATCACCTGCGCGGGGTCGCGGAGGTCGATGCCGACGACCCGCAAGCGGTGCAACCACTCGGCCGAATCGCTCATGCCCGCGAACCGGCGCACGGCGTCGCGGGGAAACCGCGTCGTGATGGTCGTGTGGGCGCCGTCGCGCAGCAACCGCAGCGCGATGTGCATGCCGATTTTGGCGCGCCCTCCCGTGAGCAGCGCCCGCTTGCCCGTGAGGTCGGTGCGGGCGTCGCGTTTCGCGTGCGACCGGCGCGCGCAGTCGGGGCAGAGCTGGTGATAGAACGGGTCGACGATCGTGTAGCGCTGCTTGCAGATGTAGCACGGCCTCGACTTGATGAGTTCGCCGGCCGTCGGCTCTTCCGACGTGATGGCGAGAGTGACCCCGCGCGTCTCGTCGTCGATGCGATCGGGGGCGCCCGTCGCCGTGGCCGCGACGACGGCGCGATCGGCATCCGCGATGACCGCTCGTTTCTCGAGGCGGCGGTTCTTCTTGACCGACTTGAACATGCGCGCCGTCGCTTGACGCACCCGCACGAAGTCGGGGTCGTCCTCCTCGAGGGTGTCGAGTTGCGCGAGCACGCGGAGAGTCGTCTCGAGGTCGTCGGGGTCGATGGCGGAGGGGGTCTCAGAAGGCACATCAGAGTGTAGCGAGCACCGCGATGACTATCGAAGCGGGGGACTGTGGCACGGTTGGGGCATGGCGAAAATCCTGCTCGACTGCGATCCGGGGCTCGATGACGCTCTCGCTCTCCTCCTTGCGCACGGCGACCCCGATATCGATCTCGTGGCGGTCACGACGGTCGGCGGCAACGTGAGCCTCGCGAACACGACGCGCAACGCCCTGCGGTTGCGCGAGTACCTCGGTTTCGACGCGGTGCCGATCGCCGCGGGCGCGGAGGGACCCCTCACGCGTCCCGCCGCGAACGCCGAGCACGTGCACGGAGCGGAGGGCCTCGGCACCGTGCGATTGCCCGAAGCGGAGCTCGCGGCATCCGAGCTGTCTGCGGTCGACCTCATCATCCGGGAGATCGACGCGGCACCGGGCGAGGTGCACCTCGTGGCGACGGGCCCGCTCACCAACATCGCCCTCACGATTCGCCGTGACCCGAGCATCGTCGAGCGCGTCGCCTCGTTCGTGATCATGGGCGGCTCGTTCACGCGGGGCAACGCCACGCCCGCGGCCGAGTTCAACATCTTCGCCGACCCGGAGGCGGCCGAGATCGTCTTCGCCGCGGGGTGGACCGTCGTCATGGTCGGCCTCGACCTCACCCTGCAAGCGATCGCCGACGCGGAGATCCTCGCGCGCATGGCCGAACTCGGCCCCGTCGGCACCGATCTGGCCGTGCCTCTCGCGACGTTCTGGACCAATCCCGACGACGCCGAGTGGCGCGGGCAAGCGGTGCACGACGTCTGCGCCGTCGCCCACGTGACCCACCCCGAGCTGTTCCAGTCGCGGCGTGCCCGAGTCGAGGTCGAGACCGCGGGGCACCACACGACCGGCATGACGGTCGTCGACTTCGCCTCCGCAGAGCCGAACGCGATCGTGCCGGTGCGGCTCGACGTCGACGGCTTCTGGGACTACGCCCTCGGCGCGTGGGGCAGGGTCGGTCGCGTCGACAGGGCAGGCACGATCGGCGGGGTCGACCCCCGTGCCTGATCGCCTCCTCGATTCGCTCGTCGCGAGGGGCACCGCGCAGTCGTACGACGCGGATGCCGTCTACACGGCGTTCGAGGAGTGGGCCGAGGGCCGCGGCCTCCCGCTCTACCCCGCCCAGGCCGACGCCCTCATCGAGATCGTGTCGGGCTCGAACGTGATCCTCAGTACGCCGACGGGAACGGGCAAGTCCCTCGTGGCGATGGGCGCCCACTTCGCCGCTCTCGCCGCCGGCAAGCGCAGCTATTACACGGCTCCCATCAAGGCGCTCGTCTCGGAGAAGTTCTTCGCGCTCGTCGAGGTCTTCGGCGCGGAGAACGTCGGTATGGTCACGGGGGACTCCGCCGTGAACCCCGACGCCCCCATCATCTGCTGCACCGCCGAGATCCTCGCCAACGTCGCCTTGCGCGGGGGAGCGTCAAGTGACGTCGACCAGGTCGTCATGGACGAGTTCCACTTCTATTCCGATCCCGACCGCGGGTGGGCGTGGCAAGTGCCGCTCCTGACCCTCCCGCGCGTGCAATTCGTGCTCATGTCGGCGACCCTCGGTGACGTCGAGACGATCTCGACCGACCTGACCGCGCGCACCGGCAGGGAGACCGCGGTCATCACGGGTGTGGAGCGGCCCGTGCCGCTGCACTACAGCTACGTCACGACGCCGACGCAGGAGACCGTCGAGGACTTGCTCTCGACGGGCCAGGGCCCCGTCTACATCGTGCACTTCTCGCAGGCCGCGGCCCTCGAGCGAGCGCAGTCCCTCACGAGCATCAAGGTCGCCACGCGCGAGCAGCGCGATCTCATCGCCGATCGCATCGGCGGGTTCCGCTTCACGACGAGCTTCGGCAAAACGCTCGGTCGGCTCGTGCGCGCGGGCATCGGAGTGCACCACGCGGGAATGCTGCCGAAGTATCGAAGGCTCGTCGAGCAGCTCGCCCAGCAGGGTCTGCTCCGCGTGATCTGCGGCACCGACACTCTCGGGGTCGGCATCAACGTTCCGATCCGGTCGGTCCTCCTCACCGCGCTCACGAAGTTCGACGGCACTCGCATGCGTCAACTCTCGGCTCGCGAATTCCATCAGGTCGCCGGGCGGGCGGGTCGCGCGGGGTTCGACACCGCGGGGAGCGTCGTCTGTCAGGCACCCGAGCACGACATCGAGAACGCGAGACTCGTCGCGAAGGCGGGTGACGACCAGAAGAAGCTCAAAAGGGTCGTGCGCAAGAGGGCACCCGAGGGGTTCGTGTCGTGGGGGCGCCCGAGTTTCGAGCGGCTCATCGACGCCGAGCCCGAGAAGCTCACGTCGAGCATGAAGATCACTCACGCGATGCTGCTCAACATCATCGGTCGCACGGGTGACGGTTCGGATGCCGACGCCTTCCAGATCGCGCGCGACCTCGTGTTCGACAACCACGAGCCCTTCTCACGCCAACTCGCTCTCGCGAGGCAGGCTCTCGCCATCTACCGAACGCTGCGCACCGCGGAGATCGTGGAGCAGATCGGCGGTGGGATCGGCGAGAGCGCGCGCATCCGTCTGACCGTCGACCTCCCGAGGGACTTCGCTCTCAACCAACCGCTGTCGCCGTTCGCCCTCGCGGTGTTCGACCTCCTGCAACCGGCCGAGGGTCCCGACATCGAGGGGACCGATTCGCGGGGCCCGACCTACGCGCTCGACATGATGTCGGTGCTCGAAGCGACCCTCGACGATCCGCGGCCCGTTCTCTCGCAGCAGCAGTTCATCGCGCGCGGCGAAGCGGTCGCGGCGATGAAGGCCGAGGGCATCGAGTACGACGAGCGCATGGAACTGCTCGAGCAGATCACGCACCCGAAGCCCCTCGGCGACCTCCTCGACGAGGCGTTCGCGGTCTATCGCAGCACCCAGCCCTGGATCGGCGATTTCGAGCTGAGCCCCAAGTCGGTCGTGCGCGACCTCTACGAGCGGGCGATGACGTTCGTCGACTACGTCAACTTCTACAAGCTCGCGCGATCCGAGGGACTCGTGTTGCGCTACCTCTCGGATGCCTACCGCGCCGCGAGGCAGATGATCCCCGAGGAGATCAAGAACGACGAGTTGCGCGACCTCATCGAGTGGCTCGGCGAGCTCGTGCGTCAGGTCGACTCGAGCCTCCTCGACGAGTGGGAGCAGCTCACCCACCCCGAGGAACTCCCCGACGGCACCGTGTCGGTCCTCCCGCCGACGCCCCGGGGTGTCACGGGCAACGCCCGCGCGTTCCGCATCCTCGTGCGCAACGAGATGTTCCGCAGGGTGCAGCTCGCCGCGCGAGAGGACTGGGATGCCCTCGGCGAGCTCGACGCGGCGGTCGGCTTCGACTCCGAGGCATGGGCGAGCGCTCTCGACCCCTACTTCGACGACCACGACAGCATCGGCACCGATGCCGACGCGCGCAGTGCGCGGATGCTCGTCGTCACGGAGTCCGGGCGGCGGTGGGAGGCGAGACAGATCCTCGCCGACCCGGAGGGCGACCACGACTGGTCGATCACCGCGACGGTCGACCTGGAAGAATCCGACGCCGAGGGCGTTGCAGTAGTCAGAGTGACATCGATCGGGATGTCCTGATGCCCCGCGACGACGAAGGACCACGCATGACGACCTCCGACACCCCGGCCACGACCGACTCCGAGTCGGCCCCCGCGATCACCGGCCGCATCAACGTGCTGGATGACGGCGAAGCTGTCCTCTCGGCGGACGAGTTCAAGGCGGCCTTCCGCAATCATCCCGCCGGTGTCGCCGTCGTGACGGCCGACGCGGGCGAGGGGCCCGTCGCACTCACCGCGACGTCGGTGTTCTCCGTGAGCGCCGAGCCGCCGTTGCTCGTGTTCTCCCTCTCGGCGCAGTCGTCGAGCACCCCGACCCTCGTGCGCGCGTCGACCGTCGTCGTGCACCTGCTGGCCGCGGCGCAATTGCCCATCGCGGTGCTCGGAGCGACGAGCGGCATCGATCGGTTCGCCGACACGTCGCTGTGGTCACGTCTCGAGACGGGTGAGCCCTACTTCGTCGACGCCCCCGTGTGGATCCGCGGGCGGGTCGTCGACCGCATGCACGCGGGTGCGTCGACCGTGCTCGCCGTCGAGGCTCTCGAAGCGAAGACCCCCGAGCGCGGAAGCCCCGAGGCCGACGCCGACCTCTCGAGGCCGCTCGTCTACCACAACCGCACGTGGCACGTGCTCAGCGACGACTCGAAACTGAGCTGACCCCCGAGTCTGGCGCGGTCTCGACGCGCGCCTCGCGGCGTTCGGCCTCGATGACGTCGAGTTCGCGACTCTCCCGCTCGACGAGCTCGCGGCCGCGCGCGGTGTTCACGACGAGTTCGACGAGCAGATAGAGCGCGGCCGCCGCGAGGATTCCCCAGACGGGGATGGTGACCCACGGTTCGACGGGCGACCACGCGACGACATCGTCGATAGTCGCGAGGGGTGATCCCCACCGGGGGCTGCCGTAGTGGTAGCTCAGACCCCGCGCCACGCTTCCGAGGGTGAGCGCGAGGGCCGCGAGTCCGAGGATGAGTGGCACGATCCACGCCGCACGCCGTCCTGAGAGCCTCCCGAGTCCGAGGGCCACGACGAGAGCGAGCACCGTGATCGTCGAATAGAGGTAGCGCCCCTGCACTCCCGCGACGACACCGGTCTGCATCGTGAGTCTCGTGACGGAGAGCACGAGGATGGCAAGGGTCATGACCATCGGCACGACGAGAAGAATCACGTCGAGGGGGCGGACGCCGCGAGGGGGCCGCACGAGGCCGACGATGAAGGGGATCGCGACGATCGCCGTGAGCACGAGGAGGAGCACGTTCGGGAACGCCTCGGAGCCGTATTTGATGCTCAATTGGGCCCAGAACCTCGACGGGAACAGTTCGACGAAGGCCGCACCGATGTCGGGGAGGACCTCGCCGACGGGGAGGGGGCCGTCCTCGAGCTCGCGGCGATGACCCGCGGGCTGCACGGTTCCGTAGACGAGGACGTTGCGCACCCACCACCACGCTCCGAGCGACACGCTCACGACGAAGGCGGAGAACGACACGAGCCACGGACGCAGCGACCGCGAGCGCGCCGCGGCGACGAGGTAGGCGAGGAACGCGACGGCGACGAGAGGGAGCGCCCACGCTTTCGTGAGCAGCGCGAGCGCTCCCGCGAGCCCCAGGGCGAGTCCGACCCACCAGCGGCGGTCGCCCGTGACGACGTGGGCGATTCCGAGGAGGGTGAGTGCGGCCGCGAGGTTGAGCAGGTTGTCGTTGTTGACGGCGCCACCGAAGGCGCCGAGCTGCGGAACCGCGCACACGGCGAGCGCGGCGCCCGCGATCACGCCTCGACGGGCGCCGAGCCGTCGCGCGATCGCGGCGGCGATGAGAGGCAGGGGAGTGATGAGCGTGACGGAGATGACCCGGAGGGCCAGGATCGCCTGGTCGAAGGCGATGCCGTCGGGGAGGGCGCCGTAGACCGTTCCCGTGAGAATCGCGTAGGCGGGGGGATGCTGACCCGCCTTGTTGATCCTCGTCGGGTGGTCTCCCGGGGTGAGCTCGTCGAACGAGACGCGCTCGGACCGTGGCGTCGCGTTCTCGTCGGTGAGCGACGGGCGAACGATGACGTCGGGATCTTCGCCCCAGCGGAGTCCCGCGGGTGAGAACACCTCGGGGATGGCCGCGCGCAGCGGGAGTTCCTTGTATCCGGGCCACTCCCCGGTCTCCGACCACGAGATCGCCGCCGAGACGTGGTCGTACTCGTCGGCGGAGCGCAGGGTCGGCATCGCGACAGACCAGGTGAGTGACGTCGCCGCCATGAAGAGCACGGCGGCCCACACCAGGCGGGGAAAACCCACCCTGCCGGCGCGGCCGCCCTCGGGCGCTGCGCTGCGACGCCCCCGACGGGGTGAGGTGGTCGTGTCGGGCGCGTCGAGCATCCTTCAACCCTAGGTGAGCCCGCCGTACCTCTCGGTGCGCACGAGGGCGGGGTCGTGACCGGCGTCGACGAGGATCGTCGCGATCCTCTCGACGAACGGCGTCGAGCCGCACACGAAGACCGCAGCGCCGACCGACGGCGGGAACACCGCAGACGCGAGGCTCGCGGCATCGAGTCGCGCGGGAGCCGTCGGCCACGACTCGGGGGTGCTCCTCGTGAAGGCCCAGGTCACATCGAGGGCGGGATCCCGCCGCTCGAGCTCGAGGATCTCGGGTCGGAAGAGCGCGTCGGCGGGGGAGCGAACGGAGTAGAGCGTGCGAAACGGGGCTGAGCTCGCGACATCGGCGTGGGTGCGCATCATCGCCATGAGGGGGACGATGCCCGAGCCCCCTCCGATGAGCTGCACGGGCCCCGGCTGATCGCGCCTCCAAACGAACCATCCGCCCGCCGGCCCGCGGATCTCGAGCCGGTCACCGATCTCGACTCCGTCGACGAGGTACGGCGAGACCTCGCCGTCGTCGAGTCGATCGACGGTGATCTCGAGGAGGCTCGAGAGGGCGGAGGTCGCGATCGAATACGAGCGGACCGCCGTGTAGCCGTCTTCCGCCGTGAGACGGACATCCACGTGCTGACCGGGGATGTGCCCCGACCAGCCCTCGACGTCGAGCGTGAGGGTGCGCGAGCGGTCGGTCTCGATGCGCGCCGCGACGACCGTCGCGACGGACCAGGTCACCAATAGCGCTGCTCGAGGAAGGGGTCGCCGTACATGTGGTAACCGTTCTGCTCCCAGAAGCCGGGTTCGTCGTTCTCCATCAGGCGGATGCCCGCGACCCACTTCGCGCTCTTCCAGAAGTAGAGGTGCGGAACGAGCAGCCGCGCGGGACCGCCGTGCTCCGGTTCGAGCGGTTCGCCCTCGAACTCCGTGGCGATCCATGCCTTGCCGCCGAGGAGGTCGGCGAGGGGCAGGTTGGTCGTGTAGCCGCCGTAGCTCGAGGCCATCGTGAACTCGGCGCTCGTGTCGACGTCGGCGAAGAGCGTGTCGAGCGGAACGCCGCGCCACGTCGTGCCCAGTTTCGACCAGCTCGTGACGCAGTGGATGTCGGTCGCCACGTCTTCGACTCCGAGCGCGAGCATCTCGTCCCACGACCACCGGTGGCGTTCACCCGATTCGGTCGTGATCGTGAATTGCCACTGGTCGGTGTCGATGCGCGGCGTCGGCCCCGCGGAGAGCACGGGGAAGCTCTCGGTGACGTACTGGCCGGGAGGGAGACCCGGTGTGTCCGGTCGGCGTCGTCCCGAGAACCCGGAGTTGAAGAAGCCCATGTGGCACCACCCTGTCGATGTCGATCGCGGTCGATCGACGCTCAGCTTAGCGATCGCCCTCGCGGGGAGTGGCCGGGGGCATACTGTCCCTGTGACCCGGGATCAGCGCCTCATTCTCACGATCGCGGTACTCGCGTCCTTCGTCGCGTTCCTCGACGGCTCGGTCATCAATGTGGCCCTCCCCGCCATCGGCGAGGACCTCGGCGGGGGGCTCACGACGCAGCAGTGGGTCGTCGACGCCTACCTCATCACTCTCGGTTCGCTCATCCTCGTCGCGGGGTCGCTCTCCGACGTCTACGGGCGCGTGCTCGTCTTGCGCTGGGGGCTCGTGGGCTTCGGCCTCACGTCGGTGCTGTGCGCCGTCGCGCCGACAGCGGAGATCCTCATCGTCGCGCGAGGGCTCCAGGGCGTCGCGGGGGCGCTGCTCGTTCCGAGTTCGCTCGCCCTCATCCTCTCGGCGTTCCGCGGTGCCGCCCAGGCGAAGGCGATCGGCACCTGGACGGCGTGGACGAGCGGTGCGTTCATCGCGGGCCCGATCCTCGGCGGGCTCTTCGTCGACTTCCTGTCGTGGCGGCTCGTGTTCGGGATCAACGTCGTGCCCATCGCCGTGACTCTCGTTCTGCTCGCGATGGTCGATCACCGGGACACCCGGGACCGCTCGGGGTCCGTCGACCTCGGGGGAGCCGTGCTCGGCGTCGTCGGGATCGGCGCCCCGGTCTTCGCGCTCATCGAGCAGGCGAACTTCGGGTGGTCGAGCCCCGTCGTCGTCGTGCCCCTCGTGGTCGGTATCGCCTCGTTCGTCGCGTTCGTGTGGCGTCAGCGTGTCGCTCGAGAGCCCATGATGCCGCTCTCGCTTTTCCGCGTCCGCAATTTCACTGTCGGCAACATCGCGACGTTCTTCGTCTACGCCGCCCTCTCGCTCGGGGGATTCATCGTCGCGGTCTTCCTGCAGCAGTCGGCGGGGTATTCGGCGACCCTCGCGGGTGCGGCCTTCGTGCCCGTGACGTTCATGAACATCGCTCTCTCGACCCTGTTCGGTTCGCTCGCCGGTCGATACGGTCCGCGCCTGTTCATGTCGGTGGGGCCGATGGTCGCGGGCATCGGATACCTGCTCATGCTCGCGATCGACGAGGATGCGCCCTACCTCACGACGGTGCTCCCGGGCGTGCTCGTGTTCGGTCTCGGGCTCTCCATCACCGTCGCCCCTCTCACTGCCGCGATTCTCGGGTCCATCAGCGAGCGTCAAGCCGGCATCGGTTCCGCGGTCAACAACGCCGTGTCGCGCGTCGCGGGGCTCATCGCCGTCGCGGTCGTGGGGGTCATCGTCGGTGCTCAACTCGACGTGGAGGGCCTGCATCGCGGGCTCGTCTGGACGGCCGCTCTGCTGTTCGCGGGCGGAACGGTGTCGGCCATCGGCATCCGCCGAACGCCGAGTCGGAGTGCACCGACGACCGGGTCGATCCCCCTGCCCGAGCACCCGCAGCGCTAGAGGCGCGACGCGCTGTTCCGCGCGCGGGCTCGGAGGCACCCGACCCGGTCAGGCGACGAGGCGGTCTCCCACGAGCGCGAGCATCCCGACGGTCACGAGGGCGGCGAGCATGATGAGGCGGAACTGGGTGCGCGAGGGCGGTCGAGTCAGGGCGAGGGTCAGACCCACGGCGGCGATGCCGACGAGCACTCCGAACCCCACGACGACGGCGACGGGAGCACCGTCGGATGGCCCGGCGAGAGCGAGGGTCGCCGACGCGAGGAGAGCGATCCACGTGAGGGTTCCCGTCGTGCGCGCGCCGAGGAGGTGGGGGAGACCGCGCACGCCCGTGCGCCGATCGTCGTCGAGGTCGGGAAGCACGTTGGCGAAGTGCGCGGCCGCGCCGAGGGCCGCACCGACACCGAGGGCCCATGCGCCGGGCCACGCGGGCTGAGCGAGCGAGAGCGTGACGATCGCCGGGAGGAGACCGAAACTCACGAGGTAGGGAACGAGCGACGCGAGAGTGCGCTTGAGCCCCGCGTTGTAGAGCCACGCCGAGGCGATGAACACCGTGTGCGCGACGGTCGCGAGCACTCCGAGCGGGAGGCTCGCGGCGACGGCGACGATGGCCGCGCCGATGGCGGTGCTACGAGCGACCGCGGCCGACACGGCTCCCGTCGCCACGGGCTTGTCGGTGCGCCCGACCGTGCGATCGCGATCGGCGTCGATCCAGTCGTTCGAGATCCCGACGGATGCCTGCCCGAGGAGCATCGCGATTCCGAGCACCCCGATCCGCCAGGGCTCGAGGCCCACGCCGATCGCGAGCACGACGGTGACGAGAGTGACGACGACGGTGGGCCCGGGGTGCGTCGCCCGTGCGAGGGCGCCGATGGTCGACGACATCCGCTCATGCTAGGCCGAGCGCGCGCAACACGGCGCGAGGGCGCTCGATGGTCGCGAAGTGACCGCAATCCTCGATGACCGTGACCCGACTCCCGGGAACGGCGGATTCGAGTTCCGCGAGATCACGATCCGTGACGAAGACATCACGGTCGCCCCGGGTCGCGCGCACGGGACACCGGATGGTGCTCCACTCGCTGCGGGGGTCGTAGCCGCGCGTCGCGTCGGCGGCGATCACGAAGGAGCGCGGGCGCAGGTCGCGCGCCGTCGCCTCGATGAGCGATCGCGGGATGCGCCGAGCGTGACGGAACAGGGGAGCGAAGATCACGCGGAGGAGGCCCGTGCGTCCGACGAGCACGACGAGGCGCCGACCGACGACGCCGAATCGTGCGAGCGATCTCATGACCCCGAGGAGCATCGTGAAGGCGGGCACGTCGCGGAAGTGGCGCACGGGGTGCTCCACGCTGCGGATGACCGCGAAGGTCGTGCCGGAGATCATGCCGACGCCCGCGGTCTCGTGCGGCGATCGCGCCGCGAGCTGCATCGCGACGAGTCCACCGAGGGAGTGGCCGATGACGGTCCACGAGGTGTAGCCGAGGGACCGCGCTGCCTGCGCGACGAGGGCGGCGACCGCCGTGATGCTCACGACGCTCTCGTCTCGCGTGAGCTCGGCATCGCCCCACCCGGGGAGGTCGACGAGCACGGGATCGGCGACCGCGACACCCTCGGCGGCCGCCGCACGCAGGAGCGGCGTCCACGTGGTCCACGTGCCCGCGGCGCCGTGCAGGAAGATCGTCGCGTGCTCGCCCGTGCGGGTCGCGTGATGACGGGCCACGCACGATCCGAGCTCGCTCACGACCGTCGACGCGACGAGATCGAACGCGCGAGGGTCGATGTCGAGGTCCCACTCCGCGTAGGGCTCGGTGACAGGGTCAGTGCCGCTCCGGGATCGACCGTCGCCGGCGTGGCCGTTCCACACGTCAGCGATCCTCGGCTCCGATGATCTCTTCGCGCACGCGCCGCAGGTCTTCCATGAGCGACCCGATGAGGATCCAGTTCTCCGGGTCGGGGCTCGTCACGACGAGAGGTGCCGTGAGGGCCGGGATGTCGGCGGGGCCGGGAGTCGCCGACGCGCCGTCGGGGGCGGGTGCTCCGCGACCGGTGCGCGTGATGCGGGGTCCCGTCGCGCCGTCGCGTCGGGCGACGAGCTCGACGTCGTGGGCCACGCGCTCGAGCTCGGTCGCGATGCGTTCGAGCACCGGGTCGGAGTGGTCTCGCGGGGTGAATGTGTCGTGCACCGCGCGCGTCATGAGGATCACGCGGGTCACGAGCGGCGACATCCGTTCGGTGAGGCGCCGGTCGCGCGCGATCGACTCGCGATGCCGGGCGGCCCGGGGATTGAGCGCGAGGGACTCGTCGGCGTCGTCGAGCGCGGTGCGCGCCGTCTCGAGCAGGTCGCGGAGGGCCCGCGCCCGCTCGAGCTGCGCGTCGAGGTCCGAGCGCGTCTGCGCCCGGAGGAGGGACCCGGCGAGGTCGTCGAACGCCCGCGCGAGCGCCGAGGTGAGCCGTTCGACCGCGAGCCGCGCGGGGGCCACGCGCACGGGCGGCACGATGAGTGCGTTGACGACGAGCCCCAGCGTCGCCCCGATGATGGTCTCCACGATGCGCTCGACGGCGTAACCGGGGGTCTGCGAGCCGAGGGCGAGCACGAGCATCGCACTGATCGGAATCTGGTTCGATGAACCGGGCGTCAGTTTCAGGGCCCACGCGATGAGCAGCGACGCCGCGATGACGAAGAGGATGACCCACGTCGCGGCACCGAAGACGGCACCGGCGAGCGCCGCGAGGAGCACTCCCAGCACGACGCCGATGCTGCGCTCGACCCCCTTGGCGAGAGACTGGTTGACACTCGGTTGCACGACGAGGAGAGCCGCGATGGCGGCGAAGATCGGGAGCGGCTCACCGAGCGCGAGGCTCGCGACGATCCACGCGAGAACAGCGGCGACCGAGGTCTTGAGCACCTGGAGAAGCGGTCCCCTCGTCGCCTGGCGGAAGAGGGCGAGGGAGCGCATCCCCTCAGGCTAAGCCCGCGGGTAGGGTGAGCGGATGAAGGCAGCGATCCTCCACGCTCCGTTCGACATCCGCGTCGCGGAGGTCCCCGACCCCCAGCTGTCGAACACGCGGGACGCCGTCGTGCGCATCACGCGCAGCAGCGTCTGCGGGAGCGATCTGTGGAACTATCGCGGCATCAACGACGTCATCCGCGGCTCGCGGATCGGACACGAGAGCATGGGCGTCGTGGAGGCCGTCGGCCGCGACGTGCGATCGGTCGCGGTCGGCGACATCGTGCTCCTGCCCTTCGCGGCGAGTGACGGCACGTGCCCCGAGTGTCTCGCGGGCTTCCCGGTCGCGTGCCGCAACGCCGTCGCGTGGGGGCGCGGCGGCTACGACGGCGGGCAGGGCGAGAAGATCCGGGTTCCGTTCGCCGACGTCAATTGCTTCGCCGTCCCCGACGACGGTCTCACCGATTCGATGCTCACGGCCCTCCTGCCTCTCACCGACGTTTTGAGCACGGGCCACCACGCCGCTCTGTGTGCGCGCGTCGAGCCGGGCTCGACGGTCGTCGTCGTCGGTGACGGTGCGGTCGGGCTGTGCGGCGTCGCGGCGAGCCGGCGGCTCGGTGCCGGGCGCATCATCCTCGTGAGCACGAGAGCGGATCGCGCGGCCGTCGGGCGTGACTTCGGTGCGACCGACGTCGTCGCGGCCCGCGGTGGCGCGGCGGTCGCGCGCGTGCGGGACCTCACGGGTGATCTCGGCGCCGACAGCGTGCTCGAGTGCGTCGGCACCGACGACGCGTTCGGCACGGCCCTCGGAGCCGTGCGCAAGGGCGGTGACGTCGGGTTCGTGGGAGTGCCCCACGGCGTCCGCGACCTCGGGGTCTCCCGGCTCTTCCGTGCGGGCATCGGGGTCAAGGGCAGCCCGGCACCCGTCGCGCGCTACATCCGGCAGCTCATGCCCGACGTGCTCGCCGGCTCTCTCGACGTCTCGGCGATCTTCGACCTGACCGTGAGCCTCGACGACATCGCGGCGGGGTACCGCGCCATGGACGAGCGGACCGCGGTCAAGGCCCTCGTGCGCACGTGAGCGCCCGCGGCGTCTCGGGTCAGCCGTGCGTGACGGCGGGAATCCCCGCGGCCGCGGCGGCGATCGCGTCGGCCGCCCGCACGAGCGTGAGATGGGTGAGCGCCTGAGGGGTGTTGCCCGCCTGCCGGCCCGCGCCGACGTCGTACTCTTCGCTCAAGAGGCCGACATCGTTGGCGAACGAGAGCAAGCGCTCCATGAGCGTTCGGGCGTCGTCGACGCGTCCGCTTCGCGCGTACTGCTCGACGAGCCAGAACGAACAGCAGAGAAACGGATGCTCACCGCCCTCGAGGCCGTCGACGCCTCCGTCGGTGCTGTAGCGCGCGAGCACGCCCTCGGTCATGAGCTCGCTCTCGATCGCGGCGACGGTGCCGAGCATCCGCGGGTCCGTCGCCTCGAGGTACCCGACTTGCGCGAGCTGCAACAGGGAGGCGTCGACACCGGTGCTCCCGTAGTACTGCGTGTAGGTTCCGCGCTCCGCGTCGAATCCGTGGGCCTCGATCTCGTCGCGGATCGCCGATCGCAATCGTCGCCACCGGTCCACCGGCCCGTCGAGCCCGTGCACGTCGACCGCTTCTATCGCGCAATCGACCGCGGCCCACAGCATGACGCGCGAGTGGGTGAAGTGGCGCAGCGGCCCCCGCACCTCCCAGATGCCGTTGTCGGGGCGCTGCCAGTTCGCCTCCACGACCGTCATGAGCGCACGCTGCAGAGGCCAGGAGAAGCGCGTCTCCTCGATGCCGACCCTGCGTGCTTCGCGCAGGGCGATCATGACCTCACCGAACACATCGGCCTGATACTGCTCGAAGGCGTCGTTACCGACGCGCACGGGGCTCGCTCCGTCGTACCCGGGGAGGGAGTCGATTTCGCGCTCGGTGAGGCGACGCTCGCCCGCGATGCCGTACATGATCTGCACGTCTTCGGGGTCGCCCGCGATCGCCCGCAGCAACCATCCCCGCCA
Source organism: Marisediminicola sp. LYQ134 (assembly GCF_046599635.1). NCBI lineage: Bacteria > Bacillati > Actinomycetota > Actinomycetes > Micrococcales > Microbacteriaceae > Marisediminicola > Marisediminicola sp. LYQ134. Next base: position 586,005 of record NZ_JBKIWP010000001.1, read on the forward strand.
CGATTGGGCCTCGTCGGTGAACCCGTGGTCGAGGAGCACGTGGAGGGTGAGCGCCGCATCGCGCAACCACACGTAGCGGTAGTCCCAGTTGCGTGATCCGCCGAACTGCTCGGGGAGGCTCGTCGTGACGGCCGCGACGATGCCGCCCGTGTCGGAGTGGCTGAGCGCACGCAAGACGACCAGCGATCGGTGCACCTCGTCGCGGTAGCCGGGAGTCGGGGAGCACCGGGCCGCCCACTCGCGCCACCACGCGACGGTCGCGTAGAGGGCGGTGTCGACGTCGACAGGGCCGGGGGTCTCCCGGTGCGAGGCGAACCACCGCAGCTCGAGATCGACGACTTCACCCTCGGTGACCGTGAAGGATGCGCGGTGGCTGTCACCGTCTGCGTGCAGCCGCGGACCGCCCCGCACGCACAGAGCGTCGGGGCCGGCGATCGCGACGAGCGCGTGTCGACCGTGCCCGGAGGTGGTCTGCCGCATCCACGGGAGCGCGGCGGCGTAGTCGAATCGCACGGAGAGTTCGTGCGTGAACTCGACGCTTCCGCGCACACCCCGCACGCGCCTCACGACGTCGGTGTGGTGGTCGCCTCGCGGCATGAACTCGGTCACTTCGGCCTCGCCCGTCGCGGTGACCCAGCGCGTCACGAGCACGAAGGTGTCATCGAGGTAGTGCCGCGAGGTCTCGACGACGACGCCCGCGGGTGCGAGCAACCACCGACCGTGCGTGTCGTCGCCGAGGAGAGCCCCGAAGGTCGACGCCGAGTCGAACCTCGGGAGGCACAACCAGTCGATGCTGCCGTCGCGAGCGATGAGAGCCGCGGTGCGGCAATCGCCGATGAGCGCGTAGTCCTCGATCGGGGAAGGCATCCGCTCATCCAACCAGTTAGCGTTGTCGGATGGAATCTCCCACACGCTCGTTCGTCATCCTCGGCGCCGGGGGAGACCTCACAGCGCGCCTCCTCCTCCCGGGCGTGGCGCAATACCTCGCGAGCGCTCGCGGTCTGCCCGTGCAGCTCGTCGGCGCCGGACTCGACGAGATGAGCCCCGAGGCGTGGAAGGAGCGCGTGAGCGCGTCGTTCGCGGCGAGCGGTGCGAGCGGCGACCTCGTCGATGCCGCCCTCGAGTCGACCGTCTACGTGCAGACGGACGTGACGGATGCCGCCGCCCTCGCCGCCCTGCTCGAGCAGTGTGTGGGCGTGCCCGCCCTCTATTTCGCGCTCCCGCCCGCCGTGACGATCGCGTCGTGCGCGGCGCTCGAGGGCGTGTCGCTTCCCGATGACACCGTGTTCGCTCTCGAGAAGCCCTTCGGAACCGACCTCGAGAGCGCCAAGCAGCTCAACGCGCAGCTCGCCAAGCTCGTTCCCGAGAGCCGCATCCACCGCGTCGACCACTTCCTCGGTAAGTCGACCGTGCTCAACCTGCTCGGCTTGCGGTTCGCCAACCGCATCTTCGAGCCGCTGTGGAGCAGCCAGCACATCGAGCGGGTCGAGATCGTCTTCGACGAGACCCTCGCCCTCGAGGGCCGGGCGGGCTACTACGACAAGGCCGGCGCCCTCGTCGACATGATTCAGAGCCACCTGCTGCTCGTGCTCGCTCTCGCGACCATCGAGCCGCCGTCGAGCGTCTACGCCGACGACCTGCGCGGGGCGATGGCGCAGGCCCTGCGGGCGACGCGCGTCTGGGACGACGACGCCGTCGCGTCCTCTCGCCGCGCGCGGTACACCGCGGGCACGATCGACGGCAGAGGCCTCCCGGCATACGAGACCGAGGACGGCGTCGAACCCGCGAACGAGACCGAGACCCTCGCGGAGATCGTCGTGGCGATCGACAACTGGCGGTGGGCGGGGGTGCCCTTCGTGATCCGCTCCGGCAAAGCTCTCGACGACATGCGCAAAGAGATCATCGTGACCTTCAAAGAGGTCCCGCACCTGCCGTATGGGTTCGAGGGCAAAGCCGGGCCCGAGCGCTTGCGCATCGCGCTCACGCCCGATCGCGTCGAGCTCGACATCAGCATCAACGGCGAGGGTGATCCGTTCAGTCTCGACAGCGTGAGTCTCGCGACGGAGTTCGGCGCGGGAGACCTCGGACCCTATGGAGAGGTGCTTGCGGGCATCCTGTCGGGAGATCCGACACTCTCCGTGCGCTCGGATGCGGTCGAGGAGTGCTGGCGCATCGTCGAACCCGTGCTCGCCGCTTGGCGTTCGGGCTCGGTCGCCCTCGACGACTACGCCGCGGGGTCCAAAGGACCCGAGGTCTGGAACGACGGTTTCGCCCTCGCTCCCTATCGCCGTTCCGACGCGGACTCCCAGGGGGATCGCCGCCGACAGGCATAACCTCGCGGCATGAGACGAGAGCGCATCGTGCGGACCGAACCCGGACCCGGCCAGGAATCGGTGTGGGATTACCCGCGGCCTCCGCGAGTCGAAGCGGTCGACGATCGCGTGACCATCACCCTCGGCGGTGTTCTCGTGGCCGACACCACTCGCGCTCAGCGCGTGCTCGAGACGAGTCATCCGCCCGTCTTCTACATTCCGGAGGACGACTTCGCTGCGGGGAGCCTCGAACCCGCCCCGGGGAGTTCGTGGTGCGAGTTCAAGGGGCGCGCGCGCTACCTGAGCGTGCGCGGAGGAGACGTCGTCGCGGAGAGCGCCGCGTGGACCTACCCGACGCCGACCCCCGCGTTCACCTCGCTCGCCGGGACCATCGCCGTCTATCCCGGCCGGATGGACCGCTGCACCGTCGGAGACGAGACGGTCACCGCGCAGGACGGCGACTTCTACGGCGGCTGGATCACCTCGACCGTCGTCGGCCCGTTCAAGGGGGCGCCCGGAACGCTCGGCTGGTGACGCGCGACCCTCGCCGCCGGAGATGCGCCGTGACGTCGCCCGCGCGCTAGAGGATTCCGGCCTTCTCCAGCTGCTCGGCGAGCCCCGCGCCGTCGGGGGCGAAGAACCACGGCGCGTGACCCTCGACGGTGCGGGCCTCCGCCCTCGACCGCCCACCGGCGAGCACGGCCTCGCTCGTCGAGAGCTGCCGGATGCACACGGCCTTGACGTTCTCGGGATGACTCTCCAGGAAGTTGCCGTAGGTCGTCTCGTCGTGCTGGCCGTCGTCGCCGATGAGAAGCCACTTCATGCTCGGAAACTCATGGGCGAGTCGCTCGAGGGTCGACCTCTTGTGGTCGGTGCCGCTCCGGAACCAGCGGTCGTGGGTCGGCCCCCAGTCGGTCAGGAGCAGGGGACCCGCGGGGTAGAGGTTGCGCGAGAGAAAGCGCGTGAGGGTCGGGGCGACGTTCCACGCGCCCGTCGAGAGGTAGATCGCCGCAGCGCCGCGATGCTCGCGCGTGAGGCGCTCGTAGAGCACGGCCATTCCCGCGACGGGTCTGCGCGCGTGCTCGTTGACGACGAAGGTGTTCCACGCTGCCAGGAACGGGCGGGGGAGGGCGGTGACCATCACGGTGTCGTCGATGTCGGAGATGATGCCGAAGTCGACGCTCGTGTCCACGACGAACACGGGAGCGTCGACAGGGTCGGAGCCCTCGCACGTGATCTGCGCGGTGTGCCAGCCCGGCGCGAGCTCGACCTCGATGCGCGCGTCGATCACGCCGCCGCGGTCGGCGACCACGGCGTGCTCCGTGCCGTCGATCGTCACGACCACGTCGACATCCGTCACGGGCACGCTCGTGAAGCTGCGCCAGCCGCGGATGCTCGCGTAACCCCCGTTCTTGACCGACCGGGTCGTGAGCAGAACGCGACCGAGCACGCGCACCCACCCGGGCGCTCCATACCCCGTGTAAGGGATGACCGTCGGCTCGAGGCCGCGACGGCGCGCCCGCTTCTCGCGGAAGTCGTGGAAGGAGTCCTCCATGCGTGCGGCGAAGTGGATGATGGGCTCCGCCGCGGCCGCCGCAGTGGGCACGCCCTGTCGAGTTTTCGCCATGCGGCCAGTCTTTCACGCGCCACCCCCGTATTCAGGCGGCACGGGGCGGGACGGGGGCGCCGGGAGGGCGCCGATGAGGGTCTCACGCAGTTCGAAGCGGTATCATCCACACGTATTGCGCAAGCAATTCTGCTCCCCGAACAAAGGAGTCGCCGTGTCGACTGCAGCCCGCTCCGAAACCCCGTCGAGCGTGCCTCTGTTGCGCAACGCCCCCGTGCAAGCGCGCAGCAATGCCCGACTGACCTCGCTGCTCGACGCGGCCGCCGCGGTCATCGCCGAGTCGGGGTACGAGAGGCTCACGACGGCCATGATCGCCGAGCGCGCCGGTTCCTCCATCGGAACCGTCTACCGGTATTTCCCCGAGCGCATCGCGGTGCTCCACGCACTCGCGGCCCGAGCGATGGAGCGTTTCGAGTCCGACGGCGTGCCCGCGATCGAGGCGGGCGCGCGGCGATCGTGGACGGCGGCGGTCGACGCGCTCGTCGAGTTCTGGATCGATCAGAGCCGTGTCGAACCGGGGTTCCGCTCGCTGCGATTCGGCGATGTCCTCGACCTCCGCCCTCGAGAGACGGAGGTCGCGGCGAACGCCGTGATCGCGTCGCGCGTCGCAGACATCCTCCGCTCCGAATCCGCACTCGAGTCGAGTGACATCGAGCCGGCGCTCGAGGTCGCGATCGAGATCTGCGACGCGCTCGTCGCTCGGGCATTCGCGTTCGACGGCGAGGGAGACGACGTCTTCGTCGCCGCCGCGAGATCGGCTCCACGCGACTATCTGCTGTCGCGGTTCCCGGCAGCCTGAGCCCCCCTCGGGGCCGGATGCCGACTCGTCGGCGTCCGCTGGCCGATTCGCGAACCCCCTCGCCGCGGGAGCCTGCGAAACATCACAGATCGCTGCGAGAGGCTCGCGTCGTTTGCCGGTCTCTCGCTCGAAGTGGTTATGTTGTTCCTCCGGCACGTGTCGATTCGTGACAACCCACGAGGAATGAGCCCACCTATGATCGAGTTCCGCTCGGTGACAAAGCAGTTCGCTGACGGAACGGTCGCGGTAGATGACTTCTCCCTCGTGATCCCGTCGCACAAGGCCACGGTCTTCGTGGGATCGTCCGGCTGCGGCAAGACGACGATCCTCCGCATGATCAACCGGATGATCGAACCGACGTCGGGGCAGATCCTCATCGACGGCGTGGACATCTCCCAGACGCCCAAGGTCGGATTGCGACGCAGCATCGGGTATGTCCTCCAGGCCGCGGGGCTCCTGCCTCACCGCCGGGTCGTCGACAACGTCGCGACGGTCCCCGTGCTCAACGGCGTTCCGAAAGCCCGGGCGCGAGCCGAAGCGCTCGACCTGCTCGACAAGGTCGGCCTCGACCGCTCGCTCGCGACGAAGTATCCGCGGCAGCTCTCCGGCGGTCAGCAACAGCGCGTGGGTGTCGCGCGGGCGCTTGCGAGCGACCCGAACATCCTGCTCATGGACGAGCCCTTCGGCGCGGTCGACCCGATCGTGCGTGCCGACCTGCAGGTCGAGCTCAACAGGCTGCAGCGCGAACTCGGCAAGACGGTCGTCTTCGTGACACACGACATCGACGAGGCATTCACGCTCGCCGACCAGGTCGTCATCCTCAAGAAGGGCGGGGTCATCGCGCAAGCGGGCTCGCCCGGCGAGATCCTCGCGAACCCCGCAGACGATTTCGTCGCGAGCTTCATCGGGGCGGACAAGGGCAAGCGCGAGCTCCACCTGCAGGAGCGTGTGGGAGACAACGGCACCACCCTCGTCGTGGATCGCGACGGCAGACCGGCGGGTATCCTCGCGCCGAACCCCGAGGCGAAGGCCGGCCGAACGGCGCCGGGTGCGAATGCGCAGGGTGCGGACGCGTCGTGAACTGGGCGCTGTCGAACATCGACCTGATCCTCGAGGTGACGCTGACGCACATCCGACTCGCGGTCATCCCGATCGTGCTGAGCTTCGTGCTCGCGATTCCCCTCGGATGGCTTGCGAACCGCAACGCGACACTGCGCTCGATCGTCATCACGAGCGGAAGCCTGCTCTACACGATCCCGTCGCTGCCGCTCTTCGTGGCCCTCCCGGTCATCATCGGAACCCGTGTGCTCGACGAGACGAACATCATCGTCGCCCTGACGATCTACGGCGTCGCCGTCATGGTGCGATCCGCGGCCGACGCGCTCGCCTCCGTCAACCCCGCGACCGTCGACGCCGCGAGCGCGATGGGGTTCTCCACCGCGGCACGATTCTGGCGCGTCGAGTTGCCCCTCGCCGGACCCGTGCTGCTCGCGGGCATCCGGGTCGTCTCGGTCTCGACGATCGCCCTCGTGTCGGTGGGGAGCATCATCGGTTCGCGCAACCTCGGATACCTGTTCCTCAACGGTCGGCAGAGAGACATCATCGAGGAGGTCGTCGTCGGGATCGTCATGACAGCGCTCATCGCGATCGTCTTCGACGTGATCCTCGTGCTCGTCGGGCGCGCGCTGCTCCCGTGGAACCGCAAGGAGATCGCTGCGGCGACGGGTGACGCGGTCGTCGCCCCCGACACCCGGGCGCCCACGCCCGTCGGTTCGTCCCCCGCCGGTTCGGCGTCCGCGCGTGACTCGGGGGGTGTCGACCGATGAATCTCATCATGAGCGCCCTGCAGTGGTTGTTCGACCCGGCGAACTGGGCGCCGGGCGGGCAGAGCCCCTTCCCCATCGGCGACCGCATCCTGGAGCACCTGGCGTACACCGCGATCTCGGTGCCGATCGCCGCGCTCATCGCGCTGCCTCTCGGCTTCTACATCGGGCACACCGGTCGCGGGCGGCAGTTCGTGATCGCGGTCACCGGCGCCGCGCGGGCGCTCCCCGCGCTCGGTGTCCTCATCGTCGTGACGATGTTCCTCGGCGGCTTCCTGTCGTTCACCGTGGGAGCGTTCCTCGGCTCGATCCTCGCGTTCGTCATCCTCGCCATCCCCTCGGTGCTCGCCGGGGCGTACTCGGGGCTCGAAGCGGTCGACCGCCAGACGATCGACGCCGCCCGAGCCAACGGGATGACCGAGCTGCAGATCCTCGTGCAGGTCGAGATCCCCCTCGCGCTCCCGCTCATCGTGGGCGGCATCCGCTCTGCGGTGTTGCAGGTGGTCGCGACCGCGACGATCGCCTCCTACGCGGGGCTCGGGGGGCTCGGCCGCATCATCTCCAACGGCATCGGGCTCAACGACTACGACCGCATCCTCGGCGGTGCGATCCTCGTGATCGCGCTCGCCCTCGTGCTCGACGCCGTCTTCGCCGCGCTGCAGCGGGCGACAGCCACGCGCGGTGTCACGCCGAACAAGCGAGAAGAGAAACGCAGACTTCGTGAGCAGTCAACCGGACAGCTCGCGCAGGTGGGTTCGCCCACCGACGAAGGGAAATGAATGATGTTCACAGCACACAAGAAGGGCCGAGTCGCGCTCGTTGCGATCGTGGCAGGAGCGACCGTCGCTCTCGCAGGGTGTTCCAGCGCCGACCCCACGGCCCCGTCCGACGATGTCGCGAGCGGCGACACGATCGTCGTCGGATCGTTCGCCTTCCCCGAGAGTGAGATCCTCGGTGAGATCTACGCTCAGGCACTCGAGGCCGAGGGATACGAGGTCGAGACCTCGTTCAACATCGGGCCCCGCCAGCAGACGATCCCCGCCCTCCAGGACGGGTCGATCAACCTCATCCCGGAGTACAACGGCAACCTGCTCGCGTACTACGACACCGAGTTCGAGGAGCGCACGACCGAAGACGTCGATGCCGCGCTCGTCGACGCGATCGCCGAAGACGACCTCCAGATCCTCGAGTCGGCCGAAGCCGAAGACAAAGACGCCTACGTCGTCACCTCGGAGACCGCCGACGAATTCGGTCTCGAATCGATCGGCGACCTCTCGGAGCTCGTGCCGTTCACGCTCGGCGCCAACCCGCAGTTCGGTGACCTCGGCTACGGGATCCCCGGACTCCGCGACGTCTACGGCGTCGGCACCGACTCCGGCGACGTGACCTTCCTCCCGATCGAGGACTTCGGCGGACCCGACACCGTGCGTGCGCTCGTCGACGGCACGGTTCAGGTCGCGGACATCTACACGACGTCTCCGGCGATCGTCACCGAGGATCTCGTCGTGCTCGACGACCCCGAGAACCTCATCGCGGCGCAGAACGTCGTTCCGCTCCTCGCCTCGAGCGTCTACAGCGACGAACTCGCCGAGGTGCTCAACGGCATCTCCGCCGAGCTCACCACCGACGACCTCATCGCGCTGCGCGACCGGGTCGAGGGTGACGAGCAGGCATCCCCGTCGGTCGCGGCGGCGGACTGGCTCGACGAGAAGGGTCTCATCTGACGATCGGATGAGAACACGCGAGGGGCTCGGTCGACTATCGACCGGGCCCCTCGTCGTTGACGAGCATGTGTCGCTCCTCGCGGCGTTCGAGCACCTTCTTGACGACGACGACCACGAGGGTGAACGCGATGAGGATGCCGACAAAGATGTAGGCCGCCCCGTGCAGGCTGTCGGCGAGCTCGCGATACGTGCCCCCGGCGGCCGCACCGACGGACACGTACGCGGCGGACCACAGGATGCACGCGGGGATGGTCCACGCCATGAAGACGCGATAGCGCATCGTGCTCATGCCGACGGTGAGCGGGATGAGCGAGTGGAGCACAGGCAGGAATCGCGAGATGAAGACAGCGATGCCTCCTCGTCGCCCGAGGTAGTTCTCGGCCCGCACCCAGTTCTTCTCGCCGATGCGAGCCCCCAGCCAGCTCGCGCGGATGCGCGGCCCGAAGTACCTCCCGAGGGCGAAACCGATGCTCTCACCGCACAGGGCCCCGACGACGACGGCGATGAGGAGGGCGAAGTACTCGAGCACACCGTCGACGGCCGTCGCCGAGACGATGACGATCGAATCTCCCGGAACGACGAGGCCGATGAGCACGGATGTCTCGAGCATGATGCCGATGCCCGCGAGGAGAGTGCGGAGCACCGGATCGACGTCTTGCACGAAATCGAGGATCGTGCCGAGGAGGTCATTCACGCCGCCACCGTACCGATCGGACGTGACAACCTGCCGAGTCTCGCCCGCCACAGCGCGAGTCGCCCGGGTAGCTCGGCGGGAGAGGGTCCATCGACCCAGCTCGCGACGATGCGGATGCCGTGCAGCGCGTTGACGGCCCAGATCTCGAGCCCGTCGAGATCGGCGGGGGTCGCCGGGTCGTGGATGACCTCGACCCCGAGGGCGGCCGCGAGGGCGAGGATCGACGCCTCGGTCACGCTCGGGATGCGCTCGAGATCGGCGGGAGGGACGCACAGGGTGTCACCGCGCCACCACAGGAGAGACGAGTACCCGCCCTCGACGACGAGGCCCTCGGGAGAGAGCAGCACGATCTCCTCGGCGCCGCGCGCCCTGCCCGCGTCGCGCGCGGCCGCGAGAGCCTCGAGATCGGGGCCCTTGACCGTCGGTGTCGATCGCGGGTCGTGCCCGAGATGTGTCGCGACCGTGACGGAGAGCGCGCGATCGGGCGCCGGTCGCAGAATGAATCGTGCGAGCAGGCCGCCTCCCGTATCGCGCAGCTCGACCCGGGGAAACCAGTCGCCCTCGAGGGGCACACGGTCGATGACCGCGCCCCAGAACGCGTCGAGGTCGAGGTCGAGGTCAGGGCCGGCGCCGGGCCCTGTCGCGGCCGCGACCGCGGCGTCGAACCGAGCGCGGTGCACGGCTATCGCCGCGACGGCGCCGTCGGACACGAGCCACGAGTCCGCGGCCACCACGGGCCACGCGGCGGTGGGCGTGTCGGGGGCGTCGTCTGCCTGCTCGACGAGCTCGCCGGACGACCACGAGAAGGTTCGGCGTGCGACATCACGATCGGCGACCATGAACATAGGGTAGAGCGGCTCGCGGGCACGAGAAAACGCGCTGCCGCGCGTTTAGTAGCCTTGACCGGGCGCAGCGTCGCCCACACCCCCTTGCACCGAAGGAAACACTCATGGCACACGACCAGACGCACGACGAGCAGGGCGGCTACGACATCGCGGCCCTGCAGGAGAAGTGGCTCGCACGGTGGGAAGAGCTCCGCCCGTTCGCAACCGACGATCCCGACGACAAGCGCCCGCGCAAATACATCATGGACATGTTCTCCTACCCCTCGGGAGACCTCCACATGGGGCACGGCGAGGCCTACGCCCTCGCAGATGTCGTCGCGCGCTACTGGCGCCAGCAGGGGTTCAACGTGCTGCACCCGGTCGGATGGGACTCCTTCGGACTGCCCGCCGAGAACGCCGCCATCAAGCGCGGAGTCGACCCCCGCGAGTGGACGTATGCGAACATCGCCGAGCAGAAGGCCTCGATGCGCCGCTACGCGACATCCGTCGACTGGGACAGGGAGATCGCGACGAGCGATCCCGAGTACTACAAGTGGAACCAGTGGCTGTTCCTCAAGCTCTACGAGAAGGGCCTCGCCTACCGCAAGGAGAGCTGGGTCAACTGGGACCCGGTGGACCAGACCGTGCTCGCGAACGAGCAGGTGCTCGCCGACGGAACCTCCGACCGCTCGGGCGCCGTGGTCGAGAAGAAGAAGCTCACGCAGTGGTACTTCAAGATCACCGACTACGCCGACCGTCTGCTCGACGACCTCAACCAGCTCGAGGGGTCGTGGCCCGCGAAAGTCATCACGATGCAGCGCAACTGGATCGGTCGTTCGGCGGGAGCCGACGTCGACTTCGTGATCGAGAACCGGGAGGAGAAGCTCACGGTCTTCACGACGAGGCCCGACACCCTCCACGGGGTGACCTTCATGGTCGTCGCTCCGGACTCCGACCTCGCCGCCGAACTCGTGCGCGACGCGACACCGGAGATCAGACACGCTTTCGCCGAGTACCTCACCGCGGTGCAGAAGACGAGCGAGATCGATCGTCAAGACGCCACGCGCGAGAAGACCGGTGTGTCGCTCGGTCGGTTCGCGATCAACCCCCTCAACGGCGAGCGCATCCCCATCTGGGCCGCCGACTACGTGCTGAGTGACTACGGCCACGGCGCCATCATGGCCGTGCCCGCGCACGATCAGCGCGACCTCGACTTCGCCCGTAAGTTCGGGCTCCCGGTGCGCGTCGTGCTCGACACGAACGCGCCCGTCACGGGTGCCATCCCCGTCATCCCGCTCGACGACGAGGGTGTGCCGGTCTGGCCGGACGACCAGCCGGCACTCGACCCCGCGAGCACGGGAGTCGCGCTCGTCGGCGAGGGACGGATGATCAACTCCGGGCCCCTCGACGGGCTCAGCAAGTCGAACGCGATCCGCCGGGTCACCGAGCAGCTCACCGCCGCCGGAACGGGGCGCGCCGCGAAGAACTACCGCTTGCGCGACTGGCTCATCTCGCGCCAGCGCTACTGGGGCACCCCCATCCCGATCATCCACGGTGCCGACGGCGAGCTGGTTCCCGTTCCCGAAGACCAGTTGCCCGTCGTGCTTCCGCCGACGGAGGGTCTCGACCTCAAGCCGAAGGGATCGTCGCCCCTCGGAGCGGCCACAGGGTGGGTCGAGGTCGAGCATCCGGTCACGGGGGAGAAGGCCCTCCGCGACCCCGACACCATGGACACCTTCGTCGACAGTTCGTGGTATTTCCTGAGGTTCTTGAACCCGAAGGACGGCTCCATGGCGTTCGACCCCAGGGAGGCCGACAAGTGGGCTCCCGTCGACCAGTACGTCGGGGGAGTGGAACACGCGATCCTGCACTTGCTCTACGCGCGCTTCATCACCAAGGTGCTCTTCGACCTCGGATACGTGAGCTTCACCGAACCCTTCAGCTCGCTGCTCAACCAGGGCATGGTGCTCTCGGGCGGCTCGAAGATGTCGAAGAGCAAGGGCGGGGTGAGCCTCGGCGGCGAGATCGAGAAGTACGGCGTCGACGCCATCCGGCTCACGATGGTCTTCGCGGGCCCTCCCGAAGACGATATCGACTGGGAGAGCGTCTCTCCCGCCGGGGCCGCGAAGTTCCTCGCCCGGGCCTGGCGTCTCGCCGATGATGTGACGAGCGCGCCCGACGTCGACTGGAAGAAGGGCGACGTCGCGTTGCGTCGTGCGACCCACCGGTTCCTCGCCGACGCGCCGGGGCTCGTCGAGTCGTTCAAGTTCAACGTCGTCGTCGCTCGCCTCATGGAGCTCGTGAACGTCACGCGCAAGGTCGTGGACTCCGGGGCCGGCGCGGGCGACCCCGCCGTTCGGGAAGCGACGGAGACGGTCGCTCTCGCACTCAGCCTCTTCGCGCCGTACACGGCGGAGGAGATGTGGGAGAAGCTCGGCTACCCCGCATCGGTCTCGCACTACGGCTGGCGCAAGGCCAACCCCGTGCTGCTCGTGGAGGAGGCCGTGACGGCCGTCTTCCAGGTCGACGGCAAGGTGCGCGACCGCGTCGAGGTGACCCCCAAGATCGGCAAGGACGAGCTCGAGGAGCTCGCTCGCGCGTCAGCCGGGGTGACGCGAGCGGTAGGGGAGCGGGAGATCGTCACGGTCGTCGTGCGCGCCCCGCGCCTCGTCAACATCGTTACCCGCTGACCCGGGGGGCGGCCTCGAGCCGCCCCTCCCCAGCGACATCCTGCCCGCGTGAGTCACCGCGTCGCACTCGCGGGCGTGCCGGGGCACACGCCGGTCTAGCGTTCCGACATGTCCTCGGCCGCCCGACTCGTCGCGGCGCCCCGGTCGCGCGTGCGCACGACCGTCGGTGCCGTGCTCGTGCTCGTGCTCGTCGCGGCGGTGACAGCGGTCATCGTGTTCTCCCTCGGCCACCGAGGCAGCACGACGGTCATCGAGCCGGGTCAGGCTCCATCGGACGCAGTGGATGCCGACGGGTCGCCGTCGGGAGACACCACGGGCTCCGACGGCACCCCGAGTGCGCTCTTCGTGCACATCCTCGGGGCCGTGAGCGACCCCGGCCTCTACGAGCTCCCGTCCGGGGCTCGTGCCGTCGATGTCGTCGCCGCTGCCGGAGGGTTCACCGACGATGCCGACCGGGCGGGTGTCAACCTCGCGCGACTCGTGTCCGACGGCGAACAGATCGTCATTCCCGCGGTGGGCGACGCCCCGCCCGTCGCCGGCCCGGGAGGCTCTCCTCCCGCGGGCATCGGTTCGGGCGGGGGCGACGCTCTCGTCAATCTGAACACGGCGGACGCCGCGGCCCTCGACACTCTCCCGGGTGTCGGACCGGCGACGGCGGCGAGCATCCTCGAGTGGCGGGAGACCAACGGCAGGTTCGAGTCGGTCGAAGATCTCCTGAGTGTGAGCGGAATCGGCGAGAAGACCTTCGCCGACCTCGAGCCACTCGTGACGATATGAGAGGGGATGCCCGACTCGCGGTGCCCGCGGCGGTCGCGTGGGTCACGACGGCCGTGAGCATCGGCGCCCCGTCTGCCCTCGCGGTCGTGGCGGTCGTCGCGTTCGGGGCCGCCGGTGCCGGTGCCGCGACCGTCCTGATACTCCGCTCGGGCCGACGGCGCGGAGTCCTGGCTGTCGTCACCCTCGCTGCGGCCGCCACGGGCCTCATCGTCACGAGCGCTGTCGCGACCGCCCCGCACCGGTCGCCCGAACCGCTCGAGGCCGCCGCTCGAGAGGGCCGCTTCGTGTCGCTCGTCGTGACCTCGGAAGAAGAGCTCGTCGGCGCGAGCACCTCGTGGCTCGCCACGGCCACGCGAGCAGACATCGGAGCGGAGTCGACGATCGTGCGGGTGCCCGTGCGGATCGTCGGGGGCGTGGTCGCGCCGAGCACCGACGGGGGCGACCGCGTCGCGCTCGGCTCGACCCTCGAGGTCCAGGGCACGCTCATGTCGACCGACCCCGCCGACGCGACGCCGTTCGTCGTGTTCGCGCCGGGGGAGTCCCGGGTGCTCACGCGACCGGAGGGGATGCTCGCGGCGACGAGCGCACTGCGGGCGGGTTTCCACGATCTCGCGATCGCTCTCCCGGGAGACGGGGGAGCGCTGCTCCCCGGCCTCTCGATCGGCGACACCTCGGCCGTCGACGACACCCTCGACGGCGCGATGAAATCCAGCTCGCTGAGCCACCTCACGGCGGTCTCCGGGGCGAACTGCGCGATCGTCGTCGGGCTCGTCATGGCGATCGCCGGGGCCGCGCGCGCTCCGATGCTCGCGCGGATCGCGCTCGCGGTCGTGGCGCTCGGAGGTTTCGTCATTCTCGTCACGCCGGAACCCAGCGTGCTCCGCGCGTCGGTCATGGCCGTGACCGTGCTCCTCGGCATCACCTCCGGTCGGGCCTCGCGGGGCCTGCCGGTGCTCGCGCTCGCGGTGATCGTGCTGCTCACCCTCGATCCGTGGCTCGCCCGCGACTTCGGGTTCGTGCTGTCGGTGCTCGCCACGGCCGGTCTTCTCGTCGTCGCGGCGCCCGTGAGCGACGTGCTCTCGACCGTCATGCCGCGCGCGCTCGCCGTCGTGCTCGCCGTGCCCATCGCGGCTCAACTCGCGTGTCAGCCCGTGCTCATCCTCCTCGAACCGTCCATTCCCGTGCTCGGCGTCCTCGCCAACGTGCTCGCCGCTCCCGCGGCACCCGTCGCGACCATCGTCGGGCTCGCGGCGTGTCTTCTCGAGCCCGTCATCCCCGCGGTCGCGACGGGACTCGCGTGGATCGCCTGGGTGCCCGCGGCGTGGATCGCGGCGGTCGCGACGGCGGTCGCCGCGTCACCGTTCGCGACCGTCGAGTGGACGCCGGGACCCACGGGCGCACTCGCCCTCGCGGGCGTCACGCTCGTCGGGCTCCTCGGCGTTCTCGCGCTGCGGTCGGAGCGTCGTCGGATCCGCTTCGCCGGCGTGGCGGTTCTCTCGGTGTGCGTCGTCGTCGGTTCGACATCGGGCGTGACCTCGCGCGTGCTCGAGCACGTCGATCGCCCTCACGACTGGACGATCGCGGCGTGCGACGTCGGTCAGGGCGACGCCATGGTCGTGCGCAACGGGGGCGAGGTCGCCCTCATCGACACCGGTGCCGACCCGCTCCTCCTCGACGCGTGCCTCGGGGATCTCGGGATCGATACGATCGACCTCCTCGTGCTGACGCACTTCGACCTCGACCACGTGGGCGGGGTGCCCGCGGTCATCGGCCGTGCAGCCCGCGTGCTCACGGGTCCTCCCGACGACGACGCCGAAGCGCTTCTCCTCGACCTCCGGAGAGGTGGAGCCGACGTCGACGAGGTCCGTGCGGGGCAGACGGGCACTCTGGGGGAGCAGACCTGGGGTGTGCTGTGGCCCCCCTCGCGAGCGCAGACACCCGCGGGCAACGACGCGAGTCTCGTGATCCACTGGAACGGCGATTGTGCTACGTGTGCGAGCGCTCTCTTCCTCGGCGATCTCGGCGAAGAGTCGCAGCGGAGGCTCCTGGGCGCCAACGCGATCACGCCCGTCGACGTCGTCAAGGTGGCGCACCACGGCTCGAGCGACCAGAGCGCCGAGCTCTACGACACTCTCGCCGCCGCCCTCGCACTCATCGGGGTCGGCGAGAACGACTACGGGCATCCCAGCAGGCGTTCCCTCGACATCGTCGAGAGCACCGGCGGCACGGTCGCGCGCACGGATCGGCACGGACTCGTGCTCGTGACCAAGCAGCGCGACGGGCGTCTCACGGTGTGGAGCGAGCGCGCGAGCGGCTCGGACGATGTCGGCGATGCGGATTAGGGTTGGGGGCGTCGCTGACCTGAACCCACCCGACGACACCCGACGACACCCGACGACACCCGACGACACCCGAGGAGACGCGTGGCCGCGAAGACCGCGAAGACAGCCAAGAGTGCCGCCGCGATCCCGCAGCTCGACTGGACACGCATCCGTCCCGCGCCCGTCGTGCTCGTCTCGGGCACCGAGGGGTACCTCGCCGACAGTGCCATCCGCAGTCTGCGCGACCTGTTGCGCAGCGAAGACCCCACGATCGAACTCCACGACATCGAGGCCGACGGCTACGGCTCGGGCGAGCTCATCACCCTCGCGAGTCCGTCGCTCTTCGGCGAGCCCCGATTCATCCGCGTCACGGGGGTCGAGAAGTGTTCCGACGCGTTCATCGTCGACGCCCTCTCGTACCTCGCCGACCCGGCGCCCGACACCTACCTCGTGTTGAGGCACGCGGGCGGGGTGCGGGGCAAGAAGCTCCTCGACGCCATCCGCGGAGGGCTCGGAGGTGGCGTCGAGATCGTGTGCACCGAACTCAAGGGCGACCAGGAGAAGGCCCAGTTCGTGGCGGGTGAGTTCGCGGCGGCGGGCAGGCGCATCACGACGGGTGCGGTGCGCGCTCTCGTGTCGGCGTTCTCAGGCGACCTCGCCGAGCTCGCCTCCGCGTGCCGTCAGCTCCTCGCCGACGCGAGCGACGAGATCACGGAACAGACCGTGAGCACCTACTACTCGGGGCACCAGGAGACATCGGCCTTCGCCGTGGCCGACGCGGCGATCGCCGGTCGCCACGGCGAGGCCCTCGTGTTGCTGCGGCACGCGATCGCGTCGGGGGCCGACCCCGTTCCGATCGTCGCGGCGTTCGCGATGAAGCTGCGCGCGATGGCCAAGGTCTCGGGCAGACGCGGGGGGTCGGGCCAGATCGCCTCGCAGTTCGGCATGGCGCCGTGGCAAGTGGATCGCGCGAGGCGCGACCTCCAGGGCTGGGACGACACCGGTCTCGGCCGCTGCATCACGGCCCTCGCCGAAACGGATGCCGCCGTCAAGGGTGGTGGGCGGGACCCCGTCTTCGCCCTCGAGGTCATGGTCGCGCTCATGAGTTCGCGCGGTGTCGACCCGCGGCACTGACGGTTTCGTTCCCGAGCCGCCCGGAGGCCGAGGCAACGAGAGAAGGCCCCGTCGATGACGGGGCCTTCTCTCTGCGGCCCGGAGGCCTGAGGGGTTACGCGGAGAGCGACGCGACCTTCTTGGCGATGGCCGACTTGCGGTTCGCGGCCTGGTTCTTGTGCAGAACACCCTTGCTCGCAGCCTTGTCGAGCTTCTTCGAGGCGACGACGAGAGCGGCGGTGGCCTTGGCGGCGTCACCGGTGGCGATCGCCTCGCGGGTCAGACGAACGGCCGTCTTGACCTCGCTCTTCACCGCCTTGTTGCGCTCCTGCGACTTCTTGTTGGTACCGATGCGCTTGATCTGCGACTTGATGTTTGCCACGTGATTACCTTCTGTTGTATCGAATAGTTGTCAGGCACCCGGAACGGCCTGGAACACCGGGGTCCGGCTGCATTTCGCACTTCCACCGGTCCGGGTGTCACCCGAGTCGAATGGTGCGCGCAAGCCAACCAGTGACATTACCAGTTGGTGAAGACATCCGGCAATCGACGCGGGGCGAGTCGCACCTGCGATCGCCGCTACGGAGCGGCGACCCGGCGGTATTCGTCGAGCAGTTCTCGCGTGAACCGGTCCGGGTGCGTGACCGACACCATGTGCGTCGCCTTCGGCACCGTCACGAGCCGCGCGGCGCGGGCGGCGCGGAGGTAGCGCGCGGCGTGCCATCGCACGTGGTCGAGCCTGCCGTTCACGAAGAGGATCGGCGCGGCGATCCCCGGCAGCGCGGCGACCGGGTCGAGGTGCACGAGATCGCGCAGCACGTCGTCCATGACATCGAGGGCGACGCCTCCCGCGATGACGTCGGTCGCCCCCGGTTCCGGCACGAAACGGCGGACCATGAGGTTGTTGAGAGCGAGACCCTGATCGGGCAGCCGACGGATCATCTTCGCGAGCACCCGCCACGCGCCGATGACGAGAGGCGTCGGCGTGGTTCCGCAACTCGCGGCGAGCAGGCCGCTCACGCGCTGCGGTCGCGCGTCTCGAGCGAGGTACTCGATCGCGAGGTAGCCACCGAGCGAGAACCCGACGAGGTAGGGCGGGGGGCCCGGAGCGGCGTCGACGGCCTCGCCGATCGCGTCGAGCGCACCGCGCATCGTGAACCTCTCGCCGCGGCGCGACCCGTGCCCGGGGAGGTCGAGGGCGACAGCGGGGATGCCCGCGGCCTCGAGTTCGGCGAGCTGGTGCCGCCACATCGTGGCCGACGTGCGCAAGCCGTGCACGAAGATCACGGTGGCTCGCATCCGGCGATCGTATTCGGCTCGCCTGGGGGGAGCGCTAGCGTGACAGCATGCCGTCGCTCGCATCCCACATCTCCTCGGTGCCCCCCTCGGGCATCCGCCGCATCTACGAGCTCGCCGTCGAACTCGACGACGTCATCTCGCTCGGGGTCGGCGAACCCGATCGAGCCGTGGCCCCGCACATCCTCGCGGCGGGTGCCGCCGCGTTCGTCGACGACGTGACGAACTACACCCCCAACGGCGGGATGCTCCCGCTGCGCGCGGCGATCGTCGAGAAGCTCGCTCGGGAGAACGGCATCGAGGTCGACCTCGAGCAGGTCTGGGTCACCGTCGGTGCGACCCAGGCCCTGCACCAGGCGATGGGCCTCATGCTCGATGCGGGAGACGAGATCCTCGTGCCCGACCCCGGCTACACGACGTTCACCATGAGCGCGCGCATGCTCGAGGCGGTCCCCGTGCCGTACTCGCTCCTCGCCGCCAACGATTTCGCTCCCGACGTCGACGAGCTCGAGCGGCTCGTGTCGCCGCGCACGAGAGCGATCGTCGTCAACAGCCCGAGCAACCCACTCGGGTCGGTGCTCGACGCCGCGCAACTGACCGCTCTGCTCCAGTTCGCTCGCGCGCACGACCTGTGGGTCTTGAGCGACGAGGTCTACGAGTACTTCACCTACGGCGCCGAGCACACGAGCATCGCGAGTCTCGACACCGACGACCGCGTCTTCTCGGTGTTCTCGCTCTCGAAGACCTACGCCATGACGGGACTCAGGGTGGGCTACCTCGTGACCCCTCCCGGGCTCGCGTCGACGATGCGCACGGTGCAGGAGGCCACGGTGTCGTGCGTCACGGCGCCGGCGCAACTCGCGGCCATCGCGGCACTTCTCGGCGACCACCAGCACGTCGCCGACTCGAAAGAGCACTACCGGGCGAACCTCGAGGCGGCGTGCGCTCTTCTCGACGAGCGCGGCTTCGCCTACTTGCGGCCGACCGGCGCCTTCTACCTCTGGATCGACATGCAGCACGCGACCGACGGTGACGTCGCGGGGTGGGCCGAGAGGTTTCTGCTGCGCGACCGTGTGGCCGTCGCCCCCGGGAGCGCGTTCGGCCGATCGGGGGAGGGCTGGATCCGCGTGTGCCTCGCGGCCGACCCCGCCGATGTCGTCGAAGCGCTCGGGCGGCTTCCGGCTCCGGGAGCACGCTCGATCGCGACCGACCGGACACCGCCACGCGGCGACATCGGGGGAGCGGTCTGACCCGCTGACCGCAGACATCCGCCCCTGGTCGGGTGCGCGCGGGGATGATGGGACAATCGAATGTCCAGTTTGCCCGCACCACCAGAGGAACGTGTGTCTCCCATAGCGAAGAAGGCCCTGCAGCCTGCGGCGACCGACCCCGCTTTCATCCGCAACTTCTGCATCATCGCGCACATCGACCACGGCAAGTCGACGCTCGCCGACCGGATGCTGTCGATGACCGGGGTCGTGAGCGATCGCAACATGCGCGCGCAATACCTCGACCGCATGGACATCGAGCGCGAGCGCGGCATCACGATCAAGAGCCAGGCAGTGCGGATGCCGTGGCAGCTCGGCGATCAGACCTACGCGCTCAACATGATCGACACCCCCGGTCACGTCGACTTCACCTACGAGGTCTCTCGGAGCCTCGCCGCGTGCGAGGGAGCCATCCTGCTCGTCGACGCGGCTCAGGGCATCGAGGCGCAGACTCTCGCGAACCTCTACCTCGCGCTCGAGAACGACCTCACGATCATCCCCGTGCTCAACAAGATCGACCTCCCCGCGGCTGAGCCCGAGAAGTACGCCGCCGAGCTCGCAAGCCTCATCGGCGGCTCGCCCGACGACGTCTTGCGCGTGAGTGGCAAGACCGGAATGGGGGTCGAGGCCCTCCTCGATCGCGTGACGGCGTTGATCCCGGCACCGGTCGGTGACCCGGATGCCGCGGCCCGCGCGATGATCTTCGACTCCGTCTACGACTCCTACCGCGGCGTCGTCACCTACGTCCGGATGATCGACGGCCACCTGTCGCCGCGCGAGAAGATCCAGATGATGTCGACGCGCGCGACTCACGAGATCCTCGAGATCGGCGTCAGCTCGCCTGAGCCGACGCCGAGCCAGGGTCTGGGGGTCGGCGAGGTCGGCTACCTCATCACGGGTGTGAAAGACGTGCGCCAGTCGAAGGTCGGCGACACGGTGACGACGGCGCAGAAGCCCGCGACCGAGGCGCTCCCCGGCTACACCGAGCCTCTCCCGATGGTCTTCTCGGGGCTCTACCCGATCGACGGCTCCGACTACCCGGTGCTGCGTGAAGCACTCGACAAGCTCAAGCTCTCCGACGCCGCGCTCGTCTACGAGCCGGAGACCTCCGTGGCTCTCGGGTTCGGCTTCCGTTGCGGATTCCTCGGTCTCCTGCACCTCGAGATCGTCACCGAGCGTCTCGAGCGCGAATTCGGTCTCGACCTCATCGCGACGGCGCCGTCGGTGATCTACGAGGTCACGACCGACGACAAGAAGACGGTGACGGTCACGAACCCGAGCGAGTTCCCCGGCGGCAAGATCGCGTCGGTGAGCGAGCCCATGGTCAAGGCGGCGATCCTCGCCCCCAAGGACTACGTCGGCGTCATCATGGAGCTGTGCCAGAGCAGGCGAGGCAACCTCCTCGGCATGGAGTACCTCGGTGAGGACCGCGTCGAGATCCGCTACACGATGCCGCTCGCCGAGATCGTCTTCGACTTCTTCGACAACCTGAAATCCAAGACGGCGGGCTACGCCTCGCTCGACTACGAGCCCATCGGCGACCAGGAGTCCGACCTCGTCAAGGTCGACATCCTCCTCCAGGGTGAGCAGGTCGACGCCTTCAGCGCGATCGTGCATCGCGACAAGGCCTACGCGTACGGCGTGCTGATGACCGGTCGGCTCCGCGAGCTCATCCCGCGTCAGCAGTTCGAGGTTCCGATCCAGGCGGCGATCGGTGCGCGCATCATCGCGCGCGAGAGCATCCGCGCGATGCGGAAAGACGTGCTCGCCAAGTGCTACGGCGGCGACATCACCCGCAAGCGCAAACTGCTCGAGAAGCAGAAGGAGGGCAAGAAGCGCATGAAGATGGTCGGCCGCGTCGAGGTTCCGCAGGAGGCCTTCATCGCCGCGCTCTCGGGCGACGTCGAGAAAAAGGCGAAGTAGCGCGTGACCGAGTCCGAAGCGGTTCCGCTCTGGCGTCGACCGGTGACCTACGGCGCGATCGGCGGCACCAAGGCGCCCGATCTCGCGGTGTTCCCACCCGCGGGCTTCCGATCGATCGTGAAGCGCCAGCGCATCGGCCACGGCGACAACAGGTTCGCGTGGGCATCCGCTCAGACGATGACGTGGGGCATCCAGCGGCTCTCCGGGTTCCGGGTCGAAGTCTCCGACGCTCCCGCTGCCGTCACGGATGCGACATACAGTCCCGTGGGGTTCGACACGGCGGGCATCCCCACGGTGTCGGCGACCGTCGCCGAGGCGGACGAAGACACGTTCAACGCCGACGGCGCCTCGTATCTCGTCCCCGGTGACACGGCGACGCTCACCATCCGCTTCCTCCTGATCCCCGTGACCGCGAACGTGAGGGTCGTCTACGTCGTCAACGAGCCCGACCGTGTCGGCTTCGCCTATGGCACGCTCGCGGGCCACCCCGAGAGCGGCGAAGAGGCGTTCATCGTCGAACGCGGCGACGACGGGTCGGTCTGGCTCGCGATCTCCGCGTTCTCACGGCCGAGCACGTGGTACTGGCGCGCCCTCTTCATTCCGCTCCGCATCGCGCAAGCCCTCTACACCCGTCGCTACCTGCGGGTGCTCGCCGGGCCGACCGACTGACGCGGATGCCGAGCGCCCTCCCTCTCGCCGACCCTGCCCCGCTCGACGGCGCTCTCCCGCGCTCCGTCGCCGAGGGCTCGGCCGATCGAGCGTTCGGCGTCTACCTCCACGTGCCCTTCTGTCGCGTGAGGTGTGGCTACTGCGACTTCAACACCTACACCTCCGACGAACTCCGCGGGGCGAAGCGCGTCGACTTCGCGGGCCAGGCGATCGCCGAGGTCGAGGCCGCCGGTCGCCTGCTTAACCAGTCCGGAGCGGCCGAGCGTCGCGCGTCGACGGTCTTCTTCGGCGGCGGGACCCCGACGATGCTGCCCGCGAGCGACCTCGTGGCGATGCTCGACGCCGTGCGCGACACGTGGGGTCTGGCGCCCGACGCCGAGGTGACGACCGAAGCGAACCCCGACTCGGTCGACGCCGACTACCTCGAAGCCCTCGCCCGGGCCGGCTTCACGCGCGTGTCGTTCGGCATGCAGTCCGCCGTGCCACATGTGCTCGCGACCCTGGATCGCACCCACGATCCCGACCGGGTTCCGCTCGTCGTCGACGCGGCGAGGCGGGCTGGGCTCGACGTGAGTCTCGACCTCATCTACGGCACACCGGGGGAGACCCTCGACGACTGGCGGCGCTCACTCGAGCACGCGATCGCCCAGAAGCCCGACCACATCTCGGCATACGCCCTCATCATCGAAGACGGCACGGCCCTCGCGCGTCGGATCCGCCGCGGCGAAGTCGAGGCCCCCGACGACGACCTGCAGGCCGACTTCTACGAGCTCGCCGACCGGATGCTCGCCGACGCGGGATATCAGTGGTACGAGGTGAGCAACTGGGCGATGACTCCCGCTCAGCGGTCGCATCACAATCTCGCCTACTGGACCGGCGAGGACTGGTGGGGCGTCGGCCCCGGAGCGCACAGTCACGTCGGCGGCGTGCGCTGGTGGAACGTCAAACACCCGGCCGCCTACGCCGAGCGGATCGGCCGCGGCGAATCACCCGCGGCCGGACGGGAGACCCTCGACGATCGCACGCGATTCGTCGAGCGGGTTCTGCTGACCTCGCGCTTGCGGGACGGCACGCCCATCTCGTCGCTCGAGCCGCGGGGGCGCACATCCGTCGCCTCCCTCATCGCCGACGGCCTCGTCGACCCGGCGGCCGCCCTGCGCGGCACCGTCGTCTTGACGCTGCGTGGCCGTCTGCTCGCCGACGCCGTCGTGCGCGCCCTGCTCGACGACTGAGCGCGCCTCCCGACGACAGCACGAAGGCCCCACCTCGCGGCGGGGCCTTCGTTCGGGTGCAGCTTGCGGGCTACTTGAGGAACGGGATCGTCAGCGGGTAGGCGTATGCCTCACCCTTGTTCGCCGCGATCGCCGCGATGATGCTGAAGACGATGACGACGACGGCCACGGCGAGGAGCACGAAGAGCCCGACGACGATGACGGTCAGGATGCCACCGATGAACGACGCGATGAGCATCGTGAGCTGGAAGTTGAGCGCCGTGGCGCTGTGCTGGCGCACGAACGGGCCGCGGTCCTTGAGCACGAGGTAGACGATGAGCGCGGGGAGGAAGCTGAAGAAGATCCCTCCGACGTGCGTGAGCGTGGCCCAGAGCTTCTCGTCTGCCGGGCTCATCGGCTGCGGAGCCGACGAGTAGGGGTTGGCGTTGGGCGGATAGTTGTCGCTCATGGTTCCTCCGAGTGCGGTTGGTGTGGTGAGAAGCTGTTATTTGATGAGACGGACGGCGAACGGATAGCGGTAGTTGTGTCCGTCTTTGGCCTTGAGGAAGGCGATGATCGAGAACACGATGCGGACCACGAAGACGACCGGCAGGATGAGAAACCCGATGCCGACGACGACCAGGATGTAGCCCAGCAGATCGGCGGCGAGGAGTGTGATCTGGAAGTTCAGAGCCTCTTTGCCCTCGGTGTCGGTGAAGGAACCGCGATCCTTGAAGATGAGCCAGATGACGAGGGCTGGCACGATGCCGAGAATGCCGAGGATGTGCGCGAGAGACCCCCACTGCCTGTCGTCGGCGGCGCTCAGCGGAGCCGAAGGCTGCGGCTGCGGTGAGGGATTCGACACGGTGGGCCTTTCGAGGCGGAGGGACCGCTCGCCCCGATGGGCGTGCGGTCATGCGGTGCCGCGCCAACAGGCGGGTCCCGCCATGGACTACGTCATACGGTAGTGCTGCGGAAAGCCTGCGTGCAACGCTCCCGCCCGGCAGGTCGCGATACAATTGGCAGTCCTTTGCAGTGAGTGCCAGTCGGGAGAAGGGGAGAGCACATGGCGTCCGACCGCAGCCTCGAAGTTCTCCGGGTCATCGTGCAGGACTACGTCGAGTCGCGCGAGCCCGTCGGCTCCCGGTCCATCGTCGAGCGCCACGCCTTCGGGGTGTCGGCCGCGACCATCCGCAACGACATGGCCCTCCTCGAGGAGGAAGAGCTCATCACCGCGCCCCACACGTCGTCGGGACGCATCCCGACCGACAAGGGCTACCGCGTCTTCGTCGACCAGCTCGCCGACCTGCGCCCGCTCACCGCCGCTCAGCGCCAAGCCATCGAGACATTCCTCGGGCAATCGGCAGACCTCGACGAGACTCTCGCGCGAACCGTGCGCCTGCTCTCGCAACTCACCAACCAGGTCGCGCTCGTGCAGTACCCGACGCTCGGCACCTCGCGAGTTCGTCACCTCGAACTCGTTCCGCTGAGCTCGACTCGCGTCATGACGGTGCTCATCACCGACTCCGGTCGCGTTGAGCAACGCGTCGTCGACGTCGCCGAGGGGGTCGACGAGGCGTTCCTCGGCGAGCTCCGAGCCAAGCTCAACTCGAGCCTCGGCGGGCTCGGCCTCGCCGAAGCGGCCGTGCGCCTCGAAGCGTTCGACGACCAGTTCGCTCCCGAGCGCGCGGGCGTCGTCGGGCGGGTGACGGCGACCCTCATCGAGCAGGTCGCGGCCAACCGGCACGAGCGACTGCTCATGGCGGGCGCCGCGAACCTCGCCCGCACCGAAGAGGACTTCTCCGGGAGCATCTACCCCGTGCTCGAAGCCATCGAGGAGCAAGTGACGCTCCTGCGCCTCTTCGGCGAGATGGCCCCCGACGAGAACGGCTTCTCGATCAGCATCGGTCGCGAGAACGCCTCCTTCGGCCTCGGTGAGACCTCGGTGCTCACGAGCGGCTACGCCGGGACGGGAACCGACCTCGCGAGGCTCGGCGTGCTCGGCCCCACCCGCATGGACTACTCCAACAACATGGCCGCGATCCGCGCGGTCGCCCGATACCTGTCGCGCTTGCTCGGCGACGACCACCCTGACGCGCGCTGACCGTCGTCCACCGCCGTGCGGTGGGGTGCGACGAGTGCGACGCGATCGATAGCAATCAGAAGGAAACCACGTGGCTGACCATTACGAAACGCTCGGAGTCTCTCGCGAGGCGACCCCCGAGGAGATCAAGAAGGCGTATCGCAGGCTCGCGCGCGAACTGCACCCCGACGTGAACCCCGGCGCCGACGCATCCGAGAAGTTCAAGTCGGTGACCCACGCCTACGACGTGCTCTCCGACCCGCAGCAGCGCCAGCAGTACGACCTCGGCCCGCAGGCCGGCTTCGGCGGGCAGAACTTCGGCGGATTCGGCGACATCTTCGAGACCTTCTTCGGTGGCGGAGGTGCCGGTGGGGGCCGTTCGGGGCCGCGCAGCAGGAGCGAGCGGGGTCAGGACGCACTCATCCGCGTCGAGGTGGACCTCGAAGAGATCGTCTTCGGAACTCAGCGCGACCTCGAGGTCGACACGGCCGTGCTCTGCGAGACGTGCAACGGCACGTGTTGCGCCCCCGGCACCCAGCCCCAGACGTGCGACATCTGCCGCGGGACCGGCCAGATCCAGCGCGCCGTGCGCAGCCTGCTCGGCAACGTCATGACCTCGAGCCCGTGCGGCACCTGCCGCGGATACGGCACCGTCATCCCCAACCCGTGCCCGACCTGCTCGGGCCAGGGGCGCGTGCGCGCGCGTCGCAGCATCCCCGTCGACATCCCGGCCGGTGTCGACACCGGACTCCGCCTGCAGATGCCCTCCCAGGGTGAGGTCGGGCCCGCCGGCGGCCCCAACGGCGACCTCTACCTCGAGATCAAGGTTCGGCACCACGACATCTACAGCCGCAACGGTGACGACCTCCTCGCGACCCTCGAGGTGCAGATGACCGACGCGATCCTCGGAACGACGACGACGCTGAAGACTCTCGACGGCGACGTGACCGTCGACATCAAGCCCGGCACGCAGAGCGCCGAGGTCATCACGGTCAAGGATCGCGGCATCACGCGCTTGCGCGGCGGCGGCCGGGGCGATCTGAAGATCGGCGTGCAGGTCATGACCCCCACGAAGCTCAGTCACAAGGAGCAGGACCTCGTCAAACAGCTCGCGAAGGCGCGCAAGGCGCATGCTCCGAGCCTGTCGCAGTTCCAGCAGGGCCTCTTCGAGAAGCTCCGCGACCGCTTCCTCAACATCTGACGCACGCGGAGCCCGCCCTCGGGCGGGCTCCGCTCCCGTCATCCGCCTCCGCCCGTTCTCGTCGCAAATTCAGGAGACGGCCGCCCGTGGCCGGTGTTCCGCTCGCCACCGCGGCGTCACGGTGCTGGGCTTGACAGCGGTCTCCTGAATTTCCATCACGGGGTGTCGAGAGAGCGCCTCGTCGCCTGCACTCGACTACGGATGCCACGCGCACGATCCGTCGGTATTGCGCACGATCCGTCGCAAATTCAGGAGATGCCCGCGCGGCGCTCGTGACTGACGCGCGGTGTGGGCGACGTGGCGTGCGGGCGGGCACCCACCTCCTGAATTTCCGACGGAGAGGGTGGGGATGGGGGCGATGGGGGCGACGGGCGACGGGCGCACGCGCCGCGATCTGCGAAGCTGGTCGGATGGCGCACTTCTACTTGAGCGACGATCTCGTCGAGGCCCGAACGGGCGATCGCGTCACGATCGACGGCCCCGAAGCGCGTCACGCGGTGACGGTGAGTCGCGTGTCGGTGGGGGAGTCGCTCGTCGTCGGAAACGGCTCGGGGCTCGTCGTGACGGGGCTCGTGGCCGTCGCCGAACACACCCAGCTCGTGGTCGAGGTCGTGACGGTCGTCGAACACCCCGCGGCGAGCCCCGCACTGTGGCTCGCCCAGGCCCTCGCGAAGGGCGACCGTGACGAGGCCGCCGTGCAGGCGGCGACAGAGCTCGGTGTCGACGGTGTGGTTCCGTGGGCGGCTCAGCGGTCGATCGTCAAGTGGGAGGGCGCCAAGGTCCGCAAGGGTCACGACCGCTGGACCGCGATCGTGCGCGAGGCGACGAAGCAGTCTGTCCGGCCGTGGTTGCCCGAGGTCTCGCCCGTCGTGTCGACGAAGCAGCTCGCTCGGCTCGCCGACTCCGCACGCCTTCTCGTTCTCGACCCGACGGCGTCGACCCCGCTGAGCGCCATCGAGTCGGACGGCCGAGACGTCGTCGTCGTGGTCGGCCCCGAGGGTGGTGTGGCGCAGGGTGAACTCGACTCCCTCGTTGCGGCGGGTGCTGAGGTGGTGCGGCTCGGCGACACCGTCTTGCGCACGAGCACCGCGGGGCCCGCGGCGATCGCGGTGTTGTGTGTCGCCCTCGGTCGGTGGTGAGCGGTTCCGCCCGCGCTACCTCGTGCCGCCCCGCTCCGCACACGTTGCGCCGCTGGAGAACAGCGGTTTCGTCGTCGGCGGCAGCGTTTAAGCTGTGACCATGCCTCCCGAGTCGCCGTCGATCTTCAGCCGCATCGTGGCGCGCGAGATCCCCGCAGACATCGTCTACGAAGACGATCGCGTCATCGCGTTCCACGACATCGCACCGCAAGCGCCCGTCCACGTCGTGGTCACCCCGAAGACCGAGGCGTTCACCGATGTCGTCGGGCTCGCCGCGGGTGACCCCGAGCTTCTCGCCCACATGGTCGACGTTGCTCGCTCGATCGCCGAGGATCTCTCCGACGGCCAGTTCCGTCTCGTCTTCAACACCGGTCCGGCCAGCGGGCAGACCGTGTTCCATGTTCACGCCCACGTTCTCAGCGGGGCTCTCGAGGAAGGCACCCTTGGCACGCAGTGAGCAGTCTCCGGACCGCCAGAACCCGGCAGGAACGACCCCGGCCAGCACCAACCCACCCCGCCCGAACCCCGCGAGCACAGATTCGGCGCGCACCGAACCGATCTCCGAGCGCATCCTCGTCGACGGTGTCGCCATGGTGCGCCTCCTCGGCCCGCAGGACCGCCTCCTCAAGACCGTCGAGCAACAGCATCCGGGCGTCGAGGTGCTCGTGCGTGGCAACGAGATCACCCTGTCCGGGCCTCCTGATGCCGTCGCCGCGGCAGTCCGCCTCGTCGATGAGCTCATCGTGATGGTGCGTGGCGGTCACGACCTGGGCGAGCCCGAGGTCGAGACGTCGGCGAGAATGCTCCGGGATGACGCGTCGTCGAGCCCCGCCGAGGTGCTGAGCCAAGCGATCCTCACGAGCAGGGGCAAGAGCATCCGCCCCAAGACTCTCGGGCAGAAGGCGTACGTCGATTCGATCGACGAGCACACGATCGTCTTCGGCATCGGGCCCGCGGGCACCGGGAAGACCTACCTCGCGATGGCGAAGGCCGTGCAGGCGCTGCAGCGCAAGGAGGTCGAGCGCATCATCCTCACGCGTCCGGCCGTCGAGGCGGGGGAGCGGCTCGGCTACCTTCCGGGGTCGCTCACCGACAAGATCGACCCCTATCTGCGCCCCCTCTACGACGCGCTCAACGAGATGATGGACCCCGAGATCGTGCCCAAGCTGCTCGCGGCGGGAACGATCGAGGTCGCGCCCCTCGCCTACATGCGCGGACGCACGCTCAACAACTCGTTCATCGTGCTCGACGAGGCCCAGAACACGACCCCCGAGCAGATGAAGATGTTCCTCACGCGACTCGGGCACGGTTCGCGCATCGTCGTGACGGGCGACATCACACAGGTCGACCTCCCGAACGGTGCCAGCGGGCTGCAACTCGTCACGCGCGTCCTCGACGACATCGACGACATCCATTTCGCCCGCATGACGAGCGAAGACGTCGTGAGGCACAACCTCGTGGGCCGCATCGTCGATGCCTACACGAAGTACGACGCCGAGCGTCAGGCTCAGAAGTTCGAGCGCGAGCAAGCGGCCGAGTTCGCCAACCGCGCCGAGCGTCGGGGCGCGACGCAACCGGGTTCGCGCGATCGCCGTCCGCCGGCGAGCGACCGTCGTCCGAGGGGATGGCGCGGCTGATGTCGATCGAGGTCAACAACGAGTCGGCGATCGAGGTCGACGAGTCCGCCCTCCAGCAGGTCGCGGCGTTCGCGCTCGAGTCACTCCACGTGCACCGCGACGCCGAGCTCGCGATCGTGCTCGTCGACGAGGCGGCGATGGAGCAGTTGCACATCCAGTGGATGGACGAGCCGGGACCGACGGATGTCTTGAGCTTTCCGATGGACGAGTTGCGTCCCGGCACGGATGATTCGCCGACGCCCGCGGGATTGCTCGGCGACATCGTGCTGTGCCCGACCGTTGCCGCGGCGCAAGCGGAGACGGCGGGGCACTCCGTTCTCGACGAGTTGCTGCTCCTGACGACCCACGGCGTCTTGCACTTGCTCGGCTTCGATCACGCCGAGCCCGACGAGGAGAAGGAGATGTTCGGCCTGCAGCGCGAGATCCTCGCCGCCTTCGCCGACACCGAGTCCCGAAACGGCTGAGCGTGGACACCCTCTTCATCATCGCGGCGATACTCCTCGTGGGCCTCGGTGGCCTTCTCGCCGCTGTCGACTCCGCTCTGTCGGTGACGTCGCGCTCCGATCTGCTCGATCTCGCGTCGACGTCGCGCACGACGCGCTCGCTCACGGCGATCGCCGGCGACGTGAGCGCCCACGTCAACGCGATCAACTTCATGCGTGTCGTCGCCGAGACGACCGCGGCGGTTCTCGTGACGCTCGTGCTCGCCTCGCTCTTCGACGAGCCGTGGCTCGCCCTGCTGTGGTCGGCGCTCGTCATGACGATCGTCTCGTTCGTGCTCGTGGGTTCGAGTCCGCGCAGCGTCGGGCGGGAGCACTCGCGAGCCCTGTTGACGTTCGCCGCTCCGCTCGTGAGGTTCTTCCGGCTGCTGCTCGGTCCGGTCGCGGCCGCCCTCGTCGCGCTCGGCAACAGGGTCACCCCCGGCCGACCCAAGACGACCTCGTTCTCGTCGGAGGAACAGCTCTTGAGCATGGTCGACGAGGCGACCGAACTCGATGTGCTCGAGGAGGAGGACCGCGAGCTCATCCACTCGATCTTCGAGTTCAGCGACACGGTCGTGCGCGCGGTCATGATCCCGCGCACCGACATGGTCACGATCGATTCCGACGAGACGATCAGCACCGCCATGGCGCTCTTCCTCGCGAAGGGCAACTCGCGCATGCCCGTGATCGGCACCGACATCGACGACGTGCTCGGAATCCTCTACCTGCGGGATGTCGCGCGCCTCGGCTACGAGAAGCCCACCGAGATGGATGCGACCCTCGTGACGGCGCTCGCCCGCCCGGCTGTCTTCGTGCCCGAGTCGAAGAAGGCCGACGACATGCTGCGTCAGATGCAGCTCGAGTCGAACCACCTCGCGATGGTCGTCGACGAGTACGGCGGCATCGCGGGGCTCGTGACGATGGAGGACCTCATCGAGGAGCTCGTGGGCGACATCTCCGACGAGTACGACCGCGAGGTCGTCGAGATCGAGGAGCTCGAGCCCGGCCGGTATCGTGTGAGCGCGCGGCTTCCGGTCGACGAGCTCGGCGAACTGTTCCAGATCGAGCTCGACGACGACGACGTCGATTCGGTCGGCGGGCTCCTGACGAAAGCGCTCGGTCGCCTTCCCCTCCCGGGTTCGCGAGCGGATGTCTCGGGTCTCGTGCTCATCGCCGACCGCACCGAGGGGCGCCGCAAGCGCTTGAGCACTGTCGTCGTCGAGCGCGATCCGGCCCTCCACGACGCCCAGGCGGCGTTCGGCTCGCTGCAGACATCCACTTCACACTCCACGAACGGGGAACACGATGACCGACACTGACTTCCGGGCGGGCTTCGTCACGTTCGTGGGGCGCCCCAACGTGGGCAAGTCCACGCTCACCAACGCTCTCGTCGGCGAGAAGGTCGCCATCACGAGTTCGAAGCCGCAGACGACGCGCCGCGCGATCCGGGGCATCGCGCACGCGGAGGGCGGCCAGCTCATCCTCGTCGACACCCCCGGGATGCACCGCCCGCGCACGCTCCTGGGCGAGCGACTCAACGCGATCGTGCAGGAGACCCTCGGCGACGTCGACGTCATCGGGTTCTGCGTTCCCGCCGACGAGAAGATCGGCCCCGGCGACCGCTTCATCAACGAGCAGCTCGAGTCGTTTCCGCGCGCCAAGAAGGTCGCGATCGTCACGAAGATCGATTCGACCTCGAGGCCCGCCGTCGCGGAGCAGCTCCTCGCGGTGTCGGGTCTGCGCGAGTGGGACGCGATCATCCCGGTCTCGGCGGTCGACAGCATCCAACTCGACACCCTCGCGACCGAGCTCATCGCCCTTCTGCCGAAGTCGCAGGCCCTCTACCCCGCGGAGACCGTGACCGAGGAGGCCGTGGTCGACCGCATCGCCGAGCTCATCCGCGAGGCCGTGCTCGAGGGGGTGTCCGACGAGCTGCCGCACTCGATCGCCGTGACGATCGACGACATGATCGAACGCGACGACAA
Source organism: Marisediminicola sp. LYQ134 (assembly GCF_046599635.1). Classification (NCBI taxonomy): domain Bacteria; kingdom Bacillati; phylum Actinomycetota; class Actinomycetes; order Micrococcales; family Microbacteriaceae; genus Marisediminicola; species Marisediminicola sp. LYQ134. Next base: position 617,603 of record NZ_JBKIWP010000001.1, read on the forward strand.
AGACCTCGTCGAGATCTTCGCGAACCTCTTCGTCGAGCGCGACAGCCAGAAGGGCATCATCATCGGCCACCAGGGTTCGAGGCTCGCCGATGTCGGTGCGCGGGCCCGGGCGCAGATCGAGCCCCTCGTCGGCAAGCAGGTCTTCCTCTCGCTGCGGGTGAAGGTCGCCAAGGAGTGGCAGCGCGACCCGAAGCAGCTCGGCCGTCTCGGCTTCTGATCGAGCGACGCTCGGGGCACACGGCTGACGCCCTCTACATCGCGAGGATGATTCCGCCCGCCGCAAGTCGTCTCGAGGGGCTCGAGCGGCCTCCACGTGCCGTCTCGGCCGTACGGTAGTCGGATGTTCCGCTCACTCACCCGCGGGCAGCTGGTCTTCGATCTCGTGGCACCAGCGGTCGCGTTCGTCATCATGGTCGTGCCGTACTCGCTCGTCTACCAGTCGCCCTTCGTGCTCATCGGCATGATCGTGCCGCTGTTCTTCTGGCGGCTCAACGCCGGTCTCGCCCTCGGCCTCGCCTGGGTCGCGGCGATCGCGCAGATGCTCGCGGGCGGCTTTCCCGAGGTGGCCAACCTCGCGATCCTCATCGTGCTCTACGCGACGTCGGCTCACGGCAACCGGGTCACGAAGTGGCTCGGTTTCGCGTCGACGTTCGTCGGCGCGGCCACCGTGGCGGTCTACACGGCCATGCGTCTCGGGCTCTCCGATCAGACTCTCGACCCGACGTTCCCCATCCTCGTGCCGATCGCGTTCATCTTCGTCGCGTTCCTCGCGCTCTTCCTCGTCGCGTGGGGTGCCGGGCTGCTGTCGAAGACCTTCTCGCAGTCTCGCGCGAACACCCTCGCTCGTGCCGTCGCCGAGCTGGAGCGCGCGCGGGCTCGCGTCGATGTCGTCGTCGAGCAGGAGCGCACGCGCATCGCGAGAGACATGCACGACGTCGTGGCCCACTCTCTCGCCGTCGTGATCGCTCAGGCCGACGGGGCACGATACGCGCGGCATGCCGATCCCGCCGCGGTCGACTCCTCGCTCACCGCGATCTCGACGACGGCGCGCGAGGCCCTCGCCGACGTGCGCGTGCTGCTCGGGCAATTGCGTGACGACCAGCAGGCGGGCCCGCAGCCCGTGCTCGACGACCTCGACCGACTCATCGCCCAGGTGCGCTCGTCGGGGCTCGATGTCGAGGTCTCGTCGACGGGGGAGCAGCACGTCATGAGCACGGGCGCCCAACTCGCGGTCTACCGCATCGTGCAGGAGGCCCTCACGAACGCCCTCCGGCACGCCGACACGTCGACGGCGGCCCGCCTCTCGTTCGAGTGGACGCCCGACTCCGTGCGCCTCACGATCGTGAGCGCGCTGCGGGAGCCCCTCGTGCACGCGCTCGACCTCGGGCACGGACTCGCGGGCATGCGGGAGCGCGCCGCCCTCGCGGGCGGCGACCTCGAGGTGACGCACGACGACGCCCGGTTCACCGTCGCCGCGATCATCCCCGTGCAGGCGTCGCACCTCGACACGGGGTCGACGGTGACCTCTCCCTCCACGACACGATCGACCGCGCCGACGGCGCTGACCACCCCGCGAACTCCGGAGACCCCATGACCCCCGCCATCCGCGTCGCCCTCGTCGACGACCAGGCCCTCTTCCGTGCCGGAATCCGCATGGTCGTGTCGAGCCAGCCCGACCTCGACTTCGTCGGCGAAGCGAGCAACGGCCTCGAGGGCGTCGCGATCGTCGAGGAGCACTCGCCCGATGTCGTGCTCATGGACATCCGGATGCCAGTGCTCGACGGCATCGAGGCGACCGCGCGCATCGTGGCGGCGGCCGAGTCGCGGGGCGCGCGTCCTCCGCGCATCATCGTGCTCACGACCTTCGACCTCGACGAGGCGGCGACGCGTGCCATCCGCGCGGGGGCGAGCGGTTTCGTGCTCAAAGACGCCGACCCCGAGTTCCTCCTCGCGGCGATCCGCACGGTGCACGCGGGCAGCGCCGTGATCGCGGCATCCGCCACTCGCGAACTCTTCGAGCACTTCGACGGGCGCTCCGCCAAGCCGAGCGAGCCCGCGTCGTTCCGATCGCTCACCGAGCGCGAGAAAGGCATCTTCGCGCACGCCGCCCGCGGGCTCAGCAACGCCGAGATCGCGCGCGCCGAATTCCTGAGCGAGGCGACCGTCAAGACGCACATCAGCCGCATCCTCTCGAAGCTCGGCCTTCGCGACCGCGTGCAGCTCGTCGTCTTCGCCTTCGAACACTCGCTCGTCGGATAACCGAGCGGACGACGCGCGATCATCCTCCCGGTGTATCGAGGCGCACCTCCCGCCCGATCCGCCACCGCCGCGGCCTCCGTAGCGTCGAAGACATGACACACAACCGCACCGACAAAGGGCTCGTCGCCCGCGTCGAGAACCTCACCAAGTCCTACGGATCCGGATCCAACCTCGTCACGGCCCTCGACGGCGTCTCGCTCGGCATCACCGCGGGCGAGTTCACCGCCATCATGGGCCCGAGCGGGTCGGGCAAATCCACCCTCATGCACATCTCGGCGGGCCTCGACAGCCCGACGACCGGTCGCGTCTGGGTCGGAGACACCGAGATCACGAGCATGAACGACTCCGAGCTCACCGTCTTGCGGCGTCGCCGAATCGGGTTCGTCTTCCAGGCGTTCAACCTCGTGCCGACGCTCGACGTCGAAGGCAACATCCTGCTGCCGTTCGAACTCGACGGCCGCCGACCGACGGGCGACGAGCGAGCCTGGATCGACCAGCTGATCGAATCGCTCGGGTTGCGCGAGCGACTCTCGCACCGCCCGCACGAACTCTCGGGCGGCCAGCAGCAACGGGTCGCGATCGCCCGGGCGCTCGGTATGCGCCCCGACCTCGTCTTCGCCGACGAGCCGACAGGAAACCTCGACTCCCGCACGGGGCGCGAGGTGCTCACCCTCCTGCGCACCGCGAGCTCGACCTACGGGCAGAGCATCGCGATGGTCACCCACGACCCGGTCGCCGCGAGCTACGCCGACCGCATCATCATCCTCGCCGACGGCCGCGTCGTCGAAGAGCTCGGTCGGTCCACCCCCGACGAGATCAGCAGCCTCATGCTCAGCCTCGAGGGTGCATCGTGAATCCGCGCGAGCACACCTCATCCATCGTCGTCTCGGCCCTGAGCTCCTTCTTCGGCGTCTCCCTCATCCAGGCCACGGGTCTCATCACCGACGTCGTCGGCCCGATGGGCGACGGCGCCATCCAGTTGGCACTCGTGACCGTCGCGGGCGTGTTCATCCTGCTCGCGATGTACACGGGAGCCGTCGTCACGGCGAACACCTTCGGCACCATCGTGGCGGGTCGGGTTCGCACGATCGCGCTCATGAGGCTCGTCGGTGCGAGCACCCGCCAGTTGCGCGCATCCATCGGCCGCGAGGGTCTCGTGGTCGGTGCCGTCGGATCGCTCATCGGCGCCGTGCTCGCCCTCGTCACCACGAACGGGGCCGCGAGGTACTTCGTGAGCACCGGCGACCTCCCCGACATCGCGTACCGCCTCATCGACCCGCTCGTGCTCCTGCCCGTCGTGGCCGTCGTCGTCACCACGTGGTCGGCATCCCTCGTCGGTTCGCGCAAGGTGCTCAGCGTGACGCCGATCCAGGCGACCGCGAGTGCCGGCGAACCGGACTTCAGTGAGAACCGCCGCCGCACGGGGCGAAACGTCATCGCGCTCCTCCTCATCGCGTCAGGTGTCGTCCTGCTCGTCGTGGGGGTCGTCGTCGGTCTCGTCTCGCCGCTGGGCATGTTCATCGCGTTCTTCGGGGGCGTCGGGTCGTTCACCGGGATCATCCTCGGTGCTCACGTCGTCATGCCGCTCGTGCTCAAAGCGGTCGGTGCGCTGTTCGGCCGCGGGGCGGCGGGCAGACTCGCCGCGCTCAACGCTTTGCGCTACCCGGCCCGAAGCACGCGGGCCACGATCGGGCTCGTCATCGGCGTGACCCTCGTCATGACCTTCACGGTCGCCGCGGCGTCGTACCAGCAGATGATCCTCGACGATACCGGCCTGGACGCTGACCAGCTGGCCGAAGCGAACCAGGTTCTCGGGGTGACCTTCGGGGTGCTCTCCGCGCTCATCGGTTTCTCGGCCGTGATCGCGGCGGTCGGCCTCGTCAACAACCTGTCGCTCGGGGTACTGCAGCGCACTCGGGAGCTCGGGTTGCTTCGCGCCCTCGGTTTCACCTCCCGCCAGGTGCGTCGGATGATCGTGGCCGAGTCCGCGCAGATGGTCATCGCCTCCGTGGGCCTCGGGCTCGGGCTCGGGGTTCTCTACGGTTGGGCGGGCGCACAATCGCTGCTCGGCTCCATCTTCGGCAGCGAACTGGTCGCGCCGAGCGTGCCGTGGCAGGTCGTCGTCGGAATCGTCGGGGGAGCGGCTGTGCTCGCCGTCGTCGCCTCGCTCGCCCCCTCCCGTCGGGCGACGAGCGTCTCGCCGGTGCGGGCCCTACAGACGCTGTGATCTCCGACTCGTCGCGGTGGTAACGTGTGACCGTGTTGTTCGGTCTGCTTCTCCTTAGCTGCCGCGACGAGTCCTAGCCCAGGCCCACCTCGTCGCGGAGTCCGTCGTCGGCTGACCCAATCGAGCGAAGAGGTAGAGAGCCCATGAAGAACACGCAGACGGCGTCGACGATGCCGATCCACAAGTACCGCCCGTACCACGAGATGCTCCCCGTCGATCTGCCCGATCGCACCTGGCCGTCGAAGCGCATCACCGAAGCGCCCCGCTGGTGCGCCGTCGACCTGCGCGACGGAAACCAGGCCCTCATCGACCCGATGAGCCCCGAGCGCAAGAGGGTCATGTTCGACCTGCTCGTGCGCATGGGCTACAAGGAGATCGAGGTCGGATTTCCGAGCGCCAGCCAGACCGACTTCGACTTCGTGCGGAGCCTCATCGAGGGCGACCTCATCCCCGACGACGTGACGATCCAGGTGCTCACGCAAGCCCGCGAATCGCTCATCAACCGCACATACGAATCGATCGCGGGAGCGAAACGGGCGATCGTGCACCTCTACAACTCGACGAGTGTGCTGCAGCGCGACGTCGTCTTCCGCACCGACAAGCAGGGGATCATCGACATCGCGCTCGAGGGCGCGCGGCTGTGCAGGGCCGCGGAAGCGAGCATCCCCGGCACCGAGGTCTTCTACGAGTACTCGCCCGAGAGCTACACCGGCACCGAACTCGAGTTCGCCCTCGACGTGTGCAACCAGGTGATCGAGGTCTTCGAACCCACCCCCGAGCGCAAGGTCATCATCAACCTCCCCGCGACCGTCGAGATGGCGACCCCCAACGTCTACGCGGACTCGATCGAGTGGATGTCGCGGCGCCTCGCCCACCGCGAGAACGTGCTGCTCAGCCTGCATCCACACAACGACCGCGGCACGGCCGTCGCCGCCGCCGAGCTCGGCTATCTCGCGGGCGCCGACCGCATCGAGGGGTGCCTCTTCGGAAACGGCGAGCGCACGGGCAACGTAGACCTCATCGCCCTCGGCATCAACCTCTTCACGCAGGGAATCGACCCGCAGATCGACTTCTCCGACCTCGACGAGGTCAAGCGCACCGCCGAGTACTGCAACCAGTTGCCCGTGCCCGAACGCAGCCCGTGGGCGGGCGACCTCGTCTACACGGCGTTCAGCGGCTCACACCAGGACGCCATCAAGAAGGGCTTCGAGGCTATGGCCGTCGAGGCCGAGCGTCGCGGCGTCACGGTCGATGAGCTCGAGTGGGCGGTGCCGTACCTGCCCGTCGACCCCAAAGATCTCGGGCGCAGCTACGAGGCCGTCATCCGCGTCAACTCCCAATCGGGCAAGGGCGGCGTCGCCTACCTGCTCAAGACCGACCACGCGCTCGACCTCCCGCGCAAACTGCAGATCGAGTTCAGCGGTGTCGTGCAGGCCAAGACCGACGCCGAGGGTGGCGAAGTCACGAGCGACCAGATCTGGGCGGTCTTCCGAGACGAATACCTGCCCTCCGACGACGCCGACGAGAAGTGGGGGCGATTCGAACTCACCCGCACCGGCACGACGAGCGACATGTCCGGAGTCGTCACCCTCGAGACGCAGATGCGGGTCGGCGACGACACCCTGGCGACGACCGCGACCGGCAACGGGCCGATCGACGCGTTCGTGCGCGTGCTCGCCGAGCAGGGCGTCGACGTCAAGGTCTACGACTACGTCGAGCACGCGCTCAGTTCGGGTGGGGACGCCCTCGCGGCGTCGTACGTCGAGTGTGCCGTCGGAGACATCCGCCTGTGGGGTGTCGGTATCGACGCCGACATCGCGACCGCGTCTCTCAAGGCGATCGTCTCCGCGGTGAACCGTGCCGTGCGCACGCCCGCGGACGACCGCGAGCTCGTCACCGCGTAGCCCGCCCTCGCCTCACCCCCACTCGCCTCGGCCGGCACCCTTTGTTGCAAATTCAGGAGTTCGCGGCACCTCGCGTATGAGACACCCGTGCCGCTCGTGGGTGCGCGCGCGCCGGTGCGCGCGACTCCTGAATTCTCAACGGGGTGAGCCGATCGCGGTGGCGCTTGGCAGTGTCGCTGGCAGTGTCGCTGGCAGTGGCAGACGCGGAGCGTTGGCGCCCAACCGCACGTCGGTGGCCCCATCCGCTCGCCCCGGTGGAAATTCAGGAGATGGGCGCCATTCGGTCGCTGACAGAGGTGCGCCGCCGCGGTGCGCCAGGCTTCTCCTGAATTTCCCACGGTGCGACGGGGGTAGATGGGGCGATGGGGGCGACGGGGCGACGGGGCGGCAGGCAACCGCGGCGGCCGACGGGCGTCTAGCGCGGGCGCCGCAAGCCGCGGATGCGGCGGATGCGCGGCAAGCGCTCGATGCGCCGCTGTTCGGGCAGGCTCCACCCGAACAGCACCGACAGCACGCGGATGCCGAAGGTCACCCCGACACAGATGGCCGCGGAGATCGCGACGGGCACGCCGAACTCGAGCAGCACGACGAGGGTCGCCGAACCGCCGACGGCAGCGACCGCGTAGAGCGACCCGACGTGCATGAGCGCGATGGGCATGTTGAGCAGTAGGTCGCGCAGGATCGACCCGCCAACCGCCGCGAGGGTGCCGACGAACACGGCGGGGACTTCCGGCAGGCCGAAGGCGAGCGCTTTGGTCGTGCCGATCGCGCAGAAGATGCCGATCGTGAGGGCGTCGAGCACGGTGATCACCTTGTTGAGCCGTTCGAAGATGCGCTCGAGCAACATCCCGAAGAGGGCTGCGCCCGTCGCGACGACGAGGTACCAGTTCGATTCGAGGGCGACGGGCACTTCGGCGAGGAGCACGTCTCGGATGAGCCCGCCCCCGAACCCCGTTGCGATGCCGATGATGGCGACCCCGAGGAGGTCGAGGCGCCGGTCGCGGAACTGCGCCGCGACGACAGCGCCTTGCAGTGCCCCGATGCCGATGGCCAGGAGGTCCGCCCACAGCGGGATGACGAACTGGTCGGGGATCACGAGTCCATTCGTACCACGAGAGGCGACGGAGACCAGCGGATGCATGCGGCCCGACGCAACCGAGCGAAACCCGGTCGCAGACACGCGCGCCCCGACCCTCCGCCGCCACGGCGGGGCGGATGCGGCCCTCCCGGCTCGAGCGCCGATAATCGTCTGGTGCCCCTCTACCGTGATGAAGCCGTCGTGCTGCGAACCCACAAGCTGGGCGAAGCCGACCGCATCGTCACGATGCTCAGTCGCGAGCACGGCAAGATCCGGGCGGTCGCGAAGGGCGTGCGCCGCACCGCCTCGAAGTTCGGGGCGCGCCTCGAGCCGTTCATGGTCGCCGACGTGCAGCTCTTCGAGGGCCGCAGCCTCGACATCATCACCCAGGCCGTGTCGCTCGGGTCGTACGGCGCCGACATCATCGGCGACTATGCGAGCTACACCGCCGCGAGCGTGATGGTCGAGACGGCTGACAAGGTCACCGAAGACGACGGAAGCCTGCAGCAGTACCTCCTTTTGGTCGGCGCTCTGCGATCGCTGTCGCGCCGCGAGCACGGCGCGGGCTCGACGCTCGACTCCTACCTGTTGCGAGCGCTGAGCGTCGCCGGTTGGGCGCCGAGCTTCAACGACTGCGCCATGACGGGCGTGCCGGGGCCGCACTCGGCGTTCGTCGTGCAGCTCGGTGGGGTCGTCGCCGACGAGGTCGCGCCGCCCGGCGCCCCCCGGCTCGACACCGCGACGATCGGCCTCCTCTCCGCCCTCCTCACGGGGGACTGGCCGACCGTGGATGCCGCGTCCGAGGGCACCCGGTCGATGGCGAGCGGTGTCGTCGCGGCGTACACCCAGTTCCATCTCGAGCGCAGCCTGCGGTCACTGCAACACGTGGACCGCGAGCCCGATTCGCGCGCGCCGGACTCGCGGCAGCCGATCGGCGCCCTGTTCGCGACCGGCGAGGTGCCCGCATCCATCGAACCGTCCCCGACCGTCGAAGACACTGCAGCGAGGATCCGCCCGTGACCGCGAAGACCCACAAGGATGCCGTCGAGTTCCGCCCCGTCGACTGGACAGGCATCTACCCGCCCGAGCTGCCGCGAGCCGCGGTGCCGAAGCACGTCGCGATCGTGATGGACGGCAACGGCCGCTGGGCCAACGGCAAGGGACTCACGCGGGTGGAGGGCCACAAGGCGGGGGAGGCGTCGCTCCTCGACGTCGTGGCCGGAGCACTGCAGATCGGCGTCACCCACTTGAGCGTCTACGCGTTCTCGACCGAGAACTGGAAGCGCTCGCCCGCCGAGGTCAAGTTCCTCATGGGCTTCAACAGGTCGGTGCTGCACCGTCGCCGAGACCAGCTCAACGACTGGGGTGTGCGCATCCGCTGGGCGGGGCGCAAGCCGCGGCTGTGGCGCTCGGTGATCTCCGAGCTCGAGTTCGCCGAGAAGCTCACCGAGAACAATTCGACCCTGACCCTCACGATGTGCGTCAACTACGGGGGACGCACCGAGATAGCGGATGCCGTGCGCGCGATCGCGACGGAGGTCGCGGCCGGCAGGATGTCGCCCTCGGGCATCAGCGAGAAGACGATCCAGAAAGCGCTGTATGCACCCGAGCTTCCCGACGTCGACCTGTTCGTGAGGAGCTCGGGGGAGCAGCGCACGAGCAACTTCATGCTGTGGCAGAGCGCCTACGCCGAAATGGTGTTCCTCGACACGCTGTGGCCCGATTTCAGGCGCGAACAGCTGTGGGAGGCGATCGGCGTCTACGCGTCGCGCAACCGGCGGTTCGGCGGGGCGATCGACGCGCCGACGGCGTAGGGACGGGCGCCGCTCACGGGTTGGGGTGCGACGGGCTGACAACGCTGGGGCGTGCGCCGCACAGGTTTCGCCGGCTGCCGTCGCGCGCCACAATGGGGGGATGACAGAGCCCCCCGCGGCCACAAGCCGTCGACCCTCTGCGACCTCCGAGACGTTCGAACAGACTCCCTCGTGGTCGCGAGAACTCCGTGCCGCACGCGCATCGTTCACGGCGTCGCCCGGCTATCTCGCCGCAGCCTCGATGGGCATCCCGTCGAGTGACACCGTGGACGCCTTGCGTGCCGACCTCGACCTGTGGGGCGCCGCGATGCACGACGCGGCGCGGTACGGCGACATCGTCGAACGCACGCGTGCCCACTACGCGCGGCTCGTGGGCATCGGCGCGGACCGCGTCGCGATCGGCTCGCAGACCTCGGTGCTCGCGAGCATCCTCGCTCAGGCGGTTCCCGAGGGTGCCGAGGTCGTGTGCGTCGACGGCGACTTCAGCTCGATCGTGTTCCCCTTCATGCAGGGGCCCGGAGTGCGGGTCAGGCACGTCGCGATCGCCGACCTCGCCGAGTCGCTCACCGACGACACGTGGCTCGTCGCGTTCTCGCACATCCAGTCGTCGACGGGTGTGGTCGCCGATATCCCCGCGATCGTGGCCGCGGCAGCCGAGCACGACGTCGTCACGCTGTGCGACACGACCCAGTCGGCGGGCGTGCACCCCGTCGACGCGTCGCTATTCGACGCGACCGTGTGCCACTCCTACAAGTGGTTGTGCGCACCGCGCGGCGCAGCGTTCCTCACGCTCACGGCCGAGCTGCAATCGCGCCTCGTGCCGGTGCACGCCGGCTGGTACGCGGGTGACGACGTCTGGCGCTCGTGTTACGGACCCACGATGACCCTCGCCGCCGACGCCCGAGCGTTCGACGTGTCACCCGCGTGGCCCGTGTGGGTGGGGGCGGAACCGGCCATCCGGATGTTCGCCGACCTCGACATCGCGGAAGTGTGGGCTTACACGTCCCGGCTCGGCGACCTCGCGTGCGATGCGCTCGGGATCCCTCGGCAGCACCAGGCGATCGTCACGATGGCCGACCCCGACGGTTCGGCCCTCGCGATACTCGCGGCGGCGGGCATCCGGGCGTCGGGCAGGGCGGGGCGCGTGCGGCTCGCGTTCCACCTGTGGAACGACGAGTCCGACGTCGAGGCTCTCGCGCGAGCGCTGTCGACGTCGGCGGCGGGGTCGGCGGGGTCGGCGGGGTCGGCCGCCGAGCTGCTGGCACCGCTTCCGCCCGCATAGAGGCCGGGCCGGGCCGCAGTCGCTGTCGCTGTCGCAGTCGCAGACGCTCGGCGATATCGCCCACCCCGGCGCGAGCCGAGACGCCCGGCGCGCTCGCTAGGCTGGAGTTTTCCGCCGACCCGCTCGACCGCGCACCCAGCGCGGCTGGACAACTGGAGTTCCTGTGGCCAACGCCTCCCCCCTCGACCCCGTCATCAACCTCGCGAAACGCCGCGGATTCGTGTTCCAAGCGGGGGAGATCTACGGGGGGTCACGCTCCGCATGGGACTACGGGCCCCTCGGAGTCGCGCTCAAAGAGAACATCAAACGCCAGTGGTGGCAGTTCATGGTGCAGGGGCGCGACGACATCGTGGGGCTCGACTCCTCGGTCATCCTGCCCCGGCAGGTGTGGGAGGCGTCCGGTCACGTCGAGGTCTTCAGCGACCCGCTCGTCGAATCCCTCCACACGCACAAGCGCTACCGCGCCGACCACCTCCTCGAGGCCTACGAGGAGAAGCACGGGCACCCTCCGGTCAACGGTCTCGCCGACATCCGCGACCCCGACACCGGCCAGCCCGGCTCCTGGACCGAACCGCAGAACTTCTCGGGACTCCTCAAGACGTTTCTCGGCCCCGTCGACAACGAGGAGGGCATGGCCTACCTCCGGCCCGAAACCGCGCAGGGCATCTTCGTGAACTTCGCCAACGTGCTCGCCACCTCGCGCCAGAAGCCGCCGTTCGGAATCGCGCAGATCGGCAAGAGCTTCCGCAACGAGATCACCCCCGGAAACTTCATCTTCCGCACGCGCGAATTCGAGCAGATGGAGATGGAGTTCTTCGTCGAGCCCGGAACCGACGCCGAATGGCACCAGTACTGGATCGACGCGTGCCTCGCGTGGTTCACCGACCTCGGCATCGACCCCGCGAACATCCGCCTCGACGAGCACGCGCCCGAGAAGCTCTCGCACTACTCGACCCGCACGGTCGACCTCGAGTACCGCTTCGGGTTCCAGGGCAGCCAGTGGGGTGAGCTCATGGGAATCGCGAACCGCACCGATTTCGACCTCAAGACGCACTCCGCGGCATCCGGAACCGACCTCTCGTACTTCGACCAGGCCAAGAACGAGCGCTGGATCCCGTATGTAATCGAGCCCGCGTTCGGGCTCACGCGCGCCCTCATGGCATTCCTCATCGACGCGTACACCGAAGACGAGGCTCCCAACACGAAGGGGGGCGTCGACAAGCGCACGGTGCTCAGATTGGACCGCCGCCTCGCGCCCGTGAAGGTCGCCGTGCTGCCGCTGTCGCGCAACGAGCGTCTGTCGCCGGTGGCCCGTGAGCTCGCGGCCGACCTGCGCAAGCTCTGGAACATCGACTTCGACGACGCCGGCGCGATCGGCCGACGCTATCGCAGGCAAGACGAGATCGGCACGCCGTTCTGCGTCACCATCGACTTCGACACCCTCGACGACAACGCGGTGACCGTGCGCGAGCGCGACAGTATGGCTCAGGAGCGCGTGTCGCTCGACCGCTTGCGCGGCTACCTCGCCGAACAGCTCGTCGGCGCGTAAGGCGGGGCGGCGCTGCGCATTAAGCGGGGGCGACGCGGCGCGGTAAGCGGCGCAGCTCCGCGCAGTAAGCAGCGCAGTAAGCGGCGCTGCGCGTTGAGCGGGGGCGACGCATCGCGGCAGCGGTGCCGGTGGCGGCCAAGGCGCGTGCGCTCGAGCCTCCGCGCTCGAGCTTCTGCGCGGCACGCTCCGCCGCTCACCCCTGTTGCGAATTCAGGAGTACTGCGCGCACCGGCTCGAGCGGCGGACACGTCAGCGGCCGCCGCCCCGCTGACGCGCGCCGATCTCCTGAATTCGCAACCGGGAGCCGGCCTGGGCGCTCCTGCACAGGTGCAGCTCGGCTGACCTGAGCCTCCATTCCTGGCACGCCGCAGCGGTCCGCTGGCCCCCGCGGCACAGTCGTCGCATGAATGATCTGGCGGACACCGTCATCCAGCTCGGCGGAATGGCGCAAAAGCAGCAACTCGTGAAACGGGGTTTCCGTGACCGCGACCTCACCAGGGCGGTTCGCGCAGGCGACGTCGTGCGAGCACGCAACGGCTGGTACTCGACGCTTCCCGAGACGGATGCCCGGCTCCGCGCGGTTCGGGTCGGCGGGCGTCTCACGGGTGTGTCGTCCATCGCCGAGCGGGGCGGCTGGGTCACCGCGGCCCCCGTTCTGCATGTCGCGGCGCCGCCGAACGCTGCTCGACTGCGGTCGCAGCACAACAGGTTCCGGCGTCTTGCGCCGTCGGTGCGGGCGGGCGTCGTCGTCCACTGGAGCGATCACGCCGGTGACAGAGGTGACGCGTGTCACGTGCCCGTGCTCGACGCCCTCGAGAGAGTCGTGCTCGACGAACCGCTGGAGGTCGCGGTTGCGTGTCTCGACTGGGCCCTGTGCACGGCGGCACTCGACCGCGTCGACTTCGAGACACTCATTCTGCGGCTGCCCGGATCGGTGCGCTGGATCGCCGATTGGGTCGACGACCGCTGCGACAGCTTGCCCGAGAGCCTGGCCCGCACTCGACTCCGTGCCGCGGGGCACCTGGTTCAGTCGCAGGTGCTGCTCGGCACGGGGGAGCCGATCGATCTCGTCGTCGACGGTGAGATCGCTCTCGAAGTCGACGGCGAACGCTGGCACTGGGATCGCTTCGAACGTGACCGCCGCAAGGATCTGACGATCACCCTCAGCCAGCGGCACGCGCTGCGGCCGAGCGCGCGAATGGTCTTCAGCGAGTGGGACGTCGTCGTGGCGGCGGTGCTCTGCGCGCTCTCGGCGAGGGGCGTCTCGGCACCCTCTCCCGTCGAGAACTCAGGAGCGCGCGTCGCCCGGCGACGTCCTGGCCCGCGATCGCGCAAGACTACGGGGCCTCCGCGCGCCAGGCTCCTGAATTTGCAACCCGGGGAGGCAGGGGTGGGGTGACGTGAAGCAACACGGGTGGGGTGACGCGAAGCAACAAGGGGGGGTGACGTGGGGTGACGTGAGGCGACATGGGGTGGGGCGACGTGAAGCAACACGGGTGCGAGGTGACGCGAGGTGGGGTGGCGCCGTATGAGGCGCAGCGACGTGCGGCGGGCCCGGGAATAGCTTCGCGCCGCCGGCCGTTGACCACCGGGTGACTCACACCATCAAGGTCGACATCTGGTCAGACGTGCAGTGCCCCTGGTGCTACATCGGCAAGCGCAAATTCGAGGCGGGACTCGCCCGGTTCACGAGCGAGCGAGGGGTGGATGCCGCACCCGACGTCGTCGTCGAATATCACTCGTTCGAGCTCGCCCCCGACACCCCCGTCGACTTCGACGGCTCGCCGGTCGACTATCTCAGTGAGCGCAAGGGCCTGCCGCTGGCTCAGGTCGAGCAGATGCTCGACAACGTCACGTCGATCGCCGCGAGTGTGGGCCTCGACTACCACTACGAGTCGGTCAAGCAGACGAACACCATCAAGGCGCACGAGCTGCTGCACTTCGCGAAGGCGCACGACAAGCAGCTGGAGATGAAGGAGCGCCTCCTGAGCGCCTACTTCGTGGAGGGCCGCCATGTCGGCCGGGTCGACGACCTGGTCGAGCTCGCCGCCGAGGTCGGACTCGACGCGACCGACGCGCGCACCGCCCTCGAGGCGGGCACGTTCACGGCGGCGGTGAAGGCCGACGTCGCGGTCGCCCAGGGGTACGGCATCACCGGGGTGCCGTTCTTCGTCATCGACGGAAAGTACGGGGTCTCCGGCGCTCAAGATCCTCAGGCTTTCGCGCAAGTCCTCGAGCGCGCCGCCGACGACGTCGCGGACGATGCCGTCGCGGTGACGGATGGTGCGCAGACGGATGCCGCGGGCGCAGCTTCGGCGACGGACGGCGCGCGATGACGACCACGGGTCCTCTCTTCATGGTGGGGCGTGCCGACGCCGCGGCCTGTGAGGGTGACGCGTGCCTCGTGTCGCCGGACGACAGCAGCACCGACAGCGTGGTGAACGGCGACGCGAACTCGACTCACGCAGTGCCAGCGGCACCCTCGGGGGGTGCCCCCGCGATCACGGGCGATCTACTGCTCGCTACCGCGATCGTCGTCCGACGTCTCGACGATGGCGACATCTGACGGGGCATCGGCTCGCGCTGTGGGTGCCGGACACAGCGACGAGCGACAGGGACACCACTCGTCCCTCGGCACTCACTCACGCACCGGCGGGCACACTCTCGCTCCTACGACCCCCCGCGCGCGCTCAGCGGTTCGGTGATGTCGGCGACCGTCGCGCCGTACGCCGCGATGACGTCGTCGGCCTCGACGAACGCCTGGTGGTCGTGATCGCCGGCACCCACCCCGATGCGCTCGCCGACGATGCTCGCGTCGGCGTAGACGGGCCACGCGGTCGTGCTTCCGAACACCGTGATGGTGCCTCGCTCGAAGCCGGTCGCCTCCAGGGCGAGGGTGGGCTCCGGCATCCGCAGCTTGTTGACACCGACGACGGCACGGAGCTTGGGCCACGAGATCTGCCGGTCTCCGGGAACGAGCGCGAAGAGGTAGTCGCCGTCGTGCCTCTTGACGACGAGCGTTTTGACGATCGAGTGCGGCTCGACGCCGAGCTGACGGGCTGCGTCGTCGAGGCTCTCGGCCGGCGGCCTCGCCACGATCTCGAGCTTCACGCCTCTCGCCTCGGCGTCGGCGACGACCCTTGCTCGTCCGTCGGTCGTGTCGGTCATGTCGATCCTTCCGTGGGGATGCCAGTCTGCCGCACGGGGCTCCCGGGCGGATGCCGGTGTGGCACAGCACACGACACCCCGCACCACGACCTCCGCACATCACGTCACCGCAGAACGCCCGCCTCCGACTCGCCCCCCACACCCCGGGCGCACCGTCGGCCGCTCCCACCTCCGTCTGAAAGAATCGCTCCGTGACGACTCTCGCCCCCGCCCCGCCTGCGTTGCGCATCGGCCCCATCGAACTCGATGTGCCCGTGGTGCTCGCTCCGATGGCCGGGATCACCAATACCGCGTTCCGCAGACTCTGCCGCGAGTTCGGTGCGGGCCTCTATGTGAGCGAGATGATCACGAGCCGCGCCCTCGTCGAGCGCACCCCCACGAGCATGCGCCTCATCCAGCACCACGAATCCGAGTCGACCCGCAGCATCCAGCTCTACGGCGTCGATCCGAAGACGGTCATCGAGGCGGTGACGATGCTCGCCGCCGAGGACCGCGCCGACCACATCGATCTGAATTTCGGGTGCCCCGTGCCGAAGGTCATGCGCAAGGGCGGCGGTGCGGCCCTCCCGTGGAAGCGCGACCTCTTCCGCGACATCGTCGAGGGCGCCGTGCGGGCTGCAGGCGACATCCCGGTCACGGTCAAGATGCGCAAGGGCATCGACGACGACCACCTCACCTATCTCGAGGCCGGCCGCACCGCCGAGGGCGCCGGGGTCGCGAGCATCGCGCTGCATGCGCGAACCGCCGCCGACTACTACAGCGGCACCGCCGACTGGTCGGCCATCACGAAGCTCAAAGAGACGATCTCGAGCGTGCCGGTTCTCGGCAACGGCGACATCTGGTCGGGCGAAGACGCGCTGCGCATGATGGACGAGACGGGCTGCGACGGCGTCGTCGTGGGCCGCGGATGCCTCGGCCGACCGTGGCTCTTCGGCGACCTCGTGCGCGCCTTCGAGTCCCGTGCCGCAGCACAGTCCAGCCCGAGCACCAGCCCGAGCATGAGCACAGCCCCACCCCGCTACGACACCGCGCACCCCTCGCTCGGCGAGGTCGGCGCGGCGCTCCGCAGGCACACCGAGTTGCTCATGGAGTTCCTCGGCGGTGACGAGCAGTGGGCGTGCCGTGACATCCGCAAGCACGTGGCCTGGTACTTCAAGGGATATCCCGTGGGCAGTGATCTCCGCTCGAGCCTCGCGCTCGTCGACAACCTGCAGCAGATGGACGACCTCCTCGGCCAGCTCGACGCCGACCAGCCCTACCCCGGCGAGGCCGCGGAGGGGCCGCGCGGTCGGGCCGGGTCTCCGAAGAAGCCGTCGTTTCCCGACCGCTGGCTCGAGAGTCGCGAGCTCGATGCGGCACACCGCGACGAGATGATCGCGGGGGAGGTGTCGAACAGTGGTGGTTGAGCGCGGCGGGTACACCGATTTCGATACGGCACGCTGGTTTCCCGAGGAGCACTCGAGCAGGCGCAGCGATTTCGCGAGGGATCGCGCTCGCCTCCTCCACTCGAGTGCGCTGCGGCGTCTCGCGGCGAAGACCCAGGTGCTCAGTCCCGCTGCCGGCCTCGACTTCGCCCGCAACCGCCTGACCCACTCCCTCGAGGTCGCCCAGGTCGGCCGTGAACTCGCCACGAGCCTCGGCCTCGACCCGGATGTCGTCGACACCGCGTGTCTCGCGCACGACCTCGGCCACCCGCCGTTCGGTCACAACGGCGAGCGTGCGCTCAACGACTGGGCGGCCGACATCGGCGGTTTCGAGGGCAACGCGCAGACCCTGCGTCTGCTCACGCGCATCGAGCCCAAAGTGTTCGGCCCCGACGGCCGCTCGTTCGGTCTCAATCTCACGCGCGCGAGTCTCGACGCGAGCTGCAAGTATCCGTGGCCCGCGAGCGGTTCGGTGAGCGACCCGAGCGGGCGCGCGAAGTTCGGTTTCTACGCGAACGATCTCGACGCCTTCGACTGGTTGCGCGACGGCGCCCCCGACCGCCGCTTGTGCATCGAAGCGCAGGTCATGGATCTCTCCGACGACATCGCCTACTCGGTGCACGATTTCGAGGATGCGATCGTCGGCGGGTTCATCGATGTCGCGGCCCTCGGCGCGCGCGTCGACCACGACGACCTCGTCGACTCGATGTTCGACTGGATCGGCGGCGAGCTCTCCCACGACGAGCTCATCGCGGCGTTCGACCGCCTCGATTCGCTCGATGTCTGGATCGACTCGTGGGACGGCAGCAGGTTCGCCCACGCGAAGCTCAAGAATCTCACGAGCACGCTCATCGGTCGTTTCGCCGGCGCCGCCACTGCGGCGACCCTCGAGGCGGCCCCGCACGCTGATCGCATCATCAGGTTCGGCGCGAGCGTCGTCGTTCCCCGCGAGGTGCAGGCCGAGATCGCCGTGCTCAAGGGCATCGTCGCGACTTTCGTGATGTCGCACAACACGAGGCGTCCGCTCTACTCGCTGCAGCGCGAGGTTCTCGCCGAGCTCGCCGACGCTCTGTGGCAGGGCGGGCCGTCGCTGCTCGACGACGGGTTCGCCGCTGATTTCGAGGCCGCGGACTCGGATGTCGCGCGCCGTCGTGCCGTCGTCGACCAGGTGGCGTCGCTCACCGATCAGTCGGCGTGGACGTGGCACAAGCGTGTCGTTCGCGGGGGCGACGACGCCCTCGATGCGGCGGGCGGCGCGGCGGGCGCCCCGGCCCCGTCGTCGACGCGAAAGTAGACTCGTCGCGTGCCCGGTCTGATCAGACGAAACGATATCGACGAGGTTCGAGCGAGGGTCAACATCGCCGACGTCGTGGGGGATTACGTCACCCTCAAGGGTGCCGGAGTCGGGTCGCTCAAGGGCCTGTGCCCGTTCCACGACGAGCGCAGCCCGAGTTTTCACGTGCGACCGCAGGTGGGCCGCTACCACTGCTTCGGGTGCGGCGAGGATGGCGACGTCTTCACGTTTCTTCAGCGCATGGACCACATGTCGTTCTCGGAGGCCGTCGAGCGCATGGCGGCGAAGATCGGGCTCGAGCTGCACTACGAAGACGGGGGCCAGGCGAATGCCGATCACGGCAACCGCGCGCGCATCCTCGCGGCCAATCAGGCGGCCGCCGACTTCTTCGTCGCTCAGCTCGGGGCGCCCGAGGCCGAACCGGGGCGGCGGTTTCTCGGCGAGCGGGGCTTCGATCCGTCTGCGGCCCAGAGGTTCGGGGTCGGCTTCGCTCCGAAGTCGTTCTCGGCGCTCGGCACCCACTTGAAGTCGCTCGGCTTCTCGGAGACCGAACTCGTGACCGCCGGTCTGCTGAGCCAGGGTGATCGGGGCGCGTACGACCGGTTCCGGGGGAGGCTCGTGTGGCCCATCCGCGACGTCACCGGCCAGACTCTCGGGTTCGGCGCGCGCAAGCTCCTCGACGACGATCAGGGGCCCAAGTACCTCAACACTCCGGAGACGCCGGTCTACCACAAGTCGTCGGTGCTCTACGGCCTCGATCTCGCCAAGCGTGACATCTCGCGCGGCAAGCAGGTCGTCGTCGTCGAGGGGTACACCGATGTCATGGCGTGTCACCTCGCGGGCGTCACGACGGCCGTCGCGACGTGTGGAACGTCGTTCGGCGTCGACCACATCAAGGTCGTGCGCCGCGTGCTCGGCGACGTTGCGAACGCCGACACCCGAGGGCTCGGCGAAGTGGTGTTCACGTTCGATCCGGATGACGCCGGCCAGAAGGCCGCGTCACGCGCGTTCTCCGAGGAGCAGCGGTTCGCCGCTCAGACTTTCGTGGCCGTGGCACCGGACGGGCTCGACCCGTGCGACCTGCGACTCGCTCGCGGCGACGACGCCGTGAGACGACTCATTCTCTCGAAGAAGCCCATGTTCGAGTTCATGGTGCGTCGGGTTCTCGACGCGCACGATCTCGACACCGTCGAGGGTCGCGTCGCCGCGCTGAGGGCGAGCGCCCCGGTGATCGGCGGAATCCGTGACCAGGCGCTCAGCATCGGCTACGTGCGCACTCTCGCGCGCTGGCTCGGGATGGATCCCGACGAGGTGGGGCGCGCCGTGCGCGCGGCGAGGGCCGCGGGCGAGGACGCCGGGCGGTCTACCTCGGGTACGGGGGCCTCGCGCGACACTCGCGAACCGGATCGCGCTCGAAGCGGCGCGCCGGGGCGGTACGGCGACTCGCGGCCCAGCGATGCAGGCGCGCGCGACTCGAGGCCGGGCGACTCGCGACCCCTCGACTCGAACTCGGGCTTCGCGTCCGATCCCGACGCGGCTGAACGGGGGATGTCGATCTCCGACCTCCCGGGAGACCTCGGCACGAGGCTCGAACGCGACGCTCTCATGGCGATCCTGCAGCACCCGGAG
Organism: Marisediminicola sp. LYQ134; assembly: GCF_046599635.1. Classification (NCBI taxonomy): domain Bacteria; kingdom Bacillati; phylum Actinomycetota; class Actinomycetes; order Micrococcales; family Microbacteriaceae; genus Marisediminicola; species Marisediminicola sp. LYQ134. Next base: position 637,231 of record NZ_JBKIWP010000001.1, read on the forward strand.
TCGGTCGACCGGTCTCTCGCGGAACGGGCCATGCGGGTGCCGTACGCCAACGGGTCGCTCGCCATGGTGCGTGACGGGATCGTCTCGAGCCTCGATCACTGGGCCGCTCGCGATTGGCTCGACCGCGTGATCGAGGCGACCCCTCCGCCCTTCTCGAGTCTCGTGAAAGAGCTCGGCGTCGCACCCATTCCCATCAAGGACACCGCCGAACTGCCGGCGTACAGTTCGAGCGTCGCGTCGGCTCTCATCGACCGTGACCTCAAGCGTCGCAAAGCGGAGGTCCTCGGGCGACTCCAGCGTGTCGACGGGATCGCCGAGCCGGCCAAGTCGCGCGAGTTGCAGCAGGAGCTCGTACAGATCGAGCGCGATCGCCGCATCCTGCGAGAAGAGTGACGCGTCTCGGGGTAGCGTGAACGGGTTCGGTGCCCCGCCCGGGTCAACGGGACTGCGGGGTGATGAGGGGATGTGCGCGTGCGGATCGGTGGACGAGGGCGTCAGGGTTACGGGACCGTCGTGTCGTCACGCGACCTCTCCATCGAGTACCGCTCGAGCACGGCGTCGGCACGCCATCTCGCGGTCAAAGGCGTCAGTTTCGACCTCGGCTACGGCGAGGTGCTCGGTGTCGTCGGGGAGTCGGGGTCGGGAAAGTCGACGCTCGCGGCGACGATCGCCGGGCTCGCCGACCGCGGCAGCAACGATGAGGCGTCCCCGCGCATCTGCGGGGGAGGGTTGTCGGTCTTCGACACCGAGCTCCGCGGCATCGGCGGTCGCGCCCGTCGCGAGCTGACCCTGCGCATCGGTTATCTCGCGCAAGACGGGGCGCAGCGGCTGAACTCGAGTCTCACGATCGCCGAGAACGTGGCCGAGCCCATCTTCCTCCGCGACCGCCGCTTCGACGCTCGCGAGGCAGGTCAAGCGGCCGCGACGCTCATCGACGCGGTGCACCTGCCGCTGTCGATTCTCGAGCGCCGCCCGTTCGAGCTCAGCAGCGGGCAGCGACAGCGGGTCGCCCTCGCACGCGCCCTCATCCTCGAACCCGGACTCCTCGTCGCCGACGAGCCCATTCGCGGGGTCGACATCATGGTGCGTCACGACGTGCTCGCGGTCATCCCCGAGTTGCAAGCGGAGCGCGGATTCTCGGCGATCGTCGTCAGCAGTGACTTGAGCGTGATCACCGAGGTCGCCGAACGCATCGCCGTGATGCACGACGGTGTCGTCATCGGCATCGGTTCGCCCGAAGCTCTCGCGGCGACCCCCGACCACCCCTACGTGAAAGCCCTCGCGCGCGAGTTCATCGACACGAGAGCGGAAACTCCGGTGCCGCGGGCCGTCGGACAGGCCGACGACACGCTCGACGACGCGAACGACGAAAGATGACGATGCCCTCGAACCCTCCCCAACACCGCTCGGTGACCGCCCGCGACGCCGACGTGGTGCCGGATGCCTCACGACCGACCCCCGGGCCGATCGCCGTGCTCCCTCGCGCGAATCCGGTCTTCGTCGACGCCGTCGAGGCCGGCGGCGGTGAGGTCGCCGAGCTCTCCGCCGAGACCCGCGGCGTCGTGTGGTTGTCGCTCTCGGGCGCCCAGGATCTCACCGACATCCTCGCGCGCTACCCGCAGATCGAGTGGGTGCAGCTGCCGTGGGCCGGAGTCGACGGTTTCGCCGAGGTCTTGCGACCCTTCGCGGGCACCGACCTCCCGCTGTGGACGAGCGCGAAGGGAGCGTACGCCCAACCGGTCGCGGAGCACGCTCTCGCGTTGACCCTCGGTCTGCTGCGGGTCTTCCCCACCCGGGTGCGGGCCACCTCGTGGTCGACGATCCCCGAGGGGCGATCGCTCTACGGACTCTCGGTGGTCGTCGTGGGCGCCGGCGGCATCGCGATCGAGTTCCTGAGGCTGCTCGAACCCTTCGGCGCGACCGTCACGGTCGTGCGCCGCAGCAGCGACCACCTCGAGGGTGCCGACCGCACCATCACCGCCGACCGCTTGCACACGGTTCTGCCGCGCGCCGACGTCGTCGTGATCGCCGCGGCTCTCACGGAGGGCACGCGACACTTGTTCGGAGCCGAGCAGTTCGACCTCATGAAGGATGACGCGGTGCTCGTCAATATCGCCCGTGGCGGCCTCGTCGACACCGACGCTCTCGCCGACGCCCTCGAGCGCGGCACGATCGCGGGTGCTGGCGTCGACGTGACCGACCCGGAACCGCTCCCCGACGGCCACCGGCTGTGGAACGCCCCCAACCTCATCATCACGCCGCACAGTGCCGACACCCCCGACATGACCGCCCCGCTGCTCGCGGAGCGCATCACGGCCAACACGGAGGCGTTTCTCGACGACGGTCGTTTCATCGGCATCGTCGACACGACCGCCGGATACTGAGACCCCGAGCGACGGGGCGCGGATTCCGCGCGATCCCGGGGGCGCGACGGCTCGATTTGGCGACCGTCGCACCTTTGGTAAGGTAATCAAGCTGTTTCAGCATTCCTCGATAGCTCAATTGGCAGAGCAGCCGGCTGTTAACCGGCAGGTTCTTGGTTCGAGTCCAAGTCGGGGAGCACTTTGAATAGCGAGTCGATGGTGACCCTGTACCGGCGTGCGACGAGTTCAATCTCCGTCGCGGTCCAGGGTCGCCGTCCTCGCAGCTTGTGGCTGAGGGCGCCGGCAGTCATGCCGAGGTGATTAGCGAGTGAAGCGCGTGTCTCGCGCGTCCGCCATACGAGGTAATCCACGTTCCGACCGATGACGGCGTCGACGCTCGGCGCTTCCGCCGGTTCCAGTGCTGCGTTTGTCATGTTGTCAGAATAGGACAGAAGTAGACACAGTGACAAGTCCCCACGTTCTGGGGTCAATCCGCGACGCGCCGTAACGACACGACCAGAGTTGACACAACTTGTCGGTGCGTATAGCGTCCTCACCATGTTGACGGACCGTATAGACCCCGACGAAGCGTATCTAACCCGAGCCCAAGCAGCAGACGAGCTCCAGGTCTCAGTGCGCACCGTCGATCGCTACATCGCCGACGGCATTCTCACCATCACCAAGCTCCCCGGTGCACGACTCGTGCGCATTCCCCGCAGCGCCATCAAAGCACTGCTCACACCTACTGCCCCCGCACCGTCACCCTTCCCCCGGGTCGACGATGCGGGGGCTTTTTCGTCGTCCCCCGACGTCGCCTAACACCCGCCCGACAAGGAGCAACCCACGTGCTCACCCCCCTCGCCCGCATCAAGAACTGGCTCCGCCGCCACTGGCTCGCCGAGTTCCCGCACGAACCCGAGGCCAACCTCTCGGCCTTCCAACTCACCCAGCTCCGCAAAGGACACCGCTCGTGAAAAAGACACTCACCACCGCAGGGCTCACCCTCGGCCTACTCGCGCTCGCCGCAGCGCCGGCCTCCGCTCACACCTCCGCCGTCGTCGGTGTTCCGACATGTCAGGCCGACGGCACCTACGAGGTCGTCTGGACCTACAACGCGACCAACGTCCCCGCCGGCGTCGAAGCGGAAACCAAGGCGATGACCGCCAACGCCGGCCATCTCGCCCCGATCGATGGTGTCGAGAAAGGCGGGCAGGTTTTCCTGTCCGTCTGGGCCGAGCACCAGGTCAACGTCCCCGGCGCACCGGTGAAGACCGGCAACTGGTCGGCGTCGTTCGCGCAGACCGGCATCCCGGGTGACTCCACCCAGGCCACCACGCTGGTGCAGACCGACTGGAAGGGCGGCCCCTCCGAGGACCCCGTCGGCACGGTCACCCTCCCGGGCGACTGCGCACCCGAGGTCATCCAAGAACCCGAAGAGCCCGAGGTCGTCGCCCCCGAGAAACCCGAACCAGTCGTCACTGGCGGTGTCCGGCAGTCGGTCGACTGCGAAGCACTGACCCGCATCAACCAGCTCCTCATCTTCACCGCCGACTGGACCCTTGTGGACAACGTGTGGGTGAAGGGCGAACCCGTCGAGACCCTCGGTGAGCTCGTCGTCGTGCCGCTCGCTGACTTCGAGATCGAGGAAGAGTGCCCCACCGACGTGACCCCGCCCGTCGACGACCCCGAGATCCCCGCACAGCCCGACGCGATCGTCACTGTCGTCACCGACCGCACTCAGGACTGCGACACCGGACAGTACGTCGAGTTGACGCACACGACGACGACTGAGTTCGTCCTCGTCGACGGCGCCTGGGTCGAGGGCGAGCCGGTCACTCAGTCGACCTCCTCAACCCGCGCGCTCGACGAAGGTGAGCTCGCCGAGCTTTGCCCCGCACCTGTCGACGAGACCCCCACCGACAAGCCCCAGGACACCACCTCCGACGCCAACACCGACGAGCGGGTGAACGTCGGTGTCGCCGGCATCACCATCAGCGCGACCGATGACGTAGCGGACGACACGGCTGCGGCGACCGGTGAGCTCGCCTTCACCGGCACCGACGCTGCAACACGCTACGCACCTCTCGCTGGCCTCCTCGCCGTCCTCGGTGCTCTCGCTGTCGCCGTGTCCGCTCGTGCCCGCAAGGCGAACCGATGACCGCCGCCGCCGCACCGATCCCGGTGAAGCCCTACCCGATGCCTGGTCTGTTCGTGACAGCGGACGGTCGGGTGCTGTCGAAGCAGCAACTCGACACTGACCCTCGGTTCGTGCTCGCCGGCGGCCGTGACCTGCAGGAGGTTGCAGCGTAATGTCCGACGTTGTCGCGGTGTCCATCGCTCTGGGGGTGTGTGCCCTTGTCGGGACCATCACCTACATGGTGGGCTTCCGCTGGCTCAGGGACCACCGGTGATCGCCGTGGAAACTCGTGCCGCTGTGATTCCCTACCGCTGGGCAGGGCACCGCGTCGACGTCTGCATGGTCATCCTCCACGGTGAGCCACGGTTCATCGCCCGCGACGTCGTCCTCGCTGTCGGGCAGGAGCCACTCGAGCAGCTCGCGATCGACCCGCCCCACGGTGGCGAGCACCGCCTCGAGGTCCACGCGACCGCGACGACCTGGTCACGCGACGATATCCACCTCGCCCTCGCCCCGCCGCACATGGCCAACCAACTGTCGCCGCTAATCCGCGAGTTCCTCGTCTGGATCGACACCCTCGTCCGCGACATTGCCGTGTTCACCCCGAACCGTGTCGCCGATCTCGCCACCCGCACACAGCCCGTCACCATCGACGCACCGGCCGTTCCTGCTGCACCCACCTGGTACTCCGTCGACGACGCAGCACGCATCCTCGCCGCGCACGAGGGCATCACCGCACTCACCCGCCGCGGCCTCTTCCACTTCATGTCCGACCGCGGCTGGATCTTCCGCCAGGACGACACCTGGCAGCCCACGAAGGACCTCGTCCTCGTCGGCTTCCTCGTCATCAACGACGTCCGCGTCCACAAGTTCGACCACCTGTACCCGCAAATCTGCATCACCCCGAAAGGCCTCGAGAAGCTGCACCACTTCCTCGGCGGCACCTCCGACTTCACCCTCACCCCGACCGCAGGAGCCCTCTCATGACCCTCCGCACCGTCACCCGCACCACCCTCGCGATCCTCCTCGCCGTGTACGTCCTCGCCGCGATGACCGCGGTCGAAGCGCAGACCACAGGATGGCCGCTCCTCGGCCTCACCGCCGCCGCCGTGCTGCTGTTCGTCGCGACCGCCCTCATCCGCAAGGACGCACGATGAGCCCCGTAGTGTCCCTGACCGTCACGATCCTCACCTGCGACGCGTGCGGCACCACCTCCACGCACACGCACGGCACCGGGTCGATGCCGGCGATGGAGTACTTCATCGTCGGCCAGTGGGACGTCACCGAAGACCGCACCATCTGCCCTCGCTGCGCACCCATCATCGCGACCGTCAGCGCAACCCTGACCACACTCATCACCGCCGCGCTCCCCACCGCAATCACTGAAGCAACCGCCTCGTGAGACTCCTCGCCGTGCGTGCCGGCCTCCTCCTGATCGCTCTGTCGATCGCCACCGCCCTCTACCTCCGACTCACCTAGGAGACACCGATGTCCACCGCAGACCTCTTCGAAGACGGATTCCCCCACGGAACCCACGCCGGCTACCTCGCCGGATGCAAGTCCGGGGGAGCATGCCCCGCGAAAGTCGAGACCGGCGTCTCTTGCGCCCAAGCCAACATCCGCTACGCCGGCGACCGCCACTACGCACGCCTCGTCGACCGCGGCGCCACGATCGACGAACAGATCGCCTACCTCGCCAGCGACAGCAGCACCCCGGCCGACAGTCGCGAGCACGCCAACATCATCCCCACCTTCACCGTCGACAACAGCCACGAACCGATCGACACCGACGTCGACGCCGAGGTTGACGACCAGGCCGAAACCCCCGCGCCCACCCCCAAGATCATCGAAGACAAGCACGGCACAGCACGCGGGTACTGGGCCGGCTGCCGTCTCAAAGAACGCTGCCCCGGCATCAAGACCGTCGGCAAGTCCTGCAACCAAGCCGTGAACGACCACATCCGCGACCGCAAGACCAAGAAGCCCGACGGCGCCACCCCGGAAACGGCCACCCCCGCCGCCATACCAGACGCTCCCGCAACCGAGAGCACCGCGGAAGCACCCGCCGCCACTCCACCTTTCGAACCCGCAGCGCCTCCAGTCGAGAGTGACCCGGAAGAGACCACGGAAACCGGCGACCTCGAGGAGACCCGCGACGTCGCCCTCCTCGTCGAGCTCACCACACAGAAGCGCCTCGCCTCAGACCTCCGCATCGAAGTCACCCGCGCCAGTAACGCCCGCGACGTCGCGCTCGAGCAGCTCCAAGACACGCAGCGCCTTCTCGACCTCGAGAAGGCGATCGCCTCCAACTACGCCGACGCACTCACCACTGTCAACGAGGCAGCACAGACAGCCATCACTGAGATCGGACAAGCCGGGAGCGACGCGATCGACACCCTCACCACCGAACTGAACCGCACCCGCATCGCCCTCGTCGTCACCGCCGCGCTCGCCGCAGTCGCGGTCCTGTGGGGTCGCAAGCGATGACGCGAGGGAAACGACGCAACAAGCGACAGGACGACGGGATGCCCCCGCGTCGCGACGCGCAGCGCACGGACCGGTGGCGCGTGTTCAAGGGACAGGCGGCTCTCGGGTGGGCCGTCGGGCCGATCGGTGACTCCGTCTTCGCGGACCTCCGCACGGGCCGCCGGTGGATCTTCTTCACCGACTGGCAGGAAGCCATCGACTATGTCATGAGAAGGGTGTACGGCAAGTGAGCGGCGTACCGATCGACCAAGTCACCGCGCGCGACTTCATCATGGTCCGCGCCGAGCTCGTGCGCACCGTCGGCGGCGCCAACAACGCCCTCGTCTGGACACGCATCGAATACCGCTGCGCCCCGAACAACGACGGCATCTACACCGACCCGGACGGCACCCTGTGGTGGCCCGTCTCGCGCGACGAACTCGCCGTCGAGACCGGCCTCACATCCGACCAGGTCCGCCGCTCCCTCGAGCACCTCGTCGACGCGGGATTCCTCGCCTCGACCGAGCACCGCCGAGGGGGCAACTACGACCGCACGAAGTCCTACCGACCCATCATCGAGGGCCGCCCAGTCGACCGGGCGAATACGCCCGATGGGGCTGCCCAGTCGACCGGGCATATTCGCCCGATCGAGCGGGCGAAAACCCCAAATGTTCCTTACCTCCAGACAGTCTCTACTGACGTAGAGACATCTCTTGTCCGAACCTCCGGTCCGGACGCGTCGACGCAGATCATCACCGACGCTCAACGCCTCTGCGACGCCCTCGTCGAGTGGATGATCCGCAACGGCAACCGACGACCCACGATCGGCAAGCGCTGGCACGACGCCGCCCGCCGACTCCTGACCGTCGACGGCATCAGTTTCGACGAGGCCCTCCGCGTCCTCACCTGGTCGCAGCAGGACGAGTTCTGGCAGGCCAACATCCACTCACTCCCGAAGTTCCGCGAGCAGTTCGACAAACTCCGCGCCCGCGCCGACCGCAGCGGAACCCCGGCCACCCAGCCCCTCACGAACGCGCAGAAGGCGATCGCCCTCGCGAACTCCATCCCGGAAGGAGACACCCGTGGACCTCAAACAGACCGCGCAATTGCTGGCCCGAGCCTCTAGCGTCGACAACCGCCGCGTCGAGCAAGAGACCGTCCTCGCTTGGCACGAGATCCTCGAGCCGTTCGACTACGAGCAGCTCGTCGCCGCGCTCACCCTGCACCGCCGCACGTCGACCGAGTATCTGGTCCCCGCACACCTCGCCGCGATCGTCCAGACCGCCGGTCGCACCTCCGTCCCGATCCCGCCCGCCATCGACCACTGCGACGTGCACGAGGGCTACATCCTCGAAGCAGACGGCAAGTGCCACATGTGCACCCGCTACCCCGAAGACCGCCCACACTTCCTCGCCACCGGGGAGCGGCCCGCGATGCTCTCCATCGGCGAGCTCGTCGCCAGCACCGGGCGGACAGCATGACCGCGACCTGCACCCGCTCGGACTGCACCGACGAGGGCACCGTTCGCGGTCTGTGCCGCCGGCACTATCAGGCCGCATGGAAGGCCGGCGCCTTCGCCGGCGTTCCGATCGAATCACGCAGCGTCAACCCGATCACCTGCCCGGCGGAGCACCGGCACGCGGAATCGTCCACCTGCTACAGCCACCACAAGTGCCGGTGCGAACCATGCCGCGCACGCCGGTCCCAGGTCGACATCGACCGGGCGAAAGCGAAAGCGTACGGCCGCTACGACAGCGGCATGGTCAACGCCGCACCGATCCGCGAACACGTCCTCACCCTCACACGCAGCGGCCTCGGGTATCGGCGCATCGCTGACCTCGCCGGCATCAGCCTCCACCCACTCCGAGCACTGATCTGGGGCAAGAACCCCGCCCGCGCCGGCGACACCCAACGAACCGTCCGCCGAGACACCGCCGAGAAGATCCTCGCCATCCAACCCGACGCCTCCCACCTCGCCGACGGTGCACTCGTCCCCGCCCAAGGCACCCACCGCCGGGTGCAAGCGCTCGTCGCCCGCGGCTGGTCGATGGCACGCATCGCCGCAGCCGCAGACATGCACCCCGGCAACCTGTCCCGCGTCATGGCCTACCCCACACTCCGCGCCGCTACCCACCGCACGTTCGTCGGCGTCTACGAGCTCCTCTGGAACGCCGAACCCCCTCGAAGCACCCCAGCCGAACTCGGCGCCTACCGCCGATCACTGCGCCACGCCAGCACCAACGGGTGGGTTCCGCCCCTCGCCTGGGACGACATCGACAACGACCCCCACCCGAACATGGTCGACCACGCCGACGAGCTCGAGCAGCTCGACGACATCGCGATCGCTCTCGCATGTGCCGGCGAACCCGTCACCCTCACCCCAGCGGAACGCCGCGCAGCGCTCACCCTCGTGCACGCACAACGCCTCTCCGACCCCGAGATCGCCGAATGCCTCCACCTCAACGTCCGCACCGTCCTCCGCATCCGCCAAGAACTCAACCTCCCCGCGAACGTCGGCCTCGACCGCCAACTCATCGAACGGAAAACCGCATGACCGAGATGCGCATCCTCACCGTCCGCCAACCCTGGGCATGGGCCATCATCCACGCCGGCAAAGACGTCGAGAACCGGACCCGCAACATCGCCGGCGACTACCGCGGGCACGTCGCCATCCACGTCTCCCGCACCAACGACGACACCGTCACCGAGTACGAGCACCCCATGTCCGGGCTCATCTTCCCGCCCTGCCCACTCGGCCGCGACCTGCACCACAACACCTACACCTGCACCTGGTGCGACGACACCGTTTTCCGCCGCTGGATTGATCAGGGTCACATCATCGGCGTCGTCACGTTGGTCGGCTCGCACCGCGGCCTGGCTCCCACCCATGACCGGATGACCACTGTCGACAGCTGCTTCCGCCCCAACAAAGAGTTCGGACCCTGCTCGCCCTGGGCCGAGTCGAACACATGGCACCTCGAGCTCACCAACCCCCGGCCCCTCACCGTCCCGCTCCCATACAAGGGCGCCCTCGGCCTCCGCACCCTCGACGACACCACCATCGCCACCATCAAGGAGCGCCTCGCATGACCACCCTCAAAGCCCCGTTTCCCTACTACGGAGGAAAGACTCGAGTCGCCGAGGAGATCGTCGCGCTCATGCCTTCGCACGGGCACTACGTCGAGCCGTTCTTCGGTGCAGGGTCAGTGCTGCTGGCAAAGAAGCCGACCGTCATGGAAACGGTGAACGATCTCAATGGCGACATCGTCCACTTCTTCCGCATCCTTCGCGATCATCCCGACGAGCTCGAGCGCGTGTGTGCCCTCACACCCCACTCGCGAGCCGAGCACGCGCAGTCCTTCATCCGCGACGACGTCGATGACCTCGAGCGTGCCCGCCGAGTATTCGTGAACCTGAGCCAAGGGCGCAACGCATCACTGCGCAAGACCGGATGGGCGCACTTCCAGAACCCCGGATCCATGAGTAACTCCGGCTCGCGACCGCGCTACATAGCCACCATGACCGGACGCTTTCAAGGTATCGCCGAACGCCTTCTCAACGTGTCGATCGAGAACCGCGACGCCCTGCAGATCATCGCCGAGTACGGACAACACCCCGGCGTCCTGCTCTACGTCGACCCGCCCTACCTCTCAGGCACCCGAGCCTCCCGGGGATACGAGAACGAGATGGACGGCGAGACAGCACACAGCACCCTCCTCGCCTCCGTAATCCTCTCCGGATACGACTCCACCCTCTACCGTGACCACCTCGCGCACTGGAACCTCCACGAGCTCACCGGATCCCGTGACGCCCGCAACACACCCCGCCGAGAACTCATCTGGTCCAACCGACCCATCGGCAACTTCCTGTTCGAGGTGACCGCATGACCTCTCTCGCCGACTACAACCTCATCGTCGCGAACCAGATGTCCGAGAGGCAGTTCCAGGACGTCGTCACTGCCGCCGCGGAACGTGCCGGATGGCTGACCTACCACACCCACGATTCACGGCGCTCGCAGAAGGGCTTCCCCGATCTGGTGCTCGTGCACCCGGAGCATGGGCTGATCTTCCGTGAGCTCAAGACGATGAAGGGGAAACCGACGAGGGAGCAGCTCGACTGGATACACGCGCTGACCCTGGTCGGTGCGAACGCGGGCATCTGGCGTCCGATTCAGTGGTTCGACCGCACGATCGACGAGATCCTCGCCCAGGGGTCGACCCGATGACCGCCGAGATCGCGCTGTGTGCGCACCGGTTCGAGGACGGTCGGTACTGCATGCACCCGCTGAAGCACACCTCTCACCATCACCCGAAGCCGACAGTCGTCGAGCTCCTCGCGCTCGAGCAGAAGCACCCGGCACGCACGCCGGCGAAGCAGACCGCAATCGCCGCGACCGGGTACTCGGTCATCCGCTACTACCAGGCCATCAACCAACTCCTCACCGATCCCGAAGCGTTCTCGATCGACCCGCACACCATCACCCGCATCCGCCAATACCGCGACGAACGGACCGCCGCTCGCCGCACCCGCACCACCCGATAACCCCACACAGGAAAGGCACTCACCATGCTCAAGCTCGACTACCTCGACCCGTCCACCTTGGTCCTCCCGCTCGACGGCAACGTCCGCACGGACACGAAGCTCGACAAGCACTTCCTCGCCTCGGTCAAGGACCGCGGTGTTGATGTCCCGATCCATGTGGTCCCGAACGACGACGGCGGATACGACGTCACCGACGGGCAACGCCGCACCCTCGCCGCCGTGCAGGCCGGCCTCGCGACCGTCCCGGTCCTGATCCGCGACCGCCCGGCAACTGACTCCGATCGGGTGGTGGATCAGCTCGTCCTCAACGACCAGCGCGCCGCGCTCTCGGATGCCGAGCACACCCACGCCTACAAACAGCTGGCGCTGTTCGGTCTCCCGGCCACGCAGATCGCTAAGCGCACCTCCACCCCGATCGCCCGGGTCGGGGATGCGATCACGGTAGCGAACAACGAGGCCGCGTCGAAGGTTCTCTCCGAGTACCCGATCTCGCTCGAGCAAGCAGCGAAGGTCGCCGTGTTCGCGGACGACAAGAAGGCCGTGAAGCGCATCACCGAGACCCTCGCCACCCAGCCGGGCCAGTTCGACCACGTCATCGCGGACCTCACCAAGAAGCGCGAGCTCGCGCAGCAACGAGCATCGCTCGTGGCCGAGATCGAAGGCATGGGAATCACGAGGCTCGAAGATCTTCGCAGCTGGGACCGCGCACCCGAGGGATGGGTGGCGATCGCCGAGCTCGCACCCGCCGACACACCCACTGAACGACTCACGCCGGAAGCGGTTCTCTCGCTCAGGACCGAAGAGGACGTCGCGGCAGCCATCAAGCAGACATACGAGGTCGGCACCTACCGCGACTGGGCCGAGATCGCCTACTTCGTGAAGAACCCCACCGACCACGGCTTCGTGCCCCTCACCTACGGCAGCCCCTCGACCACCCCGGAGCAAATCGAAGCCGACCGTGTCCGAGCCGAAGCGCGAGCAGCGCAGCAAGCGATCGAAGCGACACGCGACACCGCCCGCGAAGTCCGCCACACCTTCATCGTCGACTTCCTCACGCGTCCCACCCTGCCTTCCGACGCCATCATGCACATCGCCTGGATGCGCACCCACGCCGACGAGTCACCCACCTACCAGGGCGGCCTCGACGGCCGCATCCTCCCGTTCCTCGGAGAACCCGCTCCCAACGTGAACGACACCTGCGACACCGTGCAGCAGCACCTCACCACCCGCCCCAAGCTCGCAATCACCTTCCTCCTCGCCGACGCATTCGCCACCGGCGAGAGGTTCCTCGACAACGGATACCAGCCCAACGCCCGCGCAGGCGCCGCCCGCCACCTCACCCAGCTCCGCGCTTGGGGCTACACGCTCTCCGACATTGAGAAGACCGACCTCGACGAGCTCACCCCGAAGCCGACCGAAGAGACCCCCGCAGCATGACCGACATAAGCGTCGGCTCACTACTCGCGGGGCGGCTCCGCGATCGACTCGCAAACGTCACATACACGACCGAAGACGACCTGCAGGCGGCAGTCAACACCGCGGTAGTCGCCAGCTACCGAGTCGCCCGCGAAGTCCGCCTCTCAGACGGCAAGTCACGCATCGACCTCATGGTCACCGGCATTCTCCTCCCCAACGTCGGCATCGAGGTCAAGATCGACGGGTCACTCTCCTCCGTCATCCGCCAACTCGACCGCTACGCGGCATGCGATGAGATCGGCGAACTCATCCTCGTCACGACCAGGGCGAAGCATCACCACGTCCCCAGGATCATCGGCGCTCGCCGTATCCCGGTTCATCTGGTGTCGTTGGTGGAGAACGGTCTCTGATGCGCACGTACGGCAGCTATGTGTTCCACGAGTCGAACCGCCTTCCGGATGGCCGTCTGATGCCGGCGCGATGGTCGATGGAGATCGAGCCTGCCGTGCGTGCCCGTGTCCGCCGTCTGTTCACACGTGTTCAACCCACCCGCTCGTCACGCATCATCGTGTCGGCGACGCGAGAGTCCGCTCGCGACATCGTGTGGCTGATGGAGCGGTGGCCGCTCGACCCCGAGGACGAGGCGTCGCGTCAGCGTCTCGGTGCCGACGCTGCGGATCACCGGGAGCAGGAAGAGAACGTCCAACTGATCCTCGCGGGGGACTGGCGGCGACCTACGACAGGGCACACCCCAGCGAAGATCCCGCGCGACTACCAGCTGACCGCAGTCGAACTTCTCCGCGCGCGGGGCGTGCAGCTGCTCACCGACGAGGTCGGACTCGGCAAGACCTTCACCGGGCTGCTGAACCTGACCGACCCCGAAGCATCGCCGGCCCTCGTCGTTGCGCCCACACACCTTCCCCGCCGGTGGGCGAAGGAGCTCGAGGATGCGTTCCCCTGGCTGACGTACGAGATCGGGAAGAAGACCAGCCCCTCGGCACGTGTCGCGGCCGGGGAGTTCCGTGATGTCACGATCATCAGCTATTCGAAGCTCGCCGGATGGGCGCCGTACCTCGCCGGCCATATGCGCACCGTGGTGTTCGACGAAGCGCAGGAGCTCCGCCACGGCGAGAACACCGACAAGGGCAAAGCGGCCGCGCAGGTCACCGAGCATGCCGCATTTGTCACCGGCGCGACGGCGACCCCGGTCTACAACTACGGCGGCGAATTGTTCAACATCGTCGACATCCTCCGCAAGGGCGAGCTTGGCACCCGGGAGGAGTTCACCCGCGAGTGGGGTGCGGAGTTCTCGAACGGCCGCATGAGGGTGAAGGACCCTGCAGCGCTCGGCGCTCACCTCCGCGACACGGGGCTGATGATCGGTCGCACCCGCAAGCAGGTCGGCCGGGAGCTGCCGAAGACGGTCAAGAACGTGCACACGATCGACGTCGACCCGACGGCGCTCGAGGAGGTCGCGAAGGATGCTCGCCGTCTCGCCGAGCTGATCCTCTCGTCGACGGCCACGCGGAAGGAGAAGTTCGAGGCGTCGGGGGAGATCGACTGGAAGATCCGGCAGGCGACCGGTGTCGCGAAGGCACCGTTCGTGGCCGAGTTCGTTCGCATGCTTCTCAGCAGTGAGGATCGTGTCGTCGTTTGGGGGTGGCACCGCGAGGTCTACGACATCCTCATGGAGGCCCTCGCTGACTTCCACCCGCGCCTCTACACCGGCACTGAGTCGCCGAAGCAGAAGGCCGACGCTGAGGACGCGTTCACCGCACCGCTCAAGGGCGACGGCACTGACTGCCGCATCCTCATCATGTCGCTCCGCTCCGGCGCCGGCATCGACGGCCTCCAGATGGTGTCCCGCGTCGGTGTGTTCGGTGAGCTCGACTGGTCACCACAGGTGCACGAGCAAGCCATCGGCCGACTCCGCCGCGACGGCATGGGCGAAGACCCCGCCGTCGTCTACTTCCTCACTTCCGACGAGGGCTCCGACCCGGCACTCATGGACGTCCTGCAGATCAAACGGCAGCAGGCCGAACCGATCGTGTCGCCCGACGGGAAGCTCCTGACCAACTCCACGACCGACCCTCACCGGGCCCGCCGTCTCGCCGAGCAGATCCTCGGCATCACGCCCGACTCACACACCACCAATGAAGGAGCGACTACCCATGGGTAACAACGATGACCGCGAGATGCTCGAGTCCGCACGGGCGGAGTGCATCCGCCTCGAGGGGCAGTTGACGATCGCCGACGGTCGCGCTCGAGCAGCGGAGCAGTCCCTCGCCGAGCACCTCCTCACCCCGCACTCTCTCACCCTCGACCCCGACGAAGTCTTGCTGCTCGCGTCCTCCATCCAGGAGCTCATCACCCGCGCCGACATCAGCACCGTCCTGTCCGCCGACACCCGTTCCCTGCTCGCCCGCATCGACGGGGCAGCCCTCGACGCGCTCCACGCAGACCGCGCCACCCGCCGCACACCCGAGAGGACCATCTGATGCACGCCGACTGGAAAGACCACCACGCCAACGAGGCAGCCAAGGCCCTCGACCACCCGCTCGTGGAGGACGTCATCAACGAGCTCGCCGAGAACCTCGGTGTCGACCCCGAGAAAGGGCTCCCCGCCTACGGGATGCGGAAGGTCGCTTTGTACGCCGCACAGGTCGCACGCGCACAGACGCTCGGCATCGACCCCGAAGCATTGCGCATGACACCCGACGAGGCCAACAGTCACATGCTCGCGCTCGCCGCAGAGGCGACGTTCAAGGGCATCCCGACCTACATGCTCGACCTCCGCACAGACGGGAGCGGATCGTGAGCGTGTTCGCTCTGGTGTCCGCCGGGTGCATTGAGTGCAACGGCGACGGCTTCGCCGACATCCAGTTGGAGTCCGTTCACCTGACCCGTGAGGGCGCAGAAGCAGCGCGGCTCGCGAGTCCTGACGTGAATGCCAGCGACTCCGACGTGGCCGTGCTTGAGATACCGATCGCCGAGAAGCGGGGCGACGAGTCGTGAGGCCGACACCGATCGCCACTTTCGCTCTGCCGCCGCGGTGGGATGGGCACGAGGTCACGTGGGAGACGATGCCTGTCCCGACCGTCTCGTTCATCTGCCCACCACCCGAGCCGCGGTACTGCGGCAACTGCGGGTCGTTCTTCCCACCGTTGATGGTCCGTGGCCTCCGCCACCCGCTGGACGGCGAGACGTTCGACAGCACCCGCGCGAAGACCGGCCGGTTCGGCCGCACCGTCCACATCCCCACTGAAGTGCCCGCCTGGCCTGTCTACGACCTCGCCGCGTTCCGCTGCCCCACCTGCCCCACCGACGAAGTCTGGGACATCCGCACCGACGAGTGGTGGGAACTCGACCTCGACGACTACGGACCTGCAGGCTCCACCCACCCAGACACCGTGCACGAGGAGACCAACGATGCCTGAACTCGTCCGCCACAACCACTTCACCCGAGACATCAAGAGCCCCGGTATCTGCCCCGCGTGCGACCGCCCGCTCGACGACGCCATCCGGCAAGCCAAGATCACCGCCGGCCTCGACCCGAACTACCCCGCGCGGCCCGCTGACTTCATCGACTCGCTACCGCAGGAGTGGCAGCGCCCATTCATGCAACGACAGATCCATCGCGCGCTCGCCGAGATGTCCGCAGAAAACCCCACCCTGAAGGGAACCGAATGACCAACTACCCGCCCTTCGTCGAACCAGCCACCAACACCCACTGCACAGCCCCAGGCTGCATCCACCACCCAAAGACTCAACTCCCTGCGCTCGCCGAAGCCCCGGGCCCTCGCTTCACCGTGCGCGGCACTGACCTGTGCAACTGGCATCACTCCCGTTTCCCGATGGTCCTCGGCGACCTGGTGACGCTGATGAGCGAGCTCGAGCAGAAGGCGTACATCAAGGGCAGCGCAGGAGACAGCAACAGCCCCGTTCAGACCTCGGGACACTCCGACGTCGGGTCACTCTGGAACCCGGCCGCATCCGCCGCCCTGGCCGACATCGCGGACTGGGCCGGCTACCTCGCCCGCACCCTCGTCACCCAGCACCCGGACCGCGTGGTCATCGCCCCCGACTCCGATCCCCGAGTGGTCCTCGCGACCGTCGCCCGGTGGTACGGGCGCTGGTTCTCCGGATACCCCGGTCTCGGCGGCGACCTCCTTGCCGCGGCACAGGACCACCGCCACGAAGCGCTCCGAGCCTTGCAGGTCTCGCCAGTGCGCCGGGTCGGGATCCGCAATGCCTTCTGCCGTGAGCACCTGGAAGACACCGAGTACGGCGCGACCTACTGCATGGGGCAACTCGTCGCAACGCTGCGGCCGGAGGAAGACGCACGCCCCTCGCAGATCCTCTGCACCCTCAACCCGTCGCACGTGCAGCTCCCGCGTGACCGTTGGATCGAATACGCCGGACTCGGTGTCTGATGCCCGTGTACGTGGATGACATGTTCAAGAAGGCGACAGTGCCGAACGGGGCTCGCAAGGTTTCGGGGGAGTGGTGCCACATGCAAGCCGACACCCGCGAGGAGCTCGACGCGATGGCGGACTTGATCGGCCTACGCCGCTCCTGGATCCAGTACCCCGATGACGATGTGAAGCGACACTACGACGTCACCCGGCCTAGACGTGCGGCCGCGGTCGCCGCGGGTGCGATCGAGCTCGGCATGCTTGAGCTCGCGCGCAAGCGTGCACAGTGGCGCGCAGACCGAAGAGCGCGTGCATAGTGGCTGAGCTCAGGCAGGACGGGCAGCACAACTACTGGGTGCTCATCGACGTCGCGGCCGCGGCGATGCAGGTCAGCGTCCGCCGTGCACGTGAGCTCGCGAAGTCAGAGGAGTGGCGCACAGCCCCAGGTCAACGCCCGACGCAGTACCTCTTCGCCGACATCCGGCGCACCTACGAACACCGCAAACCCGACACGAATAATCGCGACACGCCGTCAACCTCCCAACACTGAGCATCCATTACTCGCACTATCAACACGTTGAATGGGTCTCCTGCACCCAGACGAAGCCTCGCCTCGGCGGGGCTTTCGTCGTTAACACTCCTCGAGCATCACCTTCGGGTGGCTGGTGCTCGAGTGATGACGGCGCTACGGGTGCGCTGTCTCGTGGCCGTGCCTGCTCCCACCGGTGAGTGCCGGGCAGACACGGCCACCCCTCACGCTCGGGAGCGTGACTGGCTCGGCCGACACACTGACGATGGACGTCTCCAGCGGCGATCGCCCAGCACGCTCCCGTAACCCGCCTCGATCTCGGTGGGCTGCGTCAACACCGCACCTATCCGGTGAAGGATCCGAGCTCCTCGCAACCGTCGGAACCAATCCGCCGGCGGACGGACACCTGCGCGGCCCACCACCCCATTCGACGGAGACCACGATGGCGCGGACGAACACTCGCCGCGACCACGCCCTACGCGACGCCTTCTTCCTCGAAGGCAAGCAGCTCGATGCCGATCCACAGACCAGACAACTGGCCAACTGCCACATCTGCAAGGAACGCATCGACTACGAGGCGACGCCTAACACGACGCCCGACAGCCACAACCTCGACCACTACTTCCCGGTGTCGACCCACCCGGACCTCCAGCAGGACCCGACCAACTTCCGGCACGCTCACATGCTCTGTAACCAATCGCGAGGGGCCAAGACCCCCGGTGGCGGGGGGCTCGGCGAGCACATCAATGACTGGTGGTGACACCGTCAAAGGAGACGCACTCATGACCGTCAGCACCACGCACATCACTCAGGCCCGCGCCGGAGCCAAGGTCGCCCTCGTCTCGGCCACATGGGAGGCCGCACGTGAGGACCTCGAGCGCGTTGCTGAGCTCGCACCCGACGCCAAGATCGCTCGCACGAACGGCGCCTACCTCGCATCCTTCCCGTCCGGCGGACTGATCCGACCCATCTCGGCACTCACCCAAGGCCGA
This sequence comes from Marisediminicola sp. LYQ134, assembly GCF_046599635.1. Taxonomy (NCBI): domain Bacteria; kingdom Bacillati; phylum Actinomycetota; class Actinomycetes; order Micrococcales; family Microbacteriaceae; genus Marisediminicola; species Marisediminicola sp. LYQ134. Next base: position 656,091 of record NZ_JBKIWP010000001.1, read on the forward strand.
GGCGCCCGAGGTCACGTCTACGACGCCGTCGACATCCACCCCGACGCTGTGACCGAAGAGCTGCTCGCTGAGTACGCACCGACGCTCTTGCCCACATTCGGCAAGATCACGATCGATGGGAAGCCGACCGGCTCGTGACCATGTGGTTGCCGGTCGTCGGCTACGAGGGCAGCTATGAGGTGTCGTCGGGTGGCTTGGTCCGATCTGTTCGATCTGGTCTAATCCGGAAGACACAGACGCACCGCGACGGCCACCTTCAGCTCGGCCTCTGCGCTCACGGCGTCAAGACGATGTGCTTCGTCCACACCCTCGTGCTCGAGGCGCACGTCGGCCCTCGTCCTTCGCCAGCTCATCAGGGTTGTCATCGCGACGGCGACCCGACGAACAACCGAGTCTCGAACCTGCGATGGGACACCGCTTCAGCCAACGCGTTCGACGCAGTGCGACACGGCCGCCACCCGCAGGCTCGCCGCACCGTCTGCCCCCTCGGGCACGAGCTCAGCCCAGAGAACACCCGAGTCCGTCCCAACGGGTGGAGAGAGTGCCTCAGGTGCCGCAGAGAGCACGATCGGGCTCGGTGGCACCGCAGATCAGCCAAAAATCCAGCCTCACCCTAGGAACCGGACAAGCGCCCGGAGGAGTGGTCCTCCCTCCCCGGGGTCTGGACCACTTTTTTCTGCGCAGGCGTAACACCTGGCGTAACTCTTCGAGTAGGTGAACACCGTGGCGACGAACAAGGAGAAGCGCCGCGCGTACATGCGGGAATACCGGGCGAGGAAGCGTCGCGAGGCCGCCGAGCCGACGCCGCCGAAACAGGCCGAGAACGTGTTACCACCGCCCACTGATTTCAAGAGGCCACCTCCGGGCCCTCACCGCAAGGCTGTGACGCGGATGCTGAAGTCGACCGGCCTTGCCCATGTGCCCGAAGAGGCGCCGTTGATCGAGCTGCTGCGCGATCTCGCCGACGAGATGGATCGCAACCCGAGCCCCCGCCTCACTACCCAGTACCGCGGCACGTTGAAAGACGTCCGCGCAGTGCTGAAGTATGCGCCCGGCCGCCCTCAATCGTCTCCGGAAACGAAGCCGAAGGCAGCGCCGGAGGAACCCGTCGACCCCGAAGAAGTCGAAGCGACGGTGAGCAGCCTCGCTGCCTTCCGGACAGCGCACGGAATTGGAGCCTAGGAGGGTCGATTGGCGAAGCAGTTCGGCCGCACAGAGCCCCGCTTGTGGACCAAGCCGCTGCGCGAGCTCACTCCCGAGACGTCCCTCGGCTTCGAAGTGATCGACTTCGCGGCCGTCGTGCTGGGCGTCGTGCTGTATCCGTGGCAGAAGTGGCTGCTCATTCACGCGCTCGAGCTGCTCCCGGATGGGCAGTATCGCTTCCGCAGGGTGATCGTCCTCGTCGCGAGGCAGCAGGGGAAGACCACACTCGCCTCGGTGCTCGCCACCTGGTGGCTCTACGTCGACTCAGCACGCCACCCCGACAAGACACCTCCCCTCAAGTTCAAGGTTGTCGGCGTCGCCCAGAACCTCGACATCGCCCGCGAGCCCTGGCAGGCCGTGAAGATGTGGTGCGACCCCGACCCGGACACCGCCGAGGAGGCCGAGCTCGCGATCTCCGCGCTGCAGGACGCGACCGCGAAGGTGTCAGACACCAACGGCAAGGAAGCGATCGTCGCGCGATCGCGCGCACATTACGAGATCCGCGCCGGCAAGAACGCTCGAGGCAAGCCCGCAGCTCGCGTCCTCATGGACGAGATGCGCGAGCAGAAAGACTGGGCGGTCTGGAACGCCGTCTCGCAGACCTCGAAGTCGTTCTGGAACGGGATGCTCGTCGGGTTCTCGAACGCCGGTGCCGCCGACGCGGTCGTGCTGCGACAGCAGCGCGACGCCGCGATCGCCGATATGGCCGACTTCGACGGCTACATCGCGGACGGAATCTCCTCCGCCGAGGAGTTCGCAAACACTCACGACGTCTCACTCGGCTTGTTCGAGTGGTCAGCCCCCGACGGCTGCGACAAGGACGACGTCGACGGGATTCTCCAGGCCAACCCATCCATCGGGCACGGGCCCATGACCGTGGCCTCAGCCCTCGCCGACATCCGCGGAATGACCGACGCCGGCTACCGCACCGAGGTGCTGTGCCAGTGGGTCACCGCAGTCGTCAACTCCTACATCGAAGTCAACGACTGGAAGGATCTGCACCGCGCAGTGAAAGCCGTGCAGCAGCGCATCGAGAAAGGATCGCGCACCGTCTGGGGCATCGACATGAGCCACGACCGCACAGTCACCTGGATCGCGGCCGCAGTCATGACCTCGGACGGCTTGCCCTTCGCGACTGTCCGAGTGAAGCGTGCCGGATGGGCATGGGTGAAACCGTTCTTCGACGACATCATCGCCAACGATGGGCCACGCGAGATCGCACTGCAGGCCAAAGGTTCACCATCAGTCGAGTTCATCGGGCCACTCAAAGAGGCAGGCATGACCGTCCACGAGCTCGAAGGTGCGCAGTTCGCCTTCGCCACAGCGCGACTACGGGACCACGTGCGCGACGAAACGATCGTCATCGTCGAGCAACCCGACGTCGACGTCGCCGTCGAGGGCGGCGTGACCATCGACTACGCCGAGAACCAAGCCTGGTCGCGGCGGCGATCTCTCCCCGTCGACATCGCGGGGCTCATTGCGATGACCGTCGCACTCTACGGCCTCGAGGTCCTCATGCCGCCACCAGCCGGATACATCCCGCCGCCGCCGCCGCCGGCGGAGCTCGTCACTCGAGGCCACACCGAACACACCGAGGTGAACCTGGCCTCGGCCGCGTTCTGAAAGGAGGAACCCCTTGCCCGAAGAGATCGGATATGTGACCGGAGGGCTGACACCGTGGGGCAAGTTCGGAGGCGAAACACACGAGCCGAACCCGGACCTTCAGTGGCCGAAGTCGCTCAACCTCTACGACCGGATGCGCAGCGAAGACTCGCAAGTCGGCTCGGTTCTCAGGGCTGTGACATCACCGATCCAGCAGGCCGACTGGGTCATCGATCCGGCGGGCGCACGGGACGAGGTCGTGGAGCAGATCGCCGCCGATCTCGGACTTCAGATCAAGGGACGCGACTTCCAGGCCCCCCTCCGAACACGTGGGCGATTCTCCTGGGAAGAGCACCTGCGCCTCGCGCTCCTGGAACTGGTCTTCGGCCACTCGGTATTCGAGCAGGTCTACAGGCTCGACGAGGCCAACAGATTTCGCCTTGTGAAGCTCGCATGGCGACCGCCCCGAACCATCGCCTCCTTCGATGTTGCGCGTGATGGCGGCCTCATCGGCGTCAAGCAGCACGGCGTCGAGAAGCCGATCCCGGTCGATCGCCTCGTCGTCTACGTGAACGAGCGTGAAGGGGCCAACTGGCTAGGCCGGTCGTTGCTCCGCACGGCCTACAAAAACTGGCTGCTCAAGGATCGACTCCTCCGTATCCAGGCACTGACCGCCGAGCGCAACGGGCTCGGCGTCGCGATCTACACCGCGGCTCCTCCGCACAAAGACGCTGGTCCCGAGCAATGGGACGCCTGGGTAAAGTCCGAGCTCGCCGCCGGACTGAAGATCGCGCAAGAGTCACGCGCCGGAGACACTGCCGGCGCATCGCTTCCGAACGGCGCGACGCTCAGCTTCGCCGGCGTGCAGGGCAATCTGCCCGACACCGACGCACCCATCCGCTATCACGACGAGCAGATCGCTCGAGCCGTCCTCGCACACTTCCTCAACCTCGGAACCGAGACAGGGTCGTGGGCACTGGGATCGACGTTCGCGAACTTCTTCACGAACTCGCTCAACGCCGTCGCGCAGCACATTGCAGACGTCACGCAGCAGCACGTGATCGAGGACATCGTCGACCGCAACTGGGGACCGACGGAGCCAGCCCCGCGCATCGTCCCGTCAATCATCGGCGCCGAGCACCCCGCTACAGCGGAGGCAATCAAGTCACTGATCGACTCCAAGGCGATCACACCTGACCCGAAGCTCGAGGCGCACATCCGCGGACTGTACGCGCTCCCCATCAAGGAGCAGACGGAGGACGATCCGAGCACCGTTCTCGATGACTCGGAGCGAGCTCTCGCTGCCGTGAACGCAGTCCAGAAGGTCTACCTCGGCGTCGGAATCGTCCTCACTCAAGACGAAGCACGAGAGCTCGTACGCCGCGCCGGCGCTGACCTCACCGGCTCCCTTCCCGCACCACCCACTCCGCCGACACAGGAGAGCGCATGAGAACCACACCGAACCCGACCAACCGGTACTGGGGAAACAACGCCCTACCGAAGACCAAGGCGGAGTTCTTCAACGCCGTGACGACCCCGCTCCCCGGTGGGGAAGGGACGATCGCGACCATCCGGATGTATGGCCCGATCGATTCCTGGGGCGGCTACTGGGGGATCTCGACGAAAGACATCGGCGAGGTGCTGGACGCTTTGCCGGATTCGGTCACGCAGATCATCCTTCGCATCAACTCCCCGGGTGGTGAGGTGTTCGAGGGCGTCTCGATCCTCAACATGCTGCGCGCTCACAAGGCCACGATCACCGCCGTGGTCGATGGTCTCGCTGCTTCAGCCGCATCGTTCATCGCCGCTGGCTGCGATGACACCGTGATGTCGCCCGGCACGCAGATGATGATCCACTCGCCGTCCGGATTCACCTGGGGGAACGCGGCCGAGCTTCGCAAGGATGCCGACGTGCTCGACAGCATCGAGGCGTCCATCGTCGAGATCTATACCGAGAAGGCCGGCGACCAGGGATGGACGGCGCTCCTCGCCGCCGAGACCTGGCTCACGGCAGCCGAGTCCGTCGAGCTTGGCATCGCAGACCGCATTGCGGTTATCCCCGATGCCGGCGAATCGACGACCGTCGGCGAAGAGGACCCGATCCTCATCCTCCCGATCGAGGTCGAAGACTCCGCCGAGGCAGTAGCCGCGGCCCGGGTCGCCCCGATCAGGGCCAAGGCAGCAGCCGCGGCCACCAACCTTCCGAGCTCGACCGAGCCGGATGAACCCAACCGAAAGGAGAACGCTGTGGCTTACAGCGATCTGACGGCGGGACTTCGTGAGCGGCTCGGCGTGAACAACGCCGCTGTCACCGACGACGAACTGCTCGAGGCCCTCGACGAGACTCTCGCCGAGCGGGCCGAACCCACCATCCCAGCCGCACCCGAGGGCACGGTCCTCGTCGACGCTGCCGTCTGGGAGGACGTCCAGGCGAAGGCACAGCTTGGCGCCGCCGCGCGCGCTGAGCAGGAGTCCACTCGCCGCGACGGCATCATCCGCGCAGCGATCGAGGAGGGCCGCATCAGCCCCGCAAACCAGGAGATCTGGCGCGCGCAGCTGGACAAGGACGAGACGGGCACCACCGCCCAGATCGCCACCCTCGCGAAGAACGCGACGCTCCTCGGCGAGATCGGTCGGTCCGACGAGATCGGCGACGCAGACACCGCGCTGTACTCCAACGTCTACCCCGCAGCCAAGAAGGAGTCCTGATCCATGTCTGACTACCTGCCTCTCTTCCGCCCCGGCACCACCGTCACCTTCGTCGTCACAGCCGCAGTCGTCGGTGGACAGCTCGTCCAGGTCGGCGCCGCCGATCGCTCCGTCGCACCCGCGGCCGCGGCATCCGTGAGTGTGGTCGGTGTGGCCGGCCACGACGCTGCCATCGGCGACAAGGTGACCGTCGAGGTCAACAAAGCCGTCCACGAGCTGACCGCGGTCGGCGACATCGTTCGCGGAACCCGCGTCGAAGCCGCCGCTGCCGGCGCTGTTCGCACCCTTGCCGCGGGCGCCGCCTTCGGTATCGCCATCTCCTCGGCCGCGGACGGTGCACCCGTCCAGGTCATTCAGCTCTGAGAAAGGGAGTCTGATGAAGACCTATCCATTCACCCCGAGCCAGGTGTCCGACGCTTCGGCGGCGGACCTGCTCGCGTTCATCCAGTCTCCGACTCTCGTGGCCGGACGCATGGCCGAGATCCTCGAGGCGCAGCAGTTCATCGGGCTGTTCCTGCTCTCGGGTCGCTACGTCATCCAGGGTGGTGCGATCGCGGTTCCGTCGAACGAAGTCGTCCGCACGCGTCGTGGTGCAGAGACCGTCGCGCCCGGTGCCGAGTACAAGCTCACCGCCATGGACCGTGAGCAGTACGAGATCTACACGTCGCAGAAGCAGGGCATCGCGACGGAGATCACGGACGAGGAGATCGGTCGCAGCCTGCGCCAGCCCCTCGACGACGCGTTCACCTACCTCCAGACGGAGCTGGTGTTCGACGCCAACGAGATCGCGCTCGGTGTCATCCAGTCGTCCATCACCAACGAGCTCGAGGCAAGCGCGCCCTGGACGAACGGGAAGCAGATCCTCCGGGACGCGCTCCGCATCCAGGCCTCCTCGCGTGCGCTGAAGCTCGGCTACTCGATCGACACCGTCGTGCTCAACGGGCTCGCCTACGCGGAGATCATGCCCGAGCTCCTCGACGTGCTCCCCGACAACGACACCAGCGCGATGACCGGCTCGTTCCCGACTATCGGCGGCATCACCTGGGTGTCGTCCGATGACGAGGACTTCAACGACCCGGTGTTCCTCGATCGCCGCGTCTTCGGAGGCATCGCTCGCGAGAGCATCCCGTCGCCCGAGTACGTGCAGGTCGGTGGCGACACCGGGGTGGAGATCGCCTCCATTCGCGAGCCGAAGGCGGACAAGACCCGCATCCAGGCCCGCAACCCGCACGTGCCCGTCGTCCGCAATCCGGGCGCCGGCTGGGTCCTCACCGGAACGGGGATCTGACCATGACGCTTCACATCGTGACGGCCGCGGTCGTCAAAGTCAGCGTAGGAGCGCCGCCGGCGAACCGCGTCGCCAACATCGTGCGCCGCGGCGGCATCGTCCCGGAAGGCGTCGACGAGAAGGTGCTCAAGAACCTCCTGAGCCGCGGTCTCATCGAGGTCCTCCCTGAACCCGAGCCCGTCGACGAGGACGCACTCGCGGCCGCTCGCCAGGCCGAGTTCGACGCCACGGTGCAAGCCGCGGCCGAGAAGCTCGTGACCGAGCAGCTCGCGCCGCATTTCGACCAGCGCGTGCTCGAAGAGGCACAGAAGCTCGAGGCCGCGCGCACCAGCGGAGGCACGACGCCGGCACCCGCAACGCCGGCCAAACCTGCCGCCGCCAAACCCACCACCAAGTGATCGAACAGGGGGCGATGAAGTGATCGACTATTCAGACATCAGCGAGGACGAAGACCTCGCTCGCCGTGTGATGGTGCGAGCACGCGTCATCGCCCCCTGTATCGACACGCTCGACGAGGACGGCACCAAGAACGCAATCGCCATCCTCAAAGGTGTCGTCGCCGAGATCCCCGCAGCGGGATCGCGGCGAGTTCGATCGAAGAGCCGAAATGGCACCTCGGTCAGGCTCGACACCATCAACTCCGCCTTCACAGCCGACGACATCACTGGCCTCCGGTCGCTCTGTGGCGCGGCGCCGGCGGGGCTTCCACTGGGGAGCTTCCCAAAGGCTCGCGCTTTCAAGCGCGTCTGGCCCGAAGAGGACTAATGATGAAGTGGGACAGGTTCTTCTACCCGCACACCGTCAGCATCCAGAACTACCGCCGCGGTGGCGGCATGGGGTCAGGGTTCGACGACCCCCGCGACGTCGCCGCTGAGGTGCGCGACGAGCAACGGCTCGTCCGGAACGCGGACGGCAAGGAGGTCGTGTCCTCCACTCAGGTCACGGTCCCCATCACGGAGACGGTGCCGCTTCAGTCGAAGGTCACCGTGTGGCCCGGGACTGCTCGGGAACGCACCGCGCAAGTGCTCGCCGTCGGCACGGACGACAACGGAGACGACATCGACCTCGACTCCTTCCTCGTGCTCTCTCTCACCTGATCGAAGGGATACGCGATGCAGCACACGCCGATCGCAGCACTCATCGAGCAGGCCACCAAGGAGGGGCTCCGCGAGGGAGGGAAGCAGACGCTGAAGCGTGCGCGCGAGCTCAGCCCATCTGATTCGGGAGACTCCGACCGTTCCGGCTTCTCGCTCGTGGACGACCTCACCATGCAGGTCGGGTTCCGGTCGCTCGTGTCTCGCCTGCAGCACGAGAACCTCGAGTACCAGCATCCCAACGGCGGTCAGCCGAAGTTCCTCGAGACCGCCGCCGCCGAGATCGACGTCACCGCGATCATCGCCGCGAAGGTGCGGTCGGCCCTTGGATGACGAGCAGCTCACCAAGACAATCTGCACGCTACTCGGCCGCATCCCTGGATGGGAGTGGCACGAGACGGCTGCGCCTTACGCTTCGACGTCGGTCGGTGTCTTCTACGGCCCGATCGACACCACGCCGCATCGCGCGGTTGGGGTCCGTGTGTACGGCACCACCGACGACAAGATCCAGCACCTCGGGTGGCGGCGTGTGCAACTCCGCCTCCGCGGCGGTGAAGGCGATCCCGCCGGCGCCGATCGTCTCGCGGACATCTCCTTCCAAGTGATGGTGTCCCTCCTCAATCGTCTGCCTGGCATCAGCGACGCCAGCCGGCAGTCAAGCGCCCCCTTGGGTGCCGACGAAAACCGTCGCGAAGAGCGCACGGAGAACTACCTCGTAATCCTCGACAACCAGGAGGCTCAGCAATGAACCAAGCAGTTCCACTTCCCGCCGGCTCGACGCTCGGAAAGAGTTTCGAATACGGCTGCGACATCAACCTCGGCACTTTCGCCGATCCGATCTGGCAGTCCTTCCGCCGCATCAGCGGCTTCCAGCCGACCCCGACCCCGCAGACGCAGGACGCGCAGACCTACGACGACCGCGGCGCGCCCAACAGCGACGTCACCGGGTGGAGCATGAACCTCGCGTTCATCGCACAGGTCAACCGCATCCTCTCGACCGGGCTGTACCTGCCCGAGGTCGAAGCGATCCTCGCGCGCACAGGCCCAGACTCGAAGGGCGAGCTCGCCGTCATCGAGGCCCGTTGGTATCACAAGCCCGAACTCGGCACCCCGAACCCCACGGACGCCGGCCAGGGTCTCTTCACCGTCGCCACGACCCGCCAGAACACCGGCCCCGCGGGCGAGATCGAGCAGCTCTCGATCACCCTCACCGGCAAGGGCAGCTACTCCAAGATCCCGAACCCGTTCACCGGGTGGGACGTCACAGCCCCGGTCGTGTCCTCGGTCACCCCGGAGGGTGCGAACGACGGTGCCCTCATCACGGTCAGCGGAAGCGGGCTCCTCGGAGCCACCTCGGTGACGATCGACGGCGCCGAGGTCCCGGAGTTCCTCGTCTTCAACGGCGCGTCCCTCGTGGCGCAGCTGCCCGTCGGCGATGCCGGCGCCGTGCCCGTCGTCGTGACCACGCCGGGCGGCACGTCGTCCGCCTTCACCTACACTCGCGGGGCCTGAGACGGTGGGCGCCGTCGATTTCTCGGAGTGGGCGGCGCCCGCCCTCGAGCTTCCTTTCGAGGGACGCATCTACAGGGTGCAGCCCCCGACCGTGGAGGGTGCGAAGAAGGTGCTCGCCGCGGCGGTCCGTGGGGAGGTGAAGCTCGGCCTCGTGGCAGGAGAAGTCCCGCCCGAGGTCGAAGCGATCCTCGCCACGATCAAACCGGGCGAGCACCCCGCACTCGGTCGCGCGTACCAGCAGATGGCCGACGACGGGGTGCCGGCGGTGACGATCGACCGGATGGCGTACTACGCGACGTTCTTCTGGGCGCGCGGCCGCGAGTACGCCGACCGACTCGCTGTCATCCTGTTCGCGCCCCGCGAGCTACCCACGGACGCAGAAGAGGGTGGCGATGCCGACCCAAAAGTCTGATCACCGCGGAGGACTGGGCGCCCTACGGAATCGGTGAGCCTGACGCAGACGGATGGTATCCGGACTACCGGCCCGTCCCGCAGCATCTGAAGCCCGCCGCGCCGACCCAGACACCGGCAGGTGCGGGCGATGTCCAGCTCGACGGGTCCCTGCTCGCGCTCGTGAGCAACTGGCGACTCGTCGTCGCCGAGCTCGCGCAGCGGGGCATCGACCTGTACGACCCGGTCATCCTCGCCCGCCCCTGGCCCGGCATCAGGACGGTGATCTTCAGCCTGTACGACGACTCGACTCGATTGCGCGCCGCGCTGACCCGGAGGTAACTCATGGCACTCCGGACCGCCGAACTCGAGATGCTTTTCACGGCCAACATCGACCAGGTCGAGAAGGCCGACAAGTACGTCAAGAGCACGGCCGAGCGCATCGAAAAGAAGCCGATCAAGGCGACCGTCGCGGTTGACTCCAAGGACGCCCTCGCCGGCATGGCCCGGATCGAGGATGGTGCGAAGTCATTCGGGCAGGTCTTCGACCGGGTCTCCGCAGCCGCGAAGAAGCCGATCAGCCAACTCGCTCGCGACTTCCTCGAGTCCGAGCGAGCGACGAAGCAGAGCGCGGCGGAGATCGAGTCCGTCCTCGTAAAGTCCTACGGCGTTGGACAGAAGGCCGCGGCCGAGCTCGCCGCCGCATCGAAGACCAACTTCGCCGAGATCACCGCGGCCGCGAAGAAGCTCTCGTCGACCGACGTGCAGGTTGAGGTCGACGTCGACACGGTCGACGCGATCGCGGGAATGGAGCGCGTCGAGGCCGCAGCACGCAAGCTGGTTTCGGAGAACACCGCCCTCAAGCTCGATGCTGACATCAGCCGCGCCGAGAAGAACCTCGAGCGCGCCACTCAGCGTCTCGCGGACCTCGAGGTTCGTGCGCTCGGTGGCATCGACGTCACCGCTGACGTGCGCCGGGCGGAAGCGAACCTGTCCAGGATCGACCGGACCCTCGCCGGCCTGCAGTCTGCCCGCACACAGATCGAGGTTGACGCCGACCCGACCCAGGCCGAGTCACGGCTCAGCCGGTTCTTCTCCCGGTTTCGCAGCGACGCCACGGCGGCGGGCGACGCCGGCGGACGATCGTTCTCGGAAGGGCTGGACTCCGCTACCCGTGGTGCAGGGGAGAAGGTCGGCGACGTCGTCGGTGGCGACATCGAGGGCTCCCTCATCGCGGCCCTCACGGCGATCCCGATCGCTGGCGGAATCATCCTCGGTGGTGTCGCGATCGGCAAGGCCATCACCGGCGCCATCCAGGACGGGCTCTCGCAGGAGGTCGGCTTCGACCGCCTACAGGGACTCACCGGGATCAGCGAAGCCGACGCACTGCGCCTTGGCCGCGCCGCCGGCGAAGCGTATGCGAACAACTTCGGCTCGTCGATTGAGTCCAACATGGACATCACCCGGCTCGCGCTGCAGTTCGACATCATCGACGCGGACAGCACCACTCGCGACGCGCAGCGCGTCGTAGAGGGACTGGGCGGTATCGCCGACGTCCTCGGTGAGGACGTCTCTCGCGCCGCAACGGCCGTCACGATTCTCATGCGCACGGGCCTCGCCCGCAGCGCCGAGGAGGCATACGACATCCTCGCGTCCGGTGCTCGCGAGGGACTGAACCGCAACGAGGACCTCCTCGACACCCTCACGGAGTATCCGGTCGTGCTCGAGCGCCTCGGCCTCAGCAGCAAGGACACCCTCGGTCTCCTCAACCAGGGGCTCGAGGCCGGCGCCCGGAACACCGACGTCGTCGCCGACTCGCTCAAAGAGTTCCAGATCCGCTCAACCGACGCGTCCGAAGCCAGCGCCGCCGGCTACGAGCGCATCGGATTGAACGCCGAGGAGATGACCGCCAAGATCGCCGCCGGAGGCGAGGGCGCCCGCGAGGGACTGCAGCAGGTCCTCGACGGGCTGCGGAACCTCGACGATCCGGTGCAACGCAACGCGGCCGCCGTCGAGCTCTTCGGAACAAAAGCCGAGGACCTCGGAGACGCGCTCTTCGCTCTCGACCTCACCACCGCGGCCGGCCAGTTCAACGACCTCGAGGGCTCCGCCCGTCGGATGTTCGACACCCTCGCAGACAACGACGCCACCAAGATCCAGGGCGCTCAGCGGAACATCGAGATCGCGGCCGACGGCATCAAGGGTGCCCTTGCCGCCGCGTTCTCGGAGCCGCTGCAGGAGGCTGCCGACTTCGTGTCACAGAACCGTGGACCTGTCCTGCAGTTCCTGCTCGACATGGCCAACGGTGCTCTCGACTTCGGGGTCACCATGGTCGACGCGGCCGCGGACGGAGCGATCGCGCTCGGCGAGTTCATCGCCGGGCCAGGAGCCGACATGCTGCAGCTCGTCGCGAACCTCCAGAAGTACGTGAACCCGTTCGCCGACACCAGCGAGCTCGACGACATGATCGCCGAGATGCGCGAGTTCGACGACACTACAGCTGGCGCCGCCGAGCGCATGCGTGACGATCTCGGGTCCGGCATCGAGTCCGCCCGCGAGCGGCTCAACGAGTTCGGCGACGGAGCAGTGGCCGTCGCCTTCCTCAACGATGCGTCACTGCGTCTCGCGGAGTCCCTCGCCCAGGTGGGGGTCGACGCCGAGGGTGCAGCGATCTCCCTTGACGGTGTCGACACCGCGAATCTGCGCTCATCGGAATCCGGCCGGATCCTCGAGGCGCAGATTCGCGCGTCCGTTGGCGCCCTCGGTGAGGAGCTCAACGCCGCATCCGCGGCTGGGGAAGGGCAGGCGGCCCTCGCTGAGCGGTACGACGCCGGCACCCAGGCTCTGGTCGCGCAGCTCGTGCAGATGGGGCTGACGGAGAAGCAGGCACGCTCCCTCATCGAGACGGTGCTGGACACCCCGTCGGATGCGTCGACCGAGTTCTCGTCGAACGCTCCGGGGGAGCGGGGCAAGGTGCAGGCTCTCGCAGACCGCATCGTGACCCTTCCCGACGGTTCGGTGTACATCAACGCGAACACCGCGGATGCCAGCGCGAGGCTCGCTCAGTTTGTGCGGGATCTGAACAACATCCCGGGTCGCCGCGACGTCATCATCAACCAGGTGGTGCAGCAGACTGGCGCAGCCCGCGGGGCGGTCGCGTCGGCGTACCAGGCCCTGGGTGGCGTGATGGAGTTCTACGCCAACGGTGGCATGCGCGGCCTGACGCCGATGGCCCCGGTCGCTCAGGTTGTGCCGGCGTCGACGTGGCGGGTGGTGGGGGACCGGGGCGATGTTCCCGAGTCCTACATCCCGCTCGACGGCTCCGCGCGCTCGATGGCGATCCTGCTCGAGACGATGCGCCGCATGGGTGTGACGCCGATGTCGGAGGGAGGAATCACTCGCACCGACAACGGGCCGCGCACCACGGTGTCGATGGTCAACAACATCACTGCACCGCCCGACGAAGACCTTCGTGTCTTCGCCCGCTACTTCGGACGTGAAGTAGCAGAACAACTGCCGTGGAGGTGATCTGCTCGTGACCACCGCCGAGATCGGAGGGCTGACCTTCCAGGGGACGAGGCAACCGAACGGGTTGCACTTCCGTCGCATCATCGACTGGGACAGCCTCCCGGAGTCGAAGAACCAGGAAGAGGACCGGCCCAACGATCACGGCAGCTTCGGCGGCGGGGAAGACTTCCGCCGCGGCGCGACTACATCGATCGAGGGGTGGTTCCAGGGCGAGGACCGCGAAGAGGCGCTCCTCGCCCGCCGGCAGATTCTCGGCGCCTTGCAGGGGCAGGACCGCCGCATCACGGTGACGGACGAGCTCGGCCCGACGAGCCGTGACGTGTCGGTCCGACGGGTGACTCTGGGCGACATCTTCGGGTTCCGGTTCGAGATCTCTGTCGACATGTTCGCCAAGGACCCGCGACGCTACGGACCCGAGGTCCCCGAGTCCACAGGTATTCCGGTGGCCGGCGGCGGGTTGCAGTGGCAGGTCGGATCGTCGGGCACCTTCGGCGGATCCGGGTTCTTCGGTGGCGACACCATCTTCGGTGGGTCAGACACCGGGTCCGCCGGTCTGGTGTGGCCGATCACCTGGGAGTCCGGAGGTTCCGACGGCCGCATCACGGTCGAGAACGACGGCAACGCGGACACCTACTCGCTCCTCGAGATCACAGGTGGCCTCGAGGACGGCTTCTCCGCTGTCGAGGTCGGCACCGGCCGCGAGATCCGCTTCGAACGGTTCATCGACTCAGCCTCCACCGTCTACCTCAACCCGCGCACGGGCGCGGCGTACATCGACGAACCCGGCAACGACGTCTCCGGCTACCTCACCCGGGCGGACTGGTTCTCCATCCCGCCCGGCGGCACCTCTGTCATCCAGTTCTTCCCCCTCGGGACCGTAACCGGAACACCAACACTCACAGCACGCACCGCACCCGCGTTCTGGTGAAAGGACCACGATGGCACTCAAACTGAGCTTCCCCGCACCCACCGGTGTCGGCATCAGCTCCGCCGACTCACGCGCGGCACTGTCGGGACTGTTCGCCCGCGACGTCGACGGGGTGCCCCGCGCGGGTCTGTTCCCGCCCGCTGGAGCGATCGTCACCGCTCGGGCATCGATGGGTGTCAACGTCGCCTCGTTCGACGCTCTGCTCGTCAGGGCAGGACTCCCGGCCGCGTTCACCAACGACGGCACCATCGTCGTCCCCATCGGAGCAGCACCCGGCGCGAACTTCCGCTACCACATCGTCTACGTCAAGCAGAACGAGACGCAGTCTCCCTTCACCGACACGAACGACGAGCCGGTCTGCACCTTCGTGGCAGGCGCCGCTTCCGCGACACCCAACCTCGCCGCAGCGATCGCCCTCGTCCCCGCCGGCGGGCTGCCCCTCGCAGCCGTGCTCCTCCCCGCCGGGGCACTCACGACCCAGTCGGCCGGCGTGACCATCACCCCGCTGTTTCAGTACGCAGCAATGCAGGGGTCCCCGGTGCACTTCCGAACCCGCGCCGAGATGGATGCGTGGGAGGACGCCGCACCATCACAGCGCGCCTACGTCATCGACACCCAGATGACCTACGAGTACGGTGCCGCGCTCACCGGCTCGCCCGCCGGGTGGTATCCGATCCCCGGATCCCTCATCCGCGGCCGCGCCCGCCGCACTCTCCGCTGGGACAAAAGCGACGGCTCAGCACGCGCAGCCGTGCCCCTCGCACTCGACGCAGGCTTCAGCCGCGGCGGAGTGACGGCCACGGGAACTGACGGGCTCATCGTGCCGTACACCGGCGAGTACGAAGTCGTCGGCCGATGGAACTGGCAATCGAACGGTGACGGTTCGCGACTCTGCTCCTTCTTCATCGACGGTGTCGAGGTCGCACCTGGCGTCCGCAGCGCACATCGTGCAGCCCTCGCGGTCGGGCACTACGACCACGTCGCCGAGACGGTGACGCTGAACGAAGGCCAGAGGATCACGCTCGGGGCGGCGCAAACATCCGGCGGCACGATCGGTCTCGAGCCGGAGTCCACCGACATTCGAGTGTTCTGGAAGGGACGCGGCTGATGCTCCACCACAATCACGTGGTTCCGACCCGATGACGGAGGTCGTCGTCGGCGACCTCCGAACCGGCCGACGATGGCAGACAGTTCCCCACGTCACCTGCCGGTGGGCTCAGCGCCGCAACCAGCCCGAGACCCTCTCCGCGGTCATCCCGATACGCGAGCCCGTCGTTCAGCGGCTCGACATGCGAAACACCGCGACGGAGGGGAAGTCCTACCTCGGCATCATCGAGGCCGACGACACCTTCCCCGCCGCCGGCCCCATGCTCGAGCCGAGCTACGACCGCGACCGAGGTCTCCTGACCCTCACCGCAGTCGGCATGGGCTCCTGGTTCAACGGACTCCCCGTGCTCCCGCCGCTCGCCGACACCATCAACCCGGCGCAGTTCGTCGTGCCGGATCCCACCGACAGCTCAGCGACCATCCCGAACCCGGCGCTCGCGACGTCGTTCACCGATCTGTCGTTCGGCTCCATCGTCCGCGGCCTCATCGCGCAGTGGATGGCATGGCCCGGGGGAGAGCTTCCGATCGTGCTGCCCGACGTCGTGCCGGGAACGCACGAGCTCACGATCGAGGGCATCGACTTCAAGGAGATCTGGGACGCGATCGCCGATATCACGAAACAGGATGACGGCATCGACGTCGCCCTGATCCCTCGTCGTGTCGCTGACCGTCTCGGCGTCGAGTGGGTGCTCCGAACCGGAACCAACGAGCAACCCCGCTTCCGGTCGGAGACCATCCACCGGTGGGACTTGACCGTCTCGCAGGAGTCGGTGCGCGCCTTGAAAGTGGAGTCGAACGCCGCTTCGATGGCGTCGACCGCGTTCTTCACAGGCGGCCGCTCCGCAGACGTCGCCCTCGTCGAACGAGCCAACGACCCCTACCTCACCGACCTCGGCTACCCCCGACGCATCATGGTCGACAGCAGCCACAGCACCGTCGAGAAGCGGGCGACACTTCGCGCGCACGCGAACGAGGCGGTCAAGCTCGGCCGAGTCGCCTCGCGGTTCTGGTCCTTCCAGGTCCGGAAGGACGGCAACCCCCGATTCGGTGAATACCAGATCGGCGACCTCTGCCAGCTCCTGGTGAAGGACGACCCCTACATCCCCGACAGCGGCCACAAGGGCTACCTGCGCGAGATCGCCGCGATGTCTGGCGATCAAGGCCCGTGGGTCACCATCACCACTTCGGAGGCGTTCGATGGGTAGCCGCACACCAGAAGGCGACGGGCTCGCCAAGCTCCTGAAACTCGTCGCAGACCACGGCAGGCGCCTCTCCACACTCGAGTCGCCTACCGGAACCTCAGTCAGGTCACTCGTCGACCAGGTCAAGAATGCGCTCGCGAACATCACCACCACGGTGATCGCCGCGATCAGCGAGCTGTCCTACACCAAGGCCGAGATCAACGCGCGCATCGCCTCCACACCGGGGTCGGTCGACGTCAACGGCCAGCTCGCCGTCGAGGACGACCTCACCGTGTTCGGTGGCATCGACTCCGCCGGCACGATCAGGTCGGACGCGAGCATGATCGCGGACGGCAACGTCTCTGCAGGCGGGAACGTGACGTCCGGCGGGAACGTGACGGCACCAGGAGAGGGCGCCTTCACCTCCGGCATCAAGTCGATCGGCGCACGCAACTTCGTCGCCGGCACCGACCGTGCCGGCGCCTGGCTGCAAGGCGACGGCCAGCTCGGTATCGCGCCGTCGTCGCGACGATTCAAGACGGACATCGACACCTGGGCGCCGACCGACATCGACCGCCTCCTGAGCCTCCGCGCGGTGATGTTCCGATACGACCCGGAGAAGTTCCCCAACCAGGAGATCGACCCCGCCGCCCCGATGGAAGTCGGGTTCATCGCCGAGGAACTCGTCGACGCCGGCTTCCCCGAGTTCGTCTTCTTCCGAGACGGCGAAGTGCAGGGCATCAACTACGACCGCCTGGTCGTCGCCCTGCTCGAGCTCGCCCGCTGGCAACAAGTCGAAGTCGCCCGGCAGCACACCAACCACGAGGACCGTCTCAAGAAGCTTGAGGCGGCCATCATCCGAGTGAGGATCTGATCGCCATGCTGCAGCTCGAAGAGTTCTCGCCCGGTAAGTCCGGCCAGGTCGACGCCGTGCGGTCGCTCAAGCGCGCGCAAGCTGACTGCCTCGCCGCGGTCGGGTCGACGTTCTACATCAACCCGTGGCAAGACTTCGTTCGCTCGGTCGCGACTCAGGTTGCGCTCCTGGAGGCGAACTACTTCCGCTCGAAGTACGGGACTGTCTGGTGGGACGGGACGTGGTGGACCAAGTACTCGTGGGGCGTCGTCGTCGCCACGCCCGGCGCTTCCGACCATCAACGAGGCATCGCCGCCGACATCAGCTTCGACACCGCCGCCGCCCGCACGTGGTTCCGCGCGAATTGCTGGCGCTACCAGTGGACCAACGACGGCGACAACTTCGGCGAGGACTGGCACAAGAAATACATCGGACCGACCACGACGATCGCGTCGATCATCGCCGCAGTCTCGAACATCTTCAAGCCCAAACCCAAGCGCGTTTACAAGCACCAGGAGGACGACATGCTTCTATTCAACATCGGAAAGTCGAGGGGCGGGAGCGGCTTCTACATCGCCGGAATCAACGACGCCGAGGGCATCACTCAGTCCGAGGCGACCGCGATCGCGCGCGCCGCGTCGGGGACCGGGAAGCCGAAGTACAAGGACGGCACCGACGTCTTCCGCAAGATCAGCCCATCTCTCGGGATCCAGATCATCGAGGGCGTCAAGCGTCGCCGCACCCGCTGGTACAAAGCTCAGGCGCGCGCGACCGGCCGCGAGGTCGACGCGAACTTCGACGACATCAACCGTGATCTCGACGAACTGATCCGCGAGATCCGAGACAGCTCGATCGTCGACGAGTGATGCGGGATCGGGGGATCCCGCGTCCATCCGTCGAGGTGTCCTACACCTCGCTCATCACGACCTACGTGTTCCTCATCGGCTACGCGGTCACGGCGGCTGTTGTGTCGCTGCCCTCGCTCGAGCAGGTGTTCTCGTCGACCCTGGTGTCTGTCATCTCCTCGATCATCGCGGCGCTCGGTTTCGTCGCCATCGCCGGGGTACTGCGGACGAGACGGAATCCGCAGAAGCCAATGCTCGAGATCGTGTCCACCTACCTCTTCTATCTCTTCCTGGTTGCCTATCCGATCGTCATCATCATTCGCACGCTCGACGACGGCGAGATCTCAAGGCTCCCCTACGCGTGGATCACAGTGGCCGCCTGCCCCGTGCCGTACTCACGTGTTCGGCGATTGGCGGGGAAGATACCGAAACGGGGTGGCGCTTGAACGACACAGCGATACAGGCGATCGTCGTCGCGACAATCACCGGACTCCTCGGTCTCGTGGGGATCTACTTCACGAAGAAGCTCCGGCCTCTCACATCGGAGGAGGCCCTCTTCGCTCGGCTGGAGAAGCTGACGAAGGAGATCTACGGCGACCCGGACGACGAGAAGAAGGTCGGTCTCATCGTCCGGATGGAGGCGTCCGAACGTCGGGACGCCACCAAGGGGCGCATAATCCGCCAGCTTGTCCGGCAGTGGCCGACCGGTGACGTGCCTCGTCTCGACCCGTCGGACCTTGCCGAGCTCGACGAGGACACCATTCCGCTTGACCATCCGTGGCGCATCAAGCCTGCTCGCCCGACCAGCTAGGAGTTCACCATGCCGCGCGATTTCGAGATTCCCGTAGTTGGCAGCACGCTCGGTGCGGCCGCGCCGTTGATCGTCGCGGCCCTCGAGAACCTGCAAACAGTGCCCACCGCGGGCGAACTATCGACCACCATTGACGCCATCGTGGAGACCGCTCTTGAGGGCTTCTCGGGTGGCGGGTTGGTCATCATCGAGCACGGGGCGAACGCCTCGGAGCCGCGCCTCGACAGTACTGGCGAAACCTTCACCGCCCCCGCCCTGTGGGTCGGCACTGTCGCCCCCGGCAACCGTGCGCCGGGAGACTTCTACTTCACCGCCACATCCGCGCCAGTAGCGGTCCTCGTGTGGTCCGAAACCGTTCCCATAGACGGTGCGCTCGGGTCAACCGAGACTGGCGGGCTCGCATGGAACGTCGTTGGCACCGGGTATACCGGCACGAAGACCGGCGGCACCATCAAGTTCGCGTCGGGCACCTCGTCGGTCGGCATCATTTACGTCAACGACGGCCAGGCGAACGTCGTCTACCGAGCGAAGATCACCACAAAGGGCGCAAGCAACCAGGCGGGCATAGTCGCCCGGTTCGTCGACTTCTCCAATCACGTCGCGATCAACCGAGTGTCGTCCACGGATGGCACCTACCGCATCGTCAAGCGCATCGCGAACACCTACACCACCGTTGCGACGCTCACCGGGCATCTCATGGCAGACGGTGACACGTTCGAGATCACCACCCTCGCTGACGGGACATTCATCGTGAATCTCAACGGAGCTGAGGTGTACTCCGGCAACATACCCGAGTACGCGACCGCGACCGCACGCGGCGTGTTCTGCGGCGCGTCTGCCGCCGTTGCGGAAATGGCCTACGACGACCTCTCGTCAACGACGGTGATCTAGTGACCGACCTCCTGCACACGATTACAGCGGGGCAATCACTGTCCCTCGGGTCTCAGGGCACACCCTCGCTCTCGACGGTCTCCGAGATCGACAATGCCTGGCTTGTCGCCGCAGACGGCACCACCGCAGTGCCGCTCAAGTCGTCCACGCAGCAAGCCCCCCACCTGTCGATGGGCTACAGGCTCGGAGCATCACGACCCGCGCAGCGCCAGGGGTTCTCCACTCACGGCCTCGGCGGGCAGAGCTTGCAGCAACTCGCGAAGGGCGGCGCATCCGGCAGATACGAACAGTCCATCGCCGCGGTGCAAGCCGCCCACGACGTTGAGGTCGCAGCATCCCGCACCTACGCGGTCGAGGCGATCCACTGGATTCAGGGCGAGGCCGACCAGACATTCGACGTGTCGACCGCGGCGTACCTCGCAGGGCTGACGGCTCTGGTCGGCGACTACATCGCCGACATCGGTGCGATCACCGGGCAGTCGATCATCCCGTTCATCGGCTCGCAGACGGCGACGTGGGCGTACTACAACCAGCCCGCCCGCATCGGCCTCGCGCAACTTGAGGCCGCACGCACCCTCCCTGGTGTCTACCTTGTCGGCGGGCAATACCAGTTCCCCTACGCCGACCGGCTGCACCTCACGAACGTCGGCTACTACCGACTGGGTGAGCTCCACGCCCGCGCGCAGCAGCGCGTCATCGACACGGGCGACTGGCCGACGTTCGCGCCCGTCGAGTACACGGTGACCCCCAGCTACATCGACGTTCGCTACGACGTGCCGACAGGGTCGCTCGAGTTCGACACCACCATTGTGTCGGCACAGCCCGACATGGGCTTCTCCCTCGCGAACACCGAGGCGAACATCACAGCCGTGTCGATCATCAACACCGACACGGTGCGCCTCGCCCTGTCACAGCCAATCACCGAACCGGTCGCGCAGGTCGGGTACGGGGTCGCCTATGACAACACCTCAGTGGGCCTAGGTAACCTCTGCGACAGCACAACCACAACGAGCGTTCACGACGGGACGAGGATCGCCAACTGGGCGCTGCACTCACTCGACACCCTCGACGTGCCCAATCCCTTCGCCTACGAGGTAAGCGCCATGTACTTTGTCGGTCCAGCGGGGAAGCTATACCCGGTAACGCCGTAGCTCAGATCGGGTTGTTTTGCTGATACTCGGCAGCGTGAGCCTCGGAGCAGTAGACCTGAATGGGGGGCACCCGAAACTCGGTTGCGGCGATCACCTTCACGCCGCACTCAGCGCAGTGTGTCGCCATCTTGCCGAGCAGCAGCGTCTTGAGGTTCACTCTGCGAGCGTATCCGTTCGGGCGACACGCCACGTCCCCCCCTTTCGGGGACCACCGAACCGGTCGTAACGATC
Organism: Marisediminicola sp. LYQ134; assembly: GCF_046599635.1. NCBI lineage: Bacteria > Bacillati > Actinomycetota > Actinomycetes > Micrococcales > Microbacteriaceae > Marisediminicola > Marisediminicola sp. LYQ134. The sequence continues at coordinate 677,415 of NZ_JBKIWP010000001.1, forward strand.
CCAGATAGTCCCATCAGGCCCACCCGCAACCCCGCGGGTGGGCCTTCGTCATACCCCCAAGGAGAAACCATGAGCACCGCAGCATCCGCCCTCTGGGCATCCATCGTCCGCACCATCGTTCCCACGATCGTCGGTGCGGTCATCGCGTTCTTCGTCGGCCGCGGCATCACGCTCGACTCCGAGTTCGAGGTCGCGTTCACGACGCTCCTCAACGTCGGCTTCGCCGCGATCTACTACATCGCTGTCCGTCTGCTCGAGACCTACGTCGCACCCAAGCTCGGGTGGCTCCTCGGTCTCGCGAAGACGCCCGCGGTATACACGGCTGACTCGCCCGCGAACCCCGACCACTCGACCCCTGGTGGTGGCACTCCTCTGATCGGCCGATGATGGGCGACGACGACCTCGAGTACGAGGTGCCCGTCGACCCGTCGGACGAGCTCAACTGCGAGGCATGCCAGTGAGCGCGCCGCGGCCGAACACGTGCGCCGAGCCTGGCGCGTACGGTGCTCACTGCACAGAACACGTCACGCATCGTCGATCGCACTACGACGCGGGCGACCACGTGATGTGGTGGGGCGACTGGAAAGAGGACACCCCGCCCAGCGGCGCCTACCATGGAACCATGGCTGACACCCCGAGATCGGGCAGGATGAGCGACAGCACACGGCTGCTTCTTGCCTACGGTGGAATCGCAGTTCTCCTCGCCGGGTGCCTCGCATTCGGGGCATGGTTCTGGGGCGGCATCGTCGGCTCCGCATTCTTCTAGTTAGACGCACGAAGCCCCCGCGGCCCCTCACCTCGAGGCGTCCGCGGGGGCTTCTCTGCGTTTAACTCCCGAGGTACCTTGGTCGATCCTCCTGATAGCGGGTCCACTCTTCAGCGGTGCGTGCCGGCGAGAACTGCTGCAGATCCACAGTCGTCTTCGGACTGAACTTCACGGCCATGTCTGCGAGCTCGAGCGTCCGCACCCACCCGATGAGCTCACGATCCTCCGACCGCGGTGCCCACCGGCCGATGCGCCACCACACCTCTCGGTGCTCCCCGAACTCGAACCGGCGGATGATCGCCGCGGGTTGGCGTTGCGAGTCTCGGATGATGACCCACTCGCACTCCGAGATCTGGAGAGGCGGCCATGGTGGCTGCCATCGGGTGATCTGCATTGGTTGCTCCTCGTGTGGACGAAGCAGCCGGCCCTGCACGGATGATGCTACGTGAGGTGTGCGACCTTGCAGCTGGGGCACCAGTAATAGGGGTGCTCGGTGTTGCCGATCAGGTCGAGACGGGTGAGGCAGCGCTCGCAGTTGGGTGTCTCGATGCCGTCCTCAGTCATCTGTGCACGTGTCTCCGACGACCTGGAGGGAGTCGTTGAGCGCCTCGTAGTCGATATCGATCTCGGACCCGCCACCGTCGACGCGATCGCGCACCGCAGCGAGCTCGCCCGCGGCACGGGCGAGGGCCGCCGCAAGCTCACCGTTGGCGGTGTCCGCGGCGTTGGTGAATCGGTCGACCACGGGATCGACGTCCTCGGTGGCGACCGAGGTTGGATCATCGGTGAAGTCGAAGAACAGATCGACCGCGTCTTCGTAGGCGCCGCCCTCGAGGAACGCGCACGTCTCAGCGTTGGCGTCGGGTGCCGCCGTCGAGGAGGTGCTGCAGCCAGCCAGCACAGCCACGCTGGCGACGACAGTGAGTGCAGTGCGTCTCATGGGTTGACCATAGATGCGCGTCATGCGGCGAAGCGGCCGTCGTAGGACGGCTCGTTCCCTGGCCGGAAGATGCGGTCGACGTCGTGCGGGTTCGCGATCGCACTCACGAACGCGGTGCCCTCCGCTGCACGCCTCACGGCATCCATCCCGACGTGGAGGTAGCGCTGCGTGGTCGCCAGTGACGAGTGCCCCAGGAGCAGCTGAACCGCGCGGAGGTCGTTGGTCGACCGGTAGGCCGCGGTCGCGCCGGCGTGCCGCAGCGAGTGTGGGTTCGTCCCGGTCCTCGTGGTGATCTTCCGGCCGATAGTCGATACGTGCTGTGCACCGCCGTAGCGGCCGGGGAAGTAGTAGCCGACACCTTGCTGCCGTTCGAGCGTGAGCAGCACGCCCATGAGGTGGTCGTTGATCGGGACGAGTCGCTGCTTCTCGCCCTTGCCGGTGACGCGGAGAGTGTCACCCTCACGGTGCTTCGTGTGCAGGTGAGTGATCTCGGACAGGCGGAGGCATGCAAGCCGCCCGAGGAGGATCATTGCTTGCTCGTCGACCGGCGCCGTCAGGAGCGCCAACTGCACGACGTCGTCCTTCGCGATCCTCGGCACGGTCGCCGGCACCCGCACCGATCGGAGAGCGGCCGCCGGATTCGTGCTGATCCGCCCGGTCGCGTGGGCCCACCCATAGAAGGAGCGGAACGCACTCCGCAGCGCCTTCCTCGACTCCGCCGCCAGCGAGGTGCGCCGATCCGCGAGGTACTCCTCGAGGTCGACGGTCGTCACATCCAAGAGGCTCGGATGTGTTCTTGCGAGCAGCCTTATGCGGCCGACGTACATCGCCGCGGTGCTGGTCCCCCGACCAGCAGACAACAGGTGATTGCTGTATTCCTTCATGGTTGGTCCCCCCATATTGGTCAGCAACAGTGCTGGGTCCCTGACCATAGGGAGGCTGTCTGGCACCGCTCACACCTCAATGGTGTTGGATGCGTCGAGACTCGCGGCGTGTCGACACCGCTTCCTCGAGCTTCACAGACAGCACGGCGATGCCGATCGCGATCGCCGCGGTGAGCTCCATCATCCGACCCTGCTCAGGATCGGTGTGACTGTCGCGTCACGGTCGGTGAACACCGAGGAGTGCGCCTCTTCTTTGGCGCTGCGGTGGTCCTCGAGTAGTGTTACCAGGCCAAAAGAGATACCGGCAGGTTCTTGGTTCGAGTCCAAGTCGGGGAGCTCGAAGGCCGCACGGGGCTCCACCCCCTGCGGCCTTCGTCATCAGGAGACGACATGAACCAGTGGGCCGCTGAGAACTCGACGCTCGTCGCCTCGGTCGCGGCCGGTCTCGCCGTCGTGGCTCTCGCTCTCGCGATCGCCTGGGCTCTCTCCCTGCGCAACGCGCGACTGCTCTCACGTGAGCTCGACGAGCAAGACGCCGAACTCGCGCGGCTGCGAACGGTCGTGGCCGAGCACAGCGCGAGGTCGCGCATCGTGCTCGAACTGCACGAGGTGGCGGTGCACTCGGTGGCGTCGATCGTGCGCACTGCCGACGGAGCACGCTACAGCGCGGCTGCCGACGACGGGGCCGCGGTGCGGGCCCTCGGCCAGATCGTCGACGAGGCGTCGTCGTCGCTCAGCGACCTCCGCCGCATCGTGGCCATCTCCGGGCCGGATGCGCAGCCGGAGCGCCCGACGGTCACGTCGATGGCCGACCTCATCGATTCGATGAGGCACGCGGGCCTCGACATCACGTTCGTCGAATCGGGCGAGTCGTTCCCGTTGCGGTCGGGGGCGGATGCCGCCGTCTGCCGCATTCTCGAGGAGGCGCTTTCGAACGCCCTCACCCACGGGGGAGCGGGCACCGCGGTGTCGGTGACCGTCACCTGGACGGCCGAGGGCGTGCAGCTGCTCGTCGACGACGACGGCGTCCACTCGGCGGCCCGGCGCGACGGGCTCGACCCCTACTCGGTGTCGCAACGACGGCGCTATTCGATCGACGACGACGCTGCAGCCCTGACCGAGGTCGTGTCGGGTCCGGGCGTCACCGAGATGCGCGAGCGCGCGACCGCGTTCGACGGTGTGTTCAGTGCCTACCCGGTGCCGGGTGTCGGGTTCTCGGTCTCGGCGATCTTTCCTCGGCTCCGTCACGACGGTCCGGCGCCGCGGGCATAGCCGCCGAGCTACGCGTCGAGGTCGTCTTCACCGGGGAGCCAGGAGAGCCCGGGCTCACCCCATCCCGACTTGCGGATCGCTTTCGCGGCGGGCTTCGCAAAACGCTGCTCGAGCCTGTCGACGTAGAGCACGCCGTCGAGATGGTCGTATTCGTGCTGGAAGATGCGGGCGAGCCATCCGTCGGCCTCGATCTCGAACGGGGCACCGTCGACATCGAGAGCGCGCAGGATGGCGCGCGGAGACCTCTGCAGCGGAAACCGTTCGCCGGGCACCGAGAGACACCCCTCGGAGTCGTCGTCTTCGTCGGGTTCCGCGGGAACGCTCGGCGTGATCCAGAGTTCGGGGTTGACCGCCGTGCCGCGCCACTCCGTGCCGTCGTCGTCTGTCCACCCGTAGACGAACACGCGGATGTCTCGACCGACCTGCGGGGCGGCGAGACCGACGCCCGGGGCGACATCCATCGTCTCGAACATGTCGGCGACGAGGCGGCGCAGCTCGGCGTCGAAAACCGTGACGTCGTTCGCGCGCGAATGGAGAACGGGGTCTCCCGTGATGAGAATCGGGAGGACGGCCATTCGTCAAGATTATCGGTGAGCCAGCCAGTAGGGTCGTCGCGTGGTGTTCGACCTGAGTGACCTGACCGGTGAGGTGCTGACCCTTACCCCGATGCAGGGACTCGGTATCCCCGTCGCCCTGTGCGGGGCCGTCTTCCTCGCACTCGGTGCCCAGTTTCAGCACCGGGGCGTCGGCAAGGTCGAAGCGCAGCTCGGGGGTGCCTCGAGCGGGCTGAGCCTCACCCAGTTGCGCGCCCTCGTCACCCGCCCGTCGTGGATCATCGGCACCGCGATGCTCGGTCTCGCGGTGACGCTTCAGCTCATCGCGCTCTACCTCGCGCCGCTCATCGTCGTTCAACCGCTCGGCGCGGTCGCCCTCGTGATCACGGCTCTCGTCAACGCGCGGGTCAGCAAGGTGAAGCTCGACAGGTTGACCGTGCGCTCGATCGCGCTGTGTGTCGGGGGTGTCGCCGTCTTCGTGACGTTCGCGGCGTTCGTCGCCCGGGAGCGGCCCATCACCGATGCGCAACTCATCACCGTGCTCGTCGTGCTCGCCGTCGTGCTCGCGATCGCCGCGGTCCTGTTCGCGTTCTTGAGGTCGAGAATCCGGGCGATCATCTACATCATCGCCGCGGGTGTGCTCTACGGCTTCGTCGCGACGCTCGCCAAGGTCGTGATCAACCGCATCGTGTCGGACAACTTCGACGCCCTCACGATCGTGTGCATCGTGGCCCTCCTCGCCGGTACGGCGCTCGGGGCCTACTTCGTGCAGACCGCCTACGCGTCGGGGCCGCCCGACCTCGTGATCGCGGGCCTCACGGTCATCGACCCCCTCGTGGCGGTCGCCATCGGAATCGTCGTGCTCGGCGAGGCAGACGGCGCGCCGCTCTTCGCGGTCATCGCCTTCATCGTCGCCGGAGCCATCGCCATCTACGGTGTCTTCGAGCTCGCGAAACACCACCCCCAGGCCCGCCGCTAGGCTGGCAGACACCCGAGCCCGCGCCGCTCGGCGTTCACTCCCTGTTCGACGACACTTCAAGGACATCGAAGACTTTGCCCGATCCGCTCCCCGGCTCTACTGACGAGAACCGCGGTAGACCGCTGCGCATCCTCATCGGCGCAGACACCTTTCCCCCTGACGTCAACGGTGCGGCGAATTTCGCATCGCGACTGGCCGCGGGCCTCGTCGGCCGGGGCCACGACGTCCATGTCATCGCCCCGGCCCCGAGCCGCAAGCACGGCACGGGGGTCGAGAGTCACGACGGCGGCTCGTTCACCGTCCACCGTCTGCGGTCGTGGCGCTGGTATCCGCACGACTGGCTCCGCTACGCCCTCCCGTGGACGATGCAGCGCAACGCGGCTCGCGTGCTCGACGAGGTCAAACCCGATGTCGTTCACTTCCAGTCGCACATCGTCGTGGGTCGCGGTCTCGCGCGCCAAGCGGTCAAGCGGGGCATCCGCATCGTCGGCACGAACCATTTCATGCCCGAGAACATGATCGACCACACCCTTCTGCCCGGGTTCCTGCACAAGACCGCGATCTCCCTCGCGTGGGCCGATGCGGCCAAAACGTTCCGCCTCGCCGAATCGGTCACGAGCCCGACGCGCAAAGCGGCGAAGTTCCTCGAGGAGGCGACGGGGATCCCCAACGTGCACGCGATCTCCTGCGGAATCGACGCCACGAAATACACTCCGACCTTCGAGCGACGCGCCGAGAATCGCATCCTCTTCGTCGGCCGGGTCACCGGCGAGAAGAGCATCGACGTTCTGCTCAAGGCTGTCGCCAAACTCGACCCGGCGCTCGACGTCAAGCTCGACATCGTCGGCGGGGGAGACCTCCTCGCACCGCTCCAGCAACTGGCCAACGGTCTCGGCATCCGCTCTCGAGTCACTTTCACGGGCTACGTGACCGACGAGGAACTGCTCGAGGCCTACGGCCGTGCCACCGTCTTCGCCATGCCCTCGATCGCCGAGCTCCAGAGCATCGCGACTCTCGAAGCGATGGCATCGGCCCTGCCCGTCGTCGCGGCCGACGCGATGGCCCTCCCGCACCTCGTGCACGACGACGAGAACGGCTACCTCTTCACTCCGGGAGACGTCGACGACCTCGCGGCCAAGCTCACAAGGGTGCTCACCGCCCCTGACGCCGAGCTCCAGCGACTCAAGCGCACGAGCCTCGCCTACATCGATCCGCACGACATCGGTCGCACTCTCGCCACTTTCGAGAGCCTGTATCGTGGGGAAAAGGTGACCGATCCGGTCACCGAAGTGTCGCTCGACAACCCGGCCTGAGTCGGCGGTCGCGCCGCACGGGGCGGTAGCTCAGCTGGTTAGAGCAGCGGACTCATAATCCGTCGGTCACGGGTTCAAGTCCCGTCCGCCCCACCGAACCGTCTCCCGGAACCGAGCGGAGTGATCATGGCGAAGCGCAGCGCGACGGGCCTCGAGGTCAGTCTCGGCGCTCTCGCTCTCGCGCAGGCGATCGTCGTCGCCGTCGTGTCGGCGGGTGCGCCCGAGCTCCGGCGCCCCGTCGTCGCGCGCCTGCCCGGGGCCGGGGATGCGGATGGCGGCGCCGACGGTGCACTCGCGGTCGCGACGATCGACGTGCCCGCCGCATCCGTCGTTCTGCTCGGTCTCGTCGCGATCGTGCGGCTCGCCGCAGCGGTCCCCGCGCTGCGGCGCTGGCGCGCATCCGCTGCCGACCACGGCACTCACGGGTATCGCTGGGGGGAGGCGGCCTTCGTGTGGCCGATCCTCGTGTTCCTCGTTGCGCAGCTCAACGGCATCAGCGATATCGGCGCACTCGTCGCGATCTACGCTCTCTCGAGTGCCGTCGCGCTCTTCGCCTGTCTCCAGGATCGAGCTCTCCGCGCGAGCCTGTGGCCGTTCTCGTTCGGCACGATGGTCGGCATCGTGCCGTGGGGCATCATCGCGTTCCACCAGATCGGGGCGGGCCTCGTCGGCCAGGAACCGAGCCTCGGGCTCCGAGTCGTCACGCTCGCGATGCTCGCGGCGGTTCTCGTGACGTGGACCCTGCAGTGGCGTGAAGCGAAGCGCGCGGCGGTCGGCGCCCGACCCGGCGCCGACAGCGCTTTCGCGGTGACGTCGTTCGCCGCGGTGTCGCTCTTCGCGTGGCTCACGGTGCTCGCGCCGCTCTCAGGCAGGCTAGCCGGGGCCGAACTAGCGGGAGTCTGACTTGAGGTGGGCGCGGAGGTAGGGCGCCGTGCGACTCCCGGTCGTGGCCGCGACGTCTGCTGGAGTGCCGGCGGCGACGACTCGACCGCCCCCGTCGCCCCCCGCCGGCCCCATGTCGATCACGTGGTCGGCGTGAGCGACGACCGCCATCGAGTGTTCGACGAGCACGACCGTGTTGCCCGCGTCGACGAGCGTCGCGAGCTGTTCGACGAGCAGCTCGACGTCGGCGGGGTGGAGTCCCGTCGTGGGCTCGTCGAGGAGGTAGAGCGTGTGCCCCGAGCGAGCCCGCTGCAGCTCGGTCGCGAGCTTGATGCGCTGCGCCTCACCGCCCGACAGTTGCGGTGCGGGTTGGCCGAGCCGGAGATATCCGAGCCCGACCTGCTGCAGTGTCGTGAGACCGCGTGATGCGGCGGGCACGGCGGCGAGGAAGGTCGCGGCCTCGTCGACGGTCATCGCGAGGATATCCGCGATGGATGCCCCGTTCCACGTGACCTCGAGCGTCTCGGCGGTGTAGCGGGATCCCCCGCACTCCGGGCACGGTGACCAACTGCCCGGGAGGAAGAGGAGCTCGACAGACACCGAACCCTCACCCTGGCAGACGTCGCAGCGACCGCCCACGACGTTGAACGAGAACCGCCCGGCGGTCCACCCGCGGGCCCGCGCCTCGTCGGTGTCGGCGAAGGTCGCTCGCACGGCATCGAAGAGTCCCGTGTAGGTCGCGAGGTTCGATCGCGGGGTTCGTCCGATCGCCTTCTGGTCGACTTGCACCACGCGTGTGACGAGCGGGTGTTCCGCGGCGCGTTCCGCGAGAACCCTCCCGACGAGTGTCGACTTGCCCGAGCCCGACACTCCGGTCACGGCCGTGAGCACGCCGAGAGGCACATCGACGTCGAGACGGTCGAGGTTGTGCCGGGAGACGTCTCGCAGCTCGAGCCACGCGGCGGGGTCGCGCCGCGCTCTGCTGCTCTCGGAGATCGCCGCGTTCACGAATCGCCGGGTGACGGATGCCTCGACCGAGCCGAGTCCGTCCACCGGCCCGCTGTAGAGCACGTCTCCTCCACCGGCTCCCGCGCCGGGGCCCACGTCGACGATCCAGTCGGCGTGGCGCACGATGTCCATGTTGTGTTCGACGACGAACACGCTGTTGCCACTCGCGCGCAACCCCTCGAGCACCTCGATGAGGGGCTCGGTGTCGGCGGGGTGCAGTCCGGCGCTCGGCTCGTCGAGCACGTAGACGACTCCGAAGAGACCCGACCGCAACTGTGTTGCGATGCGGAGTCTCTGCATCTCGCCGGGGGAGAGGGTCGGCGTCGCGCGGTCGAGACTCAGGTATCCGAGCCCGAGCCCCGTGAGCACGTCGACGCGCGCGAGCAGATCGCGACTGATCGTGACCGCGACCTCCGTGCCTTCGCCCGACGACGCACGCGACGTCGCGGCTGTGGCGTTCTCAAGCCCCGCGATGGGGCGAAGCGCGTCGGCGAGTCCGCCGAGGGGCAACCCGTTCATCTCGGCGATGGTGCGACCGGCGACCGTGACGTCGAGCGCCGCGCGGGTCAACCCGCGACCGTCGCACAGCGAGCACCTTCCGGAGTTGACGTACTGAAGCATCTTGTCTCGCTGGGTTTCGCTCTTCGAATCGGCGAGAGTGTGCATCACGAACTGCCGAGCGCTCCAGAACCGCCCCTTGTAGGGCTTCGCGACGCGATCGCGCTGGGGTTGCACCTCGACGACCGGTTGCTCTTCGGTGAAGAGGAGCCAGTCGCGGTCGCGACGCGACAGGTCACGCCACGGGATGTCGATGTCGTAGCCGAGAACGGCGGTGACGTCGCGCAGATTCTTGCCCTGCCACGCACCGGGCCACGCGGTGATGGCCCCGTCGCGGATCGAGAGCGAGTCGTCGCGCACCGCGGACGCCTCGGTCACCTCGTGGGCGACCCCGAGCCCGTGGCACCGCGGGCACGCTCCGGCGACCGTGTTGGGTGAGAACGAGTCGGACTCCAGACGGGGAGCCCCGGCGGGATAGTGCCCGGCGCGGGAGAAGAGCATCCGGAGCGAGTTCGACAGGGTCGTGAGAGTGCCGACGGTCGATCGCGAACTCGGTGCTCCGCGGCGCTGCTGCAGCGCGACCGCGGGAGGCAGCCCGGTGATGGAGTCGACGTGCGGCGTCGACCCCTGGGCGATGAGGCGACGCGCATACGGGGCGACCGATTCGAGAAAGCGGCGCTGCGCCTCAGCGAAGATCGTGCCGAAGGCGAGCGACGACTTGCCCGAACCGGAGACGCCCGTGAAGGCCACGATGCTGTCGCGAGGAACGTCGACGTCGACGTCGCGCAGGTTGTTCTCCCGCGCGCCGCGGACGCTGATGAAGCCGCTCGGCTCGGCTGGGCGGGCTGGCGTTCGGGACTCGGACATCCGACCGATGCTATCCGCCATGTGATCTGGTCTCCTGACGAAGAAGGGCGGCCGGGCTCTCGCCCGGCCGCCCTCCCGTCTCGGTCGTGACTACGGGGTGATGACGACCTTGATGCAGCCGTCTTCCTTGTCGCGGAACGTGTCGTACATCCCGGGCGCCTCGTCGAGGCCGACATGGTGAGTCACGAGGTCTTCGACACCCAGCGGGTCGTCGGGGTTCTCGACGATCGGCAGGAGCGTGTCGATCCAGTCGTGCACGTTGCACTGACCCATCTTCATCGTGAGCTGCTTGTCGAACATCGTCTTGAGCGGCATGGGGTCTGCCGTTCCGGCGTAGACACCGCTCATCGACACGGTTCCGCCGCGGCTCACAGCCTCGATCGACATCATGAGGGCCGAGAGGCGATCGATTCCCGCGGTGTCCATGGCCTTCTTGGCGATCGCATCGGGCAACAGGCCGACGGCTTTCTGGGCGAAGGATGCCGCGTGGTTGCCGTGCGCCTCGAGACCGACGGCGTCGACGACCGAGTCGGGTCCGCGACCATCGGTGAGGTCGCGCAGCTGGGCGAGTGTCTCGTCGGTGAGGTCCATCGTCTCGACACCGTGGCGCTCGGCCATGGCGCGGCGCTCGGGAACGGGGTCGACCGCGATGACGCGGTGCCCGAGGTAGGCGCCGATGCGGCTCACGAACTGACCGACGGGCCCGAGACCCATCACACCGAGCGTGTTGCCGGGCTGGAGGTTGGCGTACTGAACGCCCTGCCACGCGGTGGGGAGGATGTCGCTCAAGAAGAGGTAGCGGTCGTCCGGGAGGTCGGACTGCACCTTCACGGCATTGAAGTCGGCGAGCGGAACACGCAGGAACTCGGCTTGACCCCCGGGAACGGAGCCGTAGAGCTCGGTGAAACCGTAGAGCGAGGCGCCGGTCTCGGTGTCGCGGTTCTGGGTGGTCTCACACTGCGTGGTGAGGCCGCGCTTGCACATGAAGCAGTGACCGCACGCGATGACGAAGGGGATGACGACGCGGTCGCCGACGGCGAGCTTCGAGACCTCGCTCCCGACCTCGACGACGACACCCATCGGCTCGTGACCGAGGATGTCGCCCTTGTTCAGGAACGGGCCGAGAACGCCGTAGAGGTGCAGGTCGGACCCGCAGATCGCCGTCGAGGTGACCTTGATGATGACGTCTTTGGGGTGCTGGATGAACGGGTCGGTGACCTCGTCGACCTGCACGGTGTTGGTCGATTGCCAGGTGAGAGCTTTCATCGTCCCTGTCTACGCGCGACCACGGCATAGTGGCAGGGGGTTGCGCTCACGGGTGAGACCTGCGGGGCTCGCAGTGCCCGCGCGGGCTCGGGGGGATTGCGCGACGGGACGGATGCCGCGGGCACGACCCCGCGGCACCCGCTCGTCACCCGACCGGATGTTCGGTCGCGCTGTCGCGTGCTCTCAGATCGCGCGTCGACCGATCGCCGCCGTCCAGCGGCGGTGGGCGAGGAGGCTCACCGCCCCCGCGAGCACGAGCGCGAGCGCGAGACCGGCGAGCGATCCTCCGGCGCTCCCACCGGTGACGGCGAGGGTCTCGGCTCCTGCTGCCGCCGAGGCGGACGCCACGGATGCCGCGGACGACGTCGTCGCGATCGAACCGTCGGCCCGGGCGGTCGTCGAGATCCCGGCGACACTGCTGTCACCGCTCCCGTCGACCGTGTCGATCGAGTCACCGGGCGGGGTGATCGGGTCGGTCGGAACCGTCGGGTCCGTCGGAACCGTCGGGTCCGTGGGGTCGGTGGGGTCCGTCGGAACCGTCGGGTCCGTGGGGTCGATGGGGTCCGTCGGAACCGTGGGGTCCGTGGGGTCCGTCGGAACCGTGGGGTCCGTGGGGTCGATCGGGTCGGTGGGGCTTCCCGGGGTGACCGGCACCGTCGAGCTGTCGCCGATGATCGTCACGGCATTGCCACCGAGGGTGATCGGAAGGTCGATGCTCGGAACGATCTGCGTTCCCCCCGCGATGCTGTCGCTTCCGTCGGTCGTGCCCGTCGCGGTGCCGCCGTCAGTAGCTCCGCCATCCGTGCCCGGCGCGGTCGCCGAACCCGAGGTCGAGCTCGCGTCACCGATGACCGTGATCGCGTTGCCACCGAGATCGATCGGAGCAGACACGTCGGGGATCACCTGGGTGCCCCCGGCGATGCTGTCGCTCCCATCGGTCGTGCCGCCCGCTGCCGCGTCCTCCGCAGCGGGGGCCTCCGCCGGAACCCCGCCGGCGTCCGCGCTGCGCGTGGACGTCGCGTCGCCGAGCACACTGACGGCATTGCCGCTCGCCTCGAGCGGGATGTCGATGCTCGTCACGGCCTGGGTTCCGCCGAGCACCGAATCCACACCGTCCGTCACCGGTGCGGAGGCGGGTGCCTCCACGGGTGCCGGGGTCGCCGCTGGCGCCGCACTCGAGGTGGCGTCGCCGACGACACTGATCGCGTTGCCTGTCGCCTCGACGGGCGCGACCACATCCGCGACCACCTGGGTGCCGGAGCCGACGCCGTCTGCGCCGGACGTGGTGGCCCCCGCGGGTGCGGGAGTCACGGCGGGCTCGGAAGCTGCCGGTGCCGGGGTCTCGGATGTGGCGTCGCCGATCACGCTCACGGCCGAGCCGACGATCGACAAGGGAGCCGAGATGGCGGCGTCTACCTGGGTTCCGGAAAGGATCCCGTCTTCTCCCGACGTGTCGGCGGCGTTGGCCGCGGTCGCTCCCAGCAGGGAGAGACCTCCGACGAAGAGGGCGCAATAGAGCCCTTTGGTCACTGCATTCTTCATTGTCCTGATCCTTCGTATGAGTGATGGTGCGCCGTCCGGAGTGGAGGCGCCGGGGTTCGTCTGCCACCGAATGGTGACGAGAACCCCCATCAATCAGGCGAGGAACCGGGGTCGGGCGAGAGCGAGGCGGGAACGGCGTCGTCCGACGCCGTCGCCGCACTCGAGAGAAGGTGGGTTTCGACAGCGAAGGGGTCGAGAGCTCCGATCACGGTCGCAGTCGCGTTCACGGACGCCGCGGACGTCGTCGAGGCACCGCCGGTCGGTGCCCCGGGAACGTCGTGCCCGACGGTGCCGACAGGGTTTACGACGACCCGGTCGGTGTAGACGACGACGGATGTCTCGGACCTCGTGTGGGCCGCCGTGACGGGTGATCCGGGCGAGCCGGCCCCGAGCGTATCCGCGCGTTCCCGGGACGACACGGGTTCTCCGCGCGCGGGCGCGCCCGCCTCGAAGGCGGCGGCGTTCACCGATCCTCCGGAGCTGTCACTCACGGGCGGAGGATTTCTGGCCACGACCGGGGATAGCGGTGGCGCAGACGGTGGTGATCCGACAACCGGGTCGACGACGGGACCGACGATGGGGCCGACAACAGGATCGACGACGCTGTCGACGATGGGGCGCACGATCGGCTCGATCGCCGCATCCACACCGACGCCGAGGGAGTCGAGCCCCGGGAGAGTGGCGTCGAGCGTAGCCCCGACCGTGCCGTCGACGATCCTCCCGGTCGACCCGAGCGCCCAGTCGACGGCTCCGGTGAGCGGAGAGACGACGGTGTCGAGTTGGGTCGGCGCCACGAGCGGCAGCCCTGTGACCGCGTCGCCGGTCGATCCGACGAGGCCAGCGGAGAGTACGTCTTCAGCGACGACGTCCCCGGCGACGTCTCCAGCGACGTCTACAGCATCCGTGACCTCCGCCACGATGGGCGAGACGACCCCCGCCGGCTCCCCGCCGGTCGCAGCCGACTCGGTTACCGCGGGTCGAGCGTGTGCGGGCTCGGCGTGCACCGGGGCGGGAGCAGTGGGGGCCGCAACCACGGGTGCGGACGCGACGGGTGCAGGAGGGACAGGCACGGGAGCGGTAGGCGCCGGCGGGGCGGCGGGTGCGGGAGCCGGCGGAGCGACCTTCGTGACGACCGCGTGGACGGTCCGGTCCACCGTGCGATCCACGGTCTCGGTCACGGTCTTCACGGGTGCGCCGACCGAACCGACGGTGCCGGCCACCGTGCCGCTCACGGTGTCGTCCACGACGGAGGCGAGGCCCCCGATCAACGAGCGTTCGTCGCCCTCGGCCGCCGAAGCGGAGAGGGTCGACCCGAATGCGATCCATCCGAGGGCGACGAGCGTCGCCAGCAGGCACACGCGCAGGAGCCTGGAGATCGAGTACCCCATCGATCCGGCCACTGCTATCACCCCCCGGTAATGTGTGCCTGCTTCAACGATAATCACGACATTTTCCGGATGTCTAGCAGCTCGCGAAGATGTACCCCGGTGATGACGCGAGGGCTCGGCCCGGCGCATCGGCAATAAAAGCGTGTCCGTGGTCGTTGACCACGACGAAACCGAGAAGGATGGACCCATGACCGAAACAACGTCTCCCGAAGACCAGCTCGCGCTCTACCGCCGTCGCCGCGAGGAGTCCGTCGTGCAGCCGAAAGGCAATCTCGCCCTCGTGAACACGCAGTGGGTCGACGCCGAGCAGCCCGTCTACGGAGTGCCCGGCGTCTGGTCGCCGCTCCCGGCCGGCGAATCGGGTCTCCGCGTCGTCGCGAACGCGAGCGACGGCATCCGCGTCGACGGCGCACTCGTCGACGGTGAGGCCGTCGTGGCGGGCAAAGACTCGGTGTCGCCCGGCGAGATCGTCTTCAGTGACACCGTCACGGGTTTCGTCATCGCCGGCGAGGACGGTGCCTATGCGCTCCGCGTGTGGGATGCGGCCTCGGAGGGCATTCGCGACTTCGGCTCGATCGACGCGTTCCCCTACAACCCCGAGTGGGTGATCACGGCGTCGTGGATCGAGATCGAGGGGGGATCCACCGTCGGCATCGAGCATCTGAAAGACGAGGGCAAGCCTCGCGACAAGGTCGTGCCAGGCGAGATCCGTTTCACGAAGGACGGCGTCGACTACAACCTCGCCGCGTTCAAAGAGGGTCGCGCGCTCCTGCTCGTCTTCGCCGACTCGACCAACGGTGACTCGACCTACAGCGTCGGGCGCTTTCTCATGGTCGCGCCCTCACCCGACGGGTCGATCGCTCTCGACTTCAACCGTGCATACCTGCCGCCGTGCGCCTTCAGCTACAACTTCAACTGCCCGCTTCCGCCGAAGCAGAATCGATTCTCGGTGCCGATCGAAGCGGGCGAGAAGAACGTGCTCAACACCGCGGGGGCTCTCCTCCACTAGTCCACGGTCGAGGCCCCGGTGCTCGGGGCCGGCGGTGGCCGAGGGCAGTGGTGCCCGGGGTCGGTGGTGACGACGAGAATGAGAGCATGTACGCCGTTCTCACACGCCAGGGCGGCGAGACGACGATCCAGGAGCTCGACGACACCGGTGCGGTGCGCGGTGCCGCGCGCGTCGTCGACGATCTGCCGGCGGAGGTGCGGCGCCTCGCACCCGACCGTCCGCGCTGGGTCTGGTCCGATACGGCCGTGTGGTACCCGCCGCTCCTGAGGGCGGGTGTGCGCGTCGAGCGCTGCGTCGACGTGCGGCTCTCGCACGCGATCATCCGTCGCTCCCGACTGACCTCGTCGTCGCCCGTCGCGACGGCACCCGAGGGCGTCTGGGATGAAACCGTGCGCGACATCCCTGTGGCCGCCGAGGGCCTCTTCGCACTCGACGACCTCGAGCACGTGCCGCGGCGCGGTGCCTCTCAGCGCGGAGAACTCGACACCCTCGAGGAGTTTCTGCGCCAGCGCGACGCCGTCGCGACGTCTTCCGAGCCCGCGAGACTCGGGCTGCTCCTCGCCGCGGAATCGGCTGGGGCCCTCGTTGCGGCCGAGATCCACCACGTGGGACTGCCGTGGAGTGTCGAAGTGCACGATCGGCTGCTCGTCGAGAACCTGGGATCCCGCCCCGCGCGCGAGGGCGATCGCCCGAGCGCCATGCACGCTGTCGCTGCCGACGTGCGCGCGGCCCTGGATGCTCCCGGCCTCAACGTCGATTCCCCCGTCGACCTCCTCGCCGCACTCGGTCGTGTCGGTATCACCGCGGGGTCGACGAGATCGTGGGAGCTCGAGAAGCTCACCCACCCCGCCATCGGGCCCATCCTCGAGTACAAGAGGCTCGCTCGGCTGTGGACGGCGAGCGGGTGGGCCTGGCTCGACACCAACGTCGTCGACGGGCGCTTCCACCCCGAGTATGTTCCCGGTGGTGTCGTGACGGGCCGGTGGTCGAGCAAGGGCGGCGGGGGAGCGTTGCAATTGCCGAAGGCGGTGCGCAGCGCCGTCGTGGCCGACCCGGGGTGGACCCTCGTGGTCGCGGATGCGGCGCAACTCGAGCCGCGGATTCTCGCGGCGCTCGCGTCGGACCGCGGGATGGTCGAGGCCGGATCGAGCGGCGACCTCTACGCGGGGATCGTCGCGAGCGGTGCCGTGGCGTCGCGGGAACACGCGAAGGTCGCGATGCTCGGGGCGATGTACGGCGCAACCTCGGGCGATGCCGGGCGCCTCCTGCCGAGGCTCGCGGAGCGATACCCGCGCGCGATCGGCTTCGTCGAAGCCGCGGCGAGGGCCGGTGAGCGCGGGGAGGTCGTGTCGACGCACTTGGGCCGCACGTCCCCGCCCGGTGACGGTGTCGGCTACGACGAGACCGCGACACCGGCGGATGCCGAGCGAGCACGTTCCCGCGCCAAAGCGTGGGGCCGGTTCACGCGCAACTTCGTCGTTCAGGGCACCGCGGCCGAATGGGCGCTGTGCTGGATGGCGGGTCTGAGAACCCGTCTGCGAGCCCTCGGGGGCGACACCGACCTCGAGCGCGAACCTCACCTCGCGTTCTTCCTGCACGACGAGGTCGTCGTGCACTGCCCTCGCGACCTCGCTGACGAGGTCGAACGGGCTATCCGCGAGGCTGCGGCGGATGCCGGGCGGTTGCTGTTCGGCGATCTTCCGGTCACGTTCCCCGTGACCGTCGCCGCCGTCGACGATTATGCGAAGGCGAAGTGATCGGCGCTAGGACGCGCCCGGCTCGTCGTGCGGCCGGCGCCCCCGGCGAGGCTTGACCGTCGAGAGCGGTCGCGCGGTCGTGCCCGCCGTGAGCCGATCGGAGACGGCCGCGAGCCACTCGAGCGCGGCCCGGGCGTGCGCCGCCCGCGCGTCGGATGCCCAGCCGGCGATCGTCGTCTCGCGACCACTGTCGACCGCGTCCTCGCGCGCGGCGTCGAGCTCGGCCGACCAACGCACCCGGTAGTCGCGAGTGAGTCGCTCCGTGGCGACAGGGTCGACCGTCGCGCCCACGAGAATCTGATCGAGCATCTCCGACCACTCGGGCACTCCGCCCGCGAGGGGAGTGCGGAGCCACCGGTCGGCAGTCGAACGCCCCTCGGGGGTGAGCCGATGCAGAGGCAGCCCGTCGTGCGTGCGACCGCCCGACTCGATGAGTCCGGCTCGGCCCAAGCGTTCGAGTGTCGCGTAGATCTGGCCGGGATTCACGGTTCCGCGGTGCGGGCTCCGCGCGGCGAGTTCGGCGTGCAACTGCAGTCCGTACGCTGGACCGAGGGTGAGGATCGCGAGGAGCCCGTCTCGAACCGACACTGTGCTCCCCACTGTCAAATCTATACTCAGTATAGAACGCCTCCGGGTGGTGCCGATTTCCCGGCCTAATCACAGTGTTGTGATTCGCCGGGACCATCCCTCATAATGAGACCAACGGCACGCCGTCTCAATTGAATAACGCACCGAGATTCGTTCACCAGGTCGATGGGGAAGTCGCACCTAACCGAACGGAGTCATCGTGGCTGCTGCAACTGCTCGTGGAGTGCTTTTCGTGCACTCTGCTCCTCGCGCGCTCGCACCCCACATCGAGTGGGCTGCCGGTCGCGCTCTTGATCGAGCCGTCAACTTCGAGTGGACCGATCAGCCCGTGCTCAAGGGTGCCCTTCGCGCGGAATTCTACTGGGAGGGTGCGCCGGGCACCGGGGCGGTCCTCGCGTCGGCCCTCCGCGGCTGGGAGCACTTGCGCTTCGAGGTGACGGAAGATGCCGGCTTCGGTTCCGACGGTGGCCGCTGGCTGCACACGCCCGACCTGGGCATCTTCTTCGCGCAGACCGACACGGTCGGCAACGTCGTCATCCCCGAGGATCGCGTCCGCTACGCGATGGAGATCGCCGGCTCGAATGCGCTCGAACTGCACAGGGAGCTGCGACTCGCCCTCGGCCAGGCCTGGGACGACGAACTCGAGGCCTTCCGTCACGCGAGCGACTCGAGCCAGGTGGTCTGGCTGCACAAGGTCGGCTGAGGCTCACCCTTTCTCCCGTCGGACCGGATCGAGGCGCCCGGATCACCGCACGTCGTCAGACCGGACGGTGGCCGTTCCGCACCCGGGTCGCGAGAGATGCGAAGGACTCCGCATAGCTCTCGGGCAGGAACTGCTCACCGTCTTGCGCTGCCCCGCGGGAGAGTTGCTCGATGAGGCCCGGGGTCTGCACGAGGTCGACGATCGCGGCCGTGAGCCCCGCGACATCCGGTGACGGCGCGAGGTGTCCCGCGTGCAGCAGCCCCTCGCGCAACTTCGGGTCGCAGTAGAGGATGCCTCGCTGTCGGCTCACGGCCTCCGCGATGGTCATCGGCTGATTGTCGAAGCCGACCGACGTGAGCACGACGATCGACGTGGTGTTCATGAGCTCGAGCACCCTCTCGTGGTCGAGTGCTCCGTGCACGTGCACGAGCGGGTGACCCTCGACGAGCTTCTCGAGCGCGGCGCGGTCGCTTCCGTCTCCGGCGAAGTCCACGCTGAAGCCGCCCCCTGTGATCTCGAGGGCGCGCACGGCTGCTTCGGCGAACGGCAATGGCCTCTTGATCGGTTCGCATCGCGCGACCCAGAGAAAGCGCGGTTCACGATCTGCTCCGATCGCATCCACGGGGGTGGTTGGTGAGGCGATCGGGTTCGGCACGACGTCGATCGCGGTCTCGACGCGCGCATCCGCGAGGTCTCGCGCCTGGTGTGCCGACGGCGAGATCACCGCGTCGACTCGACGCGCCATCCCGAGGGTGAGGTTTCTCAGGAGGTTGTCGATCGGGCGCGGGGACAGCGCGGACGCCGGGATCTCTGCTCGAGTGATGCGCTCGAGCGACCGCCGGAGCAGCGGCTCGACGAGCCGGTGCCACCAGGGACCGTCGCTCGCCCAGTAGAACGTGTGCACCGTGTGGATGACCGGGATCCCGAGCTCCCGCGCGACGTCGACGGCTGCGTGGGCGAGACCGAATTCGGTCTGCACGTGCACGACGTCGACAGCGTGCTCGCGAAAGGCGGCGCGCAGGGTCGCTCGCGTCCGCGAGCTGTTGACGATGACGGGGAGTTCGAGACCCGGGAGTGTCGCGACCGGAGCGAGCCTCACCTCGTGGAGCGCGTGGCTCACCCGCGGCCGGGAGAACCTCGACGCCGAGATCATGACGACCTCGTGGCCCGCCGCGGTGAGCGCGAGCTCCTGCTGGCGCATCGACGTCTGCGCCCCGCCGACGAAGTCGAGGAAGTAGTCGCAGACGATGGCGATCCTGATCGCCGTGGGAGCGGGCGTCACACGCTGCGGAACGCCGCTACCGCGTTGTGCCCGCCGAAACCGAACGAGTTGCTGATCGCGAGGATGGGGTCGGTGCCGAGGTCGCGTGGCGTCGTCACGACGTCGAGCGGGATCTCGGGATCCTGGTTGTCGAGGTTGATCGTCGGCGGAGCCGTGCGGTGGTGGAGCGCGAGGATAGTGAAGATGGCTTCGAGGGCGCCGGTTCCCCCGAGGAGGTGGCCCGTCGCTCCCTTGGTCGCGGAGACTGCGACGGAGTCGAGGTGGTCTCCGAAGACCCTCTTCATCGCGTTGTATTCGGCGATGTCGCCGACGGGGGTGCTCGTCGCGTGCGCGTTGACGTGGAGAACGTCGGTGATCGAGGCATCCGCTTGATCGAGCGCCGCGAGCATCGCCCGGGCGGCGCCCGAACCCTCGGGGTCGGGAGCGGTGATGTGGTACGAGTCGCTCGTCACCGATCCACCCGCGAGCTCGGCGTAGATGCGTGCCCCTCGAGCGAGCGCGTGCTCCTCGGTCTCGAGCACGATCGCTCCGGCACCCTCGCCGAGCACGAAGCCGTCGCGGTCGACGTCGTAGGGGCGTGACGCGGTCGCGGGGGAGTCGTTGCGCTTCGACAGGGCCTGCATAGCCGCGAACGAGGCGATCGGAAGCGGATGAATGGCCGCCTCCGTTCCGCCCGCGATGACGACGTCGGCGAGCCCGGCCTGCAGGTGCGCGTAGGCGTTGGCGATCGACTCGGTGCTCGAAGCGCACGCCGACACGACGGTGCGTGCCCCACCGCGAGCCGACAGGCTCATGCTGATGGCTGCGGCTGGCCCGTTGGGCATGAGCATGGGGACCGTCATCGGCAGAACACGGCGGGCGCCGCGCTCACGCAGGGTGTCCCACGCGTCGACGAGAGTCCAGATGCCACCGATACCGGTCGCATAGTCGACGGCGATGCGTTCGGGGTCGACATCCGGGGCCCCCGCGTCGGCCCACGCCTCGCGAGCCGCGATCACGGCGAACTGGCTGCCGGGATCGAGCCTCTTGGTCTCCTGCCGCGTCAGGATGTCTGCGGCCGGCACCTTCGCTTGCGCCGCGAAGGTGATGGGGAGGTCGTACTTCGACACCCACTCCTGCTCGAGCGGGCGTGCACCCGACTCGCCCGCGAGAAGGGCGGTCCAAGTGTCGGCGACCGAGCCACCGAGGGGGGAGGTCGTGCCGAGGCCGGTGACGACGATCTTCTTGGGGCTCATGTCTGGTTTCCTTCGGTGGTGCTGTGCTCGTGCGGCCGAGGTGAGCGGATGTTCCCTCCCCGGCCACACAGGCGGTGGTCCTGTGCGCGGAGGTGTCAGCCCTGGGCGTTGGTGATGA
This sequence comes from Marisediminicola sp. LYQ134, assembly GCF_046599635.1. Taxonomy (NCBI): domain Bacteria; kingdom Bacillati; phylum Actinomycetota; class Actinomycetes; order Micrococcales; family Microbacteriaceae; genus Marisediminicola; species Marisediminicola sp. LYQ134. Next base: position 698,326 of record NZ_JBKIWP010000001.1, read on the forward strand.
ACGTCACGGCATCGCCGACGGTCTTGAGGTTCTTGACCTCTTCGTCGGGGATCTTGACGTCGAACTTCTCTTCGGCGTTGACGACAATGGTCATCATCGAGATCGAGTCGATGTCGAGGTCGTCGGTGAACGACTTGTCGAGTTCGACCGAGTCCGTCGCAATGCCGGTTTCGTCGTTGATGAGCTCGGCGAGGCCGGACAGAACTTCTTCGGTGGACAGTGCCATTGTGTTATCTCCTTGGTGGGGTGTCGTGTGACCGGGGTCAAGTCTAGGGAAGAACGATCACCTGGGCGCCGAAGACGAGGCCCGCGCCGAAACCGATCTGCAGGGCGAGGCCGCCGCTGAGCTCGGGGTGCTCGTCGAGGAGCCGGTGGGTCGCGAGGGGGATCGACGCGGCCGAGGTGTTTCCGGTCGTCGCGATGTCGCGCGCGATCATGACGCTCTCGGGCAGGCCGAGCTGCTTGGCGAACTCGTCGATGATGCGCATGTTCGCCTGGTGGGGGATGAACGCGGCGAGGTCGTCGGCGGTGATGCCCGCGGCCTCGAGCGCGCGGGCAGCGACTTTCGCCATGTCCCAGACCGCCCAGCGGAAGACCGTCTGACCCTCTTGACGCAGGGTGGGCCACTCGGCCTCGCCGTCTCGGAACTCGGTGAGCGTCGCGTTCATGCCGACGGCGTCCGCTTTCGAGCCGTCGGAACCCCACACGGGCGCCGCGATCCCCGGGCTGTCGCTCGGGCCGATGACGACGGCTCCCGCGCCGTCGGCGAGCAGGAACGAGATCGACCTGTCGGTGGGATCGACGATGTCGGAGAGCTTCTCGGCACCGATGACGAGAGCATTGTGTGCCGCGCCGGAGCGGATGAGCGCGTCTGCTTGGGTCACGGCGTAGCTGAACCCGGCGCACGCGGCATTCGTGTCGTAGGCCGCGGCCGGGTTCGCCCCGACCCGATCGGCCACGACCGCGGCCATCGACGGGGTCTGTCGCACGTTGCTGATGGTCGCGACGATGACGAGGTCGATCGCACTCGCCTCGATGCCCGATTTCTCGATCGCTTCGAGGGCCGCGTCGGTCGCGAGGTCGGTCGCGCTCACCTCGGCTGAGGCACGCGTGCGCGTGATGATCCCCGTGCGCTGCTGGATCCACTCGTCGCTCGAATCGATCGGGCCGATGAGGGCCGCGTTGTCGACGACGACGTCGCCGCGCGCGGCGCCGTAGCTGTAGATACGGGTGAATTGCGCCCCGGAGGACTGGGTGAGAGTCGCCATGATCACGAGTTCCTGTCGATGAGGTCGAATGCTGCGGGGAGATCGTCCGGCGTCTTGACCGCGACCGCGGGGACTCCGCGCAGACCGCGCTTCGCGAGTCCCGTGAGCGCGCCGGCCGGGGCGAGTTCGATGAGCCCGGTCACGCCCGCCGCCGAGAGCGATTCCATGGTGCGGTCCCACCGCACGGGCGAGCTCACCTGACCGACGAGGAGGTCGACGAAGCGAGCTCCACTCGAGACGGCGGACCCGTCGCTGTTCGACCAGAGGGTCATGATCGGATCATGAGCGTCGAGCGTCGACGCGACGGCGGCGAGTCGGTCGACAGCAGGGAGCATGTAGTCGGTGTGGAACGCTCCTGCGACCTGCAGGGGAATCACTCGCGCTCCCGTGGGCGGCTCGGAGCGCAACGCCTCGAGGGCGTCGGTCGCGCCCGCGACCACGATCTGGCCCCCGCCATTGAAGTTGGCGGGGTGGAGCCCGTGGCGGTCGAGCGCGGCGAGCAACTCGCCTTCGTCTGCTCCGACGACCGCGCTCATGCCGGTCGACGTGACAGCGGCCGCGTCGGCCATCGCCGTGCCACGGGTGTGCACGAGCGTCATGGCATCGGTGAGGCTGAGCACACCCGACACGGCCGCAGCGGTCACTTCTCCGACCGAGTGACCGGCGGCACCCGACACGCGCTCGCGCCGTCCGTCGGCGAGGAGGACGCTTGAGGCGAGCAGCCCCGCCGCGACGATGAGGGGCTGAGCGACTGCCGTGTCGCGGATGGTGTCGGCGTCGGACACCGTGCCATGGGCCACGAGGTCGACCCCGATCGCGTCGGACATCCCCTCGAGCTGATCACGGAAGACGGTTTCGGTGAGCCAGGGGCTCAGAAACCCGGGGGTCTGCGAGCCTTGGCCGGGGCAGAGAACGACGATCATCCGACTATCCTCGCAAGGATCGTCGCTCGAGGCCTGTAGCGACTCCACCAGAAACCTCGAGAAGCGTTGTCTGAATCCGCAGCGGAGCCCGCATCGACACGGTCACCGGCGACGCCGTCGCGGTGCGGTGTCGGGTTCCGCTATGGAGCCCAGGATGAGTGCGGCTTGCAGGATGAGCGACTCGCGCGCGCCCGTGGCATCCCACCCGATCACCTCCGAGACACGCTTGAGGCGATAGCGCACCGTGTTCGGGTGCACGAACATCTCGCGCGCCGTCGCTTCCAGCGAGCGACCATTGTCGAGATAGCACCACAGCGTCGCGAGCAATTCGGTCGAGTGTGCCTGCAGGGGCCGGTAGATCTTGTTGATGAGGGTCGACCGCGCGAGCGCGTCGCCCGCGAGTGCCCGTTCGGGCAGCAAGTCGTCGGCGAGGGCGGGTCGCGGTGCGTTGCGCCACGACCGGGCGACGGCGAACCCCGCAAGAGCAGCCTTGGCGCTGCGGGACGCGTCGACGAGGCTCGACACCTCGTGGCCGAGCACGAGGTGACCTTCGCCGAAGCCGGGCTCGAGCGCTTTCGCGATGTCGACGAAGGGCACGAGGGGCGTCTCGGTCGACACTTCCCCCTCGCCGGGGGTCGGGTGTGCTCGGCCGATCACGAGAACGAGCCTGTTGCCCTGCACTCCGATGAGCACGTCGGCGTCGAGGTGACGCGCGGTCCGCCTCAGCATGTCGACGTCGAGCATGACCGGTGCCGTGCCGACGAGCACCGAGACCTCGCCGTGGCCGTGCCACCCGAGGGCGGCGATCCTCGACGGCAACTCGTCGTCGTATTCGCCCGAGAGGATCGAGTCGACGACGAGCGCTTCGAGCCGCGCATCCCACAGGCCCCGCGCTTCGGCCGCCCGGGCGTAGACGTCCGCGGCGGCGAAGGCGATCTCCCGTGAGTAGAGAAGGATCGCCTCGCGAAGCGACTCGTCCCTCGCCTTGATCCGGTCTTCGACGACCTCGACCGTGACTTTGATGAGCTGCAGGGTCTGGGTGAGGCTCACCGACCGCAGCAGCTCGCGTGGCGCGGCGCCGAAGACGTCCGCGGCGATCCACGGGGTCGACGTGGGGTCGTCGAACCAGTGGATGAACGACGTGATACCGGCTTGCGCCACGAGCCCGACCGCCGACCGCCTCCCTGGCGGCATGTCGCCATACCAGGGAAGCGTGTCGTCGAGTCGTTTGAGTGTCGCGCTCGCGAGCTCACCCGAGATCGTCTTGAGCCACGCGAGTGTCTGCTCCTTGGAGGGAGCCTTCTTCGCCGTCGTCACGCGCCGAGACCTCGGTCGGGTGTCAGCTCTCGCCGCCGGTGTTACCCGACGTGCCCGCCTTCACATCGTGGAGGCGGTACTTGTCGATCGCCTGCTGCGGCACGCTCGGGTCCATCTCGCCGCGGGCGACGAGCGACTCGAGGGTGCGGACGACGAGCGACGGACCGTCGATCTTGAAATAGCGCCGGGCGGCGGCACGCGTGTCGGAGAAGCCGAAGTTGTCGGCTCCGAGCGTCGCGTAGTCACCCGGAACGAACTCGCGGATCATGTCGGGAACGGCGTGCATGAAGTCCGTCACGGCGACGAACGGACCGTGCGCGTCGGCGAGCTTGCGCGTGACGAACGGAACGTGCTTCTCCTCGTCGGGGTTCAAGAAGTTGTGCTCGTTGGCGGCGATGCCGTCGCGACGCAGCTCGGTCCACGAGGTGACCGACCAGACATCCGCCGAGATGCCCCAGTCGTCGGCGAGCAGCTGCTGCGCCTCGAGAGCCCACGGAACGGCGACACCGGATGCGAGCAACTGGGCCTTCGTGCCCTCGCGGTCGGACGTCTTGAGGCGGTAGATGCCGCCGAGCACGCCTTCGACATCGAGGTTCTCGGGTTCCGCCGGCTGCACGATCGGCTCGTTGTACACCGTGAGGTAGTACATGACGTTCGGATCGGCGTGCTCGCCGCCGTACATCCGCTCGAGCCCGGCCTTCATGATGTGGCCGATTTCGTAGCCGTATGCGGGGTCGTACGAGACGACCGCGGGGTTCGTCGCGGCGAGCACGAGAGAGTGCCCGTCGGCGTGCTGCAGGCCTTCACCCGTGAGGGTCGTGCGGCCCGCGGTCGCGCCGATGATGAAACCGCGCGCCATCTGATCGCCCGCAGCCCACATGGCGTCGCCCGTGCGCTGGAAGCCGAACATCGAGTAGAAGACGTAGACGGGCACGAGCGCTTCGCCGTGGGTCGAGTACGACGTGCCGGCCGCGGTGAACGCCGCGAAGGCGCCCGCCTCGTTGATGCCCACGTGGAGGATCTGACCCTGCGGGCTCTCCTTGTAGGCGAGCAACTGCTGACGGTCGACCGAGGTGTACTGCTGTCCCTGCGGGTTGTAGATCTTCGACGTCGGGAAGTACGCGTCCATACCGAAGGTGCGCGCCTCGTCGGGGATGATCGGCACGATGCGGTGTCCGAAGTCCTTCGATCGCAGCAGGTCTTTGAGCAGTCGGGCGAACGCCATCGTCGTGGCGATCTCCTGCTTGCCGGAACCCTTCTTGACGACGTCGTACGTCGAGTGCTCGGGGAGGTTGACCTGCGTGTACTTCGAGCGTCGCTCCGGCACGTAGCCACCGAGGGCCTGGCGGCGCTCGTGGAGGTACTGGATCGCTTCGTCGTCGTTGCCCGGGTGGTAGTACGGAGGCAGGTACGGGTCTTCTTCGAGCTTCGCGTCGGTGATGGGGATGCGCATCTCGTCGCGGAACTGCTTGAGGTTGTCGAGAGTGAGCTTCTTCATCTGGTGGGTCGCGTTGCGTCCCTCGAACGACGGTCCGAGGCCGTACCCCTTGACCGTCTTCGCGAGGATCACGGTCGGCTGGCCCTTGTGCTCCTGGGCGGCCTTGAACGCCGCGTAGACCTTGCGGTAGTCGTGTCCTCCGCGCTTGAGGTTCCACACGTCGTCGTCGGAGTAGTCCTTGACGAGCTCGAGCGCGCGCGGGTCACGACCGAAGAAGTTCTCGCGCACGTAGGCGCCGCTCTCGGCCTTGTAGGTCTGGTAGTCGCCATCGGGGGTGCGGTTCATGAGGTCGCGCAGTGCACCCTCGCTGTCGCGAGCGAGCAGGTCGTCCCACTCGCGGCCCCAGATGACCTTGATGACGTTCCAGCCGGCGCCGCGGAAGAAGCTCTCGAGCTCCTGGATGATCTTGCCGTTACCGCGAACCGGGCCGTCGAGGCGCTGGAGGTTGCAGTTGATGACGAAGTTGAGGTTGTCGAGACTGTCGTTCGCCGCGAGCTGGAGCGCACCGCGGCTCTCGACCTCGTCCATCTCGCCGTCGCCGAGGAACGCCCAGACCTGCTGGTCGCTCGCGTCGGCGATGCCGCGGTCGGTGAGGTACTTGTTCGACTGCGCCTGGTAGATCGCGTTGATCGGGCCGAGACCCATCGACACCGTCGGAAACTGCCAGAAGTCCTTCATGAGGCGCGGGTGCGGGTACGACGACAGCCCACCGGCGTCGTGCGACTTCTCCTGGCGGAAGCCGTCGAGCTGGTCGGTGCTCAGGCGTCCCTCGAGGAACGCGCGGGCGTACATGCCGGGGGAGGCGTGACCCTGGTAGAAAATCTGGTCTCCACCGCCGGCGTGGTGCTGGCCGCGGAAGAAGTGGTTGTGGCCGACCTCGTAGAGGGCGGCAGACGACGCGTACGTCGAGATGTGGCCACCGACACCGATGCCGGGGCGCTGCGCGCGGTGCACCGTGATCGCCGCGTTCCAGCGGATCCACGCGCGGTAGCGCCGTTCGACATCCTCGTCACCGGGGAAGTCGGGCTCGTCGTCGGCCGCGATCGTGTTGAGGTAGTCGGTCGTCGGCACCATCGGAACACCGAGGTGCAGCTCCTTCGACCGCTTGAGCAGCGACAGCATGATCTCGCGTCCGCGCTCGTGCCCCTGAACCGCCACGAGGGCGTCCAAGGATTCCTGCCACTCGGCAGTCTCTTCCGGATCGGAATCGATGTTGTTGACCGAATACGGATCCTGGTCGTTGACCGTCACCCTTGACCTCGCTCTGTTCGCGTGTTCTTCGTGATTGTTGGAGCACTTCGACGACCGCCGGGATTGTCCGGTCGCGCGTCAAAGCCTCGTCGATTCTAGTTGCACGAGTCTGAGCGCCATCCCCGTTCCGCTGTCAGCGGTCTGTCGCGAGGGGCGTTGCCCCGACTGGTATTGTTTCGCCAACGTCACCGCAGCGCTCCGCCGCCGCAGTCACGGGCCTTTAGCTCAGTTGGTAGAGCGCCACGTTTACACCGTGGATGTCATCGGTTCGAGCCCGGTAGGGCCCACTCTCACGCGGGTCACGATGCGCGCCCGAGCGTCGCCGTCACCCTCGCGTCCACACCGCCGGAGAGCGGCACCGTCGTCTCGGCGCCGCGCGCGCTCACCCGATAGTCGCCGGCGAAACCGCGCACGGGGACGCGACCGTCGGCATCCGTTCGCAGGGTCGTCTGCGGCATCCACCACTCCTCCTTGACGAGCGAGCGGAGGGCGTCGTACGAGGGCTTCGTCGAGCCGTCCGCCCGCACGAAGCCGACGGGAGCGCCGAGCCACGACCCGCTGTCGCTCAAGCCCCAGTAGGTGATCGCCTCGACCGCGGGGTGCGTCATGAGTGAGCGGTAGTGGCGCACGATCTCGTCGGCCTGGCGCTCCTCACCCTCCGGAGTGGAGGGCCAGTGGTCGACCTGGTAGTCGTTGAGGTCGACGATCTCGGGAGGCATGAGGTCGCCCGAGAGGATCGTCGACTCGGTCATGTGCAACGGGAGCCCGAAGCGAGCGAATTTGTCGACGGTCGCGAGCATCGTGTCTTCGCCCCAGTAGCCCTGGTGCATGTGCGTCTGGAGGCCGATCGCGTCGATCTGGATGCCGGCGCCGAGCACCTCGTCGAGGAGGTCCTCGTAGCGCTCCGAGAGATCGAAATCGTTGAGCAGGAGCGTCACCGAGGGGTTCGCCGCCCGCGCCTCCTCGAATGCCAGGCGGATCATCGGGATGCGGCCCAGGTGCTTCGCGAGCTTCGTGATGCCGTTGTCCTCAGCCTCGAAGACGGGCATGATCACGACCTCGTTGATGGCGTCCCACGTGTCGACGAGACCGCGGAAATCGCCGACCTCACGACGGATGCGCTCGCGCTGCACTCGCTCGATCTCGTCGGGTTCGAGCTCGAGCAACCAGGGAGCCGTCACGGTGTGCCACACGAGAGGGTGCCCCTTGAGCGCGACACCGCGGTCGGCGAACCACTGCGCCGTCGCGAGGAGCCTCGCGGTGTCGGGCTTTCCGCGGTCGGGCTCGAAACGGCCCCAGTAGAACGGCAGCGTCGCGGTGTTGAACACGTCGAGCCACAGGTCGGCGAGCCTCGGGAGAAGAGCGATGTCGGCGTCGATCACGCGGCCGGGCACGGGCTCGGTTTCGCCGTTCGCGAGCGGGATGAAATCGAACGCGATGTTGCCGAAGGCGAACGCGTGGCCCGACTGCTCGACGACGACATCCGTGTCGGCGAGCGGTGTGCCGTCGGGGGAGACGACGGTGACGGTCGCGTCGACGACGCGATGCCGGACGGAGTCGTCGAAAGGGGGGAAGGATGCAGCCACGGGGCCTCCTCGTCGAGGTGGAGTTCGCCGCCGTCGGCGACACCACGACGCTAGGCGATGTCCGGCCGTGCGGCGGAGGTGACGCGCGGACCGCGGACGTGACAGTCTCGGAGGGGAACGTCGCCGAGAGAACGAGCGGGAGCACATCATGGTCGAGAAAGTCGTCGTCGCGGTCAACGGCGGTCCGGGCAGTCGGGCCGCCCTCGAGTGGGTGATCGCCCGCTCCCACGAGGTGCCGATGTCGCTCGAGATCACGACCGTGGTCGAGACGGGCCCGTGGACGTCGTCGTTCACCGAGGAGCGAGAGATCCCGGCCTACGAGCGGATGCTCGCGACCGCCGCGGCGCTCGTGAGCGAGAACTCTCCGGGCACGAAAGTGCAGACGACGCTCCGTCGCGGGTCGACGCGACACCAGCTCATCCTCGCGTCGGCGGGGGTCGACCTCTTCGTCATCGGAACCCGCGAGTCGACCGGCTACTTCTCCGGAACACTGCGCCAACAGGTCGCGGTGGGCGCGCACTGCCCCGTGATCGTCATCCCCGCCGATTGGACACCGAGCGGCGGGCACGTGGTGGTCGGCGTCGACGACGACGACACGTCGGATGTCGCTCTCGAGTTCGCCGCGGCCGAAGCCGAGCGTCTCGGTCGCACGCTCCACGCCGTGCACGCGTGGCACATCCCGCCCCTCGTGGCGGCGGAGTTCGCCGGCACCGGCACCGACGTCATCACGGGGTTCGAGGCCGCCGAGAGCGAGGTGATCGACCGCGCGGTCGCGAAGATCACGGAGCATCGACCCAACGTCGAGGTGTCGGCGGTCACGCGGGAAGGACCCGCGGCCGCCGTCCTCACCGACGCCGCGCGGGGAGCTGACCTCCTCGTCGTCGGCACCCACCGGCGCGGCATGCTCCCGGGGCTCATCCTCGGGTCGGTCGGACACGACCTGCTCATCAGTCTCCCGTGCCCGGTCGCGATCGTCTCCCACCCCGACGATGTCGCGCTCGACGCGTCTGCGGAGAGCTGAGTCACCGTGTGCGGTCGATTCGTCGTCGCGGGAGAGCACCGCGACCTTCTCGGGCTCTTCGAGATCGAGATCGAAGGGAACGACCTGCCTGAGCCGTCGTGGAACGTGCGACCGACCGACCGCGTTCCCATCGTCGTCGAGTCGCTCGCCGACGGAGGGATGCCGACACGGCGCCTCGAGGGCGCGCGCTGGTCTCTCGTCCCGTCGTTCTCCGACAGCCTCAAGCTGCCGTACCCGACCTTCAACGCGCGCTCGGAGACCGTCGCCGAGAAGCGCGTCTTCGCCCCTTCCGTCGTGTCACGGCGCGCGATCCTGCCCGCGTCGGGGTACTACGAGTGGAAGACGGTCGGAACCGTCAAGACCCCTCACTACATCTCCGACCCCACCGGACCCCTCGCGTTCGCGGGCCTCTACTCGTGGTGGCGGGACCGCTCGCGAGCCGACGACGACCCCGCTCGCTGGGTTCTCACGGCCACGATCCTCACGACCGCGGCGACCGGCGCGCTCGCCGACATCCACGACCGCACCCCGGTCGTACTCGATCGCGAGCTCTGGGACGACTGGCTCGACCCGACGATCGTCGGAGACCAGCCCTTCGTCGACGGAGTCGTCGCGGCGTCGGCCGACGCGCTCGACGAGCTCGAGATCCGGCGGATCGCGCCACTCGGCAGCGGCAACGACCCTTCGCTCATCAATCCCCTCTGAACCCCGATCGACCCGGCGCGAGAGGGCGCCACGACCCCGGAGAATGGACCCATGGCAAAGCGCAAGAAAGACCGTCTCTCGGTGACCGGACTCGTGACGACGGTCGCGCGGAGTGTCGCGAGGCAGCGATCCCTCAACAAGGCCCGCGAGCTCGACGGGGTCGAGACCCCCGAGCCCGAACCGAAGCAGAAAGACACGCGCACCCCGGAGGAGATCCGGCGCTCGGTCGAGGTCACGCGCGCCGAACTCGTCGCGACCGTCGCCAAGGTCAAGTACGACCTCGACGTGCCCTCGCGCGCGAGAGACGCCCGTGACCGCGTCGCCGCGTCGATCCCGCCCGAGTGGAGGGGGGAGCGTCAGGCTCGTGCGATCGCGACGAGCATCGCCGCGGCCGGGCTCGCGATCGTCACGGGCATCGCCACCGTCGCGGCGCGACGACCGTCCTCGTCGGACACGACCTCCGCGCGCCCTCGATAGACTCGCCGGATGCCCTCGACCGTCGCTTCCGTCAACGCCGTCATCGAGTCGCTCTGGCCCCTGTCCGGCGCGGAATCCTGGGACAATCCGGGCCTCGTCACGGGTGACGCCGACTCGCCGGTCTCGACCGTGCACCTCGCGGTCGACGCGACCGCCGCGACCGTCGACGAAGCCATCGATGCGGGTGCCGACCTCCTCCTCGTGCACCATCCCCTCCTGCTCCGCGGCGTCACGACCGTCGCAAGCGACACCTACAAGGGTGCGTTGCTCAGTCGACTCATCCGGGCGGAGTGCGCCGTCGTCGCGGCCCACACGAACGCGGATGTCGTCGAGACCGGCACCTCGGCGACGCTCGCCGCGCTCCTCGGGCTCCTCGACGCCCGCCCCCTCGTCGCCGGGGAACCGGCCAGTCGCGGGCTCGGCCGGGTCGGCAGGCTCGAGACCCCCCTCACGCTGGGCGCGCTCGCGCGTCGGCTCGCCGACATCCTTCCCGCGACGGCGTCGGGTGTGCGCGTGGCAGGCTCTTTCGATCGCGCCGTCGAGACCGTGAGCCTGTGCGGGGGTGCCGGAGACTCGCTCCTGAGCAACCCTGATGTGCTGTCGTCGGACGTCTACATCACCTCCGACCTGCGGCACCACCCGGCCTCCGAGTTCGTCGAGACCGCGCTGCTGTCCGAGGGCCCCGCCCTCATCGACATCTCGCACTGGGCGAGCGAGTGGCTGTGGCTCACGGCCGCGGCTCGCGAACTGCGCGAGGCCCTCCCCGAGCTCGAAGTGACCGTGAGCGACATCCGCACCGACCCGTGGGACTTCGTCGTCGTGCAATAGCCGCACAGCCTCCGGCGCACGCTCCTCGACCCCCTAGCGAAAGAACGAGACACCATGGCCCTCACCGCGAGCCCCGACGACCAAGCGCAGCTGTTGACCGTGCAAGCGATCGACACGAAACTGCAGCAGCTCGGACACCGAGCGAAGAACCTCCCCGAGATCGCCGAACTGGCACGACTCGCGGCCGAAGCCGAGACACTGCGTCAGCAGCGGGGGAACGAAGCCGGAAACCTCGAGGATGCACGCACCGAGCTCGCCCGCATCGAATCCGACGTGGCCGTCGTCGCCGCGAGGATCACGCGAGACCGGGAGCGCCTCGCGACGTCGTCGTCGGTCAAGGACGTCGCCGGGCTCGAACACGAGATCGAGGGGCTCGAGCGGCGACGCGGAGAGCTCGAGGACATCGAACTGCAGGTCATGGAGAGGGTCGAACAGCTCGAGAAGTCCCTCGAACTCACGACGGCGGAGCACGCCGATGGTCTCTCGAGAGTGACGACGGTCACAGCTGAGCGCGACGCCGCCCTCGCGGCACTCGAGTCCGAGCAGCAGCACGCGCAGGCCAATCGCTCCACCCTCGTGCAGCGATTGCCCGCCGACCTCATGGCCCTCTACGAGCGTCAGCGCTCCCGCTACGGCTTCGGCGCGTCGCACCTCCAGGGCGGAGTCTCGGGCGCGAGCGGTGTGCGCCTGCTCGAGAACGAGCTCGCCGAAGTGCGTGCCGCAGCCCCCGACGCCGTGCTCATCTGCCCCGACAGCCAGGCCATCCTCGTGCGCACGGGCGAATCAGGCCTGTGAGCCGCGCGCTAGGCTGACTCTGCGAATGGGTCGACAAGACGGTCGCGTCGCCGCGATTCCCTCTCGAGGGCAAACCGGTGCCGAGGAACGTCCGGGCTCCACAGAGCAGGGCGGTGGGTAACACCCACCCGGGGTAACCCGCGAGAAAGTGCAACAGAAAGCAGACCGCCGCGGCATCCGTGCCGAGGTAAGGGTGAAACGGTGGTGTAAGAGACCACCAGCGGCCCGCGTGATCGGGTCGGCTAGGTAAACCTCGCCCGGAGCAAGGTCATACAGAAGACGCCGAGGCTGCTCGCCGAGTCTTCGGGTAGACCGCTAGAGAGCTGCGGCAACGTAGCTCCGAGATAGATGGCCGTCACCCGCATCGACCGATTGGTCGGGGCGGGGACAGAACCCGGCGTAACAGTCGGCCCATTCGCCTTCTCGCCCGATGATCTCCTCGACGTCGGCTCGCCGGCCCTCGCGGCCTATTTGCCGGCAGCGAGCGCGGCCGCCCCCATGATGCCCGCATTGTTGCGCAGTTCCGCGGGAACGATGGGTGTTCGGAGCCGCAGCAGAGGCAGGAACTTCTCGGCGTGCTTCGACACTCCGCCGCCGACGATGAAGAGCTCGGGGTAGAGATACGCCTCGAGCCGCTCGTAGTAGCGCTGCAGTCGGGCAGCCCAGTCCGCCCACGAGAGGTCTTCGCGCTCCTTCGCCGAGTAGGCGGCGCGGGTCTCCCAGTCGATGCCGTCGATCTCGAGGTGTCCGAGCTCGGCGTTCGGCACGAGGTGGCCGCGGTGCACGAGAGCCGTGCCGATGCCGGTGCCGAGAGTCGTGAGGATGACGAGACCCTTGACCTTCTTCGCCGCTCCGAACTTCTGTTCGGCGACACCCGCGGCGTCGGCGTCGTTGATGAAGTGGATGTCGCGAGAGAGCGCCCGCTCGAACAACCGCTCCGCCTCGAGCCCGATCCACGAGTTCGAGACGTTCGCCGCCGACATCGTCACGCCGCCGACGATCGCCGCGGGGAAGCACACGCCGACGGGGGTGTCCTTCTCGAGTCCGCCGAGCTTGTCGACGAGCTGCACGACCGTCTCGACGATCGCGTCGGGCTCGCCGCCCTCGGGAGTCGGCACCTTGATACGGTCGGTCAACAACTCGCCGGACTTCGCGTCGACCACCGCACCCTTGATGCCGGTTCCGCCGATGTCGATGCCCACTGCTGTCGTCGTCATCCGTCCAATCTAATCGCCGTGGGCCCGCGGCCTCGCCGCGCGCTCCGCGGCGCGTACAGTGATGTCGTGCAGCAAGGGTCTCGTCGCGTCGGCGGAGTCGTCCGCCGGGGATCACGACTTCACCCGGCGCAGATCGTCGTAGCCGGGTTCGCCGGCACCATCCTCATCGGCACGGCCGTGCTCATGCTCCCGAACGCGAGGCTCGGGCCCGGGGGAGCGTCGTTCTTCGAGGCTCTCTTCACCGCGACGTCGGCCGTGTGCGTCACGGGGCTCATCATCGTCGACACCCCCGAATACTGGTCGCTCTTCGGCCAGATCGTCATCCTCCTGCTCATCCAGATCGGCGGGTTCGGCATCATGACGTTCGCCTCGGTCATCGGGCTCGCGGTCGTGCGCAAGATGTCTCTTCGTTCCAAGCTCACCGCGGCAGCCGAGATCAAGAGCATGGGTCTGTCCGACGTCAAGGGACTCGTGCTCGGGGTCGTGCGCATCTCACTCGTCGTCGAACTCGTCGTCGCCGTGCTCCTCGCCGCACGATTCGCTCTCGGCTACGAAGAGCCGCTCGCTCGCGCCATCTGGCTCGGAGTGTTCCACTCGGTGTCGTCGTTCAACAACGCGGGGTTCGCGCTGTTCAGCAACAGCCTCATCCCGTTCGTCGACGACCCCTTCATCTGCCTGCCGATCTGTGCCGCCACGATCCTCGGTGGGCTCGGATTCCCGGTCATCATGCAGTTGCGCAAACACTTCACCTCCCCGATCTCGTGGTCGATGAACACGCGCATCGTCGTGGTCGGCACGATCACCCTCCTCGTCTCGGGCACGGTCTACCTGACCGCCGTCGAGTGGAACAACCCCGCGACCCTCGGCGCACTCACGTGGCCGGCCAAACTGCTCGCGGGTTTCACGCAATCGGTTCAAGCGCGCACCGCCGGGTTCAACAGCATCGACACGAGCATGATGGACCCCGCGAGCTGGCTCGGCACCGACGTGCTCATGTTCATCGGCGGGGGCCCGGCCGGCACAGCCGGGGGCATCAAGATCACGACGTTCGCGGTGCTGTTCTTCATTCTCGTGACCGAGATCCGCGGCGAAGTCGCCGTCAACGTCTTCGGCAAGCGACTCTCCCGCGCGGTGCACCGCCAGGCGATCACGATCATCCTCCTCGCCGTCGGGGTCGTCACGATCTCGACCGTCGCCCTCATGCTCATGACCGACATCTCAATGGACAGACTCCTCTTCGAGGTCGTCTCGGCCTTCGCGACCGTGGGCCTCTCGACAGGTATCACCGCGCAATTGCCGATCGCCGGACAGATCATCCTCATCCTGCTCATGTTCATCGGCCGGCTCGGCCCCATCACGCTCGCATCCGCTCTCGCGCTCCGCGAGCGCCCCGTGCCATACGAGTTCCCTAAAGAGAGGCCCATCCTTGGCTAAATTCTCGCTCTTCGGCCACGAACAGCCGAACCGCATCGCCGAAGCCGACTCGGTCGTCGTCATCGGGCTCGGCCGGTTCGGCAGCTCGCTCGCGGTCGAACTCATGGCCAACGGCACCGAGGTCCTCGGCATCGACGGCAACGAGGAGATCGTGCAGAACCACAACGGGCTCCTCACCCACGTGGTGCGTGCCGACTCGACGAAGGAGGCGACCCTGCGGCAACTCTCGGTGCCCGATTTCGACCGCGTCGTGCTGGCGATCGGCGGCGACGTGACGGCGAGTATCCTGACCGCTTCACTTCTGCTCAAACTCGAGATCCCCAACATCTGGGCCAAGGCCGTGAGCGATCAGCACGGTGCCATCCTCGAGCAGCTCGGGATCGGGCACGTGATCTACCCGGAGAAAGACATGGGCAGGCGCGTCGCCCACCTCGTGCGCGGAGCCATGCAGGACTACCTCGAGGTCGGTGACGACTTCGCCCTCGTCAAGATGGCTCCGCCGCAAGCCCTCATCGGCGTGCCGCTCGGGCAGTCGAAGGTCCGAGGTGTCTACGGGGTCACCGTCACCGCGTTCTTCCGCCCCGGTGCGGGATGGAGCTACACGACGCTCGACACCGTGCTCGCCGACGGCGACGTCATCCTCATCGCGGGCAACATGGCCAAGGTCGAGGCTTTCGGTCAGTTGCGCTGACGGATGCCGCGGCTCACGCCGTGGGGAGTGTCAGCACCTCGGCGCCACGCTCGGTCACCACGAGCGTGTGCTCGAACTGTGCTGTCATGCTCTTGTCCCGCGTCGTCACCGTCCAGTCGTCTCGCCACAGATCCCACTCGATCGACCCGAGCGTGAGCATCGGTTCGATAGTGAAGACCATCCCGGGCTCCATGACGGTCGAGAAGTCGTCGGTGTCGTAGTGCGGGATGATGAGCCCGGAGTGGAACGCGGTCCCGACGCCGTGCCCCGTGAAGTCGCGCACCACCCCGTAGCCGAAACGCTTGGCGTACGACTCGATGGCGCGACCGATCACGTTGACCTGACGCCCGGGCGCGACAGCCTTGATGCCGCGACGCAGAGCCTCCTCGGTGCGCGTCACGAGGTCGGCCACTGCCGGGTGAGGCGTGCCGACGACGAAGGTGCGGTTGGTGTCGCCGTGCACACCGTCGAGGAACGCGGTGATGTCGATGTTGACGATGTCGCCGTCGACGAGCTCGGTGTCGTCGGGGATGCCGTGGCACACCACCTCGTTGATCGAGCTGCAGATCGACTTCGGAAAGCCTCGGTAGTCGAGCGTCGAGGGGTAGGCCCCCTTCGACACGACGAAGTCGTGGGCGATCCGGTCGAGCTCGTCGGTCGTGACACCGGGCCGGATGCTCTCTCCGACGAGGGCGATCGCGTCGGCGGCGATGAGGCCCGCGGCGCGGATGCGGTCGATCGCGGCGGGCTCGTAGACATCCGATCCCGTGAACTCGGCGGGTTCAAGCTTGCCGACATATTCTGGCCGCTCGATCGACGAGGGCACCGCGCGGTGGGGCCCGATACGCCCCGGGATCAGATGACCGTGGGAATCGCGAGGCATAGGCTCGATTCTAAGTCGAGCAAGGGAGCAAACCATGACCGAGTGGTACTACAACCGCAGCACGGGTGAGGTCGAAGAGGGCCCGCAGTCCATCGCGACGGAACGTTACGGCCCGTTCGATTCGCGCGACGAGGCGGCCCGCGCCCCCGAGATCGTCGCCGCACGAGCGAAGGCGTGGGCCGAGGAGGACGCCGAGAACGAGCGCTGACCGCCGTCACTCGCTGCCGCTTCGGCCCGCCGATGACTCGATGCGGGCTCCGAGATGCGGGTCAGTCGCCGTACTCGTGCTCGGGAGCCGGGTAGCTTCCCGAACCGATGTCGGCGATGTACTCCGTCGCCGCGCTCGTCAGTGTCGAGTGCAGGTCGGCGTACTTCTTGACGAACTTCGGGATGCGCCCGGTCGTGAGCCCCGCCCAGTCGGTCCACACGAGAATCTGGCCGTCGACGTGGGGGCCCGCGCCGATGCCGATGGTCGGGATGTCGAGTGCCGCCGTCACGCGCTCGGCGATCGCCGACGGCACCATCTCGAGAACGACCGCGAACGCGCCCGCCTGTTGTACGGCGAGGGCGTCGTCGACGAGGGCCTGCGCGCCCTCGCCGCGGCCCTGGATGATGTGTCCGCCGAGGCCGTGCTCGCTCTGCGGGGTGAACCCGATGTGGCCCATCACGGGGATGCCCGCCGAGACGATGCGTTCGATCTGCGGGGCGCTGCGCACACCGCCCTCGAGTTTGACGGCGTGGGCGCCGGCCTCCTTCATGAATCGGAAGGCCGTGCGGAGCGCGTCGTCCGGCCCGATCTCGTACGACCCGAACGGCATGTCCGCGACCACGAGCGCGCGCTTCACCGCACCGGCGACGGCGCGAGTGAGGGGGATGAGGTGGTCGACCGTCACGGGGAGCGTCGTGTCATACCCGAAAACCGTGTTGCCGGCCGAGTCGCCGACGAGCAGGAAGTCGATACCGGCCCCGTCGAAGATGGATGCGGTCAGCTGGTCGTAGCTCGTCAGTCCGGTGATCTTGATCCCCGACTGCTTCGCTCGGGCGAAATGTCGCGTGCGGACCCTCTTGGGCGTGTCGTCGGCCATCCCCCGAGTCTAGGCGCGGGGGAGGAGTCGACCCGCTAGCCTGGGAGGGCGGGCGACCCTGCCAGCACCACCGATGAGGAGCCCATGGACAAGCAGCGTGACTTCGTTCTTCGCACTATCGAAGAACGGGGCATCAAGTTCGTTCGCCTGTGGTTCACCGACGTCGTCGGAACACTCAAATCGGTCGCGATCGCTCCCGCCGAGGTCGAAGGAGCTTTCGCCGAGGGACTCGGGTTCGATGGCTCGGCGATCGAGGGCCTCACGCGCTCCTACGAAGCCGACGTCCTCGCGCACCCCGACCCCACGACGTTCCAGATCCTCCCGTGGCGAGGCGAGATCGACCCGACAGCGCGGATGTTCTGCGACATCACGACTCCCGACGGCCAGCCGGCCGTCGCCGACCCGCGCAACGTGCTCAAGCGCACTCTCGCCAAGGCTGCCGACCGCGGGTTCACGTTCTACACGCACCCCGAGGTCGAGTTCTACCTGCTCAAGAATTCGCAGTACGGGCCCGAGGGCCCCGAACCCGTCGACCGCGCGGGCTACTTCGACAACGTTCCCGGCGGCACGGCCCACGACTTCCGTCGGCGCTCCGTCCGCATGCTCGAAGACCTCGGGATCTCGGTGGAGTTCAGCCACCACGAGGCGGGTCCGGGCCAGAACGAGATCGACTTGCGATACGCCGACGCGCTTACGACCGCCGACAACATCATGACGTTCCGCACCGTGATCAAAGAGGTCGCGATCGAGCAGGGCGTCTACGCGACGTTCATGCCCAAGCCCCTCGCGGGCGAGCCCGGGTCGGGCATGCACACCCACATGTCGCTCTTCGAGGGCGACTCGAACGCGTTCTACGAGTCGGGTGGGCAGTACCAGCTCTCCACGATCGGTCGTCAGTTCATCGCGGGGCTCCTCCGCCACGCGCCCGAGATCACCGCCGTGACCAACCAGTTCGTCAACTCCTACAAGCGGCTCTGGGGAGGCGATGAGGCTCCGAGCTTCGTCACGTGGGGTCACAACAACCGGTCGGCGCTCGTGCGGGTTCCGCTCTACAAGCCCAACAAAGGTCAGAGCGCCCGCGTCGAGTACCGCGCGATCGATTCGGCGGCGAACCCCTATCTGGCCTTCTCCCTCATGCTCGCCGCCGGGCTCAAGGGCATCGAGAACGGCTACGAGCTTCCGGCAGAGGCCGAAGACAACGTCTGGAGTCTCTCCGACTCCGAACGCCGCGCCCTCGGCTACAACCAGCTCCCCGCGAGCCTCGATCACGCCGTCTCGATCATGGAGGGCTCGGAGCTCGTCGCCGAGACCCTCGGCGAGCAGGTCTTCAACTACGTCCTCCTCAACAAGCGTCAGGAGTGGCGCGAGTATCGCGCGCAGGTGACGCCGTTCGAGTTGAAGAGCAACCTCGAAATGCTCTGACCGGGGGCGCGTCACCCGATGACCCGGCATCGCAACACCCTCACCGACCTCGCGAGGCTCGGGTTCACCGATCTCCAGCTCGCCCACGAGACGCTCGGTGCGCTCGAGCGCCGTCGCACGGTCGAGCACCTGCTCGGGATGTTCGCGTCGAGCGCCGACCCCGACCTCGCCCTCGCGCGGCTGACGAGCCTCATCGAGAGGGCTCCGGGCCACATCGACGCGCTCCTCGACGACGAGACGAGCACACGGCGTCTCATCGCCGTGCTCGGTGCGTCATCCGGTTTCGCCGACTTCTTCGAGCGCGAGATCGACGAGGTGACCCAGCTCGCCGAGACATATCGCGTTCCGCTCTCGGCCGAGGAGTACACAGCCGACCTGCTCGACGTCGTCGGCGCGACCGGGGGATTCGCGGCAGCAGCCGGTGATGCCGGCCGGAACGCGTTGCGGGTGCGATATCGGCGCCACCTCGTGCGGCTCGCCGCGTGGGACCTCCTGCACCCCGATCCCCTCGCCGCCGTCGAGGTGGTGTCGGAAGCCCTCGCCGACCTCGCGGGGGCTGCACTTGAGGCTGCTCTCGCGGTCGCCCGAGCGGAGAGCCGATTCTCGCGCGACGACGTCGAAGGCACCCGGTTCGCCGTCATCGGCATGGGCAAGGCCGGTGCCCGCGAGCTCAACTACGTGAGCGACGTCGACGTCATCTTCGTGGCCGAGGGCGCGGGGGAGACCTCGAACGCGCGCGCAATCGATGTCGCGACAGCGCTCTCGATGGACCTCATGCGCGTCATCCACGACTACGGCATCGAACCGCCACTGTGGGAGGTCGACGCCAATCTGCGCCCCGAGGGCAAAGACGGCGCGATCGTGCGCACTCTCGACTCGCATCGCGCCTATTACGAGCGGTGGGCGAAGAGCTGGGAGTTCCAGGCACTGCTCAAGGCTCGGCCTCTCGCGGGAGACGTCGAGCTCGGCGCCCGCTACGTCGGCGTCGTCGCCCCCCTCGTGTGGAGCAGCGCGTCGAGGGCGAACTTCGTCGAGTCGGTGCAGAGGATGCGCGAGCGCGTGACCGCGAACATCCCCGCTGCCGAACTCGACTACCAGCTCAAACTCGGTCCCGGCGGTCTGCGCGACATCGAGTTCACCGTTCAGCTGCTCGAGCTCGTGCACGGTCAGTCCGACGAATCCGTGAGGCAGCAGGGCACCCTCCTCGCTCTCGCGGCTCTCGCAGATCGCGGGTACATCGGCCGAGTCGAGTCGGCCGAGTTCTCGCGGGACTACCGGTTCCTCCGTCTCCTCGAACACCGCTTGCAGCTGTCGCGGCTGCGCAGGACGCACCTCATGCCGGCCGACGACGAGTCGATGCGCACGCTCGCGAGGGCGACGGGTCTCGCCTCGAGCGCGACCCAGTTGCGTGATCTCTGGTCGACGACGAAGGTCGCCGTGCGGACCCTGCACGAGCGCTTGTTCTACCGCCCGCTGCTGAGCGCTGTCGCGGCTCTCCGCGATGACGAGATCTCGCTCAGCAGCGACCAGGCGGCCGCGCGACTCGCGGCCATCGGCTTCACCGACCCGAAAGGGGCGCTCAAGCACATCGCGGCCCTCACGGCCGGGGTGTCGAGGAGGTCCGCGATCCAGCGACACCTTCTCCCGGTCATGCTGCAGTGGTTCGCCGACGGGGCAGACCCCGACTACGGACTGCTCGCATTCCGCCGGCTGAGCGAAGACCTGGGGGAGTCGTACTGGTTTCTGCGCATGCTCCGCGACTCGTCGGGCGCCGCCGAGAGGCTCACGATCGCGCTGTCGTCTGCCAGATACATCGGTGTGCTCCTCGAGCGCATCCCCGAGGCCGCCGCGTGGTTCGAGAACGACGGCGAGCTCGCCCCGAGGTCGCTCGACTCCCTCCTCGAGGAGGCGCGGGCCACGATCGCGCGTCACACCGATCCCGAGGCCGCCGCCGCGGTCTTGCGCACGGCGCGACGGCGCGAAGTGCTCAGGCTCGCGATCGCCGCCATCCTCGGCCTCATCGACGTCGAGTCTCTCGGAAGAGCGCTGTCCGACGTCACGACCACGCTCCTCACCGCCGTCCTGGCGCTCGTGCACTCGAGCGACGACGGCATCGAGTTCGGCATCATCGCGATGGGGCGCTACGGCGGCCGCGAAGTCGGGTTCGGTTCAGACGCCGACATCCTCTACGTCTATCGCGCGACGACGGCGACACCCGACGCCGCGAGGTCGACCGCCACGACGATCGTCTCCCGCATCTCGGCTCTCACCGAAGACCTGCGGTTGCCTCTCGATCTCGACACGGATCTGCGCCCCGAGGGGAAGAACGGGCCTCTCGTGCGCTCGCTCGAGTCCTATCGCTCGTACTACGAGCGGTGGTCGCTCACGTGGGAGGCCCAGGCTCTCCTCCGGGCCCGCGGCGCGGTCGGAGACGATGCGCTCCTGCAGGACTTCGAGACCCTCGCCGACGGCGTGCGCTACCCCGAGCAGATCGCCGACCACGATGTGCGCGAGGTCAAGCGCATCAAGGCCAGGGTCGAGTCCGAGCGGCTGCCCCAAGCGGCAGACCCCGCTCGCCACCTCAAGCTCGGGCGCGGCTCGCTGAGCGACGTCGAGTGGCTCGTGCAACTCGTCCAGCTGCAACACGCGGTGCGGATCCCCGCTTTGCGCACGACATCCACTCTCGACGCCCTCGAGGTCGCGACGGCCGAGGGATTCCTGACCCCGCCCGAAGCGGAGAAGCTCAAGGCCGCGTGGTTGTTCGCCTCGAGAGCGCGGTCGGCGATGACCCTGTGGATGGTGCGGACGACCGACGTGCTCCCCGTCGACCGGCCGCAGCTCGAGGGCATCGCGCGGCTCATGGAGTATCCCCCCGGGTCGGCCTCGACACTCGAAGACGACTATCTGCGCACGACTCGACTCGCTCGCGCCGTGTTCGAGAAGCGCTTCTACGGCTAGTCGGATCCGCTCGAGCGCCGAGCTGTGGGCCGTTCCGATGTTTCTATCGGATGAACTTTCGCCGTTCCATGGCTCGCGGAGAACGGCCGGAATCCGTCCCCCGTTCGATCAATCGTGTACCCCGGTCGGCTCATCGCCCCGGCGGTCCGGCGCGGGCGGCGAGCCTGCCGCTCCGGGCATCCCGCGGCAGTGACCAGATCTCTCACGGGTGGTCAATAGCACCTCTCATCGGGCAATCCGTGTCGGAGAGGCCGCGCATCCGTCTATTCGAGCAGTCGATTCTCCTCGCCCGTCCGTGCCCCCCAAACGGCCGACTCGCCCGCTGTCCACTGAAGGGTGGACGCGCGAAGCCCCGTTGTAACGAGCATTCGTCATGACCCTCGTGCGGGGGTGAACAGACCGGTCGGCCGCCTCGTTGCGCCGGGCTCGTCGGCGTGCTCATAATCACTCGACTCACAGCACGAGCACCTTCCCCAGCGTCGCGGATTGGTCACCACCGCAACCACCGAGGGGCACATGTTCATCTTCATCCTCCAACTCAGGCACATGATCGAGGGTCACCCCGAGATCTACATGTTCGCGGTGTACTCGGCTCTCATCTGGGCGCTCTGGCTGCTCAAGATGTTCCTCTCGGCGCGCTACCGTCCCTTCACCGGGGAGTTCTCCGGCACGACGAGCGTCATCGTCCCCGTGGTCGACGAGCCCGTCGACCTGTTCCGAGACGTCATCCAGCGCATGGTCGAGCAGAAACCGGGCGAGATCATCGTCGTCATCAACGGAGCCGTCAATACGACCCTGCAAGAGGTGTGCGACGAGTTCGCCCCCCTCGTGCGCTGGGTGCACACGCCCATTCCCGGCAAGCGCAACGCCGTCATGATCGGCACCGAGCTCTCGAACGGCGAGATCACCGTGCTCGTCGACTCCGACACCGTGTGGACCGACGACACCCTGAGTGAGCTCGTGCGGCCGTTCGCCGACCCGAGTGTCGGCGGGGTCACGACGAGACAGCGCATCCTCGAGCCCGAGCGCAGCTGGATCACCCGGTGGGCCGATTGGCTCGAGAACTCGCGGGCCCTCTACTCGATGCCCGCTCAGAGCGTCGTCGGCCAGGTCGGATGCCTTCCCGGGCGAACCATCGCCTTCCGCAGATCGATCATGATGCGCGTCATGGACCGCTTCATGACCGAGCGCTTCATGGGCGTCTTCCTCGAGGTGAGCGACGACCGCACCCTGACGAACCTCACACTCAAGGAGGGCTTCCGCACGGTGTACCAGCACACCTCGCTCGTGTTCACCGACGCGCCCCTGCAGCTCAAGAAGCTCTACAAGCAGCAACTCCGGTGGGCGCGGGGGAGCCAGTACAACACGCTCCGGATGCTGCCGTGGATGCTCGGCCACGCTCCCGTGCTCGCGATCTTCTTCATCATGGACATCGTCTTGCCGTTCCTCCTCGCGGGAGTCATCGCCGGGTGGGTCTACCGCGCGGCGACAGGCCAGGGATACAACTTCTACAGCGGCATCCTCACCGAATACGGCGTCAGTAGCGGAGTGCTCCTCGTGCTCGGCCTCATGATCGTGTCGTCGGTGCTGAGCATGGCGATCCGCCAATTGCGGCATCTCTCCGAGAAGCCCACCGACTTCTTCCGCTTGCCGATCTTCATCATCGTCTCGACGGCGTTCCTCATGCCGATCCGTCTCATCGGCTTCTTCCGCATGGGCCACGCGAGCGGCTGGGGCACGCGAGCCGGTGCATACGGTGGAGGCGCCGCCAACGACTCCGCGGTGTCGGAGCACGCGAGCGACTCGCTCCGGAGTGTCGACGATGCTCCGGCGGGCGACACCTCGGCCGACGACATCCTGACCGATCTCGGCTTCTCCGATCGCCGGTCGACACCGCACGCGGGAGCCCTCCTCGAAGCGTCACCCCGACGCGCCGCACAGACGCGAGTCGCCGCACCTCAGCCGGCACCCCGCAGACGACTCAACCCCAAAGCAGCCTGGCCCTACGTCATCGGCTTCACGATCTTCGCACTGGAGGCGATCCTCATTGTCAACTTCTGAGAAAGCAGCCCACTGGTGGGCGCCCACGAGCACGCGCGCGAGACTCACCACGGTCGGCGCCATCATCCTCGTCGGGGGGCTCGTGACCACGAGTGTCATCGTCTGGAACTCCCCGTCGAACCCGGTCGCCGACGTCATCACTGCGACCATCTCCGGTGTCAGTGTCGTCGACCGCCTCGAGACGGAGCGCGAGGAACTGCTCGCCGAGGTCGCGACGCTCAACATGGATCTCGCGCGCAGCGACGAAGACCTCGCGGCGGCAGAAGACCGTTTCGACGAGATTCAGCAGGAACTCTGGTCTGCAGAGGGACTGATCGCCGCCATGGAACGGTCGAGGTCGACAGACCCCGAGTCGGGTCAGTCGCCCCCCTCGACCCGGCCACCCTTCGCGAACCCTTCACCCTCCCCATCGCCATCGCCCTCTGATCCCGCGACTCCGACGCCGTCTCCCACGACTCCGGGTTCGCCACAGATCCCCACCGCGCCCCTCACCAACCTCACGAAAGCGCAACTCGTCGACCCGAGTTCGGCCTACCTCGGTCTGTACACCGAGCAGGCGCCGTTCAACTGGGCGACGTTCGACCGGGCGGCCGACAGGATCGGGGCCGAACCCGACGTCGTCGGATACTTCGGCGGATGGGATGAGGACTTCCGCGCCAACGCGGTCACCCGGGCCTGGGAGCAGGACCGTCTGCCGATCCTCACGTGGGAATCGCGACCTATCGGCTCGCCGAACAGCGTCACGATCGAGCCCGAGTACTCACTCCCCAGAATTCTCGGAGACCCTGACGCCGGGGTTCCGGGAGCATTCGACGACTATCTGCGACAGTACGCGCAAGACATCGTGGCGACGGGACTACCGATGGGGATCCGCCTCAACCACGAGATGAACGGCACCTGGTACCCCTGGTCGGAGTCGGACAGCAGCGGCAATTCCATCAACGGGAATCGCCCGGGAGACTACGTCAAGACGTGGCAGCACGTGCACGACATCTTCGAAGCCGAGGGCGCCAACGATCTCGTGTTCTGGATCTGGTCTCCCAACCGCATCGACCGGCTGCCAGCATCGCTCCGCGACAGCGAGCACCTCGACTCGCTCTACCCCGGCGACGACTACGTCGACTGGGTGGCGATGTCGGCCTACCTCCGCCCCCCGTTCGACAATCCGGACGGCTACGACTTCGACGAGACGTTCTCGGCGACACTCGGCGAGTTGCGCCGGGTGTCGGACAAACCGATCTTCCTCGCCGAGATCGGCGCGAGCGAAGTCGGAGGGCACAAGGCTGACTGGATCTCGAGTCTGTTCGACAACCTCGTCAAGCCGGAGAACGACGACATCCTCGGCGTCGCCTGGTTCAACCTGGCCGTGACGACGTATGTGCAGGGTGAGCTCGCGACCAACGACTGGCGCGTGGACTCCCGCCCCGAGTCGCTCACGGCCTTCCGCGAGGGTTTCGCCCGCGCTACAGACAAATTCACCGATTGATGACGACCTACATCTCAGGGAGACGAGCATGACCGACAAGACGAGCGACACGACGACCGACGAATCGTCGACCGACCCCCGCCCCCGCATCAGCGTCGTGGGAACCGGGTATCTCGGCGCCACCCATGCCGCAGCCATGGCCGAGATGGGCTTCGAGGTCATCGGCGTCGACAACGATCCCGCCAAAGCGGCCGCGCTGAGCGACGGGAGGGTTCCGTTCTTCGAACCCGGACTGCCCGAGCTCATCACGAAGCACGTCGCGAGCGGGCGCTTGCGATTCACGACCGACCTCTCCGAGGCGACCGCGCTCTCCGACGTGCACTTCATCTGCGTCGGGACCCCGCAGCAGCGCGGCAGCAACGCAGCCAATCTCGACTACGTCGAGAATGCGACGAGGCAGGTCGCCGCGAGCCTCACCCACGACGGTCTCATCGTCGGCAAGTCGACCGTGCCCGTCGGCACGGGGGCCCGCCTCCGCGCGATCGTCGAAGCCGAGGTGCCCGCGGGAGTGAGTGCCGAGCTCGTCTGGAACCCCGAGTTCTTGCGCGAGGGCAAGGCCGTCGCCGACACGCTCACTCCCGATCGAATCGTCATGGGTGGCACGAGCGCGCACGCCGAAGCCCTCTTGCGCACCGTGTACGCCGCGCCGATCGCGACGGGCACCCCGGTGATCGTGTGCGATCTGCCGACGGCCGAACTCGTGAAGGTGAGCGCGAACGCCTTCCTCGCGACCAAGATCTCGTTCATCAACGCGATCGCCGAGGTGTGCGAGTTGGCCGGGGCGGACGTCACCGTCCTGGCCGACGCCCTCGGGCACGACGTCCGCATCGGGCGCCAGTTCCTCGGTGCCGGACTGGGCTTCGGGGGCGGGTGCCTCCCGAAAGACATCCGCGCCCTCATGCACCGGTCGAGCGAGCTCGGGGCCGTGCGCGCGGCGTCGCTCCTGCAGCAGGTCGACGAGATCAACATGGCTCAGCGGCAGCGCGTCATCGACATGGCGATCAGCGCGTGCGGCGGCTCGGTGCTCAACCGGCGCATCGGCATCCTCGGGGCGGCGTTCAAGCCGCTCACCGACGATGTGCGCGATTCGCCCGCCCTCAATGTCGCCGCTGCCCTGCACCTCCGCGGCGCCCAGGTCGTCGTCTACGATCCCGAGGCATCCGGCACGGCGCAGCGGATGTTCCCGACCCTGACATACGCGGAGTCGACGGCCGAGGCGATCTCCGGTTCCGACGCGGTGCTCCTCCTCACCGAGTGGACCGAGTTCCAGAACGCCGACCCGGTTGTGCTCCGCGACCTCGTCGCGCGGCCGGTCATCATCGACGCACGCAATTGCATCGACGCCGCGGCCTGGCGCGAAGCGGGCTGGACGGTGTCGGGCCTCGGCACGACGCCCGCGGCATCCGTGTTCCCCTCGGAGACCGGTGCATCGATCGACCGTCGCGAACTGCTGACAGTAGCGGGCTGACGGAAGCCGGCTGAGCCCCGGAACGACGAAGGCCGCGCCCCGAGGGGCGCGGCCTTCGTGGTTCGAACGAACCGATCAGACTCCGAAGTACAGCTCGTACTCGAAGGGGTGCGGACGCTGCGCGGCCGGGATGATCTCCTTCTCGCGCTTGTAGGCGATCCAGTTCTCGATGAGGTCGGGCGTGAAGACGTTGCCCGCGGTCAAGAAGTCGTGGTCGGCCTCGAGGGCGTCGAGGGCCTCGGCGAGTGAACCGGGAACCTGGGGGATGCTCTTGGCTTCCTCCGGGGGCAGCTCGTAGAGGTCCTTGTCGACGGGCTCGTGCGGCTCGATGCGGTTCTTGATGCCGTCGATGCCCGCCATGAGCTGTGCCGCGAAGGCGAGGTACGGGTTGCCCGACGCATCCGGAGCGCGGAACTCGATGCGCTTCGCCTTCGGGTTGGTTCCCGTGATGGGGATGCGGATCGACGCCGAACGGTTGCCGGCCGAGTACACGAGGTTGACGGGCGCCTCGAAACCGGGGATGAGCCGGCGGTACGAGTTGAGCGTCGGGTTCGTGAACGCGAGCACCGCGGGAGCGTGCTTGAGCAGACCACCGATGTACCAGCGCGCGACGTCGCTGAGCCCGCCGTAGCCGCTCTCGTCATAGAACAGCGGCTCGCCGTCGTTCCAGAGCGACTGGTGGGTGTGCATGCCCGACCCGTTGTCGCCGAAGAGGGGCTTCGGCATGAACGTGGCCGTCTTGCCCCACTCCTGCGCCGTGTTCTTGACGATGTACTTGAACTTGAGGATGTCGTCGGCCGCGTGCACCATCGTGTCGAAGCGGTAGTTGATCTCCGCTTGTCCTCCCGAGCCCACCTCGTGGTGTGCGCGCTCGAGGATGAGGCCGGCGTCGATGAGCTTGAGCGAGATGTCGTCACGCAGGTCGGCCTGCTTGTCGACGGGGCTCACGGGGAAGTAGCCGCCCTTGAACGGCGTCTTGTTTCCGAGGTTGCCGCCCTCTTCGACGCGGCCCGTGTTCCAGGCACCCTCGTCGGAGTCGACCGAGTAGAAGCTCGAGTTCTGCTTCACGTCGTAGCGCACGTCGTCGAAGATGTAGAACTCGGCCTCGGGGGCGAAGAACGCGGTGTCGGCGATGCCGGTCGAGGCGAGGTACTTCTCGGCCTTCTTGGCGACCTGGCGGGGGTCGCGGTGGTAGATCTCGCCGTTACGCGGGTTGTAGATGTCGAAGACCATGATGAGCGTGCGCTCGACGCGGAAGGGGTCGACGTACGCCGTCGTCACGTCGGGGATGAGCTGCATGTCGGATTCGTGGATCGACGCGAACCCTCGGATGGAGGAACCGTCGAACAGCTGCCCGACGGAGAAGAACTCCTCGTCGACAGTCGATGCGGGAATGTTGAAATGCTGCTGAACACCGGGGAGGTCGGTGAAACGAATATCAAGGAACTTGACGTCGGTGTCCTTGATGAACTTGAGCACCTCGGAAGAATCACTGAACATGTGAACAACTCCTATGGGCGTGGTTGGTACGAGTGCAGGGATGCACCCTCAGATGACGCTAGGGGCGGGCGATTTCACTTCGGTGTCACTAATGTTTCGCCGAGGTTACGTCCGCGTGTCCCAC
The DNA here is from genome assembly GCF_046599635.1 of Marisediminicola sp. LYQ134. NCBI lineage: Bacteria > Bacillati > Actinomycetota > Actinomycetes > Micrococcales > Microbacteriaceae > Marisediminicola > Marisediminicola sp. LYQ134. Next base: position 726,324 of record NZ_JBKIWP010000001.1, read on the forward strand.
CTACAATCAGATCATGCCTGCGCCCGGAACAACACCGTCAGCAACTCCGGACGACGGGCCACGATACCCGGGCGAGCGACTCGGACTCCCCGAATCGGGGCCGAGATCGATCGCGCGCCTCGGGCGCCGACTCGCGGGAGTCACGATCGACTGGGGCATCGCCTACTTCCTCGCCTGGTCGTTCTTCCAGGACGACCAGGGGATAGTCGACGGCTTCTCGATCTCCGCGATCTTCGTCGCTCTGCAGATCGTGTTCCTCATCACGGCAGCGGGCGCACCGGGCCACCTCTTCCTCGGCATGAGGGTCGTGCCGATGAGCGGCGGGTGGATCGGCTTCTGGCGACCGGTCGTGAGGTCCCTGCTCCTCGCGATCGTCATCCCCGCCGTCATCTTCGACAGCAATCAGCGCGGACTCCACGACAGGATCGCCGGAACCGTGCTCGTCCGTCGCTGACGGGAACCGCGAGCGACGGAAGATCAGCGCGGTCGGCCAGCGCGCACCCGCATCGGGTCGACTCCCTTGGGAATCGGCAGGCCGTTCTTGCCGAGCGAGCTCACGCGGTTGCTCACGGCGTAGATCTCCGCCTTGTTGAGCGAGCGGGGGAACTTGTTGAGTCGCCTCGGGATGTTGTGCAGCGCGACGGAATCGGAATCCGGTCCGACGTTCACGAAGTTGATCGGCACGCTCGGGAGCACGCGGGCGATCTTGCGGCGCTCGTCTTCGAGCATCTTGGTCGTGCGCGACTTGGGACCCTCGCCGATGAGCACGACACCCCCGCGCCCCACCGCGCGGTAGACGGCATCCTGCGTCTTGGGGCTGACCGTGACGGGCATCTCGCTCGCGATCCACCCGCGACGCAGTGAACTCTTGAGCACGGCGCCGACAGCTCCCGGCTGGCCCTCGATCTGCCCGTAGGCGGCGCGCTCGGCGCGGCGCCCCAACACGATGAGGAAGGCGAGCATTCCCGCCATGACACCCGCGACGACGTAGAGGATGCTACCGAAGACGTTGCCGGAGAGCAGCAGCGCGAGCACGACACTGATGACGATGGGGAGCAGGAAGGCCAGCAGCATCCACCACACGGAGCTCGGGTCGTACCGCTTGGTCATCTTGAAGACCTGGTACATCTGCTTCAGCCGACCGGGTTCCTTCGGGGGCTTCGGTGCTTTCGGTGCTTTGTCGCGTGCCATGGCACCAGGATACTTGCCGCAGCCGGGTATCGAGGGCGCGAGGAACCTCTCCTCCCCGCCCTCAGCGAACACGGGCCGCTCGACGGGCTTCCTCGGCGGGCTCCCGACACTCCCGCGCGCGAGCACGCTGTGCGAGTGCAGAACGTCGCCGGCTTCCGCGTCATCCGATTGCTCGGCGCGAGCGATGACGCCGATGTCTACCTGGGCACGTCCCTGGTCGGCGCTCACCCCGACGGTGTCGCACTCAAGGTCTATCGGTCCACAGCCCCGGCAGAACGGGTCGAGAGCGAGATCGACACGCTCACGCGCGTCGACCACCGGCACGTCGTGCGCGTGCTCGACCTCGCATCACACGAGGGCGTCCACCCCGTGGCCGTTCTGCAGAGACTCCGACCCGCGCCTCTGCACCGGCTGTTCGAGCGGGGGGAGCCGTTGAGCGCGGGGGAGGTCGTGACGCTGTGCGCTCCCGTTGTCTCGGCGGTGCGCCACCTGCACTCGAGGGGCATCAGCCACGGCGGGCTCGCGTGCTCCTCCGTGCTCTTCGACGCGTCGGGAGCCCCCGTGCTGACGGGGTTCGCCGCATCGACGGTCATCACCGACGGCGCCACCCCTCCGACCGAAGCGGCACTCGCCGACTCGGCGGAAGTCGTCGCCGACCTCGCGGCTCTCGACACCCTCGTCGCGGCTGTCATCCGGAGCTCCACGCTCGCCGACTCCCTTTCGGCCGCACAGTGGCGGGAAGCCACGGATGCCGCGGCACCCTCGACCTCGCTCCACGCCCTCGAGAGCGCCCTTTTCGACCTCGCGAGCCCCACCCCGGTGCGGTTCACGATCGAGGCGCACGCGCGGCTCGTCGCTGCCGGAATCGAGTTTGCCGACGACGCGCGCGAACTGGACGAGACTGCGGAGCGCGCCCTCATCGTCATCCGTTCGCTGCACGTTCCCGAGTGGCTCGAACCGGTCGTGAGCACCGCGCTCGAGCGGATCGCGACAGCACGGGATCGCGTGCGATTCGAGCTCGGTCGGGTGCGCCGGCGAGTGTGGATCGCCGGGGCCGCCGCCGCGACGATCGTGACCGTGTGCTTCGCGGCGTTGCCCGCCGTCGAATCGGCGAGCGACGCGGCCGAGCGGCCCGCGGCCGTCGGGCCGTCGAGTCGCCCCTCGGGCAGTGCCGAGCCGCCCGCCCCGTCGGGCGGCACCGAGCCGTCGGCGCGGCTGAGCGAGCCAGCAGGCGGGCCAGCAGGCGGGCCAGCAGGCGGAGCCGACGCCATCGGCGGTGACGATCCGGTCGCCGCCGCCCGAGCGCTTCTCGTGCTGCGCGAGTCCTGTCTCGCCGAGGGTTCGCTGTCGTGCGTCGAACGGGTCGTGCACGCGGGGTCGGCTCTCGCCGCCGCCGACGCTCATCTCGTGCGCGACGGCCGCAGCGGGGGAGTCGCGACCGGTCTGCCCGACCTGAGCGACGCCGACCCGTCACTCGTCGATCGAACCGGCGCGTCGGCTCTCGTGAGCGTGACCGACCGATCCTGGCCCGAGGGGAGTGCCGCCGTGAGCGTGCACCTCATCGAGACGGCCGCGGGTTGGCGCTTGCGCGACATCATCGTCGGGTGACAGGCCGGGCGACACGCGCCGAGCGCGAGTCACACGGCTTGAGCGAATCCGAGCCCCGCGTCGGCGAGCGGTCGCAGGTTCTCGGGGATGTCCCGCCCCTTCGCCACCATCGACTGAGCCCAGAGCCGGCCGGCCCGGTAGCTCGACCGCACGAGAGGACCGGCGAGCACCCCGAGGAATCCGATCTCCTCGGCCTCCGCTTTGATCTCCACGAACTCCTCGGGGCGCACCCACCGCGCGACCGGGAGGTGGCGTGGGGTCGGGCGCAGGTACTGCGTCACCGTGATGATGTCGGTTCCCGCCTCGTGCAGGTCACGGAGCGCCTGGGTCACCTCTCCGCGGGTCTCACCCATTCCGAGGATGAGGTTCGACTTCGTGATGAGCCCCGCGTCTCTCGCGAGAGTGAGCACTCCGAGCGACCTGCCGTACTCGAACGCGGGCCGGATGCGTCGGAAGATGCGCGGCACCGTCTCGACGTTGTGGGCGAACACCTCGGGCCGCGATTCGAAGACGACCGCGAGCAGATCGGGGTTGCCCGAGAAGTCGGTCGCGAGGATCTCGACTCCTGTTCCGGGGTTCTCGGCATGAATGCGACGCACCGTCTCAGCGTGCAACCAGGCCCCCTCGTCGGGGAGGTCGTCTCGTGCGACCCCCGTGACGGTCGCGTACCTCAGGTTCATCGCGCGCACCGACTCGGCGACCCGACGCGGCTCGTCGGTGTCGTAGTCCGCGGGCTTGCCCGTGTCGATCTGGCAGAAGTCGCAGCGTCGCGTGCACTGCGAACCGCCGATGAGGAATGTCGCCTCGCGGTCCTCCCAGCACTCGAAGATGTTGGGGCACGCGGCCTCCTGGCACACCGTGTGGAGGCTCTCATCCTTCACGAGCGCCTGCAGCTGCAGGTACTCCGGGCCCATGCGGGCCTTCGTCTTGATCCACTCGGGCTTGCGCTCGATCGGTGTCTCGGCGTTGCGCACCTCGAGTCGGAGGAGTTTGCGGCCGTCGGAATGGTGGGTCATCGGGCTACCTCGAATAGTCGGGAGAATCGGTGGGAGATGAGGGGAACGAGGTCGGTCGGGGTCACCGTGCGCCCGAGTTCGCGCGAGACGCTCGTGACACCGGCGTCGGCGAGTCCGCACGCGACGATCCGGTCGTACGCCTCGAACGTGTTCGAACAGTTGAGGCTGAATCCGTGCATGGTCACGCCCTCGGAGACCCGGATGCCGATCGCCGCGATCTTGTCGCGACCTCGCAGCCAGACACCCGAGCGCCCGTCGACGCGATCGCCCGCGACGCCGAGCTCGGCGAGGACCTCGATGAGCACACCCTCGAGTCGGCGCACGTAGGCCACGACGTCGAGAGGGTCGGGGAGGCGGAGGATCGGGTATCCGACGAGTTGCCCCGGTCCGTGCCAGGTGATCTTGCCGCCCCGGTCGACATCGATCACGGGCGTCCCGTCGGCGGGGCGCTCCGAGTCGAGCGTGCGCTTGCCCGCCGTGTAGACCGCCGGGTGCTCGAGGAGCAGGACGGTGTCAGGCGCCCGCCCCGAGGCGACATCGGCGTGAATAGTCCGCTGCAGCGTGAGAGCGTCGAGATACGGCACGGAGTTGGCGCTTAGCCCCGTGACGACGATGTCGACCACACTCCGATTCTAGACGGAGTACAGAAATCCGCCCGCCGCTGGGGAAGCGGCGGGCGGATTCAGACGAGATGTCCAGCGATCTCGCGTCGAGGCTCACCCCGACGACGGTCAGACGCCGAGGTTGCCCTCGAAGTCGCCGGCCTCGAGGCGGTTCTTGACCGCGACGAGGAACCGGGCGGCGTCGGCGCCGTCGACGATGCGGTGGTCGTAGGAGAGCGCGAGGTAGACCATCGAGCGGATCGCAATGGCGTCGGTGCCGTCCTGGCTCACGACCACGGCCTTCTTCGCGACGATTCCCGTGCCGAGGATCGCCGATTGCGGCAGGAACACGATGGGGGTGTCGAACAGTGCGCCGCGCGATCCCGTGTTCGTGAGCGTGAACGTGCCCCCCGCGAGCTCGTCGGGCTTGAGCTTGTTGTCGCGCGTGCGGGTTGCGAGGTCTGCGATCTGCTGGGCGAACTCGGCGAGGCTCAACGACGACGCGTCGCGGATGACCGGAGTGAGCAGGCCGCGCTCGGTGTCGACCGCGATGCTCAGGTTCTCGTGGGGCGGGTAGACGATCGAGCCGTCTTCGATGGTCGCATTGATGACCGGGAACGCTTTGAGCGCTTCTGACGCGGCGAGGGCGAAGAAGGGGAGGAACGAGAGCTTGACGCCCGCCTTCTCTTGGAACGAGCCCTTCACGCGGTCGCGGAACGCCGCGACCTTCGTGACATCGACCTCGACGACCGAGGTGAGCTGCGCGGAGGCGCCCATCGAGGCGACGGCACGCTCGGCGATGACTTTGCGCAACCGCGACATCGGCACGGTGGTGCCGCGCAGGGGTGAGGTCTCGAGCGGGGCTGCGGACGCTGCGGCGGGAGCTGCCGTAGGCGCCTCGGCCGGGGTCGACGCTGCGACGACGTCTTCTTTGCGGATGCGGCCACCGACGCCGGTTCCCGAGACCGACGCGAGGTCGACACCGAGTTCGTTCGCGAGCTTGCGCACGAGGGGAGTGACGTACCCGGCGTTGGATCCCGCGGGCGTCGCGGGTGCGGGCGCTGCCGGCGCAGGCGCGGCGGGCTGGGCTGCCGGGGCGGAGGCCGCAGGCGCGTCCTCTGCCGACGTTCCCGGGGTGGCCGGAGCGGGCGACGACGACGCGACGGGCTGAGCAGTCACGGGCTCCGCTGCGGCGGCCGGGGCGGGTGCCGGCTCATCCTTCTGCGCGGGTGCGGGGTCGGCTGCCTCGGCGGGAGCGGGGGCACTGTTGTCCTCCGACGAAGCGGGCGCGGCTTCGGCGTCGGTCGAGGGGACCTCGTCGACGGGAGCGTCGTCGGTCGACACGGCGGGGTCGTCGCTCGACGAACCCTCCTGCGCCTCGACGGGTGCGGAGTCGTTCGACTCGGCCTCAGGCTCGGCCTCGGCCGGAGCATCCGCTGCGGGAGCGTCGCCACCGCCGGAACCGTCACCGATGCGCACGAGAGGGGTTCCCACCTCGACGGTCTCGTCCTCGGCGACGAGGATCTCCTCGACGACACCCGCGACGGGCGACGGGATCTCGGTGTCGACCTTGTCGGTCGAGACCTCGAGGAGCGGTTCGTCTACCTCGACGGTGTCCCCGACGTTCTTCAGCCAGCGGGTGACCGTGCCCTCGGTGACACTCTCTCCGAGTGCCGGGAGGTTGACGGATTCGCTCATGGGTGGTGCTCCTTAGACAGATTGTTCAGTCAGCTTAGTTCGGCGGGTGCCGGATCGATCAGATGGCGTGGAGCGGCTTGCCCGCGAGAGCGAGGAAGGCCTCGCCCAGCGCCTCGTCTTGCGTGGGGTGCGCGTGCACGAGCGGCGCGATGTCCTCGGGGTAGGCCTCCCAGTTGACCGCGAGCTGTGCTTCACCGATGAGCTCGCCGACGCGATCGCCGATCATGTGCACGCCGACGACGGGGCCGTCGTTGACACGCACGACCTTGACCGATCCGGCGGTGCCGATGATGTGGCTCTTGCCGTTGCCTGCGAGGTTGTAGTCGTAGGTGCTGACCTTGTCGTCGCCGAACTTCTCTTTCGCCTTCGCCTCGCTGTAGCCGACCGACGCGACCTCGGGGTGCGAGTAGGTGACCTTCGGCACATTGACGTCGTCGATGACGACGGGCTTGAGGCCCGCGATCTCCTCGGCGACGAAGATGCCGTGCTGGAAGCCGCGGTGCGCGAGCTGGAGACCCGGCACGATGTCTCCGACAGCGTAGACACCGGGGATGTTGGTGGCGAGGCGCTCGTCGGTGATGACGAAACCGCGGTCCATCGTCACGCCGACCTCGTCGTACCCGAGCCCCGTCGTCGACGGTCCGCGTCCGACCGCGACAAGGAGGATGTCCGCCTCGATGGTCTTGCCGTCTTCGAGCGTCACGACGACGCCCTGGTCGTTCTGCTCGACGCCCTGGAAACGCACACCGAGCGAGAACTCGATTCCCCGCTTGCGGTATGCGCGCTCGAACTGCTTGCTGATCGACTCGTCTTCGTTGGGCACGAGGTGGGGGAGCGCCTCGATGATCGACACGTCGGCCCCGAACGACTTCCAGACGCTCGCGAACTCGACACCGATGACCCCGCCGCCGAGGATCGCGACCTTCTTGGGGATGAAGTCGAGCTCGAGCGCCTGCTCGGAGGTGATGACCCGTCCACCGATCTCGAGGCCGGGGAGCGAGCGCGAGTACGAACCCGAGGCGAGGACGATGTTCTTGCCCGTGATGGTGCGGTCACCGACCTGCACCGTTGTGGAGGAGGTGAGCTTTCCCTCGCCCTCGATGACGGTGATGCCGCGCTGCTTGATGAGGCCCGTGAGTCCCTTGAACTTGCTCGTGACGATGTCCTCGCGGTACTTCGTGACCGCGGCGATGTCGACTCCCTGGAAGTCGGCGTTCACGCCGTACTTCGCAGACTCGCGCGTGACGTCGGCGACCTCGCCGGAGTGCAGGAGCGCTTTCGTCGGAATGCACCCGACGTGGAGGCAGGTCCCGCCGAGCTTGTTCTTCTCGATGAGTCCCACCGTCATGCCGAGCTGGGTGGCGCGGAGCGCGGCTGCGTATCCGCCGCTTCCCGCTCCGAGGATGACAATGTCGAAATCGTTCTCGGACATTCGGCGGCTCCTTGTGTTCACGACTCGTGCGGAGGCCTGCTCGCCTTCTGGGCTGCAGGCCGGGGCTGTTCTTTCAGGCCAACAAAAACCCTACTACCCTCGCGAAAACTCCCCTGCCAGTTCGATGAGTGCGCGCACGGTCGCGCCCGTCGGCCCCTTGCCGATGAAGCCGTAACCCGCACCCGCGTTGCTCGCCGCTCCCGCGATGTCGATGTGGGCCCAGGGAACACCCGAACCCCCCTCCGGAGTGGGTGCCGGCGCGAACTCGCGCAGGAACGCCGCCGCGAGCAGCATTCCTCCCGCGGTGTTCCCGATCTTCGCGTTGGCGATGTCGGCCACGTCGGAGTCGAGGAGAGGCCGGAGCTCCTCGGGGATCGGCATCGCCCACATCGTCTCGTCGACTCGCTCTCCCGCGGCGACGACGCGGCCCACGAGGTCGGAATCGCCCATGACGGGGATCGTGCGGTTTCCCATCGCGACGATTGCCGCACCCGTGAGGGTCGCGATATCGATGACGGCGTCTGGCTGCTCCTCGAGCGCCGCGACGAGACCGTCGGCGAGCACGAGTCGACCCTCGGCGTCGGTGTTGAGCACCTCGACGGTCTTGCCGCCACGGATGCGGAGCACATCGTTCGGACGGATCGCCGAGCCGGACGGCATGTTCTCGGCGAGGCACAGCCACGCCGTGAGGCGCACGGGAAGAGCGAGCTCGGCGGCCGCGACGATGACGGCGAGGGCGGTCGCCGCTCCCGTCATGTCGTATTTCATCCCGACCATCGATGCCGCGGGCTTGAGCGACAGTCCGCCCGAGTCGAACGTGATGCCCTTGCCGACGAGGGCGAGGTGCGCCGGTGCGAGGTCGGGGGAGTAGCTCACCTTGACGAGACGGGGCCCACGCGTCGACCCCTGGCCGACCCCGAGGATCCCTCCGAACCCGCCCGCGGCGAGGTCGGCTTCGTCGAGCACCTCGACGGTGAGCGGCAGGTCGGTCGCGAGCCGCCGCGCCTCGTCGGCGAACGAGTCGGGAAAGAGGTCCGACGGCGGCATGTTGACGAGATCCCGAACCGTGTGGACCGCGGTCGCGATGGTCGCGGCGCGGTCGACGGCCTCGTCGGGGACGGGAACGGTCGCGTGGACCGCGAAACCCGACGCGGCGGGCACGGCCTGGGCGACGTCATCCGGGGCGCCCTCGGGGTCGGAGGAGACGGGCGCCGACTTGTAGACCGTGCACGCGTACGCGCCGACGGCGAGGCCCTCGAGCACCGCCTCCGCGTCGACGACCGAGGAGACCGGGAGCGCGACCGCGACACTCGCGGCACCGCGGACGTGGCGGCCGACGACACCGGCCGCGTAGCGGAGGGAGTGCGTGTCGACGGTCCGGCCGAGGCCGACGAGCGCGATCGAACCGATCGTGTCGATCGTCGAGGGCACACGCCGGAACTCGTCGCGCGAACCCCGGAACGCGATGCCCTCGAGTGACTCCGCGAGGCGGTCGAGACCGGCGGGGGAGTCGACGATGCGCGGGCCGTCGTCGGTGTGCAGCACGCCGAGAACGAGCACGTCTGCGGGGGTTTCGAGGGGGGAACGGTCGGTCGCGCTGAGCGCAGGCACAGTCATGCGGCCATGCTATCCGCGCCACCCGGGCACTCGGCGCGGCGTCGTGTTCGCTGTCGGCACCACGTCGCCGGGCGCCGATCGAGGGGCAGCGAATGTCGTCGGCCGTAGAATCGACGGATGCGAGATCCTGCTGGTTTGTATGACCTGACCCCCGATGACACCGACATCCCCGAGGGTCTTCCCCTCGTCGCGGGCCTCACCGGATTCGCCGACGCCGGTTCGGCCGTGACCCAGTTGAGCGAGTACCTGCTCGACACCCTCGACCACCGGATCGTCGCGACGTTCGACACCGATGCTCTGCTCGACTACCGCGCCCGACGCCCCACGATGTACTTCGACCAGGACCACCTCACCGACTACGAACCTGCGACCCTCGCCCTCTACATCGCGACAGACGAGATCGGACAGCAGTTCCTCCTGCTCACGGGCTTCGAACCGGATTTCCAGTGGGAGCGGTTCACGGCATCCGTTCTGCAGCTCATCGACCGGTTCAAGGTCAAGACCACGACGTGGGTGCACTCGATCCCGATGCCGGTGCCGCACACACGGCCGATCGGCGTGACCGTGAGCGGAAACCGAACCGAACTCATCGACTCGATGTCGGTGTGGCGCCCGCACACGCAAGTGCCGTCGAACGCACTGCACCTCGTGGAATACCGTCTGCAGAAGCTCGACCACCCTCTTGCGGGATTCGTTCTGCTCGTGCCCCACTACCTCGCCGACACCGAGCACCCGGATGCCGCCGTGAAAGCCCTCGAAAGCATCAGCGCCGCGACCGGACTGCTGTTCCCGACCGACCGACTGCGTGAGGAGGGCCGCGACTTCGTGGCCAAGATCGACGCCCAGGTCGAGACGAACGTCGAACTCGCGCGGCTCGTCGGAACGCTCGAAGAGCGCCACGACTCCTACATGGAGGGCAACCCGCTTCGGTCGCCTCTGACGGATGAAGACGGCGAGCTGCCGTCCGCAGACGAGATCGCCGCCGAGCTCGAGAACTTCCTCGCGATCCGCCGGACGGGCGAGGACGACCAGCAGGGGTCGTGAATTCGCGGCGGTCCTGGTTCGTCTGGGGCATCGCCGTCTCGGCGTACATCGTCGCCGTCTTCCAGCGCACGTCGCTCGGAGTAGCGGGAGTCGATGCCGCCGAGCGGTTCGGCGTCTCGGCGTCGGTGCTGTCGACGCTCGCGGTCGTTCAGCTCGTGGTCTATGCCGCCCTCCAGGTGCCGGTGGGAGTGATCCTCGATCGGCTCGGAGCGCGGTTCCTCATCATCAGCGGCGCCGTGTTCATGGCGGCCGGTCAAGCGACGCTCGCTTTCGCTCCTGACATCGGTTTCGCGATCCTCGGGCGGGTTCTCGTCGGCGCCGGCGATGCGCTCACCTTCATCTCGGTCATCCGATTGCTCTCCGGGTGGTTCGAGGGCAGGATCCTGCCCCAGGTGTCCCAGTGGACCGGCAACATCGGGCAGCTCGGGCAGGTGCTTTCGGCCGTCCCGCTCTCCGCCCTTCTCGTGTCGGCGGGGTGGGAGCCGAGTTTCGTCGCGGCGGCGTCTCTGTCGTTGCTCGCCGGCATCCTCGTCGTCGTCGTCGTCAGGAACGCGCCACCCGGAACGCCTCGCGACGAGAACCCCGTGCGCTCCTGGCGGGAATCGATGTCGGTGTTGCGTGCGGCCCTCGCGCGCCCGGGAACACAGTTGGGCTTCTGGTCGCACTTCGTGACGCAGTCACCGGGAACCATGCTCGTGCTGCTGTGGGGCTTCCCGATGCTCACGGCGGGTCTCGGATACGACCGCGCTGCGGCATCGGCACTGCTCACGCTCTTCGTCGCCGCGGGTGTCGTGTCGGGCCCGATCATCGGAATCCTCACGGCACGGTTTCCGCTGCGCCGATCCAACCTCGTCCTCGCGATCGTCGTGGGAATCGGAATCGCGTGGACGGCGACCCTCGCGTGGCCGGGCCAACCGCCGCTCTGGCTCATCGTCGTTCTCTTCATCACCCTCGGGGTGGGCGGACCGGGTTCCCTCATCGGATTCGACTTCGCGCGCACCTTCAACCCCATGCGGAGCCTCGGGTCCGCGAACGGAGTGGTGAACGTCGGCGGCTTCACGGCGAGCTTCATCATGATGTTCCTCGTCGGCGTCGTTCTCGACGCGCTCGGCTCGGCGTCCGGGGGCGAACCCGTCTTCACGTGGGAGGCCTTCCGCGTCGCCTTCCTCGTGCAGTACCTCGTCATCGGGACCGGGCTCGTCTTCGTGATCCGGGTTCGCCGCCGCACCCGCCGACAGCTCCACGAGGACGAGGGCATCGAGGTGGCACCTCTGTGGGTCGTCGTCGCACGGAGGTGGAGACGCAAGAGCGAGGAATGACTCCGTCGACGACGTGGACTGTGGACGAAATGTCAAGGGTGCGCAGCAAAGCGTGCAATAATTGTCTTCAAGACCCGTTCTCGTTTGCGGGGCGCACCGGCCGATAGGTCGAGTCGTCGTCCGAAACTTGACATGGGTCTTAGCTCTGCCCGAATTCGGCCGACACCCTCGACTGACTCGCTCTCCGGGTGCATGGCACCCGCACTGACGGCACCGAATCGAAATGAAAGGTATCCGAATGGCTACCCGAACCAAGACCGCCGATCCCACCACCGAGACCGCCGCGACGTCTGACGCGGCCGAGACCGTCGACGTCGCCGCTCCGAAGAAGACGGCAGCCGCGAAGACGCCGGCAGCCAAGGCTCCCGCGGCGAAGAAGCCCGCCGTGAAGAAGGCTCCCGCGGCCAAGGCTCCCACCAAGGCCGCCGCTGCCAAGGCTGCGGCGAGCGACACCGACACCGAAGCGGCACCCGCGAAAGCATCCGCCAAGCGAGCCACGAAGGCCAAGGCGGCGACGGACGCCGACGAGACCACCGAGCCCGAGGTCGACGCCCCGAAAGACGACATCGAGTCGGATGACGACGACACGAAGAAGAAGGCGGCGGATGTTCCCGAGGAGCTGCCCGCCGGCGCACTCGTGCTCTCGCTCGTCGACGACGACGACGACGTTCCCGTCTACTCCTCCGCGATCACGGGGGCGACCGCCGACCCGGTCAAGGACTACCTGAAGCAGATCGGAAAGGTCGCTCTGCTCAACGCAGCCGAAGAGGTCGAGCTCGCGATGCGCATCGAGGCCGGTCTGTTCGCGGAAGACAAACTCTCCGGAATGAGCGAGACCGAGCAGCGCACCTCCGCCGGTCGCGAGCTGCTGTGGGTCGCGCGCGACGGCCAGCGGGCCAAGAGCCACCTGCTCGGAGCGAACCTCCGCCTCGTCGTCTCCCTCGCCAAGCGCTACACGGGTCGAGGTATGCAGTTCCTCGACCTGATCCAAGAGGGGAACCTGGGTCTCATCCGTGCCGTCGAGAAGTTCGACTACACCAAGGGATTCAAGTTCTCGACCTACGCCACGTGGTGGATCCGTCAGGCGATCACTCGTGCGATGGCCGACCAGGCCCGCACCATCCGCATCCCCGTCCACATGGTCGAGGTCATCAACAAGCTCGCCCGCGTCCAGCGGCAGATGCTCCAGGACCTCGGACGCGAACCCACACCCGAGGAGCTCAGCCGCGAGCTCGACATGACGCCCGAGAAGGTCGTCGAGGTTCAGAAGTACGGGCGCGAGCCGATCTCGCTCCACACCCCGCTCGGCGAAGACGGCGACAGCGAATTCGGTGACCTCATCGAGGACACCGAGGCTGTCGTCCCCGCCGACGCCGTGGGCTTCACGATGCTCCAGAAGCAGCTCGAATCGCTTCTCGACTCGCTCTCCGAGCGCGAAGCGGGCGTCATCCGGATGCGCTTCGGTCTCGGCGACGGAATGCCCAAGACGCTCGACCAGATCGGCGACACCTTCGGTGTCACGCGCGAGCGCATCCGCCAGATCGAGTCGAAGACGATGGCGAAGCTCCGCCACCCGTCGCGCTCGCAGTCGCTGCGGGACTACCTTGAGTAGACGCTCGGGGCTCGGCTATGTCGTGCCGATGCTCGTCGGCAAGTCGCTGCGCGTGGCTGGCAAGCTCCGCGGCGGCGGCTCGGCGTTTCCCGGGTGGGCGACGCTCAAGCTCGCACCGCGCTTTCTCGAAGACGCCACATCGCAGCTCAAGCACGGAGTCGTCTTCGTGCTCGGGTCGAATGGCAAGTCGACGACGACCCACATGCTCACCGAGGTGCTCCGCGCGCACGGTGTCTCGGTGTTCACCAACCCGTCGGGGGCGAACCTCCCCCAGGGGATCGCGTCGTCACTTCTGAGCGAAGCGAATCTCACGGGCCGTATCGACGCCGACATCGCGGTGCTCGAGGTCGACGAGGCCTACGCCCTCGAGCTCGCGGGCATCCTGCGACCCACGACCGTTCTCGCTCTCAACACCCAGGTCGACCAGCTCTACCGGTTCTTCGAGACCGAGCGCGTCGCCGACATGATGCTCGACACCCTCGAGCGCGCGACCGAACACATCGTGTCCAATCGTGACGATCCGTATCTGAGCAAGATCGACCGCCGGTTCGCGGATGCCTCCACCCAGGTCTACCCCGACATCACCTACTTCGGGGTCGCCCCCGCCGTCGTCGAGAAGTCACCGCACGGGCTCGTGAACGCCCAGGACTTCCGAGACGGCGGTGACGACGCCGTGCGCGAAGCTCGGGCCGAGGTCGTCGCGACGAGCAGCACGGGCGCGACCGTCTCGATCGACGGCGACGATGTCGATGTCGTGCTGCCCGCGAAGGGTCTCCACTACGCGATCGACGCCGCGGCGGCCATGGCGACCGCCGCCGTGATCCTGCAATCGGGATTCGACGGGGCGTCGGCAGCCCGCGCGTTCGCTGCCATGAAGCCCGCCTACGGTCGCGGAGAGTTGCTCGCTTTCGGAGACGAGAGCGTCGAGTTCGTCATGTTCAAGAACGCGGCGAGCCTCCAGCTCAACCTCGACGCCATCGAGAGCCCACCGGAACAGGTTCTGCTCGCGATCGACGAGGGCACCCCCGATATCTCGTGGATCTACGACATCGACTTCTCCGGCCTCGACCACGTCGATGTGATCACGGGCGCGAAAGCCTGGCAGATCGCGCTGTGCCTCGGTCACCAGGGGGTGCCGATCGGCCGTGTCGAACCCGATCTGAAGACGGCCATCGACCTCATGAGGGAGATGCCCAAACCGTCGAGCGGCATGAAGACGTGGATCGTCAACTACGAACAGATGATGCTCGCACGCAAGCACATCGGTTTCGCAGAACTGGAGAACCAACGATGACCGACGCGACCATCCTTCAGCTCTATCCCGAAGAACTGGGTGTCGCGGGAGATCGCGGGAACGTGCTCGCGCTCGCCTCCCGTCTGCGCGCGGCGGGCCTGAGTCCGACCGTCGTCGAGCACCGCCGCGGCGACACACTCGTCGACTCGGCCGACGCGGTCGTCATCGGCAACGGGCCGATCTCGGCGATGCGCACGATCCTCGACGACCTCACGGTCAACGGCGCACGGCTCGTCGAGTGGGCTCGTGCGGGCGTTCCCGTGTTCGCCTACGGATCGGGCGCCGAACTCCTCTCCGAGGGGATCGACCTCCTCGACGGCTCGACGATCGAGGGGTTGGGACTCTTCCCCTTCCGCGCCCGCCGCGTCTCGACCCGCTCCGTGGGTTACGTGATCACGCAGACCGACAGCGGCCGGGTCGTCGGGTTCGAAGACAACGCCTCGGTGTGGGTCCTCGACAATGACGCGAAGCCTCTCGGGCGCATCGAGGCCGGCGACGGAAACGGTGACGGGCGTGAGGGCGCCGTCGCGGGGGAGTCGTTCGCGACGCAGATCGGGGGCCCCGTGCTTCCCCTCAACCCCGACCTCACCGATCGCCTCGTCGCCGCGGTGGCCCGGCGCGTCGGGGGGGACTTCACCCCGTCTACGGTCGAGGGCGAGCTCGAGGGGTACGCGACGCGTGCCCGCGAGGTCATCACGCGCAACGTCGCTCACCACTTCTCGCGGATCTGAGCCGTCCGTGGCACTCGAGTCGCCGGTGAGCTCCCGAGAAGCCCGCATCGATCTCGGTGCCGCCCGTCGCAACATCCGCGCGCTCGTCTCCGATGACGCGGATGTCGCGGTCGACGTCACGGGTGATGGTTACGGTCACGGCGCGCTCCGAATCGGCCGTGTCGCTCTCGAGGAGGGCGCGCGGGTCGCGGTGCGCGACGTGCGAGAACGGGAGCGGCTCACCGCGGCCGGTCTCGATTCCGACGTGGGCATCGCCGATGACCGGGCGCGAGAGCTCGCCTCGCGCGTCTACGGACTCGGGTGGGGGGACGCCGTGATGCGTTGCACGGCCCAGGTGCTCGCCTACAAGACGGTCGCGGCGGGTGAGGGCGTGAGCTACGGGTACACGTGGCGGGCACCCGTCGACACGACGCTCGCGTTCGTTCCGCTCGGGTACGCCGACGGCATCCACCGCGGGGCGAGCAACGTCGGGCGTGTCTGGCTCGAGGGGCGAGCGCGACTGATCGCGGGTCGAGTGGCCATGGATGCGCACATGCTCGACCTCGGGGAACCGCTCGAGTCCCGGCCCCCCGCGGGTACCCTCCGCGCTGTCGTCTTCGGGGAGGCCGGGCATGGACACGCTTCCGCCCACGAGTGGGCCGAATCCATCGGGGCGTCACCGCTCGAGGTCACGTCGCGCATCGGAACACGAGTGCAGCGGGTGTGGTCGTGAGCGCCGTCGCCACCATCGACCTCGATGCTCTCGAGCGCAACATCGCCCTCGCGACTTCGACGATCGCGCCCGCCGACCTCATGATGATGGTGAAAGCGAACGCGTACGGTCACGGTCTCGGCCCTGTCGCGGCCGCGGCGGCGAGCAGCGGGGTTCCGTGGCTCGGTGTTCTCGACCGCACCTCCGCGTTGACCGTGCGATCGATGTCGGCTCTCGACGACACGCGGCTCTTCACATGGCTGTTCGACTACGACGAGGACTTCGGCGACCTCATCGAGAACCGTGTCGACCTCGGCATCTCGCACGTTCGCCAGCTCGACCGCATCGCGGCGGCCGCCGCGTCGCAGCCCGCACGCGTGCACCTCAAGATCGACACTGGACTGCACCGGTCCGGAGCGTCCGAAGCCGACTGGCCGTCGGTCGTGGCGCGCGCGGTCGAACTCCACAGCCTCGGACTCGTCGACTTCGTCGGGGTCTGGACGCACATCGGTGAGGCTTCCGACGACGACGACACCGCCGCCATGCGCAACTTCGACCGCGCGCTTGAGGTCGTCTCCGACCTCGGCGGGGCTCCGAGCGTCCGCCACCTCGCGGCGAGTGCCGCCGGATTCGCGCGCACCGACTCGCGCTACGACGCCGTGCGCGTCGGGGCGTTCACCTACGGCATCGCCCCGGGCGGGGGAGTGACTCCCCAGTCCCTCGGGCTCACCCCGGTCATGACGCTCACGAGCGAGGTCGTCGGAGTGCGCCACCATGGGGCCGCGTCGATCGCGACGGTCGCCGCGGGGTTCGTCGACGGCGTGCTCGGCGACGCCGCCGACCGCGTGGACGTCTCGGTCGCCGGGGCGCGCCACCGCCTCATCGGCCCCGTGCGGGCGACCGAGGTCGACGTCGACGTCACGGGCTCCGACGTGCGTGTCGGCGACGACGCGGTGCTCTTCGGGTCTGCGTCGGACGGCGCACCGACGCTCCAGGAGTGGGCTGACGCGATGGGCACCATCGGAGAAGAGATCGTCGTGCGGTTGAGCCCCGACCTCGAGCGCCACTACCGACGAGCCTGAATCGACGACAGCCCCGGAACGACGAAACGCCCGCCCCGCGGCACCGGTGTGCAGCGGACGCGGGCGTCACATCGTGTCGAGACCGGAGTCTCGCGCGACGGACCGGACGGGTGTCAGGCGTCGGCGGTGAGCTTGTCGGACTCGTCGTGCCACTCGAGGGCGCTCGCCGACAGCTTGTCTTTGAACTTCGTGCCGTGGTGCGCGCAGAAGAACAACTGACCCGTCGCCATGGTGACGCGGATGTACGCTTGCGCGCCGCAGCTGTCGCAGCGGTCGGCAGCGGAGAGTTCGTGACGCTGTTCGAGTTCGACCGTGGAATTCGGTGTGCTCTGGGACATTCGGGTTCCTCCAAACTCGAAGCGAAGGTGGTGCTGCACTAGTCAAACACGCTCAACCTGTTCGCACGCTCATTCGGCGCCTGTTTCGCTAGGCGCGTACGGAAGCGCTTCTGCGGAGGGGTGTCGATGGCCGGGGCGGCCTGTCGTGCTCGTTAGTGTTGAACGCGGTCGCATGAAGCCTCCCCTCGCAGCGGGGAGTGGGCGACCCCGTTTGACGTCGAGGAGAACCCGTGGCCGAATCCGCCTATTCCGCACGACACCTGTCGGTGCTCGAGGGGCTCGAAGCGGTGCGCAAGCGTCCCGGGATGTACGTCGGCTCGACCGACTCCCGCGGTCTCATGCACTGCCTGTGGGAGATCATCGACAACTCGGTCGACGAGGCCCTCGGGGGGCACGGATCGTCCATCAGCGTGATCCTCCACGCCGACGACAGCGTCGAAGTGCGTGACACCGCTCGCGGTATCCCCGTGGACATCGAGCCCAAGACCGGTTTGAGCGGTGTCGAGGTCGTGTTCACCAAACTGCACGCGGGCGGGAAGTTCGGGAGCGGATCGTATGCCGCATCCGGTGGCCTGCACGGTGTCGGCGCATCGGTCGTGAACGCCCTCTCCGAGCGACTCGATGTCGAGGTCGACCGCGGCGGCAAGACCTGGGCGATGTCCTTCCACCGCGGCGAACCGGGAACCTTCGCCGACGACGGCGAGAAGACGCCCGACGCACCGTTCACGCCCTTCGTGTCGGGCAGCGAGCTCACCGTCGTCGGCAAGGTCGCGAAGGGCGTCACGGGCACCCGCATCCGCTACTGGGCCGACAGGCAGATCTTCACCAGGGGGTCCGCGTTCCAGACCGACGAGCTTCTCGCCCGGGCACGCCAGACGGCGTTCCTCGTTCCCGGACTCGGGATCGACATCGTCGATGAGCGCGGCGCCGAGCCCACCCACGAGTCCTTCCGCTTCGACGGCGGGATCTCCGAGTTCGTCGCCCACCTGTCGACGGATGCGCCGGTCACCGACACGTGGCGGATCCAGGGGCAGGGGACCTTCACCGAGACGGTGCCCGTGCTGCAGCCGACGGGGGCGATGGTCGCGACCGAGCTCGAGCGCGAGTGCGTCGTCGACATCGCCCTGCGGTGGGGGACGGGCTACGAGACGGCCTTCAAGTCGTTCGTCAACATCATCGCGACACCGAAGGGGGGAACGCACCAGGCCGGATTCGAGGCCGGGCTCATGAAGTTCATGCGCGCCCAGGTGGAAGCCAACGCACGACGCCTCAAAGCCGGCAACGACAAGATCGAGAAAGACGACATCCTCGCGGGCCTCACCGCGGTCTTGACCGTGCGTGTGCCCGAGCCGCAGTTCGAGGGTCAGACCAAGGAGATCCTCGGCACCCCCGGGGTGAGGGCGATCGTCGCCTCCGTCGTGCAGAAGGCCCTCGCCGAGAGATTCTCCTCATCGAAGCGCGATGACAAGGCTCAGACGGCTCTCGTGCTCGACAAGATCGTCGCCGAGATGAAGTCCCGCATCAGTGCTCGAGCGCACAAGGAGACGCAGCGACGCAAGAACGCTCTCGAGAGCTCCTCGCTCCCCGCGAAACTCGTCGACTGCCGCTCGAACGACGTCGCCAACAGCGAGCTCTTCATCGTCGAGGGAGACTCGGCGCTCGGAACAGCCAAGCTCGCGCGAGACAGCGAGTATCAAGCTCTGCTTCCCATTCGAGGCAAGATCCTGAACGTGCAGAAGGCGTCGGTCTCCGACATGCTCTCGAATGCGGAGTGCGCGTCGATCATCCAGGTCATCGGTGCCGGCTCCGGCCGGAGCTTCGATCTCTCGGCCGCGCGCTACGGCAAGATCATCATCATGAGCGACGCCGATGTCGACGGTGCTCATATCCGCACCCTGCTGCTCACCCTCTTCTTCCGCTACATGCCCGAGATCATCAGGGAGGGGCGCGTGTACGCCGCGGTGCCGCCGTTGCATCGCGTCGTCGTCATGAACCCCGGCTCCAAGCCCAACGAGACCATCTACACCTACTCCGAGGCCGAGCTCGGGGCCGTGCTCGCCCGCTTGAAGAAGTCGAACAAGCGCTATCAGGACCCCATCCAGCGGTACAAGGGCCTCGGCGAGATGGATGCCGACCAACTCGCGAACACGACGATGGACCGTCGCGGCCGCACGCTGCGCCGCGTGAACGTCGCCGACGCCGAGATGTCGGCCAACGTCTTCGAGTTGCTCATGGGCAACGACGTCGCCCCCCGCAAGGAGTTCATCATCGACGGAGCCGGACTGAGCCGCGAGCGCATCGATGTCTGACGCGCCCCGCCACCTCCCGCCCGCGGCTTTCGAGATCACGGCCGTGCGGCGTGCCGCCGACGATGTCCCCTCGCCGCGTCGGGCCGGTGCCCGCGCTTTCGGAGCGTTCCTCGTGCTCGCGGTGGTCGCGATCGCCGCCGTGGTGGCCGCGGCGATCACGGGTGGCGGTGCAGACATCCTCGTTCTCATCGCTCTCGGGGTCGTCTCGATCGGCGTGCTCTTCGCGCTCGTCGTCGTCATCCCGACCCGCATCGCCCGGACCCGGCAGGAGAACGCGCTCGATCGCGCGGCCGAAACCCTCGCCGCGTCGGCACGCGACCTCGTGGAGCACATGGCCTCGCTCGGATACCGCGTCGCCGAATCGACGGCCCTCGCGTGGGTCAGTTCGCCCGAATCGACCACGACCGTTCCGCTCGTGCACGACTCGGTCATCGCCGCCCGCTGGTGGCGACCCGAGCAGGGTGACGACAGGGTGTTCGTCGAGCCCTACTTGCGAGCGGCCGCGGGCGACTCGAGTCTGCCCGCGCTGCCGCCGATCTAGCTCACGACCGGGGGTCGGGTCGGCCGCTCAGTCGGAGATGGCCGATCCGATGAGGTCGACGACACCGTCGAGCGGCGTTCCCGAGGCGTCGCGCTTCGCTCCCGTCGCGGGGAGGGCGCGAACGCCCCCGTCGGCCGCACTCGCGAGTGCGGGTGCCGGCCCAGCCCACGCGACGACGAGACCCGTCTCACCGCGGAGGAACGAGTGGGCTCGCACCCCGCCTGTCGCTCTGCCCTTGGCCGGAAACTCGTCGAGAGCGGACACCTTGGCGCGACCGGGGTCGGTTCCCGCGATGGTGTCGGCCGTGCGCGACACCGTGGCCACGACGACATCCGCCGCCGGGTCGACGGCGCCGAAGAAGATCGCACTCGCCGCCGACGGGATGCTCATTCCCGCCATTCCGCCCGCCGACGCCCCCTGCGGGCGCACGAGGGCCGCGGGAAAGCGCAGCAGCTGTGCGGCGTCCGTGACGAAGACGAGCTGGTGGTCGTCGGGAGCGGGGGAGGCACCGACGACTTCGTCGCCGGGCTTGAGCGCGATGACCTCGATCTCGGGGCGGTTGGAGAGCGTCGTGGGCACGAACCTCTTGACGGTGCCCGACCGTGTTCCGAGGGCGACGGGGGCGTCGTCGTCGAGGGAGACGAGGGCGACGACGCGCTCGGTCTTGTCGGTGAGCCCGACGTAGTCGCGGATCTTGGCACCGGCACCGAGCTGCACGGAATTCTCGGGCACGTTGGGGAGGTCCACGGGAGTGACGCGCAACAGGCGGCCCCGGTTGGTGATGACACCGATCTCCGACCGGCTCGTGGTGAGAACGACCGAGCGGATCGAATCGTGCTTCGAGCGCCGACGCGGCGGCGGAACCGTGTCGGCACCGTCCGGGGTGTCGACCCGCACGGCACGCCCCGTCGTCGACAGGTAGACGCGGCACGGAGTGTCGGCGATCTCGAGGACGGGCGCGTTCTTGCGGCTGCTCGTCGTCGCGATCGACGGCGCCGCCTCGGTCAGGAGCGTGCGACGCGGGGTTCCGAACTTCTCGGCGACCTCCTCGAGTTCGTCGGAGACGACCTGCCGCACCCTCGCCGGGTCGGCGAGGATCGCCTCGAGCTCGGCGATCTCCTCTCGCAGTCGATCACGCTCGCCCTCGAGCTCGATGCGGCTGAACTTCGTGAGGCGGCGGAGTCGCAACTCGAGGATGTATTCGGCCTGAACCGTGCTGAGGTCGAACACGTCCATGAGGCGCCCGCGCGCCTCGTCGCTGTCGTCGCTCGTGCGCACCACTTGGATGACCTCGTCGATGTCGAGGATCGCCACGAGGAGACCCTCGACGAGGTGCAGCCGTTCCCGCCGACGCGCGAGCCGGAACCGGCTGCGACGGGTGACGACCGACAATCGGTGTTCGACGTAGACCTGCAGGAGCTCGACGAGTCCGAGCGTTCTCGGCCCACCGTCGACGAGCGCGACGTTGTTGATGTTGAAGCTGTCTTCGAGCGGCGTGAAGCGGTAGAGCTGCTGGAGCACGGCATCGGGGCTGAAACCGGTCTTGATCCCGATGATGAGGCGGAGGCCGTGTTTGCGGTCGGTGAGGTCGATGACGTCGGAGATGCCGCTGAGCTTCTTCGACGTCACCCCGTCTTTGATCTTCTCGATCACGCGCTCCGGGCCGACGAGATAGGGGAGCTCGGTGACGACGATCCCCATCTTGCGCGGCGAGATGCTCTCGATCGACGATTTGGCTCGCGTCTTGAACGCCCCGCGACCCGTCGCATACGCGTCCTTGATGCCCGCGAGCCCGCTGATCGTCCCGCCCGTCGGGAGGTCTGGGCCGGGAACGAAAGCCATGATCTCCTCGAGAGTCGCCCGAGGGTTCTCGAGCAGGTGGCGCGCGGCGCCGACGACCTCGATGAGGTTGTGCGGCGCCATGTTCGTCGCCATTCCCACGGCGATTCCGCTCGCCCCGTTGACGAGGAGGTTCGGGAACGCCGCGGGTAACACCTCGGGCTGCATGAGCTGGCTGTCGTAGTTGGGGATGAAGTCGACGACGTCCTCGTCGAGATCCTCGGTCATCGCGAGCGCTGCCGCCTCGAGTCGCGCCTCCGTGTAGCGGGCGGCGGCGGGACCGTCGTCGAGCGAGCCGAAGTTTCCGTGGCCGTCGATGAGGGGCACGCGCATGATGAACGACTGGGTCAGCCGAACCATCGCGTCGTAGATCGACGCGTCCCCGTGAGGATGCAGCTTGCCCATGACCTCGCCCACGACTCGCGCCGACTTGACGTGACCGCGGTCCGACCTCAGCCCCATCTCGGTCATCTGGTAGAGGATGCGGCGCTGCACGGGCTTGAGGCCGTCGCGCGCGTCGGGGAGCGCCCGGGAGTAGATCACCGAGTAGGCGTACTCGAGGAAGGAGCCCTGCATCTCATCGGAGACATCGACGTCTTCGATGCGCTCCGTCGGCTCGTTTTCGGGCGCGGTGTCAGTAGGTGTAGTCATAGGATTGCGACCATGTTACCGGCCACCAAATCGGATCGGCCGAGCCTGGCCGACGTGTTTCCGAGTTGCTTCGGTGCGGTCGCCGCCTCGTCGAACACCCTCGGTCTCGCTCCGGTCGACTCGGCGATCGTCGTGCTCGTCGACGGTCTCGGTGCCGTACCTCTCGCCGAGCGCGCCGGCCACGCGCGAACCCTCTCCGAGCGCCTCTCGAAAGCCTCGACGATGAGCGCGGGCTTTCCGACGACGACGGCCTCGTCGCTCGCGACACTCACCACGGGAACGGCTCCCGGGGAGCACGGACTCGTCGGATACTCGGTGCTCGACTCCGACAACGACAGGGTCGTCAACCAACTGACCGGATGGGACGCCGACCTCGATCCGGCGACCTGGCAACGCTCACCGACCATGTTCGAGCGAGCGAGCGAGTTCGACGCCTCGGCGTTCGTCGTCGCCCCCGAGAAGTTCCGCAGCTCCGGCTTCACGCGAGCGGTTCTGCGTGGAGCGGACTATCGGTCCGGGGCATCCATCGAAGACCGTTTCGACGAGGCGCTCGCGATCTCCGCCGCGGTCGAACGCTCCGTGGTCTACCTCTACATTGCGGAACTCGATGCCGTCGGCCACGCGCGCGGCTCCGCATCCGACGCGTGGATCGCCACGCTCGAGCGCATCGACGCGGCCGTCCGGGATGCCGATTCGCGCCTCGGTCGGCAGACGGGGATGCTCGTCACGGCCGACCACGGTGTCATCGACACCCCGGAGCACGCGCACATCCTCTTCGACGAGAGCTCCGAGCTCGTCGACGCCATCCGCTGGGTGGCGGGGGAACCGAGGTGCCTGCAATTGCACTTCGACCCCGAGGCGTCGGACGCCGAGCGGGAGCGCACGATCGCGGCCTGGCGAGAGCACGAGTCCGCCCGATCGTGGGTTCTCACGCGCGACGAAGCGGTTGCCGCGGGCTGGTTCGGTGCCCGCGTCGATCCCGAGGTTCTGCCGCGCATCGGCGACCTCATCGTCGCCGCCCGCAAGAACGTGGCCTATTACGACTCGCGCCCGCAGAATCAGAGCGCCCGCGGGATGATCGGCCAGCACGGTTCACTCAGTCGCGACGAGACCGCGATCCCGCTGCTGCGCTTCGGCGCGTTCGCTGCAGCCTGAGCGAGCGGCACACTCGCCGGCGCGACTCGCCGCGCGCGGCGGCATTGCCGCCCCGATCCGATCAGGCCGGGTCGTCGTCGCTGCGCGCTCCGAAGACGATCTCGTCCCAGCTCGGCATCGAGGCACGACCCTTGCGGGCGTTCTGCTTGACCGGAGCTGGCTGCTGCGCGGTGTCGACGGGCTCGGACTCGAGGTCGTCGAACGTGTCGAGCGGCACGTCGACGAGGCGGATGCTCCCGGTAGACGGATGCGCGCGACGCGACGTCTCTTCGTCGCGTTCGCCGTCTTCCCACGCCGCGGCGCTCTCACGCTCTCCGCGACGACGTCGCAGAGCGTCGAGGAGGTCGGCGGTCTGGTTCGATGCGACCTGCTCGGCAGGCGCACGATTGATCGCCGCGGCCGAGACCTCGGGTGACGAGAGGGACGCGCGAGCGACGCCGTGCGATTCAGTGTTCGCGCTTTCGGGGGAGGAGCTCTCCCGCTCACTCGTACGCACGGGCCCGACGTCGAATGCTCCGCTGTCGAAGCGCGAGGAGTCGGCCGCGCGCTCGTCGCCGCTGACCGCGCGCAAGCGGGGGATGAGCCCGCCCGGCATCTCGCCCTGCTGAGAGAGGGTGTTCGCCTCGGTGTTGAGCGGGGAGAGGGCGGACTTGCGCGGCTCGAACGTCCAGCGGGCGTCGTGCCCGATCTCGTCGGCGGTGAATTCGAGCTTGACGATCCATCCGCCGCCGACCTCTTTCCAGCTCGCCCACCGCTCACCGGAGGCACCGAGGTCGGCGAGACGGTCGCGGATGACCGATCCGAAGGTCGAACTCGCGGCCGAGGGGTCGATGTCGATGGCCGTGCGCACCGGCACGTTGAGGGCGGATTCGACGATGAACTCGCGCTCGGCGAGCACGGGACCCTCGAACTTGCGGATGTAGTCGACCGATGTCCCGGTGATGGTCGCGACCTCTTCGGCGGACATCCCGGACCGGATGTGCGTCTGGATCTCCCTCGGGGCGATCCGGCGGTCACTCGCCGAACTGGACTGCGCTCCGCGGAGGGTCGAGTGGAGCGTCTCGTCGATCGCGATCCGGAACCGGGTCCCGTCGGGAGCGGAGACGAGCAGTGCGCCGTTTTCATTACCGATGACTGTGAGGTCTTGCATGCGAGTGGCCTTCCCGACTGTGTCGAATCAGGGCAAGAATGTCACGCCGCGAGGCCGTATTCGGGGAATAGACCGGGCGTGCCGCAAGTTGACCGGGAAGCACGTGGGAGCGGCTTCCCCGATGGTTTGCAATTCGGAATCTAATGTTGCAAACTGTGGCCGCCCATCCGCACCGGACACGGCTCAACAGACTGGAAATGGCATGGCAACCGACTACGACGCCCCCCGCAAGACCGACGACGACTCCGAGTCGATCGAGGCCCTGAAGGAGCGCGTTCCGGACAAGATGTCGGGAGTCGTGGATGTCGACGACTCCGACAACCCCGGCGGTTTCGAGTTGCCCGGCGCGGACCTCTCCGACCTCGACCTCGACGTCGTCGTTCTCCCGCCCCAGGCGGACGAGTTCACGTGCGTGAGCTGCTTCCTCGTCAAGCACCGCTCGCAGCTCGACCACCAGGAGAAGCTCGGCGCCATCTGCATGGAGTGCGCGGCCTGATTCGCTTCGGCCTCAGCGCTCTGCACCCGCAGTGCGTCGTCCTCGCGGATACGCACTCAGTTCGTTCGCGCACCCGCTGATCCGAGTGCGGCGATCAAGTCGTCCGGTCGCCTCGACGACACGAGCCAGTAGGGCGTCGGATCGGTTTCGTCGGTCACGACGATCTTGACCACGGGGTTGATCCACCCGCGGATGACGAGCCAGGCTCGAGCATCGAGGCGGCGCCCTCGTTCGAGTGTCGCCTCGGCGCCCTCGAACGCCGTCGCCTCGCCGACATATTCGAGGGGGAGGGTGGCTTTGCCCGCAGTGAGTCTGCCGTCCCGCACCGTGATGACGGGGGACGTGGCCACGAGGCTTCCGACCGTCGCCCCGTAGAGCACGATGGCGGTGACGATACCCGTCAGGATGCTGATCGGCAGGAAGACGAGGAGGCTCGCGGGGACCACGAGCCCCAGGGAGATGAAGATCCAGGGCGACGGCCACATGCGCTCGCGATAGTGTTCCATCCCCCTATTGCATCAGACCAACTGCACTACCCTCGTCACGTGCCCGAATTCGTCGATGTCCTCCTGCTCGCGGCCGACGGTGACGAGGCGAGCGACACCACCCCGGCGTATTCGCATCCGGGTGACGCGGGAGCGGACCTCCGCTCCGTCGAGGCGGCAGTCATCCCGGCAGGCGGGCGCGTCACGCTCGGCACGGGGGTCGCGATCGCTCTTCCCGACGGTTTCGTCGGTTTCGTCGTGCCGCGCAGCGGACTCGCCGCTCGTCACGGGATCACGATCGTCAACAGTCCCGGCACGGTGGATGCCGGTTACCGGGGCGAGATCCGCGTGACGCTTCTCAACACCGACGAGTCGGTGCCGTATTCTGTCGCAGTCGGTGATCGGATCGCGCAACTCGTCGTGATGCCGGTCATGAGAGCTCGTTTCGTTCCCGTCGCGATACTTCCGGGGAGCGCGAGAGGCGACAGCGGGTTCGGATCGACCGGATACCGCAGCAACGAACCAGGAGAGAACGCGTGAGCGACAACACCGAGGTCGAAGCAGTCGAGAGCGACGAGCCAGCAGAACTCGATCAGTCGAAGTCCGCCCCGATCGATCGGGAGATCGTCGGACCCTTCGATGAGAGCGAAGCCAACGCCGTGAGGCCGTATGTCGACCTCGGCGGCATCAAGGTGCTGCCCCGTGAGGGTCTGCACTTGAGGCTCGAGGTCGAAGAGGGCAGCAAGCGCGTCGTCGCGGTCGCGCTCGACATCGCGGAGTCGACGCTCCAGTTGCAGCCGTTCGCTGCTCCCCGGTCGACGGGTCTGTGGCATGAGATCCGCCAGCAGATCTCGGATCAGATCCTCAAACAGGGCGGCAAGACCAAGCTCACCGTCGGCGCCTTCGGCCCCGAACTCCTCGCCGAGATCCCCGCCGTCGCGTCGGGAGGCGACGGGTCGACACGACTCGCCCGATTCGTCGGGGTCGACGGTCCCCGGTGGTTCCTGCGCGGCGTCATCGCCGGCAAAGCCCTCTCCGATCCGCGCGCCGCCGAAGAGATCGAAGACCTCTTCCGCAGCATCGTCGTGGTTCGTGGCACGACCCCCATGCCCCCGCGTGACCTCATCCCGCTCCAGATGCCGAAGACGGCGTCGGGGCAGCAGGCCCCGACCACCCCCGACGCGTGACCGCTCACGAACGGGGGGCCTCGAACCCCGCCGACGAGACCCAGCCCGCCACGACCACGGATGGCGCGACGGCGTCCGATCCGTCTTTCGGGGCCCTGTTCGGCGCCGCGGCGCGGAACGCCGGCATCGGCCAGGTGGCGCCGGGCGAGATCCCGACGGCGTCGTCTCTCCTGAGCGCCGTCGGCGGCGTGCGCGGTCTCGCCGAGACGATTCTCCCGCCGCTCGCCTTCCTCGTTCTCTACACGCTCACGGGCGAGCTCGTGCTCTCCGTGACGATTCCGGTCGTCGTCGCGGTCGTCTTCGTGCTCGCGAGACTCCTGACGAAGACCCCGGTGACGGGAGCTCTCGCGGGCGTCGCCGGGGTGGCGATCTCGGCTGTCGTCGCGCTCAGCACCGGCCGACCCGAAGACAACTTCCTCCCGGGGCTCATCATCAACGCGGTCTCGCTCACCGCGATCCTCATCAGCATCATCGTGAGGTATCCGTTCATCGGGCTCGTCGTGGGGATTCTCGCGAACGAGGGGCTCGAGTGGCGCAAAGACCGGGCGAAACGCCGAGTGCTCACTCTCACGACAGTGCTGTGGGCCGGTCTCTTCGCCGTGCGTCTCGGCGCCCAGCTCCCGCTGTATCTCGCGGGGGAGGTCGAGTTGCTCGCGACCGTCAAGCTCATCCTCGGTGTGCCCACCTACGCCGTGCTCCTCTGGATCACCTGGCTGCTCGTGAGGGCCGTCTACCGACGCGGAGTGGTAACGCCCGCGGAGTGAGCCGCGTGTACTATTTATCTCGACATCAAGATAAATAGCGCGACCGACCTCCCGTTCGAGGGGCGCGCACACTTAGGCTTGCCTTGCTGGTTTCGACCTGACACGGCGGTCAGGATTGGCTCACGCCAGCAAGGGAGACGACGTCATGTCTGCAGTCAATAGCTTCGGTTCGAAAGACACCCTCACCGTCGGGGAGACCGACTACGAGATCTTCCGGCTCGACACCGTTACCGGTTTCGACAAGCTCCCGTTCAGCCTCAAGGTGCTGCTCGAGAACCTCCTCCGCACCGAGGACGGCGCGAACGTCACGAGATCGCAGATCGAGGCTCTGGGCGCGTGGCAGCCGACGGCCGAGCCCGACACCGAGATCCAGTTCACCCCCGCTCGCGTCGTCATGCAGGACTTCACGGGGGTGCCGTGCATCGTTGACCTCGCGACCATGCGCGAAGCCGTCTCCGAACTGGGAGGCGACCCGACGAAGATCAACCCCCTCGCGCCCGCCGAGCTCGTGATCGACCACTCGGTCATCGCCGACCTCTTCGGCAGCGAGAACGCTCTCGAGCGCAACGTCGAGATCGAGTACGAGCGCAACGGCGAGCGATACCAGTTCCTCCGCTGGGGCCAGACGGCGTTCGACGACTTCAAGGTCGTGCCCCCGGGAACCGGCATCGTGCACCAGGTCAACATCGAGTACCTCGCTCGCGTGACCTACACGCGCGAGGTCGGCGGCGCTCTGCAGGCCTACCCCGACACGTGCGTCGGCACCGACTCCCACACGACGATGGTCAACGGCCTCGGTGTTCTCGGCTGGGGCGTCGGCGGAATCGAAGCCGAAGCGGCGATGCTCGGCCAGCCCGTCTCGATGCTCATCCCCAAGGTCGTCGGTTTCAAGCTCTCGGGCGCCATCCCGACCGGCGTCACGGCGACCGACGTCGTGCTCACCATCACGCAAATGTTGCGCGAGCACGGAGTCGTCGGCAAGTTCGTCGAGTTCTACGGCGAGGGCGTCGCGGCGGTTCCGCTCGCGAACCGCGCGACCATCGGCAACATGAGCCCCGAGTTCGGGTCGACCGCGGCGATGTTCCCGATCGACGACGTAACCCTCGACTACTTGCGCCTCACCGGCCGCAGCGAGGCCCAGGTCGAGCTCGTCGAGGCCTACTCCAAGGTGCAGTCGCTCTGGCACGACCCCTCCGTTGAGGCGACCTACAGCGAGTACATCGAGCTCGATCTCGCGACCGTCGTCCCCTCGATCGCCGGACCCAAGCGCCCGCAGGACCGCGTCGAGCTCAGCCGCGCGAAAGATCAGTTCGAGATCGACCTCGGCGCCTACGCGACCGGTCACTCGAAGGTCGACGAGGCCGTCGAGGGAACCTTCCCGGCGTCCGATCCGATCGGTCTGACCCCGCAAGACGAGGAGAGCGCCCACGCCGACGCTCCGTCGTATGCGAGCAACGCGCCGTCGCACGCCTCGAAGCCGACGAAGGTGACGCTCGAGAACGGCAACGACTTCACGCTCGATCACGGAGCCGTGGCGATCGCGGCGATCACCTCGTGCACGAACACCTCGAACCCCTCGGTCATGCTCGCCGCGGGTCTGCTCGCTCGCAACGCGAGCCAGAAGGGCCTCAAGGCCAAGCCGTGGGTCAAGACCACGCTCGCCCCGGGCTCGAAGGTCGTCACCGACTACTACGAGAAGGCCGGCCTCACGACCTACCTCGAAGACCTCGGTTTCTACACCGTGGGCTACGGCTGCACGACGTGCATCGGCAACTCCGGTCCCCTTCTCGACGAGATCTCCACCGCGGTCAATGACAACGACCTCGCGGTCACGGCGGTCCTCTCGGGAAACCGCAACTTCGAGGGTCGTATCAACCCCGACGTCAAGATGAACTACCTCGCGAGCCCTCCGCTCGTCATCGCCTACGCCCTCGCGGGATCGATGAACTTCGACTTCGAGAAGGATGCCCTCGGCACCGACTCCGACGGCCGTGACGTGTTCCTCGCCGACATCTGGCCCGACGCGGCCGAAGTGCAGTCGACGATCGACTCGTCGATCGACACGGAGATGTTCACCCACGAGTACGCGGGGGTCTTCGACGGCGACGAGCGCTGGCGTTCGCTTCCGACGCCGACCGGCCCGACGTTCGAGTGGGACTCCGAGTCGACCTACGTGCGCAAACCCCCGTACTTCGAGGGAATGACGCTCGAGACGACTCCCGTGAGCGACATCGCGGGAGCCCGCGTCCTCGCGAAACTCGGTGACTCGGTCACGACCGACCACATCAGCCCCGCCGGAAACATCAAGGCCGACAGCCCCGCCGGGCACTACCTCGATGCCCACGGTGTCGACCGCAAGGACTACAACTCCTACGGCTCTCGTCGCGGCAACCACGAGGTCATGATCCGCGGCACCTTCGCGAACATCCGGCTCAAGAACCAGCTTCTCGACGGTGTCGAGGGTGGGTACACGCGCGACTTCACGAAGCCGGACGCTCCGCAGTCGTTCATCTACGACGCGTCGGCCAACTACCAGGAGCAGGGCACGCCCCTCGTCATCTTCGGCGGTAAGGAATACGGCTCGGGGTCGTCGCGCGACTGGGCCGCCAAGGGCACGAGCCTTCTCGGCGTCAAGGCCGTCATCACCGAGAGCTTCGAACGCATCCACCGCTCGAACCTCATCGGAATGGGCGTCGTGCCGCTGCAGTTCCCGGCTGGCGAGAGCTGGTCGAGCCTGGGTCTCGACGGAACCGAGATCGTGACGATCACGGGAATCGAGCAACTGAACGAG
The DNA here is from genome assembly GCF_046599635.1 of Marisediminicola sp. LYQ134. Taxonomy (NCBI): domain Bacteria; kingdom Bacillati; phylum Actinomycetota; class Actinomycetes; order Micrococcales; family Microbacteriaceae; genus Marisediminicola; species Marisediminicola sp. LYQ134. The sequence goes on from NZ_JBKIWP010000001.1 coordinate 756,967, forward strand.
GGTGTCACGCCGCGCACGGTGCGCGTCGTCGCCGAACCGAGCGAGCACTCGCCGGCCGGAAAGCAGACCATCGAGTTCGACGCGGTCGTACGCATCGACACTCCGGGTGAAGCGGACTACTACCGCAACGGTGGAATCCTCCAGTACGTGCTGCGCTCACTCGTCTCGCCGGTTCAGGCGTAGCCCACGATCTAAGATCGTCTTCATGTCATTGCTCGAGAACATCAGGGGGCCTCGAGATCTCGACGGGCTCTCGACCGCGGAGCTCGTCGAGCTCGCCGCCGAGATCAGGGCTTTCCTGATCTCGGCGGTGTCGAAGACCGGTGGTCACCTGGGACCCAACCTCGGCGTCGTCGAACTGACGATCGCGATCCACAAGGTCTTCGACTCCCCCCACGACCCCGTGATCTTCGACACCGGTCACCAGTCGTACGTGCACAAGCTCCTCACGGGCCGGCAGGACTTCCGGCACCTCCGGGAGCGCGGCGGCCTCGCCGGCTATCCGCAGCGAGCGGAGTCGGTGCACGACGTCGTCGAGAGTTCGCACGCGTCGAGCTCGCTCTCGTGGGCTGACGGCATCTCCCGCTCCTTCTCGATGACCGGCCAGACCGATCGTCACGTCGTCGCCGTCGTGGGCGACGGGGCCCTCACCGGGGGAATGACGTGGGAGGCCCTCAACAACATCAGCGACGACAACCTCCGTCGCCTCATCATCGTCGTCAACGACAACGGGCGCTCCTACGCTCCGACGATCGGGGGAATGGCCCGGTTCCTCAACACCGTGCGCACCCGCAGGTCGTATCGCAATCTGTATCTCGGAAGCCAAAAACTGTTCGACCAGTTCGGCAAGCCCGGGCAGGCGATTTACCGGGGAGTGCGCGGTGGCCTCCACGGATTCCTCGCGCGATTCACGAACAACGAGGCGCTCTACTCGAACCTCGACATCAAATACATCGGGCCCATTCACGGACACGATGTCGCGGCTCTCGCCGAAGCCCTCGAGCAAGCGAAGAATTACGGCGCGCCCGTTATCGTGCACGCGATCACCCAGAAGGGGCGCGGCTACGAGCCCGCACGACTCGACGCGGCCGACCAGTTCCACGCCGTCGGCCAGATCGACCCCGAGACCGGCGAACCCCTCGGCGCGAACGACAAGCCGTCGTGGACATCCGTGTTCGCCGACGAGATCGTCGCGATCGCCGACGACGACCCCACCGTCGTCGGCATCACCGCGGCGATGCTGCGTCCGACGGGGCTCCACACTTTCGCCGAGAAGTACCCCGACCGCGTTCTCGACGTCGGCATCGCCGAACAGCACGCCGTGACCTCCGCCGCCGGGCTCGCCTTCGGCGGACTGCATCCGGTCGTCGCCCTCTACGCGACCTTCATCAACCGCGCCTTCGACCAGGTGCTCATGGATGTCGCCCTGCACAAGGCGGGGGTCACGTTCGTGCTCGACCGCGCGGGGGTCACCGGTCCCGACGGAGCGAGCCACCACGGCATGTGGGATCTCTCGATCCTCCAGGTCGTGCCCGGCATCCGGTTGAGCGCACCCCGCGACGCGACGCGACTCCGTGAGGAGCTGCGCGAAGCCGTCGCCGTCTCCGACGGGCCGACGGTCGTCCGATTCTCGAAGGGCAGCGTCGGCACGGAGTTCGACGCGGTGCGTCGCACGCCCGACGGCGTCGACGTCTTGCGCGAGAGCGACCACCTCGACGTGCTCATCATCACCGTCGGCGCCATGGCCGAGCTCGGCTTGCAGGTCGCCGACAGGCTCGCGGCGCAAGGCATCGGCGCGACCGTCATCGACCCGCGCTGGGTCGTGCCCGTTCCGGCGAGTGTCGTCGAGATGTCGGCGGACCACCGCATCGTGATCTCGATCGAGGACGGTGTGCGGGTCGGCGGGGTCGGCACGCGCATCAGGCAAGACCTGCGAGCGGCGGGCGTCGACACTCCGGTGACCGAGCTCGGCCTTCCCGCGGAATTCATCGATCATGCGTCGCGCGCCCAGATCATGGACGACATGGGACTCACGCCGCAGAAGATCGCGCGCGACGTCATCGCCCAGGTTCTCGGGAGCAAGATCCCCGTCGCGCGCCCTCTGCCCGACGCGGATGCCGAGGCGCGCGGGTTCACCGACGGTTCCGACCTCGATGCCGGCACCTCGCCGTCGAGTCAGGACTCCAGCAGTCGCGACTGACCCGCTAACGAGAGAACGCCCCCGTCCGATCGGACGAGGGCGTTCTCTCGTGGTGATGGTCGGAACGGTCAGGACACTCCGCGCAGCGGCGGCGTGTGGAAGGTCGAACTGAAGACACGTTCCGATGCACCCACGCGATCGAGGTACGGCGTCACCCCGCCCATCTGGAAGGGCCACCCCGCCCCGAGGATGAGGCACAGGTCGATGTCCTCGGGTGCAGCGACGACGTTCTCGTCGAGCATCCTCCTGATCTCGTCGGCGAGACCGTCTTCGACTCGACGGAGGATCTCGTCACCCGTGAGAGGCGACCTTCCACCCTTGGTGATCGAGACGGCCTTCTTGTCGAAGCCCTTGATCTGGCCCTTCGAGTCGCGATCGAAGATCCGACCGTGTTCCGCGAGCGCGTGGAGGTTGGCGCTCTCGAAGAACCTCTCGGGGAACGCCGCGTGGTGCGTGTCGAGAACGTGCGCGCCGACTTTGAGGCCCACGAGCTCGAGGAGCTCGAACGGCGTCATCGGCAGCCCGAACGGCGCGATCGACGCGTCGACGACCTCGAACGGGGTGCCGGAGTCGACCGCGTGCATCGCCTCGCCGAGGAGCTTGGCGAGAATGCGGTTGACGACGAAGCCGGGGGTGTCGGTCGTGATGACGGCGTTCTTGTAGAGCTTCGCCGCGGTCACCATCGCGGTGCTGAGCGTCGCCTCGTCTGTCGACGGGGAGTTGACGACCTCCACGAGCGGCATCACGGCGACAGGGTTGAAGAAGTGGAACCCCACGAGCCTCTCGGGGTGTGCGAGCCTCGCGCCGATCTTCTCGACCGAGAGCGACGACGTGTTGGTGGCGAGCACCGCCGTCTCCGACACGTGCTTCTCGATCTCCGCGAACACGTCCTGCTTGACCCCGAGCTCTTCGAAGACGGCTTCGATGACCCAGTCCGCGTCGGCGAAGTCGGCCTTGTCGGTGGTTCCCGTGACGAGCCCCTTGAGTCGGTTGGCTTCGTCCGCGTTGATGCGTCGTTTGCCGAGCAGCGTGTCGATCTCGCCGTGGATGTAGTCGATGCCCTTGTCGACGCGCGCCTGGTCGAGGTCGGTGATGACGACGGGGACCTTGAGACGCCGGACGAACAGGAGCGCGAACTGGCTCGCCATGAGCCCGGCACCCACGACGCCGACCTTCGTGACCGGTTTCGCGAGCGACGGGTCCGGGGCTCCCGCGGGTTTCTTGGCGCGCTTCTGCACGAGGTTGAACGCGTAGATGCTCGCCTGGAACTGGTCACCGGAGATGAGCTCGGCGAGAGCCTCGTCTTCTGCCGCGAACCCCGTGGCCCGGTCGGTGTTCTTCGCAGCCTTGAGGAGCTCGAGCGCCTTGTAGGGCGACTTCGCGACCGTTCCGATGCGGCTCTCGAGAGATTTTCGGGCGATTCCGATGGCGACGTCCCACTTGACCGCGCGCTCGATGCGCCCGGGGGCGTTCGGGCGAGGCACCGAGGCGCCGCCGATCACGCGATCGGCCCACGACAGCGAGTCTTCGAGGAAGTTGGCCGACTCGAAGAGCACGTCGGCGATACCGAGCTCGAGAGCGTCCGCCCCCTTGAGGGTGCGGTTGTTCTTGAGCGGGTTCTCGATGACGACCTTGAGGGCGTTCTCGATGCCGATGAGGTTCGGGAGCAACCACGCCCCTCCCCAGCCGGGGATGATCCCGAGGAACACCTCGGGAAGCGCTACGGCGGGAACGCTGCGGTCGATCGAGCGATAGTCCGCGTTGAGCGCGATCTCGAGGCCGCCGCCGAGGGCGAGCCCGTTGATGAAGACGAACGTCGGCACCCCGAAGTCGTGCAGCTTGCCGAGCACCTCGTGGCCGAGCTGAGCGAGCTGGCGCGCGACGTCGCGACTCGGGATGTCGCCGACCTTGCTGAGGTCGGCGCCCGCGGCGAGGATGAACGGCTTGCCCGTGATCGCGAGCCCGGCGATCTCCCCGCGCGAGGCCCTCGCCCTCTGCTCGTCGAGGACGCCGCCGAGTTCGAGAAGAGTGACGGGCCCGAGGGTGTTGGGCCGCGTGTGGTCCCTGTCGTTGTCGAGGGTGATGAGCGCGAGGGTCTTGCCGCTCGGGAGCGAGACATCCTTGACGTAGGAGTGGGTGACCACTTCGTCGTCGGACATCGCGGTGAGCGCGGCGTACGGTGTCGACATCACTTGCCCTTCTTCTTCGACTTGCCGGTGAAGTGCGGGTTCTCCCAGATCATCGAGCCGCCCTGGCCGAGACCGACGCACATCGCTGTGAGGCCGTAACGCACCTCGGGGTGTTGCTCGAACTGTCGGGCGAGCTGGACCATGAGCCGCACCCCCGACGAGGCGAGCGGGTGTCCGACGGCGATGGCGCCACCCCACATGTTGACTCTCGGGTCGTCGTCGTCGATGCCGAAGTGGTCGAGGAGCGAGAGCACCTGGATGGCGAACGCCTCGTTGAGTTCGAAGAGACCGATGTCGTCGATCGAGAGGCCCGCTTTCCGCAGCGCCTTCTCGGTCGAGGGAACGGGACCGATGCCCATGATCTCGGGTTCGACGCCCGCGAACGCGAAACTCACGAGCCGCATCTTGGTCGTCAGACCGAGCTCCTTCGCGGTGTCGGCACTCGCGAGGAGGCTCGCCGTCGCCCCGTCGTTGAGCCCGGAAGAGTTTCCTGCCGTCACCCGACCGTGCGGCCGGAACGGAGTGCGCAGCCCGGCGAGCCCCTCGAGAGTCGTCTCGGGTCGCGGAGCCTCGTCTCGCGTCGCGAGTCCCCAGCCGTCACCGCTCCGCGTCACGACGGGGATGAGGTCGGGCTGGATGTTGCCGTCGCGGTAGGCCTGAGCCGTCTTCTGCTGGCTCCCGAGGGCGAACCTGTCGGCCCGCTCCTTGGTCAGGTGCGGAAACCGATCGTGGATGCGCTCGGCCGTGTTGCCCATGTTGAGGGCATCGGCGCTCACGAGCTTCTCCGCCATGAACCGCGGGTTCGGGTCGGCACCGAACCCCATCGGGTGGCGACCCATGTGCTCGACACCACCCGCGATGGCGATGTCGTAAGCACCGAACGCGATCCCGCCCGCGGTTGCAGCGACGGCCGTCATCGCGCCCGCGCACATGCGGTCGATGGCGTAGCCGGGCACGGACCGGGGGAGTCCGGCGAGGAGAGCCGCGGTGCGCCCGAGGGTCAGACCCTGGTCACCGGTCTGAGTCGTCGCCGCGATCGCGACCTCGTCGATGCGGTCTTTCGGCAGGCTCGGGTTTCGTTCGAGCAGTCCGATGATCGCTTTGACGACGAGATCGTCGGCGCGCGTCTGCCAGAACATGCCCTTCTCACCCGCTCGACCGAACGGGGTCCGCACCCCGTCGACGAATACAACTTCAGGTCTTTCGGCCACAATGCCTCCAAGTTTGGGTCGGATGCTGCGAGCCTAGAGAGGCACCACGGGGCCCCTCAATCCTTTGACTGTTCCTACGAAGCTCCGCCGTCGGCCTCGACGGGTGTTTGGTCGAGGTCGACAAAGGCATCGAGGATTACCTGTGCGGTAGCGTCAATCTGCCACGGCCGGGCGTCGAGATCCTCGAGAGCCGAGCGGATGGCGTCGAGGGTGAGTGATTCCGGCGGTGACCACGCGAGTCGGCGCAGCGTCTCGGGCATGAGCAGGTTCTCGAGGGGGATCGACAGGAGTTCCGACACCGCCGCGATCGCGGCCTTCGCGAGCTTGAGCCTCCGGTCGGCGGGAGGATTGCGGTCGGCCCACACGCGCGCGGGCGGCACCGACTCGACCGGTCCGCGCTGGGCGGGCAGGTCATCCGTCTGGGTGCCGCGCTCGATGGCGTCCCACCAGCGCTGGATCTCACTGCGGCTCGCACGGCCGCTGAACTCGCGGATGGACGCGAGCTCGCGCTTCGACGAGGGCAGGATGCGCGCGGCGGCGACGAGCGACGAATCGGGGATGAGTCGTCCCGGAGCGCTGTCGATCTCGCGGGCGTACTCGTCCCTCGCCGTCCACAGCTCTCGCGCGACAGCGAGGTTGCGAGGCGAACGGATGACGCTGAGCCCCGACATGCGGCGCCAGGCATCCGTCTTCGCCGGCTTCGCCTCGCGATCGAGCACGGCCTGGAACTCCTGCTCGGCGATGCCCGACTTGCGTTGCGATGCGAGCAGGGCGGCCATCGCGTCTCGCAGATCGACGAGCAGTTCGACGTCGAGGGCGGCGTAGACGAGCCACGATTGCGGCAGCGGGCGGGTCGACCAGTCGGCGGCCGAGTGCTCCTTGGCGAGGTAGACACCGAGGAGTTCTTCGACGACCGTTCCGAGACCGACTCGCGGAAGCGATGCGAGCCGGGCTCCGAGCTCGGTGTCGAAGATCTTCGTCGGATCGAGGCCGACCTCACGGAGGCACGCGAGGTCTTGGCTCGCGGCGTGCAGAACCCACTCCTCGTGCCTGATGGCCTCGTTGAGTTCGTCGAAGCGGCCGATGGCCGGTGGATCGAACAGGAAGATCCCGGCACCGCGACGGAACACCTGGATGAGATAAGCGCGCTGCGAGTACCGGAAGCCCGACGCACGCTCCGCATCGACGGCGAGGGGACCGTGGCCTCGGGCGAGCGACTCGACGGCCTCGAGGTAGTCGGTGCGAGAGGAGATGACCGTGAGCGGCGCTCTCTCGGCGACGACGGCGGCCGTGACGGGCGCGACCTCCGAGAGAGCGTCGATCGTCTGCGGGTCGAGAGACGCCGGGTCGATGGTCGGTTTGCTGCCGGTCGAGGAGTCGCTCATAGCCCGTTCACCCACGAGATGCTCGGCGGGCAGACAGCACGGTGACTCCTTCGATCATCGGCGGAAGCCCCGCCAGCATGCACAGCAGTTCACCCCAGCCTTCCACATGAGCGCCGATGTCCGCGGTCGACGGGGTCCACGAGGCGCGGAGTTCGAGTTGCGCGCCGTCGCCCTGGCTCGCGAGCTCGCCGTATCCCGTCGAGAGGATCTTGGTCGCCGTGCCCGAGAGCGAGTGGTGTCGGGCACCTCCGGCATCGAGGGCGTCGGAGAGCCAGGACCACGCGACGTCGGCGATGAACGGGTCGACGCCGATGTCGGTCTCGAGCGGAGCCTGGGCGAAACACACGACCCTGAACTCCCCGCCCCACGCATCCGGTGCGCTCGGATCGAAGAGCAGGATGAACCGCCCGGTGCCCTCGTCGGAGTCGGCGTCGTGGCGCGCGGGCGTGACATCCGCGGCGAGAGCGATCGAGTAGGGAGCGAGACCGGAGGGCGAGGGGATGTCGTTGACCGCGAGTTCCGGACGCAACCGGGCCGCGCGAATGCTCTCGAGAGCGGCATCGAAGGCCAACGGACTGGATGATCCTGCGGTGGGCTCTGACACACGAGAAGACTAAAGTTCACGCGTGAGTGAATCAGGGAGGCACGCCGTCGGGCGGGCATGGCTGCTGTACCGCGCGTTGCCCGCGCTCGTCGCCGTGGCCGGGGGCGCCGCGATCGCCGCGGCGACCATGACGACTCTCGTGGCACGCGTGGTCGTGACCCCTCCCCGCAAGCGGTCCGACGACACGCGCATTCTCGCCGTCGACCTCGACGGCGCCACGATCACCCTGAGCCGAACGGCCGACACCTCCCTGCCCGGACGCTACGGGCTGTGGACCGACCGCGACACGGGCCACCTCAAGCTCGGGGAGATCGTCTCCTCGACCCCCACCACCGTGACTCGCCACCTCGACGGCATCGACCTCGGGCAGCCCGAGCGCGCGGCCGGAGGGCGTTTCAGCGGCTGGTATCACGTGACCCCCGACGACATCGATCTGCCCTGGCGATCCGTCGAGGTCGAGACGGAGCTCGGCGCGGCGCCCGCGTGGCTCATCCCGGCCGCGTCCGACCCTGCGGTCGACACCGCCGCGGTCGACCCCGTCGGCGACACTGCCCCCATCGGCCGCGGCCGCTGGGCGATCCTCGTGCACGGTCGAGGAGTCTCGCGGGCCGAAGCCCTCCGCGCCGTGCCCGTGCTGCACGGTCGCGGCTTCACGTGCCTCGTCGTGTCGTGGCGCAACGACGGCGACGCTCCGCCGAGTCCCGACGGCCGCTACGGTCTCGGCGCGACAGAGTGGAACGACGTCGACGCCGCCCTGGGGTTCGCTCGCGACCACGGCGCGCGCGACGTCGTGCTCGTCGGGTGGTCGATGGGCGGTGCGATCTCGCTCCAGGCGGCGCGCAATTCTCCGCACGCCCCGCTCATCCGCGGCATCGTGCTCGAGTCGCCCGTCGTCGCGTGGGCACCGACCCTCGACTTCCAGGCGCAGGGCATGCGCATCCCTCCCGCGATCCGTCGAGCGAGCGTCGCGCTCCTGTCGACACCGTCGCTCGCGGCGATCGCGGGCCAGAGCACGGCCGTCGACTTCGCGTCACTCGATTTCGTCGAGCGGGCCAGCGAAATCACCGTTCCGATTCTGCTCATGCACAGCGACGACGACGGGTTCGTGCCGATCGAGGCGTCCGAGGCCCTCGCTCGGGCTCGACCCGACATCGTGGACTTCCACCGGTGGACGGATGCCCGGCACGCCAAGCTCTGGAATTTCGATCCCGATCGATTCGACCGGGAGATCGGCGAGTGGGTCGACCGGATCCTGCCGGCCTAGCGGTCGCGGAACCCCCATCGCGCGTAGACGAACCCGGCCTCGTCGACGAGCATCTGCCGGAGGTCGAGGCGCTCGTCGTCGTGTGATCGGTCGCCGGGCCCGCGACCCTCGAGAGCCCTCCCGAAGAGCGGAAGCGCGCGTGCCGCGAGCACGGGGCTCGTCGTGAGGCAGAGTTCGTCGACGTGTGACGCCTCGACGAACGCTCCGGCGAGAGACGGCCCGCCCTCGCACACGATGTCGCGTGCTCCGCGCTCCGCGAGGATGCGCACGATGTCGTCGACGTCGGGGGAGTCCGCGCTCGACGACGAGAGCGCCTCGACCGTCACGCCCGACGCGGAGTAGTGGGCCTCGACCCGCGCGGCGGTGTCGGCTGCGCACAGAACGAGGAGTCTCGCGCCGTCGGTGAGACTCTCGGGTCGGGGGAGCGAGGCGACATCCGTTCCCCTCGTCACGACTGCGAGGTGCCCGCTCCGAGGGAGGATGAGCCCCTCGGCCCTCACCGTCGCCGCCCCGGTCACGACGACGTCGGCCGCGCGCCGAATGGCACCGACGATCGCGCGATCCACTCTGCTGCTGAGCGAGTCGGAGGTCGCACCACCCGCCGAGGCGTCGCCGTCGATACTCGCGACGAGATTGACCCTCACGAGGGCGCGCGCGGTGGACCCCGCCGACCCGCTCAGCCTCGGGTACCACTCGGCGAGTGATTCGCGCGCCTCCGGCGTGCCGACGTCGATCGACGACGACGGCTCGGGAACGACGCGCGTGAGCTTCACGACGCGGCGGTCTTGGCGCGGATCTGACGCTTCGCTCGCGCGAGGAGGGCCGACATCCCTCGCAGACGCAGGGGGCTCACCGCTTCGGTCAATCCGATGGTCTGCGGAAAATCGTCGTCGACCGCGACCACTTCGGCGGCCGTGAGCCCCGCGAGCCCTTGCACGAGGATCGACGCGAAGCCGCGGGTGGTCGGCGCCTCTTTCGGGGCCGTCGCGTGGAGATGCACGATGCCGTCGTCGGCGACCTCGACGAAGATGAACACTGGCGCTTGACACTCCTCGACGCGCTCGAGGAGATCGGGGTGGTCGACGAACTGCGCGGGGAGCTCGGGCAATTCGTTGGCGAACTCGAGAAGCAGAACCAGGCGGTCCTGCTTCTCGAGCGCCAGGAAGTCGTCGCGGATGTCGGCGAGAGCCCGGGGGAGGTCGGCGCGGGAATCGGCAGAGAGGAGATCGGTCACCGACCGATTATCCCCCGCTCACGCGATCGGTCACCGAACGGGAACGACTCCGGGCTCGGAACCCTGCACGATCGGAACGCGCACGGCGCTGCCCCACTCGGTCCACGAGCCGTCATAGTTCTTCACGTTCTCGAAGCCGAGCAGGTGGGTGAGCACGAACCACGTGTGTGCCGAACGCTCTCCGATGCGGCAGTAGGCGATGACGTCGTCTCCCGCCGAGAGTCCCGCGCCCTCGCGGTAGAGCGCGTCGAGTTCGGGAACGCGCTTGAAGGTGCCGTCTTCGGCCGCTGCTTTGCCCCACGGCACGTTCTTGGCGGTCGGGATGTGGCCGGCGCGGAGGGCTCCCTCGTCGGGGTAGGCCGGTGCGGTCGTGCGCTCGCCGCTGAACTCCTCGGGGGAGCGCACGTCGATGAGGGGCTGGCCGAAGTGCTCGAGCACGTCTTCTTTGAAGGCGCGCACCGCGGAATCGTCGCGGGTCACGACGGGGTACTCGACCGGCGTGACCTCGGAACGCTCGGTCGTGTATTCACGGCCTTCCGCCTCCCACTTCGCACGGCCGCCGTCGAGCAAGCGCACATCCTCGTGGCCGAAGAGGGTGAAGACCCACAGCGCGTAGGCCGCCCACCAGTTGTTCTTGTCTCCGTAGACGACGATCGTGGTGTCGCGGGAGATGCCGCGCGAGCCGAGGAGGGCCGCGAACGCGGGTCCGTCGATGTAGTCGCGCTGGACGGGGTCGTTGAGGTCGGTGTGCCAGTCGATCTTCACGGCGCCCGGGATGTGTCCCGTCTCGTAGAGCAAGACGTCTTCGTCGGACTCGACGACGACGAGGCCCTCGGTCCCGAGGTTCGCGGCGAGCCACTCGGTGGACACGAGCCGTTCGGGGTGGGCGTATGCGGCGAATTCGGTGGATGGGTCGACCTCGACGGCCATGGATACCTCCTGAAAGGCTCATTCCGGCGCCCGTTCGTGACGAACGCCGCAGATAAGCTGGCTTGTGGTTCGCATACGAATCTACCGACTCGACATGGGCGACACGTGACACGCGTAAAACGCCGACACACAGTAAGGCCTCCAATTGTCCGCTGACCCCGTGCGTGCCGCGTCGAGACTCGTCGATCGGGCGCCCACTCTGAGCGGCGAGCAGATCGTCGCTCACCTCGTGCCGCCGCGCCAGTTCGCGACAGCATCGGTGCAGTCGTATCGCCCCGACCCCGACTACCCCTCCCAACAGGAGGCCGTCGACGCCGTCGGCGAGTTCAGCGCTCGAGCGACGCGGCCCGCGGTCACGCGCCTCTTCTCTCGCAAGAAGACGGATGTCGCGCTCCCGGGCATCTACCTCGACGGCGGGTTCGGTGTCGGCAAGACCCATCTCCTCGCCGCCCTGTGGCACGCGGCCGCGGGCCGCAAGTACTTCGGCACGTTCATCGAATACACGGCTCTCGTCGGAGCGCTCGGATACGCCGCGACCATCGAGCTCCTCAAAGGCGCCACCCTCCTGTGCATCGACGAGTTCGAGCTCGACGACCCGGGTGACACGCGCCTCATGTCACGACTGCTCTCGGAACTCGTGGCCTCGGGCACGCGCATCGCCGCGACATCCAACACCCCACCCAACGCTCTCGGCGAGGGACGGTTCGCCGCGGCGGACTTCCTGCGCGAGATCGACGCGCTCGCCGCGCGATTCACGACCATCCGCATCGACGGGCTCGACTACCGCCGGCGCACCGTCGAGGGTCACGCGACCGTCGTCGACGACAGCGGGTTCGACGCGATCATGGCCGCCGAGCCGGGGGAGAAGACGGTCGACGACTTCGGCGACGTCGTCGAGCACCTCTCGAGCGTGCATCCCTCGCGCTACGTCACTCTCGTCGACGGCGTGCAGTGCGTCGGCCTGCGCGACGTGCGCGTGCTCTCGAGCCAGACCGACGCCCTCCGGCTCGTCGCGTTCGTCGACCGTCTCTACGACGCGGGCGTCCGCGTCGTGCAGACCGGGCTTCCGCTCGACGCCGTCTTCGCCGACGACATGCTCGCGGGGGGCTACCGCAAGAAGTACTTGCGCGCGATGTCGCGGCTCATCTCGCTCACCTCGAGAGAGCGCGATTCGTAGTCGACTCGTGGGGGCGCGAAACACGATGTTAACGCGCACCGAGGGCGCGTAACGCGCCCGAAACACTCCGACGCCCCGGGCGAAACCTCCCGCCGCGAAACTGGCGTCGTACCCGCCCCGTTCGTCGCGACCCAGCACTCGTGTCGCGGAACGGTTCCCGCACACTGAGAGAGGTTCACGATGGATCAAGGCAATACCGCCTTCCTATTGATCGCCGCAGCACTCGTTCTACTGATGACCCCGGGTCTCGCCTTCTTCTACGGCGGACTCGTCAAAGCGAAGAGTGTCATCAGCATGATGATGATGAGCTTCGGGGCCCTCGGCCTCATCGGTGTCCTCTGGGTTCTCTACGGCTACGCGATCGCGTTCTCGAACGACGGCGTGGGCAACTTCGTCGGAATCGACGGGATCATCGGCATCGACACAGCGGAGATCGGTCTCGCCGGTGTCTACGCCGAGGCCGCCGACCCGCAGGGCGGGTTCCCGCTCATCGCGTTCGCCGCCTTCCAGGCGACCTTCGCGATCCTCACGGTCGCCCTCATCTCGGGAGCCATCGCCGACCGCGCCAAGTTCGGAGCGTGGATGGTCTTCGCCGGTGTCTGGGCGACGGTCGTCTACTTCCCCGTTGCGAGCTGGGTCTTCAACTTCACGCTCGGCGATGACGGATCGGTCGTCGACGGTGGATGGATCGCCTACACGGTCGGTGCCATCGACTTCGCGGGTGGGACAGCGGTGCACATCAACGCGGGTGCCGCGGCTCTGGCCCTGGCCCTCGTTCTCGGCAAGCGCGTCGGCTTCGCGAAGGGCGCGCACGTGCCCCACAACCCGCCGTTCGTTCTGCTCGGAGCCGGTCTTCTCTGGTTCGGCTGGTTCGGGTTCAACGCCGGCTCGGAGCTCGCCGCCGACGGCATCGCCGCCATCGCCTTCCTCAACACGATCGCCGCTCCCGCCGCCGCCATCCTCGGATGGCTCGTCGTCGAGAAGATCAAGGACGGCAAGCCCACCTCGGTCGGAGCCGCATCCGGAGCCGTCGCGGGTCTCGTCGCGATCACTCCCGCGTGTGCATCGCTCACCCCGGGATGGTCGATCCTCCTCGGCGTCATCGCCGGTGTCGTGTGCGCCCTCGCGATCGACCTGAAGTTCAAGCTCGGCTTCGACGACTCGCTCGACGTCGTCGGCATCCACCTCGTGGGTGGCCTCATCGGAACCCTCTACATCGGGTTCTTCGCTACCGACGTCGGACTCTTCACGGGTGGCGACGCGTCGCAGCTCGGACGTCAGGCTCTCGCGGCGTTCGCGGTCATGGCCTACTCGTTCATCCTGTCGTACGCGATCGGATGGATCATCCAGAAGACGATGGGATTCCGGGTCACCGACGAAGACGAGATCGCCGGAATCGACACGGTCGTCCACGGCGAGGAAGGCTACGTGCTGACTCCTCAGCGATGAGCCACTGAGCCCGTCACCGTGAGGTGAGGCCCGGTAGCACCCCGGGGGTGCCGTCATCACGACGGCACCCCCGTTCTCGTCTCCTCACTACGATGTGCTGCGGAAAGGCCCTCCGATCGACCTGACAGCTCTCACCACCGCGTCGACCGCGGCGACGACCCTCCTCGGTGTCGTCGTCGCTCTGCTCGTCGACTTCTGGTGGGGTCGTGCCTCCGCGGCGTCGATCGGGAGAGCCGCGATCGCGACGGCCATCGGCTGGACGGCGTTCCTGCTCGCGTGGGCTGGTGCCGGCAGGGCGCTCGACGGCGCCCTGGTGCTTCCACTCGCGGCGGTGAGCGGGCTCGCCGCCGTGCTCGTGTCGACGCCCGCGCACATCGTCGGCCTCTCGCCACACCGCACGTACGGCGTCGTCGCGGCGTGGTCGCTGCTCGTCTACTCGCCCATCACCCTCGTCGCGTTCACGACCGTGTCAGGGTTTTTCGCGACGGGATACGTGCCTCTCGATCTCGCGGGAGCGCTCCCCGGGCTCGTGGCTGCGGGGGCGAGCGGGGCGGCATTCCTCCTCGTCACGCGAGACACCGACCGGGCCTTCCCACCCGGGGTCGACCGGCGGTCGCGCGTGCGGATCGTTCTCCTTTTCGCCGTCCTGTGGGCGCTGTGGCTCGTGTGGATGCTCGGGCTCGAACTCGCGATCACGACGGCGTCGCCCCGCATCCTCCTGAACGGCCTTCTCGCTCCCGTCGCCGCCGCGGTCGCCTGGCTCGTCGTGCAGCGGATCCGTCGAGCCGAGACGACCCTCACCGCCGCGCTCGGTGGGCTCTACTGCGGCCTCGTCGCCATCGCCCCCGCGGGCGGCTACATCGACTCCACGGGCGCGATCGTCACGGGCGCGACGGCGGGCGCGGTGTGTTCGCTCCTCGGATACCACCTCGCGAGGACGAACGGTCAAGCCTCGTGGTTGCCCACGATCCAGCTGCTCGTCGGCGGCACCATCGGCGCCGTGCTCGTCGGCGTCTTCGCCATCAGGTCGGGACTCGTCGTGACGGGGCAGCCCGAGACGATCCTGAGCCAGCTCGCGAGTGCGGGCTCGGCGATCGGGCTCTCGTTCGTCGTCTCCCTCGTGCTGTGGTCGATCGCGACTCGCGGAGGTCGGCGCGCGCGCGTCGACACTCAGTGACGGCGTCGTACAGTGACGACGTGGACCCCATCACTCCCCGCGCTCCCGGCCTCACCGGAGCGGTCGTGCTCTCGCAGTTCTGGCGCGATCTCGTGTTCGTGCACTGGCGAGTGGATGCCTCGGAGGTCGCTCCGCTCCTTCCGCCCGGAATCGTGCCGGACGAGTTCGACGGGTCGTCGTGGGTCGGTCTGATCCCGTTCGAAATGGAACAGACGCGCGTTTTCGGGCGCGTGCCCGTCGGATACTTCGGCACCTTCACCGAGGTGAACGTGCGCCTGTACGGGGTCGACCGGCACGGTCGCCGCGGTGTCGTCTTCTCGTCGCTCGAAGCCTCGCGACTCGCGGCCGTGCTCACGGCTCGAGCCGCCTTCTCGCTGCCATATCAGTGGGCGCGAGCCGCTTCGGTGCGTCGGGGGAGCGACCTCGCGTATCGCTCCCACCGACTCGACGGGTCGGGGGCGATGTCCCGTGTGCGGGCGACGACGTCGACGACACCCGCGGTGGGCGAGCTCGCGGAGTTCCTCACCGCTCGGTGGACTCTCTTCGTCGAGAGGCGCGGGCGCACGCTCATCATGCCCAACGAGCACGACACGTGGGCGCTCTTCGACGCCGACCTGGTCGACCTCGACGAGTCGCTCCTCGCCGCGGCCGGCATCCGCTCGGTCGGACGCCGCGAGCCGGACTCGGTGCTCTATTCGCCCGGGGTGCGCACGCTCTTCGGTGCGCCCGCGGCGGTGTGACCGGAGGCGAGCTGCCGACGAGGTGACGCACCCGACCGGTCGAGGGTGTCGCGCGCCACGAGGGTTCCGCCCACGACCGCAGCGGGCATCGCCGCGACCGCGCCGAGGGGGATGAGGAACATCAGGTAGGTCGCCACGCCGAATCCCAGCGCGAAAGCCCGGCGGGAACGCAGCATCCGGCGTCGCTCCGTGAGCGTGAACCCGCGCGAGTCGAAGGCGCGCGCCGTCAGTTCGACGGCGAGGAACCAGCCGCCGACGATCGCCGAGAGCACGGGAACGAGAAGTCCGCCGACGACGGGCACGAGCCCCGTGAGCACGACCGCGAGGCTCGCACCGACGGTCACGAGCAGAATGCGGAGAGAATCGGATGTCGACCGCCACAGTGACCGCCAGTATCCGGGCGTCTCCGCCGCAGGGCCGCCACCCAGACGCGTCTCGACCGACGCCCAGATCTTCTCGTAGAAGACGTCACCCACGAGGAGGGTGAGGGCCGTGAACGTGTAGACGAGCGCGAGGCCCGCGATGACGACGATGCCGACCGACACGAGCGTCACGGCGGCGAACTCGAGGGCCTCACCCCACCCGCGCGCGAACGGCGTGAGCCACTCGGCGATCGCCGTCACGTTGACCGCGAGCACGACGAAGAGGACGACGAAGACCACGGCGACGACGAGGGCGGGGAGAGCGCCCATGATCATCAGGCGAGGGGCCGTGGACCACATCGCGAGGCCCCGACCGAGCATCCGCACCCCGGCGAAGAACTCCTGAGCCACGCCCGGGCGAGCCTCGACCGGACGATCCATGCGCTCAGCGTAGTGGTCGGGAGCGCCCGCGGCGACCGCCTTGACGAGGCTCCGTGTCGCAGATCGAATGGAGGTACGCAACGAATTGGAGCAAGCTCAATGACGGTACCTCTCATCACCCTCAACAACGGCGTCACCATCCCTCAGCTGGGTCTCGGTGTCTTCCAGACTCCGCCAGACGAGACGCAGAAAGTCGTCGAACTCGCCTTCGAGAAGGGCTACCGCCACGTCGACACCGCGGCGGGCTACTACAACGAGGAGGGTGTCGGCGCCGCGATCGCCGCATCGGGACTGCCGCGCGAAGACATCTTCGTGACCACGAAACTCCGCAACGGCGACCAGGGCTACGACAGCACCCTCGCGGCGTTCGAAGACAGCCGCGCGAAGCTCGGCACCGACTTCGTCGACCTGTACCTCATCCACTGGCCCTACCCGAAGCACGGGCTCTTCGTCGAGACGTGGCGTGCCTTCGAAAAGCTCTACGCCGAAGGGCTCATTCGCGCCATCGGTGTGTCGAACTTCCTGCCGCACCACCTCGAGGAGCTCCTCGGCGCGACCGACACGGTTCCCGCGGTCAACCAGATCGAGGTGCACCCGACCTTTCAGCAGGCCGACCTGTCGACCTTCTCCATCGAACGGGACATCGAGATCGAGGCATACAGCCCGCTCGGGCAGGGGGCCGACCTCGAGAGCGACATCGTCACATCGCTCGCGACGGCGCACGATGCCACGCCGGCGCAGATCGTTCTCGCGTGGCACCTCGCGCAGGGGCGCATCGTGATCCCCAAGTCGGTGACACCCGAGCGCATCGAGTCGAACCTCGCGGCGGCGAACGTCTCGCTGACCCTCGACGAGCTCGCCCAGATCGACGCGCTCGAGTCCGGCGGACGCATCGGAGCCGATCCCGACACCGCCGATTTCACGCAGTACCCCAAGAAGTAGCGCGCGACAACCCACAGCGGATGCTGCGTCCCGGACCTCGGGGCGCAGCATCCGCTTCGTCGTTCAGACGGACGCTTTCTCGGGGAGCGCGTCTGCCGGAGTGGATTCGGACGGAGGCATCCCACCGGTTGCGACGTCGGCCCGAGGCCGGTACGACCACATCACGAGCGTGTAGAGGATCGCTCCGAGCAGGGCTCCGATGACCCAGGCGAACCCGCGGAGCCCCACGAGCACGGGAACCCACACCGCCGCGATGGAGAAGATCGCCGCGACCCCGACCGCGACGAGAGCACGGATGTTCCACCCCCTCTGGTAGAAGTACCGTCCGTCGGCGCGCATCGTGAACAGATCGTCGACTTTCACCGAGCGTCGGCGCACGACGTAGTAATCCGCGACGAGCACCCCGTAGAGCGGGGCGAGGATCGCCCCGAGGGTGTCGACGAACGCCGGCAGACCGATCTGACTGATCGTCGCGACCCAGAGCGCCCCGACGACGAACCCGAGGGCGGCGGTGAGGTATCCGCCCGTCTGGAAGCTGATGCGCTGCGGCGCGAGGTTCGAGAGGTCGTAGGCGGGCGGGATGAAGTTGGCGACGAGGTTGATGCCGATGGTCGCGATCACGAAGGTCACGGCGGCGACGATCGTGAGGGCGACGTTGCCGACGAGCCCGACGATCTCCGCCGGGTTGGTGAGCGGTTCGCCCTCGCCGCCCTGCAGCACGATGTACGCGCCCGCCGTCGTGAACAGGCTCAGGAAGGTGAAGAACGTGAGGCTCACGGGGAGCCCGTAGAAGTTGCCGCGCCTCATCGACTTCTCCGTGCGGGAGAACCTGGCGAAATCACCGAAGTTGATGATGACCGCCGAGAAATAGGCGATCATCGTGCCGATGACCCCGAAGAACGCCCCGACGGCCGCCCAACCCTCGACGGACGCGCTCGTGAAGATCGACCCGACGGCGGGGATCAACCGGTCGCCCGCCTGCACCCAGATGGCGATGAGCAGGGCGATCATCACGATGTAGACGGCGGGGCCGGCGAAGTTCAAGAACTTCTCGATCCAGGCGATGCCCTTGAGGAACAGCACCACCTGCAGACCCGCGACGAAGACGTAGGACACCCAATCGACCCACGTCATCCCCATGAACGTCGCCTCGGGTGGCGTGACGATGACGGCGTTGATGGCGAGTGCGACGGCGGTCGAGGCGAAATAGGTCTGCGCGCCGTACCAGAAGATCGCGACGATGCCGCGGATGACGGCGGGGAACTGCGCGCCGCGCACCCCCATGCTCGAGCGCGCCATGACCGCGTAGGGGATGCCGTATCTCACGCTCGGTTTGCCCGTGAGGTTGACGAGGAAGTTCACGAAGACACCGGCGAGGATGATCGCCGCGAACACCCACCATCCGCTGATGCCCGCCGTGATGAAGAGGCTCGCCGCGAGGGTGTAACCGGCGAGGCTCTGCACGTCGTTGGTCCAGACGTTGAAGAACTCGAATGCGCCCCACCGACGTTTCTCGCGGGGGAGCGGGGCGAGGTCGTCGTTGTACAGGCCCGGGTGCGGGTCGGATCCGGCGTGCGTGTCGAAGTCGTCGACGGGGGCGGTCGCGGTCATGGAAGCCTCCAGCGTGAGGGGGACTGGATCGTGCAGGTCGACGACGTCATCGGCGTTGCGCGTCACGCTAGCCCTCGAACTCCGGCGCGTGGTTTCGCGGATGTAACACCCGCGTGACGATGGGGAACGCCGAACGGAACGGCTCCGGCAGAAGGAGATGAAAGGAGTGTGGGCGATACCGGACTCGAACCGATGACCTCTTCCGTGTGAAGGAAGCGCGCTACCAACTGCGCCAATCGCCCTGACGGCTCCAATCCTGCCACAACTCGCGGGGTCGTCAGCCACACTCTCGCGACACGGCCGTCACGAATTGGCTCTCGCTCTCGACGTGGGCTAGAGTCTTCAACGCACGCAGAAATGCGAGCAAGCGGATGTGGCGCAGTGGTAGCGCATCACCTTGCCAAGGTGAGGGTCGCGAGTTCGAATCTCGTCATCCGCTCGAGTCAAGTCTCACGTGGCAGGTTCGCGTGGAGTGAGAAATCACTCATGGTGGCGTGGCCGAGAGGCGAGGCAGCGGCCTGCAAAGCCGTCCACACGGGTTCAAATCCCGTCGCCACCTCCAGAAATGCCTCGACACAGCAGCACATAACTGAACACGAGTTTGAGCGATTGGCGCAGCGGTAGCGCGCTTCCCTGACACGGAAGAGGTCGCTGGTTCGATCCCAGTATCGCTCACACACACGAAGGCCCCGGAACGCGAGTTCCGGGGCCTTCGTCATTGGTGGATCGAGCCGGCGACCGACGGTCGTCGTCGATCGCTTCGCGATCTCCCCGAGACGACCGTCCTGGTTCGATCCCGGTATCGCTCACACACACGAAGGCCCCGGAACGCGAGTTCCGGGGCCTTCGTCGTTCATCGACACCCCGCGCGGCGCACCCCCGCCCCCGCACTAAAGTTGGGGGAATGACCTCCGCGAACACCGGCTTCGAGCTTTTCACCGACCGATCGATCGTCGCCATGCGCGTCAACGGAGAGCTCGTCGACCTCGCAACGACGGTGGGGCCGGATGACACGGTCGAACCCGTCGCCATCGACTCGCCCGACGGGCTCAGTATCCTCCGGCACTCCGCCGCCCACGTGACCGCGCAAGCCGTGCAGACCATCAACCCCGAGGCGAAGCTCGGCATCGGGCCGCCCATCGCCGACGGTTTCTACTACGACTTCGACGTCGCCGTGCCGTTCACCCCCGACGACGTCAAAGCGATCGACAAAGCGATGGACCGCATCATCCGTGCCGGCCAGCGTTTCGTGCGTCGCGTCGTCACCGAAGACGAGGCGCGCGCCGAGCTCGCCGACGAGCCGTACAAGCTCGAGCTCATCGGCCTCAAGGGTGCGGCGGCCGAGGGCGGAGACAACGAGTCGGTCGAGGTCGGCGCGGGAGAGCTCACGATCTACGACAACGTCGACCCGAAGACGGGCGAGACGGTCTGGAAAGACCTGTGCCGCGGACCCCACCTGCCGAACACGCGCATGATCGGCAACGGTGCGGCCCTCATGCGCACGGCCGCCGCATACTGGCGCGGGTCGGAGAAGAACCCGCAGCTGCAGCGCATCTACGGCACGGCGTGGCCGACCAAAGACGAGCTTCGCGCCTACCAGACCCGTCTCGAGGAGGCCGCGAAGCGCGATCACCGCAAGCTCGGCAGCGAACTCGACCTGTTCTCGTTCCCCGACGAGATCGGTTCGGGTCTCGCGGTCTTCCACCCCAAGGGCGGCATCATCCGCGCCGAGATCGAGAACTACATGCGCGAGAGGCTCATCGCCAACGGCTATGAGCAGGTCTACTCGCCCCACATCACCAAGGGGTCGCTCTTCGAGACGAGCGGTCACCTGCAGTGGTACAAGGACGGCATGTTCCCGGCGATGCACCTCGACGAAGAGACGGATGCCGACGGCCATATCACTCGGCAGGGCCAGGACTACTACCTCAAGCCGATGAACTGCCCCTTCCACAACCTCATCTACCGTGCTCGCGGGCGCAGCTACCGCGAGTTGCCCCTGCGTCTCGCGGAATTCGGCACGGTGTACCGCTACGAGAAGAGCGGAACCCTCTCGGGCCTCACCCGCGTGCGCGGACTCACCCAGGACGACGCTCACATCTACGTGACGCCCGATCAGGTGAAGACCGAGATCGCGAGCCAGCTCGAGTTCGTTCTCGAGACCCTGCGCGGCTACGGCCTCAACGACTTCTACCTCGAGCTCTCGACCCGCAACCCCGAGAAGTCGGTCGGGTCGCTCGAACTGTGGGATGACGCGACCGAGACCCTGCGCGAGGTCGCGACCGAGTCGGGCCTCGAGCTCGTGGCCGACCCCGGGGGTGCCGCGTTCTACGGACCCAAGATCTCGGTGCAGGCGCGCGACGCCATCGGGCGCACGTGGCAGCTCTCGACGGTGCAGCTCGACTTCAACCAGCCCGAGAGGTTCGACCTCGAGTACACCGCCGCCGACGGCACCCGCCAGCAGCCGATCATGATCCACCGCGCGCTTCTCGGCTCGATCGAGCGATTCTTCGCGATCCTGCTCGAGCACTACGCCGGCGCGTTCCCGGTGTGGCTCGCCCCCGTGCAGGTCGTGGGCATCCCGGTCGCCGAGGACTACGGCCCCTACCTCGACGAGGTCATCGCTCAGCTGCGCGCGAAAGGCGTGCGCGCCGAGGTCGACCACTCGAGCGACCGCATGCCGAAGAAGATCCGCACCCACACGAAAGCGAAAGTGCCGTTCCAGCTCATCGTGGGCGAAGAGGATCGCGCGGCCGGTGCCGTGAGCTTCCGATTCCGCGACGGCACCCAGGAGAACGGCGTGCCGGTCGACGACGCGATCGCGCGCATCACCGCCGCGATCGCCGACAAGGTGCAGGTGTGACCGTGCCACCCCTCGACGACGACGTGCGCATCGACTGGTCGTCCGAGCTCGCGGGAGTGCCCGACGAGTTCCAGCGCCTGTGGACGCCGCACCGCATGGTCTACATCGAGACGGGGCAACAGCCGGCTCCCGACGCGTGCCCGTTCTGCGTCGCCCCCACGATGTCCGACGAGGATGCCCTCATCGTGGCGCGGGGGAAGCACGCCTTCGTGCTGCTCAACCTGTTCCCCTACAACAGCGGGCACCTACTCGTGTGTCCCTACCGTCACGTCGCCACCTACGACGAGGCGACCCCCGAGGAGGTCGCGGAGATAGGGAGCCTCACGCAGACGGCGATGCGCGTCATCAAGACGGTCTCGCGCAACGACGGCTACAACATCGGGATGAACCAGGGCAAGCTCGCGGGAGCCGGCATCGCCGACCATCTTCACCAGCACATCGTGCCGCGCTGGGCCCACGACTCCAACTTCTTCCCGATCATCGCGAAGACGAAGGCGCTCCCTCAACTTCTGGGGGATGTACGCCGCAGCATCGCCGAGGCCTGGCCCGTTTCCTGACCCCGTCCGGCCGACTCCCGGCCGGCCGTCTACTCCGGACGTCACACACGGGGGTTCGGCGGCAGACGCCCAGCACCCGAGAGCTAGAATGAGCCCACCATGAGCGACAACACGAACACCGAAACCGTCGGCACGAGCCGGGTCAAACGAGGCCTCGCCGAGATGCTCAAGGGCGGTGTCATCATGGACGTCGTCAACGCCGAGCAGGCGCGCATCGCCGAAGACGCGGGGGCCGTCGCCGTCATGGCGCTCGAGCGCATCCCCGCAGACATCCGTGCCGAGGGCGGAGTCTCGCGCATGAGCGACCCCGACCTCATCGAGGGCATCCGCGACGTCGTGTCCATCCCCGTGATGGCGAAGGCACGCATCGGCCACTTCGTCGAAGCTCAGATCCTCGAGGCCCTCAAGGTCGACTACATCGACGAGTCCGAGGTGCTGAGCCCCGCCGACTACGTCAACCACATCGACAAGTGGAACTTCACCGTTCCCTTCGTGTGTGGCGCGACGAACCTCGGCGAGGCGCTCCGACGCATCACCGAGGGTGCCGCGATGATCCGCTCGAAGGGCGAGGCCGGCACGGGCGACGTCTCCGAGGCCACGAAGCACATCCGCACGATCAAGCGCGAGATCGCAGCCCTCACGGCCACGAGCGACGACGAGCTCTATGTCGCGGCCAAGGAGCTGCAGGCGCCGTTCGACCTCGTCAAAGAGGTCGCGCGCACGGGCAAACTCCCCGTCGTGCTCTTCACCGCCGGGGGAGTGGCCACCCCCGCGGATGCCGCAATGATGATGCAGCTCGGAGCCGACGGCGTCTTCGTCGGCTCGGGCATCTTCAAGTCGGGCAACCCCGTGGCGCGCGCCGCGGCGATCGTGAAGGCGACGACGTTCTTCGACGACCCCGCCGTGATCGCGGACGCGTCGCGCGGGCTCGGGGAGGCGATCGTCGGGATCAACGTCTCCGACCTCCCCGCACCGCACCGTCTCGCCGAGCGTGGCTGGTAACACCCCGACCGTCGGCGTGCTCGCCCTTCAGGGCGACTTCCGGGAACACCTCGCCGTTCTCACCGGGCTCGGCGTCACGTCGCGCACCGTGCGGCGGGCGAGCGAGCTCGACGAGATCGACGGTCTCGTGATCCCCGGTGGCGAGTCGACGGTCATCGACAAGCTCTCGCGCAATTTCGGTCTCGCCGAGCCCATCCGCGAGTCCATCCGCGACGGGCTGCCCGTCTACGGCACCTGCGCGGGGCTCATCATGCTCGCCGACACGATCGTCAACCCGATCTCGGGCCAGCAGAGTTTCGGGGGACTCGACGTCGCCGTGAGGCGCAACGCGTTCGGTGAGCAGACCGAGTCCTTCGAGGCCGACCTCGACATCCCGGAGGTCGGGGAGGCACCGGTGCACGCGGTCTTCATCCGTGCCCCCGTGATCGAGACGGCCGGCGAGTCGGTCGACCGGCTCGCGACCCTCGCCGACGGACGCATCGTCGCCGCACGGCAGGGCAACCTCCTCGGCACGTCGTTCCACCCGGAGATGTCGGGGGAGACCCGCTTCCACGAACTGTTTCTGAGGATGATCGCCGAGCGCTGACCGTCGTGACACGAGGCGGCTGACGCACGATCTGCGGGTTCTCGAGCGGTCGGTCATAGTGGGGCCATGAAGTTCTACTCCGATTTCGCCCTCGCTCGTTCCCGTCAGATCACGGCCGACGTCGTGTGCCTCGGTCTCGCGGTCATCGCGATCGTCAGCGGCGTCACCGTCGCGGGAATCATCCGCGCCTTCGCGCAGTTCGGTGTCACGGTCGAGGAAGCCGGCGCGGGCTTGCGACAGACGATGGCGGATGCCGCCGACGCCGTCGGCTCGATCCCGCTCGTCGGCGGCGGCGTGCGCGATCCGTTCGACGGGGCGAGCGGCGCCGGGGGAGCGCTCGAATCGGCGGGCCGAGACCAGCAGATCTTCATCGACAATCTCGCGGTCGCCCTCGGGGTGCTCATCGCCGTCGTGCCCATTCTCGTCATCGCCAGACTCTGGTGGGTCACGAGGTTCGCGTTCGCCCGCCGCGCCACCGCCGCGGCGAAGACGACGCGGCTCGCGGGCGGGATGGAGTTGCTCGCGTTCCGTGCGCTCGCGAACGCGGACACCGCGCAGATCCTCTCCCTCGACCGGCCGGCGATCGAGGGGTGGCGCGACCGGGATCCGGAGACCATCCGTGCCCTCGCGGCGATCACCCTGCAGCACGCGGGCGTCAAGATCCCCTGACGAGCTCCGCGAGCGCGCGCCGCCGAACCGGCGATACCGCGGGCCGAGTCTGCGAGCCTCGGTACACTGGACACGCACAAAGCAGGCTGCAGAGGAGACACATGTCAGGCCACTCCAAGTGGGCGACCACGAAGCACAAGAAGGCGATCATCGACTCGCGCCGTGCCAAGTCGTTCGCCAAACTCATCAAGAACATCGAGGTCGCCGCGAAGATCGGCGGCGCTGACCTCGCGGGCAATCCGACCCTCGTCGACGCCATCCAGAAGGCGAAGAAGACGTCGGTACCGAACTCGAACATCGACTCCGCCGTCAAGCGCGGCTCCGGTCAGCTCGGTGAAGCGGTCGACTACCAGACCATCATCTACGAGGCCTACGGCCCCAACGGCGTGGCACTCATGGTCGAGTGCCTCACCGACAACCGCAATCGTGCCGCGGCGGATGTGCGCGCCATCATGACGCGCAACGGCGGCACTCTCGCCGACCCGGGAAGCGTCGCCTACAACTTCAGCCGCAAGGGTGTCATCGCGGTGCGCAAGACGGAGGGCCTCACCGAAGACGACGTACTCACCGCCGTGCTCGACGCCGGCGCCGAAGAGGTCACCGATCGCGGTGAAGGCTTCGACGTCGTGACCGATCCGGGTTCACTCGTCGCGACCCGCACGGCGCTGCAGGAGGCCGGCATCGACTACGAGTCGGCGGACATCGAGTTCGTGCCCGGGCTCCTCGTCGAGGTCGACGCCGACACGGCGCGCAAGGTCTACCGCCTCGTCGACGCCCTCGAAGACAACGACGACGTGCAGAACGTCTACGGCAACTACGACGTGCCCGCCGAGGTGCTCGCGCAGCTCGACGAGGAGTAGCCGAACCGATGACCGTGCGCGTGCTCGGAATCGACCCGGGGCTCACGCGATGCGGTGTCGGCGTCGTCGACGTGCACCCGAACCGGCGGGCGACTCTCGTCGCCGTGGGTGTCATCCGCTCCGACCCGGGGCTCGCGCTCGCGCAGCGTCTGCTGCTCATCGGTTCGGGCATCGACGACATGCTCGACACGTGGTCGCCCGACTCGGTGTCTCTCGAGCGTGTCTTCGCGCAACACAACGTGCGCACGGTCATGGGCACGGCCCAAGCGAGCGGTGTCGCTCTGCACGCGGCCGCGAAGCGCGGCCTCGAGGTCGGACTGCACACTCCGTCGGAGGTCAAGGCGGCGGTCACGGGCTACGGGTCGGCCGACAAGAAGCAGGTCGGGGCGATGGTCGCGCGCATCCTCGGTCTCACCGAACCGCCGAAACCCGCCGACGCCGCCGACGCCCTCGCGATCGCGATCTGCCACGCCTGGAGCGGAGCAGCGCTCCCTGCGAACCCTGCCGGGAGCGCCGCCCTCACGCCGGCTCAAGCGGCGTGGCGCGCCGCCGAGAGAGGCGCGGCGTCCCCTCCGCGCGACTCTAGGCTGGCACGATGATCTCGTCAGTCCGCGGCACCGTTCTCACCTCGAGCGGCGCATCCGTCGTCATCGAGGTCGGAGGCATCGGTCTCGCCGTCACCGTGACTCCCGCACACGCCGCGTCACTCCACGCGGGGGCGACGGCGACGGTGCGCACCGCTCTCATCGTGCGCGAAGACGACCTCTCGCTCTACGGGTTCGCCGACACCGACGAACTCGCGGTGTTCGACCTCCTGCGCGGCGTCACGGGGGTCGGGCCCAAGTCGGCCATGGCCGTGCTCGCGGCGATGACGGCGTCGGATGTCGCGACCGCCGTCGCGACCGAGAACGATTCCGCGTTCCGCAAGGTCTCGGGCATCGGGCCCAAGACCGCCAAACTCATCGTCTTGTCACTCACGGGCAAGATCGCGATCACTGCGCCGAGCCCCGCGAGAACGGCGGTCGCCGCCCCGGCGACGGCAGCAGACGATGTCGTCGTCGCGCTCGTCGGATTGGGGTGGCAGGAGAGAGTCGCCGGGATCGCTGTCGCCGACGCTCTCGGAGACGATCCCGACCTCGCGGCCGCCACGGTTCCCGTGCTCCTCCGTGCGTCGCTCGCGCGACTCGGCCCGCAGGGAGCCCGCTCGTGACGCGCGAGACCTCGAGCGACGCCGCGGGGTTCGAGGGCCCCGACGCGATCGTGCGTCCGACGCCGGAGTCCGAAGCCGAACTCGCCTTCGAGGGCGCGTTGCGGCCGAAGACACTCTCCGAGTTCGTCGGACAGACGAAGGTGCGCGCCCAGCTGCAGTTGCTGCTGCAGGCGGCGACGCTGCAGAACCGCACCCCCGACCACATCCTCCTCGCCGGCCCTCCCGGTCTCGGCAAGACGACCCTCGCGATGATCGTCGCGGAAGAGAGCGGTCGGCCGCTGCGCATGTCGAGCGGCCCCGCCATCCAGCACGCGGGCGATCTCGCCGCGGTGCTCTCGTCGCTCGTGCCCGGCGAGATCCTCTTCATCGACGAGATCCATCGCATGGCGCGCGCTGCCGAAGAGATGCTCTACCTCGCGATGGAGGACTTCCGCATCGACATCATGGTCGGTAAGGGGGCGGGCGCGACATCCATTCCGCTCGATCTCGCGCCGTTCACGCTCGTGGGGGCGACGACCCGCTCAGGGTTGCTCCCGAACCCGCTGCGAGACCGGTTCGGGTTCACCGCCCACCTGGAGTTCTACTCCGACTCCGAGCTCGAGAGAGTGCTCGAACGTGCCGCAGCCCTTCTCGACCTGCCCGTCGATCGAGCCGCTCTCGCCGAGATCGCGGGTCGGTGCCGAGGCACCCCGAGGATCGCCAACCGCTTGCTCCGCCGCGTGCGCGACTACGCCCTCGTGCACGACACGGGGGCGGGGCTCGACGCCGTCCACGGCGCCCTCTCGCTCTACGACGTCGACGAACTGGGTCTCGACCGGCTCGACCGTGCCGTCATGCGCATCATCCTCGAGAGATTCGACGGGGGCCCCGTCGGCCTCAACACCCTCGCCGTCTCGGTCGGCGAAGAGTCGGAGACGATCGAGTCGGTCGTCGAACCGTTCCTCGTGCGCATCGGGCTGCTCACGCGCACCCCGCGCGGTCGCGTCGCAACGAGGCTCGCGTGGCGCCACTTCGGGCTCACGCCGACGGCCGACGTCCCCGCGGCGGACTGAACGGCCAGAGACGGACGCGCGGGAGCGCTGATCTATAATTCAACCTGACCGACCGCACAGATCACGCCGACGCGGTCGCCGTCCCCATCGCAACCCCGGAAAGGGTCGTTCTCTTCATGGAACTCATCTTCATCGCCATCCTGTTCGGAGCATTCATCGTGTTCCAGGTCTTCCAGGGGCGTAAGCGCCGCCGCGACACCGAAGAGCGCCAGACCCAGTTCGTTCCCGGGGTCGAGGTCATGACCAACTTCGGTCTCTACGGCACGATCGTGGAGATGGATGAGGAGCGCAACCTCGTGACGCTCGAGACTTCGCCGGGAAGCACCGTCAAGATCCACCGCCAGACCATCCTCAAGATCGCGGACTACGACACCGTTCCCGAGATCGACGAGTCGGAAGATGTCTCCGACGACGTCGTGCTCGACGAGAAGGGTGAGATCGTCGTCGACGACACTCGCTCGTCGCGAGCGATCGAGCCGGACTTCGGTGAGCGCGTCGACCCCGACAGCACGACCGACGGCCCGCGGACCAAGCGCGTCGACGAGTAGCACTACCCTGATGGAGGCCCTCGTCTGATCGAGGGCGGACTGCACGTGTTCCGTGCGCGGTGCGCACCGTGCAGAGAGAAAGCTGAGTAACAGTGGCAAGATCGACAACGGCCCGAAAGGCGTGGCGTTCTCTGACGTGGTTACTCGTCATCACCGCGCTTCTGACCGTCGCCAACGCCGGGGGAGCTCTGTTCTCCAACGGCAGCTGGTCTCCGAGACTCGCTCTCGACCTCCAGGGCGGAACGCAGATCATCCTCGAGCCGCAGCTCGGCGAAGGCCAGGAGGTCTCCTCCGAGCAACTGCAGCAGGCGGTCGGCATCATCCGCCAGCGCATCGACGCGAGCGGGGTGTCCGAAGCCGAAGTGAGCACGCAGGGCGCACAGAACGTCGTCGTCGCTATCCCCGGCGTGCCGGACCAGCAGACCCTCGACCGCATCGAGTCGTCGGCCAAACTCGAGTTCCGCCCCGTTCTCGTCACCGACGTGGCTCCCACGAGTTCGGTCGGAGAGGGCGACGACCCCGAGGCGTCGCCGTCACCGAGCGAGTCGGCACCGACCGACCTCGAGGCGACGCCGAGCGTGAGCCCGACGGATGCGAGCGACCTCAACTACGTCACACCCGCCCTGATCGACGAGTTCACGAACTTCGATTGCGCCGCCGTCGATCAGCTCGCGCTCAACGTCGCTCCCGTCGACGAACCCCTCGTGACGTGCGACGACACCGCGTCGTTCAAGTACATCCTCGGCCCCGCCGAAATCTCGGGCGAGAGCATCGCCGATGCGAGCAGCAGCCTCGTACCGAACAGCCAGGGGATCGCGACCAACGTGTGGGGCGTGAACATCGAGTTCGACTCCGAGGGTGCCGACCAGTTCGCCGCCGTCACGACACGACTCAACGCTCTCACGGGCGCTCAGAACCAGTTCGCCATCGTGCTCGACGGTCGCGTCATCACGGCGCCGTCGACCAACAACGTCATCACCGACGGGCGCGCGGTCATCAGCGGTTCGTTCACGCAGGACACGTCGGCGGCCCTCGCCGACCAGCTCAAATTCGGAGCGCTTCCGATCGGCTTCGAGGTGCAGAGTCGCGACACGATCTCGGCGACGCTCGGAACGGACCAGCTCCGCAGCGGGATCATCGCGGGCATCATCGGGCTCATCCTCGTGGCGGCGTACTCGCTCTTCCAGTACCGCCTCCTCGGCACGGTCACGATCGCCTCGCTCATCGTCGCGGGTGTTCTCACCTACCTCGTGATCGCGGTGCTCTCGTGGAGGCAGGGATTCCGACTGTCCCTCGCGGGTGTCGCCGGGCTCATCGTCGCGATCGGGTTCACCGCCGACTCGTTCATCGTCTACTTCGAGAGGATCCGAGACGAGCTCCGCGACGGGCGCGGCCTCGAGTCCGCGGTCGAGGCGGGGTGGAAGCGCGCGTTGCGCACGATCCTCGCGGCCAAAGGCGTGACCCTCCTGTCGGCGATCGTTCTCTATGTGCTCGCGATCGGCAACGTGCGCGGCTTCGCCTTCACCCTCGGCATCACCGTCATCATCGACCTCATCATCGTCATCCTCTTCACGCATCCGCTCATGCAACTCCTCGCTCGCACGAGGTTCTTCTCGAGTGGCCATCGCTGGAGCGGTCTCGACCCGCACGCTCTCGGAGCGATCTACCGGGGGCGGGCGCAGTTCCGCACCCCGGTGGCCGCGACCACCAAGAAGCCCACGGGGAGCACGCGCGAGGCGGCACGTCGCCAGTCGATCGCCGAACGCAAAGCGGCGGAAGCCGCCGAGGCGAGCGCCTCCAACAAACCGGCACGCCCGACGACGGGGGAGAAGTCCTGATGGCGAACCTGACCGAGTTCGGAAACGATCTCTACACCGGCAAGCGATCGATCCCGTTCATCGCGAAACGCAAGCTCTGGTACACGATCGCCATTGCCGTCATGGCCATCTCGATCTCGATCCCCCTCATCGGTGGAGGCTTCAACCTCGGCATCGAGTTCCGCGGCGGGTCGCAGTTCCAGGTGACGAACGTGAGCGACCCCGACACGGCTCCCGCGACCGAAGCGGTCGCCGAGGTCGTGCCCGAGCAGGTGCCGCGCGTGACGACGGTGGGCGACACGGGCATCCGCGTGCAGACCGAGCAATTGAGCGACGACGAGACTCGCGAGGTCGCCGCCGCTCTCGCCGAGTCATACGGGCTGACAGCCGACGACGTCGCGTCGTCGTTCGTCGGCCCCAGTTGGGGTGCCGACATCACGGGCCAGGCCATCCGGGGTCTCCTCGTGTTCCTCGGGCTCGCCGCCGTAGCCATGGCGCTCTACTTCCGCACCTGGAAGATGTCGGTCGCGGCGATGGTCGCGCTCCTCCACGACCTCGTGTTCACCGCGGGCGTCTACGCCCTCGCGGGCTTCGAGGTCACCCCGGCCGCGGTCATCGGCTTCCTCACCATCCTGGGCTTCTCGCTCTACGACACGGTCGTGGTCTTCGACAAGATCCGAGAGAACACGGCGGAGCTCGCCGCGGACTCGCGCGCGACGTTCTCCGACACCGTGAACCTCGCGGTCAACCAGACGCTCGTCCGATCGATCAACACGGGTGTCGTCGCGGCGCTGCCTGTCGCAGCCATCCTCTTCATCGGATCGTTCGTTCTCGGCGCCGACACCCTCCGCGACATCTCGCTCGCACTGCTCGTCGGCATCATCGCGGGAACCTACTCGACGATCTTCGTCGCCGCCCCCCTGTACTCCGACATGCGGCGCAACGAGCTCGGCATCAAGACGCGAGACGAACGAGCACTCGCGGCGCGAGAGGTCGCAGCCGAATGAGCGACGCACCGGGGGCGATCCCCACCGTCACGGCCGCCGAGGCCCGCTCCGCGATCGACACGGGTGACGGCGTTCTCGTCGACGTGCGCGAACAGAACGAGTGGGACAAGGGGCACGCTCCCGAGGCGAGCCTGCTGCCGATGTCGCAGTTGAGCGAGCGTGTCACCGAGCTCTCGGCCGACACGCGACTCCTCGTCGTGTGCCACTCGGGGCAGCGCTCAGCCCGAGTGACGAGTGCTCTCGTCGGGGCCGGCTACGACGCCGTCTCCGTGGCGGGAGGGATGATCGCGTGGCACGCCGACGGCGGCGAGATCGTCTCGGAGAACGGCGAGACACCGACCGTCGACTGAGGGTGACCCGAGGTCGGTTGCGTCGCGTGCCGCCCACAGCGAACCCGCGATCGACGGCCTCGGAGCGGTGCTAACTTTGGCTCGGGAGGAGCGTTTCGCATGACAGAGACCACGGCACCGCAAAGCGCGCCACTGCGCACCCTCCTGCCGAGGCTCTTCTCCCGGGCGCAACCCGCGGGGGCCGTCGACCAGCTCATCCGCACCGTGCGCGTGCATCACCCCAAGGCCGACATCGCGATCATCGAGCGGGCGTACACGACCGCCGAGAAAGCCCACAAGGGCCAGAAGCGCAAGAGCGGTGAGCCCTACATCACCCACCCCGTCGCGGTCGCGCAGATTCTCGCCGACCTCGGCATCGGCCCCAAGACCCTCGCCGCAGCACTCCTCCACGACACCGTCGAAGACACCGCATACAGTCTCGACGTGCTGCGCGCCGACTTCGGTGACGAGGTCGCGATGCTCGTCGACGGTGTGACGAAGCTCGACAAGCTCAAGTACGGCGACAGCGCGCAGGCCGAGACGGTGCGCAAGATGGTCGTCGCGATGTCGAAAGACATACGCGTGCTCGTCATCAAGCTCGCCGACCGCTTGCACA
Source organism: Marisediminicola sp. LYQ134 (assembly GCF_046599635.1). NCBI lineage: Bacteria > Bacillati > Actinomycetota > Actinomycetes > Micrococcales > Microbacteriaceae > Marisediminicola > Marisediminicola sp. LYQ134. Next base: position 788,999 of record NZ_JBKIWP010000001.1, read on the forward strand.
ACGCGCGCACGTGGGGGTTCGTCGAATCCGCCTCGGCCAAGCGCAAGGCGCAGGAGACCCTCGAGATCTACGCGCCTCTCGCCCACAGGCTCGGTATCCAGGCCATCAAGTGGGAGCTCGAAGATCTCTCGTTCGCGGTGCTCTATCCGAAGCTCTACGTCGAGATCGAGAGTCTCGTGAAACAGCGCACGCCGCAGCGCGAAGAGTTCGTGCAGAACGTGATCGACTCCGTCACCGACGACCTCAAGGTCAACAGGATCAAGGGCAAGGTCGCGGGTCGCCCCAAGCAGTACTACTCGATCTACCAGAAGATGGTCGTGCGCGGCCGCGAGTTCGACGAGATCTACGACCTCGTCGGCATCCGCGTTCTCGTCTCCTCGTTGCGAGACTGCTACGCGGTGCTCGGCGCGATCCACGCCCGCTGGACACCGATTCCCGGTCGGTTCAAGGACTACATCGCGACGCCCAAGTTCAACCTCTATCAGTCGCTCCACACGACGGTCATCGGTCCGAACGGTCGTGCCGTCGAGATCCAGATCCGCACGGAGGAGATGCACCGCCGCGCCGAATACGGTGTCGCGGCGCACTGGAAGTACAAGGAGCGGGTCAACGGGGGCAAAGTGGTCGCCGCCGAGGGCTCCGCCGATGGCGACATGGCGTGGCTCGCCCACATCAGCGACTGGCAAGCGGAGACGGTCGACCCGAGCGAGTTCCTCGACTCGCTGCGCTTCGAGATCGGTGCGAAAGAGGTCTACGTCTTCACCCCGCAGGGGAAGGTCATCGGGTTGCCCGCGGGAGCGACGCCGGTCGACTTCGCCTACGCCGTCCACACCGAGGTGGGGCACCGCACGATGGGCTCGAAGGTCAACGGGCGCCTCGTCCCCCTCGAGACCTCGCTCAACAGCGGCGACGTCGTCGAGGTGTTCACCTCGAAGAACCCCGACTCGGGCCCGAGCCAGGACTGGCTCAATTTCGTGCGCAGCCCTCGGGCGCGCAACAAGATCAAGCAGTGGTTCACGAAGGAGCGTCGCGACGAGGCCATCGAGCAGGGCCGGGATGCCATCGCCCGCGCCATGCGCAAGCAGAACCTGCCCCTGCAGAAGCTCATGAGCCAGAGTTCACTCAGCGAGGTCGCCTCGCACTTGCGCTACGACGACGTCTCGTCGCTCTACGCCGCGGTCGGCGAAGGTCACGTGTCGACCCAGTCGGTGCTCGAGAAACTGCTCGCGTCGATCAACACCGAGGCGGAGACCGAAGACGCCGAGCTCACGATTCCGACGAGCGGAAAGTCGAAGCAGCTCCGCAACAGCGATTCCGGCGTGCTCGTGCGCGGTGCCCCCGACATCCTCGTGAAACTCGCGAAGTGCTGCACCCCCGTGCCAGGTGACCCGATCGTCGGATTCGTGACGCGCGGTGCCGGTGTCTCGGTTCACCAGGCGGACTGCCACAACGTCGCGTCGCTCGAGCACGAACCGGAGCGCATGATCGACGTCGAGTGGGCGCCCTCGTCGAAGAGCATCTTCCTCGTGCAGATCCAGGTCGAAGCACTCGATCGCTCGGGACTGCTCTCCGACGTCACCCGGGTGCTCTCCGAGTACCACGTCAACATCCTGTCGGCGACCGTGTCGACCTCGAGCGACCGCCTCGCCATCAGTCGCTTCGTCTTCGAGATGGGTGACACGACCCACCTCGATCGGGTGCTCAACGCCGTGCGACGCATCGACGCCGTCTACGACGTCTATCGGGTGTCGGCGGGCTAGACCTCGCGCCGCGCCGATGCGAGCGGCGGCGTGAGGCTCTCATCGAACACCGATCGCATCCGCTCGCGAGCGAGGAGTTTGCCCGGGAGGTTGCGGCGCGCATCGAGGTTCGCCTCGACGTCACCCAGGCTGAAGCCCCCGATCTCCACGAGTCGTGCGACGATCGACCGCTCGGTCTCGCCGAATCTCGGGGAGAATCGCACGAGGTCGACCGCGGTGCGCAGCGGACTCGTGACACGCACGGGCCCGACAGAGCTCATCTCGGTCGACGTGATGACGACCTCGCGGATGCGCAGCCGCGGCAAGCCGAGTCTGCTGTAGCGCGCGGCACTGTCGACGCACACCTCGTGGACCGCGGGCGGGTCGTCGATCGCGCCGAGCACCCACGCTGCGGAGAGGCGCTCGACGATGACACGCGGCGGAAGCACGCGGGCGAGAGAGCGGGCACGGGCAAGCGGGTCACCGTGCTCGTCGATGACCTGCCAGCACTCGTCGACAGCGACGATCTCGCCGTCGAGCCTCGCGGCGCTCAGCTCGGCGTGCGAGAAGTCGGAGGTGTCGAAGACGGAGGGGATGATTCGGGCCATGCGGTCGAGCATGAGCGCTCATCAGCCGCCCGAACGACACCGTCGCGCAACTGTGGACGCGCCCGATGGCTGTGGAGAACGGCCCGGCCGGGGTCAGCCGATCGCGTCGAGCCACACCTTGCGAGCGTCGAGAGCCTCTTGAGCACGGGCGATCGCCGCCGTGTCGCCCGTCGACTTCGCGTCGTCGAGCTCACGCTCGAGTTTCGCGATGGCGTCGTGGAGCTGGCTCGCGAGCCCCTCCGAGCGCGCTTTGCGCTCGGGGTTGTTGCGCTCCCAGTGCTCCTCGTCGAGTTTGCGCACCGCGGCCTCGACCTTGCGCAAGCGCTCTTCGACCGTCTTGACCTTGTCGCGAGGCACCTTGCCGATCGTGTCCCAGCGGCGCTGGATCGAGAGCAGGGCCTCTTTCGCCTTCGTGCGGTCCTTCTCGGCGAGGAGAGGCTCCGCCTCGGTCAGCAACGCGAGCTTCTGCTCGTAGTTGCCGGCGAACTCTTCGTCGTCTTTCGCGTCGACCTCGGCCTTGGCTGCGTAGAGCACGTCTCCCGCAGCCTTGAACTTGGCCCACAGTGCGTCGTCGAACTTCTTGCCCGCGCGACCGGCGAGTTTCCACTCGTCGAGCAGCTGGCGGTAGGTCGGGATGCCGCTCGTTCCGCTCGAGACAAGCGCCTCGGCGCGCTCGACGAGAGCCTGCTTCTTGCCGCGCGCATCCTTGTGCACCGAGTCGAGCTCGGAGAAGAACGCCTTGCGGTTGGTCTCGATCGTCGTGCGGGCCGCGCGGAATCGCTTCCACAGCTCGTTCGACTCGTTCTTCGGAAGTCGGGGACCCTCTTGCTGGTGCTTCTGCCAGCGCGCGAAGACGTCGTCGAGAGCCGCGCCGGTCTGCTTCCACTGCACTTTCGCGAGGTCTTGCGCTGCGAGGGCCTCCGCCTCGGCCACGAGTGCGGCACGCTCGACGATTGCGGCGTCGACCGCGGCCTTCTGTTCGGCCGATTGCTTCTCCACCATCTCGCCGACGGCTCCGCCGAGAGCGTCGATGCGGCGCTGGAGCGACGCGAGGTCACCGACGGCGTTCGCCGAGGCGATCGACGCGCTGAGCGCCGAGATCGTCTTCGCGACATCCGCGACGGCCGTGCCTCGCTTGAGTCGCTGCTCGAGCAGGGTCACCTGACCGGCGAGCTCAGAGAATTTGCGCTCGAAGTAGGCGAGCGCCTCTTCCGGGGTGCCGTCGGGGTACTGCCCGACAGCGCGCTCGCCCTCGGCCTCGCGGACGTAGACGGTGCCCGTCTCGTCGACGCGGCCCCATGGTGCCTGATCGTTACTCGCCAAAAGACTCACCTTGCTGCTCGGGCCGTCCGGGGTCAGCGGCCGACTCCAAGACTAATGGCATGGCGCGCTCGACCTCGGCGTCGTCACTCGACAGTTATCGAGCCGATCGTCGCGGGCACGACGGGTGGTCCGTCGGATCGGGCCGATCCGTCGTCGGCGGGCTCGACGCCCGCGCTCGCGACAGCCGCGACGAACTCGTCGAGTCCGCTCGTGACCTGACCGAAGACCGTGTATCCCCCGGCGCTCGGGTCGATGACCGAATCCTCGTAGGTCACGAAGAACTGGGTCGTCTGGCTCGTGAGCGATTCGGCTCGAGCCATCGCGAGGGTTCCCGCGGGATAGCCCCCGTCATCCGGTGCATTCTCGGGCGGGCCGTAGGAGAAGTCGGGAGCCGCGGGACCGTCGAGCGACGGTTGCCCGCACTGCAGGACCTTGAGCGACTCGCTCGACGTGAGTCTGTGGCACTCGTTGCCGTCGTAGTAGCCCTCCCGAGCGAGGGAGATGAAGACCGAGGTCGCTTGCGGGGCGAGTTCGCCGTCGAGACGGATGCCGAGGTCGACGTCGTTGATCTCGAGAGTTCCCGTCCACTCGCGACCCTCGGCGATCTCGATCGAGGGCACGTCGCCCGTCGTCTCGATCCCGCTCGCGTCGGGCGCGGCATCCTCCGACGCACTCTCGCTCGCCTCCGCATCCGGCGCCCCCGGTCCGGACGTGAAGTAGGTGACCTGACCGATCGTGGCGAGGGTCACGACCACGACGACCGCGGCGATGGCGAGGAGGTTGTCGCGTCTGCGCCGCTCGACCTGGTGCACGTGCACCGTCTGCCGCGCCCGGTAGAGCCTCAGCCGCTCTCGCGCCGCTCGGTCGGTGCTCTTGCCCTGTGCCACTGTCTACCTCCGTCGCCTGGCCGATGTCGCCCTCAGAACAGTAGCGCCCGCCCTGCGCGGTGCTCTCGGAACGAGGCGCCCGCACGACGACGTCGGTGCATCGAACTACCATGGCCCCATGGTCGACGCCCAGCTCGGATTGCGTGGCGGTGCGACACCGCTCGCCGTGCGCATGCGGCCGCGCAGCCTCGACGAGGTCGCCGGTCAGCGGCACCTCCTGACGCCCGGATCGCCGCTCGTGAGCCTCGCGAGCGACACGACGGGGGAGCGCGGTTCGGTGTCGGTCATCCTCTGGGGTCCTCCCGGCACGGGCAAGACGACTCTCGCGGGAGCCATCGCCCACAGTTCGGGCCGCAAGTTCGTCGAACTGTCTGCGGTCAACGCCGGCGTGCGCGACGTGCGTCAGGTGATGGACGAGGCGATGTCGTCGCGCGATCTCTTCGGCGTCTCGACCGTGCTCTTCCTCGACGAGATCCACCGGTTCACGAAAGCGCAGCAAGACGCGCTCTTGCCCGGGGTCGAGAACGGCTGGGTCATCCTCGTCGCCGCGACGACGGAGAACCCGTCGTTCTCGGTCATCTCCCCTCTGCTCTCCCGCTCGCTGCTCCTCACCCTCGAGCCGCTCTCCGACGACGACCTCGGCACTCTCGTCGACCGCGCTGTGAGCGACGACCGCGGGCTCGCGGGCAAGGTCGCGCTCGACGACGAGGCGCGGGCGACCATCATCCGTCTCGCCTCGGGGGATGCACGACGCGCCCTCACCGCCCTCGAGGCCGCAGCGCAATCGGCGTCGTCGACGGGAGACGGCGAGAGTGCTCCCGTGATCACCGCCGAGATCGTCGCGACCGCCGTCGACCGTGCCCTCTTGCGCTACGACCGCAACGGAGACGAGCACTACGACGTCATCAGCGCCTTCATCAAGTCGGTGCGGGGGTCGGACGTCGACGCGGCCATCCACTACCTCGCGCGCATGATCGAGGCGGGGGAGGACCCGCGCTTCATTGCGCGGCGCATCATCGTGAGCGCCGCCGAAGACATCGGCATGGCCGACCCCAACGCGCTCGTCATCGCCGTCGCGGCGGCCGACGCCGTGCAGCTCATCGGCATGCCCGAGGGGCGCATCCCGCTCGCCGAGGCCGTGACCTACCTCGCGACGGCTCCGAAGTCGAACCGCTCCTACCTCGCCATCGACAGGGCCATCGCGGATGTGCGCGCCGGAGACTTCGGGCGAGTGCCAAAGCACCTCCGCGACGCGCACTATCCCGGCGCCAAGCGACTCGGACACGGCAAGGGTTATCGCTACGCCCACGACTCCGATGTCGGGGTCGTGGAGCAACAGTATCTGCCCGATCCTCTCGTCGGAACCGAGTACTACTCGCCGACCGACCACGGCAACGAGCGGGACGTGTCGGCGCGGCTCGAGAAGCTCCGCAGGATCACCCGGGGACGCTGACCGCGCGTGCTAGTATTTACTCCGCCTACAGGGGACTTTCGCGCACGGCTGCTGCTTCGGTCCTTCTGAATGGGAAGCGTTCTTTAGCCGGACGGTACCCGCGGCACATCCCTCTTCTATTTTCCCGAGACGCACTCGCGTGCCCGGGAGCCTGCTGAAGACCGATGATCTCTGTACCGAAAGGAAACCGTGTCTACTAAGTCACGTACTCGTAGCAAGACCCGTCTCTCGCGCGCGCTGGGCATCGCCCTCACGCCGAAGGCAGCCAAGTACCTCGAGAAGCGTCCGTACGCTCCGGGTGAGCACGGCCGCACCAAGCGCAAGACCGACTCCGACTACGCCGTGCGTCTTCGCGAGAAGCAGCGTCTGCGTGCCCAGTACGGCATCCGCGAAGCGCAGCTCAAGATCGCGTTCGAGGAAGCTCGCCGCGCCAAGGGCCTGACGGGTGAGAACCTCGTCGAGCTCCTCGAGATGCGCCTCGACGCTCTCGTCGTTCGCGCGGGAATCGCTCGCACGACCGCGCAGGCTCGCCAGCTCATCGTGCACCGCCACATCCTCGTCGACGGACAGCGCGTCGACCGCCCGTCGTTCCGCGTCAAGGAGGGCCAGCTCATCCACGTGCACGCCCGCAGCGAGGGCATGGAGCCTTTCCAGGTCGCCGCCGCCGGCGCGCACCAGGACGTGCTCCCCAAGGTGCCCGCGTACCTCGAGGTGGAGATCGACAAGCTCCAGGCGCGCCTCGTGCGTCGCCCGAAGCGTGCCGAAGTGCCCGTGACGTGTGAAGTCCAGCTCGTCGTCGAGTACTACGCGGCTCGCTGATCCGACCACCGTGCGAGAGCGGGTTGCCTTCGGGCAGCCCGCTCTCGCTGTCGTTAAGGGGCTCGAGCGACGCTCAAGAGTCGGCCAGTAAGCTGGTCGGCGCACCGTTAGCCACGATTGAAGGACACACCTCATGAAGAGCGCACTCTTGGTCTTGATCGGGGTCGTGCTCGGCTTCGCCGCCGCGCATCGGATCAACAAGACGCCGGCGGGTCGGGCGTTCTTCGCCGACGTCGATGCCACGACGACAGCCTTCCGTGATGCCGTCGTCGACGGCTACCGCTCGCGCGAAGCCGAACTCCGTGACGCCGTCGATGACATCGCCGACGCTGCCGCCGACGCCGCCGACGCCTCTGCGCCGCGCCGCTGACCTCCCTCTCACCCACCCCACCCACCCCACTCATCCGATCCTCCGGCGTGTTCGCGCCGTCGCGATCCCCTTTCACTCCGGGACACCATGCAGACCGCTGACATCCGCCGCCGCTGGCTCGACTACTTCGCCGATCGCGAGCACACGGTCGTGCCGTCGGCGTCGCTCGTGAGCGACGATCCGACCCTCCTCTTCACCGTCGCCGGCATGGTGCCCTTCGTGCCGTACCTCACGGGGCTCGTCCCCGCGCCGTACACACGCGCGACGAGTGTGCAGAAGTGCATCCGCACCCTCGACATCGAGGAGGTCGGCAAGACGACGAGGCACGGCACGTTCTTCCAGATGAACGGCAACTTCTCGTTCGGCGACTACTTCAAGGAGCAGGCCATCTCCTACGCGTGGGAGCTCCTGACGACGTCCGAGGCCGACGGCGGCTTCGGCTTCGCCGAGAAGGACCTCTGGGTCACCGTGCACGAGGACGACGACGATGCGGCTCGCCACTGGCGGGAGATCGCGGGTCTTCCGGAGCACCGCATCCAGCGGATGGGCAAGGCCGACAACTACTGGTCGATGGGGACACCCGGGGGGCCGGCCGGTCCCGACTCCGAGGTGTTCTTCGACCGCGGGCCCGCGTACGGCCGCGAGGGTGGTCCCGCCGCCGACGACAACCGCTACATCGAGATCTGGAACCTCGTGTTCATGCAGTGGTTGCGCGGCGCCTCGATCGGCGCGCACGACTTCGAGATCCTCGGCGAACTCCCGAGCAAGAACATCGACACGGGGATGGGCCTCGAGCGCGTCGCCTTTCTCAAGCAGGGTGTCGAGAACATCTACGAGATCGACCAGGTGCGCCCCGTGCTCGACCGCGCTGCCGCCCTCTCGGGGCGACGCTACGGCGCCGACCACGACGACGACGTGCGCATGCGCGTGGTCGCCGACCACGTGCGCTCCGCCCTCATGCTCATGAGCGACGGCGTGACGCCGTCGAACGAGGGCCGGGGTTACATCCTCCGTCGGCTCTTGCGACGCAGCGTGCGCGCGATGCGCTTGCTCGGGGTCGACACCGCGACCTTCACCGAGCTCTTCCCCGCGTCTCGCGACGCCATGAAGGCGGCGTACCCCGAGGTCGAGACCGACTACGACCGCATCTCCCGCCTCGCCTACGCCGAGGAAGAGACCTTCCTGCGCACCCTCGCGAGCGGAACGACGATCCTCGACCTCGCGGTCGCGAAGACCGCGGATGCCGGCGCGACGACGCTCGCGGGAGACACCGCGTTCCTCCTCCATGACACCTTCGGCTTCCCGATCGACCTGACGCTCGAGATGGCCGAGGAAGCGGGCCTCACGGTCGACAGGTCGGCGTTCGACGCGCTCATGCTCGAGCAGCGCACGAAGGCCAAGGCCGACGCCAAGGCCAAGAAGACGCTCCTCGCCGACCTCTCGGTCTACAGCGCCTTCCGCGCCGGCGGCGAGACCGTGTTCCGCGGCTACGACGACCTCGCCGCCGAGTCGACCGTGCTCGGCATCATCGTCGACGGCACCTCGGTCGACTCCGCCGTCGCCGGCGACATCGCCGAGGTCATCCTCACCGAGACGGCCCTGTACCCCGAGTCCGGTGGACAGGAGGCCGACGCGGGGTCGATCGTCGGAACGGGCTTCGACCTCGAGGTGCTCGACGTGCAGCGACCCGTCGCGGGCCTCATCAGTCACAAGGTGCAGGTGCGCTCGGGGGAGGTCGCCGTCGGTGCGGCCGCGACATCCGTCGTCGACCAGGAGTGGCGCCGCGGCGCCACGGGGGCGCATACCGCGACCCACCTCGTTCACGCGGCGCTGCGCGACACCCTCGGATCCCAGGCCCACCAGTCGGGGTCGTACAACCGCGCGGGCTACCTGCGCCTCGACTTCAACTGGACCGGCGCGCTCTCCCCCGAGACGAAGAGCGAGATCGAGGAGATCTCGAACAACGCCGTGCGGCAGAACTACGAGGTCACGACCCGCGTCATGTCGCTCGACGAGGCGAAAGCGCTCGGCGCGATGGCACTCTTCGGTGAGAAGTACGGTGAACGCGTGCGGGTCGTCGAGATCGGCGGCGCGTGGTCACGCGAACTGTGCGGAGGAACCCATGTCGGTCGCAGCGCCGAGGTCGGACTCGTCAACCTCGTCTCCGAGTCGTCGGTCGGATCGTCCAATCGTCGCATCGAGTCTCTCGTCGGGGTCGACGCCTTCCGCGACCTCGCCGCCGAGCGCGCGATCGTCTCCGAGCTGACGTCGAGCCTCAAGACGCCGCGCGAGATGCTCCCCGACCGCATCGCCGAACTCATCGCGAGTCTCAAGTCGGCCGAGAAGAAGATCGCAGAGTTCGAGTCCGCCGCCCTCGTGCAACGGGTGCCGTCGATCGTCGAATCGGCGACCCGGGCGGGCGAGCTGACCGTCGTCGCCCTCGACGTCGGGGAGCTCGCGTCGACAGACGACCTCCGCAGTCTCGTGCAATCGGTGCGCTCACGGCTCGGAACCGACCCGGCCGTCGTCGCTCTCGCGAGCGTCGTCGCGGGGAAGCCCGCCGTCATCGTCGCGACCAACGACGCCTCGCGCGCTCGGGGAGTGCGAGCCGGTGTGCTTGCGAAGGACGCCGCCAAGGTGCTCGGCGGCGGGGGAGGCGGCAAAGACGATCTCGCCCAGGGCGGAGGGTCGGATGCATCCGCCATCCCCCAGGCCCTCACCGCCATCACGCGGGGACTCGAGAACTAGCGCGTGCGATCCGGAGTGCGCCTCGGCGTCGATGTGGGCACGACCCGCATCGGCGTCGCGCGCAGCGACCTGCACGGCATGCTCGCGCTCCCTGTCGAGACGGTCGCGCGGGGCACGGGTGACATCGCGACGATCCTCGCGCACGCGGCCGAGCTCGAGGTGACCGAGATCGTCGTGGGTCTCCCGATCGCGCTGAGTGGAAACGACACCGCGTCGACCGCCGACGCGCGCGCCTTCGCTCTCGCGCTCGCCCTCGCCGCACCCGCGATCGACGTGCGCCTCGTCGACGAGAGGCTGTCGACGGTCTCCGCGCACCAGGCCCTGCGGGGGGCGGGACGCACGGCCAAGAACTCGCGGTCGATCGTCGACCAGGTCGCCGCCGTTATAATTCTGCAACATGCCCTCGATCACGAACGGTCCAGCGGACGAGCTCCCGGCACCGTGGTCACCCCCGACGAAGGAATGTGACTAGTGCCCCGAGATCCCGAGTGGGACGACCTCTTCTCCTCCCAGCCAGGTCCCGCCGACGCGAACGCCGAGGGCGCCCCCGGCTCCGGCGCTGTCGACACCGGGGACGCGGGACGGGCGAAGCGGTCACCGCGCTCGGAGTCGCTGCTCAAGCGAGGCGAGGTGACACCCCCGCCGACGGCATCCCGCTCGCGCCGGGCACCGCGCGAGCGGCGCGCACGAGACAACTCGTCGGCGACAGCGTCGACCTCGACCTTGGCCTCACCGACGCGCTCGCGACGACGCAGCCTCGCGTGGCTCTGGATTCCGCTCGCCATGCTCCTCGTGACGGGCCTCGGCGCCACGGCCGCGTTCTTCGCCTTCGAGCCCCAGGTGCGCGAAGTGCTCGGCTGGGAGGAGCCCAACGACTACACCGGTGAGGGGACCGGCGAGGTCGTCGTCGCCATCACGGAGGGTCAGGTCGGATCGGATATCGCGCAGACCCTCGCCGACGCCGACGTCACGATGAGCTACGACGCCTTCTACGATCTGCTGCTCGCCGACCCGTCGATCTCGTTCCAGATCGGGAGCTACACGCTCAAGAGCAAGATGAGCGCGGACGCCGCCCTCGAGGCCCTTCAGGACCCCGACAACCGCATCGTCGTCGAGGCCCTCTTCCAGGAGGGGCTCAGCACCGACCAGATCCTCGAGACCCTCGCCGAGTCGACGGGCATCCCGCTCGCCGACTTCGAGGCCGCCGTCGCCGATCCGACCGCCTACGGCATCAGCGCCGAGGCGCCGAACATCGAGGGCTACCTCTTCCCGGCGTCCTACACCTTCGAACCCGGTCTCACGGCGACCGACATCATCACTGTTCTCGTCGACCGCACGTTCCAGTCGCTCGACGCCGCGAGCGTCGCGCCGGACGACCGGCACCGCGTGCTCACGATCGCCTCGCTCATCCAGCGGGAGGCGGGGTCGAACCCCGACGACTTCTACAAGGTGTCGCGGGTCATCCAGAATCGACTCGACGTCGACATGCCCCTGCAGTTCGACTCGACCTCGCACTACGGATACGCGGACGCCTACGGCGAGCGTCAAGACCAGTCGGTCTTCACCTCGGACGCCGAGCGTGGCGACGACAACCCGTACAACACCTACGTCATCACGGGCCTCCCCGTGGGGCCGATCGGCGCCCCGGGCGACCTCGCGATCGACGCGGCCATCGACCCCGTCGACGGACCCTGGGTCTACTTCGTGACCGTCAACCTCGACACGGGGGAGACCGTGTTCACCTCGACGCTCGACGAGCACAACACCGCGGTGAACCAGCTGCAGGCCTGGTGCGCGGAGACGCAGAGCCCCAACTGTGCGTGAGGTCCGACCGCGCGCGCTCTCGAACAGACTCGCCGTGCTCGGACACCCGATCGCCCACTCGAAGTCTCCCGACCTGCAGCTCGCCGCCTACCGCGAGCTCGGAGTCGACTGGTCGTACGAGCGCATCGACATGGATGCGAGCGGCATCGCCGGATTCGTGACGTCGAGGACCCCGGCGTGGCGCGGGCTCTCTCTCACAATGCCACTCAAGCGCGACGTCGTGCCCGTTCTCGACAGCCTCGACGAGGTCGCCGCCCTCACGGGCGCGGCGAACACCGTGGTCTTCGGCGAGAACGGCATCCACGGCATGAACACCGACGTCTTCGGCATCGTGTCGGCCCTGGGCTCGACCGACGTCTCCGACGTGCTCGTGCTCGGGTCGGGCGCGACCGCGGGGTCGCTCATCGTCGCTCTCGGTGAGCTCGGCGCGGCGCGGGTCGTCGTCGCGGCACGGGCCCCCGAGAGGGCCGCGCCCCTCGCGGTGATCGCCGAGCGGATCGGTCTCGACGTGACCGTGACCGACCTCGCGACCCCACCCGCCGGAGAGCCGACGCTCGTGGTCTCGACGCTCCCCGGGGGCACGAGCCTGCCGTGGCCCGTCGCGGACGCGCACATCCGATCGTCGACGCTCTTCGACGTCGCCTACGACCCGTGGCCGAGCGCGCTCGCGTCGACCTGGTCACGCGCCGGTCGACCCGTGATCTCGGGGCTCGAGATGCTCGTCGCTCAGGCTCTCGGGCAAGTGCGCGTGTTCGTCTCGGGCGATCCGACGCTCTCGGTCACCGACGAGCCGAGCGTTCTCGCCGCGATGCGCGCGAGCGTGGACCTCGACGGGCCGGCGAACGCCGCGCACTGAGCTCGGTCGACCTCCGGCTGTGAAAGGATTCTCTCTATGCTTCGTTGGCTCACCGCAGGAGAATCGCACGGCCCCGAACTCGTGGCGATCCTCGAGGGGCTCCCCGCGGGAGTGCCCGTGAGCCTCGACGACATCCGCGCCGACCTCGCGAGACGCAAGCTCGGCTACGGCCGTGGCGCGCGCATGAAGTTCGAGGAGGACGCCCTCGACATCTCCGGTGGAGTGCGATTCGGCGCGACCATGGGGAGCCCCGTCGCGCTCCGCATCGGCAACACCGAGTGGCCGCGCTGGGTCGACGTCATGAGCGCGTCTCCCGTCGACCTCGAGACCCTGCCCAAGGGACGCGGTGCCGCACTCACGCGACCCCGCCCGGGCCACGCCGACCTCGTCGGAATGCAGAAATACGACTTCCCCGAGGCGCGCAATGTTCTCGAGCGCGCGAGTGCCCGCGAGACCGCAGCGCGGGTCGCCCTCGGCGCCGTCGCTCGGGCGTTCCTGCGGGGACTCGGCGTCGAACTCGTGAGCCACACCCTCTCGATCGGGCCCGTGCGCGTGCCCGACGGCGCCCCGCTCCCCACGCCCGAGCAGGTCGATGCGCTCGACGCCGACCCGCTGCGCTGCGCTCACCCCGAGACATCCGCCCTCATGGTCGCCGAAGTCGACCGGGCGCACGACGACGGCGACACCCTCGGAGGCATCGTCGAGGTTCTCGCCTACGGCCTACCGCCGGGACTCGGGTCGTACACCCACTGGGATCGCCGACTCGACTCGCGACTCGCGGGCGCGCTCATGGGCATCCAGGCGATCAAGGGTGTCGAGGTCGGCGACGGCTTTCTCACGACCACTCGCCGCGGATCGGTGGCCCATGACGAACTCGTGCACGGCGCCGACGGCATCACGAGGCTCACCGATCGCGCCGGTGGCACCGAGGGCGGCATGAGCACGGGCACGGTCTTGCGCGTGCACGCGGGGATGAAACCGATCGCCACGGTTCCGCACGCCCTCCGCACGGTCGACGTCGCGACGGGCGCCGCAGCCGAAGCGCACCACCAGAGGTCGGATGTGTGCGCCGTCCCGGCCTCGGGTGTCGTCGCCGAGGCGATGGTCGCCCTCGTGCTCGCCGACGCCATGCTCGAGAAGTTCGGAGGGGACTCGCTCGGCGAGACCCGACGCAACCTCGACGCCTACCTCGCCTCGATCCCCGACGCCCTCACGACCGCGCCCTCGAGCGACCCGACTGCAACCGACCCCCGAGCGTGACGGCCGCGTCGACGCCCGACGGGCGCCCCCTGCTCGTCGTGATCGGCGCACCGGGCGCGGGCAAGACCCGCATCGGAAAGCGCATCGCGCGCGTGCTCGGCTCGCCGTTCATCGACACCGATCGGCGCATCGTGCAGAGGTACGGCCCGATCGCGGGGATCTTCTCGGCGCGCGGCGAAGAGCACTTCCGCGCGATCGAGAGGATCGAGGTCGCGAAGGCGCTCCGCGAGAGCGCCGTGGTCTCGCTCGGCGGAGGGGCCGTGCTCGACGAGCGCACGCGCGCCGATCTCGAGGGGCTGCCCGTCGCGCTCATGACGGTGAGCGCCGAAGCCGTGGCGAACCGCATCGGCGTCAACCGCCCGCTGCTCAAGCAAGGGGGGGTCGACGCGTGGCGCGACCTCGTCGAGGCCCGCCGCGCCACCTACGAGAGCCTCGCCTCGCGCTCGTGGGACACCTCGTCGCGCCCCGTCGACGCGATCGCGAACGAGATCGCCGACTGGGTGCGCACCCGACGAGCCGACGAGACACGACGAACGGACGACACACCATGACCGACACGACGACGATCACCGTGGGCGGCTCGGCCCCCTACGACGTGCTCATCGGCCGCGGAATCCTCGACTCCGTCGCCGACCAACTCGGTGCGGGAGTCGAGAAGGTGCTCATCGTGCACCCCTCGACCCTCGGCGCGAAAGCGACGGCGTTGCGCGAGAGCCTCCTCGACCGCTTCGAGGTCATCCTCGCCGAAGTGCCCGACGCCGAAGCGGGCAAGCGCGTCGAGGTCGCGGCGTTCTGCTGGCAAGTGATGGGGCAGTCCGACTTCACGCGCACCGACGCCGTGATCGGCTTCGGCGGGGGAGCGGTCACCGACCTCGCGGGTTTCGTCGCGGCGACGTGGTTGCGCGGCGTCACCCTCGTCACCGTGCCGACGACGCTCCTCGGCATGGTCGACGCCGCGATCGGCGGCAAGACGGGCATCAACACGAACGAGGGCAAGAACCTCGTCGGCGCCTTCTACCCGCCGCGCGGTGTCGTCATCGATCTCGACGTTCTGCAGGGGCTCAGTCAGATGGAGATCCTCGCCGGATTCGGAGAGGTCGTGAAGTACGGGTTCATCGCCGAGCCCGAGATCCTCGACATCATCGAGGCGAATGTCGACCGCGCGACCGACTCGACGACCGACGAGTTCCGCCGCCTTGTCGAACTCTCGGTCGCGATCAAGGCGCGCGTCGTGGGGGAGGACCTCACCGACCGCGGTGTGCGGGAGATGCTCAACTACGGTCACACCCTCGGGCACGCCGTCGAGTACGCCGAACGTTTCCAGTGGCGGCACGGCGCGGCCGTCGCCATCGGAATGGTCTACGCGGCCGAGCTCGCGAGGCTCACGGGCCGACTCTCCGACGAGGTCGTCGACCGGCACCGCAGCATCCTCACCTCGCTGCAGTTGCCGACCGACTACCCGATCGGTCGGTGGAACACCCTCCTCGGCGCGATGCAGCGAGACAAGAAGGCGCGGGGGAGCATGCTGCGATTCATCGTTCTCGACGACGTCGCCAAGCCGACCGTGCTGCAGGGCCCCGATCAGAGCCTCCTCTTCGCCGCCTACCAAGAGGTCGGTGTCTGACGGGCCGATAGGCTCGGAGCCGTGAACCGCGTCCTCGTCGTCAACGGCCCCAACCTCAACCGCCTCGGCACGCGGGAGCCCGATGTCTACGGTTCGGCCACGCTCGACGACCTCGCGACCGAACTCGCAGACATCGACGGCCTCGACGTCGACGTGCGGCAGACCAACTCCGAGTCCGAGCTCATCGGATGGCTCCACGACGCCGTCGACGCCCGCACCCCCGTCGTGCTCAACCCCGCGGCGTTCACGCACTACTCCTACGCCCTGCGGGATGCCGCGGCGATCGTCACGTCGTCGGGGCTCCTGCTCGTCGAGGTGCACCTCTCCAACCCCCACGCGCGGGAGGAGTTCCGCCACACGAGCGTCATCTCCGGAGTCGCGACGGGCGTCATCGCCGGGTTCGGCTTCGACTCCTACCGCCTCGCGCTCGAGCTCATTCGGTCACGGCTCGGATAGCCGGTAAACTCGACCCCCGGCGCCGTCGCGCCCCCAAGCTCACCCTCTGCACCGAACACCACACGAAACGGAACATCGATCCCATGGCCTCTACCGCTGACATCAAGAACGGCGTCGTTCTCAACATGGACGGCCAGCTCTGGACCGTGATCGAGTTCCAGCACGTCAAGCCGGGCAAGGGCGGCGCGTTCGTGCGCACCAAGGTCAAGAACGTCATGACGGGCAAGACCGTCGACCGCACCTTCAACGCGGGCGCGAAGATCGAGACCGAGACGGTCGACCGTCGCGACTTCCAGTACCTCTACCGCGACGGCGACGGGTTCGTCTTCATGGATGTGAGCGACTACGACCAGATCACCCTCTCGTCGGTCGTCGTCGGCGACGCCGCGAACTACCTCCTCGAGAACCAGAACGCGACGGTCGCACTGCACAACGGTGACCCGCTCTACGTCGAGCTGCCGGCATCCGTCGTTCTCGAGATCACGTACACCGAGCCCGGTCTGCAGGGCGACCGCTCGACGGGCGGCACCAAACCCGCGACCGTGGAGACCGGCGCGCAGATCCAGGTTCCGCTCTTCCTCGAGCAGGGCGTGCGGGTCAAGGTCGACACACGAGACGGCAGCTACCTCGGCCGCGTGAACGACTAGTGAGCGCTCGCTCCAAAGCGCGCAAGCGCGCGCTCGACGTGCTCTACGGCGCGGATGTGCGCGGCACGAGCATCAACGACGCCCTCGCCGAGGCTGCCGCTCGCGCCCTCACCGAGCCGGAACGCTCGGAGTCGTGGAACTACGCGCGCGAGATCGTCAACGGCGTCGTCGAGCACGGCGACGAGATCGATGAACTCATCGAGACCTATGCGCAAGGGTGGACCCTCGCACGCATGCCCGTCGTCGATCGCGCGATCATCCGCATCGGCATCTGGGAACTGCTCTTCAACGACGAGATCCCCGCGGGAGTCGCGATCTCGGAGGCCGTCGGTCAGGCTCGCGAGTTCAGCACCGATGACTCGGGCAAGTTCGTCAACGGACTGCTCGCGCGCATCTCCACGCCGACGACAGCGGTCTGACGCTCCTCATCCGTCGCGCGGTGCACGACGGTGCCGCAGTGTGTCGTCGCGTTACGCGGTGATTGTCGGAGCCCCCGAGGGCGCCGCTACATTCGCTGCATGTCCCTCCCCGCGACCCCCGTCTCCGAGCGCATCCCCGCACTCGGGGTGAGCGTGCGCGGCGTCGGCCGCACTTTCTCGAGCACCGACCGCTCGGTCGACGACCGCGCCGTGCTGCACGACGTCGACCTCGAGATCGAGGCCGGGGAGATCGTCGCCCTCATCGGCCCCTCCGGGTGCGGCAAATCGACGCTCCTGCGCCTCGTGAGCGGACTCGACGCGCCGACGAGCGGCGACGTCGCCATCGGGGGCCGCGCGGTCGCCGGAATCGACGAGCGCTGCGCCGTCGCCTTCCAAGAGCCGCGACTCCTTCCGTGGCGCACCATCGAGCGCAACGTCGCCCTCGGTCTGCCGCGCACATCCGACCGGGTCGACGGCGCAGCGCGCGTGACCGAGCTCCTCGACCTCGTCGGCCTCACCTCGGCCACACGCTTGCGCCCCCGCCAGGTGTCCGGCGGCATGGCGCAACGCGCCTCGCTCGCCCGAGCCCTCGCGCGCAACCCCGGAGTGCTCGTTCTCGATGAGCCCTTCGGCGCCCTTGACGCGCTCACGAGACTCAAGATGCAAGACCTCCTGCTCGACGTGCACTCGGTCGAGCGCGCGACGATCCTCCTCGTGACGCACGACGTCGACGAAGCGCTCTACCTCGCCGACCGGGTCGTGCTGCTCGGCGACGACGGAACCGGGAGAGGTGCGAGCATCCGCCGCGTCCTGACCGTTCCCGGCGCTCGCCCCCGCGATCGAGCGGACGCCGAACTCGCCGCCCTGCGCGGTGAACTGCTCGAGGGGCTCGGCGTCGAGAGCCACCGCCACCACGGCGCCACGATCCCCACCCAGCCACAGCCGCAACCGACAGAGGACCTCCGATGACGCACCGCTCCCGCCTCCTGCTCGCCACCGCCACTGCCGCCGTCGGTGCACTCGCTCTGAGCGGGTGTGTCGCCGGGGAGGGGTCGGCGACCGACCGACCGGCCTCCGCGGCGGAAAGCGAGGGATGGTCGAGCGACACCCTCACCCTCGACTTCGCGACCTACAACCCGCTGAGCCTCATCATCCGCGAGGAGGGGTGGCTCGAAGACGCGCTCGGCGACGACGTCGAGGTCACGTGGGTGCAATCCGCCGGGTCGAACAAGGCCAACGAGGCGCTGCGCGCCGGAGCCGTGGATGTCGGATCGACCGCGGGGTCCGCGGCCCTGCTCGCGAAGTCGAACGGCTCGCCCATCCAGACGATCGACATCTACTCGCAGCCCAACTGGTCGGCCCTCGTCGTGCCCGAAGGATCGGACATCACCGAGGTGAGTGACCTCGCCGGCCGGTCGATCGCCGCGACGAAAGGCACCGACCCCTACTTCTTCCTCCTGCAGTCGCTCGAAGAAGCGGGCCTGAGCCTCGACGACGTCGACGTGCAGAACCTCCAGCATGCCGACGGCAAGAGCGCGCTCGAGTCGGGCAGCGTCGACGCGTGGTCGGGGCTCGACCCTCTGCTCACGACGAGCGTGGAGAGCGCCGGGTCGGAGATCATCTACGACAACATCGACTTCAACAGCTACGGCTTCCTCAACGCGACCGAGGAGTTCGTGACCGATCACCCCGACCTCGCCCAGCTCGTCGTCGACGCCTACGAGAAAGCCCGTCAGTGGGCCATCGACAACCCCGACGACACCGCGGCGATCCTCGCCGAGGTGGCAGGGATCGACATCGACATCGCGACGACGACCCTCGTCGACCGCACCGCTCTCGACATCGACCCCGTGCCGGGAGATGCTCAGCGCGACGTTCTCGAGATCGTCGGCCCGATCTTCGTCGACTCCGGGGATGTCGCCAGCCAGGGCCTCATCGACGACGCGCTCGACGCGCTCTTCGAGCCGACCTTCGCCGAGAGCGCCGACCCGGGCTCCCTGTGACCGGCGGGGGAGGCGCGGGAGTGTCGACGCGAGGCGACCGCGTCGAGTCCGACGGTCACGAGCGGTCGGCCGGTCGCGGGTCCGAGCCGGGGTTGCTCCTGCAGTACAGCTCTGCCCTGGGTTATTCGGCCGCCGGTACTGCGACGGGTCGCCGCCGACCGAGGGCGGGGGAGTCACGATCGAGAGGGGCCTCCCTCGCCCTCCTCGGCGGAGTGCTTCCGCTCGCGCTGCTCGGCCTCTGGTGGGCGGTGTCGGCATCCGGCATCGTCCCCTCCTTTCGCCTGCCGTCACCGCCCGACGTGTGGCTTGCGGGCATCGACCTCGCCCAGCAGGGGCTGCTCGGCCAGTACGTCGCGATCTCGACGCAGCGCGTGCTCCTCGGGTTCATCGTCGGATCGGTCGCGGGCCTCGTGCTCGGCTCGATCGTCGGTCTCTCCCGCTGGGCGAGCGTGTTGCTCGCGCCGACCATCGGCGGGTTCCGGGCCGTGCCCTCGCTCGCGTGGGTTCCGTTGCTCATCCTCTACATCGGCATCAACGAGGACTCCAAGGTCGCCCTCATCGCGATCGGGGCGCTCTTTCCCGTCTACACGACCGTCGCGGGCGCTCTCCGCCACGTCGACCCGCACATCGTCGAGGTCGGGCGTGCATACGGTCTCGGCCGCGTCGCGCTCCTCGCGCGCGTTCAACTGCCGGCCGTCATCCCCACGGTCGTGTCGGGCCTGCGCCTCGCGCTCGCGCAATCCTGGCTGTTCCTCGTCGCGGCGGAACTCATCGCATCGTCGATGGGGCTCGGGTTCCTGCTCGCCGACTCCCAGAACAACGGCAGACTCGATCGCATCTTCCTCGCGATCATCCTCCTCGCCGTGCTCGGCAAGGCGACAGACGCGCTCATCGGCCTCGTCGAGAGGTACTTGCTGCGCCGCTTCACCTAGCCCCCTCAAACCCCGCCCCACAGAACACAATTTCCGCGAGCGTGCGCCAGATCCGGCGCACGCTCGCGGAAATTGTGTCGAGTGGGGGCGGGGTATAGTTCAGGGGTTCGACATCCTTTAATTTTCGTCCTGCGAGGCGAGGAAGGAGGTCAGATTGCCCGGCAGAACCGTGCTCCAGCAAGCTGACATCGCCCGTGCGCTCACGCGCATCTCCCACGAGATCGTGGAATCCGTTCCCGGCATCGCCGACGGCAACGACCGCCTCGTCATCCTCGGCATCCCGACCCGCGGGGTCGTGCTCGCCCAGCGCATCGCGCGCGAGGTCTCCCGCATCCTCGGTGCGCCCGTTCCCCTCGGCGCCCTCGACGTGACGATGTACCGCGACGACCTCGCGAAGGGCCCCGTGCGCACCCCGGCGCCGACCGACCTCCCTCCCGGCGGCATCGACGGCGCGACCGTCGTGCTCGTCGACGACGTGCTCTACTCGGGGCGCACCATCCGCGCCGCCCTCGACGCCCTGAGCGACCTCGGCAGGCCGCGCGCCGTGCGCCTCGCGGTGCTCGTCGACCGCGGGCACCGCGAGTTGCCCATCCGCCCGGACTTCGTGGGAAAGAACCTCCCGTCCGCTCGCGACGAGCGCATCTTCGTGCGACTCGCCGAGGTCGACGGCGACGAGTTCGTGAGCATCGAGTCATGACGTTCGACGGGAGCATCCGATGAAGCACCTGCTCAGCACACGCGACCTCGACCGCGAGACCGCCATCCGCATCCTCGACATCGCCGAGGACATGGCGGATGTCCGCTCGCGCGAGGTGCCCAAACTGCCGACCCTGCGCGGCCGCACCGTGGTCAACCTGTTCTTCGAGGACTCGACGCGCACGCGCATCTCGTTCGAGGCGGCCGCGAAACGCTTGAGCGCCGACGTCATCAACTTCAGCGCCAAGGGGTCGAGCGTGTCGAAGGGCGAGAGCCTCAAAGACACCGCGCAGACCCTCGCGGCGATCGGTGCCGACGCCGTCGTCATCCGGCACCCGTCGTCGGGAGCACCCCACGTGCTCGCCGACAGCTCGTGGATCGAGGCCGGCATCGTCAACGCGGGTGACGGCACCCACGAGCACCCGACGCAGGGCCTGCTCGACGCTTTCACGATCCGCCGACGCCTGCACGGGGCGGGCTCGCGCGGGCGCGATCTCGACGGGGTGAGCGTGACGATCGTCGGAGACATCCTGCACTCGAGGGTCGCGCGCTCGAACGCGTGGTTGCTCTCGACCCTCGGCGCCCACGTGCACCTCGTCGCGCCCGCGACCCTCACGCCCGTGGGTGTGTCGAGCTGGCCCGTGACGGTCGGCTCCGACCTCGACGCCGCGGTCGATGCGGGCCCCGACGTCGTCATGATGCTGCGCATCCAGTCGGAGCGGATGTCGGGCGCGTTCTTCCCGAACGAGCACGAGTATGCGAGGCGCTGGGGCCTCGACGACGTGCGATTCGACAGACTGCCGGCCGATAGCATGGTGATGCACCCCGGCCCGATGAATCGCGGTCTGGAGATCTCGTCTCGCGCAGCGGATTCCGCGCGATCGACGGTGCTCGACCAGGTGACCAACGGTGTCTCGGTGCGGATGGCTGTGCTCTATCTCGTGCTCGCAGGTGAACGGGAAGGACTGTCATGACGAGTTGTGTTCTGAGGGCGGCGACCCTCGACGACGGGTCTCGCGTCGACATCCTCATCCGCGACGGGGTCGTCGCCGAGATGGGGTCGGGTCTCACGGATGCCGCGGCGACCGTCGTGGACGCCGACGGGCTCGTGGCACTCCCGGGACTCGTCGACCTGCACACCCACTTGCGCGAACCGGGTTTCGAGCAGAGCGAGACGGTGCTCTCGGGTTCGCGCGCGGCCGCCGCGGGCGGTTTCACCGCGGTGCACGCGATGGCGAACACCGCACCCGTCGCCGACACCGCGGGGGTCGTCGAGCAAGTGCGTTCTCTCGGTGACGCCGCCGGCTACGTCACGGTGCGGCCGGTCGGCGCGGTGACGGTCGGTCTTCTGGGGCGGGAGCTCGCGGAGATCGGGGCGATGGCCGAGAGCCGCGCGCGGGTGAGCGTCTTCAGCGACGACGGCAAGTGCGTCTCCGACGCTCTGCTCATGCGTCGGGCCCTCGAATACGTCTCGACGTTCGGGGGCGTCGTCGCCCAGCACGCTCAAGAGCCGCGGCTCACCGAGGGCGCGCAGATGAACGAGGGTGTCGTGAGCGGCGAGCTCGGTCTCGCCGGCTGGCCGGCGGTCGCCGAGGAGGCGATCATCGCGCGTGACGTTTTGCTCGCCCACCACGTCGGTGCGCGCCTCCACGTGTGCCACGTGTCGACGGCGGGCTCGGTCGAGGTCGTGCGCTGGGCGAAGGCGCGCGGCATCCGGGTGACCGCCGAGGTCACTCCCCACCACCTCCTGCTCACCGATGAGCTCGTGCGCAGCTACGACGCGCGCTTCAAGGTCAACCCGCCGCTGCGCCGCGCCGAAGACGTCGAGGCGCTGCGCGCCGGGCTCGCCGACGGCACCATCGACATCGTCGCGACCGACCACGCTCCGCACCCGACCGAGTCGAAGGAGTGCGAGTGGGGTGCCGCCTCGATGGGCATGGTCGGGCTCGAGACCGCACTCTCGGTCGTGCAGTCGACGATGGTCGACACCGGTCTGCTCTCGTGGAGCGACGTCTCGCGCGTGCTCTCGCGCGTGCCGGCCGAGATCGGCCGCGTCGCGGGATACGCCGACGGCATCGCTGTGGGTGCGCCCGCGAACATCGCCCTCGTCGATCCGGTCGCCTCGCGCACCCTCGGGCTCGACGACCTCCGCGGCAAGGGAACCAATTCGCCGTTCCTCGGCACCGAGCTCCCCGGCCGGGTCGTGCACACGTTCCGCTCCGGCTACCCGACGGTCGTCGACGGCGCTCTCGTCGATGCCGAGACCGTGGCTTCGGCCGCGAGAGCGGCGAGGTCGACGAATGGATGATCGCGTCACCCCCGCCGTCGCCGTGATCGTGCTGCTCGTGGTGCTGCTCGGTCTCATGGTGCTCGGGTGGCGCGCGAGGCAGCGTCGGCAGGCGACCCTCCCGCAGCCCGCATCCGTTCCCGCCGATCCCGGAGCCGAGCTGCTGTCGCTCGAGGTGTTCTACGTCGCGACGACGGTGAGCGATTCACCCCTCGACCGCATCGCCGTGCGGGGGCTCGGTTTCCGCGCTCGCGCGCGCGTGACCGTCACCGACGCGGGAGTGGTGCTCGCCATCCCGGGCGAGAACGCGGCGTTCCTCCCCGCCGCCGACATCTCGGCGGTCGGCAGGTCGACGTGGACGATCGACCGCGTCGTCGAACGCGGCGGTCTCGTGCGCGTGAGCTGGACGCTCGGCGACACCGCGGTCGACAGCTTCCTGCGGGTCGCCGACCCCGACGACCCCACCGAACTCATCGACACCATCAAGACCATCATGTCGGCGCCCGAGGGCGCCAGGAACGAGGAGAAGTGACGACGACCGATCCGGCCGTGCTCGTGCTCGAAGACGGCACCCGATTCACTGGACGCGCGTGGGGTGCTCGCGGCACGACCCTCGGCGAAGCGGTCTTCGCGACGGGGATGACGGGCTACCAGGAGACCCTCACCGACCCGAGCTACGCCGGCCAGATCGTGGTCATGACCGCGCCCCACATCGGCAATACGGGCGTCAACGACGAGGACACCGAGTCGCGCCGCATCTGGGTCAACGGCTTCGTGGCTCGCGACCCCTCGCGCGTCGTCTCGAACTTCCGCTCGCGCGGCAGCCTCGACGATCAGCTCGTCGCCGACGGCATCGTCGGCATCAGCGGCGTCGACACCCGCGCCCTCACGCGCCGGTTGCGCGATGTCGGTTCGATGCGCGCGGGCATCTTCTCGGGCGACGCTTTCGCGATCGACCCCGACGAGCAGTCCCGCATCGTCGCCTCGGGCGACGACATGACGGGGCTCAATCTCTCGGCATCCGTGTCGGTCGACGAGGAGTACACGATCGAGGCCGAGGGGGAGAGGCTCGGGTCCGTCGCCGTGCTCGACCTCGGAGTCAAGGACTCGACGCTCGGCTACCTGTCGGCGCGCGGTTTCGACGTGCACGTACTCCCGCAGTCGGTCACTCGCGAGCGCGTGCTCGAGCTGCAGCCCGACGCCGTCTTCTACTCGAACGGCCCGGGTGACCCGGCCGCGAGCGACGCCCACGTCGAGCTGCTCCAGGCTGTGCTGCGCGAGGGTCTCCCGTTCTTCGGAATCTGTTTCGGCAACCAGCTGTTCGGTCGCGCCCTCGGATTCGACACCTACAAGCTCCCGTTCGGCCACCGCGGCATCAACCAGCCCGTCATCGACACCGTCACGGGTCGTGTCGAGATCACCTCGCACAACCACGGCTTCGCCGTCGACGCCCCCGTCGGCGAGCCGACACCCTCTCCCGCGGGATTCGGCCGCGTCGAGGTGAGCCACGTCAACCTCAACGACAACGTCGTGGAGGGACTCAACGCCCTCGACATCCCCGCGTTCTCGGTGCAGTACCACCCCGAGGCGGCCGCAGGGCCGCACGATGCCAACTACCTGTTCGACCGGTTCCGCGACATGGTCGTGGCCAGCAAGACGAAGAAGGACGCCAACTGATGCCCAAACGCGACGACATCCGCAGTGTGCTCGTGATCGGGTCGGGCCCGATCGTCATCGGCCAGGCCGCCGAGTTCGACTACTCCGGCACCCAGGCGTGCCGCGTGTTGCGCGAGGAGGGGGTGAGGGTCATCCTCATCAACTCGAACCCCGCGACGATCATGACCGACCCCGGCTTCGCCGACGCGACCTACGTCGAGCCGATCACGTGGGAGGTCATCGAGACGATCATCGCCAAGGAGCGACCGGATGCGGTGCTCCCGACCCTCGGAGGCCAGACCGCCCTCAACGCGGCGATCCAGCTCCACGAGCACGGCATCCTCGAGAAGTACGACGTCGAGCTCATCGGCGCGAACTTCGAGGCGATCCAGAAGGGCGAGGACCGTCAGATCTTCAAGGAGCTCGTCGTCGCGTGCGGCGCCGACGTCGCGAAGTCGTTCATCGCGACGACCGTCGACGACGCCGTCGGTTTCGCCGAGGAGCTCGGCTACCCCCTCGTGATCCGCCCCTCGTTCACCATGGGCGGGCTCGGCTCGGGCTTCGCCTACACGCGCGAGGAGCTCGTGCGCATGGTCACCGACGGTCTGCACCAGAGCCCGACGACCGAGGTGCTGCTCGAGGAGTCGATCCTCGGGTGGAAGGAGTATGAGCTCGAGCTCATGCGCGACACGGCGGACAACACCGTCGTCGTGTGTTCGATCGAGAACGTCGACCCCGTCGGAGTGCACACGGGTGACTCCATCACGGTGGCACCCGCTCTCACCCTCACCGACCGCGAATACCAGAAGCTCCGCGACATCTCGATCGACATCATCCGCGCCGTCGGCGTCGACACGGGCGGATGCAACATCCAGTTCGCCGTCGATCCGAAAGACGGCCGCATCATCGTCATCGAGATGAACCCCCGCGTCTCGCGCTCGAGCGCCCTCGCGTCGAAAGCCACGGGCTTCCCGATCGCGAAGATCGCGGCGAAGCTCGCGATCGGCTACCGCCTCGATGAGATCCCCAACGACATCACCAAGGTCACCCCCGCGAGCTTCGAGCCGACCCTCGACTACGTCGTCGTCAAGGTGCCCCGGTTCGCGTTCGAGAAGTTCCCGGCCGCCGACCCGACCCTCACGACGACCATGAAGTCGGTCGGCGAGGCGATGGCGATCGCGCGCAACTATTCGACCGCTCTGCAGAAGGCGCTCCGCTCGCTCGAGAAGCGCGGGTCGAGCTTCCACTGGGGTGAGGAGTCGCGCTCGACCGAGGAGCTGCTCGCGGTCGCCGCGGTTCCGACCGACGGTCGCATCGTCACCGTGCAGCAGGCACTCCGATCGGGAGCGTCGATCGCCGACGTGCACGAGGCCACCGGCATCGACCCGTGGTTCATCGACCAGATCGTGCTCATCAACGAGGTCGCCGAGACCGTGCGCACGGCGGAGGAGCTCGACGAGAACACCCTCAGGCTCGCGAAGGAGCACGGCTTCAGCGACACCCAGATCGGGCAGTTGCGCGGCATCCCCGAGGCTGCGGTGCGCAACGCGCGGTGGACCGCCGGAGTGCGCCCCGTCTTCAAAACGGTCGACACGTGTGCGGGGGAGTTCCCCGCGCTCACGCCGTACCACTACTCGAGCTACGAGCAGGAGACCGAGGTCGCGCCGAGCGACCGCCGCAAGGTCGTCATCCTCGGTTCGGGCCCGAACCGCATCGGTCAGGGCATCGAATTCGATTACTCGTGCGTGCACGCGTCGTTCACTCTCGCGGAGGCGGGCTTCGAGACGATCATGATCAACTGCAACCCCGAGACCGTGTCGACCGACTACGACACCTCCGATCGTCTCTACTTCGAGCCGCTCACGCTCGAAGACGTGCTCGAGATCATCCACGCCGAGAGCCGGAGCGGTGAGCTCGTCGGTGTCGTCGTGCAATTGGGCGGCCAGACGGCACTCGGTCTCGCGAAGGGACTCGAGGCCGAGGGCATCCCGATCCTCGGCACGAGCCCCGCGGCGATCGACCTCGCCGAGGAGCGCGGGCTGTTCTCGGGCATCCTCGACGCCGCGGGGCTCGTCGCTCCGCGCAACGGCACGGCCATCGAGGTCGACGGTGCGGTCACGATCGCCGAGGAGATCGGGTACCCCGTGCTCGTGCGTCCGTCGTTCGTGCTCGGCGGTCGCGGTATGGAGATCGTCTACGACACCCCCTCGCTCGAGGACTACTTCGACCGCGTGGCCGATCAGGGGATCATCGACGCGTCCCACCCTCTCCTCGTCGACCGGTTCCTCGACGACGCGGTGGAGATCGACATCGACGCCCTGTTCGACGGCGAAGAACTCTACGTCGGCGGAGTGATGGAGCACATCGAGGAGGCGGGCATCCACTCGGGCGACTCGAGCTGCACCCTTCCTCCCGTGACCCTCGGTCGCGACCAGATCGCCCGGGTGCAGGAGGCGACGCTCGCGATCGCCCGCGGCATCGGCGTGCGCGGTCTGCTCAACGTGCAGTTCGCGATCGGTGCCGGCGTGCTCTACGTGCTCGAGGCCAACCCGCGCGCCTCGCGCACGGTGCCCTTCGTGTCGAAGGCGCTCGGGATCCCGCTCGCGAAGGCGGCCGCGCGCATCATGGTCGGCGAGAGCATCCGCGACCTCGTCGCGAGCGGACTGCTCCCGGCGGTCGACGGCGCGCACGTGCCGCTCGACTCGCCCGTCGCGGTCAAGGAGGCCGTGCTGCCCTTCAAGAGGTTCCGCACGAAAGACGGCCAGATCGTCGACTCCGTGCTTGGACCGGAGATGCGCTCGACCGGCGAGGTCATGGGCATCGACTCGAACTTTCCGAAGGCGTTCGCGAAGAGCCAGGAGGCGGCATACGGGGGCCTGCCGTCGAGCGGCGCCGTGTTCGTCTCGGTCGCCGATCGTGACAAGCGCGCGATCATCCTGCCCGTGCTGCGCTTGCAGCAGCTCGGGTTCGAGATCCTCGCGACTCTCGGTACCGCCGAGATCCTCGGCCGCAACGGCATCCGCGCGACGGTCGTGCGCAAGTACGGCAGCACCGATGACGGCGAGTCGCACGACGCCTCGGGACCCTCGATCGTCGAGCTCATCAACGAGGAGCGCGTGGATGTCGTCATCAACACGCCGAGCGGACGCAGCGCTCGCGCCGACGGATACGAGATCCGTGCCGCCGCCGTCGCCGCGGACAAGCCCCTCTTCACGACGATCGCGCAGTTGAGCGCGGCGGTCGCGTCGTTCGAAGCCATCCAGCAGGGCTTCGAGGTGACGTCGCTGCAGGAGTACGCCGAGCGCCGGGCGGCGAGCCTGTGACGGTGTCGAATGCGGAGCCGGGCGCGCCGACGTTCGGCGGCCGCCTCGCCGATGCGCTCCGCTCCCACGGTCGGCTCTGTGTCGGGATCGACCCGCACCCCTACCTCCTCAACGCCTGGTCGCTCCCCGACTCCGCGGCGGGCCTCGAGAGCTTCGGTCTCGCGGTCGTCGAGGCAGCGGTGGGCTCGGCGGGCATCGTCAAGCCCCAGGCTGCGTTCTTCGAACGACACGGGTCCGCGGGCTTCGCCGCCCTCGAGGTCGTGATCGGGGCTGCTCGCGAGCGCGGTCTCGTCGTGATCGCCGACGTCAAGCGCGGCGATGTCGGGTCGAGCGTCGAGGCCTACGGAGAGGCGTGGTTGAGCGCCGGGTCGCCTCTCGAGTCCGACGCCATGACGGTGAGCGCCTTCCAGGGTTTCGGGTCGCTCGACGCGCCCCTCGCCCTCGCTCGCGAGCACGGCAAGGGCCTCTTTGTGCTCGGCGCGACGTCGAATCCCGAGTCGCGCGACATCCAGTCCGCCATCGTCGCCCACGGTCCACGCTCGGGCTCGACCGTCTCGAGGGCGATCGTCGACGACGTGCTCCAGTGGAACGCCGCCGAGGCGACGGCCGGGCCGGGGTCGATCGCGAGCGTCGGCCTCGTGCTCGGGGCGACCGTCGACATCCGCTCTCTCGGCATCGACCCCGACACGCTCGGGGGAGAGCCGTCGACCCCCGTGCTCGCTCCCGGTTTCGGACACCAGGGCGCGGATGTCGCCGACCTCCCCGCGATCTACGGTGCGGCCGCGCGCGCGACCATCGTCAACGGATCGCGCGGTCTGCTGAGCGCGGGACCCGACGCCCTCGCCGACACGATCGCTCGTGCCGCGACCGAGGTCACGCTGTGACCCGCCCGACCCCTCCCGACGTCGACCGCGCGGCGGCATCCCGCGCCGCCGTCGCCGCCCGCCGAGCTCGAGCCACGATCAAGAACGATGTCGCCTCGCGCCGACGGTCCGCCGTCGACGTGCTCGACACCGCGGGTCTGGAGAGTGACCCGCCCTCCGCCGAATCCGGTCTCCGCGCCCGCGATCTCCTCCTGAGTGTTCCGAGCATGGGCCCGACGCGCGTCGCGCGAGTGATGGCCGAACTCCGCATCGCGGACTCGAAGCGACTCGGCGGTCTCGGAACGCGTCAGCGCGCTCGGCTCCGGGAGTGGCTCACGACTCGCGAGGGAGCGTCGACCCCCGCGGGCGCCAATCGACTCGTCGTGCTCGCGGGCCCCACCGCCGTCGGCAAGGGGACCGTCTCGACCTTCATCCGCGAGAACCACCCCGACGTGCACCTCTCGGTCTCGGCCACGACGCGTGCCCCGCGCCCCGGCGAGGTCGACGGCGTCAACTACTTCTTCGTCGACGACGCCGAGTTCGACAGGCTCGTCGCGAGCGACGACATGCTCGAGTGGGCGACCGTGCACAACGCCTACCGCTACGGCACTCCCCGCACCCCCGTGCTCGAGGCCCTCGCGAGCGGCAAGAGCGTGCTCCTCGAGATCGACATCCAGGGTGCGCGCCAAGTGAAGGCGGCGATGCCCTCGGCCGTCCTCGTGTTCCTGCTTCCGCCCACGTGGGACGAACTCGTGCGCCGGCTCATCGGGCGCGGCACCGAATCCGCCGAGGAGCAACGCAGGCGACTCGAGACCGCGAAGGTCGAATTGGCCGCGCAAGACGAGTTCGACCACCGTGTCGTGAACGGCGACGTCAGCACCGCGGCACAAGAAGTCGTAGACTTGATGGTTCAGGGCCCGGACATCTCGGCCCACGACTTCGGATGATGCGGTCTGGCCCGGCCAGGACCGGCCCCTCTCAGGCCCGCACACCGCCCCGTTCTCACCACTGAAATTCACTACCGCACAGGAGCACTCATGGCCGACAAGGCAAAAGGCATCATCGATCCGCCCATCGACGAACTGCTCACCAAGGTCGACTCGAAGTACGCCCTCGTGATCTTCGCCTCGAAGCGTGCGCGCCAGATTAACGACTACTACGCCGACCTCCACGAGGGAAGCCTGTTCGACAACGTCGGACCGCTCGTCGACTCGACGATCGACGACAAGCCGCTCTCCGTCGCGCTCCACGAGATCAACGAAGACAAGCTCACCGCGAAGCCCATCGCCGAGTAGTCCGACAGCCGCACACCCGCATGTCTTCGTCGCGCACCGACCCCACCGGGGGCGCGCGCACGATCGTCGTCGGGGTCACGGGGGGCATCGCGGCCTACAAGGCTGTGAGCGTCATCCGCTCGCTCGTGTTGCTCGGCCACGACGTCTCGGTCATCGCGACCGAGGCGGCGCTGCGTTTTGTCGGCAAGCCGACGCTCGAGGCGATCAGCCGCAACCCCGTGAACGTCGACCTCTACGAGGGCGTGTCCGAGGTGCGGCACGTCTCGATCGGGCAGAGCGCCGACGTCATCGTCATCGCTCCCGCGACCGCGAACACGATCGCGAAGCTCGCGGCAGGTATCGCCGACGACCTGCTCGGCAACACCGTGCTCGCGAGCACGGCCCCCGTCGTGCTCGCTCCGGCGATGCACACCGAGATGTGGGGTAACGCCGCGACCGTGGCCAACGTCGCGAGACTGCGCGAGAGGGGCATGACGATCGTCGGCCCCGGAGTGGGACAACTCACGGGAAGCGACAGCGGAGCCGGGCGGATGTCGGAACCCGACGAGATCGTCGCGGCCGTGCTGCTCGCCCTGGCGCCTCGCGATCTCGAGGGGCGTCGCATCCTCGTGACCGCGGGCGGCACTCGCGAAGCGCTCGATCCCGTGCGGTTCCTCGGCAACAGGTCGAGCGGACGCCAGGGCGTCGCCCTCGCTGCGGCCGCCGCCGCGCGCGGGGCGACCGTGACCCTCATCGGAGCGAACCTCGAGGTCGCCCCACCCCCCGGGGTGCAAACCGTCGAGGTCGTCTCGACCGCCGACCTCGCGGAGGCGGTGAACGAGCAGGCGCCCGGCCACGACACCGTCATCATGACGGCCGCCGTCGCCGACTACCGACCGCGGTTCGTCGCCGAGGGCAAGATCAAGAAAGAGGACCAGGGGGAGTCGCTGACCCTCGATCTCGTGCGCAACCCCGACATCCTCAGCGACCTCGCGGCCTCGAAGCGACCCGACCAGATCATCGTCGGGTTCGGGGCCGAAACCGAGTCGGACGACGAAGCACTGCTCGCCCTCGCTCGTGCGAAGATCGCGCGCAAGGGGAGCGACTATCTCGTCGTCAACAGGGTCGGGTGGACCTCCGGTTTCTCCCTGCCCGACAACGACGTCGTCGTCGTCGATTCGGCCGGAGATATAGTGAAGACGGCGGCAGGGAGCAAGTCGACCGTCGCCCATCGCATCCTCGACCTGTTGGTCCGTCCGACGTCGCAGTGAGCAGTTCCTTCGACCGACACCACGACTAGCGGGGCACCCATGAGCACGTCGACTCCCTCAGGTTTGCGCCTGTTCACCTCCGAATCAGTCACCGAGGGTCATCCGGACAAGATCTGCGACCAGATCTCCGACGGCATCCTCGACGCCCTCCTCGCCGAAGACCCGACGAGTCGTGTCGCCGTCGAGACGCTCGTGACGACGGGGCTCGTCCACGTCGCGGGCGAGGTCACGACCTCCGGCTACGTCGACATTCCGACCCTCGTGCGCGATCGCATCACCTCGATCGGCTACGACTCGTCGGAGGTGAGCTTCGACGGCCGCAATTGCGGCGTCACGGTCTCGATCGGCGCGCAATCGCCCGACATAGCCCAGGGGGTCGATCGTGCGCTCGAAGCCCGCACGGGTGACGCCGACGCGCTCAACGCTCAGGGTGCGGGAGACCAGGGCCTCATGTTCGGGTTCGCGACGCGCGAGACTCCCGAGCTCATGCCGATCCCCATCTGGATCGCCCACCGCATCGCCGAACGCCTCGCGACCGTGCGCCGGGAGAAGCTCGTCGACTTCTTGCGCCCCGACGGCAAGACCCAGGTGACGATCGGATACGAGGGGCTCGTGCCGCGCACGGTCGAGACCGTCGTGCTCTCGACGCAGCACTCGCCCTCGGTGAGCGACGCCGAACTCGCCGAGGAGGTCGAGCGCCTCGTCATCCGTCCGGTGCTCGAGAGCGTCGACCTCGACTCGCGCGAGACCCGCATGCTCATCAACCCGACCGGTCGGTTCGAGATCGGCGGCCCCAAGGGTGACGCGGGTCTCACCGGCCGCAAGATCATCGTCGACACCTACGGGGGCGCGAGCCGCCACGGTGGGGGAGCATTCAGCGGCAAAGACCCCTCGAAGGTCGACCGTTCGGCCGCCTACGCCATGAGGTGGGTCGCCAAGAACGCGGTCGCGGCGGGCCTCGCCGATCGCCTCGAGGTGCAGGTCGCCTACGCGATCGGGCGAGCGACCCCCGTGGGTCTCTACGTCGAGACCTTCGGCACCGGCGCGGTGAGCGACGATGCGATCACGAGCGCCATCTCCGACGTCTTCGATCTGCGTCCCGCCGCGATCATCCGTGATCTCGACCTCTTGCGGCCGATCTACACGCAGACCTCCACCTACGGGCACTTCGGGCGCGAGCTGCCCGACTTCACGTGGGAGCGCCTCGACAGGGTCGACGACCTCCGCAGCGCCGCCGGGCTCTGACCGTGCCCGGGCCCGCTGACGTCGCGCGGGTCATGATCGACTCGACCGTTCCGCAGCTCGATCGACTCTTCGACTACGCGATTCCCGAGTCGCTCACCGCAGACGTGGCCGTGGGCGTGCGGGTTCGCGTGCCCGTGCGGTCCGCCGGGCGCATCGCCGACGGTTTCGTCGTCGAGATCGGGCCGCCCGGCGACTACGCCGGCACGCTGAGCGAACTCGACGCGGTCGTCTCGAGCGTGCCCGTTCTCACCCCCGACGTGTGGGCGCTCGCGCGCGCCGTCGCCGATCGGGCCGCGGGCACCGCGAGCGACGTCGTGCGACTCGCCGTGCCGAAGCGCCAGGTGCGCGTCGAGAAGGCGTGGCTCGCGCGCGCGGACGACACCGATGACGGCGAGGTGTCGACAGACGCGACAGGCGAGGTGTCGACAGACGAGGCGGCGCCGGGCGGTGCGGCGCCGGGCGTGCGTGAACGCGCTCCCGGCAAAGAGTCGAGGCCCGGGCTCGAAAGCTACGCCCCCGCCGATCGCGAGACCGCTCTCGCGCGCGGGGCTCGCTACGCCGTCGACGCCGTGCCGAGACCCGAGCGACTACGCGGCGGCGTCTGGGTGGGAGCGTGGGCGCGAACGGCGGCGGCGGCCGCCGCCGAGACACTCGCGCGCGGCGAGAGTGCCATCGTGTGCGTGCCCGACTATCGCGACCAGGAGCAGCTCGAGGCCGCCCTCGCCGACGAGGTCGCGGCTCACCGCGTCGTGCGGATCGATGCGCGCCAGTCGAACCCGCACCGGTATCGAGCGCACCTCGCGGGTCTCGACGACGAGGCGATCGTCGTCGTCGGCAATCGATCCGCGGTCTACGCCGCGGCGCCCAGACTCGGTCTCATGATCGTCGTCGACGACGGCGACCCTCTGCACTCCGAGCCGCTGAGCCCCTACGTGCACTCGCGGGACGCCGCCCTCGTGCGCAGCGAGCAAGCGGGATGCGGCCTCTGGTTCCTCAGTCACTCGCGCACGACCGAGGTGCAGAGGCTCGTCGAGCTCGGGTTCCTCTCGGTGCTCTCGGCGGCTCGCACCTACTCGCCCAGGGTCGTGCCGACGGCGCAGCAGTCGTCGACCGACCGGTTCGCGGCCATGGCGCGCATCCCCTCGACGGCGTGGCGCGAAGCGCGAGCCGCCCTCGAGCACGGCCCCGTGCTCGTGCAGGTCGCTCGGCCCGGATACTCCCCGCGCACGGCGTGCGCGACCTGCTCGGCCGCCGCCCGCTGCACGCGATGCGATGGTGCGCTGTCGAGGTCACGATCGGGCGCCGTCCCCGCGTGCTCGCTGTGCGGCAAGCTCGCCGCCGACTGGGTGTGCCCGGTGTGCGAAGGCACGACGATGACCGACGTCGGTCAGGGTTCGGTCCGCACGGCAGACGAACTCGGCCGCGCCTTTCCCGGAGTGCGCGTCATCGTCGCCGACGGCACCCACCCCGTGCTCCGCGTCGACGACGGTCCCGCGCTCGTCGTCGCGACCCGCGGAGCCGAGCCGCTCGCCGACGGCGGATACCGCGCGGTGCTCCTGCTCGACGGAGAGCGGATGCTCGCGCGCGAGAGCCTCCGCGTCGGCGAGGACTGCTTGCGGTGGTGGACCAACGCCGCGGCTCTCGCCGCGCCCGGGAGCCCCGTCGTGCTCGTGGGGGTCGGGGGACCCCTCGCGTCGACGATGGCGACCTGGCGCCCCGCGGCATACGCTTCGACCGAACTCGCAGACCGGCGGAGATTGCGATTTCCCCCGGCCGTGCGGGTCGCGACGGTCACGGGAGCGACGGCCGCGGTCGAGAAGGCCGTCGCGACCGTCGCGGGCATCGAGGGTCTCGACGTGCTCGGGCCCGTCGAGACCTCCGAGGGTGTCGTGCGCGCGATCATCCGTTTCGAGTTCCGCTCGGGGCGCGAGGTCGCGACCGCCCTGCGGGCGGCGGTCATCACGGCGGCGACGTCGCGGCGCAAGCCGGTGCCGCGCGGCCCTCGACCCGTGACCCTCCCTACACTGAAAGTCCGGCTCGACGACATCGAGCCGTTCGCCGAATGACCACCCCGTCGAGATGAGTCGAGTGCCGAGCAGTACACCCCCGAGCGCGAGTCGCGACGATCGTCGCGACGACGGTCAGCCCGTCGAGAACGACACCGCGGTGAGTCCTGCACTGCGTCTCGTGTTCGCGGGCAGTCCCGCCGCGGCGGTGCCGAGCCTCGAGGCTCTCGTCGCATCGCGACACGACGTCGCGGCCGTCGTCACTCGCGCGGATTCCCCGCGGGGTCGCAAGCGCGTGCTCACCCCGACCGAGGTGGCCGACGCGGCCGGGAGGCTCGGTGTGCCGGTCATCCGCACCGACCGTCTCGACGAGGACACCACTCGCGAGATCGAGGAGTTGCGCCCCGACCTCGGGGTCATCGTGGCATACGGCGGGCTCGTGCGCGAGCCCCTCCTCTCGACGCCGCGACTCGGGTGGATCAACCTGCACTTCTCGCTGCTCCCGCGCTGGCGCGGGGCGGCCCCCGTGCAACGCGCCATCATGGCGGGAGACGACCTCACGGGCGCGACGGTCTTCCATCTCGTGCCCGAACTCGACGCGGGCGACATCTACGGCTCGCTCACCGCGCCCATCGGGGCACACGAGACCGCCGGCCACCTCCTCGACTCCCTCGCCGTCGACGGAGCGCACCTGCTGACGCGCGTCGTCGATCT
This sequence comes from Marisediminicola sp. LYQ134, assembly GCF_046599635.1. NCBI lineage: Bacteria > Bacillati > Actinomycetota > Actinomycetes > Micrococcales > Microbacteriaceae > Marisediminicola > Marisediminicola sp. LYQ134. The sequence continues at coordinate 824,302 of NZ_JBKIWP010000001.1, forward strand.
CCTGGCCTCGGGCGACGCACGCCCGGAGGAGCAGCGCGGCGACGTCACCCTCGCTCCCAAGCTCACCCTCGACGACGCACGCATCGACTGGGCGAGGCCCGCCCGGGAGGTGTTCGATCGCATCCGCGGCGTCACTCCCGAACCGGGCGCCTTCACCGAGCTCGTCGACGCCCGACTCGGCACCGTCAAACTCGGCGTCGCCGAGGCGGCACTCGCTCGCGACGCGGCCGCGCTCGAACCCGGTCGCTTCGCCCTCGTCGGTCGCGCGGTGCTCGTCGGCACGGCGACCTACCCCCTCGAACTCGTGCGAGTGCACCCGGCCGGAAAACGTGTCATGGCCGCAGCGGACTGGTGGCGCGGTCGCGGGAGCGACATTCCGGAGGTCGCCTCGTGAGCGGCCCCACCGACCGCCGCGCGGGTCGCGAGCCCGCACGTCGTGCGGCACCGGGCCGCGGCGCGGCGACCCCGCGCGGGGGATCCTCGGTGCAACCCGCGCGACGCATCGCCTTCGACGTCATCCGCGCCGTGGGGGAGTCGGATGCCTACGCCAACCTCCTTCTGCCCGTGAAACTCGAGCGGGCGAAACTCGGCACCGCCGACGCCGCCCTCGCGACCGAGCTCACCTACGGCACGCTGCGCCGGCAGAGTTACTACGACGCCGTCATCGCGATCGCCGCGGGCCGCGACGTCTCCCGCATCGACCCGCCCGTGCTCGACGTTCTGAGACTCGCCGTGCACCAGCTCCTGTCGATGCGTGTCGCACCGCACGCCGCCGTCGACGAGGCCGTCGCTCTCGCGCGATCGGTGGGGTCGGCATCCGTCACGGGCTTCGTGAACGGAGTGCTGCGCACCATCACGCGCACCGACCCTCTCGATTGGCACGACCGGGTCATGGAGTCCGCGCGGAGCGACGACGAACGACTCGCCCTCGAGCACTCCCACCCCGTGTGGATCGTGCGTGCCTTCCGCCGCGCGCTCTCGGCGGAGGGGCGCGAGATCGAGCTCGACGATCTGCTCGAGGCCGACAACACCGCTCCGCGCGTGAATCTCGTCGCCCTCCCGGGGCTCTCGAGTGTCGACGAGCTGCCGAGAACCCGGCGCGCACCGTATTCGCCCTACGGCGCGATCATCGAGGGGGGAGACCCTGCCACGTGGCCTCCCGTCGCCGCGGGCCGCGCGCGCGTGCAAGACGAGGGCTCCCAGCTCGCCGCGCTCGCCCTCACGCGCGCGCGGCCCGTCGAGCCGGGGGAGGTGTGGCTCGACCTGTGCGCCGGGCCAGGGGGCAAGACCGCGCTCCTCGGCGCCGAAGCCGCTGCCGCGGGAGCGACCGTCGACGCGAACGAACTCGTTCCCGCTCGAGCGGAACTCGTGCGCAAAGCCGTCGCGGCACTCGAGCATCCCCCGACGGTGACGGTCGGCGACGGAACCGAGGTCGGCCGAGACCGAGCCGGGAGCTACGACCGTGTGCTCGTCGACGCACCGTGCACGGGACTCGGAGCGTTGCGGAGGCGCCCGGAGGCCCGCTGGCGCAAACAACCGAAGGATGTCGCCGACCTCGCGCCGCTCCAGTCGCGGTTGCTCGCCTCGGCGCTCGACGCCGTCAAGCCCGGCGGCATCGTCGCCTACGTCACGTGCTCCCCCCACCTCGCCGAGTCGCGCGCGATCGTCGACGGGGCGGTCTCGCGGAGCGACGGCACGGTGCGACGCCTCGACACGGCCGACGTCCTCCGCGGTGTCACGACCGAGCCGCTCGACCTCGGCACGTCTCCGGGATCGGTGCAGTTGTGGCCCCACCGACACGGCACCGACGCGATGTTCATCTGCCTCCTCGAGAAGACCGCGTAGTCGGCGGGCGACGCGACGCGAGACGTCGAGTCGCGTTTAGGCTCGGACCATGGCCGTCCGAATCAACCCGAGCATCCTCGCCGCCGACTTCGTCAACCTCGAGCGCGATGTCACGACCATCGCGAGCGCCGACCTCGTGCACGTCGACGTCATGGACAACCACTTCGTGCCGAACCTCACGTTCGGCACGCAGATGGTCGAGAGACTGCAGGCTGTGTCACCGATCCCGCTCGACATCCACCTGATGATCTCCGACGCCGACCGGTGGGCACCGGGCTACGCCGAGACCGGCGCGTTCTCGGTCACCTTCCACGCCGAAGCCGCGACAGACGCCGTCGCCCTCGCGAGGCGCTTGCGCGACATCGGCGCTCGAGCGGGGATCGCGCTCAAACCCGACACTCCCGTCGAGCCCTACCTCGACATCCTCGCCGAGTTCGATCAGGTGCTCGTCATGACGGTCGAGCCCGGATTCGGAGGGCAATCGTTCATGGAGGGCACGATGCCCAAGCTCCGCACCCTCGCGACCGAGGTGGCGCGGCACGGACTCGACGTGTGGCTCCAGGTCGACGGGGGCATCGACGAGAACACGATCGGTATCGCCGCGGAGTCGGGGGCGACGACGTTCGTGGCCGGATCCGCCGTCTTCGCGTTCGACGACCCCGCGGCGCGCATCGCGCTCCTGCGGGAGTCGGCCGAGCGACACAGTCATGCTTGGATGGAGAAATGACTGACAAGACCAAGCCAGAGATCGACTTCTACGAGGGCGACGAGCCCACCGAACTCGTCATCGTCGACATCGAGGAGGGCACGGGCGAGACCGCCGAGCCCGGCGCGACCGTCGACGTCCACTACCTCGGCGTCGAGTTCGCCACCGGGGAGGAGTTCGATTCGTCGTGGAACCGCGGCCAGTCCATCGTCTTCCCGCTCGCGCAGCTCATCGCCGGATGGCAGCAGGGCATCCCCGGCATGAAGGTCGGCGGACGTCGCCAGCTCATCGTCCCTCCCGCACTCGCCTACGGACCGGCGGGCGGAGGCCACCGCTTGAGCGGGCGCACCCTCATCTTCGTCATCGACCTCCTCGGCGTGCGCTGAGACCTCGCGTCGACGAGCCTCCGGTCTCCGTCGCCCCGCGCCGCGCGGGGCGACGGAGACCTGGCCTTCCGCGAGCGGTACCCTTGACCCTGTGAAGACGTTCGACGCCCTGTTCGAGGAGCTCGCAGGCAAAGCCGCGGCCCGGCCCGAGGGCTCGCGCACCGTCGCCGAACTCGATGGCGGAGTGCACACCATCGGCAAGAAGATCGTCGAGGAGGCCGCCGAGGTCTGGATGGCCGCGGAGTACGAGTCGACCGACGAGACGGCGGCGGAGATCTCGCAATTGCTCTACCACCTCCAGGTGCTCATGCTCGCGAAAGGGCTGACCCCCGCGGATGTCTACCGACATCTGTAGGCCCCGCGTCGTCACCGTCGTTCCGACCGTCGGCGTCGCGACCGCCGACCGCCCCTCCCGCCGCTACCCGTCCACCTCGGGCGAGTGAGAAGAACCATGCTCCGCATCGCAGTGCCCAACAAGGGGTCTCTCGCCGAGACCGCCCACGACATGCTCGCCGAGGCCGGGTACACCGGCCGGCGTGACCCTCGCGCGCTCAACGCCGTCGACCCGCGCAACGAGGTCGAGTTCTTCTACCTGCGCCCCCGCGACATCGCGACCTACGTGGGTTCGGGCGCCCTCGACGTCGGAATCACCGGGCGAGACCTGCTCCTCGACTCGGGTTCCGCCGCTCGGGAGACCGCCGCGCTCGACTTCGGCGACTCGACGTTCCGGTTCGCCGGCCCCGCCGGCCGCTTCTCCGAGCTCGGCGATCTCGCGGGCATCCGGGTCGCCACGAGCTATCCGGGCCTCGTCGGAGCGTTCCTCGAGCGCCACGGCGTCACGGCCGAGCTCGTCAACCTCGACGGCGCCGTCGAATCCGCCGTCAAGCTCGGCGTCGCGGATGCCGTCGCCGACGTCGTCTCGACCGGTTCGACCCTGCGCGCGCAGGGGCTCGAGATCTTCGGCCCCGTGATCCTCGAGTCGACCGCGGTGCTCGTGAGCGGAGCGACCGTGCACCCCGGCATCGAGGTCTTGCACCGTCGGCTGCAGGGCGTGCTCGTCGCGCGCCAATACGTTCTCCTCGACTACGACCTCCCCGTCGAGCTCGTCGACGCGGCGTCGGCCATCACGCCGGGGCTCGAGTCCCCGACGGTCTCGCCCCTCCGCGACGCCGACTGGGTCGCCGTGCGCGTGATGATCGCGCGCGTCGACACGAACGAGGTCATGGACAAGCTCTACGACCTCGGTGCCCGAGCGATCCTCGTGAGCTCGATCCACGCCGCGAGGATCTGACGTGACCCTCGCCGTCCGCGTCATCCCGTGCCTCGACGTCGCCGCCGGTCGAGTCGTCAAGGGAGTCAACTTCGTCAACCTCCGCGACGCGGGCGACCCCGTCGAACTCGCCCGCCGGTACTTCGAGCAGGGCGCGGACGAGATCACCTTCCTCGATGTCACGGCGACGGTCGACGAGCGCGCGACGATGTACGACGTCGTGCAGTCGACGGCCGAACAGGTCTTCATCCCGCTCACCGTCGGCGGGGGAGTGCGCTCCGTCGAGGATGTCGCCAAGCTCCAGGGGCACGGAGCAGACAAGATCGGCGTCAACAGCGCGGCGATCGCGCGCCCCGGTCTCCTGGACGAGATCGCGGATCGCTTCGGAGCTCAGGCTCTCGTGCTCTCCCTCGACGTCAAGCGCGCCCCGTCGACGGCGAGCGGGTTCGTCGTGACGACCCACGGCGGCCGCACCGAGACGACCCTCGACGCCCTCGAGTGGGCACGCGAAGCCGTCGAGCGCGGTGCCGGCGAGCTCCTCGTCAACTCGATCGACGCCGACGGCACGAAGAACGGCTTCGACCTCGAGCTCATCACGGCGATGCGCGAGATCAGTTCGGTGCCCGTGATCGCCTCGGGAGGCGCGGGGGCCCTCGAACACTTCGCCCCCGCGATCAAGGCCGGCGCTGACGCGCTGCTCGCGGCATCCGTCTTCCACGACGCCGACCTCACGGTCGGCGACATCAAACACGAGCTCGCAGCCGCGGGCCTCATCACGAGGTAGGTCGCCATGGTCGCCCCCAGCGTCGAAGCAGTTCTCGCCCGCGCCGTGTTCGGTCGCGACGGCCTCATGCCCGCGATCGTGCAGCAGTGGGACTCGAAGGAGGTGCTCATGCTCGGCTACATGGATGCCGAAGCGTTGCGACGCACGCTCACCGAGGGCCGCGTGACGTTCTGGTCGAGATCGCGGTCGGAGTACTGGCGCAAGGGAGACACCTCGGGTCACGCCCAATTCGTCAAGACGGCCGCACTCGATTGCGACGCCGACACGGTGCTCGTGACCGTCGACCAGGTCGGCGCCGCGTGCCACACGGGCGCGCACGCGTGCTTCGACGTCGATCCTCTCGAGCCCGTCGTGGGGTTCCGCGATGCGTGACACGACCACGCGCGAGCAGTTCGACCGGTTGCTCGGCGACCACCGGGTCGTCCCCGTCATCCGGGAGCTCTACGGTGACGGCGAGACCCCCGTGGGCATCTATCGCAAGCTCGCGAAGGGCGAAGCGGGCACGTTCCTCCTCGAGTCCGCCGAACAGGGCGGCATCTGGTCGCGATTCTCCTTCATCGGCGTCTCGAGCTTCGGCGTTCTGACCCAGGTCGCCGGCGAGGCCACGTGGATCGACTACGGCCTGCCCGTCGAGCGCGCCCTCGGAGACGATTTTCCGACGCGGCCCCTCGACGCCATCGCGCACGCGCACGAGCGCTGGAAGACGCCCAAGATCGACGGCCACCCGCCGCTCACGGGCGGTCTCGTCGGATTCATCGGGTGGGAGGCGATCCGGCAGATCGAGAGACTGCCCGACGCCCCTCCCGCCGACTTCGTCATGCCGGGTCAAGCGATGAGCTTCGTCTCGCGACTCGTCGTCGTCGACCACCGCACCGGGTCGGTTCTGCTCATCGCGGCCGCCCTCAACGACGGCCACGAGACCGACGACGCGCTGTGGAACGCCGCGCAATCCGACCTCGACGCGATGCAGACCGCCCTCGGTGCACCGTCGGAGGCGTGGCTCGCCGACCTCGACCTCGAGACGTCGCCGTCACCGCGCCCACGCATCACGCCCGACGAATACCGGGCGGCGGTCGAACGATCGAAGCGGTTCATCGTCGACGGCGACGTCTTCCAGGTCGTCATCTCGCAGCGGTTCGACCACGAGCTCACCGCCGAACCGATCGACGTCTACCGGGTCTTGCGCACGCTCAATCCGAGCCCGTACATGTACTTCCTCGCGCTCGAAGACCCCGAGGGCGAGCCGTACTGGATCGTCGGCTCGTCGCCCGAGGCCCTCGTGAAGGTCGACGAGGGGCGCGTGCACATGCACCCCATCGCGGGGTCGAAGCCCCGCGGAACGACACCCGAACACGACCAGGCCCTCGCCGACGCGCTCGAGAACGACCCCAAGGAGCGCGCCGAACACCTCATGCTCGTCGACCTCGCGCGCAACGACCTCCTGAAGGTCTGCGTTCCCGGGTCTGTCGATGTGACGGAGTTCATGCACGTCGAGCGGTTCAGCCACATCATGCACCTCGTCTCGTCGGTCGAGGGCGACATCCGGCCCGGCGTCACGGGCGTGGATGTCTTCACCGCGACCTTCCCCGCCGGCACACTGTCGGGCGCACCCAAGCCCCGTGCCCTGCAGATCATCGACGAACTCGAGGTCGCGCAGCGCGGCCTCTACGGGGGAGTCGTGGGCTACTTCGATTTCGCGGGCGACGTCGATCTCGCGATCGCCATCCGCACCGCGACGATCGCGGGAGGCATCGCCCGGGTTCAAGCGGGGGCGGGGCTCGTCGCCGACTCCGATCCCGTCGCCGAGCAGCAGGAGACCCAGAACAAGGCCGCCGCTCCGCTCCGGGCCATCGCCGTCGCGAACGCCATGACCCGGGTGACCCCGTGACCCCGCGCCGGCTCAAGTCGACGGCGCTCCTCGCGGTTCTCGCCGTCAACGCGCTCACGCTCATCTCGTGGACCCAGGTGTGGTTCACCGTGCGGCTCGTCGACGCTGCGCAGGTCGACACCTCGATCGCCGCCGCAGGAGACTCGGCGGCCGGGGGACTCGCCGCGCTCGGGCTCGCCGGTCTCGCCCTCGCGGGCGCACTCTCGATCGCGGGCCCCGCGTTCCGGCTCGTGCTCGGGGTACTCCACGCCCTTCTCGGCGTCGCCGTCATCGCCTCGAGCCTCGCGGCGACCGGCGACCCCGTCGGCGCCGTCTCCGCACCCGTCACCGAGCTCACGGGTGTCACGGGCGACGCCTCGGTCGCGAGCCTCGTCGAGAGCGTGTCGAACACGCCCTGGCCGTTCATCACGCTCGCTCTCGGCATCGCGAGCGTCGGGATCGGCGTCGGCATCCTCGTGACGAGTCGCTCGTGGCCGGGGTCGTCGCGCAAGTACCAGACCGCGGGGCTCGTTCCCGTGGAGAATGCCGACCACGGTGCCGACGCCGCCGACAGCGACACGGCGATCGACACCGCCACCGCGGATGTCTCCTCCGCGAACACGACGGGTGCGACACGCGCGAGCGGTGCGCGTGCCGCCGCGACGACGGATGCCGCGGACGCCGAGCCAACCGCTGACCGCGGCTCCGACTCGGTCGCCGACTGGGACGCCCTGAGCGACGGCGGCGACCCCACCGCACGCTAGACTCGACTGACGCCACCACCGAACCACTGGAGCACTATGAGCCACGACAATTCCGAACCAGGCCACGGCAATTCGCCTGCGGCATGGACGGCCGTAGTCATCATGCTCGTGGCTTTCAGCGTCGGAACCGTCGCGTTCTTCTTCTCGATCGCCTGGCTCGTCTGGGCCTCGGCCGGTCTCGTCATCGTGGGCCTCATCGTCGGTCTCATCCTCGCGCGCCTCGGCTACGGCGTCGGTGGAGACCGCGCTCTGTCGAAGGCACGCTGACCCGGTGCTCGCCGACCTCACCGCAGGAGCCCTCGAGGACGCTGCGGAGCGTCGCTCGACGCGCCCTCTCGCCGACGTCGAGCGCGCCGCTCTCGAGCGTGACGCCCCCGTCGACGCGCTCGCTGCTCTCGCCCCGGCGGACGCCGTCAAGATCATCGCCGAGATCAAGCGGGCGAGTCCGTCTCGCGGTGCTCTCGCCGACATCGTCGACCCCGCCTCGCTCGGTCGCGCATACGAGACCGGCGGAGCGAGTGCCATCAGCGTGCTCACCGAGCAACGCCGGTTCTCCGGTTCCCTCGACGACCTCGAGGCCGTGCGCGCCGCGGTGGCTCTCCCCGTTCTGCGCAAGGATTTCATCGCCGAGCCCTACCAGGTGTTCGAGGCGAGGGCGGCGGGAGCCGATCTCATCCTCCTCATCGTCGCGGCGCTCGATCAGGAGACCCTCGTCGAACTCCACGCGCTCTCGACATCGCTCGGCATGGCCGTGCTCGTCGAGACCCACAGTGCCGACGAGATCGCGCGCGCCCGGGATCTCGGCGCGTCGATCGTGGGCGTCAACGCTCGCGACCTGCGCACCTTCGAGCTCGATCGCGACCTCTTCGCGACGCTCGTCGACCTCATTCCGGCGGGGGTCGTCAAGGTCGCCGAGTCGGCGGTCAAGACCGCAGACGATGTCGCGAGGTACCGCTCAGCGGGCGCCGATATCGTGCTCGTGGGTGAGGCGCTCGTAACGGGCGACCCCATCTCCACCCTTCGACAATTTTTGGCGGCATCATGACGACCCTGCGCGACGAGATCGGACCCTACTTCGGCGAATACGGAGGCCGCTTCGTTCCCGAATCCCTCGTCGAGGCCCTCGACGAACTCGACGCGGCGTACAAGACCGCCAAGACCGACCCCGAGTTCCAAGCCGAACTCACGGCTCTACACGCGACCTACACGGGTCGACCCTCGCTCATCACCGAGGTGACGCGCTTCGCCGAGCACGCCGGTGGCGCGCGCATCCTGCTCAAGCGGGAAGATCTCAACCACACGGGGTCGCACAAGATCAACAACGTGCTCGGACAAGCGCTGCTCGCGCGCAAGCTCGGCAAGACCCGGCTCATCGCCGAGACCGGGGCGGGCCAGCACGGCGTCGCGACAGCGACCGCCGCCGCCCTCTTCGGCATGGAGTGCGTCGTCTACATGGGTGCGGTCGACACCGAGCGGCAAGCGCTTAACGTCGCGAGGATGCGCTTGCTCGGGGCCGAGGTCATCCCCGTCGAGACCGGATCGCGCACGCTCAAAGACGCGATCAACGACGCTCTGCGCGACTGGGTCGCCAACGTCGAGACGACCCACTACCTTCTCGGCACCGTCGCGGGCCCCCACCCCTTCCCGGTCATGGTGCGCGACTTCCACAAGATCATCGGCGAAGAGGCGCGGGAACAAGTGCTCGCCCTCACGGGGCGCCTCCCCGACGCCGTCACGGCGTGCGTCGGCGGCGGATCGAACGCGATGGGCATCTTCCACGCGTTCCTCGACGACCCCGACGTCGCGCTCGTCGGCTACGAGGCCGCGGGAGACGGGGCCGAGACCGAGAGGCACGCGGCGACCATCACGAAGGGGCGCCCCGGCGTGCTCCACGGGGCGCGGAGCTACCTCCTCCAAGACGAAGACGGCCAGACCGTCGAATCGCACTCGATCTCTGCCGGCCTCGACTACCCGGGTGTGGGACCCGAGCACGCGTGGCTCGCCGACATCGGCCGCGCCCAGTACGTGCCCGTCACCGATACCGCGGCGATGAGCGCCCTCCGTCTCCTCGCGCGCACCGAGGGCATCATCCCCGCGATCGAGACCGCCCACGCCCTCGCGGGCACGCTCGAACTCGGAAAGCAGCTCGGTCCCGACGCCGTCATCCTCGTGAACCTCAGCGGCCGCGGAGACAAAGACATGGTCACCGCGGGCAACTACTTCGGTGTTCTCGACGACGACGCGGAGCAGGTCTGATGAGCGAAACCACGAGCCCCGTCGAGGCGGCGATCGCCCGCCGCACGGCTGCCGGCAGCGGCGCCCTCGTCGGTTACCTCCCCGCGGGGTATCCGAACCTCCAGACGAGCGTCGACGCGGCTGTCGCCCTCGCCGAGAACGGTGTCGACGTCATCGAGCTCGGCCTGCCGTACTCCGACCCCGTCATGGACGGTCCCGTCATCCAGGCGGCGACCCAGGTCGCCCTCGCGGGCGGGTTCAAGCTCGCGCACGGCTTCGAGGCGATGTCGGCGATCACCGCTCGGGTCGACGTTCCCGTGGTCTTCATGAGCTATTGGAACCCGATCGTGCAATACGGCGTCGACCGCTTCGCCGACGACCTCGTGTCGGCCGGGGGAGCGGGCGTCATCACTCCCGACCTCATCCCCGACGAGGCCGGGTCGTGGCTCTCCGCGTCCGAACGCACGGGACTCGACCGCATCTTCCTCGCGGCGCCGTCGTCGACCGAGACGCGGCTCTCCCGCGCGGTCGAGCTGAGCCGAGGATTCGTCTACGCCGTCTCGACGATGGGGATCACGGGGGCACGCACGGATGTCGACACCGCGGCTCGCTCGCTCGTCGGCCGACTGCGCGACGCCGGCGCGACGAGCACGTGCGTCGGAATCGGTATCTCGACCGCCGACCAGGTGCGCGAAGTTCTCGAATACGCCGACGGCGCGATCGTGGGTTCGCTCCTCGTGAAGGCCCTCACCGACGGGGGAGTGTCCGGTCTCGCCGACGCGGCAGCCGCGCTCTCCGCCGGTACTAGGCTCTAACACAGCCTCCTGCGGCTTCCCCCTTCAGAAAGGCACCGAGTACGTGTTCGCACCCGCAAGCATCCCCAGTCCCGGCCCCGAATGGCGGGTCCTTGTCGACCTCGGCGATGTCCTCCGCGACCTCGGTCTCAGCTGGGTGACCTTCGACCTCCCGATCCGTTCTTATGCGATCTGCATTCTGATCGGAATCTTCGCGGCAGCGCTGCTCACGAACGCCCGTCTCAACCGCCGCGGAGCTGAACCCGGAGTCACCCTCGATGTGGCGTTCTTCGCGCTCATCTTCGGCGTCATCGGCGCCCGGATCTACCACGTGCTCACCCACCCAGACGACTACTTCTTCGCGGGCGCCGACCCGTGGGCAGTCATCGCCATCTGGGACGGCGGCATCGCGATCTTCGGAGCCCTCCTCGGTGGGGCACTCGGTGTGTTCATCGGGTGCCGCCTCGTGGGTCTGCGGTTCTGGACCTACGCGGATGCCCTCGCCCCCGGCCTGCTGCTCGCGCAGGCGTTCGGCAGGCTCGGCAACTGGTTCAACCAGGAGCTCTACGGCGTGCCCACCGACCTCCCGTGGGGTCTCGAGATCGATCAGCCGAACGGGGCGTTCCCCGCGGGTCTCCCCGATGACACACTCTTCCACCCGACGTTCCTCTACGAGATCGTCTGGAACCTCGCCGGCGTCGCCGTGCTCCTCCTCGCGGAGCGCAAGTTCGCGCGTATCAAGACGACGGTCGACTCGATCACGTCGACGCGCATCGAGCCGCTCGCCCCGCGCCTGCAGTGGGGCCGCCTGCTCGGCCTCTACCTCGTCTGGTACGGCCTCGGTCGCGCGGTGTTCGAGTCGATCCGCATCGACCCGAGCGAGATCATCCTCGGCGTCAGGGTCAATGTGTGGGCTGCCTTCGCCGCGATCGTCGTCGGCTTGCTCATCATCATCATCCAGGGTCGCCGGCACCCCGGAGCAGAGCCGAGCGCCTACCTGCCCGGTCGCGAGTGGAAGCCCGAGGCTGGGTTAGACTCGGAGGACACCTACTCCGATACCGCTGACGACAGCAACAGTGATGGCGACAGCGCCCCAGCGATGGTCGGGTCGAGTGCAGCACCCCCCTCCGCCACAAGCGGCGGCGGTGCGAAAAAGTAGCTCGAGGTCGGTACGACTTCTCCTCGACTCAGCCGCACACTGCGCGCTCCCTCCTCGGTAGCCGCTCCCCGGGCCGACGACGTCCCATTCGACTTCTCCCTCTCGAGGACGGTTCCCGATGGCTCTTTCGCCTCCTTTCTCCCGCTTCGGCGGTGCGCCTGCGGCATCCGGGTTGTACAACCCCGACAACGAGCGCGACGCGTGCGGTCTCGCCATGGTCGCGACACTGCGCGGCACCCCGGGCCACGACATCATCGACGCGGCCCTTGGTGCCCTGCGCAACCTCGAGCACCGCGGAGCGATCGGTTCAGACGCGGGCACGGGTGACGGCGCCGGCATCGTCACGCAGATCCCCGACGACTTCTTCCGGGCGGTCACCGAATTCCCCATTCCCGAGTCGGGCTCCTACGCCGTCGGCACCGCGTTCCTTCCCCGCGACGAGGCGGATCGCGCTTCCGTGAAAGCGCGCATCGAGGAGATCGCGCGCGAGGAGGCCCTCGAGATCCTCGGATGGCGCGAGGTTCCCGTGCGCGCCGACGAGGTCGGCAAGCTCGCGCGTGCCGCGATGCCCGCATTCGAGCAGCTCTTCGTGCAGAGCGCCCACTCGGATGCCGACGGCGCCCGTCTCTCGGGCATCCGCCTCGATCGCCAGACCTACCGCGTGCGCAAGCGCGCCGAGCGCGAGACCGAGGTCTACTTCCCCTCGCTCTCGTGCCGCACGATCGTCTACAAGGGCATGGTCACGACGCTGCAGCTCGAGCCGTTCTACCCCGACCTCTCCGACGAGAGGTTTGCGTCGCGACTCGCCCTCGTGCACTCGCGCTACTCGACCAACACCTTCCCGTCGTGGCCCCTCGCGCAGCCGTTCCGCATGGTCGCGCACAACGGTGAGATCAACACCGTGCAGGGCAACCGCAACTGGATGCGCGCGCGCGAGTCGCAACTGAGCTCCGACGTGCTCGGCGACATCGACGCGCTCCTGCCGATCAACACCCCGGGCGCGAGCGACTCCGCCTCGTTCGACGAAGTCGTCGAACTGCTCAATCTCGCCGGCAGGTCGCTGCCGCACGCGATGATGATGATGGTCCCCGAGGCCTACGAGAACCAGGTCGGCATCGACTCGACCCGCCTCGACTTCTACGAGTACCACTCGATGCTCATGGAGCCGTGGGACGGCCCCGCCGCCCTCGTCTTCACCGACGGCAGCATCGTCGGTGCGACCCTCGATCGCAACGGCCTCCGCCCCGGCCGCTACCTCGTGACCGACGACGGACTCGTCGTGCTCGCGAGCGAGATCGGCGTTCTCGACATCGACCCCGCTCGCGTCGTGCGCAAGGGTCGGCTGCGCCCGGGCAGGATGTTCGTCGTCGACACCGAGGCCGGCCGCATCATCGAAGACGACGAGATCAAGACCGAGATCGCGACATCCGAGCCGTGGGGGGAGTGGCTCGAGAGCGAGCGCATCAACCTGCGCGACCTCCCCGAGCGCGAGCACATCGTGCACACCCCCGCGTCGGTCACGAGACGCCAGCGCACCTTCGGCTACACCGAGGAAGAGGTGCGCATCCTCCTCCAGCCGATGGCGGCCAAGGGCGCCGAGCCGATCGGAGCGATGGGGTCGGACACCCCGATCGCCGTGCTCTCGAAGCGACCCCGGTTGCTCTTCGACTACTTCACGCAGGCGTTCGCGCAAGTGACGAACCCGCCGCTCGACTCGATCCGAGAAGAAGTCGTCACGTCGCTCACGGTCGGTGTCGGCCCCGAGCGCAACCTCCTCGAGGCGACCCCCGAGCACGCCCGCCAGGTGATCCTCGACTTCCCCGTGATCGACAACGACGAACTCGCCAAGATCCAGCACATCGACCCGCATCCGGGCAGCCGTACGACGACGACCGTGCGCGGTCTCTACCGTGTCGACCAGGGGCCCCTCGCGATGCAGAACCGCATGGACGAGATGTGCGCCGAAGTCGACGACGCGATCGAGAACGGCAGCACGTTCATCGTGCTCTCGGACCGCGACTCGAACAAAGACTTCGCCCCCGTGCCCTCGCTGCTCATGCTCGCGGCCGTGCACCACCACCTCATCCGCAAGCGCAACCGCATGAAGGTCGGCATCATCGTCGAAGCGGGAGACGTGCGCGAGGTGCACCACGTCGCCCTCCTCATCGGCTACGGCGCCTCGGCGGTCAACCCCTACCTCGCGATGGAGAGCGCCGAGCAGCTCGTGCGCAGCGGAATGCTCACGGGCATCACGCCCGAAGCCGCGGTGCGCAACCTCATCAAGGCGCTCGGCAAGGGCGTGCTCAAGATCATGTCGAAGATGGGCATCTCGGTCGTCGGTTCGTACGCCGGCGCCCAGACCTTCGAGGCCGTCGGTCTCGACCAGGCGTTCGTCGACCAGTACTTCACGGGAACGTCGAGCCTCCTCGGCGGTGTCGGCATCGACGTCATCGCGGCCGAGAGTGCCGCTCGACACGACGCGGCCTACCCCGAAGACGGCTCGAGCCACGCGCACGAGCGACTCGCGATCGGCGGCGAATACCAGTGGCGTCGCGAGGGGCCGCCGCACCTCTTCAACCCCGACACGGTCTTCCGTCTGCAGCACTCCACACGCGCGCGCCGCTACGACATCTTCCGCGACTACACGAAGCTCGTCGACGACCAGGCCGAGAACCTCATGACCCTCCGCGGTCTCCTCAAGCTCCGCACCGGAGTGCGTCCCGCCGTGCCGATCGACGAGGTCGAGCCCGTGTCGGCCATCGTCAAGCGCTTCTCGACGGGGGCGATGAGCTACGGCTCCATCAGCCCCGAGGCGCACGAGACGCTCGCGATCGCCATGAACAAGCTCGGCGGCAAGAGCAACACGGGGGAGGGCGGCGAAAACACCGCGCGCTTGCTCGACCCCGAGCGTCGCAGCGCCATCAAGCAGGTCGCCTCCGGCCGCTTCGGCGTCACGAGCATGTACCTCACGCACTCCACCGACATCCAGATCAAGATGGCGCAGGGGGCGAAGCCCGGCGAGGGCGGACAGCTTCCGCCGAACAAGGTCTACCCGTGGATCGCGCGCACGCGGCACGCGACCGCGGGCGTCGGGCTCATCAGCCCGCCCCCGCACCACGACATCTACTCGATCGAAGACCTCAAGCAGCTCATCTTCGACCTCAAGCGCGCGAACCCCGCGGCGCGAGTGCACGTCAAGCTCGTGAGCCAGAAGGGGATCGGCGCCGTCGCCGCGGGAGTCACCAAAGCTCTCGCCGACGTCGTGCTCGTCTCCGGACATGACGGCGGAACGGGCGCGAGCCCCCTCAACTCGCTCAAGCACGCGGGGACACCGTGGGAGCTCGGTCTCGCCGAGACCCAGCAGACGCTCATGCTCAACGGCATGCGCGAGCGCGTCGTCGTGCAGGTCGACGGGCAGATGAAGACGGGGCGCGACGTCATCGTCGCCGCCCTCCTCGGGGCCGAGGAGTATGGCTTCGCAACGGCGCCCCTCGTCGTCTCGGGCTGCATCCTCATGCGCGTGTGCCACCTCGACACGTGCCCCGTCGGCGTGGCGACGCAGAACCCCGAGCTGCGCGACCGGTTCACGGGCAAGCCGGAGTTCGTCGTCAACTTCTTCGAGTTCCTCGCGCAAGAGGTGCGCGAGTACCTCGCCGAGCTCGGCTTCCGCTCACTCGACGAGGCGATCGGACACAAAGAGCTCCTCGGCGTCGAACGCGCCATCGAGCACTGGAAAGCCGACGGCCTCGACCTCACCCCCATCCTCCAGGGACCGGAATTCGCCGCGGACGCACCGCTCAGGCACCTCGTCGCTCAAGACCACGAGCTCGACGAGCACTTCGATGTCGAGCTCATCGCGCGGAGCGCCGACGCTCTCGACCACGCCTCACCCGTGTCGATCGACCTGCCCATCCGCAACACGGAGCGCGCCGTCGGAACGATGCTCGGCCACGAGGTCACGAAGCGCTACGGAGAGAACGGACTGCCCGCGGGCACGATCGACATCACCCTGCGGGGGTCCGCCGGTCAGTCCCTCGGCGCGTTCCTCCCCGCGGGAATCACCCTGAGGCTCGAGGGAGACTCCAACGACTACGTCGGCAAAGGCCTCTCGGGCGGGGACATCGTCGTGCGACCGAACGCGGCGAGCGTCTTCCCCGCCGAAGACAATGTCATCGCGGGCAACGTCATCGGCTACGGCGCGACGCGCGGCACGATGTTCATCCGCGGCATCGTCGGTGAGCGGTTCCTCGTGCGCAACTCCGGAGCGACCGCCGTCGTCGAGGGGGTGGGTGATCACGCCCTCGAATACATGACCGGTGGGCTCGCGGTCATCCTCGGATCGACAGGGCGGAACCTCGGTGCAGGGATGTCGGGAGGCACCGCATACATCCACGCTCTCGAGAGCGACAGGGTCAACCCCGACTCGCTCGCGACGGGAGAACTCGTTCTGCACCCCCTCGGCGCCGCCGACGCCGAGATGCTGCACGACCTCCTCGAGCGCCACGTCGCCGAGACCGGGTCGAAGCTCGCCGAGCGGATGCTCGCGAGCTTCACCGAGACCGTCGAGCAGTTCGTCAAAGTCGTCCCGCGCGACTACGCCGCCGTTCTCGAGACGAGAGCGTCGGCCATCGAAGAAGGACTCGACCCCGACGGCGACGTCGTGTGGGAACGCATCATGGAGGTGACCGGTGGCTGATCCCAAGGGATTCCTGAAGACGACCGAACGCGAGCTGCCCCCGAGGCGACCCGTGGCGCTGCGGCTCATGGACTGGAAAGAGGTCTACGAGCAGGGCGACACCGCGACCGTGCGCAAGCAGGCGGGACGCTGCATGGACTGCGGCATCCCGTTCTGTCACCAGGGGTGCCCGCTCGGCAACCTCATCCCCGAGTGGAACGACCTCATGTGGCGCGGGGAGGGTCGCCAGGCCATCGAGCGTCTGCACGCGACCAACAACTTCCCGGAGTTCACGGGGCGACTGTGCCCCGCCCCCTGCGAGAGCTCGTGCGTGCTCGGCATCAACCAGCCCGCCGTGACGATCAAGCAGGTCGAGGTCTCGATCATCGACCAGGCGTTCGCCAACGACTGGGTCGAACCGCACCCTCCCGAGCGACTCACCGGCAAGACGGTCGCCGTCGTCGGGTCGGGGCCCGCGGGCCTCGCGGCGGCGCAGCAGCTCACGCGTGCCGGCCACACCGTCGCCGTCTTCGAGCGCGACGACCGCATCGGCGGACTCCTCCGCTACGGCATCCCCGACTTCAAGATGGAGAAGAAGCACCTCGAGTCGCGATTGCGCCAGATGCAGGCCGAGGGCACGAGGTTCCGCGCCGGTGTCACGATCGGCGTCGACATCACGTGGCCCGACCTGCGGGCGCGCTACGACGCGGTCGTCGTCGCGACGGGCGCGCTCGTCCCGCGCGACCTGCCGATCCCGGGCCGCGACCTGTCGGGAGTGCACTTCGCGATGGAGTACCTCGTGCAGCAGAACCGTGCGGGAGCGGGCGACTCGATCGTCGACCAGATCACCTCAGACGGCAAGCACGTCGTCGTGCTCGGCGGCGGCGACACGGGAGCGGACTGCATCGGCACGGCGCACCGCCAGGGCGCCCTGTCGGTAACCAACCTCGCCATCGGCGTGCAACCGCCGACCGAGCGCACCGAAGACCAACCGTGGCCGATGATGCCCAACCTCTTCGAGGTCACGAGCGCTCACGAGGAGGGCGGGGAGCGCATGTTCCTCGCGTCGACCGTCGAGTTCCTCGCCAACGACAACGGCGAGGTGCGCGCCATCCGCGTCGCCGAGACCGAGTACATCGACGGTCGCCGCGTGCCCAAGGCGGGCACCGAGCGGGAGATCCCGGCCGACCTCGTGCTCCTCGCCCTGGGCTTCACGGGCACGGAGGGCGAGCTCCTCACCGAGCAGCTCCGGTTGCCCCTCGAGCGCGGCAATGTCGCGCGCGACGGCGACTACCAGACCGGCGAAGCCGGAGTCTTCGCTGCGGGCGACGCCGGTCGCGGGCAATCGCTCATCGTGTGGGCGATCGCCGAAGGTCGAGCCGTCGCGGCAGCGGTCGACCGCTACCTCGAGGGCGACACCGAGCTCCCCGCGCCCGTGCGCCCGACGGATCGCGCGCTCGCGCTTTAGTCCTATAGTTTCCACGGCGCATCGAAACCCGATGACGACCACCTCGAACACCCCAGAACCGACAACCCAGAAGGAATCAATGAGACGCGCAAAGATAGTCGCCACTCTCGGTCCGGCAACGTCGAGCTATGACAGCATCCGAGCGATCATCGACGCGGGAGTGGATCTCGCGCGCATGAACCTCAGTCACGGAAGTTACGACGTGCACGAAGAGGTCTACGCGAACGTGCGTCGGGCCGCCGAGGACTCGGGTCGCGCCGTCGCCGTGCTCGTCGACCTCCAGGGTCCGAAGATCCGTCTCGGCAAGTTCTCCGACGGACCGCACGACCTCGCCGTCGGTGACAGGTTCTCGATCACGACCGACGACATCCTCGGAAACAAGGATGTCTGCGGCACCACCTTCAAGGGTCTCCCCGCGGATGTCGCCGAGGGTGACTTCCTCCTCATCGACGACGGCAAGGTCAAGCTGCGCGTTCTCTCGAGCGACGCCACGACCGTCAACACCGAGGTCGTCGTCGCGGGAACCGTCTCGAACAACAAGGGCATCAACCTCCCCGGAGTCGCCGTGAGTGTTCCGGCTCTGAGTGAGAAAGACGAGGCGGACCTCCGCTGGGGCCTTGAGCTCGGTGCCGACTACATCGCGCTCTCGTTCGTGCGCGACGCCGACGATGTCACGCGCGTGCACGAGATCATGGCCGAGGTGGGGCGCCGCGTTCCCGTCATCGCCAAGATCGAGAAGCCGCAGGCCGTCGACAACCTCGAGGCCATCATCGACGCGTTCGACGGCATCATGGTCGCGCGTGGCGACCTCGGCGTCGAGCTCCCGCTCGAAGCCGTGCCGATCGTGCAGAAGCGCGCCGTCGAGCTCTCGCGCCGCATGGCCAAGCCGGTCATCGTCGCGACGCAGATGCTCGAGTCGATGATCTCGAGCCCCATCCCGACCCGCGCCGAGACATCCGACGTCGCCAACGCCGTTCTCGACGGTGCCGACGCCGTGATGCTGAGCGGTGAGACGAGCGTGGGCAAGTACCCCGTCATCACGGTGCAGACCATGGCGCGCATCGTCGAGTCGACCGAGGACCACGGCCTCGAGCGCATTCCGGCGCTCGGCACCAAGCCGCGCACACAGGGTGGCGCGATCACCCTCGCCGCGGCCGAGGTCGCCGACTTCGTCGAGGCGAAGTACGTGTGCGTGTTCACCGAGTCGGGCGACTCGGCTCGCCGCATGTCGCGCTTGCGCTTCAACATCCCGATGAAGGCGTTCACCCCCGACGCCGCGATCCGTCGCCGCATGGCTCTCACGTGGGGCATCGAGTCGTTCCTCGGGGAGCGCGTCACGCACACCGACGCGATGTACCACCAGGTCGACGACGCGCTCCTCGACAACGGCCTCGCCGAGGTCGGAGACAAGGTCGTCGTCATCTCCGGGTCCCCTCCCGGGGTCTCCGGTTCGACGAACGACATCCGCGTCCACCGGGTCGGCGACGCGCGCAACGCCGTCGCTCCGGCGTACGAGGCGTGACGAGCGTGAACGACGACGAGCGTCACGACCAGCTGACGACCGCGCCGAAATCGACGGAGGACGACGCCGCGCCTCGCGTCGACGTCACGACGAAAGACGACGGCACCACGCGCGTCGACTGGCGCGACGACGCCGCCGTCCGGCCGGGCAAAGCCTGACCCCGGTCGACGGTGGAGACGAGAAGGGCCCCTGCACGCGTGTGCAGGGGCCCTTCTCGTTCTGTCGTGCCGGATGTGGGACTTGAACCCACACGTCCTCTCGAACAAAGCATTTTGAGTGCTCCGCGTCTGCCATTCCGCCAATCCGGCGCACAACGACAGCGTTCAGAATACCGTAGGGTTTAGGCATGACCGACCAGGATTCCGCTCCCCAAGCTCCCCGCCGCGTCGTCGTGGCCGAGGACGAATCCCTCATCCGCCTCGACATCGTCGAGACCCTCCGCGACAACGGCTTCGAGGTCGTCGGTGAGGCGGGAGACGGCGAGACCGCTGTCGCCCTCGCCACCGAACTACGCCCCGACCTCGTCATCATGGACGTCAAGATGCCGCAGCTCGACGGCATCTCCGCGGCCGAGCGACTCACCAAGAACCACATCGCGCCCGTCGTGCTCCTCACGGCGTTCAGCCAGAAGGAGCTCGTGGAGCGCGCGAGCGAGGCCGGTGCTCTCGCCTACGTCGTCAAGCCCTTCACCCCGAACGACCTGCTCCCCGCAATCGAGATCGCGCTGAGCCGCTACACGCAGATCATCACGCTCGAGGCCGAGGTCGCCGACCTCGTCGAGCGCTTCGAGACCCGCAAGCTCGTCGACCGCGCCAAAGGCCTGCTCAACGAGAAGATGGGCTTCACCGAGCCCGAGGCGTTCCGCTGGATCCAGAAGGCGTCGATGGACCGCAGGCTCACGATGCACGACGTCGCGCAGTCGATCATCGACCAGCTCTCCGCCAAGAAGTAGCGCGCCCCCTCCCTCTGCCGCACCCGGCGCCGCCCCACAGTACGTCGTTTCCGCGAGCGTACGTCGGATCCGACGTTCGCTCGCGGAAACGACGTACTGTCGGGGCGGGTGTGGCGGCGGCGCGGGCGGCGAGACGGCGGGAGGCCGGTCAGGTCGCGTCGCGGAGCATGTTCGTCATGCGGACCGTCGAGAGGCGGCGGCCGGCCTCATCGGTCATGACGATCTCGTGCGTCGCGAGGGTGCGACCGAGCACGAGCGCCGTGCACGTCGCGGTGACCCAGCCCTCGCTGATGGAGCGGCTGTGGGTCGCGTTGATCTCGATCCCGACGGCGTAGCGGCCCGGTCCGGCGTGGATGGCCGACGACACCGACCCGAGGGTCTCGGCGAGCACGACGTGGGCCCCGCCGTGCAAGAGCCCGATGACTTGAGTGTTGCCCTCGACGGGCATCCGCGCGACGGATCTCTCCGCCGAGAGCTCGACGAAATCGATGCCCATCTTGCGAGCGAGAGCCCCGCCCTCCGAGTCGATGAGGCGGGCGACGAGCTCGGCGTCCAAGCCCTCCGGAAAAACAGTCATGGGGCACTTTCGCGTCGTCGGGGTGTCGGCGGGCCCGATTAGGCTGACAGCGTGTCGGACAACGAAAAGCCTACTCTGCTCATCATCGACGGCCATTCGCTCGCGTTCCGAGCCTTCTACGCCTTGCCCGTTGACAGCTTCCAGAACCGCGAGGGTCAGCACACCAACGCGATCCACGGGTTCATCGCGATGCTCATCAACCTGCTCCAGAAAGAGAAGCCGACGCACCTCGCCGTCGCCTTCGACATCTCGCGCTACTCCTTTCGCACGCGGGAGTACCCCGAATACAAGGGCACACGCGGCGAGACGCCCCCCGAGTTCGTCGGGCAGATCCCGCTCCTCGAGGAGGCCCTCAAGGCCATGCGCATCACGACCGTGACGAAGGAGGACTACGAGGCCGACGACATCCTCGCGACCCTCGCGACGCAGGGCGCGCACGACGGCTATCGCGTGCTCGTCGTCTCGGGCGACCGAGACGCCATCCAGATGGTCAACGACGACGTCACCCTGCTCTACCCGAACGCGCGCGGGGTGTCGGAGCTCAAGCGCTACGACCGCGACGCCGTGTTCGAGCGCTACGCGATCGAACCCCACCAGTACCCGGATGTCGCAGCCCTCGTCGGGGAGACGAGCGACAACCTCATCGGCATCGACAAGGTCGGCGAGAAGACCGCGGTCAAGTGGATCACCCAGTTCGGCAGCCTCGACGGTGTGCTCGAGCACGCCGACGAGATCAAGGGCGTCGTGGGGGAGAAGCTCCGCGAGCAGAAGGACCGCGCGATCCGCAATCGCAAGCTCAACCACTTGCTGTGCGACGTCGAGCTGCCGGTCGGCCCCGCCGATCTCGAGCGGCGTCCGATCGACGAGGCGGCGGTGCGCGAGGTCTTCGCCAAGCTGCAGTTCAAGACGCTCCTCGATCGCGTGCTCAAGATCTACGGCGCCGCGACCGACGAGGGCGGGGATGCCGCCGCCGAATCCGCTGCGACCTCGGTCGGCGTCTCGGCACCGGGCGTGCGCACCCTCGTCGACGAGGAACTCGCGCACTGGCTCACCGCGGCGACCGCCTCCGGCACGACGGCGCTCGGCGTGCGGCTCGAGAGCGGCCCCGACGGCCTCACGGGCATCGGGATCGCGTCGGAGACCGACTCGGTGTTCGTGCCGTGGGCCGCGGGTCGGCCCGACTACACCGCTCTCGAGGAGTGGCTCGCGAGCGACGCCCCCAAGTACTTCTTCGACTCGAAGTCCGACCTCAAGACCCTCACTCGAGCCGGACTACCTCTCGCGGGCATCGCTTTCGACACGAAGATCGCGGCGTGGCTCATCCGTCCGGGAGGGTCGGCGCACACCCTCACGACGCAGGTCTACGACTTCCTCGGCGAGACGATGCCGACATCCGACCCCAATCAGCTCGTGCCCGAGGCGGAGCCCGCGAGCCTCGCGACCGAGGCGTGGTTCGTCGTGCGGGTCGCGGCCTACCTGCGCGAGAAGCTCGACTCGTCTCTCGCGGTTCTCGAGCGGATCGAGCTCCCGATCGTTCCGGTGCTCGCGACGATGGAGCTCACGGGGGTCACCGTCGACGCGGCCATCCTCGCCGCCCAATCGACCGAGCTCGCCGAGACGGCGTCGTCGCTCGCGACAGCGGCGTTCGCCGAGATCGGCCGCGAGGTCAACCTCGGGTCTCCGAAACAGTTGCAGCAGGTGCTCTTCGACGAGCTCGGCATGCCGAAGACGCGTGCCAACAAGACCGGGTTCTCGACGGATGCCGCCTCCCTCGCCGATCTGCAGGAGCAGAACCCCCACCCGTTCCTCGACCTCCTGCTCAAGCACCGCGACGCCACGAAGCTGCGTCAGATCATCGAGACCCTCGAGAAGTCGATCGCGAGCGACGGCCGAATCCACACGAGCTACGAGCAGACCGGCACGAGCACGGGTCGCATCTCGTCGACCGACCCCAACCTGCAGAACATCCCCATCCGCAACGAGGTCGGTCGCCGCATCCGGTCGTCGTTCGTGCACGGTGCCGAGTTCGACACCCTCCTGACGGCCGACTACTCGCAGATCGAGATGCGCATCATGGCCCACCTCTCGGGAGACGAGGGGCTCATCCTCGCCTTCAACGAGGGGGAGGACCTGCACCGGTTCGTCGGTTCGCGCATCTTCGGCGTCGAGCCCGCCGACGTCACTCCGGCCATGCGCAACAAGGTCAAGGCGATGTCGTACGGCCTCGCCTACGGCTTGAGTGCGTTCGGGCTCTCGAAGCAATTGCGCATCGAGAGCGCCGAGGCGAAGCAGCTCATGACCGACTACTTCTCGCGCTTCGGTGCCGTGCGCGACTATCTCCGCGACGTCGTCGCGAAGGCGAAGGTCGACGGATACACCGAGACGATCTTCGGCAGACGTCGGCCTTTCGGCGACCTCAACTCGTCGAACCGCGTGCTGAGGGAGAATGCCGAGCGCGCGGCCCTCAACGCGCCCATCCAGGGTTCCGCAGCCGACATCATGAAGATCGCGATGCTCGGCATCGCCGACGACATCGCGACCCGGGGCATGGCGTCGCGCATGCTCCTCCAGGTGCACGACGAGCTCGTCTTCGAGGTCGCCGAGGGCGAGCTCGACGATCTGAGCGAGGTCGTCCGCACGCGCATGGGGTCGGCGGCCGACCTCACCGTGCCCCTCGAGGTCCAGCTCGGAACAGGAACGGACTGGGATGCCGCAGCACACTGATCCCGCGTCGCCGCTCGTCGACCTCCTCGGCGCCGACTCCGTCGTGCTCCATTCGTCGGCGCGCGACGTCGAGAGCGCCATCCGCGAGGTCGGCGGTCTGCTCGTGAAGGCGGGTGCGGTCGAGGAGAGCTACCTCGACGCGATGCTCGCTCGCGAGGAGAGCGTGTCGACGTTCGTCGGCGACGGCATCGCCTTCCCGCACGCGACCCTCGCGTCGCGCGGAGACGTGTCACACGACGCGCTCGCACTCGTGACGTTCGCCGAGCCTCTCGACTGGAACGGCGAGAGCGTGACCATCGCCATCGGGATCGCGGCGCGAGGGCGCGGACACGTCGGTCTCGTGAGCAGACTCGCGTCGGTTCTCCTCGTTCCGGGGCGTGCCGACGAGCTGCGGGCGGCGCCCGATGTCGCCGCGGCCGCGCACGCCCTCCGGGAGAGTGATTAGGGTGGACACACTCACGAGCGAGGGGGCCGTCATGCCGCAGCGAACCGTCGTCATCCGATCGGCGATCGGGTTGCACGCCCGCCCCGCCTCCCTGTTCAGCCGAGCGGCCGCCGAGACCGGTGTCACGGTGCTCATCACGGCCGAGTCGGGGCGCACGGCCAACGCCGCGAGCATCCTCGCTGTTCTCGCCCTGGGAATCGATCACGGGGAGACCGTGGTGCTCGAATCGGACGAGCCCGGGGCGAATGCCGCGCTCGACACCCTCGCCGAGTTGCTCTCGTCGGACCTCGACGCCCTCTGAGTCTCTCGCGTCGACGCCGAACGGCGCGGTGACGCGCAAATATGCTGGACCGATGACTGCTCCGCTCCCGTCCGACCCCCGCGACCCCACCCCGATCGACGCGATCGCCGAAGACTGGGTCGACACGCAACTCGACCTCTTCCCGGAGTTCCGGGTCTACCTCGGTCGGCCGGGGCGCGAGGGGGAGTACTCCGACTATTCGCCCGCGGGTGCGGAGGCGGCCGTCGCCGCGGTCTCGAGAACCCTCGCGCGCATCGAAGCCGAAGCTCCCGTTGACGAGGTCGACCGCATCACCAAGATGGACCTCGAGCGCGAGTTGCGTCTCGCGGTCGACAAGCACGAGGCGGGGTTCGCGAAGCGCGACCTCAACGTCATCGCTTCGCCCGCGCAGGAGTTGCGCGACGTCTTCGACCTCATGCCGACCGACACGCCCGAGGACTGGGGCGACGTCGCCTCCCGACTGTCGAACCTCCCCGGCGCGATGAGCGGATATCTCGACACGCTCCGCTCGGGCATCGCCGACGGCACCGTGCCGGCGCTCCGGCAAGTGCGCGAGATCATCGTGCAGGCCCAGAAGCACGCTGCCCCGACCGGGTTCTTCGCGAGCCTCACCTCCGGGGCGTCGACACCCGAGGGCGACCTGCCCGCGCCTCTGCGGGCCGACCTCGATCGCGGTGCCGCTGCCGCCGCGGGCGCATACGCGCAGCTCGCCGAGTTCTTGCGCGAGGAACTCGCCCCGCACGCGCCCGCGAGGGATGCCGTCGGCCGAGAGATCTACGAGCTCGCCTCGAGGGATTTCCTCGGCGCGACCGTCGACCTCGACGAGACCTACGAGTGGGGCATCGACGAGCTCGCACGCATGGTCGCCGAGCAGGAGTCCATCGCGAGGGAGATCGTGCCCGGGGCCTCCGTCGCCGAGGCGATCGCGTTCCTCGACGCCGACGAGACCCGCAAACTGCACGGCACCGACGCCCTGCAGCGCTGGATGCAGGAGACGAGCGATCGCGCGGTCGAGGAGCTGTCGCGGAGCCACTTCGACATCCCCGAGGCCGTCCGGCGCCTCGAGTGCATGATCGCCCCGACCCAGGAGGGCGGCATCTACTACACCGGGCCCACCGACGACTTCTCGCGGGCCGGCCGCATGTGGTGGAGTGTGCCCGAGGGCGTGACCGAGTTCGACACGTGGCGCGAGCTCACGACGGTCTACCACGAGGGCGTGCCGGGCCATCACCTGCAGATCGGACAGGCGACCTTCAACAAGGCGCAGCTCAACACCTGGCGGCGCACGGCGGGCACCTCGGGTCACGCCGAAGGGTGGGCCCTCTACGCCGAGCGCCTCATGCAGGAACTCGGCTACCTCGACGATCCGGCCGACCGCCTCGGAATGCTCGACGGACAGCGGATGCGCGCGGCTCGCGTCGTGCTCGACATCGGCGTGCACCTCGAGAAGACCCTCCCTGACGGTTCGGGGCGGTGGACGGGCGAGCACGCGTTCGGATTCCTCGGCGAGAACGTGAACATGAGCCCGGAGTTCGTGAGGTTCGAGGTCAACCGCTACCTCGGCTGGCCGGGCCAGGCGCCGTCGTACAAGGTCGGTCAGCGCATCTGGGAGCAGTTGCGCGACGAGTCGGCCCGCCGTGAGGGGGCGGATTTCGATATCCGCGCCTTCCACAAGCGCGCACTCGACATCGGCGGGGTCGGTCTCGACACCCTGAGGGCGGCCGTGCTCGGCTGAGAGTGCAACACTGCGTCGCATCCACGGGAGGGTCGCGGCGGCCGGGTTAGCCTTCTGGGATGTCACGTCCTCTGAGCTTCAACCTCTTCGAAATGAACACCGTGGGCCACATCTCGCACGGACTGTGGCGGCACCCCGCGAACACGCGGCACCGCTACACCGACCTCGAGTTCTGGCAGAACCAGGCCACGCTGCTCGAGGCCGGCCTCTTCGACTCGGTGTTCCTCGCGGACGTCATCGGCGCCTACGACGGCTACCGCGATTCGATAGCCCCCGCCCTCACGGAGGCCGTGCAGATTCCGAACAACGACCCTCTGCTCGTCATCCCCGCGATGGCCGCGGTGACCGAGAACCTCGGTTTCGTCGCGACGTTCTCGACGACCTACGAGCCCCCGTTCGCGTTCGCGCGCCGCGCGTCGACCCTCGACCACCTCACGAAGGGCCGGTTCGGCTGGAACGTCGTGACGTCGTACCTGCCGAACGCCGCACGCAATTTCGGGCTCGACGACGAGCTCGACCACGCGCAGCGCTACGCGCGGGCCCACGAATACCTCGACGTGCTCTACAAACTGTGGGAGGGCTCGTGGGACGACGACGCGGTCGTGCGCGACAGTGACTCCGGATACACCGATCCCGACAGGGTGCGCCGCATCGACCATGCGGGGGAGTACTTCCGCGTCGCGGGGCCGCACCTCTCGGAGCCGTCGGTGCAGCGCACCCCCGTCATCTATCAGGCGGGCAGCTCGCCGACCGGGCGCGCGTTCGCGGCGAAGCACGCCGAGGCGGTGTTCGTCGGAGGGTCGAGCCTCGAGGACTTCGCGGCGACAGTGACCGACATCCGGGAGCAGGCGCAGGAGGCCGGCCGCGGGCCCGATGCCGTGCGCACCCTCGCGAGTGCGGTCATCATCCCGGGTGCGACGCGAGCCGCCGCGGACCGCAAGGCGCGGGAGTACGAGGCTCTCGCGAGCGCCGAGGGATATCTCGCGCACGCGGGGGGAGGCAGCGGGATCGATCTGGCCGCCCACGCTCCCGAGACCCTCATCGACGACATCCTCCCGCCCTCGTCGCGCGACGCGTCGACGACGAAGCGGTACGCCCCCGGAGCGACGGTCGGCGACGCCCTGCGCGAGGTCACGCGATTCGACCGCGGCCCCTTCTTCGCCGTCGGCACGGGAGCCGACATCGCCGATGCCATCGAGGGGTGGGTCGGCGCCACGGGACTCGACGGCTTCAACCTCCGGCAGTTCGTCACCCCCGGAACGATCGAGGATTTCGTCGAGCACGTCGTGCCCGAACTCCAGCGCCGCGGCCTCTACCGCACGAGCTACGAGTCACCGACCCTGCGCGGCCGCCTGTTCGGCCACGACCGGCTCCCCGACACGCACGAGGGTGCCCGCTACCGCGGCGGCGCCAACCTCTGACGGCCGGCCGGGGCCGCTCAGGCGCCGCTCAGGCGCCGTCGGACGGCTCGAGGATGCGCAGGATGCGCGGCACGACCGTGTCGTCCTGCAGTGATGTGACGTCGCCGAGCGGGCGCCCCGCGACGGCGTCGACGAGGAGCCTCCGCATGATCTTGCCCGAGCGCGTCTTGGGGAGGTCGGGAACGGCGACGACCCGCTTCGGTTTCGCGATCGGGCCGATCGCCGTCGCCACGTGGTCGCGCAGTGTCGTCGCGAGCCCCGCACCCACCTCGACCCACTGCGCGCTGTCGTCGACATCCACTCCGCGCCCCCCGCCCTGAGCGGCGACGGTCGGCACGACGAACGCCGCTATCGCCTGACCCGTCGTCGCATCGGGCACGCCGACGACGGCGGCTTCGGCGATGAGCGGGTGGGCGACGAGAGCCGACTCGATCTCGATCGTCGAGAGGCGGTGTCCAGAAACATTGATGACGTCGTCGACGCGACCCAGCAACCGGATGTCGCCGTCGGCGTCGTAGGCCGCGGCGTCGCCCGCGAGAAAGAACCCCTGCTCGGCGAACCGCTCCCAGTAGGCACTGCGGTAGCGCGCGGCATCCCCCCACACGGTGCGGGCCATCGCGGGCCAGCGGCGGTCGATCACGAGCAGTCCGCCCGAGCCGCGCGGCACCTCGACGCCGTCGCCGTCGACGACGAGCGCCGAGAGCCCCGGGAGGGGTCTCGTCGCGCTTCCGGGTTTGAGGGCCGTGACCCCGGGCAGGGGAGCGACGATCGCCGCCCCCGTCTCCGACTGCCACCACGTGTCGACGATGGGGGCGGTCCCGCGCCCGAGCCTGTCGTGGAACCACGACCACGCTTCGGGGTTGATCGCTTCGCCGACGGTGCCGAGCAGTCGCAGGCTCGAGACGTCCCACTCCGCGGGAACACCGTCGGGAAACCAGCTCGCGAGGGTGCGGATGAGGGTGGGGGCCGTGTAGTAGGTCGTCACGCCGTACCGCTCGATGATCTCGAAGTGGCGCGCCCGGTGCGGGCTGTCGGGAGTGCCCTCGAAGATCACCTGCGTCACGCCGTTCGACAGCGGGCCGTAGATCTCGTATGTGTGGGCGGTGACCCACGCGAGGTCGGCGGTGCACCAGTAGACGTCGGACTCCTTCGAGTCGAAGAGAGCCCAGTGCGTCCACGACGCCTGGGTGAGGTACCCCCCGCTCGAGTGCACGAGCCCCTTCGGACGACCCGTCGTGCCCGAGGTGTAGATGATGAAGAGCGGATGCTCCGCATCGAACGCCGCGGCGTCGTGGCTGTCGCTCTGCTCGTCGACCGTCTCGTGCCACCACACGTCGCGCCCGGGCGTCCACGGCACGTCGGGCGTGAGCGTGCCCGTGCGCTCGA
Organism: Marisediminicola sp. LYQ134; assembly: GCF_046599635.1. Classification (NCBI taxonomy): domain Bacteria; kingdom Bacillati; phylum Actinomycetota; class Actinomycetes; order Micrococcales; family Microbacteriaceae; genus Marisediminicola; species Marisediminicola sp. LYQ134. The sequence continues at coordinate 853,318 of NZ_JBKIWP010000001.1, forward strand.
CCACGAGCACGTGTTCGAGCGTCGTGTTGCCCGCGGCCGCGGCATCCGCCGTCGCTTTGACGGGCACGGCCGCTCCCCGACGGAACTGGCCGTCGCTCGTGACGAGCAGTTTCGCTCCCGTGTCTTCGAGGCGGAATCGCAGCGCCTCGGCCGAGAACCCTCCGAAGACGAGCGAGTGCACCGCGCCGATCCGCGCGATCGCGAGGGTGATGATGATCGTCTCGGGGATCACGGGGAGGTAGACGACGACGCGATCGCCCGCGACGATACCGAGCGCCGTGAGGGCGTTGGCGGCCTTCGCGACCTCGGAGCGGAGCTCGAGATAGGTGATGGTCCGACGGTCGCCGGGCTCCCCTTCGAAGTGCAGGGCGACCCTCTCGCCGTGCCCGCGGTCGACGTGGCGGTCGACACAGTTCTCGGCGACGTTGAGCGTGCCCCCGGCGAACCACGTGGCCGCCGGCACGACCTCGACACCGTCGGCGTCGAGCGGGGGAGTCCACTCGTGCACGGAGTCCCAGGGTGACCTCCAGTCGAGCCTGCCCGCTTGCTGCTCCCAGAACGCCTCGTCGCCGAGTCGTGCCGCCCGTTCGACGGTCTCCGCCGTCACGTTGGCGGCGCGCGCGAACGCCTCGGGAGGCGTGAAGGAGGCCGTGTCGCTCTGGAGCGACTCGACGCCATCGGGTCTGGCCGTCGGCATCCGCGGGGTCGAGATGAGGGGAGTGGGAGGGATGGTGGTCACACTCCTGTATCGCAGAGCGTTCCGCCGAGCGCGAATCCGCCCGAAACAGCGGGTAACGTGCGCGTCGGGCGGTTGCCGGGGTTCCCGAGAGGGAGGTAGTCTGGAGTGTCGCATTTGACGACATCCCTATCCGCCTGCCGAGGCACCCACCATCACCCCCGTTCTCGGCCTGAATTCTGTGCTCATCCCGAGCACGTCCATCCTGGAGCAACCACTACATGACAATCACAACGACCGACAGGGCACCGAAGCAGGTCGCCATCAACGACATCGGATCTGCTGAAGACTTTCTCGCCGCGGTCGAAAAGACTCTGAAATTCTTCAACGACGGAGACCTCATCGAGGGCGTCGTCGTGAAGATCGACCGCGACGAGGTCCTCCTCGACGTCGGTTACAAGACCGAGGGTGTCATCCCCTCCCGCGAACTCTCCATCAAGCACGATGTGGACCCCACCGAGGTCGTCCAGGTCGGCGACAGCGTCGAAGCGCTCGTCCTCCAGAAGGAAGACAAAGAAGGCCGCCTCATCCTGTCGAAGAAGCGCGCGCAGTACGAGCGTGCGTGGGGCGACGTCGAGAAGATCAAGGATGACGACGGAGTCGTCACCGGTACGGTCATCGAGGTCGTCAAGGGTGGACTCATCGTCGACATCGGCCTCCGCGGGTTCCTCCCGGCCTCGCTCATCGAGCTGCGCCGCGTCCGCGACCTCACGCCGTACCTCGGCCAGGAGATCGAAGCGAAGATCCTCGAACTCGACAAGAACCGCAACAACGTCGTTCTGTCGCGTCGCGCGCTCCTCGAGCAGACCCAGTCCGAGAGCCGCACGACCTTCCTCAACAACCTCGCCAAGGGCCAGGTCCGCAAGGGTGTCGTCTCGTCGATCGTCAACTTCGGTGCGTTCGTGGACCTCGGCGGCGTCGACGGTCTCGTCCACGTCTCCGAGCTCAGCTGGAAGCACATCGAGCACGCCTCCGAGGTCGTCGAGGTCGGTCAGGAAGTCACTGTCGAGATCCTCGAGGTCGACCTCGAGCGCGAGCGCGTGTCGCTCTCGCTCAAGGCGACGCAGGAAGACCCGTGGCAGGTGTTCGCTCGCACTCACGCGATCGGCCAGGTCGCTCCCGGAAAGGTCACCAAGCTCGTTCCCTTCGGAGCGTTCGTGCGTGTCGCCGAGGGCATCGAGGGTCTCGTGCACATCTCGGAGCTCTCGGGCAAGCACGTCGAGCTCGCCGAGCAGGTCGTCGCCGTGGGCGACGAGGTGTTCGTCAAGGTCATCGACATCGACCTCGAGCGTCGCCGCATCTCGCTGAGCCTCAAGCAGGCCAACGAGGGTGTCGACCCCGAGGGAACCGAGTTCGACCCGGCACTCTACGGAATGCTCACCGAGTACGACGACCAGGGCAACTACAAGTACCCCGAGGGCTTCGACCCGGAGACCAACGAGTGGCGCGAGGGCTTCGACACCCAGCGCGAGAAGTGGGAGCAGGATTATGCTGCCGCCCAGGCTCGCTGGGAGGCGCACAAGAAGCAGGTCGCCGCAGCCGCGAACGAGCCGATGCCGTCGGCCGCAGCAGCAGCCGGTGGGTCGACCTTCTCGAGCGACGCAGACTCGGCCGGCACCCTCGCCGACGACGAGGCGCTCGCCGCTCTTCGCGAGAAGCTGTCGAACAACTCCTAAGCAGTCGACTCGAACGGCCGGTCCCCTCGGGGGCCGGCCGTTCGGCGGTTAACGGCCGACTGTCCAGCCGCCGACGAGCTGCGTCAGAGTGGCGCGGGGAGATCGACGGCGCGGGCCCGCCGCCGCGCGGTGACACGGCGCACGGCCACGACGGCACCCCACACGGCGAGGGGCACGGCGACGATCACGAGCACGGGCACGAGAACCGCGAAGATCGTCAGCAGGATGCTCCCGGCATCCTCCACTGCGCTCACGAGGGGAGCGGCGGCACCCGCGGTCACGACGTTGAGGACGGGCCGCACCGCCATCTTGGCGAGGTGCACGAGGAGGGCGAGAATCACGCCCGTCGCGATCGGCACCCACTCGGTGCTCGCGAAGAATTCGGCGGGGTCGCTCACGGCGAGGGTCTCGCTCGTCGATCCCGAACCGAAAGCGAGACCGCCGGATGTCGGGCGCACGACCGTCTGGATCCAGTCGTTGATCGTGTCGACCGCCGGGATCTTGTCGGCGATGAACTCGATCACGAGCAGCACCGCGACGATTCCGAGCACCCACTCGTTCGAAAGCCACTCCCACTGATCGGGGAGGTCGACGAAGGTCAGGAACCTGTTGGCGAGGCCGAGGGCGAGCAGCGGAATGTAGGCGTTGAGGCCTGCGGCCAGCGCGAGCCCGGTTCCGGTCAGCAACTCGAGCATGGCGTTCCCCTCGTGACGGTCGCCTTCGATCGTACGCGAGTCGCCCCCGGGCCCGGCAGGGCACCCGCGGGGGTGACGGCCCGGTGTCGCGCGACGCGGCGCCGTGCGACGGCACGCCCGTGCCCGGCGACCTACGATGAGGTCATGCTGCTCATCGGCCTCACCGGCGGGATCGCCTCGGGCAAATCCGTGGTCGCTCGTCGTCTCGCCGACCACGGAGCCGTGCACGTCGACGCCGACGCCCTCGCGCGCGAAGCCGTCGATCGGGGCACCGAGGCTCTCACCGAGATCGAGCGCGAGTTCGGTGCCGACGTCGTGACCGCCGAGGGGGATCTCGATCGCCGTGCTCTCGCCGCGATCGTGTTCGGTGACCGCGCGAAGCTCGACAGGCTCAACGCGATCACCCACCCCGCCGTGCGGGCACTCGCGCGCGAGCGGATCTCCGCGGCCGGCGAGGCCGACCCCGACGCCGTCGTCGTCTACGACATCCCCCTCCTCGTCGAAACCGGCCGCACCGGCGAGTTCGACCTCGTCGTCGTCGTCGAAGCGAGCGACGAGGTCAGGATCGAGCGCCTCGTCGACCTGCGGGGGATGTCGCGCACCGACGCCGAGAGCCGCATCGCGTCGCAAGCCACCAACGCCGAACGCCGGGCCGTCGCCGACATCGTCATCGACTCCGGTTCCACCCTCGAGGAGACCCTCGCGGCGGCCGACGAGGTGTGGAGGGTCGCGGCCCGTTCCGCTGCTGGCAAACACTGAGCCGCGTGTCAGTGGTGCTGCCTAAGCTGGAGTGATGCAGCCCACTCGGTCGGTTCGGCCATTCGAAGTCGTCAGTGAATACACGCCGAGCGGTGACCAGCCCGCGGCGATCGCCGAGCTCACCTCCCGCATCAATGCCGGCGAGACCGATGTCGTGCTGCTCGGCGCGACGGGAACCGGCAAGTCGGCGACGACGGCGTGGCTCGTCGAGCAGGTGCAGCGCCCGACCCTCGTGCTCGCCCACAACAAGACCCTCGCGGCGCAGCTCGCCAACGAGTTCCGTGAGCTCATGCCCAACAACGCCGTCGAGTACTTCGTGTCGTACTACGACTACTACCAGCCCGAGGCCTACGTTCCCCAGACCGATACCTTCATCGAGAAAGACAGCTCGATCAACGCGGAGGTCGAGCGGCTGCGTCACTCGACGACGAACGCCCTTTTGAGTCGCCGCGACGTCATCGTCGTGTCGACCGTGTCGTGCATCTACGGTCTCGGCAGCTCCGAGGGCTACCTCGAGGCCATGATCGCCCTGCAGGTCGGCATGAAGATCAACCGTGACACCCTCATCCGCAAGTTCGTCTCGATGCAGTACCAGCGCAACGACGTCGACTTCTCGCGAGGCAACTTCCGCGTGCGCGGCGACACGATCGAGATCATCCCGATGTACGAGGAGCTCGCGATCCGCATCGAGATGTTCGGCGACGAGATCGAGGCGCTCTATTCGCTGCACCCGCTCACGGGAGACATCGTCAAGAAGCTCGACGCCGTCTCGGTCTTCCCCGGCTCCCACTACGTCGCGGGCCCCGAGGCCATGGAGAAGGCCATCGTCTCGATCAAGTCGGAGCTCGAGGAGCGCCTCGCGCAACTCGAACGCGAGGGCAAGCTCCTCGAAGCGCAGCGACTGCGCATGCGCACGACGTTCGACCTCGAGATGATGGAGCAGATCGGTTTCTGCAGCGGCATCGAGAACTACTCGCGCCACATGGATCAGCGGCAGCCCGGCGAGGCGCCGCACTGCCTCATCGACTACTTCCCCGACGACTTCCTCGTCGTCATCGACGAATCCCACGTCACGATCCCGCAGATCGGAGCGATGTACGAGGGGGATGCCTCGCGCAAGCGCACCCTCGTCGAACACGGGTTCCGCCTGCCGAGCGCACTCGACAACCGCCCGCTCAAGTTCGACGAGTTCCTCGACAGGGTCGGTCAGAAGGTCTACCTCTCGGCGACCCCCGGCAAATACGAGATGGGTATCACCGACTCCGTTGTCGAGCAGATCATCCGTCCGACGGGTCTCATCGACCCCGAGATCGTCGTCAAGCCGTCGAAGGGTCAGATCGACGACCTCCTCGAGGAGATCCGCACTCGCACGTCGCGCGACGAGCGCGTGCTCGTCACGACGCTCACGAAGAAGATGGCCGAAGAGCTCACCGACTTTCTCGGCGAAGCGGGCGTCCGCGTGCGCTACCTGCACTCCGACGTCGACACGCTCCGTCGAGTGGAACTGCTCACCGAGTTGCGCGCGGGCGTCTACGACGTTCTCGTCGGTATCAACCTCCTGCGCGAGGGTCTCGACCTTCCCGAGGTCTCGCTCGTCGCGATCCTCGACGCCGATAAGGAGGGATTCCTCCGGTCGTCGACGTCGCTCATCCAGACCATCGGTCGAGCCGCCCGAAACGTGTCGGGAGCCGTGCACATGTATGCCGACGTCATGACCGATTCGATGAAGCGGGCGATCGACGAGACCAACCGGCGTCGCGAGAAGCAAGTGGCGTACAACCTCGAGCGCGGCGTCGATCCCCAGCCGCTGCGCAAGCGCATCGCCGACATCACCGAGGTTCTGCAGCGCGAGCAGGCCGACACCCAAGAGCTGCTCGCCAAGCGTGACGGCCGCAAGCGCTCACCCACGCCCAATCTGCGTCGCGAGGGGCTCGCCTCCGCCGGTGCCGGCGACCTCGAGGCGATCATCCGCGACCTCAACGACCAGATGCTGCAAGCGGCGGGGGAGCTCAAGTTCGAGCTCGCCGGGCGGTTGCGCGACGAGGTCTCCGACCTCAAGAAGGAGCTGCGGCAGATGGAGGCCGCGGGCCACCTCGTGTGAGACGGCCCGATCGAGGGCTAGGCCCCGATCTCGATCGGGGTTCCGAGCGGAAGCATCTCGGCGAGTTCGGTGATGTCGTCGTTCGCGAGGCGGATGCATCCGTGGCTGACCGCTTGGCCGATGCTCGCGGTGTCGTTCGTTCCGTGGAGGCCGATCTGCCCCGGCCCGCCGCCGAACTCCGAGAGAACTTCGGAGAACGCCGACAGCCCGTAGGCGAACGGCCCGTATCCGTCGTTGGTCGGCGCCAGGAGTTCGGTGAGATAAAAGGTTCCGTGCGGAGTCGGGGTACCGCCGGTTCCCGTCGCGACGGAGTAGGTCGCAACGAGTTCGTCTGCTTCGTAGAGGTCGAGTTCGTTGTCGTCGGTCGACACGTCGAGGCGGTAGGGGAGCTCTTCGATGTCCATGCCTCGAGCCGAGATCCAGCCCGTGACGCCGTTCGGTCGAGTGGGCAGGTAGACCTCGAGCCAATCACCCTCGTGCTCCTTGATGAGGAACGTCAAAGGTGCTCCCGCGGCGTTGGGGTGATCCAACCGGCTCGCGATTTCCCCGTCGGGGGCGTCGAGCACGCGCACCAACGGCATCGTCGCCGTCGCGGAGTAGAAGCTGCCGTCGTCGAAGGGCGACGTCGCGTCGGTCTCGACCGCATCGTCGGAGCTCGACGAGACGGGCGCCTCGGGTTCGGGTGACGCGGTGCAACCGCTGAGAAGGAGGATCGCAGCCGCGGCGAGTGCGACGGTCCTGCCGGCGAGTGTCGTTCGGATCATGAGGTGTTCCTTGCTGCCCGGAGGGGCGAGACGTGCGGGGTGGTACCCTCACATGCCGGTGGGCCGAGAGCTCCCCTTTCGGAGAACCCTCGGCCCGACCAGCCGTGGTGCGGAGTGGTGCTTAGCCCGCGTAGGTCGCGTTGCCCGACACCGCGGCCGGAGCGACAGCGTCGCCCGAGACCTCGATGACGATGTCGCCGGCGCACGCCGCGATCGAGGTGGCGTACTGCTCCTCGAGAAGGGCGAGGTTCGCCTCGACCTCAGCGCCGGCGCCGACCGCGAGGTCGAAGACGGTGTTGAGCGCGATAGCCAGGTTGAGCTCGGCTGCCAGGATGGCCTCGGTGTTGAGCGCGAGGTCCAGAGCGGCCTGCGCGTCGACGACGGCCTCGGCCGCGGCATCGAAGTCGGCCTGGGCGTCGTCCAAGACGACTGCGGCGTCTGCAGCGACTGCCGCGGCGTCCTCGGCGTCGATAGCGGCGACGAGCACTGCGTCGTCGGCGTCCTCGGATGCCGTCACCGCGAGGGCGAGGTCAGCCGTGAGGTCGTCGACGAGCTCGTCGGCGTCTGCTTCCGCGGCGATCGCGAGCTCGAGGTCGGTGTCGGCAGCGTCAGCAGCGTCGGCGGCGTCGGCAGCGGCGGTGACCGCGACCGCGAGTGCCGCGACGGCCTCGATGAGCGCGTCGGAGGTGATGGCCTGCGCGGCAAGCGCGACATCCAGCGCCTCCTCCGCGTCGGCGATTTCCTCATCGGTGACGGCCGCGGCGAGGTCCGCCTCGGCTGCAACGACGGCGGCTTCCGTGATCTCTGCCGCGTCCGTTGCGTCCTCGAAGTCCGCCTGGGCCTCGACGAGAGCGGCACCTGCTGTGATCACGTCGGCGTCGGCTGCGGCGACAGCATCCGTCGCCGCCGTCACGTCGGCCTCGGCATCGTCGGCAGCGATGACCGCGAGCTCGAGCTCCGCCGTCAGGTCGACGACGAGCTGAGCGGCCGCGTCGGCCGTAGCCTCTGCTTCGACGAGGGCAGCCGCGGTGGCGTCCGCGTCCGCGTCGGCGGCGGCAGCATCCTCGATGGCCGCGTCGAGAACCAGTTGGGCCTCGCCTCGCACCTCGATGGCCGCGTCGAGAACGATCTGCGCCTCAGCGGCGGCCTCGAGGTCGGCTCCGTCGATTGCGAGGTCGAGTGCGGCCTCGGCGATGAGCACCTCGGCGAGGGCGGCGATGACGTCTTCCGACAGCGTCGGGTCGGCACCGAGCGAAGCGAGAGTGGCACGGAACTCCGCCTGCGCGGTGATGCAAGCCGGGTCGTCGAGCGCCGCGTTGGCCGGCGCCGTGAACACGAACAGGCTGCCCGTGACGAGAGCAGCGGATGACGTGATGGCGAATGCCCGGTTGCGTGTGGTCGTTTTCATGGTTCTCCGTTGCGTAGGAACTGTCCTCACGTCACCCATGCCGGGATGGTGAGTGGCAAGCGTCCAAGCAGGTCTGCTCTGATCTGCGTGCCTTTGCCGAACGTTTTCACGTGAGGTTCAGCCCGTCAACCGCTGTCCTGCGCCGTATACCCCCACTTTGAGGGGGTCTCCTGGGCGCTCATGCTGCCGGGGGAGCGTGACGGTCTGCGCGTCGGCGACGACACCACCGCGACCGCGCCGTACCCCGTCCGTCGACCGCACCGTGCGCCGCCCGGTTTCACAATGTTTATTCACTTTTCCGCGAGGGAAGCGGTCCCCCTTAATGCGGACACGGCATGCGATCACACGCGAGGATTGTTCGATAACAACGTGATAACAGGACAGCTACCTGTGAATCTGCCCAGAACCCGAGAAAATTAGGAATGCCGAAGGGGTAGCAATTTCGGCCGACTTCTGATCATTTCGCCGAGAGCGTCACGGGCGGAGTGCCCCGTGACGAGCAATGTCGGTGGCGTCCGTAGGATATAGAGAGTGTCTATTTCCCCCGTAGAGTCCGATGCCCGACTCAGTGTCCGAGGCGCACGAGTCCACAATCTCCGCAATGTCGACCTCGAGATCCCGCGCGACTCCCTCGTCGTCTTCACGGGCCTCTCCGGCTCGGGAAAGTCGTCCCTCGCCTTCGACACGATCTTCGCCGAGGGCCAGCGCCGCTACGTCGAGTCGCTCTCGGCGTACGCGCGCCAATTCCTCGGCCAGGTCGACCGACCGGATGTCGACTTCATCGAGGGGCTGAGCCCCGCGGTCTCGATCGACCAGAAGTCGACGAACCGCAACCCGCGCTCGACCGTCGGAACCATCACCGAGATTTACGACTACATGCGCCTCCTGTGGGCACGCATCGGCGTGCCGCACTGCGCCGTGTGCGGTGAGCGCATCGAGCGACAGACCGTGCAGCAGATCGCGGACCAACTCATGACGCTCGAGGCCGGCACGCGCTACCAGGTCGTGAGCCCGGTCGTCTCGCAGAAGAAGGGGGAGTTCGTCGACCTCTTCAAAGAGCTCGCGGCCACCGGATACTCGCGAGCCATCGTCGATGGCGAGACCGTGCAGTTGAGCGACCCCCCGACACTCAAGAAGCAGGTCAAGCACGATATCGCCGTCGTCGTCGACCGGCTCGTCGCGGCCGACGACATCCTGACCCGGCTCACCGATTCGGTCGAGACCGCCCTCCGGTTGACCGACGGACTGCTCGCGATCAATTTCGTCGACGAGACAGGCGACGCCGCGTGGCGAAACTTCTCGGAGAAACTCTCGTGTCCGAACGGCCACCCCGTGCAGCTCACCGAGATCGAACCCCGCACATTCTCGTTCAACGCCCCGTTCGGCGCGTGCCCGGTGTGCTCCGGACTCGGAACCCGCATGTCGGTCGACGCAGAACTCCTCCTGGGCGACGAAGAGCTCAGCCTCGCCGACGGGGTCATCCTCCCGTGGACCCAATCGGGCAAGGGACTCTTCAACTACTTCCAGAGACTGCTCGAGGGGCTCGCGCGCGACCTCGACTTCTCGCTCAAGACACCGTGGCGCGACCTCGATGCCGACGTGAAGAAAGCCATCCTCGAGGGCAACAACTTCGAGGTCACCGTCAAGTGGAAGAACCGCTACGGGCGGGAGATGAAGTACTCGACGGGCTTCGAGGGTGTCATGCCCTACATCGAGCGCAAGTTCCTCGAGGCCGAGACCGACTCGGCGAGGCAGCGATACGCGAGCTACCTGCGCGAGATCCCGTGCCCGAGGTGCGACGGCAAGCGACTCAAGCCCGAGGTGCTCGCCGTCACGGTGCACGATCAGAGCATCGCGGATGTGAGCGAGCTGAGCCTCGTGGAGTGCTTCGCGTTCATGCAGAAGCTCGAGCTCACCGAGCGTGAGGCACGCATCGCCGCCGCGGTGCTGCGTGAGATCCGCGCTCGGCTCGAATTCCTCATCCAGGTCGGCCTCAACTACCTCGACCTCTCCCGCACCGCGGGTTCGCTCAGCGGGGGAGAGGCGCAGCGCATCCGCCTCGCCACCCAGATCGGGTCGGGGCTCACGGGTGTGCTCTACGTGCTCGACGAACCGAGCATCGGGTTGCACCAGCGCGACAACCGTCGTCTCATCGAGACGCTCGTGACACTCAAGAACCTCGGCAACACCCTCATCGTCGTCGAACACGACGAAGACACCATCCGCACGGCCGACTGGGTCGTCGACATCGGCCCCGGAGCGGGCGAGCACGGCGGCCGAGTGGTGCACTCGGGTTCCTACGACGATCTGCTCGCCAACACCGAGTCGATGACGGGTGACTACCTCTCCGGCCGCCGCTCCATCGCGGTGCCGAAGACACGGCGACCGATCGACCCCGACAGGCAGCTCGTCGTCGAGGGTGCGCGGGCGAACAACCTCCGCAGTGTCACGGTGGAGTTCCCGCTCGGGGTGTTCGTCGCCGTCACGGGCGTCAGCGGGTCGGGCAAGTCGTCGCTCGTCAACGACATCCTCTACCGCGTGCTCGCGAACGAGCTCAACGGGGCACGTCAGATCCCGGGCAAGCACACGAGGGTCCGCGGTCTCGACAACCTCGACAAGGTCGTGCACGTCGACCAGGCCCCCATCGGGCGCACCCCGCGGTCGAACCCCGCGACCTACACGGGAGTCTTCGACAAGATCCGCAACCTTTTCGCCGAGACCCAGGAGGCGAAGGCCCGCGGATACCTGCCCGGACGTTTCAGCTTCAACGTCAAGGGTGGCCGCTGCGAGAACTGCTCGGGCGACGGAACGATCAAGATCGAGATGAACTTCCTTCCCGACGTCTACGTCGTGTGCGAGGTCTGCGACGGAGCGCGGTACAACCGCGACACGCTCACGGTGCACTACAAGGGCAAGAACATCGCCGAAGTCCTCGACATGCCGATCAGCGAGGCCGCCGAGTTCTTCGAGGCCATCGGCTCGATCAGTCGCTTCCTCAACACCCTCGTCGACGTCGGTCTCGGGTACGTGCGGCTCGGGCAGAGCGCGACCACGCTGTCGGGCGGTGAGGCGCAGCGCGTCAAGCTCGCGACCGAGCTGCAGAAACGGTCCAACGGCCGGAGCGTCTACGTGCTCGACGAGCCCACCACGGGGCTCCACTTCGAAGACGTGCGCAAGCTGCTCATCGTGCTCAACGGCCTCGTCGACAAGGGCAACACCGTGATCGTCATCGAGCACAACCTCGATGTCATCAAGTCGTCGGACTGGCTCATCGACATGGGCCCCGAGGGTGGCTCCGGCGGCGGTGTCGTCGTCGCGACCGGTACGCCCGAGAAGGTCGCCCGATCGAAGAAGAGCCACACGGGTCAGTTCCTCAAAGAAGTACTCGCCGCGAAGTAGACCCGATGGCCGATACCGTTCACTACCGCCCCCGGGCGGGGGAGATACCGACATCCCCCGGCGTCTACCGGTTCCACGACGCCACCGGACGCGTTCTCTACGTCGGCAAGGCGAACAACCTGCGCGCGAGGCTCAGCAACTACTTCGCGCCCCTCCGGAGCCTGCACGAGCGCACGCGACGAATGGTCCTGAGCGCCGACGGGGTCGAGTGGACGGTCGTCGGCTCGGAGTTCGAGGCCCTGCAGCTCGAGTACACCTGGATCAAGGAGTACGACCCTCCCTTCAACGTCAAGTTCCGCGACGACAAGACCTACCCCTACCTCGCGATAACGCTCGGCGACCCCGTGCCGCGCGTGTTCGTGACGCGCAACCGCAAGCTCACGGGAGCACGCTACTTCGGGCCGTACACAAAAGTCTGGGCGATCCGCGAGACGGTCGACCAGATGCTCAAAGCCTTCCCGATGCGCAGCTGCACCGAGAGCACCTACAAGCGCGCCGAGCAGACCGGGCGACCGTGCCTGCTCGGCGACATCGGCAAGTGTGCGGCGCCGTGCGTCGGTCGCATCACCAAATCCGACCACAAGGCCATCGCCCTCGACTTCGCCTCGTTCATGGCAGGCAACGATTCGCGATACCTCGGCGAGCTCACATCGAAGATGAAGCGCGCCTCCGGCGAGCTCGACTTCGAGTCGGCTGCGCGATACCGCGACCAGATCGGAGCGCTCGAAGCGGCGCTCTCGAAGAGCACCGTCGTGCTCCACGACGACGTCGACGCCGACATCTTCGGCATCGCGCACGACGAGCTCGCGGCGGCGGTGCAGCAGTTCATCGTGCGGGGCGGCCGCATCCGCGGGGTGCGCAGCTGGGTCGTCGACAAGGAGCTCGATCTCGACCTCGGCGCTCTTGTCGACACGGTCGTGCAGAACGCGTACGACGACGTCGCACCCCCGAGGGAGGTCATCGTTCCCGAACTCCCCACCGATGCCGCCGCTCTCGAGCAGCTCCTCACGGGCATCCGCTCCGACCGTGGAGCGGGCACGGGTCGCGTGAGCCTGCGCACAGCCCAGCGCGGCGACAAAGCCGCCCTCGCGCAGACCGTCACGTCGAACGCGAAGAACGCGCTCATGCTCTACAAGACGAGGCGCAGCGGCGACTTCGTCGCACGCTCGCAAGCTCTCGCCGACATCCAGGCCGCCCTCAAGATGCCCGACGCGCCCTTGCGCATGGAGTGCTACGACGTCTCCCATCTGAGCGGAACCAACATCGTCGCGTCGATGGTCGTCTTCGAAGACGGCCTGCCCCGCAAAGACCAGTACCGCCGCTTCAGCATCCCCGAGTCGACCGACGACACCCAGTCGATCTACCAGACACTCAGTCGGCGACTCGCGAGCGTGGGGGAGGAGACGACGCGAGCGGCAGACGACGAGCAATCGGTCAAGAAGTTCGCCTACCGCCCCAACCTGCTCGTCGTCGACGGGGGCCAGCCGCAAGTGGCGGCCGCCGCGCGTGCCCTCGCCGAGGCCGGAGTCACCGACATCCAGTTGTGCGGAATCGCGAAGCGGCTCGAGGAGATCTGGCTCCCGGACTCCGACTACCCCGTGATTCTCCCTCGCAACAGCGACGCACTGTTCCTCTTCCAGCGGATGCGAGACGAAGCGCACCGATTCGCCATCAGCTACCAGCGCTCCAAGCGCCGAAACGACATCACGTCGGCCCTCGACGACATCCCCGGTCTCGGACCCGCACGCGTGCGAGAGCTCTTGAGACACTTCGGCTCGGTCAAACAACTGCGCGCCGCGACCCCCGACCTCATCGCCGAGGTCAAGGGCATCGGACCGGGTCTCGCCGAGACCATCTACCGCACGCTGAGGGAGTGAGTGGGCCATCCGCGCGGTCACCGCCGCGCGGGTGCGTCGCTAGGCTTGACGGAGCCGAGGGTCGACGGAGCACAGTCACGAAGGGGAGCGCGAGCACACACCATGAGCGACGAGCACGAAGGCCAAGAACTCCTCATCGTCACCGGCATGTCGGGGGCGGGCCGCTCGACGGTCGGGAACGCCCTCGAGGACCACGGCTGGTATGTCGTCGACAACCTGCCACCCCAGATGCTGCCGCCGCTCGTCGACCTCGCGACGCGCGCCGGCAACGCCCTTCCGAAGATCGCCGCCGTCGTGGATGTGCGCGGAGGAGACCTCTTCACCGATCTGCATGAGACGGTCGAATCGCTCAGACACGGCACGCAATTGCGCGTGCTGTTCCTCGAGGCCACCGACGCCGCGCTTGTGCGCCGCTTCGAGCAGGTCCGACGGCCGCATCCACTGCAAGCCGACGGAACGATCCTCGACGGCATCTCCGCCGAGCGCGAGCTCATGCTCGAGATGCGGGAGTCGAGTGATCTCATCATCGACACCTCCGATCTCAACATCCACCAGCTCGCGATGAAGATCGGCGAGAGCTTCGCGAAAGAGGACTCACCCGGCCTTCAGCTCTCGCTCTTGAGCTTCGGATACAAGTACGGACTCCCCGCCGACGCCGACATGGTGGCCGACATGCGCTTTCTGCCGAACCCGTTCTGGGTGCCCGAGCTGCGCGCACACACGGGCCTCGACAAGGAGGTGAGCGACTACGTGCTGCAGCAGGAGGGCGCGGTCTCGTTCATCGAGGGATACGTCGCGGCGATCGCCCCCGTGCTCGCCGGGTATCAACGCGAGAACAAGAGACACGCTACGATCGCCATTGGCTGCACCGGCGGAAAACACCGCTCGGTCGCCGTCACGCAGGCCATCGCCGCGCGACTGCGAGAACAGCCCGGAGTGGCCGTGAGCGTCAAGCACCGCGACCTCGGACGCGAGTGACGAGACCCGACCTCGCCTTCACGCGCTCCCCTCGACAGTCCCGACAGCAAAGGAAACACCCTCAGTGGCCCTCACCGCCGACGTCAAGGACGAACTCGCTCGAATAGAGGTCTCCAAGACCGCGGTGCGCGCGGCCGAACTCGCGACGATCCTGAGATTCTCCGGAGGGCTGCACCTCATCTCCGGGCGCATCGCCGTGGAATCGGAACTCGACACCGCGCAACTGGCACGTCGCGTGCGCAAAGACCTCGCCGAGCTCTACGGCGTGCGCAGCGAGATCTCGGTCATCTCGGCATCGGGGCTGCGCCGCACGAGTCACTACCTCGTGCGCGTTCTCGAGGGCGGAGAGACCCTCGCTCGACAGACCGGGCTCCTCGACGCCCGCCGCCGACCGATCCGCGGACTACCCAACAAGCTCACGACGGGGAGCGTCGAATCGCTCGCCGCGGTGTGGCGCGGAGCATTCCTCGCCCACGGATCACTCACCGATCCGGGGAGGTCGGCCGCCCTGGAGATCACGTGCCCGGGAAACGAATCGGCCATGGCTCTCGTCGGTGCCGCCGGGCGCCTCGGTGTCGCGGCGAAGGCCAGGGAGGTCCGCGGCATCCACCGCGTCGTCATCCGCGACGGCGAGTCGATCAGCGCGATGCTCAAGCACATGGGTGCCGCGACGACCGTCGTCAACTGGGAAGAACTGCGTCAGCGCCGCGAGGTGCGCGCGACCGCCAACCGCCTCGTCAACTTCGACGACGCCAACCTGCGCCGATCGGCCCAGGCCGCTGTGGCCGCGTGCGCTCGCGTCGAGCGCGCCCTCGAGATCCTCGACGGCGACGTGCCGGACCACTTGCGCTACGCCGGCGAACTGCGCCTCAACTTCCGTGATTCGAGCCTCGACGAGCTCGGTCACCACGCCGACCCGCCGATGACGAAAGACGCGGTGGCCGGGCGCATCCGGCGGTTGCTCGCGATGGCCGACAAGAAAGCCGTCGACCTCGGCATTCCGGGAACCGACGCCAACCTGCCCCCCGACTACGACGACGCGTGATGCGCAGCGGCGCGGTCACCCACTGTTGAACATCCGCTGAGATTGTCACCCCGCGGGAAGCAACCCCGCCCGCGCGCGGTTAGCCGTAAGTAGACTGGATAGGTCACCCCGAGAGCACGGTTCAGTGCCCGGAGCATCACAACGCAAGGAGACAACCAATGGTCGAATACACCCTTCCCTCGATGCCATACGACTACGCGGCCCTCGAGCCCAGCATCAGCGGCAAGATCATGGAGCTGCACCACAGCAAGCACCACCAGGCGTACGTGACGGGTGCGAACACCGCTCTCGCCGCCCTCGCCGAAGCTCGGGACACCGACTCGCTCGCCAACGTCAACAAGCTCGAGAAGGACCTCGCCTTCAACCTCGGCGGCCACGTCAACCACTCGATCTTCTGGACCAACATGTCGCCAGACGGGGGAGACAAGCCCACGGGTGAGCTCGCCGCCGCGATCGACGACAACTTCGGTTCGTTCGACAAGTTCGCGGCCCACTTCACCGCCGCGGCACTCGGAGTGCAGGGTTCGGGATGGTCGGTGCTCGCATGGGACTCGATCGGCCAGCGCCTCATCATCCAGCAGTTCTTCGACCAGCAGAGCAACTTCGCCGCGGGCATCGTTCCCGTGCTCATGCTCGACGTCTGGGAGCACGCGTACTACCTCGACTACCAGAACGTGCGCGCCGACTACGTGAAGGCATTCTGGAACATCGTCGACTGGTCGAACGTGCAATCGCGCTTCGAGACGGCTCGCGAGAAGACCACGGGCCTGCTGCTACTGTCGTAGCGGCCGAGAGCCCGGCTCCGGCCGGGCTCCCCACCTCCCTCATCCTCCACCCCCACATCACCGTGCGCCCTGGGCGCCCGACACCTCAGGAGTCCCCGTGACTGTCAAGATCGGTATCAACGGCTTCGGCCGAATCGGCCGCAACTACTTCCGCGCCGCCCTCGCCAAGGGCAGCGACCTCGAGATCGTCGCGGTCAACGACCTCACCGACAACAAGGCGCTCGCGCACCTTCTCAAATACGACTCCATCAGCGGTCGCCTCGACGCGTCCGTCGAGCTCGACGGCGACTCGATCGTCGTCAACGGCAAGGCCATCAAGGTGTTCGCCGAGCGCGACCCCGCGAACCTCCCCTGGGGCGAGCTCGGTGTCGACATCGTCATCGAGTCGACGGGCTTCTTCACGAAGGCCGACGACGCCCGCAAGCACATCACCGCCGGCGCCAAGAAGGTTCTCGTGTCGGCTCCCGCGACGGGCGACAACGTCGCGACACTCGTGCTCGGAGTCAACGAGGACACCTACGACTCCTCCGTGCACGACGTCATCTCCAACGCCTCGTGCACCACGAACTGCCTCGCGCCGCTCGCCAAGGTGCTGCTCGACAACTTCGGTATCGAGCGTGGGCTCATGACGACGGTTCACGCGTACACCGCGGACCAGAACCTGCAGGATGGCCCGCACAGCGACCTCCGTCGTGCGCGCGCCGCGGCTCTCAACATCATCCCCACGAGCACGGGTGCCGCGAAGGCCCTCGGCCTCGTGATCCCCGAGCTCGTCGGCAAGCTCGACGGTTACGCGCTCCGCGTTCCCGTGCCGACCGGCTCGATCACCGACCTCACGATCGAGACCTCCTCGACCGTCACGGTCGAAGAAGTGAATGCGGCGTACAAGGCGGCGTCGGAGGGTGACCTCAAGGGCATCCTCAAGTACACCGAAGACCCCATCGTCTCGAGCGACATCGTCGGCGACCCGCACTCGTCGATCTTCGACGCCGGCCTCACCAAGGTCATCGGGTCGCAGATCAAGGTCGCGTCGTGGTACGACAACGAGTGGGGCTACTCGAACCGCCTCGTCGACCTCACCGAGTACGTCGCCGCGCAGCTCTGAGATCCCCGTGTCGCTTCGCACCATCGAATCGCTCGGGTCTCTCGCGGGCAAGCGCGTCGTCGTGCGCTGTGATCTCAACGTTCCACTGAAGAACGGCGAGATCACCGACGACGGCCGTATCCGCGCCTCGCTGCCGACAGTGTCCGAACTGTCGGCAGCGGGGGCGCGCGTCGTCGTCATCTCGCACCTCGGACGACCCGACGGCAAGCCGAACTCCGAGTTCTCGCTCGCACCGGTCGCGCAGCGTCTCAGCACGCTCCTCGGGTCGAGTGTCGTCTTCGCCGACGACACCGTCGGACCCGCCGCGCGCTCGGCCGTCGACGCCCTCGAGGACGGCCAGGTGGTCGTGCTCGAGAATCTCCGCTTCGATGCGCGCGAGACGTCCAAAGACGATGCCGAGCGCGCCGAGTTCGCGTCCGAGCTCGCCGACCTCGGCGACGCCTACGTCTCCGACGGTTTCGGTGTCGTGCACCGCAAGCAAGCGAGCGTCTACGAACTCGCGACTCTGCTTCCGAGTGCTGCGGGCACTCTCATCGCGAGCGAGCTCGAAGTGCTCGACCGTCTGACCGAATCGCCCGAGAGACCGTACACGGTCGTGCTCGGCGGCTCGAAGGTCTCCGACAAGCTCGGCGTCATCGACCACCTGCTGCCGAGGGTCGACTCCATCCTCGTCGGAGGCGGAATGGTCTTCACCTTCCTCGCCGCTCTCGGACACGAGGTCGGTGCGAGCCTGCTCGAGCGAGACCAGATCGACACCGTCAAGGGATACCTCGACGAGGCGAAGCGACACGGTGTCGACATCGTGCTTCCGACGGACATCGTCGTGGCCTCGAAATTCGGAGCCGACGCCGAGCACGTCGTCACCCCCGCCGACGCCATGCAGGACACCGACTTCGGCGCCTCGGGACTCGGTCTCGACATCGGCCCGGACTCCGCAGCACGGTTCGCCGAGGTCATCCGCGCGTCGACGACGGTCTTCTGGAACGGCCCCATGGGCGTGTTCGAGATCGACGCGTTCGCGGAAGGCACGCGCGCCGTCGCGTCCGCCCTCACCGACGTCAGCGGACTCTCCGTCGTCGGAGGTGGCGACTCGGCAGCCGCCGTGCGCGCACTCGGATTCTCGGACGACCAGTTCGGGCACATTTCGACGGGAGGCGGCGCGAGCCTCGAGTTCCTCGAGGGCAAGCGACTCCCAGGACTGGAGATACTCGGATGGCAAGCGTGACCACGCCGGCAGCTCGCATCCCGCTGATCGCGGGCAACTGGAAGCTCAACCTCGACCACCTTCAGGCGATCGCCTTCGTGCAGAAGCTCGCGTGGAGCCTCAAAGACGCGAGCGTCGACTTCGACGGAATCGACGTAGCGGTGTTTCCGCCGTTCACCGACATCCGCTCGGTGCAGACGCTCGTGGGTGCCGACAAACTGCCGATCCAGTACGGCGGTCAGGATGTCTCGCAGCACGACAGCGGCGCGTACACCGGCGAGATCTCGGGTGCGTTCCTCGCGGCCCTCGATTGCCGATACGTGCTCGTCGGCCACTCCGAGCGACGCACCCTCCACGGTGAGACCGACGAGATCGTCGGCGCGAAAGCCGCGGCGGCCGTGAAGCACGGACTCGTCCCGGTCATCTGCGTCGGGGAGACCGCCGACGACCTCGAGAAGCACGGTCCGAGTGCCGTGCCCGTCGCCCAATTGCGTACCATCCTCGCGGCACTCCCCGCGGGGTCGGACATCGTGGTGGCGTACGAGCCCGTCTGGGCCATCGGCTCCGGTCAGGCCGCGACGCCCGATCAAGCGCAGCAGGTCGCGGCGCCGCTTCGCGCGGTCATCGCCGAGGCACTCGGTGACGACGTGGCTGCAGCCACGCGCATCCTCTACGGCGGTTCGGTCAAGTCGGGCAACATCGCAGGCTTCCTGCGCGAAGCCGACATCGACGGCGCCCTCGTCGGTGGCGCGAGCCTCGACATCGACGAGTTCTCGAGCATCGTTCGCTTCCAGAAGCATGTCGGTGTCTGACCTGCCGTTATACTGATCAACGGTTTTACCGCGGTCCCGAAAGGCTTTTTGTGGAAATTCTCCAGGTCATCCTGCAGGTGTTGCTCGGCATCGTGAGCATCCTGCTGACCCTGCTCATCCTCTTGCACAAGGGGCGCGGCGGCGGTCTCTCCGACATGTTCGGTGGGGGAGTCACCTCGAACCTCGGTGCGTCCGGGGTCGCCGAGCGCAACCTCAATCGCATCACGGTGATCCTCGGGCTGTTCTGGATCACGTGCATCATCGTGCTCGGGCTCATCACCAAATTCGACAGCGTGGGTTAGGAACGTCATGGCTTCTGGCGGAAGTGCAATCAGAGGATCGCGGGTCGGTGCCGGCCCCATGGGTGAGCAGGATCGGGGTTTCCACGCCGACCGGATCGCCGTGTCGTACTGGGACGCCCTCGGCAACGAGACGGTGCGGTACTTCTCCGCGGCCCTCCCCGACGAGGAGATCCCCGAAACGATCGACTCCCCGCAATCGGGTCTCCCCGCGGGGCGAGACAAAGAGAACCCCCCGAGCCTCGCGAAGCTCGAGCCGTACAAGACCCATCTCGCCTACGTGAAAGAGCGCCGCACCGAAGAAGAGGCCGCGGAGCTCCTCAACGAGGCGATCGTCGCACTCCGCACGCGGCGTGCGCGCATCGCGTCGGAGAAGTAGAAGCCACGACGTAGCTGTCTCAACGACACTGGGCCCCTCCGATCGGAGGGGCCCAATGTCGTCGTGTGCGGTGCGAGAGTGTCAGTACTCGCTGCTGATGAGATCTTCGGGAACTTCGGCGGCCGCCGCGCTGTCGACGAAGAACACGGTGCGCTTGCGCCCGCGCGCACCCGAGGCGGGCACCGACGACGGGCCTGCTCCCGCGAGAGCGAGGCCGAGAGCGGATGCCTTGTCCGCCCCGGCGAGGCACAGCCAGATGCGATCGGCGTTGTTGATGACGTCGAAAGTGAGGCTCAAGCGCTCCGACGGCGGCTTGGGTGACTCGCGCACGGCGATGACCGACCGCCCCGTGGTCTCGACCCCGGCACTGTCCGGAAAGAGCGATGCGATGTGGCCGTCGGGTCCGACGCCGAGGAACAGGATGTCGAACACGGGGAAGTCGGCGCCGTCGGACGCCGCGTCGCGGAGGGTCGACGCGTAGGCATCCGCACCCTCGTCGAGGTCCATTCCGTCGTCACTCGCCGGGAAGGTGTGCACTCGGTCGTCACGCACGGCCACGTGAGACAGCAGGGCCTCGAACGCTCCCGTGTCGTTGCGGTCGGAGTCGCCTCGCGGCACCCACCGCTCGTCGCCCCACCACACGTGCACTCGAGACCAGTCGATCGAATCCCGCGCGCCCGACTCGGCGATGGCCCGCAGGATGCCGGTGCCGACCCCACCGCCCGTGAGCGCGATGTGCACCTCGGGCTTCTCGTCGAGGAGGTCGATGACCTTCGTGATGAAGCGCGCGGCGACCGCGCCCGCGAGACCCGCGGCGTCCTGGTGGACGAGAACTCGGCGATCCGCGCTCATTCGGGGCCCTTTCCGACCTTCGTGGACGTATCGACGTCGTCGCCACTCACGGAGAAGCCGTGGGTGATGACGTGGCCGAAGAGGTCGTCGGGGTCGAGTCGTCGAAGCTCTTCAGCGAGGCACTCGCGCATCGAGCGCCGGGGGAGCGAGATGTCGTGGGTCGGCTGCCCGGGTTGCACGAGAGTCACGATGTTGGGCTGCGACCGCTCGAGCTCGATGTCGCCGGACGCGCGGTTCAAGACGACACCGTGGATGCCGCTCGATCCGACCGGGGACTCCGTGATGGTGTGTTCCACCGGGAGTTCCAATTGCAGGCGCAACCACGCGGCGAGAAGACTCGTCGACGGCGACGCCTCGGCCCCGTGCACGTTCGCGGCGAGGATCGGTTCGAACGGGGGCTGGTCGAGCACCGCGGCGAGCTGGGCGCGCCACAGGGTGAGCCTCGTCCAGGCGAAGTCGGTGTCGCCGGGCGCGTAGGTCGCCGAGAGGTGCTCGAGGAAGCGGCGGGGATCGGGCTGCGCCGCGGCGTCGGTGATGCGGCGCTGCGCGATGCGTCCGAGCGGCGAGGTCGAGACGACATCCGGAGCCTCGCCCGGCCACCACGCGACGACGGGAGCGTCGGGCAGCAGGAGTCCGGTGACGAGACCCTCTTCGTCTCTGCTCATCTCACCGTGGGCCTTGAGAACGATGACCTCGCTCGCTCCGGCGTCGCCACCGACGCGGATCTGCGCGTCGAGCCGCGTGCCCTCGTCCGAGGTCGCGCCCGAGCCCGCGGTCGAGATGACGATGACGCGCATGGGGTGCTCGCGAGAGGCATCGTTCGCCGCCTCGATCGCCTCCTCTTCGTGCCCGAGCGACGTCGAGATCACGAGGGTCAGCACGCGACCGAGGGCGACGGCGCCGCCCTCCTCGCGGATCTTGACGAGGGTCTTCGAGATGCGACTCGTCGTGGTGTCTGGCAGGTCGACGATCATGGGCGTCTCCAGGTGCGGCCGTCGCGAGCGAGCAGCCGGTCGGCGGAATCGGGACCCCAGGTTCCGGGGCGGTACTGCTCGGGCTGGCCCTGGGTGGCCCAGAACTCCTCGATGGGGTCGAGGATCTTCCAGCTCAACTCCACCTCCTGGTGGCGGGGGAAGAGCGGCGGGTCACCGAGGAGCACGTCGAGGATGAGTCGCTCGTAGGCTTCGGGGCTCGCTTCGGTGAAGGCGTGACCGTAGCCGAAGTCCATGGTGACGTCGCGCACTTGCACGCCGGCGCCGGGAACCTTGGACCCGAAACGGATCGTGACCCCCTCGTCGGGCTGCACGCGGATGACGAGGGCGTTCTGCCCGAGAGCCGAGGTCTGACTCTCGGCGAAGAGCTGCTGGGGAGCGCGCTTGAACACGACGGCGATCTCCGTGACGCGACGCCCGAGTCGCTTGCCCGCACGCAAGTAGAACGGCACTCCCGCCCACCGCCGCGTGCCGATGTCGAGGCGCATCGCGGCGTAGGTCTCGGTGAGCGAACCGGGATCCATCCCGTCTTCCTCCAGGAATCCGAGGACCTTCTCGCCTCCCTGCCAACCGCTCGAGTACTGACCTCGAGCGGTCGCCGTGGAGAGGTCCTTCGGCAGCCGCACGGCGGAGAGCACCTTCTCTTTCTCCGCCCGCAGGTCTGCGGCGTCGAATGAGACGGGCTCCTCCATCGCGGTGAGGGCGAGAAGCTGCAGGAGGTGGTTCTGGATGACGTCGCGCGCGGCGCCGATACCGTCGTAGTACCCCGCTCGGCCTCCGACCCCGATGTCCTCGGCCATCGTGATCTGCACGTGGTCGACGTAGTTCGAGTTCCACAGGGGTTCGTAGAGCTGGTTGGCGAAGCGCAGCGCGAGGATGTTCTGCACCGTCTCTTTGCCGAGATAGTGGTCGATGCGGAACACCGAGTCGGCGGGGAACACCGACTCGACGACGTCGTTGAGCTCACGCGCGGTCTTCAGATCGCTCCCGAAGGGCTTCTCGATCACGACGCGCCGCCACTGGCCGTCCTTCTGCTCGGCGAGCCCCGAGCGACGGAGCTGCTCGGTGACCTGCGGGAACGACTTCGGCGGGATCGACAGGTAGAACGCGTGGTTTCCCATGGTTCCGCGGTGCTCGTCGAGCTCCTCGACCGTCTCCTTCAGCTGCGCGAACGCGGCGTCGTCGTCGAACTCTCCCTGGACGAAACGGATTCCCTGAGCCAGTTGCTTCCAGACATCCTCGTCGAACGGAGTCCGCGAGTACTGCTTGACCGCGTCGTAAACGACCTGCTCGAAGTCCTGGGTGTCCCAGTCCCGGCGGGCGAACCCGACGAGGGCGAACCCCGGGGGCAGGAGCCCCCGGTTGGCGAGGTCGTACACCGCCGGCATGAGCTTCTTGCGTGACAGGTCTCCGGTAACCCCGAAGATGATGAGGCCGCTGGGGCCGGCGATGCGGTTGAGTCGGCGATCGCTCGCGATTCTCAGCGGGTTGAACTCCGGGGTGATATCCACCGGCGACATACGTCTCCTAATTGACTGCGAAGTAGAGCGGGATCCCGGCCGTCAGGCGAGGATGCGGGAGAGCGTCGTGGCCGACGCCGCCCCGTCGGTGAGCGTGAGCGTGACGACCGGCCGACCGTGGTCGACGAGCACGCTCGCGTCGCCCGCCGCTTGCGCGGCGATGAGCTGACCGAAGGTGAACGGACGCTCGGGGATGTCGAGGTCGACGGTCTCCGTCGCCGTGATCTGCAGGAACACTCCGACCGCCGGCCCACCCTTGTGGAACTGGCCCGTGGAGTGCAGGAACCGCGGTCCCCATCCGAACGTCACGGGACGACCCGTGCGTGCCGCGATAAGCGAGCGCAGCTCGGCGAGCTCGGGAAGCGCCGTGCGGTCGACGTAGGCCTGGATCGCGACGTAGCCGTCGTGGCCCAGTTGCGCGAGAAGCTCGTCGACGGCGGTGCGCACCGACGACGACGCGGACGCGGTTCCCCGCACCTCGATGCCGTCTTCGACGAAGAGCGGCTCCGTCGCCTCGGGGCGCGCGTCGAGAAGACCGCGCGTCGCGATCTTGGCCGACTCGACGTCGGGCTGGTCGAACGGGTTGATGCCGAGAAGGCGACCGGCGACGGCCGTCGCGAACTCCCAGACGAGGATCTGAGCACCGAGGGTGCCGCTGATCTCGATCTCGCCGTCGGCGACCTCCTCGGTCTCCTTGCGGCTCTCGACGAGTCGCACGATCTGGAGGTCGGGAATGGATGCCCCGATCTCGGGCGCGTCGATCTCGAGCACGACAGGCAGGAGACCGCGGCCGTCCTTTCCTGTCGACTCGGCGATGAGCTGCTCGACCCAGTCGCCGAACCCGACGATGTGGGTTCCGTCGGAGACGATGCCGAGCTTGTCTTTGAGGGGCGAGGTCCCCGCGATCGCCGCGGCGAGCACGAGACCGGGGTTCTCGTCGTTGTCGAGGGCGAGCTGGAGGCTCACCGATCCCGCCTCGTCGAGGAGGGCCTCGATGTCGACGCCCGCGAGCCCCGACGGAACGAGACCGAACGCCGTGAGAGCCGAGTAGCGACCTCCGACGTTCGGGTCGGCGTTGAACACCGCGTAGCCGTCGGAGCGAGCGGATTCGTCGAGCGGCGATCCGGGATCGGTGACGATGACGATGCGCTCGACCGGATCGATACCCGCCGAGCGGAAAGCGTGCTCGTAGACGCGCTTCTGGCTGTCGGTCTCGACTGTCGAACCGGACTTCGACGAGATGACGACGGCGGTCGTCGAGAGCCTGTCGCCGAGAGCCGCGAGCACTTGACCCGGGGCCGTGGCATCGAGAACCGTGAGCTCGACTCCCGCGGTCTTCGTGATGACCTCGGGGGCGAGCGAGGAGCCGCCCATCCCCCCGAGCACGATGTGGTCGACACCGCGGTCGCGCAGCGCGTCGCGCAACTCGAGGATGCCGGGAACCAGCGTCTGCGAGATGGCGACGGCCTCGACCCACCCGAGACGCTTGGTCGCCTCGGACTCGGCGTCCGGACCCCAGAGGGAGCCGTTCTGCGTCATGATGCCGGAGGCGACGCCGTCGGCGACAAGCGTCGGAACGACGCGAGCGACCGCCTCGGCGGCGGGGCCGGTGACCGCGATGTCGAAGCTCACTGTGCGCTCTCCGGGGTGATCGTCGCGGGCTCGGAGTTGTCGGCGCCCGGCTGACTCGCCGACGCCGATGCTTCGAGCGCTGCGGTCACGGTGTCGAGCAGTTCGTTCCACGACACGACGAACTTGTCGACGCCCTCGGTCTCGAGCTGCGCTGTCACCTCGTCGTAGGAGATGCCGAGGCGGTCGAGCGCGTCGAGCACGCCGTTCGCGGCGTCGTAGGAGCCGGTCACGGCATCCCCGGTGACCTCGGCGTGGTCGAACGTGGCCTCGAGGGTCTTCTCGGGCATCGTGTTGACGGTGTCGGTGACGGCGAGCTCGGTCACGTAGAGCGTGTCGGGCAGGTTCGGGTCTTTGACCCCCGTGGACGCCCAGAGCGGGCGCTGCTTGTTCGCACCGCCGGTGAGGAGCTGCGACGCCCGCTCGCTCGAGAACGACTGCTCGAAGACCTGGTAGGCGAGCTGGGCGTTCGCAACGCCCGCCTTGCTCTTGAGCGAAACGGCCTCGTCGGTGCCGATGGCCTCGAGTCGCTTATCGATCTCGGTGTCGACGCGCGACACGAAGAACGACGCGACCGAGTGGATGGTCGAGAGGTCGATGCCCTTCGACTTCGCCTTTTCGAGACCCGTGAGGTAGGAGTTGATGACCTCGCGGTAGCGCTCGAGGCTGAAGATGAGGGTCACGTTGACGCTGATGCCCTCACCGATGGTGTCGGCGATGGCCTCGAGGCCCTCGACCGTCGCGGGGATCTTGATCATCGCGTTGGGGCGCGCGACCTTGGCCCACAGTCGCTTGGCCTCCTCGAAGGTTCCGGCGGCGTCGTGGGCGAGCCCGGGCTCGACCTCGATCGACACGCGACCGTCGAAGCCCGAGGTCGAGTCGTACACCTCGCGGAAGATGTCACTCGCGGCGGCGACGTCGTCCGTGGTGATCTCGAAGACGGCGTCGGTCACGTTCGTGCCCTTCGCGGCGAGCTCGGAGATCTGCGCGTCGTAGGCCTCGCCCTTCGCGAGAGCGCTCGCGAAGATGGTCGGGTTGGTCGTGATGCCCACGACGTTCTTCTCGGCGATGAGCTTCTGCAGCCCGCCGGAGTTGATCCGTTCGCGGGAGAGGTCGTCGAGCCAGATGCTGACCCCGACCTCGGAGAGAGCTTTGGTGGGAGTGGTGTTCTCAGTCATGTCTTCTTCTCTCAGTTGCTGGTGGCCTGAGCGGCGGCCAGAGATTCTTTTGCTGCGGAGACGACGTGCTCGGTCGTCATGCCGAATTCGCGGTAGAGGGTCTCGTAGTCGGCCGAGGCACCGAAGTGCTCGATCGACACACTGCGACCGCTGTCACCGACGTACTCGCGCCAGCCGAGGGCGATCCCCGCCTCGACGGAGACGCGGGCCTTGACCGATGTCGGGAGAACCGACTCGCGGTACTCGTCTGACTGCTCCGAGAACCACTCGAGGCTCGGTGCCGAGACGACGCGAGCGCCGATTCCCTCGGCCGCGAGCGCTTCGCGGGCCTCGATGGCGAACTGCACCTCGGAGCCCGTCGCGATGAGGATGACGTCGGGGGAACCGGTTGCGGCGTCGGCCAGAACGTATGCGCCCTTGCCTGTGCCCTCGGCCGAGGCGAAAGTCTCGCCCTCGGCTGCGCCCTCGCCTCGCGGGAAGACCGGGAGGTTCTGGCGCGAGAGGACGATGCCCGCGGGTCCGCGACGACGTCCCAGAATGGCGTGCCACGCGTGAGCGGTCTCGTTGGCGTCGGCGGGTCGCACGACGTCGAGTCCGGGGATCGCGCGGAGCGACCACAGCTGCTCGACCGGCTGGTGCGTCGGTCCGTCGCCGCCGAGCGCGACGGAGTCGTGGGTCCAGACGAAGATCGACGGCGCCTGCATGAGAGCAGCGAGTCGAACCGCGGGGCGCATGTAGTCGCTGAAGATGAGGAACGTTCCGCCGAAGGGGCGGGTGTTGCCGTGGAGGACGATGCCGTTGAGGATCGCGCCCATAGCGTGCTCGCGGATTCCGAAGTGCAGCACGCGGCCGTACTCGTTTCCGGTCCACTCGCCTGTCGAGTGCTCCGCGGGAACGAAGGAGGGGGAGGCCTCGAGGGTCGTGTTGTTCGACTCGGCGAGGTCGGCCGAACCGCCCCAGAGCTCGGGGATGACCGGCCCGAGCGCGTTGAGCACCTTGCCCGATGCGGCGCGAGTCGACACGTCTTTGCCCGACTCGAAGACGGGGAGCGCGTCGACGACACCCTCGGGGAGGTCGCCGGCGAGAACGCGGTCGAGGAGGACCTTGCGCTCGGGGTTCGCCTTAGCCCACGCGTCGAACTGCTCGTTCCATTCGGCGTGAGCCGCCTGGCCACGCTCGACGGCTTTGCGCGTGTGGGCGATGACGTCGTCGTCGACCTGGAACGACTGCTCGGGGTCGAACCCGAGAACCGTCTTCACGGCCGCGAGCTCTTCGGCACCGAGCGCGGAGCCGTGGATCTTGCCGGTGTTCTGCTTCTTGGGCGACGGCCACCCGATGATGGTGCGGAGGATGATGAGCGACGGCTTCGTCGTCTCGGCCTTGGCCGCGTCGATCGCACGGTTGAGCTCCTCGACGTCTTCGACGTAGTCGCCCGTCTTCTTCCAGTCGACGACCTGCACCTGCCAGTGATAGGCCTCGTAGCGCGCTTTGACGTCTTCGGTGAAGGCGATGTTCGTGTCGTCTTCGATCGAGATCTGGTTGGAGTCGTAGATCGCGATGAGGTTGCCGAGCTGCTGGTGGCCGGCGAGCGAGGATGCCTCGCTCGTGATGCCCTCCTGCAGGTCGCCGTCGCCCGCGATCACGTAGACGTGGTGGTCGAACGGGCTCGAGCCGGTGGGAGCCTCGGGGTCGAAGAGACCGCGCTCGAAGCGGGCGGCGTAGGCGAAGCCCACGGCGGAGGCGAGGCCCTGGCCGAGCGGACCCGTCGTGATCTCGACGCCGTCGGTGTGGCCGTACTCGGGGTGACCCGGCGTCTTCGACTCGAAGGTGCGGAGCGCCTTGAGGTCGTCGAGCTCGAGACCGTAGCCGCCGAGGTAGAACTGCGTGTACTGCGTGAGCGAGCTGTGACCGACGGAGAGGATGAACCGGTCGCGGCCGATCCAGGTGCTGTCGCTCGGGTCGCGGCGCATGACCTTCTGGAACAGGAGGTAGGCGGCGGGAGCGAGGCTCATCGCGGTTCCCGGGTGGCCGTTGCCGACCTTCTCGACGGCGTCAGCCGCGAGGATTCGCGCGGTGTCTACCGCTCGGCTGTCGATGGGATCCCACTGGAGAGCTGACACGGATTGATGACCCTTCGTTCGCGGTGGGCGCGACCGCCATCGGCGCTCGCCCCCACGATGTAGAGGTGTGACTTGCCTATCGAGCACCGGTGCTTCACATCGTCGCGCGCGACGACACCACCGTGAGGGGGAGTCGGGGCGAGCTCGAGGCTGACAAGCTGCTTCCAGTATAGAGAGAGCACCCTCACAGCGCCCGGTGTTCGCCGTCAGAGCACCGGGCTTGCGCGCGCACTCGGGAAAGCGTAGGGAGGCGTCGAGGTAGACTTTGCGCTGGAGATCCACGCGTTAGAGGAGCAATGGACGTAGTCACACATCCGACGGCGACCCGCGAGCGGATCGGGTTCGCGCGCAAAGCGCGGGCATACCTCGCGCTCACGAAACCGCGCGTGATCGAGCTTCTGCTCGTGACGACGGCTCCCGTCATGGTTCTCGCCGAGGGCGGTCTGCCGAGCCTGTGGCTCGTTCTCGCGACGCTCGTGGGTGGCGCACTGAGTGCTGGCTCCGCGGGAGCGTTCAATTGCTACATCGACCGCGACATCGACCGCGTGATGGACCGCACGAAGAACCGGCCCCTCGTCACGGGGGAGGTGACCGATCGCGAGGCTCTCGTCTTCGCGTGGATCCTCGGCGTCGTCTCGATCGTGTGGCTCGCCGCGACGACGACGTGGCTCGCCGCCGCGTTCTCGGCCCTCGCGATCCTCTTCTACGTCGTCGTCTACACGATGTGGCTCAAGCGCCGCACGTCGCAGAACATCATCTGGGGCGGTATCGCCGGGTGCTTCCCGGTGCTCATCGGATGGGCGGCCGTCACGGGCTCGATCGCGTGGGCCCCCGTCATCCTCTTCTTCGTCGTGTTCCTCTGGACGCCCCCGCACTACTGGCCGCTCTCGATGAAGTACCGCACCGACTACGCGAAGGCGCACGTGCCGATGCTCGCGGTCGTGCGCGGCCGCACTCTCGTGGGCCTCCAGGTGGTGCTCTACGCGTGGGCTACCGTCGCGTGCTCGCTGCTGCTCATCCCCGTCGCGTCGATGGGGATCGTCTACACCGCTGTCGCGATCGTCGCCGGGGGATGGTTCATCCTCGAGGCCCACCGTTTGTACAGCGGGGCGATCCGCCCGGGCGACGTGCGCCCGATGCGCGTCTTCCACAGCTCGATCTCCTACCTCACGCTGCTCTTCATCGCCGTGGGTGTGGACCCTCTGCTGTCGTTCTGACTCCCGTCGGGCACCAGCCGCTCGCGGGCGCCGTGACGGGTAGCCCGCGTCGACCGACCGCTAGTTCGTGGCGGCGACGCGGGCCTCGAGGGTCGCGATCTCGTCGTCGGATTCGGTCTCGACCTGCTGCCTCATACTGAGGATGACGGCCGTCATCGCGCTCGCGAGCACACATGCGAGAACCATGTGGATGCCGACGAGGATCTCGGGCAGTCCGAGCCGCGCCTGGGTGATACCCACGAGGATCTGCACCGCTTCGACGGCGAGCAGCCCCACCACGAAGGGGACGACGCGCGCGAGTCGCAGTCGCACGGCTGCGACGAGCAGCACGAGGGTGAGCGCGAGGGTCGCGTATGCGGGGTAGCTGTGCAGGTGCTGCATCAGTTCGGGATCGAGGTCGTTGCGGGCCGCTCCGTGGTCTCCCGCGTGCGGACCCGACCCGGTCACGAGGATGCCGACGACGATCGTGACCGCGACCGTGACGGAGGAGACCCAGGCGGTTCGCACGAACCAGCGTGGTGCCGCGACGTAGTCGCCCCGGGCCCCGCGATAGACGCGGAAGAGCAGAACCGTCGAGAGGACGACGAGCACGGTCGAGAGAACGAAGTGGAGTCCGACGATGTAGGGGTTGAGCCCGGTGAGCACGGTGATGCCTCCGATGACGCCCTGGAACGGGATTCCGAGCCCGATGACGACCGAGAGGCGGAACAGCTCGGGGCGGTCTCGGCGCATCCGCACGACGAAGAGGAACATGACGATGGCGATCGCGATGAGAGCGAACGTGAGCAAGCGGTTGCCGAACTCGATGATGCCGTGGATGCCCATCTCCGGAGTGTTGATGAACGACTCCGGGGTGCAGCGCGGCCACGTGGGGCACCCGAGCCCCGATCCCGTGAGTCTCACGGCCCCGCCGGTGCCCACGATGAGGGTCTGCGCGATGAGCGTGGCCCACGCGGCGACGCGCACGCGACGATCGACCGTGCGGGGCAGCCACTCCACGAAACGAGTTCGAATCGATCGGATGTCGGCGTGCCCACTCATGTCTCTCCCGGAAAGTCGTACGGCGGGTGAGCCGATTGGCCGACGACGCTCGTGAGAGGCGATTCTACGGCGGCACAATCTGAGAGACCCCAGACGGAACCGAGGCCGGGACCGAGGCCGAGTCCTCGCTCGGTGCGCCAGGCGCCTTCACAGGCTCGACAGCCCCGCGGCCGACCGTGCACCTGTAGAATTGCCGAGTCCAGATGCATGCCCTGGATCAGGTTGCGACGCCGCACACAGTCGCACCGGGACCGCAATCACGGCGGGTCCCCGACTACTCACGCAGCACGCACCCGGAACGGGCGAGTCCTTCGGGGCAGCACAACGGAATACCACCTCGGCCACCGTGGTTGTGGTCGGTAGGAAAGAGGTAGCCATGTCAGACGTACTCATCGAACGACCCGAACTCGAGAGCCTCGGCATCTACGAGTTCGGATGGTCGGACTCCGACGTCGCCGGCGCATCCGCGAAACGGGGCATCTCCCCGGAGGTCGTCGCCGACATCTCGGCGCTCAAGAGCGAACCCGAATGGATGCTCAAGAAGCGCCTCAAAGGACTCTCGCTCTTCGCGAAGAAACCGATGCCGACGTGGGGTGCCGATCTGTCGGGCATCGACTTCGACAACATCAAGTACTTCGTGCGCTCGACCGAGAAGCAGGCGCAGACGTGGGAGGACCTCCCCGAAGACATCCGGAACACGTACGAGAAGCTCGGCATCCCGGAGGCCGAGCGCCAGCGCCTCGTCTCGGGTGTCGCCGCGCAGTACGAGTCCGAGGTCGTCTTCCACTCCATCAACGCGGAGCTCGAAGCACAGGGCGTCATCTTCATGGACACCGACACGGCGCTCAAAGAGCACCCGGAGATCTTCCAGGAGTACTTCGGAACGGTCATCCCCGAGGGGGACAACAAGTTCGCCGCCCTCAACACGGCGGTGTGGTCGGGTGGATCGTTCGTCTACGTTCCCAAGGGCGTGCACGTCGAGATCCCGCTCCAGGCGTACTTCCGCATCAACACGGAGAACATGGGCCAGTTCGAGAGAACGCTCATCATCGCCGACGAGGGATCGTACGTTCACTACATCGAGGGCTGCACGGCTCCGATCTACAAGAGCGACTCGCTGCACTCGGCCGTCGTCGAGATCATCGTCAAGAAGAACGCGCGCGTGCGCTACACGACCATCCAGAACTGGTCGAACAACGTCTACAACCTCGTGACGAAGCGCGCGATCGCCCACGAGGGCGCGACCATGGAATGGATCGACGGCAACATCGGGTCGAAGGTCACGATGAAGTACCCGTCGATCTACCTCGTGGGGGAGCGCGCCAAGGGCGAGACCCTCTCGGTCGCGTTCGCGGGCCCCGGCCAGCACCAGGACGCCGGCGCGAAGATGGTCCACATGGCGCCGTACACGCAATCGTCGATCGTCTCCAAGTCGATCGCTCGAGGCGGAGGCCGCACCGGGTACCGCGGCGAGATCCGCATCGCCGAGGGGGCCCACCACTCCGCGAACACCGTGCGGTGCGACGCTCTGCTCGTCGACACCATCTCGCGATCGGACACCTACCCGACGACCGACATCCGCGAGGACGACGTTCAAATGGGTCACGAGGCCACCGTGTCTCGAGTGAGTGCCGAGCAGCTCTTCTATCTGCAGAGCCGCGGTCTGCCCGAAGACGAAGCAATGGCTATGATCGTGCGCGGCTTCATCGAGCCGATATCCCGCGAACTCCCCATGGAATACGCACTCGAACTCAACAAGCTCATCGAGATGGGCATGGAGGGCAGCGTCGGATGACCGTCGCGCCCCCATCGAAAGGACGTCCCTCCTAGATGTCACTCCCTGCTACCTCCCCGACCGACACCGCTCCGTCGGCGGACGACGCGACGATCACGCCACCCGACGGGACTCCCGTGCAAGCCGGCCCCGTGCCGCGCTCCGACGGGGGATCGAGTTACGTCCCCGTGCAGACGCGATCCGAGCGGTTCGCGTCGACCGATGTCACCCGATTCGAGACGGTGACCAATCGCGATGTCGCGTGGAAGTTCTCCCCGCTCGACAAGCTCACGGGCCTCACCGCCGGTGCGCTCGACGCGAGCGATTGGCCGTTCGACGCCGTGGATGTCGGCTCCGACGTCGCGATCGAGTGGATCGGGCGCAACGACGACCGCATCGGCTCGGCGGGAATACCCGAGGACCGCGCGGCGGCCAACGCGTGGTCGACCTTCGGTCGTGCCCTCGCGGTGACGATCGGCGGCGAGACCCCGCAATCGGTCACCATCACGCGCTCGGAGCTCGGTAGCGGTGCGCGAGCGGCTCACACCGTCATCACGGCACGACCGCACAGCGTCGGAACGGTCTACTTCGAGAACACCGGATCGGCCCTTCTCAGCGAAAACGTCGAGATCGTCGTGGGAGACGGCGCCGACCTCACGGTCGTGAGCGTGCAGCAGTGGGACGACGACGCGGTGCACCTCGCGAGCCACTTCGCCCGTGTCGGTCGCGACGCGCGACTGCGGCACATCGTCGTCTCTCTCGACGGCGACGTCATCCGCATCAATCCCTCCGTGCACCTCGACGCCCCCGGTGGCGACGCCGAGCTCTACGGCGCCTACTTCTCGAGCGCCGGCCAGCACATCGAGCAGCAGGTCTTCGTCGACCACGACGCCGAGAACACCCGCTCCCGCGTGACCTACAAGGGCGCACTGCAGGGAACGGGTGCGCGGTCCGTGTGGATCGGCGACGTCCTCATCCGCCGCTCGGGTGTCGCGACCGACAGCTACGAGCAGAACCGCAACCTCCTGCTCACCGACGGTGCGCGAGCGGACTCGATCCCGAACCTCGAGATCGAGACCGGAGACATCGCGGGAGCCGGACACGCGAGCGCGTCGGGACGATTCGACGACGAGCAGTTGTTCTACCTGCAGGCGCGCGGCATCAGCGAAGACATCGCGAGACGACTCGTCGTCCGCGGGTTCCTCGCCGAGGTCGTGCAGAAGATCCCGTCCCCCGAGCTCGAAGCGCGGCTCGAAGCCGCGATCGAAGCGGCCCTCGTGTCTGAGGAGGCACCCCGATCATGACCGCTGTGAAAATCTGTGACGAGGGCGACCTCGAGGTCGACGCGGCAGTGCGTGTCGTCATCGACGGCCTTCCGATCGCCGTCGTCAAAGACTCGAGCGGAACGGTGCACGCCATCGGCGACACCTGCACCCACGGCGACATCTCGCTCGCCGAGGGGTTCGTCGAGGGCGCGACCCTCGAGTGCTGGGCGCACGGCTCGAAGTTCTCACTCGAGACCGGCAAGCCCATCACCCTCCCGGCCTACGAGCCGGTCCCCGTCTATCCCGTGACCATCGAGGGCGGCGAGGTCTTCATCGACCCCGCCTCGCCCGTCAGCGCGTAACGCCCCGCGACGCGCCGACCACCCAGCCAGAAAGCGACCACCACATGTCTGTTCTCGAAATCACCGACCTGCACGTCAGCGTCGAGACCGAGCAGGGAAACAAGCAGATCCTCAAGGGGGTCGATCTCACCGTCAACGAGGGGGAGATCCACGCCATCATGGGCCCCAACGGGTCGGGCAAGTCCACGCTCGCCTACACGATCGCCGGCCACCCGAAGTATCACGTCGAGGGCGGTTCCGTGAAGCTCGACGGAACCGAGGTGCTCGACATGGCGGTCGACGAGCGTGCCCGCGCCGGCCTCTTCCTCGCGATGCAGTACCCCGTCGAGATCCCCGGCGTCACGGTCTCCAACTTCCTCAGGACGGCGAAGACCGCCCTCGACGGCGAAGCCCCGGCACTCCGCGGCTGGGTCAAGGACGTGCGCGAGTCGATGACGAACCTGCGCATGGACTCGACCTTCGCCGAGCGCAACGTCAACGAGGGGTTCTCCGGCGGTGAGAAGAAGCGCCACGAGATCCTCCAGCTCGAACTGCTCAAGCCCAAGTTCGCGATCCTCGACGAGACCGACTCGGGACTCGACGTCGACGCCCTCAAGATCGTCTCCGAGGGAGTCAACCGCGCGAAGGCCGAGAGCGGACTCGGCCTCCTGCTCATCACGCACTACACGCGCATCCTGCGCTACATCAAGCCCGACTTCGTGCACGTGTTCGTCGACGGCCGTGTCGCCGAGCAGGGCGGTCCCGAGCTCGCCGACCGCCTCGAGAACGAGGGTTACGACCGTTTCATCGCTCCGGCGGTGATCTGAGCGTGGCTGTCGCTCTCGCTCCGGCCCTCTTCGACAAGGTCGAGGAGGCGCTCAAAGACGTCATGGACCCCGAGCTCGGGATCAACATCGTCGACCTCGGGCTCATCTACGACCTCACGTGGGATGACGAGAACGACGCGCTCATCATCAGCATGACCCTCACGTCGGCCGGATGCCCGCTGACCGACGTACTCGAGGAGCAGACCGCCGAGTCGCTCGACGGCATCGTCGACCAGTTCCGCATCAACTGGGTGTGGATGCCGCCGTGGGGCCCCGAGAAGATCACCGACGACGGTCGCGACATGATGCGCGCGCTCGGTTTCAGCATGTAGCTGCTGCGCTCTCGTCGCGGGTGTTCTCACACGGCGCGGCAGCACAACGCAGAAGGGCCCGTCGGTATCGACGGGCCCTTTTGCGTGCGACGACGCGCTAGCGGCGCGTGGTGTTCTCGTCGCGACGCGACAGGAGCGCCCACACCGCGGGGATCGCCGCGGCGGCGAGGGCGGACTTCACGAGACCGCCGATGATGAACGGGTAGAGCCCCGACTGCAGGGTCTGCTCGAGGGTCAATCCGAGGGATGCCGCGAGCCACGGCAGTCCGAAGGCGAACGTCACGACGGTGCCGCCGAGGAACGACAGCGCCGCACCGAGAACACGGCGGTCGCCGGCTCGTTCTGCGACCCAGCCGACGAGCGCCGCGGCGAAGACGAAGCCGATGATGTATCCGCCGGTCGGGCCCGCGACGATCGAGAGGCCAGCGGAACCGTCACTGAAGATCGGCAGACCGACGATGCCGAGCACGGCGTAGAGCACCATCGAGAGAGCACCGCGCACCGCGCCGAGGGTCGACCCGACGAGGAGCACCGCGAGGGTCTGCCCCGTGATCGGAACGGGCCAGAGCGGCACGGCGATCTGCGCGGCGACCGCGGTGACGGCGGCTCCCGTCGCGATGAGAGCGAGGTCACCCGCGCGGCTCCGGGTGACGAGACGGTCGGCGAGGGTGAGGCGCGGCGCCCCGGAGAACGGGGTGTCGAGTGGCGCTGAAGTCATGGGAATGCTCCTCGGTCGGGATGGTCGTGGCACGCATCGATCCCGATGCCTGCGGGCCAGCGGCAGTCAACGTAGACTATAGGGCTGACCCCCTCTTATCGTGCCGTTTCGGCGCGCCCGCCAGCGCGCGGAATCCTCTAGAAGAATCGGACAAACCCTGTGCTCTCCGTACACGACCTCGAGCTCCGCGTCGGCGCGCGCACGCTCATGCAAGGCGTGTCGTTCCGCGTCGACAGCGGTGACAAGATCGGGCTCGTCGGTCGCAACGGCGCCGGCAAGACGACCCTCACCAAGGTGCTCGCGGGCGAGGGGATGCCGACCGACGGTCGCATCGACCGCAGTGGCGAGGTCGGTTACCTCCCTCAGGATCCCCGCTCGGGTAACTCCGAGGACCTCGCTCGCACGCGCATCCTCGACGCCCGTGGCCTCGGCCAGTTGCTCCTCGGGATGGAGACCGCGGCCGCAGACATGGGCAGTGCCAACTCCGCCGTGAGCGAGAAGGCCATGACGAAGTACGGCAACCTGCAGGACCGGTTCCTCGCCCTCGGCGGATACGCGGCCGAGGCGGAAGCGGCGTCGATCGCGAGCAACCTGAGCCTCCCCGATCGCATCCTCGACCAACCACTCTCGACGCTCTCCGGTGGACAGCGCCGTCGCATCGAGCTCGCGCGCATCCTCTTCTCCGGAGCGGACACGATGCTCCTCGACGAGCCGACGAACCACCTCGACGCCGATTCCGTCGTGTGGCTTCGCGACTACCTCAAGTCGTTCCAGGGTGGACTCATCGTGATCAGTCACGATATCGAGCTCGTCGAGGAGACCGTCAACAGGGTCTTCTACCTCGACGCGAATCGCACCGTCATCGACGTCTACAACATGAGCTGGAAGAACTACCTCAAGCAGCGCGCGGCCGACGAGGAGCGACGCAAGAAAGAGCGTGTCAACGTCGAGAAGAAGGCCTCGGTCTTGCAGACGCAGGCGGCCAAGTTCGGAGCGAAAGCCTCGAAAGCCGCCTCCGCCCATCAGATGGTGCGTCGCGCCGAGAAGATGCTCTCGGGCCTCGAAGAGGTGCGCGCGACCGATCGGGTCGCCAAGCTGCGGTTCCCCGAGCCGGCCGCGTGCGGCCGCACGCCGCTCATGGCCTCGAATCTGAGCAAGAGCTACGGCTCGCTCGAGATCTTCACGGCCGTCGATCTCGCAATCGACCGCGGGTCGAAGGTCGTCGTGCTCGGCTTCAACGGTGCCGGAAAGACGACGCTCCTGCGGATGCTCGCGGGCGTCGACGAACCCGACACGGGGCAGATCGAGCCGGGTCACGGATTGCGCATCGGCTACTACGCGCAAGAGCACGAGACCATCGACGTGAAGCGCAGCGTGCTCGAGAACATGGTGTCGTCGTCACCG
The DNA here is from genome assembly GCF_046599635.1 of Marisediminicola sp. LYQ134. Taxonomy (NCBI): domain Bacteria; kingdom Bacillati; phylum Actinomycetota; class Actinomycetes; order Micrococcales; family Microbacteriaceae; genus Marisediminicola; species Marisediminicola sp. LYQ134. The sequence goes on from NZ_JBKIWP010000001.1 coordinate 890,550, forward strand.
ACGATCACCGAGATGGAAGCGCGTCGCGTGCTCGGCTCGTTCCTGTTCACGGGCGACGATTCGCACAAGCCCGCGGGCGTGCTCTCGGGCGGCGAGAAGACGCGACTCGCTCTCGCGATGATCGTCGTCTCCGGAGCCAACGTGCTGCTCCTCGACGAACCGACCAACAACCTCGACCCCGCAAGCCGCGAGGAGATCCTCGACGCCCTCGCCAACTACGCGGGCGCGGTGGTGCTCGTGAGCCACGACGAGGGAGCGGTCGAAGCGCTCAACCCCGAGCGCGTGCTCATCCTGCCGGACGGCACCGAGGACTTCTGGAACCGCGACTACGCGGATCTCATCAGCCTCGCCTGATCACGCTCGGCGCGAGAGCCTGCTGCGGCGCGATCAGCGCCGATCGGCGCTCTCGAGAATGGCGTCTTCGATGTCGTCGTCGTTCGGCGCGCGCGCGGCACGGCGCTTCTCGCGCTCGGTCGCGCGATCGACCTCGTCGGGATCGTCGGCGTTGACGACGCGGTACTCCTGGCGCAGCGCCCAGCCGAGACCGATGAACCCGAGGACGGCGAACACGAACCACTGCAGGGCGTAGGAGAGGTGGGGACCCTCGTCTCGCACGGGGCGCTGGTTCACGAGCGGGGCCTCGGCGGGCTCGGGGGACTGCGTCGCGACGAGCCCGTAGGCGCCCGTGTAGACGGGGGCGTCGAGTTCGTCGGCGAAGTACTCGAGGTGCACCGTGCGGATCTGGTTGGTGCCCTCGACGCGCTCCGTCGAGCCGAGCACGGGCTCGCCCGCCTTGAGGCGCGCGGAGACCGTGACCTCGCCGGTCGGCGGGGCGGGGATGTCGTCGGGGAGATCCTGCTCGGAGCCCGTCGGCAGCCACCCGCGGTCGACGATGAACACGCTGCCGTCGGTGAGGAGGAACGGCGTGAGCACCTCGAACCCCGGTTGCCCCGAACGCGGTCGATTGCGCACGAGCACCTCCTCGTCGGCGAGGTAGTTGCCCTCGAGAAGCACGGGAAGCCAGCGCTGGTCGTCTTCGAACGAATCGAGGGAGTCGAGAGCCGAGTCGACGGGGATCGGCGAGGCGTCGTAGTTGGTGTCGATGCGATCGATCTCGGCTCGCGCGTCGGCACGACGGGAGAACTGCCACATGCCGAGCATCGAGCACACGATCGCGAACACGACCGTGAGGGCGAGATACCCCGCCCAGCGCTTCGAGAACGCGAAACTCCACCCGCTCACACCGACTCCACCCGATCGAGGGTAACGCCGAGGCGGGTGATCTGCACGGGCATGTCGCGACCGCTCAAGTACTCGCGGAACCACTCGTCGTGCTCGGAGCACGCGAGCCAGACTTTGACGCGCTCGGGACCGTGGATGCGGGGGTTCCGCCAGTTGACCTGCCATTCGGCGTCATTCGAGCACCCGGCGCGCGAGCACCGCGGAGAGCCCTCATCGACAACCCCGCCGAGACCACCGATCACTCGGCTGGTCCGGGTGCCGGAGGAACAGGCCGCGCCACGGGAACGATGCTGCCGGGGCGTTCGACCGTTCCGGCCTGCTCGCCCCCGACGTTCGCGAGCACGACAGCGAAGTACGGGAGCACGATCGCACCGACGGCGACGACGGCGAGCCACCAGCCCGTGACGACGAAACACAGGGCGATGCAGATGAGCCGGATCCCCATGGCGATGAGGTAATTGCGCATCCGGCCGCGCCGAGCATCCGTCGGGGATTTGGGGAGCGAGGTGACCGAGGAGATCACCGTTTGCTTGGCCATGGGTTGCGTTTTCCTGTTCGGCGGAAACCTGCTGTGACCCCTCAACCCTAGGCTTAGGCTTGTGTGAGTTTGCCGGGAGAAGCCCGCACGCGAGGCAGAAGGGCCACCCTCATGACAGACACCACGACCACCGCTCAGACCACCACGGCGACGACCGGACGCACCGTGCTCGTGACGGGCGGCAATCGCGGCATCGGCTACGCGATCGCCGAGCAGTTCGTCGCGCAGGGCCACCGTGTCGCCGTGACCTCGCGCTCGGGCGAAGGCCCGTCCGGAACCCTCACGGTGCGCGCCGAGATGACGGATGCCGCGTCGATCGATGCGGCATTCACCGAGGTCGAAGCGGCCCTCGGGCCCGTCGAGGTCGTCGTGGCCAACGCGGGGATCACTCGCGACACCCTGCTCATGCGCATGAGCGACGACGACTTCACGAGCGTCATCGACACGAACCTCACGGGCGCGTTCCGCGTCGTCAAGCGCGCGTCGAAGGGCATGCTCAAGGCGCGATTCGGTCGCATCGTGCTCGTCTCGAGCGTCGTCGGACTGCTCGGTTCGGCGGGGCAGGTCAACTACGCGGCCTCGAAGAGCGGTCTCATCGGTCTCGCTCGCTCGGTGACGCGCGAACTCGGAGCCCGAGGCATCACCGCGAACGTCGTGGCCCCCGGGTTCATCGAGACGGACATGACCGCCGAACTGCCCGAAGCGCAGCAGGCTGCGTACAAAGCGTCGATCCCCGCGGCGCGCTTCGCTTCCGCGACAGAGGTCGCCAAGGTCATCACGTGGATCTCGGGTGACGACGCCGGCTACATCTCCGGCGCGGTCATCCCCGTCGACGGTGGTCTCGGCATGGGGCACTGACCGCGCGAGGTCAGGGTCGGGGGAGACCCAGCAGGGGGAGCACTTGCGCGAGGTCGCGGACATCCATGATGACGTCGGCCTCGTCTCGCACGGGCGCCTTCGCATCGAAACCGACCGAGAGACCCGTGATCGACATCATCTCGAGGTCGTTCGCACCGTCTCCGACCGCGACGGTCTGGCGTAGCGCGACGCCGCAGTCGGACGCCCACTCCGTGACGGTGTCGGCCTTCGCGCGCGCATCGATGATGTCGCCCCTGACCCGACCGGTGAGAAAACCGTCGGCGACCTCGAGTCGGTTCGCTCTCCAGTAATCGAGTCCGAGCCTCTCGGCGAGAGTGTCGACGATCTCGTGGAACCCTCCCGAGACGACGCCCACGAAACCGCCGGCACGGTGCACGCCGGCGACGAGCTCCTCGACCCCGCGCGTGACCGTGACCCTGTCGAGCACGGCGGCGAACGCAGTCTCGGGGAGCCCGGCGAGCGTCGCGACGCGCGCCTCGAGACTCGCCGCGAAATCGAGCCGACCGTTCATGGCCTCGCTCGTGATCGTCGCGACAGCGTCGAGAGCGCCGGCCTCCGCCGCGAGGAGCTCGATGACCTCGTCTTCGATGAGCGTCGAGTCGACGTCGAGAACCACGAGGAAGGGGGCCATGGGGGAGAGCTTTCGATCGGATGCGCCCCGGGAGGCACGAGCGGTCAGGAGACGTGAACGCCCTTGCCCACGACGGTGATTCCGGAGTCGGTCACGGTGAAACCGCGAGCCCGATCGGCGTCGGCATCGAGGCCGACCGACGCGCCCGCAGCCACGACGACTTCCTTGTCGAGGATAGCCCGGCGGATCTCCGCTCCGGGCCCGATGCGCACGCGATCGAAGACGATCGAATCGATGACCTTCGCGCCCCCGCCGATGGTCGCCCAGGGGCCGAGCACGCTGCGCTCGATGTGCGCTCCGGAGAGCACCGAGCCGAGCGACACGATCGAGTCGATCGTCGTGCCAAGGTTGCCGCTCGAGTCGCGCACGAACTTCGCGGGCGGGGCGTTGAGCTGCTGATTGAAGATGGGCCACTCGTTGTTGTAGAGATTGAAGATCGGGAGCGCCGAGATGAGGTCCTGGTGCGCGTCGAAGAACGAGTCGATCGTTCCGACATCGCGCCAGTAGTAGCGATCGCGATCGGTCGCGCCCGGAACCTCGTTGCGGTTGAGGTCGTAGACCGCGGCATCCCCCTGCGAGACGAACCACGGCACGATGTCGCCGCCCATGTCGTGGTTCGACGACGCGAGGTCACCGTCGCGGATGACCGCGTCCATGAGCACGTCGGCGTTGAAGATGTAGTTGCCCATCGAGGCGAGCACCTCGTCGGGGGAGTCGGCGAGGCCGACGGCATCCTTCGGCTTCTCGAGGAAGGCCTTGATGCGCGTGGGGTCGTCGGGGCTCACCTCGATGACGCCGAACTGGTCGGCGAGGGAGATCGGCTGTCGGATCGCCGCGACGGTGACACCGGCCCCCGACTCGATGTGCGCCTCGATCATCTCGGCGAAGTCCATGCGGTAGACGTGGTCGGCACCGACGACGACGACGATGTCGGGCTTCTCGTCGCGGAGGAGGTTGAGGCTCTGCAGGATCGCGTCGGCCGAGCCGGCGAACCAGCGCTTGCCGAGCCTCTGCTGGGCGGGCACAGACGCGACGTAGGAGTTCGTGAGGCCCGAGAGGCGCCAGGTCTGCGAGACGTGGCGGTCGAGGCTGTGCGACTTGTACTGCGTCAAGACGACGATCTGGCGCATCCCCGAGTTGATGAGGTTGGAGAGCGCGAAGTCGATGAGACGGTAATTGCCTCCGAACGGAACCGCGGGCTTGGCCCGGTCGGCCGTGAGGGGCATGAGCCGCTTTCCTTCGCCACCGGCGAGGACTATCCCGAAGATCTTCTTTGATGCCATTCCCCAACCCTAGATGGCCGCGGCGAGCGTGTGTACTAGCGTTCACCTCGTGAGAGTCGATCTGATCACCAGGGAATATCCACCCGAGGTCTACGGCGGTGCCGGTGTGCACGTCGCAGAGCTCGTCTCCGCGCTGCGACCGAGCCGCGATGTCGTGGTGAGGTGCTTCGGCGCCCCGCGGGACGAGCCGGATGTGCACTCCTACCTCGTGCCGACCGAGCTCGCGGGCGCGAACCCCGCCCTCGCGACCCTCGGCGTCGACCTGCAGATCGCGCAGGACGTGTCGGGTGCCGACCTCGTGCACTCGCACACCTGGTACGCCAACGGTGCCGGTCATCTCGCGTCGATGCTCCACGGCATCCCTCACGTCGTCACGGCACACAGCCTCGAGCCGCTGAGGCCGTGGAAGGCCGAGCAGCTCGGCGGCGGGTACCGCGTGTCGAGCTGGATCGAGAGCACCGCGTTCCACGCCGCCGACGCGGTCATCGCGGTGAGCAACGGCATGCGCGAGGACATCTTGCGCTCCTACCCGAGGCTCGACGAATCGAAGGTCTCCGTCGTCTACAACGGCATCGACCTCGACCGCTGGCGTCCCGTCGACGATCCCGAGCTCGTGCGGTCGCTCGGCATCGACCCCGATCGACCCTCGGTCGTGTTCGTTGGTCGCATCACGCGCCAGAAGGGCCTGCCCTACCTCTTGCGCGCCGCCAAACTCCTGCCGCCCGACGTGCAGCTCATCCTGTGCGCCGGCGCTCCCGACACCCCGGAGATCCTCGCCGAGGTCGAAGCCGGTGTCGCGGAACTCGCGACCGGGCGCACGGGCGTCGTGTGGATCGACCGGATGCTGAGCCAGCACGAGCTCTCGGCCGTGCTGAGCGTCGCGACGACCTTCGTGTGCCCGTCCGTGTACGAGCCCCTCGGCATCGTCAACCTCGAGGCGATGGCGTGCGGTGCCGCCGTCGTCGGCACAGGGACCGGCGGGATCCCCGAGGTCGTCGCCGACGGCGTCACGGGGCGCATCGTGCCGATCGACCAGGAGCAGGACGGCACGGGAACGCCCACCGACCCCGAGAAGTTCGTGCGCGATCTCGCGGCGACCCTCACCGAGGTCGTGAGCGACCCCGCGGCCGCGAAAGCCTACGGAACCGCCGGGCGGCAACGGGCCGAGCGCGAGTTCGGGTGGGACCGCATCGCGACCGAGACCGGCCGCATCTACGACTCGCTCGTCTAGCCGATCCCGCCCTCGCCGAGCGGGCCCCGCGGCGTGCGGAGACACGCAGGGGAGTTGGCCTAGGGTTGGAGAATGGCGCGCGTTCTGCAACTGTCCGATGTCTCCGTGGTGAGGGGTGGCAGCGCCATCCTCGATTCCCTGTCGTGGGAGGTCGACGACGACCAGCGCTGGGTGATCCTCGGGCCGAACGGTGCGGGCAAGACGACGCTCCTCCAGGTTGCCGCGGCCATGCTGCACCCCAGTTCGGGAACCGCGCTCGTGCTCGACGACACCATCGGCAAGACCGACCTCTTCGAGTTGCGCCCGCGCATCGGGTTCGCCTCGACGGCGATGGCGCGTCGCATCCCCGCCGACGAGATCGTGCTCGACGTCGTCTTGACCGCCGCCTACGCCGTCACGGGTCGCTGGACCGAGAGCTACGATGATGTCGACACCCGCCGCGCTCAGCGCGTGCTCGCCGAGTGGAAGCTCTCCGACCTCGAGTCGCGTCGCTTCGGCGACCTGAGCGACGGCGAGCAGAAGCGCGTGCAGATCGCGCGGTCGGTCATGACCGACCCCGAGCTCCTGCTGCTCGACGAGCCCGCCGCGAGCCTCGACCTCGGTGCTCGTGAGGAGCTGCTCCAGATTCTCGGGGGATACGCGAGTTCGGCCGAATCGCCCGCGATCGTCATGGTCACGCACCACGTCGAAGAGATCCCCGTCGGATTCACCCACGCCCTCGTGCTCGGCGACGGTGCCATCACGGCATCCGGGCCGCTCGGCGACGTCATCACCTCCGAGACACTCTCGTCGGCGTTCGGCCTCGAGCTCGTCGTCGAGGAGCACGCGGGCCGCTTCACCGCCCGCGCCGCCTGATCGACGGAGATCGACTCGCGCTCCTCCCGGGCACCCGTCTTCTGGTAACATCGGTGGTTGGCCTATGGCCCGAAAACTTTCCACCTCCTCGCACTCACCAACCCAAGGAATGACCATGAAGTCTGACATCCACCCCACGTACTCGCCCGTCGTGTTCCGCGACCTCGCGTCGGGGGCGACGTTCCTCACGCGGTCGACTGTCGGCAGCGCGAAGACGATCGAGTGGGAAGACGGCAACACCTACCCCGTCATCGACGTCGAGATCTCCTCGGAGTCGCACCCGTTCTACACGGGCAAGCAGCGCATCATGGACTCGGCCGGCCGCGTCGAGAAGTTCAACACCCGCTACAAGGGCTTCGGTTCCTGAGCACCAGACATCTGCGGAAGGGCGATCGGCGAAAGCCGGTCGCCCTTCTTGTTTGCCCGGTCGCCCCGCGTCGCCGCAGAACGAGTCAGCGCTCGGGCCAGCCCCCGTGCGAGACGAAGTCGGGGTCTTTCGTGCGCCTCATGTATTCCTGAAAGCTCGCCGCCTGATCGGAACACCACTGCGATTGCTTCGCGTGCAACTCGGCGAGATCCTCGCCGAGCTCGGCGGAGAACTTGCGCGCGATTGCCTGGGCGACCCGGCCCGCCGCGATGGCGTCCGCTGACGCGTCGTGAGCGTCGGTGAGCTCGACACCGTAGACGGATGCGGCGACCTCGAGCGTGCGCTTGCCCTTGCGATAGGTGTCCATCGCTCGATCGAGCACGAGAGGGTCGATGATCGGCGCGGGGGAGTCGAGTGGCGGCACGCCGTGCCGTGTCGCCTCCCGGTTGAGGAGCGTGAGATCGTATGGCGCGTTGTAGATCGTCACCGGCACGCGCTGAGCCAGAAGAGCTCGCAGAACCTCGACGATCTCGGCGACGACCTCAGCGGCTGGCCGCCCCTCGGCGCGTGCCCGCTCGGTCGTGATGCCGTGCACGGCGCTCGCTTGCGCGGGTATCTCGATCCCCGGGTCGGCGAGCCACTCCACGCCCGTCGCGACACCGTCGGCGTCGATCACGCCGACGTACGCCGAGACGATGCGGCTCGACTCGACATCGATTCCGGTCGTCTCGAGATCGAAGACGCCGAGCCGCTCGAACCAGGGTGCTGTCACACCCGCACCCTACGGTCGGCCACCGGCACCGGACGGCGTGCCGAGGTGCAGCCAGTAGAAGCTCTGGGTCGCGAGGGTGAGGTCGATCGTGCCGTTCTCGCTCACGGTCGGAAACTCGCCGCCGCCGAAGAGATCCCACGTGGCCGAACCCTCGAATCCCGGAACGGTGATCGACACCGACACGGGGTTGTGGGCGAAGCTGAAGACGCACAGCACGTCTTCGGGCGAGTCGCCGAACTGGGTGCCCGAGCCGCCGTAGGAGCGCACGAACGCGAGCACCGACTCGTGCGAGGTCTCGAGCACCGTGAGGGTTCCGAGGCCGAAGGTGGGGTGTGCCTTACGCACGTGGATGACGTTGCGCACCCAGTGCAGGAGCGACCGCGACTGCGCGAGCTGCGATTCGACGTTGATGAGGTTGTAGTTGTAGACGAGCGACTGCACGACCGGGAGGAAGAGCTTTCCGGGATCGGCCGTCGAGAACCCCGCGTTGCGGTCGGGGGTCCACTGCATGGGCGTGCGCGAGCTGTCGCGGTCGGGCAACCAGATGTTGTCGCCCATGCCGATCTCGTCGCCGTAGTAGAGGAACGGGCTGCCCGGGAGCGAGAACAGGAGCGCGTGAGCGAGCTCGAGCTCGGCGCGCGAGTTGTCGAGGAGAGGAGCGAGGCGCCGGCGGATGCCGATGTTCGATCGCATGCGCGGGTCGTAGGCGTACCAGCCGTACATCGCCTGGCGGTACTCCTCGGAGACCATCTCGAGGGTGAGCTCGTCGTGGTTGCGGAGGAAGACGCCCCACCCGGCGTTGTCGGGGATGTCGAGGGTCTCGGAGAGCACGCTGATCAGTTCGCCGGCGTGCTGCGAGCGCAGCGAGTAGAAGATGCGGGGCATGACGGGGAAGTCGAATGCCATGTGGCACTCCGGCTCCTCCTCGGTGCCGAAGAACGCGGCGACCTCGCGCGGCCACTGGTTGGCCTCGGCGATGAGGATGCGGCCGGGGTAGTCCCGGTCGACCATCTCGCGCAACTGCTTGATGAACTCGTGGGTCTCGGGTTCGCCCTCGCCGTTGCCACCCTCGGTCTCGAACAGGTAGGGGATGGCGTCGAGCCGCATTCCGTCGACCCCGAGGTCCATCCAGAACCGCACGGTGTCGAATACGGCCTCGCGCACACCCTCGTTCTCGAAGTTGAGGTCGGGCTGGTGCGAGAAGAACCTGTGGAAGAAGAACTGTCGACGGATGGGGTCGAACGTCCAGTTCGACTCTTCGGTGTCGACGAAGATGACGCGGATGTTCGCGTAGCCCTCGTCGGTGTCACGCCACACGTAGTAGTCGCCGAACGGGCCGTCGGGATCGGACCTCGACTGCTGGAACCAGTCGTGCTGATCGGATGTGTGGTTGAGCGGGTAGTCGATGACGATGCGCATGTTGCGCTCGTGGGCCTTCGTGACGAGGTCTTTGAACTCGTCGAGAGTTCCGAACTCGGGCAGGATCGACCGGAAATCCGACACGTCGTATCCGCCGTCGCGCAGCGGCGAGTTGTAGAACGGCGGAAGCCAGAGGGCGTCGATTCCGAGCCACTGGAGGTAGTCGAGCTTGCCGATGAGCCCCTGCAGATCACCCGCGCCGTCACCATTGCTGTCGACGAACGACCGCACCATGACCTCGTAGAAGACGGCTCGTCGATACCACTGGGGGTCGAGGGTCAGACCGGGCAGTTGGATGGGGGCGGTAAAGCTCACGTTCGTCCTCTCGACCAGACGGTCGCTATTAATGCATTCGTAACGAGTCTAGGAGGGGATCGAGCGCGATCGGACTGCCGCCGTCCCTATGCTGGACACCGATGTCACCCGAATCCCCGTACGCGCCCCTTCTCGCCTCGATTCCCCTCACCGTCAGCGAGGTCTCCGTGCTCGGAAGTCGCACGAGATATTGGGTCTACAGTCCCGCCGACGCCGAGCGGACGGTCGTCATCGTGCACGGCTACCGCGGCGAGCACCACGGGATCGAGCCGATCATCGCCAACCTCCCCGGCGTGCGCTTCGTCAGCCCCGACCTCCCCGGTTTCGGCGAGTCGACCCCGCTCACCGAGACCGACCACTCCGTCGCCGGATACTCGGCGTGGCTGGTCGCGTTCGTCGACGCTCTCGAGCTCGAGGCCGCCCCCATCGTTCTCGGGCACTCGTTCGGGTCGATCGTCGTGTCTCACGCCGTCGCGGGCGGCATGCGGCCGCTCGCGCTCATCCTCGTCAACCCCATCGCGACCTCGGGCCTCAAGGGGCCGCGCCAGTGGCTCACGGGTCTCACGGTCTTCTACTACGGCCTCGCCAAGAAGCTCCCGGCCCGGTGGGGTCGCCGATTGCTCGGCAGCTGGGTCATCGTGCAGCTCATGAGCTCGAGCATGGCCAAGACGAAAGACCGGGCGCTCCGCCGTTGGATCCACCGGGAGCACCACACCTACTTCAGCAGGTTCGCGTCGCGCGACGTCGTCGTCGAGGGCTTCGCCGCGAGCATCAGTGCCGATGTGAGCGAGTTCGCCGCGCAGATCACGGTGCCGACGCTCCTCGTCGCCGCGCGACTCGACGACATCACTCCCGTCGAGGCCCAGTACGACCTCACCGAGGCGATCGCGGGGTCAACCCTCGTCGTGCTCGACGACGTCGGACACCTCATCCACTACGAGGTGCCCGAGCTCGCGGCTTCCGCGATCACCGACTTCCTCGACACCCTCCCGGCATCGTGAAGATCCTCTTCGACTGTCGCTACACGCGCATCGGTCGGCACGACGGTATCAGCCGCTACACCGCGGGACTCGTCGAGGCGTTCTCGCGGCTGCACCCGGTGACGATGATGATCAGCGACGAACGCCAACTCGTGATGCTGCCCGACCTCCCGTGGGTCAAGATCCGCTCGGCGACGAGCCTCCTCGAACCGTGGGTGGCTCTGCAGATCAACCGGCACGACCCGGATGTCGTCTACAGCCCCATGCAGACGGTGGGGTCGGCGCACCGCAGGTTCCGCCTCATCCTCACCCTCCACGACATGGTCTTCTATCGCACGCGGAAGCCGCCGCGGGAGTTCAGTTGGATCGTGCGCACGATCTGGTGGGGGTATCACCTCACCTACGTTCCGCAGCGGATGGCGCTCAATCGCGGCGAGGCCGTCGTAACCGGTTCGTACAACTGCGAGCGCGAGATGAACGAGGTCTCGCTCACGGCGAGGCCGATCACGGTCATCCGCCCCGGTGTCGACGCCCTCGACCTCCCGCCGCGCGACCACGACGAGGCGAAGACGCTCGTCTACATGGGCACGTTCATGCCGAACAAGAACGTCGAGACACTCGTGCGCGGAATGGCCTCGCTGCCCGGATACCGCCTGCACCTCTTGAGCCGCATCGACGACGCGACGCGTGAGCGCCTCGCCGCCCTCGCGCCCCAGGGTGCCGTCGTCTTCGAGAACGGCGTCTCCGACGAGAGATACCTCGAGTTGCTGCGCTCCTCGACGGCGATGGTGTCCGCGTGCCTCGACGAGGGTTTCGGCATCCCCCTCATCGAAGCCCTCGCCGCCGCGACACCGCTCGTCGTGAGCGACATCCCCGTCTTCCGCGAGGTGGGCGGAGACGCCGCGAGCTTCTTCGAACCCCTCGACCCCGCCGCGTTCGCTCGCGCCGTGATCGAACTGGATCGCCCCGGGGTGTGGGAGGCGGCGTCGCTCCGCGCTCACGCGCACGCGGCCGACTTCTCGTGGGACGAATCGGCCGCTCGCCTCCTCGCGCTCGTCGAGACGCTGCCGGAGCGCCGCCGCGCGTGGTGGAGGCCGCGGCGTTCGCGCTCCCGCGCGCGCACGGCCACTCCCGTGGGCTAGGCGTACTGAGTCGGTACAGCTAGGCGTCGCGCGCGGCGACCGGGTTCTGCTCGACGAAGTCCTCGGCTCCGGGGTCGATCGACTCGAGCTCGAGAGGATCGTCGAACTCGAGGAGCCGCACGCCGCCACCGTCGAATCGGAAGCTATGCACCGAACCATTGGTGATGGGGATGCCGCGCAACTCGCGCACGTCGGGCTCGACGGTGTTGACGAGCGCGCGGATGACGCCTCCGTGCGTCACGACGATGATCCTCTGTCGCGGCCGACCCGCGGCCAGCGCGGTGAGCGCCGGGAGCGCCCGCGCCACGACCTGCTCGCGAGACTCCCGCCCGGGAACCGTCACCCCCGCGGGAAAACGCTCGTCGAGGGTGAGGTAGTCGAGGCCCTCGGCTTCGCCGTACGCCCGCTCGACGATCGCGTCGAGCCTCTCGGGCGAGGGAGCGCCGGCGGCCTCGGCGATGATCGTCGCCGTCTCCCACGCGCGCGACAGCGGGCTCGCGACGACGGCGTGCCACGAGCGGCGGGCGAGCAGTCGGCCCGTGCGAGCCGCTTGCGCGCGACCGGTGTCGTTGAGGGGGATGTCGGTGCTTCCCTGCACGCGACGCGCGGCGTTCCAGTCGGTCTCGCCGTGGCGCACGAGGTAGAGGTCGGTCACGAGGCGAACTCGCGCACGAGTCGCTCGAGCGACTCCGATGTTCCCCCGTCGACTTTCACGGTCGCGCGGGAATCGCCGCGCGTCTCGCCGCGATTGATGATGACGATGGGGAGCTTGCGCTTGGCCGCCTGGTCGAGCAAGCGGATGCCCGAGTTCACGACGAGCGACGACCCCGCGATGAGGAGGGCATCGGCCGCGAGCATGAGCGCCGTCGCCTCCTTGAACCTCTCTGTCGGGATGAACTCGCCGAAGAAGACGATGTCGGGTTTGAGGACACCCCCGCACACGGTGCACGTGGGCGTGACGAAGCGGTCGATCTCGTCGACGACGACATCGCCGTCGGGGCCGAGCTCGACGGCGTCGGGGGCGTCGAGCCACGTGTTCGCCTCGGCGATGCGCTGCGCGACATCCGACCGGGAGAAGCTCTGACCGCACGAGAGGCAGCGCACCCGATCCATCGTGCCGTGGAGGTCGACGACGTGTTGCGAGCCAGCCCGCACGTGCAATCCGTCGACGTTCTGGGTCATGACACCGTTGACGACCCCCGCGCTCTCGAGCCGGGCGATCGCCGTGTGCCCCGCATTGGGCCGGGCGCCGTCGAATCTCTTCCAGCCGAGGTGGCTTCCCGCCCAGTACCTCTTGCGATAGTCGGCGTCTTTGACGAACTGCTGGAACGTCATGGGGTTGCGGGGGAGCGCGCCCGCTCCGCGATAGTCGGGGATGCCCGAGTCGGTGCTGACGCCGGCGCCCGTGAGAACCGCGACGGTGCGCCCGCGCAAGGCATCGACCGCGAGATCGAGGGCGGTCGGATCGGGGGCTGCGGGAACGCCGGGAGACGAGTCGGCCGGGCCGCCGAGAGCGTCGATCGTCGACATCCGTTCCTTCCGTGTGCGTCGCCGGCGTCGGGCGATTCGCCTCGAGCACCGGTGTGCCTACAGGATAGACACTCGAAGCTCAACACGAGGCGAGCCGCGGATGTTCCTCGCCGAGGACGCATCACGGGGTCGAGCTGCAGAGGAACCCATGCGCGAGGTCAGGATCACGACGATCGACGAGCCGGGTCTCGAGGACTTCGCGGGACTCACGGATGTCGCGCTGCGGCGCGTCACCGAGCCCGAGGGTGGGCTCTACATCGCGGAGTCACTCAAAGTCATCACGCGCGCCCTCGCGGCCGGACACCGCCCGAAGTCGATCCTCGTGATCGAGAAGTGGCTCGACGGACTGCGTCCGCTCCTCGCCGACCACGACATCCCGGTCTACGTCGGCGAGCCCGACGTGCTCGAATCCCTCACCGGATTCAACCTGCATCGCGGCGCCCTCGCGTCGATGCACCGTCCCCCGCTCGTGAGCCCCGAGTCCCTCCTCACGACAGCCCGGCGCGTCGTCGTTCTCGAGGACATCGTCGACCACACCAATGTCGGAGCGATCTTCCGCTCGGTCGCGGGCCTCGGGGCCGACGCCGTGCTCGTCTCCCGCCGGTGCGCCGACCCGCTCTACCGACGGAGCGTGCGCGTGAGCATGGGCACCGTCTTGCAAGTGCCGTGGGCGCGCCTTCCCGAGTGGCCTCGCGCGGGGGAGATCCTGCATGAGGCGGGGTTCCACCTCGCGGCTCTCGCCCTCGACGATCGCGCCGTCGACCTCGCCGATTTCGCTGCCGCCGTGCCCGACCGCGTGGCCCTCATGATGGGTGCCGAGGGCAGCGGACTGAGCCGCGAGGCTCTCGCCGCCTCCGACAGCGTCGTGACGATCCCCATGGGCAACGGGGTCGACTCCCTCAACGTCGCCGCGACGAGCGCCGTCGTTCTCTGGGCTCTGCGCGAGCGCTGACCCAGCACCGCGACGCTCAACCAGCGCCGCGACGCTCAACCGACGGGCCCCGTCGTCATCCGCTCGCTCAGTCGAGCCCACACGCGCAGCTCGTCGGCCTCCCGCGCGGCGACGTCGAGAGAGCCCGCGTGGACGTACCACGTGACCGCGAGCGCGGATCGCACGGCCGCCCACCGCGTCGCGCGCACGGGGTCGCACCCGGCCGTGCGCGCCGCGACGCCGACGGCCTCGCCGAGACTGCTCACGGGGTCGGGGCCGCCGAACGGGGTGCCGAGCTGCACGACGAGCGGCCAGAGATCGAACGCCGGGTCGCCGATCATCGGTTTCGGGTCGATCGCGACCCAGCCGTCGCGCGAGCGCAGGATGTTTCCGGGGTTGAAGTCTCCGTGCACGAACGCCGAGCTCATCCCCGACCGCACGAGAGCGTCGACGTCGGAGAGAGCGGAGGGTACGAGGTCGAGAGCGCCGACCGACTGGAGCACGTCACGCTGCGCATCGACTCGAGACCGCGCGACGCGACGCTGCGCCGTCACGACATCGGCGAGCAGGGGGATGCCCGCGACGGGCCGGGTCGCCGAGAGTCGGGAGAGCAGTTCGGCGCCCGCCACGAGCGCCGCCCTCGGAGCGAGCGCCTCATCGAGAAGCGACTGCCCGGGGTCGACGCGCTCGAGCAACATCGACCACGTCCACGCATCCTGGGCGAGCACGGCGGGCGCGCAATCGCGCGGCAGGGCGTCGAGAGCGACGGCCTCGGCGATCGCCTCCTCGTGCGGATACCCCACCTTGAGCACGGCGGGGGAGCCGTCGGGGCGCACGACATCGAGCACGGTCGCCGAGATGCCGCCGGAGTGCGCGTCACCGACCGTGAGCCCCCAGCGGTGCACCATCGTCGCGACGATGTCGACGACTTCGGCGTCCCACGTCGACCGCTCGGGGAATGAGGCGATCCCTGCAGCTTCGAACAACCGGGCGGTGCGCATCGATCAAGCCTAGGCAGGTCGGCGAGGGCCCGGACGACACGATTCGATCGACCCGCGACCGAACAAGTACGATGAGCGGGTGGCGACGAAACCCGGCTCGATGCGTCGCCGGATAGCTCTCTCCGTGACGATCGCCGCCCTCGTCGCCGTCGCGACGGTGGGTGCCTACGTGCCACTGGCCCTCACCGCGCCGCTCGACTCCGCGACGTCGTCGACCGCGGAGTGGTCGCCCCCCGTCGCCCCTGAGACCGATCTCGATTGGCCGTCGTACGGGTCCGGCGCAATCGGTGCCGCCGGCTACGGCGCCGACCTCGCCGTCCACGGCGATCAGGGCTCGCGGCCCATGGCGAGCATCTCGAAGATCGTCACGGCGCTCGTCGTGCTCGACGAGGCGCCCCTCGGCCCCGACGAGTCCGGTCCGGTCATCGAGTTCACCGACGAGGACCTCGAGATCTATCTCGATTTCGTGCGCCAGAACGGCAGTGTCGAACCCGTCGCGCCGGGCAGCAGACTCACCCAGCGCGAAGTGCTCGAGCTCGTCGTCGTCCCCTCGGCCAACAACTACGCGGTCTCCCTCACGAACTGGGTCTTCGGCTCGCAAGAGGCCTACGTCGACGCGGCCGCCGAGTGGCTCGACGAGAACGGTCTCGATTCGACCCGGCTCGTCGAACCGACCGGTATCTCTCCTCGGAACGTCTCGTCGGCCACCGACCTCGTGAGAATCGGGATGCTCGCGCTCGACACCCCCGTTCTCGCGGAGATCGTGTCGACCCCCGTCATCTCGGTTCCCGGATTCGGGCCGATCGAGTCGACCAACCTCCTCCTCGGCGGCAACGACGGCGTCGACGGCATCAAGACCGGCAACACCGAGGAGGCCGGGTCGTGCCTCCTGTTCTCGACCGACGTCGAGGTCGGCGGCGAGAGCATCACCGTCGTCGGAGTGGTGTTGGGCGGGGAGACCCGCGAGAGCCTCGCCGCCGCCGTCGACGGTCTCCTCGACGATGTCCGGGCCGGCTTCACCGAACTCGTGGTCGTCGACGAGGGTCAGGTGTTCGCCTCCTTCGAGACCGAGTGGGGTGATAGCGCGCAGGCTGTCGCGAGCGAGCGGGTCGCCGACATCGTCTGGTCTTCTCCTCCCGTGACGACCGACGTCGTCGTCGACGACGTCGTGACGGCGACCGCGGGCGAGACCGTCGGGTCGGTGACGGTCGTCGTCGACGGCGTCGAGCAGACCGTTCCGCTCACCCTCGACGCCCCCCTCGAGGCACCGAGCATCGAGTGGCGATTGAGCAATCCCCGACGACTCATGCCCTGAGCGGCACTATGTAACCACGCCGGAATATCTCCACGTTCCGTCCAGACGAGGGTCTTATGGTCGTGTCATCCGTGAGAGCACCCGCTCACCATTTCGACTGAGAAGTCACTAGCCAGATCGAGGACCGCATGAGCGCCACCGCGACCGCGACGCCCGTCGTCACATTCACCAAGACGAAGCCGGGCGGCAACCAGAAGAACCCGACGACCGAGTATTCGGCTCTCTTGCGCACTGTGCGGGCCGAGGGACTGCTCGAGCGACGCACGGGCTTCTACGCCCTCATGTTCTCCCTCGTCACCGTCGCTCTCGGCGGGCTCATCACGGGGTTCGTTCTCCTCGGCGACAGCTGGTTCCAGTTGCTCATCGCCGCGGGCCTCGGCATCGTGCTCACGCAGTACGCCTTCCTCGCCCACGAAGCCTCGCACCGCCAGGTGTTCGAGTCGGGCAAGGCCAACGACATCGCCGGTCGAGTGATCGCCAACCTCTTCGTCGGCATCAGCTACTCGTGGTGGATGACCAAGCACAGCCGTCATCACGCCAACCCCAACGTCGTGAGCAAAGACCCCGACATCAACCCCGACTTCATCTCGTTCCTCCCCGAGGACGCCGCCAAGACGCGCGGCCTCTACGCGTGGATGACCAAGCGCCAGGGATACCTCTTCTTCCCCGCCCTCCTGCTCGAGGGGCTCAACCTCCACGTGCTCGGCCTGCGCACGGTCTTCGGCCGCGGCAAGGTCGACAAGCGCGGCGTCGAGATCACGATGCTCGTGACGCGACTCGGTGCCTACCTCGCCGTGCTGTTCCTCGTGCTGCCCGTCGGCCTCGCCTTCGCCTTCCTCGGTGTGCAGCTCGGCATCTTCGGTCTCTATATGGGAGCCTCGTTCGCCCCCAACCACAAGGGCATGCCCGTGCTGCCCAAAGACTCCAAGGTCGACTTCCTCCGCCGCCAGGTGCTCACGTCGCGCAACATCACGGGCGGCGTCGCCATGGACACGTTCATGGGCGGGCTCAACTACCAGATCGAGCACCACCTCTTTCCGAACATGCCGAGGCCGCACCTCAAGCGAGCGCAGCAGATCGCGAAGGAATACTGCGACACCCACAACATCGCCTACACCGAGACGACGCTCATGCAGTCCTACGGCATCGTCATCCAGTACCTCAACCGCGTGGGGCTCTCCGCGGGCGGCGACCCCTTCGACTGCCCCGCGGCATCCGCCTACGGGCGCTGATCGCGCAGTGCCCTGACGCGTCGGGTCACTCGGTCGACGACGGCTCGCGCATGCTCGCCGCCGTCGGCCGCTTCGCGTTGATGAAGTCACCCGACGACTGGTGCCGGATGCGGCGCAAGACCCACGGCATGAGGTACTCCCTCGCCCACGAGACATCGTCGTATCGGGCTTGACGCCACGGCCGGGGCGGGAGCGGCTCGGGCGCGAAGGGCTCGAGTTCGTTCTCGACGCCGAGGGTGTCGAGCACCATCCTGGCCACGGTGTTGTGTCCGACGGCGGAGAAGTGCAACCGGTCGGGTGCCCACATGCGGGAGTCCTTGAGTTGACGCAGCGCCCACATGTCGGCGACGACGACGTCGTGCCTGAGGGCGATCGCCCGGAGGTTCTCGTTGAAGATCGCGACCTTTCCCCGGGAGCGGTTGAGCACGGGGGTCATGCCGATGTCGGGCCCCGTGAAGATGACGACCGTCGCTCCGTCGACGCGCAAGCGCTCG
The DNA here is from genome assembly GCF_046599635.1 of Marisediminicola sp. LYQ134. Taxonomy (NCBI): domain Bacteria; kingdom Bacillati; phylum Actinomycetota; class Actinomycetes; order Micrococcales; family Microbacteriaceae; genus Marisediminicola; species Marisediminicola sp. LYQ134. The sequence continues at coordinate 908,707 of NZ_JBKIWP010000001.1, forward strand.
ACGGCGGACTCGAGCCTGGCCGCGACGACGTCGGGGTCGGTGTTGGGCCGGATGATGTCGTTTCCCCCGCCCGACATCGTGATGAGGTCGGGGCGCAACGCGAGGGCCGCGTCGATCTGCTCGTCCATGATCTGCTTGAGCAGCCGGCCGCGGATGGCGAGGTTCGCATAGGCGAGGTCGTCGGTCTTGGTCGCGAGAACCTCGGCCACCCGGTCGGCCCAGCCGCGGTTGCCTCCGGGAGAACGGGGCTCGGGATCACCGAGTCCCTCGGTGAACGAGTCGCCGATCGCGACGTAGCGCGACCAGGGGTGCTGCTGAGTCATGACCCCAGAGTGCCGCACGCGGCCAGCAGATTCAAAGTACAGTCGGAGCCCATCAGGCGGCTCTCTCCAGCTCTCGCACAGGTCGGCTGCTTACGTCAACCCTCCGCGGGATGAAACTGCCTGTGCGAGAATTTCTAGCTGCGCCGGTAATCCGGCGCCGCAACTCGATCGACTGGGAGGTCGTCATGGGAATCATCGGATGGATTGTACTCGGACTGTTGGCTGGAGCCATTGCTAAGGCAATTCTGCCCGGACGCCAGGGCGGCGGATGGATCATCACGCTTGTACTCGGCGTCGTCGGAGCGCTCCTCGGTGGATTCATCGGTAGCGCGCTCTTCGACATCGGACTCGAGGACTTCTTCTCGATCCAGACCTGGATCGTCGCGATCCTCGGTTCGCTCCTCGTTCTCGTCATCTACGGTTTCATCACCGGACGCAGCCGCAAGGCGTAACGAGCACCACAGCACCACAGCTTTCGAACTCCTCGCCCCCAGGGCGGGGAGTTCGTTCGTTAACACTCCGGTCTGGTCCAGAGCGACGGCCGATGTCGGTGTGCTCCGGTAAAGTCGACTCGAGTGAGCACCCCCTCGACTTTCGGCACCTCGGCAGCAGAACACCTGTCGCCGGCGTTTCCCGAACGGGCGGCGCGAGGCACCGCCGAGCGGCTGCGGGCCTGGCAGGCCGAGGCTCTCGACCTTTACTTCGAGAAAGAACCGCGCGACTTCCTTGCGGCCGCGACACCCGGGGCAGGCAAGACCACGTTCGCGCTGAGGCTCGCCGCCGAACTCCTCGCCCGCCGCGCCATCGACCGCATCACGGTCGTCGCGCCGACCGAGCACCTCAAACGCCAGTGGGCCGAAGCCGCCCACCGCGCGAGCATCCGCCTCAATCCGGCGTTCCGCAACAACCACGGAACCGGCGGGCGGCAGTATCACGGGGTCGTCGTGACCTACGCGCAAGTGGCGATGGCCCCCGCGCTGCACCGCTCGCTCACCGAAGACCGCCGCACCCTCGTGATCCTCGACGAGGTGCACCACGGCGGCGACGCCCTGAGCTGGGGCGACGCCATCCGCGAGGCGTTCGAACCCGCGACGAGACGACTCTCGCTCACGGGCACGCCCTTCAGATCGGACACCGCACCGATCCCGTTCGTGACCTACTTTCCCGACGAGCACGGCATCCGCATCTCGCAGACCGACTACAACTACGGATACCGCCGTGCCCTCGAAGACGGCGTCGTGCGCCCAGTGATCTTCATGGCCTACGCCGGGAGCATGAAGTGGCGCACCAAGATGGGCGACGAGATGGAGGCGCGCCTCGGCGAGGGCGACACGAAAGACGTCACTTCGCAGGCCTGGCGAACGGCCCTGAACCCCGACGGCGACTGGATTCCCGCGGTGCTGCGCGCCGCCGACCTGCGGTTGAGCGAAGTGCGCCACGCCGTGCCCGACGCGGGCGGACTCGTGATCGCGACCGACCACTTCGCCGCCAAAGCCTACGCGCGCGTGCTCACCGAGATCACGGGCGAGAAACCCACCGTCGTGCTCTCCGACGAGAAAGAGGCGAGTGACCGCATCGACACCTTCTCTCACGACACGAGCCGGTGGATGGTCGCCGTGCGCATGGTGTCGGAGGGCGTCGACGTGCCGCGGCTCGCCGTGGGGGTGTACGCGACATCCGCCTCGACACCGCTGTTCTTCGCGCAAGCCATCGGACGCTTCGTGCGCACGCGGCGCCGAGGCGAGACGGCGAGCATCTTCGTGCCGAGCGTCAAGCCGCTGCTCGCCCTCGCGACGGCTCTCGAGCTCGAACGGGATCACGCCCTCGACAAGCGCAGCGACGATGACGGTCTCGACGACTCGCTGCTCGAATCCGCCGAACGCGAGGAGAAGGCATCTTCGGAGCTCCTCGACGAGTTCACGTGGGAGGCCATCGCGTCGACGGCGACCTTCGACAAGGTCATGTTCGACGGTGAGGAGTACGGCTCCCTCGCCGAACCCGGGAGCCCCGAGGAGTTCGACTTCATCGGGATTCCTGGGCTACTCGAACCCGAGCAGGTGAGCGACCTGCTCAAGCAGCGGCAGGCGAGGCAGTCGCGGCGGTCGTCGGACCGTGACCGCCGTCGGGAGGACGCGGGCGAGCCCGCCCCCGAGCCGCCCGCGGCGCTCTACCGGACCCTCGCCGAGCAGCGCAAACTGCTCAACAGCCTCGTGGGGCTGCGCGCCAAGCGCACGGGGGAGCCGCACGGACTCATCCACGCCGAGTTGCGGCGCATGTGCGGAGGGCCCGCGGTGTCGAGCGCGACCGTCGCCCAGTTGCAGTCGCGCATCGACCTGCTGCGCAAGAACGCGGCGCGCGGGCGCTGACGGGCTGCGGGCGGCCGCGGGGATGCAGGATTTTCTGTCGAGCCCGCACCTTTCGCAGGAGGTTTCTCTGCTGCGGAGGGGGGAACTCCTGCTTTCTCATCGAGGCTCCCCAACGATTCAGCACCGCCAGGACCTCCGATTCCCGGTCGAACGGTCAGCGGAAGTCGCGGGAGACGTTCTCCGCCGCGAGCGGCAGCACGTCGAATCCGTCGGCGACGATGTTGACGACCCCCTCGGCCGAGCGCTCGAGCATGCCGCGCACGATCATCGCGGGGGCCTCCCTCGCGATGCGGCGGTAGCGGTTCCACACGCCGACGCTGCAGATGACGTTGACGAGCCCCGTCTCGTCTTCGAGGTTGACGAACGTGATGCCGCTCGCGGTCGCGGGTCGCTGGCGGTGGGTCACGACGCCCGCGACCTCCACGCGCCTGCCCGACTCGGCGACCTTGAGCTCGGCCGACGACAGCACGCCGCGCGCGGCGAGGGCCGCGCGCACGTGGCGCACGGGGTGGTCGTCAGGCGAGATGCCCGTGGCCCACAGGTCGGAGATGAGGGTCTCGGCCTCCGACGGCAGGCTGAAGAGCGGGGGCTGCACCGACACGTGGCTCCCGGGGAGAAACTCTTCGCGGTTCTGGGCGGCGTCGCCCGCCGCCCACAGGGCCTCGCGCTGACTGAGCCCGAACGCGTCGAACGCGCCCGCCGCCGCGAGCGACTCGAGCTGGGCCGTGTCGAGCCCCACCCGGCGCACGAGGTCGGGCATTCCGGCGAAGTCCCCGTGCTCCTCGCGGTCGGCGACGATGCGCTTCGCGAGCTTCGCCCCGATGCCGCGGATGTCGGCGAGCCCGAGCCGCACCGCGAGGGCGCCGTCGCGCCGGTGGTCGTCGCAGTCGAAGTGCGCGGAGCGGTCGAACTCGGGCACGGGGGGCTGCTCGAAACTGAGACACGCGACCGAACCCGTCGCCGCACTGAGGCCGGTCGTCGGGGTCAGAGGCTCGAGCACGGCATCCGCATCGGACCTGAGGATGTCTGGCCGCAGCACCTGCACGCCGTGGCGACGGGCGTCGGCCGCGAGTGTCGCCCCCGAGTAGAAGCCCATGGGCTGCGCGCGCAAGAGGGCAGCGAGGAACGCCGCGGGGTAGTGCAACCGCAACCACGCGCTCGCGTAGACGAGCAGGCCGAAACTGAGCGAGTGGCTCTCGGCGAACCCGAAGTTGGCGAAGGCCTTGATCTTGCCGTAGATGTCGTCGGCGACCTCGTTCGTGATGCCGTTCTCGGCCATGCCCGCGTAGAGCTTCTCGCGCAGCGACTCGATACGTTCGATGCCGCGCTTCGAGCCCATGGCGCGTCGCAAGAGGTCGGCGTCTTCTCCCGTGCACCCGCCGACCGCCATCGCCACTTGCATGAGCTGCTCCTGGAACACCGGCACCCCGAGCGTGCGCTCGAGGGGCTCCTTGAGCTTGGGGTGGAGATAGGTGATCGGCTCCTCGCCGAGTTTGCGCCTCACGAACGGATGCACGGCGCCGCCCTGGATGGGGCCGGGCCTCACCATCGCGATCTGCACGACGAGGTCGTAGAACTTGCGCGGCTGCAAGCGGGGGAGGAGCCCCATCTGCGCGCGGCTCTCGACCTGGAAGACCCCCACCGAGTCGGCGCGGCACAACTGGTCGTAGACCCCGGGCTCCTCGCGCGGGAGCGTCGCGAGGGTCCACGTCTCGCCGAGGTGCTGCTCGACGAGATCGAAGGTGTACTGCAGCCCCGCGAGCATCCCGAGTCCGAGGAGGTCGAACTTGACGAGGCCCATCCACGCGCAGTCGTCTTTGTCCCACTGCAGCACGGTGCGCTTCTCCATGCGCGCGTGCTCGATCGGCACGACGTCGCCGACCGGGCGGTCGGTGAGCACCATGCCTCCCGAGTGGATGCCGAGGTGCCGCGGAAAAGTGAGCACCTCTTGCGCGAGACCGACGACGGCGTCGGGGATGTCGTGGTCGTCGCTCGAGACGACCCCGCCCCAGCGCTCCACTTGCTTCGACCAGGCATCCTGCTGACCCGGCGAGTGACCGAGCGCCTTGGCCATGTCGCGCACCGCGAACTTGGGGCGGTAGGTGATGACGTTCGCGACCTGGGCGGCGTTGTGCCTGCCGTACTTGTCGAAGACGTACTGGATGACCTCCTCGCGGCGGTCGGAGTCGAAGTCGACGTCGATGTCGGGCTCTTCGTCTCGCATGCTCGAGAGGAACCTCTCGAACGGCAGGTTGTAGAAGATCGAGTCGACCGCCGTGATGCCGAGCACGAAACACACCGCGGAGTTGGCCGCCGACCCTCGGCCCTGACACAGGATGCCCTGGCTCTTCGCGAACGCGACGATGTCGTGCACGATGAGGAAGTAGCCGGGGAAATCCTTCTTCTCGATGACGTCGAGCTCGCGGCCGATGCGGTCGCGATCGGCGTCGGCGAGGCTCGGATAGCGCTCGGCAGCGCCCTGCCACACGAGGTGCCGCAACCACGACATGGGGGTGTGCCCCTCGGGCACCGCTTGCTTCGGGAGACCGGGGCGCGCGCTCTTGAGCTGGAACGCGAGGTCGTCGGCGAGGGTCACGGTGCGCTCGACGGCCCCGGGGTAGCGCGCGAAACGCTGCTGCATCTCGACGCCCGAGCGCAAGTGGGCGGCGCCGGCGGGCTGCAGCCAGCCGTCCATCTCGTCGAGGCTGCGCCTGGCCCGCACCGCCGAGAGCGCCGACTGCAAGCGGTGGCGGTCGGGGGTCGCGTAGTGCGCGTTGCTCGTGGCGACGACGGCGAGTTCGCGGTCTCGAGCGAGAGCGAACAGGGCGTCGTTGTGGGTGGAGTCGAGAGGATGCCCGTGGTCGACGAGTTCGACGAAGACGTTGTCTCTACCGAACAGCCTCACGAGCTCGTCGAGTTCGGCACCCGCCGCCTCGACCGACTCGTCGACGAGCGCGCGCCGCACCCTGCCCTTGCGGCACCCCGTGAGCACGACCCAGTGCCCGTCGGCGCGCCTCGCGAGGTCGTCGAGGTCGTAGACGGGGCGCCCCTTCTCGCCGCCCGCGAGCTGAGCAGAGGTGATCGCCGACGCGAGCCGGTGGTAGCCCTCCTCGCGCCGCGCGAGCACGAGGAGGTGGGTGCCCTCCGGTTCGGCGACCCCGAGTTGCGGGCTCGAGAGGTCGAGCGAGAGCTCAGCGCCGAACACCGTCTTGATGTCGGGGTAGCTCTCCGCCGCCTCCGCCATGCGCACGATCCCGTAGAGACCGTCGTGGTCGGTGAGAGCGAGGGCGTGCAAGCCGAGCCTCTGGGCCTCTTCGAGAAGCGCCTCGGGGGAGGACGCGCCGTCGAGGAAACTGAAGTTCGAGTGCACGTGGAGTTCGGCGTAGGGCACCGTCGAGGAGCTCGCGCCGCCGGCATCCGCTCCGCCGCCGGTCTGGCCCGCGGCCTTCTGGCCGTTCTGGCCCGGGGCGACGTAGGGCTGCCGCTTCGCCGACCACGCCGGGCTGTCTCCGCCGTCGGCACCCTCGGGAGCCGAGCCCGGGCGCCGGGTGTCGGAGAGCGCGCGCTCGAACTCCGACCACGTGATGGGCGGGTTGCTCCAGCCCATCAGTCGTACCGGGCTTCCGCCCACCAGCGGTCGCCCTCGTTGATGAGCAACCACGCGAGCCCGGTGTCGTCGACCATCTGAAAACGGTTGCTCCGCACGGGGCTCTCGGCCGCCCACCAGCGCTGCTCGACCGGCCACGGCCCCGCCCACGCGGTGATCGGGCGGAACTCGCCACCCGGCGAGAACCCGCTCGGTGCGGCCGAGATGGCCCCGCGGTCGTCAACCGTCACGATCACCTGGTCGCTCGACACGACCGACACCGGTTGGCGCACCTCGAACACGGTCGACGGCGCGGGGGTCGGCAGGCTGCCGGGCCAGGGCTGCGTGGCGTCGAGGGCGGATGCCGGGCGGTCGCCCCACGCCACGAGGTTCTGCCGGTCGGCAGGCGTGCGCCCGCCGCCGATCACCGCCGTGAGAACGCCGCCGTGGCCGAGCATGCTCTGCACCCTCGAGAGACCGTGATGGATGCGTTCATCCGCCGCCGTGCCCCACAGCCCCTGCTCGTGACCTCCGATCGCATCGACGCTCTCGGGCACGACACGCACGTAGCAGATGGGGGAGCTGAGGCCCGTCTCGCTTCCGCCGCCCTGCAGTTGCCAGCGGATGCGGTCGATGACGTCGGAGGCCGTGAACGAGCGGGGGTGCGCCCACGTGCGCTCGGAGGTCTCACCCGCCTCGCTGTCGATCTCGACCCTGATGCTCGTGCACACGAGCTTCGCTGCCGTGATCTCGGCGATGAACCGGTCGGCCGACGCCCGGAACCCGAACGCCACCTGGTCGATGCGGTCGAGCGGGGGCTCGAACTCGATGACGCTGTCGAGTTCGCGCGGGGGAGTGCGCGGAATCACCCTCCGACTGTCGAGGCCGCCCGCGAGAGCGTGCACGTGGGCACCGTCGGCGCCGAAGCGATTCTCGACGTCGAGAGGGTCGAGTGCCGCGAACTCGCCGAGGGTGCGCACACCGAGCCTCTGCAGAAGGGTCACGAGCTGCGGTCGCTCGAGCACCGTCACGGGAAGGGGCGCGAGGAAGTCGCCGGACTCGCCCCGGGGCACGACCCTGATGCGGGGGCGCGTGGTGCTGCGCGCAGCACGCTCGGCCGTGAACGGGCCGTCGGCGATGCCCACGCGCGCATCCGTGATGCCGAGGGAGTCGAGGGTGTCGAGCAACCACAGTGCGGCCTCGTCGTCGCTGCCGTAGAACGCGCTCGGTCCGCGCGACGTGATGGCGCACGTGCCGGGACGCAGCAGTTGCGCCCCCGGCATGACCTCCTCGATCGCCGCGAGAACCGGTTCGAACGAGCGGATGTCGACCGCCTGCTCGTATGGCGCCACCGCGAGTTCGGGGCAGCGGCTCTGCGCCTCGCGCACGCGCATCCCGCGCGAAACCCCCTCGCGCCGGGCGGCGGCCGAGCACGCGAAGACGCGCCCCTTCTCGATGAGGGCGAGCGGGGCATCAGCCGAGAGGGTCGACGTGCGGGTGACCGCCGTGATCGGCCAGTCGGGGCACCACAGCACGATCGTGCGCGTGACGGGGGCGGAGAGTCGGGTCGCCATCATCCGGCCAGTTCTGCGAGGTGGTGCACGGGAGCGGGCTCGAGAGCCGAGGCCGGGTGCTGGGGGGCCGTGTGCTGGGGGAGGCGCTCGGGCCCGCCCGTCTCGGCTCGACTGATGGACGAGCCGCGGTCGGGCAGCCACAGCCGCGCGCTGCGGGGTCTCGCGCCCGCGCGCGTGCTCACCGTGACGGTGACCTCGCGCGCGGCGAGGTGGCCGGATCCGTCGCCGATGCCGCTCCAGCGACTGTGCGAGAGGCTCAGCATCGCGTCGGTCTGCGGCCACGATCCGAGCACGATGAGGGTCGCGCCGCGCTGCCGCAACCGGGCGGCGAGCCGCGCGACGTTCGAGTCGGTGGCGCGGCGGGGCGGACGCGTGACCACGACCGTGAGCACGTCGGCGATCGCGGCGGTCACAGCGAGCCACTGGTCGCCGGGGTGCGGCACGAGCACGAGCCTCTCGAGGTCGACACCGTAGTGCGACGCGGCCTCGACGCCGAACTCGGGAACCCCCACGACACCGCACCACGAGCCTGCAGCCGACGGGCCGGCGAGGAGCGCCATGAGCAGGGTCGCCGACGACGCGACCGAGTAGGCGGCGCCCTGCTGGAGCCCTCCGCCGGGGAGGAGCGATGCGATCGCCGGATGTGTGGGGAGGCTGCGGGTGTCGAGCTTCGTGCCCTGCATCTGTCGGATGCGCGCCTGCAGGTCGCGCACGGTCTCGACGGGGGAGTCGGTCGCGGGCGTCGGTGTCGCGGGGGCAGGTGCGGCGGGTGCGGCTGCTGCTGTTGCGAGTTCGCGCGCGGTGATGATGGTCGCGGCGGCTGATGCGGAGGCGACGCTGCGATTGCGGCCTCTGCTCTGCGCGAACTGTGTGGCCTCCAGCTGCCGGGCTGTGAGCTGCCGGGCTGTGAGCTGCTTGGCTTGCGCCGCGGCGTAGTCGACGTCGTCGAAGCCGTGGTCGAAGGCATCCGCGTAGGCGTCGTCGCTCTCGACGTCGTCGTACGACGAGAGAGCGGCACCGGAAAGCATGTCTCCATGTTCGAACATACGTTCGAACATGTCAATTGCCACCGACATTGCTGCGGCGTGTCGCAAAAACGCTCGGCACACGCACGGCTGAGCCCTCGCGCGGTCGCGAATGGTTGCTCTCAGCGCGCTTTCGAGCAGAATGCGACCGCGATGCGGGCCCGCCTCAGTCGAGCACGAACTCCGCGACGAAGTCGCCCTCGAGAACGATCGTGAGCGGCAGAGCGGATGCCTCGCTCGGCACCCTCAACTCGTGGGTCGTCGGCGCCAGGTCGTCGGTGCACGGGGCGAGAGGATCGCTCCCGAGGGTCACCGTCACGAGGTGTGGCGCCGTCGTCTCGATCGAGGCGGGCGAGGCAGGGCAACTCGAACTGTCGAAGACGGTGATCGAGAACGTCGCCGCGCGATCGACCCACTGAACGATCGGCTCACCGGTGAACACGCCGTCGTCGAGGCCCGCGCTCCCGCCATGGGGATGCCCCGGGTAGCTGTCGTAGTCGACGCTCGAGGGAGAGTCGAGCGGTTCGGTTCCTGGCGCACCGCCGGGTTCGGCAGCGGGACCGGCGGCGGGCTCGGCGGCGCAGCCGGAGAGTAGCGCGGCACCGATCGTCGCCGCGGCGATGGTCGACAGCATCCGTCTCGAGTTCATTACTCCAGCATCGCGACAAACCCGGATCGGCGACACCCAACGTTCCCGAGCACTCGAGCGTTCGGGCGCCTCGACCACCGTGTCGCCGCCGCACGATCGCGGTCGCAAACGGCTGTTCTGAGAAGCGGCATCGAACGGAATGCGTCCACGATGCGCGCCCAGGAGCATCGAAAGCCGTCGCGACGAGCGGGCAACGACCTCAGTCGAGCACGAGCTCGAGCGGCGGATCGCCGTCGATGACGATCGTGAGCGGAAGAGCGGATGCCTCGCTCGGCACCGTGAACTCGTGGGTCGTCGCCGCCATGTCGGCCGTACACTCGCCGCTCGAGTCGGTCTCGAAGGAGACAGTCACACGATCCGACGCGGACGCCTCCATCGCCGTCGGCACGGCGGGGCAACTCGAGCTGCCGAACACGGTGATCGCGAACCTGCCGGGCCGCTCGACCCAGCGGGCACTCGGTTCGCCCGTCGTCAGGCCGTCGTCGAGGGGGGCTCCCGAACCGCCGCCGCCGGCATCGTCGCTCGCGTCGCCCGCGGTGTTCGGAAGCCCGCGATAGCTCTCGTCGGCGACACTCGGCGGCGCCTCGAGGGTTCCGGCGCCCGGGCCGGCGGCGCACCCGGCGAGCAGCGCGGCACCGATCGTCGCCGCAGCGATGGTCGACAGCATCCGTCTCGAGTTCACTCGTCAAGCATCGCGAGAAAGTGCGCCCTTCGACACCCAACGTTCGTGACGACTCGAGCGTTCGAGTCGCCCGTCACCCTTCGATCGGGGGAGCGGTCGCGGTCGCGAATCGTCCTATCCGACGCGGGATGAGCGCCGAATGCGACCGCGATGCGTCACCCCGGCCGTCGCGCCGGGCCCCGCATCCGGCCCCACGACGACCGCGAGCTCGGCGTCGGGTTTCGCCGACCGCACGAACGCGATCCCCGCGAGGATGAGCACGGCCCCCGCGAACTGCAGGAGGGTGAGCACCTCACCGAGCAGCAACCAGGCCACGACGGCCGCGGCGGCCACTTCGAGCAGCCCGACGAACGAGGCGAGCCTCGACCCGAGCATGGATGTCGCGGTGATGCTCGCGGCGTACGACACGGCCGTCGACACCACGCCGACGACGAGCAGCGGAACCCACCAGGGCACGAGGGTGTCGAGCATCGAGACGTCGGCGGTCGTCGTCTGGAACGGCGCGAGCCCGACGAGGGAGGTGAGCGCGAGCACGAACGGGGCGATCGCGAGACCGAGACCGGCGAGGGCGAGCGGTGGCAGCCCCGCGGTCGGTCGCGCGGCGATCACGAAGTAGGCGGCGCAGCACAGCATCGCGGCGAGCGCCGACGCGAGCCCGAGCGGGTCGAGGGTCGACGCTCCGCTCGGCGAGACGACGAGGATGAGCCCCGCGAACGCCGAGACGGATCCGATGAGCACGACGCGCTGCGGCATCCGCCTCGTCACGACCCACGCGACGCCGACGAGCACGAGCGGCGCCATGTATTCGATGAGGATCGCGGTGCCGACGGGGATGCGCTCGACGGCCGCGAAGTAGAAGAACTGGGTTCCGACGACACCGAGCACGGCCATTCCGAGGATGCGCCAGCGCGCGGGCCACACCGTCGCCCAGCGTCCCCGCAGCGAGTGGAGCGCGAGGGGCGCGAGCACGACGGCTCCGATCGCCGCGCGCACGGCGACGGCGGCCGACGGGCTCCAACCCGCCTCGAGGAGCGGCTTGACGAAGGGTCCGGAGAATCCGAACGACGCCGCGGCGAGCACCGCGATGGCGAGACCGGCACGGGAGGATCGCTGCTGCATGACTGTTCTTTCGCGAGTTCGACCTGCGGGTCGACCGTCGGGTCGACGTGACCCTGATGCTGAGAGTAGAGTCCCCCTGAGTAAGGAGTCAACTTGCATTTTGCCCCTGACACGGAAGACGTTCTCGTCTTCAACGTCGCCCTCGCCAACACCGCTCCGACAGCGTCGCGCAGCGGGCTCGACGAGCTGTCGACACGGGCGCAGCTCGACGCGATGCTCGAGCGGTTCCGCTACACCGGTCGGTTCGATCGTGACGATGCCGAACTCGCCGACGTCGTCGCGACGCGCGATCGCATCCGCGAGATCTGGACCCTCGATCGCGACACCCTCGCCCACGAGGTCAACGCCATGCTCCAGGCCGCGACCGCCTCACCGTGGCTCGCGCGGCACGACGACTACGACTGGCACTTGCACGCGACATCCAACGACGCCCCCCTCGGCGAGCGCATCGGGGCCGAGTCGGCTCTCGCACTCGTCGACGTCATCCGCACGAACGAGACCGACCGTCTGCGCCGGTGCGCGGCGACCGATTGCGACGGGCTGCTCGCCGACCTCTCCCGCAACGGGTCGCGCCGCTTCTGCAGCGTGAGGTGCGGCAATCGGATGAACATGGTCGCCTTCCGCGAGCGCCGCGCCACCGACTAGCCGGCGCGCGGCGCGGCGCGGTAGCCCCGCGCGGTCGCCCCCTGAGCAGTCGGCCCCGAGCGCAGGGGCTCACGATACGGTGATCGCGTGACCGACCGTGACGCCGACCCGCACGTGAGCCAGCGCACCGACGCGAGCGCCACCCCACCGCCGATCACGTCTCTCGCGGGGCTGCTGTTCGGTCTCGCCGAGGCGATCGCCCTCGAGGCACCGCAGTTCGGCGGCGGCGTGCTCGATCCGCTCACTGACTCGGGGCTCGCGCACCACCACGTGCGGCTCGGAGATCACGGCGTGCTCGCGCGAATCCCGAAGCAGAGCCAGATGCAGCTCGACGCCCACGCGAATCTCGACTACCAGGCGGCGTGCTTCGAGAGGGCGGGCGCGAGCGGCAGGACCCCGCGGCTCGTCGGGGTGCTGCGCCCTCGCCCGACGCTGCCGAGGGGAGCCCTCCTCGTGGAACACATCGTCGGGCGGCCCGCGGAGCTTCCTGCCGATCTGCCGCAGATCGCCGAGACTCTCGCGCGCATCCACGCACTCCCGGTTCCGCAGCCCGGCTCGCGCCCGCCCCTGGGGGATGCCCCCGACCCTCTCGCCGCGCTCGACGACGAGGTGCGCGCCCACGCGCTCCATCTTGACGACGCGATGATCGCCGCCCCCGCCCGCGCGGTGATCGACCGCGAGCTCGATCGCCTCGGCGCGCTCGTGGCGCGAGCGGATCGGCCCGCGAAGCGCTTGATCGCCTTCGACGCCCACCCGGGCAATTTCGTCGTGCGCGCCGACGGCTCGGCCGTGCTCGTCGACCTCGAGAAGTGTCGCTACAGCTACGCGCCCCTCGACCTCGCTCACGCGACCCTCTACACCTCGACGACGTGGGAACCGGGAGCGACCGTCGCGCTCTCGACCGACCAGCTCGTCGAGTTCTCGCGGGACTGGTCGGCCGTGGTGGCGCCGGCGGGAGACGAGGAGTGGCTCGCCCCGCTGCGCCGTGCGATGTGGCTGTGGTCGGTCACGTGGTGCGCCAAGTGGCGCGTGCTGTCGAGCGCGAGCGCGGCATCCACTCCCGACGGCGAAGACTGGTCGGCGGCGAACAGCGATCCCGCCGTGACCTCGCACGTTCGCGGGCGCGTCGACCACTATCTCGACCCTGCCGTCATCGAGACCATCGTCGCCGGTTTCGACGAGTTCGATCTGCGGGTGGCATCGTCGTGATGCCGGCCGCGTCGATCGCGATCGTCGTTCCCGTGCTCGACGAGGCGGATGTCCTCGCCGAGCGACTCGCCGCCCTGACACCGCTGCGCGACCGCGGCGTCGTGCTCGTCGTCGTGGACGGCGGCAGCTCCGACGGCACCGTGGCGGTCGCGGCACCCCTCGCCGACCTCGTGCTCACCGCTCCCCGCGGTCGTGCTGCGCAGATGAACGCGGGCGCGGCGGCGGTCGAGCGCGAGACTCTGCTTTTTCTGCACGCCGACACAGCGCTCCCCGCGGACGCCGACGCGAGGATCGGCGCGGCCATCGCTCGCGGCTTCCGGTGGGGCCGGTTCGACGTGCGCATCGACAGCGACCGCCGCACCCTCGCGGTCGTCTCGACGGCGATGAACTGGCGATCGCACGCGAGCGGCATCGTCACGGGAGACCAGGCCCTCTTCGTGCAGCGCGACCTGTTCGATAGGGTCGGCGGCTTTCCCGACCTGCCCCTCATGGAGGATGTCGCCCTCTCGGCGATCCTCCGCCGTCACTCGCGGCCCGCGCGCATCCGCGACGTCGTCGTCACGTCGGCGCGGCGGTGGGAGCAGCACGGGGTCTGGCGCACGATCGTTCTGATGTGGCGCTTGCGGTTCGAGTATCGACTCGGCGCAGACCCCGAGACTCTCGCGAGGCGATACGGCTATCGCGCTCGCGATGCTGGCTCGGCCGAGGACAAGGGCGAGGGGGCCGCGCGGTTATAGTTCCCGAGTGTCGAACCCCGCCAGCGCGCCCCCGTCGCCCCCGCTCTTCGCGAGCTATGTCGCCATCGGCGACAGCTTCACCGAGGGCGTCGGCGACGAACTCGCCGACGGGACCGTGCGCGGGTGGGCCGATCTCGTGGCGCTGTCTCTCGCGTTCGCCTCGACCGCGCCGGTGCACTACGCGAACCTCGCCATCCGCGGCAGACTGCTCGCACCCATCGTCGGTGGGCAACTCGATGCGGCACTCGCGATGACCCCCGAGCTCGTGAGCATCAACGGGGGAGGCAATGACATCATGCGTCCGCGCGTGTCGATCGCGCAGGTCGCCGACTCGCTCGAGCGGGCCGTGGATCTCGCCGTCGACCGCGGCTCCCACGTCGTGCTCGCGAGCGGCGCGAATCCCACCAAACACATTCCCCTCGGCGCCTTCGTGGAGGGGCGCGGTGAGCGGCTCGCCGAGGCCATCCGCTCGAGGTTGCCGAAAGACCACGTGACGTTCGTCGACAACTGGGCAGACGCCGAGCTCGCCGAAGCGCCGTTCTGGTCTCGAGACCGCTTGCACCTGGGCCCCGCCGGGCACGCACGTGTGGCGAGCAACGTGCTCGCGGCGCTCGGCGTGCCCGTGGCCGCGACCCCGACGGCGAGCACGGGCGCGCAGTCGCCCGCGGGATCCGCGGAGCCCGACGCCCCTCGTCAGCGCACGGCGGCCTACTGGCGCGAGTACGTGCTCCCGTGGATCGGCAGGCGCGTGACCGGGCGCTCGTCCGGCGACGACCGGGAACCGAAGATCGCGACCCTCAGCCCCGTCGACGTGTCCGAGCGCCGATAATGGACGTATCGTGACCGACTACAGACCACCGAACCCTTTCGACGGGCGACCGGGGTTCTGGAATCGCATCAACCGCTTCCTCTACCCGATCGCCGGGCCGGCTCAGCTCGGCGGCGGGGACGAAGCGGATGTCGTGCCTCCCGACGGCCGCTCGCTCTGCCCCGTGTGCGGCAACCCGATGGGCGACCACGACGTGCGACGGGGGAGCGCGACGATCCCGACGCGGCTCCTGTGCCCCGCACCGCGGGAGACGCCCTAGCTGCACCCGACGCGGAGCGCGACTACTCCATGTCTTCCGCGGTCGCGACACGGCCGCCTTCGACGAGGGCCTCGGGATTGGCGTCGCTCGGGCGGGAGTGCGGCTTGCCCACGGTCGTCGCCTCGACGGCGGCTTCGGTGTCGCCCGACTCGGTCGTTCCGCTCGCCACGGCCGTGGAGATCGCGGCGAGCGACCCGTCATCGGTGAGCTCGGCGTCGGGGGCCGCATCCGTGTCGGCGTCGTCGTCGACCCCGTCGGCGTCGGAGGGGTCGACGGGGCCGGACTCGGTGTCGGGACCGGCTTCGCCCTGCGGGTAGCTCTCTGTGGGGTGCGTCATGGGTCCCACGATAGGCGCAGCAGCACCGTGTGGCACCTCGCTCGAGCACGCGCGGCCGCGCACGACCGCGCAGGTTCGGTGCGCGAGACTGGGGGCATGGCTTCACACGACGACCGGACGGATGCCCCGGCAACGCGTCACGCGGCCAGCCGGAGCGCCGGCCCGATCGTCGGCCCGACCGATGCCCCCGCCGTGCACATCATGTCGTTCAACATCCGGCGACGGATGCCCCACGTGCGCGCCGGGCACCCGGACTCCTGGAAACTCCGCCGCCCGCTTCTCCGAGCGCTCCTGAGGGCCGAGCGCCCGAGCATCCTCGGGGTGCAGGAGGCTCTCGCCGACCAGAGCGCGTTCGTCGCCGACAGCCTCGGGCCGCGGTTCGCGAGCGTCGGGAGGGGTCGCAACCGCGACGGCTCGGGCGAGCGGTGCACCCTGTTCTTCGATCGCGAGAGATTCACCGTGGTCGACTGGGAGCAGATCGCCCTCTCCGACACCCCCGATGTGCCGGGCTCGCGGTCGTGGGGCAACATGATCCCGCGGATCGCCGTGCGAGCCGACCTGCTCGACGCCGCGACGGGGCGGCACCTCCGCGTGATCAACACGCACTTCGACCACATCTCGGTGAAGTCGCGCGTGCGGTCGAGCAGACTCGTGAGCGACCTCGTGTCGCGCGGCGACCACCCCGCCGTCGTCATGGGCGACTTCAACGCGCGGCCCGACTCCCGCGCCTACCGCGCGTTCGTCGACGACGGACCCCTGCACGACTCGTGGATGACCGCGCACACGAGGGTGACGCCCGAGTGGGCGACGTTCTCGAATTACAAGCGACCGCGCGAGGGAGCCAAGCGCATCGACTGGATCCTCGTGAGCGACGGTGTCGATGTGCAGTCCGCGGCGATCAACGCCACCCGCTTCGACGGCACGGCACCGCAGAGCGCGGGAGCACCCGGTGCGGCAGCATCGGACCACGAGCCCGTCCAAGCGGTCGTGCGTGTCGACACCCCGCGCACGGACATCGCGGCCACCTAGGATTCAGCTGTGATCGAGACATTCCTGCGGGCACCGCGGGGCGCGGGCGAGACGGTCGCCGACGCCATACGCGCCGCCGGCGTCGTGAGCATCGTCGTCGCGACGATCGGGTGGGGTGTCGTCGAGTTCGCGGTCTTCGCCCTCACCCTCCTCGGTCTGCTCCTGCCCCGGATGCTCGGCTCCCGGCCGGCATTCGACATCCTCGCCGGTCTCACCCTCCTGATCGCCGCGTGGAGCAGCGTTCTCGAGTTCTACACCACGATTCCGGGCTGGGATCTGCTCATCCACTTCGTGGCCAACGGCGTGATCGCCGCGATGGCGGCCCTCGTGCTCGAGAAGACGGGCATTCTCGACATCGCCCGCGGCTCGCGCCACACGCGCGCCGCGAGCATCATCGTCGTCACCGCGCTCGGGCTCGCGTTCGGGGTCGTGTGGGAGATCGCGGAGTGGCTCGGACACAACCTCGTCGACAGCCGCATCTTCGTCGGATACGACGACACGATCGGCGACCTCGTCGCCGGCGGTCTCGGTGCCCTCGTGTCGGGAGTCGCGCTCCCGGCGATTCGCGCGGGCGACCGGTCCGTCGATGCGACGAGGCGGGCGACGAGCTCAGCCGGGTAGCAGTCTTCGGGCTCCCTAGCGGTATCGCTCGACGCACTCGGCGAGGAACGCCGCACCCGCGTCGTCGTTCACGAGGTCACCCATGGTCTGGATCGGGTAGTCCTTCTCGGGCACCCCGTCGGCGGGGCGGACGTCGACGTGCGCGACCTCGAAGCCCTCGGCGTGCAGGTAGTCGGCCATGGCGTAGTCGGTGCGTGAGTCACCGACGGTGCGCCACACGCGAGGGATCTCGCCGCTCGCGGCGAGGAGTTCGAGGGCGCGCTCGGCGCCGAGGTCTTTTCCCACACCGACGGCTTCGACGTCGATCGAGATGATCGTCGGGTCGATGCGCACGGTCGGCTCCGCCGCGTTGCGGCGACCGAGCCACTCGACTCCGATGCCGAGAGCGTCGAGCGCCTCGTAGGCGTCGGCGCAGAAGCGGTCGCGCTCGGGGAGGAACGCCGCGCTGTCGACATCCGTGCGCTGCTCGAGCGACACCATCGACCTCTTGCCGTCGTCCCAGAACATCCAGTCGGTGAACGATTCGTGCACCGTGCGGAGCGCGGCGACGGCGTCGGCCTGGAGGGTGAGCGAGTCATCGACCTGGATCCCCGCGAAGTTCGTCATCGTCGCGCCGAACCACACGGCCCCCTTCTCGCACACGCCGTAGACGCGCGCGTCGGCCGCGAGACCCGCCGCGAGAAGGGGCTTGATGACCTCGTCGCGCAAGAAGGCGTCGGTGCGCCCCGTGTTGAATACGACGGGGATGCCCCGGCCCGCGAGGGTCACGAGGTCGCGCGTGATCGAGTCGATGCCGATCGATCGACTCACGGGGCTCGCGATGGGACCGTCGACGTCGAGCAGGAGGCCGAGTGGGGGAGTTGTCTTCACGCGACCATCCTCGCAGCAGAGGTGGCCTCGCGGCCGCGCGCACCTCTGCCGCCGGCCGCGCGATTGACCCGCGTTCGAATATATGTTCGACTGAGGCCATGCGGTGGAGTGGGCAGGAGATCAACGAGGAGCGGGGGGATGCCCTCCCCGGCCTCGCGCGACTCAACAACCTCGTGCGCACGGTGCGCACACCCGACTTCCAGGGGGTGACCTTCTACGAGGTGCTCGCGAAGTCGGCGCTCAACAAGGTTCCCGGCCGCAGCGCGATGCCGTTCGGGTGGACGATCAACCCGATGCGCGGCTGCCAGCACGCGTGCGCGTACTGTTTCGCACGCCCGACCCACGGCTACCTCGACCTCGACGCGGGGCGCGACTTCGACTCCCAGCTCATCGTCAAGGTCAACGTCGGCGAGGTGCTCGCGAAGGAGCTCGCGAAGCCGACATGGACGAGACAGCCCGTCGCCCTCGGAACCAACACCGACCCCTATCAGCGCGCCGAGGGACGCTATCGCCTCATGCCGTCGATCATCACGGCTCTCGCCTCGAGCGGAACGCCGTTCAGCATCCTCACCAAGGGAACGCTCTTGCGCCGCGACATCCCCCTGCTCGTCGAGGCGAGCGAGGTCACGACGGTCGATCTCGCGATGTCGATCGCGATCTTCGACGACGGCATCCAGCAATCGGTCGAACCGGGAACGCCCACGGCGACCGCTCGGCTGCAGACCGTCACGGCGGTTCGCGATGCGGGCCTCAACTGCTCGGTCTTCCTCATGCCGATCCTGCCGTTCATCACCGACACGCGCGCACACCTCGACGAGGCGCTGCGGCGCATCAGTGAGGCGGGAGCGACCTCGGTGCTCTACTCGTCGATGTACCTCAAGCCGGGAACGAAGGAGTGGTTCATGCTCTGGCTCGAGCGCGAGCACCCCGAACTCGTGGCGAAGTACACCGAGTTCTACTCCCGCGGCGCCTACGCCCCGGCCGAGTATCGCGCGTGGCTCGGGGAGCGCATCGCGCCGCTCATCCGCAAGCACAAGCTCGAGCGCGGCCGAGAGGATCCGGTCACGGGAGGACCGCGGTCGCGCGCCCTCGGCGTCGGGTCCCCGCCCGTCGCCGTGCGCCCCGTGGCGACGGCAGCGCAGACGGCGCAGCAGGAGAGCGCCGAGGCGGCAGCCTCGATCGCGGCGGCCTCCCCGCAACCGATGCTCTTCTAGCGACGTCACGGTGGCCGAGGCGACCCTCCTGCCGGATACAATCGTGGAGCGGCCGTGGGGGCCGAGGGTCGCAGCGGCATGCCGGGGGGCGACGAATGACTGCAGTGAGCATGGTGGCGCGGCCGTTCGTGCGCGCGTGGATGTCGGTCGCGTCGTCGACGTGGCACGACATCGCGAGGCCGCCCGCGCGCGGTCTCGGTCACGCTCCGGGCGAGAACCCGCTGCACGTTCTCATGATCGGGAGCGGTGCGGCGACCGGTTGGGGTGTGCTCTCGCACGATCTCGCTCTGCCCGGTCACACCGCTCGCGCCCTCGCCGCGGCTCTCGACCGCGGGGCTCAAGTCGACGTCATCGTCGATTCGAACGTCACCGTCGCGACGGCATCGAAACTCATCAGTCCGATCAACATCGAGGTCTACGACGCGGTCATCATCGCCCTCGGCATGAACGACGTGTTCCGGATGACGAGTCCGCGCGCGTGGGCTCGTCACTACTCCCGCTTGCTCGCCGACGTGCAGGAGCGCTGCGCGCACACGACCCTCTTCGTCACGAGCGTCCCCCCGGTTCCCCTCATGCGCTCGATGACGCGCGTCGTGCACGCCATCCTGTCGAGGCACCGCCGGATCCTCAACGCGCGATTGGCCGCGCTGTGCGCTCGCGAGGGCACGGCGCACCTCCTCCGCATCCCCGAGGGCACCGTCTCCCCGCCCGACCGTCACCGGACACCCGAGACCTACCGCGTGTGGGGTGACGCGATCGCGGGGCAGATGGTCACCGTTCTCGAGTCGACGTGCGTCGAGGCACGCGCCGAGGCCGCGGCCACCGTCTCGGAGAGGGCAGCGGAGAAGGCGCGGCTCGATGCGCTTCGACGACTCGGCATCCTCGACACCCCGCCGGAGGAGCGCTTCGACAGGATCGTCGAGTACGCCCGATCCAGTTTCGGCGCCGACATCGCCGCCCTGAGCTTCATCGACGAGGATCGCCAGTGGTTCAAGTCGCGTCGCGGCGGTCGCGAACCCGGACTCATGCCCCGGTCGGGCTCGTTCTGCGATCACGCCATCCGCGACTCCCGGCCCCTCATCGTCGACGACGCGACCCTGCATCCCGTGTTCCGGTCGAGCCCCTACGTGACGGGCGACGACGGCATCCTCTTCTACGCCGGCCACCCCATCTCGACCCCCGAGGGGGAGAGGGTCGGCACGCTGTGTGTCATGGGCAGCTCACCTCGAGAGTTCACCGAGATGGAGAGCGCCCTGCTCCGTGATCTCGCCCTGCTCCTGCAGAAGGAGCTGTGGGAGTGGGCGACCGACTCGTCGCCGGCGACGGAGCCACGCGGGTGAGAGGATCGGGGGATGGATGACACCCCCACGCGCGACGGACGTCTCACGCGCATCGTTCTCGTTCGACACGGCGAGACGGAGTGGAGTCGCAGCGGACGACACACGAGCTCGACCGACCTCGATCTGACCGAGCGCGGTGAAGATCAAGCCCGTGCGGTGGGTGCCGCTCTCGAGGGCCAGCGATTCGCGCGCGTCGTCAGCAGTCCGCGCCGTCGCGCGACGCGCACGGCGCACCTCGCCGGATTCGGCGAGCACCTCGAGATCGACGACGACCTCGCCGAGTGGGACTACGGCGCCTACGAGGGCCTCACGTCACCGCAGATCGCCGAGCGCGTCGGCGGGCGATGGAATCTGTGGGACGACGGCGTCGAGGCGGGAGCCACCCCGGGCGAATCGTGCGGCGACGTCTACGCGCGTGCCCGACGCGTGATCGAGCGGATGCTGCCGACCCTCGATTCGGGCGGCGACGTCATGATCGTCGCCCACGGCCACTACTTGCGGTCGTTCGCCGCGGCCTGGCTCGGGCTGCCCGCGGAACGGGGTCGCATCTTCACCCTCGACACGGCGACAATCAGCGAGCTGCGTTTCGAGCACGACGAACCGGTGCTCGCGCACTGGAACTCGCCGCCGCGCGACTTCTGACCCGCGCTCTCGCCTGACCGCGCTCTCTGCCCGCGTTCGCGCCCGACATCCGGCCGCGGCATCCGTCACCGTGCGAGGGCGTACCCGAGCGCGAGGCCGAGCCCCGCGGCGGCGACGCTCGCGACGAGGGTGCCGAACCCGATGGCGAGGGCCTCTCCGAACCGACCCGCTCGCACGAGGGTCACGGTGTCGAGGCTCGCGGTGCTGAATGTCGTGTAGCCGCCGAGAAACCCGGCGCCGAGCACGATCGCGAGGTCGGCGTCGAGCACCGCGGTCGCGGCGAGCGCGGTCACGACTCCGAGGGCGAACGATCCCGTGATGTTGATGAGGGCGATCGGGATGGGCAGAGTCGTGCGGATGACGCGGCGCAAGCCCGCGTCGGCGAGGAAGCGAGCCACGGCGCCCACACCGCCGAGCGCGGCGACGGCGAGGAACAGGAGGGATGTCACGACGGTCGCTCCCCGGATCGACGGTGCAACACGGAGGCGACCGCGATCCCGGCCCCGGTCGCGAGAGCCCCGAAGACGACGGTGCCGACCGCGTAGGCCGCGGCGTACGGCACGATCTGCCCGGCCTCCATCGTGATCGTCGCGAGCGCGCTGTAGGTCGTGAACCCGCCGAGCACGCCCGTTCCGAGCAGCACGCGCAATCGGTGTGCTCCGAGTGAGCTCCGGTCGAGCAGCACCGTCACGACCACTCCGAGGAGAAAGGCCCCGAGGATGTTGACGACGAGCGTCGCGATGCCGGGCACGGGTGCCATCGAGAGGGCCACCCCCTCGCGCAGCGCCGTGCCCACAGCACCCCCGACGAAGACGAGCCCGATCGAGACGGCGTCGACCCCCGGCGCGACGGCCCCGCCGCCGCTGCCGCCGATACCACCAGCGACACCGGACTCGCCCTCGGTGTCGTCGGGCTCCGGTGACGAACTCTCAGCCACGACCGAGCAGCCTGTCGATGTCGCGGCGCTCACGTTTCGTCGGTCGGCCGGCGCCGCGATCGCGCTGAGGCGCGATGGGGCGCTCTTCGCGCGGCGGCGGGGGCGGGGTGAGGTCGATGAGACACGTCGCGGCCGCAGGCGCACTCACGCGCTTGACGATGGGGCGCACGACCGTGACGATGCGCTGCACGTCGTCGGTGCGCACGCGCACCTCGTCTCCCGGGCGAACCGGGGTCGACGGCTTGGCTTTGGCGCCGTTGACGAGCACGTGTCCGCCCTTGCACGACGCCGCGGCGAGGGGCCGCGTCTTCACGAGTCTGACCGCCCACACCCAACTGTCGACTCGAGCGGTGGCGGCATCCATTCCTCGAGCCTAGGCACTCCGCTCGACGCGCGGCCGCGCACCCGCCGCGCCGACGCGCGAGACGAGGATGGCGGCGACCGCGAGACCGACGATCGCGAGAGCGATCTGCACGACCGAGAGCACGACCCCCGAGACACCGTCGGGGCCGTCGACGTCGACGAACGGGTAGGGCACCCACCCGTCGACCTCGGCGCGCACGAGCGTCGCGGCGACCCAGAGGAGCGGGTAGGAGATCGCGAGCGCGAGCCAGCCGAAGCGCAATCGCGCACGGCCCGGCGCGACGACCCAGTCGACGACGAGGTAGATCGGGATGACGACGTGGATGACCTCGTTGGGCCACCACTCGCCCACGAAGCCGTTCGACTGGATTCCCCGCAGCAGGAGGTTGTAGACCGCCCCGGTGATGACGCCGTAGACGACGATGCACATGCGCACAGCCGTGAAGAACTCGGAGTCGCGCGCGACCATGAAGGCGAGCACCGCGGCAGCGCCGAGCACGACGATGTTCATGAGGCTCGACTGGATCGTGAAGTACACGAAGTACTGCGAGGGGTCGAACGATCCGTCGGCGACCTGCTCCGTGATCTGGGTCGCGATGCTCGCAACGACGAGGGCCACGGCGAGGAGCCGGATGCCACCCCATGTGCGGCGGTGCCATCCGGGAACTGCGGTCTCGGGCGAGCGGGTGGGAGCGTCGATGGTCACCGTCGCCACAGTAGCCGCAGCACCCGGGAACAACGCCGTGGGCGCCTCTCCTCGCCGACCTCGCTCGCGCGACCGTCCACTCAACATCCAGTGAGCGTTCCTAGGCTCGCACGGTGGAGGAGAGCGGAGCGGGCGCAGACGCGCGGATCACGGCCGCGCGCTACCGGCTCGACAGACTCGACTCCGACATGAAGGATGCGGGAGCCGATGCGGAAGGCGGCCCTGCCGGGGCCACCGACGGGACGACCGACGCGACGACTGACGCGACAACCGACGCGCCTCCTCGCGACCCTTCGGGCGATGCGGGGGCTCCGGGCATGCAGGAGCGCGCGCACTTCGTCGAGATGGCGCTGCAGCAGGCGATGCGGCGCGGGGACTTCGACGACCTCCCGGGGGCAGGCAAACCCCTCGACCTCGGTTCGGGAACGCACGACCCCGACTGGTGGATCCGACGCAAGATCGAGCGCGAGAAGCTCACGGGCCTCGGACCGCCGGCGCTGACCCTGCGCTCCGAGAACGCGGCACTCGACGACCGGCTCGACGCGATGGTGTCGGAGCACGCCGTGCGCGAGGCCCTCACGGAGTTCAACGCGCGCATCGTCGAAGCACGACGGCAACTGCTCGGGGGGCCGCCCGTCGTCACGGCCACGCGCGACATCGACAGCGAGGTCGCCCGGTGGAGTGAGAGGCGATCCGAACGCGAACGCGCCGCCGCGGCCGAGCGTGAGCGAGACGCCGAAGCGTTGGCGGCACTGAGCCGGCGGGAGCGGCGGCGCGTTCTGCGGTCCCGATCACCGGGGAAGCGGTGACTCGAGAACCCGGCGAGCGGACCAGCGGGGGTCAGGAACCGATGGGGGTTCCCTCGAACTCGTCCCACGCGCGCTCGAATGCGGCGTGCGATTCGGGCGACTGCGAGTCGGCGCTGAAATAGCCGTCGTAGATCGCCTTGCCGCCGTGCTCGGGAAAGAGCGCGTCGTCTTTGACCGACCCGGCGAGCTCGCCGACCTCGTCCGGTCGTTCGGCCTGCTCGAGCAGCCAGTCGCGGAAGCTCTCTGTCATGGTGACATTCCTTTCGTCGTAAAGCCCCAGTCTGCTCGTGTCGACCTGAGAGCGGGAGGGCTGCCGCGACCGGGGGTGTCGGTGATACGGGTTACCGTGACATCCATGAAGTTGCTCCACACGTCGGATTGGCACATCGGTCGCACATTCCACACCCATCCGACTCTCGAGCACGTGCGTGTCGTTCTCGAGGCCCTCGTCGCCGAGGTGCGGGGCCGCGGGGTCGACGTCGTGCTCGTGTCGGGGGATGTCTTCGACTCGGCGATGCCGTCGGCCGATGCCTACGGCGTGCTGAGCGACACCCTGCGCGCCATCCGTTCCGCGGGCGCGCGCGTGGTCGTCACGAGCGGCAACCACGACTCGGCGACGCGCCTCGGGTTTCAAGCGGAGTGGGCGGGCGAGGCCGGAGTCCACGTGCTCACGCGTCACGAAGACCTCGACAGGCCCGTCGTCGTCGCCGACGAGCACGGCGACGTGGCGATCTACGGCATCCCGTTTCTCGAGCCCGCGCTCATCAGACACCACTATCCCGACGACGACGTCAGCACCCACACCGCGGCGCTCGAGTTCGCGATGGCGCGGGTGCGCCGCGACCTCGCCGAGCGCGCGAGTCCCACGCGCTCGGTCGTGCTCTCGCACTGTTTCGCGGCGGGGGTCACCGCGAGCGACGTCGAACGGGACATCACCGCGGGCGGCATCGACCTCGTTCCCGCGGCGGTCTTCGACGGACCGGACTACGTGGCACTCGGGCACATCCACGGGCGATCCACGATCTCCGACCGGGTGCGCTACTCGGGTGCGCCCCTGCACTACTCGTTCGCCGAGGCGGGGAAGCCCCGGGGAGCGTGGCTCGTCGAGCTCGACGCCGCGGGGCTGTCGAGTGTCGACTGGGTCGACCTCCCGGTGCCTCGGGCTCTCGTCGAGGTCACGGGCGAGCTCGCACAGATCCTCGTCGACCCGACGCTCGAGTCCCGAGCGGGCGACTGGGTCAAAGCGATACTGACCGACCCGAAGCGACCACTCGACGCGATGCGGGCTCTGCAGGCGCGATTCGCGCACTGCGTCGCCCTCGAGCACCGCCCGCCGCACCGCGTCGACGACGACGCCCGCTACCGGGACCGACTCGTCGCGAAGAGCGATCGGGAGATCGTCGCCGACTTCGTGGAGTTCGTGCGCGGGGGAGTGGGGCTCTCGGAGCCGGAGACCGAGATCGTCTCGGCGGCACTCCGCGAGATCGAGGGGGAGAGGGTCCCGTCGTGAAGATGCTCGCCTTGCGTGTCGCCGGTTTCGGTCCTTTCCGCGACGAGCAGACCGTCGATTTCGAGGCTTTCGACGACGACGGCATCTTCCTCATCTCCGGCAGGACCGGTGCGGGCAAGTCGAGCATCCTCGACGCCGTGTGTTTCGCGCTCTACGGGTCCGTGCCGCGCTACGAGGCGAGTGACTCGAGCCTGCGCAGCGACCACTGCCGCGCCGAAGACCCGACCTTCGTCGAGCTCGAATTCTCGATCGGCACCGAGCGCTACCGCGTTCACCGCACTCCGAAGTTCGAGAGACCCAAGCGCTCAGGCTCGGGGACGACCACCGCGCCGCCGACCGCCCACCTCGATATCGCCGACGGAGACGGATGGCGCGGCATCGCCGCGAAACCCGTGGATGTCGGCCACGAACTCGCGAGCGTTCTGCCTCTCAAGCAAGACCAGTTTCTGCAGGTGATCCTGCTCGCCCAGAACCGCTTCCAGAGATTCCTGCTCGCCAAGACCGAAGAGCGTCGCGCCGTTCTGCGCACCCTCTTCGCGACCGCGAGGTTCGAGCAGCTCGAGTCGTCGCTTCTCGCTCGCCGGCGCGTGCTCGACACCGAGCTCGAGGCCATCACGGCGGCGATCGACGGCCACGCGGCGCGACTCGCCGCGCAACTCGGGCTCGACGCGCCGTCGAGCCCCGCGCCCGCGGAGTGGTTCGAGTCGGCGGTCACCACCGTCGACGCCGCGGTCTCGCTCGCCGACTCGCTCGCGACAGCCGCGGATGCCGTCTGGCGCACCGCCGCGGATGCTCTCACCGAGGCCACGGCCACGCGCGAGCGTCAAGACCGTCGCGCCGAGGCGCTCTCGCGGCGAACGCGCCTGCAGTCGCGCGCGGACGCCGTCGAGGCCGAGAGACGGGTCGTCTCTCGAGCGCGGCGGGCTGCCCTCGTGTGGCCGCACGTCGAGACCGCTCGCGCGGCACAGCAGCGCCTCGACGACGCGTGGGCCGCACTGGCTCGAGCCGAAGAACAGTGGCGTCGCGATGCGGCGTTCGGGGTGAACGGCGACCCCGCCACCGTCGACTCGACCGTCGTCGACGCGCTGCTCGAGACCATCGGGTCGGCACGCTCGGGCCTCGACGACGAGCGCGCCGTCGACGACCTCACCGCGAGCATCCCCGGGCTCGAGCGGGAGGTCGCCTCGGCGCAGAGCCGCCTCGACGAATCGACGGCATCGCGCGAGAGCCTGCCCGCCGTGATCGACCACCTCGACGAGCGCATCGTGTCGCTCACCGCGGTGGCCGCGCGCCTTCCCGACCACCGCGAGACGGTCGCGCGACTCACCGCGGCCATCGCCGCGGCCCACCGTGCTCTCGACGGCGAAAGCCGCCTCGCGACAGCGCGCGAACTCGAGGTGCTCGCGAGCCGGCGCCACCGCGACACCGTGACGGCGTTCGACGACCTCCTCTCCGCGAGACTCAGCGGTCAAGCGGTGGCCCTCGCCGCGACCCTCGAGAGCGGTGAGCCGTGCGCCGTGTGCGGCTCGCGCGACCATCCGGCTCCTGCGGTGAGCGATGTCGCCGCCGTGAGCGATACCGCGCTCGACGCCGCGCGGCTCGCCGCAGACGACGAGCGGAGGGAGTTCGAGACCGCCAGTGCGGTCGTCGCCGAGGCGGTGCGGGCGAGGGATGCCGCGGCCGCCGAGTCCGGCGGGCGCGACCTCGGCGACCTCGAGTCCGAGCTCGCCGACGCCGAGGCGGCGCTCACGACCGCGACCACGGCGGCGGACGACGTCGCGACGTGTTCGGCCGAGCGCACCTCGCGCATCGATGAGCTCGACGCCGTCACACACGCGATCGAGCGGGATCGCCTCTCGCGCGACGCCGCCGTCACCGTTCTCGGCGCGGCGACGACCCGGATGATCGACATCGCCACGAGGCTCGTCGAGCACCGGGGCGAGTTCGAGTCGATCGCGGCTCGACTCGAGGCGCTCGAACTCGTGGTGGGCAGGGCGCGCGCGCTCGTGTCGGCGCGCGACACCGTCGGTCTCGCCCTCTCGACCGCCGACGCGAGCAACACGGTCCTCGGCGAGCACGTCGCCGCATCGGACTTCGACGACGTCGACGACGTCGTCGCCGCCCGACTCCCCGATGCCGAACTCGAGACGACAGAGGATCGCATCCGCGCCCACGAGGGCGAACTCGCGGCGGCGCTCGCGGTGCTCGACTCCCCGGAGCTCCAGGGCCTCCCGATCGACGCGGTCCACCTCGATCCGCTGCGGGAGTCCGCCGACGCCGCGCAGACGGAGCGCGACGACGCGTTCGCTCGTCGGACGGCGGCGAGCGAACGGGCGGCGGGCGTGCGCCAGCTCGTGGGCGACGTCGACCGCGAGCGCGCGGCATCCGCGGGTCTCGCACACGAGCACGCTCTCGTGCGGGAGCTCGCGGCGGTCGTGCACGGCGATCAACCGAACACCAAGCGAATGCGCCTCGAGACCTACGTGCTCGCGGCGCGACTCGAAGAGATCATCGACGCCGCCAACGGTCGCTTGCGCACGATGACGAGTGCGAGATACACCCTCGAACTCGACGACGCGAAGCAGTATCGCAACACCGAGGCCGGGCTCGGCATCGCCATCCGCGACGAACACACGGGGCGAACTCGGCCCACCAACTCGCTCTCGGGCGGAGAGACGTTTCTCGCCTCCCTCGCCCTCGCGCTCGGTCTCGCCGAGGTCGTCACCGCGGGAGCGGGCGGGGTCGCGCTCGACACGCTCTTCGTCGACGAGGGCTTCGGATCGCTCGACTCGGAGACCCTCGAGATCGCCATGAGCACTCTCGACGGCTTGAGGTCGGGCGGCCGCACGATCGGGCTCATCAGCCACGTCGACTCGATGAAGGAGCAGATCCCCGCGGCCCTGCGCATCACCGTGACGGCCGCGGGCCACAGCATCATCGAGGAACACGGCTCGCGAGCGGGCTAGGGCCTCAGAACGGGAACAGCAAGCGGTGCAGAAAGCGCTGGGTGCGCTCGTGCTGGGGAGCGCGCAACACCTGCTCGGGGGTTCCGCGTTCGATGATGCGACCGCCGTCGACGAACGCGATCTCGCTCGCGACCTCGCGCGCGAACTCGAGCTCGTGGGTGACGATGACCATCGTCCAGCCCTCCGAGGCGAGCTGTTTGATGAGACCGAGCACGTCGCCGACGAGCTCAGGGTCGAGCGCCGAGGTCGGCTCGTCGAAGAGCAGCAGTTTGGGGCGCAACGCGAGCGCGCGCACGATGCCCACGCGCTGCTGCTGACCTCCCGAGAGCTCGAACGGGTAGCTGTCGCGCTTCTGCGCGAGACCCACCCGCTCGAGCAGGGCCTCCGCCTCGGCGACGACCTCGGCTCGAGGGCGCTTCTGCACGACGACGGGGCCCTCGATGACGTTGTCGAGCACGGTCTTGTGCGGAAAGAGGTTGTAGTGCTGAAATACCATCGCCGAGCAGTCCCGCAGCGCCGCGAGTCGACGCGGGTGAGGCTTCACCCCGAAGTCGATCGTCTCGACGTCGAGACTCACGGTGCCGGCATCCGCGATCTCGAGTCCGTTGAGGCACCGCAGAATCGTGGTCTTGCCCGACCCCGACGCGCCGATGAGCGTGAGCACGCCGCCGCGTTCGAGCGTGAGATCGATCGACGAGAGCACCTCGGTCGTGCCGAAGGTCTTCGCGAGGCCGCGCACGGTGAGCAGCGGGCCCGGGGCACTGTCGGAGCCGCGGGGGTCGACGTCAGTGGGCGACATACCGATCCAATCTCTTCTCGAGGGCGTCCTGACCGGTCGACAGCACGAGGCAGATGACCCAGTAGACGAGCGCCGCCTCGAGGTAGATGACCATGAACTGCCCGCTGAACGCGGTGATCTGCTGGGCCTCGCGAAAGAGCTCGGTCACGAGGATGAGCGACGCGAGCGAGGTGTCTTTCACGAGGCTGATGAACGTGTTCGAGAGCGGCGGCACCGACACTCTCGCCGCTTGCGGGAGGATGATGCGCCGCAGGGCGAGGCGCCGCGACATCCCCACCATGTGCGCCGCCTCCCACTGGCCCTTCGGCACCGAGAGGATGGCCGCGCGGATGACCTCCGCGGCATACCCCCCGACG
Source organism: Marisediminicola sp. LYQ134 (assembly GCF_046599635.1). Taxonomy (NCBI): domain Bacteria; kingdom Bacillati; phylum Actinomycetota; class Actinomycetes; order Micrococcales; family Microbacteriaceae; genus Marisediminicola; species Marisediminicola sp. LYQ134. Next base: position 938,209 of record NZ_JBKIWP010000001.1, read on the forward strand.
TTGATCGAGAAGGCGATGACCGCGCACGGCCACGGGTCGATGACGACGCCGATCGACGGAAGACCGTAGAAGATCACGAACAGCTGCACGAGCAGAGGGGTTCCCCGCACGAGCGAGATGTAGACGCGCGCGATGCCCGAGACGACACGGATGCGCGAGAGCCTCATGAGCGCGATGACGAGAGCGAGGGCGAGGCCGATCGCGAACGACGCGAGGGCGAGCGGAATGGTGCCCATGATCGCGCCGCCGACGATCGGCCAGAACGCGTCGAGGATCAACTGCCAGGTGTCGGCGTTCACGTCGACTCCGAGCGGCGAGGTCGTCGGAACGCCTCCGTCATCTCGCCATCAGTCATCGTCGGAGACTACTCGGTGACGTCGGCGCCGAAGTACTTCTCCGAGATCTCGGCGAGGGTACCGTCGGCACGCAGTGACTCGAGCGCCTCGTCGATCGCGTCGGCGAGCTCGGTGCTCCCCTCGGCGAGCGCGAAAGCACTCTCCGACTGCTCCTCGGTCTCGGCGGCGACCTTGATCGTGTCGGCGCCGGTGGTCTGCTCGTAGTCGAGGAAGGTCAGCTTGTCGTTGATGGTCGCGTCGACGCGCCCCTGCTCGACGAGCGCGACCGACTGCGCCCAGCCCTCGACACCCTCGACGGTCGCCCCACTCTCGACAGCGAGCGTGTTCCAGTTGCTCGTGAGCGATTGCGCCGTCGTCTTGCCCTCGAGCGACTCGAAGGAATCGATCGAGTCGTCATCGGTCGGCACGACGATGACGCCCGTGGAGTAGGTGTACGGCTCGCTGAAGACGTAGGTCTCGAGTCGCTCCGGGGTGATCGACACCTGGTTGGCGATGACATCGAAGCGCCCGGCCTCGAGGCCCGCGAAGATGGCGTCCCACTGGGTCTCCTCGAACTGCGCCTCGACACCGAGCTCTGCGGCGACGGCCGTCGCGATCTCGACATCGAACCCCGTGAGGTCACCCGATCCGTCTTCGTGGAATGAGAACGGGCGGTACGTGCCCTCGGTGCCGATCGTGAGCACGCCCGACTCCTGCACCGAGGTGAGGGAGTCGTCACCCTCCGCAGTCTCGTCGCTGCTCGCGGTGGCGCATCCGGCGAGCGCGAGGGCGGCGGTTGCGGCGACGGCGAGGGAGAGGAACCTGGTTCTCATGGTGGAGCTTTCTGCGACGGCAGCGAGGATCGCTCGCGGCGGCTGGTGGTGGCGGGGCGGAAGCCCACCCGACGGTAACAAGGCCGCGCGTGGCATCGAAATTCCTGTTACGCGAGAAGTCGCGACGTTCTGAGAGGTGGGGGCTACGCTTCGGAGACGAGCCGACCGAGCTCCGACGAAGGAGGACATCATGGCTGACAAGTCACCGAAGAGTTCGAGCAGCAAGACCGCGGCGAGCAAGTCGCTCAAAGAGAAGCGCCAAGGCAAGAAAGACAAGGCCGCGAGCAAGTCGAAGTCCGCGTAACCGCGTCGACCACGACGAGAGAGCCGAGCATCCGTCCGGATGCTCGGCTCTCTCTCTTTCTGCCGCGTCGCGACCCGATCAGGCGATCAGTGCTCGACCGCTTTCTCGGCACCGTGGCCGGTGAGCGAGCGCACCGACATCTCCGCGGCGATGCGCGGGTCTTCTTCGCGAGCACCGAGCGATCCGAGCCACCCGAGCAGGAACCCCACGGGGATCGAGACGATGCCGGGGTTGTTGAGCGGGAAGATCGCGAAATCGACGCCGTCGCCGAGCATCGAGGTCTCGGTTCCCGAGATGACGGGGGAGAAGACGATCAGCACGATCGCCGTTCCGAGACCGCCGTACATGCTCAGCACGGCACCGCGCGTCGTGAACTTCTTCCAGAACAGCGAGTAGAGGATCGTCGGCAGGTTCGCACTGGCCGCGACGGCGAACGCGAGGGCGACGAGGAACGCGATGTTCTGACCCTGCACGCCGATGCCTCCGGCGATGGCGAGGAGCCCGATCACGACGACCGTGCGCCGCCCGACCTTGACCTCGGCACCCGGCGCGGTCTTCCCCTTCTTGATGACACTCCCGTAGATGTCGTGCGCGAACGAGGCGGCCGCCGTGATCGTGAGACCGGCGACGACCGCGAGGATCGTCGCGAAGGCGATCGCGGAGATGAACCCGAGCAGGATGGGCCCACCGAGCGCGAGCGAGAGCAGCGGTGCGGCCGAGTTGACCCCTCCCGGGGCCGCGAGGATCGTCTCCGACCCCACGAGCGCTGCGGCGCCGTAGCCGAGCACGAGGGTGAACAGGTAGAACCCGCCGATGAGCCAGATGGCCCAGACGACCGACCGGCGCGCCTCCTTCGCGGTCGGAACCGTGTAGAAGCGCATGAGCACGTGGGGGAGACCCGCGGTGCCGAGCACGAGCGCGAGTGCGAGCGAGATGAAGTCGAGGGGGTTCGCGCCGTACTGGAGTCCCGGCGCGAGGATGGCTTCCGGTGGACTCGTCGTCGATGCCGCGATCGCACTCTCGAACAGGGTCGTGAGGTTGAAGCCGTTGAGGGCGAGCACCCAGATCGTCATGGCCCCGGCGCCGAGGATGAGCAGGAACGCCTTGATGATCTGCACCCACGTCGTGCCCTTCATGCCGCCGACGAGCACGTAGACGATCATGAGCACGCCCACGACGGTCACGACGATCGACTGACCGAGGGAGTCGTCGATGCCGAGCAGGAGCGAGACGAGCCCGCCGGCACCGGCCATCTGCGCGAGCAGATAGAAGAAGCACACGGCGAGGGTGGTCGTCGCGGCGGCGACACGCACGGGACCCTGTTTGAGGCGGAACGACAAGACGTCGGCCATCGTGAACTTGCCCGTGTTGCGCATGAGCTCGGCGACGAGCAGAAGCGCCACGAGCCACGCGACGAGGAACCCGATGGAGTAGAGGAAACCGTCGTAGCCGTTGACGGCGATGGCCCCGACGATGCCGAGGAACGATGCCGCCGAGAGGTAGTCTCCCGCGATCGCGAAGCCGTTCTGCGGGCCCGTGAACGAACGCCCGCCGGCGTAGTAATCGGCTGCGGACTTGTTGTTGCGGCCCACCCTGATGACGATGAAGAGGGTCACGATGACGAACGCGAGGAAGACCGACATGTTGAGAACGGGGTTGTTCTCCGCGGTCGCCGGTGACGCGGTGGCGAGTACCGGGATCATGAGCGCTCGACCCCTTCCATCTCGGAGCGCAGCTGTGCGCTCAGCGGGTCGAGTTTGCGGTTCGCGAAGGCGACGTAGCCCATTGTGATCGCGAAGGTCGTGACGAACTGGCCGAGGCCGAGAATGAGCCCGATGTTGATGTCGCCGATGACGGGTGTCGCCATGACGTCGGGCGCATACGCCGCGAGGAGCACGAACGTGAAGTACCAGAGGATGAAGAACACGGCGAGCGGAAAGGTGAAGCTCCGATGCCGCTTCTTGAGTCGCAGGAACGTCTCCGATTGCGCCACCGCGAGGTAGTCGACTTTCGAAACGGGGGGATCGTCGAGAGGAACATCAGTCATGGGGGCCTCCTTGCCTCGATGGTGGTGGTGCGCCGACGCGTCGGTGAGTCGAGTATCGGTCACAGAACGTCGTTCCTGGGAACATTCCGTCAATTCCTTTCGCCACCTTGTCTCCTCCGGCGCGATGAGGGGGTCCGGTAGGGTCGACAGCGCCCGACACCGATGGAGGACGACCGTGATCTCACACCCCGTGCGGATGTTCCGGAGCGACGAGCGACTCGATCGCCCCGACCAGCTCGCCCACAAGATCGCGACCGTCGCGACCGACCAGATCGATCCCGACGGCGACGTCGTCGACATGGTCGTCAATCGCGTGATCGACAACGCCGCGGTCGCCGCCGCGTCGCTCATCCGACGCCCCGTGACATCCGCCCGATCGCAGGCTCTCGCTCACGGCCCCTCGACGGGCGGGGCGGGTTCGACGGTCTTCGGCCCCGCTGCCTCCGCGCGCACGTCGCCCGAGTGGGCCGCGTGGGCGAACGGCGTGGCCGTGCGCGAACTCGACTTCCACGACACCTTCCTCGCCGCGGAGTACTCCCACCCGGGCGACAACATCCCCGCGATCGTGGCCGTGGCTCAGCACCTCGGGGCGGCGCGCGCACTCACGGGTCGCGACATCGTGCGCGGGATCACGACCGGCTACGAGATTCAGGTCGACCTCGTCAAGGCCATCAGCCTGCACGAGCACAAGATCGACCACGTGGCCCACCTCGGTCCGTCGGCCGCGGCGGGCATCGGCACACTCCTCGGTCTCGACGTCGAGACGATCTTCCAGGCGGTCGGTCAGGCTCTGCACACGACGACCGCGACGCGGCAATCCCGCAAGGGCGAGATCTCGAGCTGGAAGGCCCACGCCCCGGCGCTCGCGGGCAAGGCCGCCGTCGAGGCGGTCGACCGGGCGATGCGGGGCGAGTCGAGCCCGACCCCGATCTACGAGGGCGAGGACGGCGTCATCGCGTGGCTTCTCGGGGGTCCGGACGCGCGATACGAGGTCTCGCTTCCCGCACCGGGGGAGCCGAAGCTGGGCATCCTCGACACCTACACGAAAGAGCACTCGGCCGAATACCAGGCCCAAGCGCTCATCGACCTCGCCCGCAAACTGCATCGTGAACACCCCGAGGTACTCGCTCCCGGCGCGGTCAGGTCGATCGTCATCGCGACGTCGCACCACACGCACACCGTTATCGGGTCGGGCGCCAACGATCCGCAGAAGTACGACCCGACGGCGTCGCGCGAGACCCTCGACCACTCGATCCCCTACATCTTCGCGGTCGCGCTGCAGGACGGCTCGTGGCACCACGTCGACTCCTACACTCCCGAGCGCGCCGCGCGCACCGACACGGTCGCACTCTGGAGGAGCGTGACGACGCGCGAAGACCCGGAGTGGACCCGGCGCTACCACTCCATCGATCCCGCCGAGAAAGCGTTCGGCGGCCGTGTCGAGATCACGCTCACCGACGGATCGACGATCGTCGACGAACTCGCCGTCGCCGACGCCCACCCGCTCGGGGCGAGGCCGTTCTCTCGCGCCGACTACGTGACCAAGTTCCGCACGCTCGCCGCCGACATCCTCGACGACGACGAGATCGACCGCTTTCTCGACGTCGCCGAGCGCTTGCCGCACTTGCGGTCGGACGAGCTCGACGGCCTCAGCATCACCGCTCGCGCGGGGCTGCTCGAGGCGCTCCCGACCCCGAAGGGACTCTTCTGATGCTGTACTCGACCGTGGCCGCACACGAGAAGCGACGGCTGTTTCGCGAACGACTCTCGACAGGTGAGCTGCTGCGTTTTCCGGGAGCGTTCAACCCCCTCTCGGCGCGGCTCATCGAGCGCAGCGGCTTCGACGGCGTCTACATCTCGGGTGCGGTCATCGCGGCCGACCTCGGACTTCCGGACATCGGTCTCACGACGCTCACCGAGGTCGCGACGCGCGGCCGCCAGATCGCGCGCATGACCGACCTGCCGACGATCATCGACGCCGACACCGGGTTCGGTGAACCCATGAACGTCGCGCGCACGGTGCACGAGCTCGAAGACGCCGGTCTCGGCGGCCTGCACATCGAAGACCAGGTGAACCCGAAGCGCTGCGGGCACCTCGACGGCAAACAGGTCGTCGACGAGCAGACCGCGGTCGGTCGCATCCGTGCGGCCAGGGATGCCCGTCGCGACGACAACTTCCTCATCATGGCGCGCACCGACATCCGGGCGATCGACGGTCTCGACGCGGCCGTCGACCGGGCCAAAGCACTCGTCGACGCGGGAGCGGATGCGATCTTCCCCGAGGCGATGGCGACGCTCCACGAGTTCGCGGCGATGCGAGCAGCCGTCGACGTGCCGATCCTCGCGAACATGACCGAGTTCGGCAAGAGCGAGCTCTTCACGACCGAACAGCTCGCGTCGGTCGGAATCAACATCGTCATCTGGCCGGTGTCGCTCTTGCGCATCGCGATGGGGGCATCCGAACGGGCACTCGAGACGATCACGACCGAGGGCTCGCTCACGTCGAAGCTCGGCGAGATGCAGCACCGCGCCGACCTCTACGACCTCGTCGACTACCGGGGCTACACGGCGTTCGACTCGACGATCTTCGACTTCACCGTCGAGCGCTAGCGTTCCGACACCGCCCCCGCATCCCCCACAGGCCAGGAGAACACGATGACCGACAGCGCCGTCAGCACCATCGACATCAAGAAGGGGCTCGCGGGTGTTGTCGTCGACACGACGGCGATCTCGAAGGTCAACCCCGACACGAACTCGCTGCTGTACCGCGGCTACCCGGTGCAGGAGCTCGCGGCGTCGTGCTCGTTCGAGGAGGTCGCCTATCTCCTCTGGCACAGCGAGCTGCCGACGGACGAGCAGCGTGACGCCTTCAGCGCGGCCGAGCGCGCGAACCGCACCCTCGACCCCGCCATCAGGGTCGTCATCGACGCTCTGCCGCTCGACTCCCACCCGATGGATGTCGTGCGCACGGCAGTAAGCGTCATCGGTGCGGTCGACCCGACCACCGCAGACGAGTCCCCGGAGGCCGAGCTCGAAAAGTCGATGGCGCTGTTCGCGAAGCTCCCGGCGATCATCGCGTTCGACCACCGCCGACGTCACGGACTCGAGGCCATCGAGCCGCGCGTCGACCTCGGGTACAGCGAGAACTTCTTGCACATGACGTTCGGCGTCGTTCCCGATCCGGTCGTCGTCGAGGCGTTCGACGTGTCGATGATCCTCTACGCCGAGCACTCCTTCAACGCGTCGACGTTCACGGCGCGGGTCATCACCTCGACTCTGAGCGACCTGCATTCCGCGGTGACCGGAGCGATCGGAGCCCTCAAGGGCGCGCTGCACGGTGGAGCCAACGAGGCGGTCATGCACGTGTTCGACGAGATCGGGGTCGGAGACGGCGCACCCGAGCGCGTCGACGCCTGGCTCACCGCGTCGCTCGCGGCGAAGCGCAAGATCATGGGCTTCGGGCATCGCGTCTACAAGAACGGCGACTCGCGCGTGCCGACCATGAGAGCGGCGCTCGACCGCCTCGTCGAGCACTACGACCGGGCGGACATCCTCGACCTCTACACCGCCCTCGAAACGGCGATGGACGACGCGAAGAACATCAAGCCGAACCTCGACTACCCGTCGGGCCCCGCCTACCACCTCATGGGGTTCGACACGGCGGCGTTCACCCCCCTCTTCGTCGCGGCGAGAGTGACCGGGTGGACGGCGCACATCATGGAGCAGCGAGCCGCCAACGCGCTCATCCGCCCGCTCTCGCTCTACTCCGGACCCGACGAGCGCCCCGTGCCGTGAGCCGCGGATCGTGCCGCAACGGTGCTCGTCTGCACCGAGCCGCGATCATCAGTGTCAAATATCATTGACATTCAATGTCAACTATCCCTAACATCGAGCCATGACCCCTCGACAGTCGCCGACACCCTCGCCCGTGCGAGAGCGCCGCACCCTCGTGCGACTGACGCAAGCCGAGCTCGCGTCACGCGTGAACGTGAGTCGACAGACGATCATCGCGATCGAACAGGGCGACTACGCCCCGTCGGTCTATCTCGCGCTGCGCATCGCTCGTGCTCTCGAGGGCACCGTGGAACAACTCTTCACCGACGACACAGGAGACGACCGATGACACGTCAATCTCGACTCAGCCGGCTAGCCGAACGAGCCATGGACCTCGACAACCCGGCCTACGGCGACGAACGCGAGAAGGCCGTGTTCATGGAGGCGAGTTCGTTCGGCCTGACCATGGGCATCTACCTCAGCCTCGCTCTCGCGGTGATCGCCTCGACCGTCGGGTATCTGATCGTCGCTGTCGCGCTCCTGGCCATGACGATCCTCCCGTCCGCCGCCGCGCAGTGGTACGCGAAGCAGCACGGGGTCGACATCCGCGCCATGGCCGAGAACGCGGGCGACAGGTCGACGACCCGCACGTTCGTGATCCTCGGCGCCGGAATGGTGCTCACCTTCGCTGCGATGGCCGTCACGGTGTTCACCGGCCAGCCGATCCTGCCGACACCGACACTCGACGTCACCCCCGGCGAGGGTTTCTTCGGGGGCATGGCTCAGGGCGCGGTAGTCGGCGGAATGCTCGGGGGTCTCGCAGCGATCGTGGGTGCGCTCGTCGGGTATCGACGCGCGGCCGCCCGTCGCGATTCGCGAGGGTGATGATGAGTCGCAACAGGGCTCTCTACGTCGAGACGTTCGTCCGCGCCGACGTCGACACCGTGTGGGGGCTGACGCAGAATCCGTCACAGCACACCCGGTGGGATGTGCGCTTCAGTCGTATCGCGCCCGCAGGAGACCTCGCCGATGGCGGGTACCGGTTCGACTACGAGCGTCGACTGCCCGGGCACACGATCCGAGGTACCGGCACGTCGATCGGCGAGAAGATCCGGTCAGACGGAACACGCACCTCCGCGCTGAGGTTCACGACGACCGACCGCCTGTCGCCCCTGCGATCGGGGCAGGGGTACTGGCGATACGTTCCCGTCGACGGCGGAGTGCGATTCATCACGGGTTACGACTACGAGCCCGGTTTCGGACCTCTGGTCGATCGCGCTCTGCGGCCTCTCGTGCTGTGGATGACGGCGTGGTCGTTCGATCGTCTGCGCATCTGGGCAGAAACGGGCACCGCCCCGGAGCGCTGGCCGAGCTGGAGCGTGCTCGCCGTGTGGCGCCGTGATCGCCCCCGCGCGTCGAGATGCGTCATCCGAGCCCCCGGACGCGACCCGATGGGTCACGCTCCGGCGACACTGAAAGGTCTGCCTCAGCCGTGAGAACCCGATTGTCGACGACGGGCGACGACACCCGCGGGTCCGTCTTCGCGCGCGCTCTCGGAGCCGACTTCTCGAGACTGCACCCCGAGTTGCAGAAGCGCTTCGGCGTGTCGCTCGACGGGGGATACGCGATGGTCGGAACCGGCGTGATGACGCGCGTTCGTCGTGGGCCGTGGTGGACCGTTCCGTTTCTGCACATCGGAAAACTGCGAAACATCCTCATCGCCGACGTGGGCGACGATGTGCCGTTCACGATCTCGAACTACCCCTACCTCGACCCGCACGGCCGAGAAACCGTGACCTTCGTGAGGGAGTATCGGGTGCCGGGCAAGGCGAGGTCGAGCAGGTTCGACGCGACGATGGTCATCGACCCGCACCGCGGTGTCATCGTCGACTATCTCGGCACGCACCAGCATCTCGCCGTCGACCTCGATCTCACCGTCGAGGCCGACGGCTCGCTGCACTTGCGGTCGGAGGCGCAGCGCTTCTACGAGGGGCCCCTCGCATTTCGCTTTCCGATGGTGTTCTCCGGTCGCGCCGACCTCCGCGAGAGCTGGGATGCCGAAGCGGGGGTGTTCCGCATCAGTCTCGAGGTCAGAAATCGGGTGTTCGGTTTTCTCTTCGGATACGAGGGATGCTTCACCGCGTCGTATCCCGCAGCGGACACTACTCCGCAGCACCTTCTGCCGCGACGGCACGAACGCCGACTGTAATGCGGGGCTAGCAACGGGAATGCGCTTCGGCGCTTCGCGGTTCATCCTCCCGGGGCGCCGCCGCCCCCACCAGCACGACCCCACCAGCACATCCGCGGCGGAACGACCCCGCGGGCACGACCCGAGGAGAGCCACCATGCCCGACACCGTCACCGAACCCCCGGTCATCGGGATCCTCGGCGCGGGCAAGGTCGGCACGGTGCTCGGCCGGCTCTTTCTCGCGGCCGGCTATCCCGTGCTCATCGCCGGATCCGGCGACCCGTCACGCATCGCCCTCACGATCGAGGTGCTCGTGCCCGGCGCGGTCGCGACCTCGGCAGACGATGTCGCCCGCCACGCCGACATCGTCATCCTCGCCCTGCCGCTCGGCAAGTACCGCAGCGTGCCCCGCGACCTCCTGGAGGGCACGCTCGTCATCGACGCCATGAACTACTGGTGGGAGGTCGATGGCGTCCGAGACGACCTCGCGCGCGTCGACGTCTCGTCGAGCGAGCTCGTGCAGAGCTTCCTGAACGGGTCGCGCGTCGTCAAGGCGTTCAGTCACATGGGCTACCACGACCTCGACGAGGGGCCCCAGCCCGCAGGCGCCCCTGGGCGACGGGCGATGGCGATCGCGGGCGACGATGATGACGCTCTCGCCGAGGTCGCGCGCCTCGTCGACGCAGTGGGGTTCGACCCGGTCATCGCCGGAACCCTGCACGAGAGCGTCTCGCTGCAACCCGGGAGCGAGCTCTTCGGGGCGAACTTCCCGCGCGCCGACATCGAGGCGGCCCTCGAGCGGTTTCCCGCCACCGAGCGCGGTGTGCTCATCGGTGCAGCGCGTTCCGATCAGAGCTGATCGGCGACACCGGCCGAGCCGAGCCTGCTCGCCCCGTCAGCCGCGCACCGCGAGCGCGTACGGCAACACCGCGGGTGCCCCGGCGAGCCTGAGGGTGCGCGCCGCCTCCGTCATGGTCCACCGGCTGTCGACGAGGTCGTCGACGAGGAGCACGGGGCCGGATGTCGGCACCCCACCCGACTGCACCCCACCCGCCGGCACTCCGAATCGTCCGCGCACCGACGCGAGCCGGTAGGCGCTGTTGCCCCCGGGGTCGCCCTCGGGGCCGCCGCCGAGGAGCTCGAGCGGCCCCAGGTAGTCGAGGCGCCCGGCATCCGCGAGCCCTCGGGCGATCGACTCGATGAGCTGCGGATGTCGGCGAGACGGCACACTCGCGACGGCGACGGGCCGCTCGGCCCACCCCCAATCGGCGAGAACGCGCACGCACGCGGCCACGAGCGCGGGGGTCGCGGGAGCGTCGACCGCGCCGGGCGCGAAGATCTCGCGCAGTGTTCCTCCCCAGCCGAGGTCGGTGAGGCGCGCGAGGGCGCGGCCCGACTCGGCCCGTTCGCCGACGGGGATGTTGCCTTTCACGGCGACGCCGAGGCGGTCCATGCCGCTCGGCCACTGTGCTCGCGGGTCGATCTCGACACCGACGCGGTCGAGGGAGCCCGCCGCGCTCTCGCGCGCGCTCGAATCGACGTCGGCCTCGAACCAGGGGCCGGCGCAGTTGTCGCAGCGGCCGCACGGTGTCGCGGTGGCGTCGTCGAGGGCCCTCTGGAGAAATGCCATGCGGCACCCCTCGGGGCCCGCGGGCAACGCCTCGTAGTCGAGCATCGACTGCTGTTCGCGCTCCCTGGCCTCGGTGATGCGGGCGTAGCGTTCGGCGTCGTACTGCCACGGGGCGCCGGTCGACACCCACCCTCCGCGCACGCGCTTGACGGCGCCGTCGACGTCGAGCACTTTGAGCAGCAGTTCGAGCGGGGTGCGCCGCACATCGACGCGCGCTTCGAGCGCCGGGGTCGAGAGGGGAGTGTCGCTGAGCGCGTCGATCACGGCGCGGGCGCGCGACTCGACGGGCATCGACGCTGTCGCGAAATACTGCCAGATCGCGGCATCCTCGGTTCCCGGCAGAAGCAGAACGTCGGCATTCGCCGTGGCTCTCCCCGCACGCCCGACCTGCTGGTAGTAGGCCACGGGGGAGGAGGGGGCACCGAGGTGCACGACGAAACCGAGGTCGGGCTTGTCGAACCCCATGCCGAGCGCGCTCGTCGCGACGAGAGCCTTGAGGTCGTTCGACTTGAGCCTGCCCTCGAGGGTCTCGCGATCGGCCGTGTCGGTGCGCCCCGTGTAGGCGTGCACGTCGTGGCCCGCGTCGCGCAGCAAGCGCGCGGTGTCTTCGGCCGCCGAAACGGTGAGGGCGTAGATGATGCCGCTCCCCGGGAGCGCTGCCAGGTGGGTGAGAAGCCACGCGAGGCGGCTTCGGGCGTCGGGCAACCTCAGCACCCCGAGACGCAGCGACGCTCTCGCGAGCGGGCCGCGGATCGTCACGACCCCGGGCGCAGCTGTGCCCTCGCTCGCCCTCTCGCCCGCCCCGTCGTGCTCGCTGTCGAGTTGTTCGGCGACGTCGGCGACGACCCTCTCGTTGGCCGTGGCGGTCGTCGCGAGCACGGGCACCCCCGAGGGCAACTGCGCGATGAGGTCGCGCAAACGGCGGTAGTCGGGGCGGAAGTCGTGACCCCAGTCGGAGATGCAGTGCGCCTCGTCGACGACGAGGAGCCCGGCGCGATCGACGAGGGCCGGGAGCTGTTCGTCACGGAACGAGGGGTTGTTGAGTCGCTCGGGCGAGACGAGGAGCACGTCGACCTCGTCGGCACGGAGGGCGTCGAGCACATCCGACCACTCGTGCGCGTTCGTCGAGTTGATGGCGAGCGCGCGAACCCCCGCCCGCTCGGCGGCGGCCACCTGGTCGCGCATGAGGGCGAGCAGGGGTGAGACGAGGATGGTCGGCCCGGCTCCGCGCCGGCGCAGAAGGAGGGTGGAGACGAAGTAGACGGCCGACTTGCCCCACCCGGTGCGCTGCACGACGAGAGCGCGACGCCGACGGTCGACGAGGGTCTCGATGGCGTCGAACTGGCCCTCGTGAAAGTCGACGTCGTCGCGCCCGACGAGGGCGCGCAGGATGCCGAGCGCCTCGGTGCGGGTGTCGGGGCGGGAGGATGTCGCGGGGGTGTCCGTCATGCCATCCAGCCTGTCAGTAGCTACCGACTGTCAGTAGCCACCGACCGTCAGTATCTACCGACCGTCGAGTCGCGCCGCGACATCCGCCGGGAAACCGCCGGTCGCGATCGGTCCCCATCGGGTCGGTGTGATGCGGATGAGCGCCTTGTTCTGCAGGGTCATCGCCTCGCGATACTCGGTCCAGTCGGGGTGCTCGCCCGCGATCGCGCGGTAGTAGTCGACGAGGGCGTCGGCGGCCGCGGGCATCGTGATGACTTCGGCGTCGCCGTCGACCTGCACCCACGCGCCGTTCCAGTCGTCCGAGAGCACGAGAACGCTCGCGCGCGGGTCGCGTTCGAGGTTGCGTGTCTTCGCCCGGCCGGGGTAGGTCGAGATCACGATGCGGCCGTCGTCGTCCACTCCTCCCGACACAGGCGAGATCTGCGGCCTGCCGTCGGAACGTGTCGTCGACACGAGCATGCGGTGCCGCGGGCGGATGAACTCGAGCACACCGTCGAGGTCGACGGGGGTGTTCGTTGCGATGCTTCTGGCCATCCGCCCAGGCTACGCGCCGGTCAGTCGTTGTCGCCCTGCGTGTCGTCGCTCGCCGACTCCGACTGCTGATGCCCGGCACCGCTCGCCGACCACTGCCAGTCCGCGACCTCGGGGATGTCGACGCCGAACTCGCGCGTGTAGCGATGCGCGCGGTCGCGAGCATCCACCATCCTCTGCCGCGCGTCGGGGGCGCGAGCGGCGAGGCCGTCGACCCGATCGATCACGTCGATCACGAGCGAATACCGGTCGAGCCTGTTCATCATGACCATGTCGAAGGGGGTCGTCGTCGTGCCCTCCTCGAGAAAGCCGTGCACATGGATGTCGTCGTGGCCGGTTCGCCGGTAGGTCAGGCGATGGATGAGCGCGGGGTAGCCGTGATAGGCGAAGATCACGGGGCGCCCGGGAGGGAACACCGCGTCGAACGCGTCACTCGCGAGCCCGTGCGGGTGCTGCGTCTCGTCTTGCAGTCGCATGAGGTCGACGACGTTGACGAATCGCACCGCGAGCTCGGGAACGTGCTCGCGCAAGAGTGCCGCCGCGGCGAGTGCCTCGAGCGTCGGCACGTCGCCCGCGCACGCGAGCACGACGTCGGGTTCGCCGCCGTCGCGCTCACTGCTCGCCCACTCCCACACCCCGAGTCCCCTCGCGCAGTGATCGATGGCGTCGTCCATCGAGAGCCAGGCTCCGCTCGGCTGTTTGCCGGCGACGACGACGTTGACATAGTCGGTCGAACGCAAGCAGTGGTCCATCGTCGAGAGGAGGGTGTTGGCATCCGGCGGCAGGTAGACCCTCACGACGTCGGGCTTCTTGTTCATGACGTGGTCGATGAATCCCGGATCCTGGTGGCTGAAGCCGTTGTGGTCTTGCCTCCACACGTGCGAGGTGAGCAGGTAGTTGAGTGACGAGACGGGCTCTCGCCACGGGATGTCCGCCGACGATTCGAGCCACTTCGCGTGCTGGTTGACCATCGAGTCGACGATGTGCACGAACGCCTCGTAGCAACTGAAGAGCCCGTGGCGCCCGCTCAGGAGGTAGCCCTCGAGCCAGCCCTGGCACTGGTGCTCGCTCAGCACCTCCATCACGCGGCCCGCACGTGCGAGGTGCTCGTCGAGGGGGAGGATCTCGCTCGACCACTGCTTGTCGGTCTCGGCGTAGACGCCCTGCAGCCGGTTCGACGCGGTCTCGTCGGGCCCGAAGAGTCGGAAGGTGTGCGGGTTGTCGCGCACGACCGTCGCGAGCCAGTCGCCGAAGACCCCGGTGGCCGACGCGGATGTCTCGCCCGGCGCCGGCACGTCGACACCGTGCTCGCGGAAGTCGGTGAGCTCGAGGGGGCGGCGCAGGCGCCCCCCGTTCGCGTGCGGCGTCGCACTCATCCGCAGGTCGCCCTCGGGGGTCGCGGCGACGATCGTCTCGTTCGGAACGCCGTCGGCACCGAACAGTTCTTCGGGGCGGTACGACTTCATCCACGACTCGAGCAAGCGCGTGTGCTCGACGGTGTCGCGGGCGCTCGCGAGCGGCACCTGGTGCGCTCGCCAGGTGCCCTCGACCTGGAGTCCGTCGATCTCCGACGGGCAGGTCCAGCCCTTGGGCGTGCGGAGGATGATCATCGGCCAGCGGGGTTGCCCCTCGAGAGTGCCGTCGGCCGCCGCGGCCTTGATCGCCGCGATCTCGTCGAGCACCGTGTCGAGGGTCGCGGCCATGCGAGCGTGCACGGCGACCGGGTCTTCACCGTCGAAGCCCCCCGAGACGATGTGGGGGGAGTGACCGTAGCCGCGCATGAGGTCGAGCAATTGCGACTCGGGCATCCGCGCGAGAATCGTGGGGTTCGCGATCTTGTAGCCGTTGAGGTGCAGGATCGGCAGCACGACGCCGTCGGCGAGGGGATTGACGAAGGTGTTGGAGAGCCAGCTCGTCGCGAGCGGCCCCGTCTCGGCTTCACCGTCGCCCACGACCGCCGCGACGAGCAGATCGGGATTGTCGAACGCCGCGCCGTAGGCGTGCGAGAGCGCGTATCCGAGCTCGCCGCCCTCGTGGATCGACCCTGGTGTCTCGGGGGACGCGTGGCTCGGGATTCCGCCGGGAAACGAGAACTGCCGGAAGAGGGCGCGCATCCCCTCGGCCGTCTGCGGCACGTCGGGGTAGAGCTCGCTGTAGGTGCCGTCGAGCCACGCGTTGGCGACGACCCCCGGGCCGCCGTGGCCGGGGCCCGCGATGAAGAGAGCGGCTTGCGCGCGCTCCCGGATGATGCGGTCGAGGTGCGCCCAGACGAAATTGAGCCCGGGGGTGGTGCCCCAGTGTCCGAGCAACCGGCGCTTGACGTGGTCTCGATCGAGAGGCTCGGTGAGCAGCGGGTTGTCGAGCAGGTAGATCTGACCGACGGAGAGGTAGTTCGCCGCCCGCCATCGCGCATCGATCGCGTCGAGCGCGCTCCGATCGATCGACGACGGGGACGCCGCGGGTGACGCTGACGCTGTGGATGCTGGTGCGAAGCTCATGGCTCTCCCGGTCGGTGGGCGGCGATGAGCCTCACCCTACGACCGGGTCGTTCGACGAAACCAGGGGTTGCGCAGGCTCAGCGCCGAGCGGTCTCCCCGCGAAGCGAGAGGCGCTGTGCGAACCCGACGGTCCACAGAATGACCGCTGCCCCGACGGCGAACACCGCGACGGGGCCGAGACCGAGAGCGCTCACGATCGCGAAAGCGAGGAGGAGCGCGATGCCGACGAGCGGGCTCGTCAGTCGGGTGGTGACGTCGGCGAGCACCCGCGCGTTGCGCCGAGCGACGACGGAGCGTGCTCGTGCGGGAGGCGCGACGCTGGCGCGCCCAGCGGAGTCGTGACGATCGAGGCCCCGAGCCCGATCCAGAGTTGCCGTGTTGATAACCATCGATGTCCCCCAACGAATACGGTTCGAGGCAACACTACGCTGCTGTGGCGGCACCCTCTGCCCCCCATTCGCGTCAGAATCCGGCGCGGGCCTGCCGCGACCCGGAGCCGAGCGAGCACGGGCGACCCAGGTTGGCTTCGATAAAGTCGCTCACGACCCATTGCCTGACGCGCCGGAGCACCGTTCCCCGCGAGACCCGGAAGACACGGATGCCTGACAGCCCGATTTCGGCGACACCCTACGAGGTGCTCGGCGTCGCGCCCACCGCGACCGACGACGAGCTCAAGCGCGCCTACCGGCGCGCGCTCCGCGAGGCGCACCCCGACACCGGGGGAGACGCGGCGAGATTCAACGCCGTGCAGACCGCGTGGGAGCGCATCGGCACCCCCGCCGGCCGGGCGATCTACGACCGCGTCGGAGCCACGCGGGAGGAACCCCATTCGTGGGCGACCCCGCGCACGTCGTCGAAGCCCACCGACACGCGACCGCGCGCGCGCTCCTACGGGCATCCCGGGGGCTGGCGGCGCGAGCGCTACCTGACCCTCATCCGCGAGTGGGCCGGGCGGGGGGCCGTCGTCGAGGATCCCTACGACCCCGCGCTCGTCGCGAGCGCCCCGCGCGAGATCCGCCACATCCTCGCCGATGCCCTCGCCGAAGAGGCGACCGCTCGTGCCCTCACCGATCTCGGCATCGGGTTCACGGCGTGGCACGATGTGGCGACGGGAGCTCCCGACGAGAAGATCGACCACATCGTCCTCGGGCCGACCGGACTGTTCGCTGTGCTGTCGGAGGACTTCGGCGGGCCGGCGCGCCCGAGACGCGGCGAACTCATCGGAGACGCCCTCGCGGGCGAGAAACCCTTCGAGTCGCTCGGTCGACGCGCCAAGATCATCTCCAAGGCGGTCGGCGTGAAGTTCACCGTTCTCGCGATCGTGCTCCCCGACGACGCCCTCGAGGAGGCGTTCTTCGTGCTCGGCAAGTCCCGCGGTGCTCAGACGGTCGCGGTGCGGCAATCGCACCTGCCGATCCTCTTGCGCGACGGCCTGCCGGACTCGCCCCTCTACGGCGGCACCGAGCTCTTCGAGGTGCGCACGCGCCTGCAGTCTGGTGTGCGCTTCGTCGCACCCTGACGCGGCGGCCGAGGTGACGCGGCGGCCCAGGTCGCGTGGCGACCGGGATGGCATGCTTGTGGAGTGACAACGACTCTCGCCACAGAAACCCTGCCGCGCCTGTCGTGGAAGTTGCTCCCCGCCCTCGGGATGTGCGCATCCGCGGTTCTGCTGTTCGCCATGCAATTCACGACCGTGGGCTACATCACCCTGTTCGTGAGTCTCGCGGCCGCATTCCTCGTCGATCGCGAGCTCGGCAAAGACCTCGCGCTCATCGCCGTGGGGTTGCTCATCATCAGCACGATCTCGCTCGAAGCCGACATCAGCTACCTCAACATCCTCATCATGGGCACGGTGCTGACACTCGCGGTCGCCGTGCCGTTCGTCATCGACCGCTACGTCTACCGGCATCGCACGATCGTCTTCCCGGTGCGCACCGGAAAGAAGTGGTCGACGTTCGAGCGCACCTACCTCGCGCTCGTGCTCTTTCTCGGATGGGCCATCCTGCCCTTCTACTTCATCGGGTCGGGGTCCTACGAGAACTGGCCGGCCATCCGCGCTCCCGACGAACTCGCGCGACTCTTCGTCGGCGTCAACGCCGTGGGACTGTGGGACGAGCTGTTCTTCATCTGCACGATCTTCGCGGTCTTCCGGCGCCACTTTCCGATGTGGCAAGCGAACGTGCTGCAGGCGATCATCTTCGTCTCGTTCCTGTGGGAGCTCGGATACCGCAGCTGGGGCCCCGCCCTCACCATCCCCTTCGCGCTCCTGCAGGGTTTCATCTTCTCGCGCACCAAATCGCTCACCTACGTCGTGTGCGTGCACTTGCTCTTCGACCTCGTCGTGTTTCTCGTGCTCGTGCACGCGCACAATCGCGAGTGGCTCCCGATCTTCATCTATTGACGTCTGCCGTGCGCTGCGCGCGCTCTCACGAAGGTCATGTGAACGGCGTGCATAATGTCGGAGGCCACTCTGACGGCCGATCATCCGAGGAGGTCGCGACGTGATCCGCGTCATCAGCTACAACCTGCGCAAGAACCACGCGAGCGGCGAGCTCAGCGCGCTCGTCGACTCCGTCGATCTCGACATGCTGTGCTTGCAAGAGGTCGACACCGTCGATCTGCCCGCCGAACTCGGCCCCCTGCACCTCGCCGACTCCACCAAGCGCAACCGCCTCGGCCTCGCGATCTACTATCGCCGCGACCGGTTCGCCGCCGTCAAGACCGAGGCGTTCGCGCTCAAGAAGTCGCTGCACGATCGCATCCTCGCTCCCGCGCACGAGAGACTCATCGGCACGAAGCTGCTCGACGAGTCGACGGGCCGCGAACTCATCGTCGCGTCGTTCCACGCCGCACCGCTCACCGCCCTCAACTCGCTGCGGCGCAACCAGATCCGTGCGGCTCACGCCGAGCTGCGGGGCCTCGGCGACGGACTCCCGACCCTCATGGTCGGTGACTACAACTACCCCTACTTCCAGAGCAACCTCGACCGCCGTGTCAAGGAGACCGGGTACGACCTCTCGCTGAGCGACACGACGACATACACGCGATACAAGTTCTATCGCGGTCACTTCGACTTCGTCACCTCGGTGGGTCTCCACATCGACAAGGTCGAAACGCTGCCTGCGGGGGCATCCGACCACATGCCGATCCTCGTGACGACCGACTACGCCACGACGCACGTTCCCGCGACCGACCACGGCTGAGTGTCGCGTCGAGCGGTGAGCGCGAGGGTCATACTCTGAACGAGTGAATGATTCTGCGCCGACCGCCGTCATCGCCGGAGCATCCGGATTCATCGGCTCCCGCCTCGTCGCCGACTTCACGGCCGAGGGCTACCGGGTCGTGCGAATCGGGCGGGCGGGCTCGGGCGTCGCCGTCAGCGGCGACGCGGCGCCGGAGGATGTCGCGTGGTCGGACGGCGCGGCCGTGCGACGCGCTGTCGACGGCGCCGAGATCGTCGTCAACCTCGCGGGCAAGAGCGTCAACTGCCGCTACACCGACCGCAACCGCGACGAGATCCTCAACTCGCGACTCGACACCACCCGTCAGCTCCGCGAGGCGATCGCCGCGAGCGCGACACCACCCCGGGTCTGGCTCAACGCGAGCACTGCGACGATCTACCGCTACTCGCTCGACCGTCCGATGACCGAGAGCGGGGGAGAGCTCGGCACCGGGTTCTCCTCCGACATCGCCCGCGAGTGGGAGGCCGAGTTCTTCGAGGGCGACCTGCCGGGCACGCGTCGGGTGGCGCTGCGCATGTCGATCGTGCTCGGCGACGGCCCCGCGACATCCCTGCTGCTGCGCCTCGCGAGGCTCGGCCTCGGCGGGCCACAGCTCGACGGGTGGTGGTTCGGGCACCGACGCTACCGCGGCATCGGGCAGCACCCTTCGGGCGACGGCACGGCTCCGCGGCACCGGTCGCGGGGGCGACAGAAGTTCAGCTGGGTGCACATCGACGACGTCGCGGCGGCGGTGCGGTTCATCCGCGACACCGACGGTGTGTCGGGGCCCGTCAACGTGACGGCACCGAACCCCATCGACAATCGCACGCTCATGCGCTCCTTGCGTCGGGTCGTCGGGGCGCGCGTCGGACTGCCCGCGTTCCGCTGGATGCTCGAACCGGCGATGTTCGTGCTGCGCACCGAACCCGAGCTCGTGCTCAAGAGCCGCTGGGTGCTGCCCGGGAGACTCGCCGCCCACGGCTTCACCTTCGCGTGGCCCGAGTTCGAGCCCGCGGCGGCCGACGCCGCCGACCGCACACGGCACTGAGGCCACCCGCGCGCCACGCGGCACCCGCGGCAGCAGCCCGCGCGAACGAGCGAGCGCGCTAGACGAGCCGCTTCTCGCCCGGGCGGATGACGCGCCACCAGCGCTGACCGTAGCCCTCGAGTTCGACCGACATGCGTCCGTTCTCGATCGGACGCGGCACCGGATCGTCACCGAGCATGTCGACGACGACGAAGCCGTCGGTGCCTCCCTCGACGCCGCTTCCCGTCAGGTCGAGGTCGAGGCTGCGGCCGTCGGGAGCGAAGTTGTGCGCGGCCACGAAGAGTCCGAGGCTGCTCTCGACCGAGTGGGCGAGCACGCACGCGTGCGGCTGGTCGAGAACCGCGAAGTCGCCCCACCCGATCTCGGGTGCCGATCGGTACGCCCGGGTGAGCCTCGACATGAAGGCGAGAAGCGACGTGTCGTCGTGCCGCTGCTGCGCGACGTTGATGTGCTCGGGCGCATTGCCTCCGGGCACGACCCCGGGCACGAGGTCGTCGGCGCCGGCGTTCGAGAACCCGCCGTTGGCATCGCCCGTCCACTGCATGGCCGTGCGAACGGCGCTGCGGCTGCCCGAGATCGTGGGGTCCTCTCCCATGCCGATCTCCTCGCCGTAGTAGAGCACGGGGGCACCCGGCAGCGAGAAGATGAGGCTGTAGACCATGCGGATGCGGCGGGGGTCGCCGTCGAGCATCGGGGGGAGCCTGCGCGTGATCCCGCGCCCGTGGATGCGCTGGCCGGGCTCGGGGGCGAACGCGTCGAAGACCTCGTTGCGTTCGTCCTCGGTCAGCTGGTCGAGGGTCAACTCGTCGTGATTGCGCACGAAGTTGCCCCACTGGTTGCCTCGAGCGAGCGCCGGACGGGCGAGGAGTGCGTCGCGCAGCGGCGTGGCGTCCTGTCTCGCGAGAGCGAGGTAGAGCTGCTGGTTGGCGACGAAATCGAACTGCATCGTGAGCTCGTTGCCGTCGTCTTCGCCGAAGAACAGCAGTTGCTCGTCGTAGGGGAGGTTGACCTCGCCGAGGAGCACGCCGCTGCCACTGCGGCGCGTGACATAGCCGCGAAGCGCGCGGAGGAACTCGTGCTCGGCACCGTCGGCCGTGTCGATGAGGCTCGGCACGGCGTCGACGCGGAAACCGTCGACACCGAGCTGCAGCCAGAACCCGATGACCTTCGCGATCTCGTCGCGCACGACCTGTTTCTCGGTCGCGAGGTCGGGCTGATGCCGATAGAACGTGTGCTGGTAGTACTGACCCGCCTCGTCATCCCATCTCCACACGCCGTCTTCGACGTCGGGGAACATGTTGGCGGGCTGGTCGTCGGGCACATCGTCGCGCCAGTTGTAGAACTCGCGGTAGCGACTCGTGCGGTCGGCGCGAGCCTGCTGGAACCACGGGTGCTGGTCGCTCGTGTGATTGACGACGAGGTCGACGATGACACGCATGCCGCGATCCTTCGCCGTGCGCATGACCTCCACGAAGTCACCGAGGTGCCCGTAGCGCTCGTCGACGCCGTAGTAGTTCGAGATGTCGTAGCCGTTGTCCTGGCGGGGCGACTCGTAGAACGGCGCGAGCCACAGGCACGTCACCCCGAGCTCGGCGAGATGGTCGAGGCGGTGCGCGAGCCCCTCGAAGTCGCCGACGCCGTCGTCGTTCCAATCGAGGTAGGTCTGCACATCGAGGTTGTAGAACACCGCGGTCTTCCACCAGAGGTCGCTCGTGTCGGTCAGTCTCATCGGGGGCTCCTCGACGTTCATGGGGCTCGGGTGTGGCTGTGTCGTGCGGACGCGTCGGGCCCAACCCTACGGATGCGGGCGCCGAAAGCCCTGAGTACCGCGCGGGGACCGGCACGAACGGTGGCCTCCGCCGCGCAGAACGGCCCCCACCCTCAGCGGGTGGGGGCCGTGCGGCTCGCGGTCGGTCGGGAGATCAGACCGCCGCGGTGAGGGCGTCGAACTCCTCGTCGGTGAGCGTTACGGTGGCGCCGGCGACGTTGTCGTCGAGATGCGCGACCGACGACGTGCCGGGGATCGGCAGCATCACGGGCGAACGCTTGAGCAGCCACGCGAGCGCGAGCTGCGACGGAGTCGCGTCGTGCTTCGCGGCGAGCTCGGTGAGCGGTCCGCCGTCGCCGACGAGCTGGCCCGTCGCGAGCGGGAACCACGGGATGAACGCGATGTCGTTGGCTGTGGCGTAGTCGAGCAGCGGCTCGGCGGAGCGATCGGCGAGGTTGAAGAGGTTCTGCACCGAGGCGATCGTCGCGAACTCCGATGCGGCCTTCAGCTCGTCGACCGAGACCTCACTCAGGCCGATGTGGCGGATCTTGCCCTCGTCTTGCAAGGCCTTGAGCTCACCGACCTGGTCGGCGAGAGGCACCTGAGGGTCGATGCGGTGCAACTGGAAGAGGTCGATGCGATCGAGACCGAGGTGGCGGAGGCTCTTCTCGGCCTGCTGGCGGAGGTACTCGGGGCGACCGACGGGACTCCACTCACCCGGACCCGAGCGCGTGAGCCCCGCCTTCGTCGCGACGACGATGTCGTCGGCGTAGGGGTGGAGCGCCTCGCGGATGAGCTGCTCGGCGACATCAGGGCCGTAGGAATCGGCGGTGTCGAAGAACGTCACCCCGAGCTCGGCGGCGCGACGCAGAACCCGAACGGCTTCGGCGGGGTCGCGGGGGTCGCCCCACACGCCCTCGCCGGTGAGCTGCATCGTGCCGTAGCCGAGGCGCACGACCGGCAGGTCGCCCCCGATGGAGTAGGTGCCGGATGCCGCAGCAGAGAGTTCGGTGTTGGTAGTCATAGGGGACGGTAACGGGAGCGCTCCCGTGACCATTCCTGTCGGGGACGACGTCCAGTCCACTCCCAGGTCAGCCGTTGGCTTTCGCGCACGTCTCTTGTGCCGCGGTCTGGCCGGTCGCCCCCGCGATCGGAACGTCTTCGGGGTCGGTCACGGGATCGGTCGGGGAGCCGCCCGAGGGGGAGGGGTCGGGAGACGGGCTCGCCGAGGCATCCGGAATCGGCTCCTCGGTGTCGGGGGCCGCCGGCGTCGACGGATCCTCGGGGCTCCCCGGGCTCTCGGGGTCGGCGGGGGTCTCGGGCGACGGCGGCTCGACGACACCCACGGCGCCCGAATCGAGCCCGACCGGGAGGCCCGCCGCGATGCGCTCGAAGAGGGCGTCGGCCGAGCTCGTGATGGGGAACACGCGTGACGGGTTGTCGATACCGGGGGCCGCCGGGTATTTCACGAAAGTGATGTTCTCGAGGGGGATGTCGCGGAAGACGAGAGCCATCGCCGCGAGCGTGTTGACGTTCTTGAGGTTCTCCGACACCGTCATGTTGCGCGAGGCGGCGTCGGCGAGGGAGAACACCTTCGTGAAGTCGGTGAGGGTCTCCTCGGACTTGATCTTGCGCATCATCGACGACAGGAACGACTGCTGGGCTCCGATGCGCCCCGTGTCGCTTCCGTCACCGATGCCGTGCCGGGTTCGTAAGAACTGGAGAGCCTGCTCGCCCTCGACGCTGTGCAAGCCCGCGGTGGGGAGGTCGAGGCCGGAGAAGGGGTCGAAGATGGGCGCGTCGATGCAGACATCCACCCCACCGATGGCGGAGCTGATCTGTCGAACGCCTTCGAACGTCATGATGGCGCCGTAGGGGATCTCGACACCCGTGAGGGCTGTGACCGTGAGGGCCGTGCACGGCAGACCGCCGTAGGTGAGGGTCACGTTGATCTGCTGGGCCGACATCGCGTTGTAGGTTCCCGAGCCGTCCTCCCGCGGACACGGGGGGATCGGCACGATGAGGTCGCGGGGAAAAGTCACGGCGACCGCTGACTGCTGGTCGTCGGCGACGTGCAGGAGCATCGTGAAGTCGTTGAGTTTTTCGGTGCGGTCGGGGCACCCGCCCGTGTCGACGCACTCGTCGCTCCCGACGATGAGCATGTCGAAGCCGCCCTCGAACGCACCGAGACCCACGACGGGTGCTGCGGCATCCTCCCCGGGGAGGGCGACCGTTTCGACATTGCCCGCGAGCCTCGCGGCGGTGATCGCGGTGACGGAGACCGTCGCGACGAGGAGCACGGCAGCTGCCATGGCGATGACCCGGACGACGGCCGACGCGCCTCGAGACGTGCGCAACATGCCGTGTCTGGCGATCGGCGCGGCACGGTCGGGCGTCGGAGCTGGAGGAGTGGTGCGAGTCACAGGCGTCCCTCGGGTCGTCGAGTCGGTCGGGCCTCGCCCGCCGATCGCGCCGGGGCACGTGTCTCCCGCCGCGCGGTCACCCTATCGACAACCGGGGGCCGAGACTCACGCCGGCTCGGGCGGGTCGACGATTGCGGAGCTACCCTGGTCGGCACCGGATGGCGCGCCCGGCGCCCGCGAGAGGACCCGAGACATGGCATCGAACGTCACGACAGACGAGCGCGGCGACCTCATCTCCTCGTCTCGGATCACCGATCTGGGGCCCGGCGAGATCTTCGTGTTCGGCTCCAACGCATCGGGGCATCACGGCGGGGGAGCCGCGCGCATCGCCCACGACAGGTTCGGCGCGGTGTGGGGCGAAGGCCGAGGGCTCCACGGCGGCAGCTACGCGATCGACACCATGAGCGGGCTCGCGACCATGACAGCGCAGATCGCGGCATTCCTGACATTCGCGGCAGAGAACCCCGACCTCACCTTCCTCGTGACCGAGATCGGCTGCGGAATCGCCGGATACGCGCCAGCGGATGTCGCACCCGCGTTCTCGGGCGCCCCGAGCAACGTCGCGCTGCCGGCATCCTTCGCGCGCATCGTTCGGGGAGGGTAGGGGGCACTCGTCGTCGCCCGTGTCGGTGGGTGCCGGTAGAACGGTTGCATGACCGACACGACGACCGACTTTCCGACACTGCGGCTGACCGCGATCGACACCCCCGACCCCCGCGGTCTCGCCGAGTTCTACCGCCGACTCCTCGGCTACCGCTATCGCGCGGGAGACGAGCCCCGAGAGGGCGAGGGGACCCCCGAGTGGCTCGTGCTGCACGGCGACGCGGGCGAGAAGCTCGCGTTCCAAGTCTCGCCCGGCCTACCCCGAGCGCAGTGGCCCGAAGGCACCGTTCCGCAGATGATGCACCTCGACCTCACCGTGCCCGACACGGCGGCGCTCTCCCGGCAGCACGACCGCGCACTCGACCTCGGCGCGACCGTTCTGCTCGACCGGTCGAACGACCCCGAGGAAGAGTTGTACGTCTACGCCGACCCGAGCGGACATCCGTTCTGCATCTTCGTCTCGGACCAGTAGGCGATCGAGGGGGAGCGCTGTGCGTTCGGTGCTGTGACTGCCGACAGCGCCGTCAGTGGCGAGTGAACGAGGGCACCCAGCACCGCACGCGCTCTCGATAGCGGCGGAAGTCGTCGCCGAAGCGCCGCTCGAGGTCGGTCTCCTCGAGCGGGCGGATGACGTAGTTCCACACGAGCGACCCCGCCACCGCGTAGAGCACGACGAGCCACGACGACGCGATGAAGCCGACCGGCGACGCCCTGCGCGATCCCGGCGACAGCCATGGGGTTGCGAACGAAACGATACGGACCCACCACGACGAGGCGGTTCGCCATAGCCGCCGGAAAAGGGGTGCCGCCACCGAGCGTCGGCATCGACACCGCGGCCCACAGTCCGAGCCCGCTCGCGAGCACGAGGAGGCCGACACCGACCGCCGACACGGCGGGCGCGAACTCGACGGCGAAACCCCAGCGCCGCTCCGCGACGCTGATCCCGAGCGGGCGAGGTGTGCCGAAGAGTGTGGGTGGGGCGGGCACACCCCTCCTCCCGACTGTCTTCTCCTCCCCACCCCGTGTGGAGAACCCGCTCTCCGCAGACGATTCGTTCTTCTTTCGAACACGCGATCGATTCGGGAGAATTGATGCATGCCCACCCTCTCCGCCTCCCTCCTCGATCGGGCCGCTGTGGTCGCCGATCTCGGTGGCACGGCGGAGTCGATCGCGGCTCTCGGCCACGCTGATCTGACGGCGGCTGTCGAGGCGGTGACCGCTTTGCGGCAGTGTGTCGATCAGTTCGCTGCCGTCATCGCGGGGGAGGTCGCGCACCGGTCGCGCCCGGAGCTCGGTCACCAGGGCTTGGCCCAACAGGCGGGTTTCGTGAGCCCTGTCGCGATGATCCAGCGGGTTGCGCACGTGAGTCGCATCGAAGCCACCCGGCTCGTCGAGACCGGCGCGCTCCTCGCCGAGTCAGAGTTCACCGCGTCCGCTGGTTCCGCCGACGAAATCACACCGTTGTCGCGTGAACGATGGCCTGACGTTCTTGCGGCTGCCCTGCGGGAGGGAACCCTGTCGCTCGATGCTGTCGACGCGATCCGGCGGGTGTTCTCCGATATCACCCATGTTGACGACGGTGTTCTTCGCGCTGCGGCGAGGGAACTGGTCTTGGCCGCTGCCGGGTTGACGCCTGACCAGGTCCACCGGCATGCCCGACAGGTGCGGGACATTCTCGATGTCGAGGGTGTCGAACGGCGGGAGAAACAGCTGCGCGACCTCCGAACAGTGCGCACCTGGTGGGACACTGCGACCGGAATGCACTGCGGGTCGTGGCGGCTCGCCCCCGAGGATGGTGCTCTCGTCGCCGAGGCGTTTGCGCAGATCCTGTCACCGCGGCGGGGTGGTCCCCGGTTCGTCGACCCGACCGCCCGTGCGACCGCGGAGGAGCTGCTGAACGATGGCCGCACCGACGAGCAGGTCAGTGCCGACGCGTTCGTCGACCTGGTGCGCCTCGCCGTCGACGCAGACCCTGGCGCCCTGTTCGGCGGGCGCCGCCCGGCCGTGCGGATCGTGGTGACCGCGGACCGGCTCGAGAACCGCACCGGCCCCGGGTTCATCGAGGGCCGCACCGACACCGTGTCGGCTCCGACGATCGAACGGGCGATCTGCAACACCGGAGTCATCAGCGTCGGCTTCGACCGCGACGGCCAGTGCGTGAACGTCGGACGGGACCGGCGCCTGTTCACCGAACGGCAACGCATCGGGTTGACCGTCAGAGACGGCGGATGCCGGTTCCCCGGGTGTGAACGTCCGCCGTCGTATTGCGAGGCCCACCACATCAACCCGTGGGCTGGTGTCGAGGGCCGCACCGACATCGCCGACGGCATCCTCCTGTGTCGGAGGCATCATCTGCTGATCCACGACAACCGGTGGCAAGTGCACCGAGACCGAGCCGACTACTTCCTACGACCACCACCGGACGTCGACCCTCAGCGGGTGTTCATTCCGATGCCGTCCCGGAGCCCGGTCAGCCACGAGATCGCCGTGTGAATCGAGGCAGCGAAACCTTGCTCAGCCAACCGGTTTCGACGACGCCGGTTCATCGCCGTCCTCCTTGCCAGCACTGCCAATGCCACTGCCGCTGCCGCTGCCACTGCCACTGCCACTGCCACTGCCTTGACGCAATCGCTCTCCCACGAGTGCACTGATGCGCCGGACATCGAAGATGACCGACCCGATCGCCTCATCGGGAATGGTCGCCGGCCGGGGCCGCCGCGAGAACGCCTCCTCGAGCTCGCGGATGGCATTCTCGACATTCCGCGTCGCACGCACCGAACTCGCCGTTCCCTCTGATCCGGTCGTCCCGGTCGTCCCGGTCGTCCCGGTCGTCCCGGTCGTGTGCACCGACCTAGCCGACTCCGAATCCGCTCTGCGCTCGTCATCCCACTCCGACACCAGATCAGCCGATGCCTCGAGCACCGCCGCAAGCGGACCACGCAACTCGGAACCCAACGTGGGCGCCACCCGTGACACGTCACCACTGAGCGATTCCCCGACGTTGACCACCCTGCTCCGCAACCACCGCAGCGTCTGAAGGTCGTCGTAATCCTTCTGCGAATCGTGACGGTTCCACCGCGACCGGAGGTTCAACCGTCGGCTCTTCCGCGCTTGCACGGCGAGATCGTCAGCCTGCACGAGCTCCTCATAGAGGGCATCGGTGTACTGCTTCCACCGCAAGTCGTCAGCGCGCCGGTCGTCAGCGAGCTGCGAGCCGATATCGCGCAGACCCGACGCCGTCTGCACCCGCAGAGCCGAGATACGTCCCGCCGACATTCTCGAATACAGCGGAGGAGCCACCAGGAGGTTCACCGCGAGCCCGACCGCCATCCCGATCGCCATCTGCACGATGTAGCCGAGCGAATAGGACTCAGCATCGGTTCCCCCGACGACGAGGACGAACAGGGCCGTGATGGGAACGTAACTCCGTCCGGGGCCGAGCGCACGCACACCCGAAAGAAGCACACCCACCCCGACAGCGATCGGCACACTCCAGGGCGTCGGACCACCGAGCACGATGATGAGCCACGCGAGACCGATACCGCTCGCGAGAGCGACCGCCGTCTGCACACTCGTGCGCACCGACCCCGCGATCGTCGGCATCATGCTCACGAGTGCACCGAGCGGAGCGTAGTAGGAGTAGTCCTCGACCGCACCGGGAACAAGGCCGCCCACGATCCACGCGAGACCTGCGGCGAGCGCCGTCTTCGCCGCCAGGATGAGGCGCCACGGCCGCACCGCATCACGCACCTCCGAAGCACCCCGGCGCCACAGACTCACGGGGCGCCTCGCCTGACGACTCACGGGGCGACGCACGGGTCGACGTCACGACACGCGAACGGGGGAGGGCACACGACGGCGGCAGACATCCGACGAGTCTAAGGAGCACCCCACCTGCGAGGCCGGGGATCGGAGACCCTTGACACACCCGCTCCAAATCGAGCGAAGCCGACACCCACGGCCCCGCACTTCGACCGAACAGTGCCGATCCGACCGCCTGCCGAAACAACACAGGGCCGCGACGATCAGATTCTGATCGTCGCGGCCCTGTGTCCGAATCGGTCCCGGCCATCAGGCCGGACCATCGCTGTGCGCGAAGGGGGACTTGAACCCCCACGCCCTAATACGGGCACTAGCACCTCAAGCTAGCGCGTCTGCCATTTCCGCCATCCGCGCGCATCCGGCAGATTCTGCGAAATCTCTTCCGCCTCAACTGCCGACGGTCGAGAATAGCACGCACACGGCACCCCGAAACAACTCGACCCCCTCGAGCCCCACGGGCACCCGCCGCGCACCCGCCGAACGGCCATCGACCGCCCACCCAGCATCCACCGGCACCCGTCGAGCACCCCCGGCCCAGTCGCTATCGTGGGGCGTATGCCTTCTGACACCTCGACCCCTGCCGGCACCGAGCTCGACGACCACGGCACCCCCCTCGACGAGACCGCGATCATCGCCCGCGACCTCATCCGCTTCGACACCACCAACTACGGCGAAGGCCGCTCCCACGGTGAAGCGGATGCCGCCGCCTACCTCGAAGCCAAACTGCAGGGCCTCGGTCTCACCCCCCGGCTCTTCGAATCGGAACCCGGACGCGTCTCCCTCGTGACCCGCATCGAAGGACGCGACAGCTCGCTCCCCGCCCTCGTGCTCCACGGACACACCGACGTCGTCCCCGCCGACCCCGCGAACTGGAGCGTCGACCCGTTCGGCGGCGTCATCAAAGACGGTCTGCTGTGGGGGCGCGGCGCCGTCGACATGAAGAACATGGACGCCATGATGCTCACCGCGATGAGCGACATCCTCGGCAGCGGCAAGCAGCCCCGCCGCGACATCATCGTCGGATATTTCGCCGACGAAGAAGACGGCGGCAAACTCGGCTCCCACTTCCTCGTGAACGAACACCCCGACCTGTTCGCCGGAGCGACCGAAGCGATCAGCGAAGTGGGCGGATACTCGATCACCCTCGAAGGCGAACGCGCCTACCTCCTGCAGACGGCGGAGAAAGCCCTCGTCTGGATCAAACTCGTCGCCCGCGGCACCGCCTCCCACGGCTCCCGCGTGATGTTCGACAACGCCGTCACCAAACTGGCCGAAGCCGTCGCCACCCTCGGTCGCCGCGACTGGCCGATCACCATGACCGACACGACCACCGAACTCGTCTCCGAGCTCGCCCGCATCTTCGACCAGGACGTCGACGTGGTCGGCCCCGACGAACTCGCCATCCGCACCGGAACAGCGGCGAGCTTCATCCGCGCATCCCTCCGCACGACCACCAACCCCACACTCGTGAGCGGCGGGTACAAGCACAACGTCATCCCCGACACCGCCGAAGCCCTCATCGACATCCGCACCCTGCCCGGCCAGGAGGACGCCGTGCTCGCCGAAGTGCGCGAACTCCTCAGCGACGACATCGAGATCATCGTGATGCACAGGGACGTCGGTCTCGAGAACCCGACATCGGGCCCCCTCGTCGACGCGATGACATCCGCTCTCCTCGCCCGCGACCCCGGTGCGAGCGTTCTGCCCTACATGCTCAGCGGCGGAACCGACAACAAGGCGCTCTCGCTCCTCGGCATCACCGGTTACGGCTTCGCACCACTCAAACTGCCCCCCGAGATCGACTTCCCCGGGATGTTCCACGGTGTCGACGAACGCGTGCCGCTCGACGCACTAGTGTTCGGCAGGCAGGTTCTCGGCGACCTGCTGCTCGACTACTAGCTCGCGACCCCGAGCCCGCGAGCACGACCGGCGACAACAGGAACGGCTGCACCCGCGTGGGATTCTTCGAAGCGATCATCCTCGGCCTCCTCCAGGGCCTCACCGAGTTCCTCCCGGTGTCGTCGAGCGCACACTTGCGCATCGCGGGGGAGTTCCTCCCCTCGGCGACCGACCCGGGGGCGACCTTCACCGCGATCACCCAGTTGGGCACCGAAGCCGCGGTGCTCGTCTACTTCTGGGGTGACATCACCCGCATCATCGGCAAGTGGTTCCGTCACTTCGGTGCGCGCCGACTCCCCGCCTCGGACCCGCGCCACATCGCCCGCGGCGACTCAGACGTGCGGATGGGCTGGCTCATCATCATCGGCACCGTTCCCATCGTGCTCGCGGGTTTCTTTCTGCAGGAGACCATCCGGTCGAGCTTCCGGTCGCTGTGGCTCGTCGCGATCGTGCTCATCGTGTTCGGAATCATCCTCGGAGTCGCCGACCTCTACGGTCGCCGCACCAAGAACCTCACCGACCTCACCTACCGCGACGGCCTGCTCTACGGCGGAGCCCAGATGCTCGCCCTCATCCCCGGCGTCTCCCGGTCTGGCGCGACCACGACGATGGGCCGCGCTCTCGGTTACGAGCGCCCCGCCGCCGCGCAGTACGCCTTCCTGCTCGCCGTTCCCGCCGTCTTCGGCAGCGGGTTCTACGAGCTCTACAACAGCATCACCGAACCGGATGTCGGCAGTCCGTTCGGTTACCTCGAGACCGGTGTCGCCACGATCGTCGCGTTCGGTGTCGGCCTCGCGGTCATCGCCTTCCTCATGAACTACATCAAGACCCGCTCGTTCATGCCCTTCGTGATCTACCGCATCGCCCTCGGCGGCACCCTCCTCGTGCTGCTCGCCACCGGAGTCCTCGACCCCCTCTGACCCGAGCCCGCACCGACCGCGACCGGCGCCCACGGTGCCCGCGATGCCGGCCGTGCCCCCCGATGCCCTAATCTGGGCACGGCCGATAGTCACGCTCGATCCGTTCCGACCCGTTCCGCCCGTGTCGAGGCGCTCCGGCCCGTCTCGGCCCGACCGAGGTCGAACCGATCCACCACACACGAGGGGAACGCCGCTGTTGACCGAGACCCGCGCGTTCGAGGCCGCCAAACGCCACCTGCGTGACGAGAGCAGAGCACACGAAGACCTGTGCGAACCCCTACTGTCGGTCATCAACGTGACGGGAGCATCCGTCACCGTGCTCGGTGACGCTTCACAGTCGACCGTGTGCGCGAGCGACGACACCGTGCTGAGGCTCGACCAGTTGCAGATCGACCTCGGCGAGGGGCCGAGCTGGGTGTCTCTCTCGACTCGCACACCCGTTCTGGTGCACCAGTTGGACGACGACGGGTCGAAGGATTCCGCCACGGCGGGTCACAGCGCCTGGCCGGTCTTCCAGAAAGCGGCACGCACCGAACCCGCCACCCGCGGGGTCGCGTCGATGTTCGCGTTCCCGCTCATCGTCGGCCGACTCGGCATCGGCGCCATCGACTTCTACTCGAGCACCCCTCACTGCCTCACCGACACGGAGGTCAGGCACGCTCGGGAACTCGCCGACCTCGCCGCGTGGCAGGTCATCCGCCGTCTGCTCGACGACGACGTCGACGACTTCGGCGCCCACCTCGCTCAGCGCGAGATGCACCAGGCCACGGGGATGATCCTCGCGCAACTCGAGATCACCCCCGACGACGCCGCACTTTTGTTGCGCGCGCACTCTTTCGCGACCGGACGCCCCGTTCGGGATGTCGCCCGCGACGTTATCGCTCGACGAATCGACTTCAGGACGAATCGTGAGTGACGCGACCGGCCGCGAGCACGAACTCCGCTCCCTCCGCCCGCGCACCCGCGAGGCCACCCCCGAAGGCACCCGCGACATCACGGCCGACGCTCCACCGTCACGGGAGCGACGCCTCACCTCAGCGTTCGTGACCCTCGCCGACACTCTCGTCGACGACTACGACGTGTTCGACCTCCTCGACACGCTCGTGCACACGTCGGCCGATGTGCTCGACGCTCAGGAGGCCGGACTGCTGCTTGCCGACGCTTCGGGAACGCTGTCGGTCGTCGCGTCGACGAGTGAACGCAGCCATCTCATCGAGATCATGCAGCTCGAAGCCGGGGCCGGTCCGTGTGTCGAGTGTTTCGTCACGGGTCGCCCCGTGGATGTCGCCGACATCTCGGAGGTCGCCGACCGCTGGCCGGCGTTCCACACCGCCGCCGCCGCTCAAGGCATTCGCGCCGTTCACGCTGTGCCGCTGCGTCTGCGCGACACCGTCATCGGTGCTCTCAATCTGTTCCGCACCGTCACGGGCGAGCTCGGGGAGGCCGACATCGCGGCGGCCCAGGGGCTCGCGGATGTCGCGACCATCGGCATCCTGCAGGAGCGCCGACACAACCGCAGCGAGGCCACCGCCGAGCAACTGCAGAGTGCGCTCGAGAGCCGCGTGGTGATCGAACAGGCGAAGGGTGTTCTCGCCTACCGCCACGACCTCGACATGGACGCGGCGTTCGTGAAACTACGCACGTACGCGAGAAACAACAGCCTCTCGTTGCGGTCGGTCGCCGACGCGATCGTGGAGCGCTCGCTGCGCCTGTAAGGCACGACGCACGCCCGCGACGCGCGGCGCTTCACTTCTCGTGGTCGGCGCGCTCCCGCCGCTCGCTTAGGCTGAACGGATGCACTCGTGGAACCGACCCCAGGTTCCCCGCGTGCCCGGAACCGGCCCCGTTCCGACGCTCTTCGACACCGCGACCGGATCTCTCGTCTCCGCTCCCGGCACTCCGACGGCCACCCTCTACGTGTGCGGCATCACGCCCTACGACGCGACCCATCTCGGGCACGCCGCCACGTACCTCGCCTTCGACACCCTCGTGCGCACGTGGCTCGATGCCGACATCCCCGTCGTCTACGCCCAGAACACGACGGATGTCGACGACCCGCTCCTCGAGCGTGCGACCGCGACCGGTGTCGACTGGCGTGAGCTCGCGGCGTCGCAGACCGACCTGTTCCGCGGCGACATGGCCGCGCTCTCGATCATCCCGCCCGACCATTTCGTCGCCGTCACCGAGATGGTCGACGAGATAGCGGATGCCGTCGCCGAACTCGTCTCGCGCGGGTTCGCCTACGAGGTCCCCGCATCCGATTCCCTCGGCGCCGTGCCCGACCTCTACTTCGACAGCGCGGCCGCCGACGCCGACACCGCGTGGTCGTGGGGCGCCGAGAGCCGACTCGACCGAGAGACGATGCTCACCCTCTCCGCCGAACGCGGGGGAGACCCCGACCGCGCGGGCAAACGCGACCGGCTCGACCCTCTTCTCTGGCGTGCCGCTCGCGAGGGCGAACCGCAGTGGTCGACCGCGCTCGGCGCCGGTCGCCCCGGCTGGCACATCGAGTGCTCGGTCATCGCGACGCGCCACCTCGGTGACACGATCACCGTGCAGGGCGGAGGCTCCGACCTCGTCTTTCCGCACCACGAGTTCTCGGCGGCACACGCGACCGCGCTGAGCGGCGCGACGTTCGCTCGCATCTTCTCGCATGCCGGCATGGTCGGCTTCGACGGCGAGAAGATGAGCAAGTCGCTCGGCAACCTCGTGCTCGTCTCGCGCCTGACCGCCGCGGGGGTCGACGCTCGCGCCATCCGCCTCGCCCTTCTCGACCACCACTACCGGGCCGACGCCGAGTGGACGGACGACGTTCTCGCGCGCGGCACCGGCCGGCTCGACCGGTGGCGGGAGTGGGCGAGCACCGCCGACGCGACGACAGCGTCGGAGCCGGACGACCTTGTCACAGACGACCTCGTCACGGGCATCCGCGCAGCCCTCGCCGACGACCTCGACACGCCCGCGGCCCTCCGCGCGGTGGACTCGGCCGTCGACTCGGGGGCTCCCGCGACGCGGATGTCCGTCACCGCGATCCACGCCCTTCTCGGCGTCGACCTCACGGCCTAGCGACACGGCCCGGCGCCGGGGCCGAGCGTCACGTGTCAGTCCTTGGGGCGCCAGGGCGGGGTTCCGCTCGGCGAGCCGCCGGGAGCACCACCGTCGGGCTTGTCCTCACCCTTGCCGTCGCCTCGGCCGTCACCCTTGCCGTCGCCTTTGCCACGCAAGTACTTCTCGAACTCCTGCGCGATCGCTTCGCCGCTCGCCTCGGGGGAGTCCACAGTGTCGCGCGCTTGCTCGAGCTGCTCGATGTAGTTCGACATGTCTTCGTCTTCGCTCGCGAGGGCGTCGATCCCGCTCTCCCACGTCGCCGCCTCGTCCACGAGGTCACCGCGCGGAATGACGACATCCAGAATCTCTTCGAGCTTGTCGATGAGCGCGAGCGTCGCTTTCGGAGAGGGTGCGTTGTGCACGTAATGCGGCACCGACGCCCAGATCGACAGGGTCGGAACCCCCGACTTCTCGGCCGCCTCCCCGAGCACCGAGAGGATGCCGACGGGCCCCTCGTACGAGCTGCGTTCGACCCCGAGCTCCGCACGCACCGTCGCGTTCTCCGACGTCACGAAGACCGAGATGGGTCTCGTGTGGGGCACGTCGGCGAGCATCGCGCCGAGCATCACGATCCCGGTGACGCCGGCGTCTTTCACCGTCTCGAGGATCTCCCGCGTGAAGCTCTTCCACCCGCGTGACGGCTCCGTGCCGAGCAGGAGGTAGATGTTCGACCGATCGGCCGTGCCGACCGTCATGTCGCCGTCGTCCTCCTCGAGCGCGGGGGTACCGAGTGCTGAGGGGTCGTCATCGACTGACCCGGCGCCCGCGTCAGGAGCGCCGGCACCAGCGACATCCGACGACCCGGTCGGCCCGGTGGGCCCGAAGACCGTCACGCTCGGCCAGACGAGCAACCGTTCGCCGTCGTCATCCGCCGTCACGAGGGGACGGTTGAACTGGTAGTCGAAGTAGTCTTCCGACTCGACCTCGATGATGGGGGAGAGGTCGAGGAGGTCTTTGAGAGTGCGGACCGCGTTGCTCGCCGCCTCACCCGCGTCGTTCCACCCCTCGAATGCGACGACGAGCAGTCGCCCGCTCAGCAGTCCCGAGCCATCAGTCACGAAGATCCTCCATCGACGGGCTCGACGGCCCGTGTACACCGTCTGACAACACTAGTTGCCCGCTTGCGCACCCCACGCTCGTGCGCGAGGCCCGACACCGGGCCGCCGGTACTATGAGTCACCGTGACTGATTTGACCCCGACCACCCCCTCCTCGTCCACGGCGACCCTCCCCGAGGCGGTGCTCTGGGACATGGACGGCACGATCGTCGACACCGAGCCCTACTGGATGCGCGCCGAGACCGAGCTCATCGAGTCCTACGGCGGCACGTGGACCCACGACGACGGCCTCACCGTCGTCGGCATGGGCCTCCGCGACGCCGCGACGATCTTCCAGTCGCGCGGGGTGACGCTCGCGGTCGACGACATCATCCAGTGGATGACGACCCGCGTTCTCGAGCAAGTGGCCGTCGAGGTTCCGTGGCGGCCGGGTGCTCGCGAGCTCCTCGCCGACCTCCGTGAGCACGGCGTGCGCACTGCCCTCGTCACGATGTCGGTGCACCGCATGGCCGTTCAGATCGTCGAGGCGATCGGGTTCGACGCGTTCGACGTCGTGGTCGGCGGCGATGACGTGGAGCTGCCGAAACCCCATCCGGCTCCCTACCTCCATGCCGCAGCCCTCCTCGGCGTGCCGATCGAGCGGTGCGTCGCGATCGAGGACTCCGCTCCCGGGCTTGCCTCGGCCGTGGCCTCGGGTGCCGCGACGATCGCGATCCCGCTGCACGCCGCGCTCCCCGACGACGGCACCCACACGCAGTGGACGACTCTCGCGGGTCGGTCGACGAGCGACATCGCCGCCGTGTTCTCCGCCCACACCGCGGCGGCGATCGCGTGACCGACGAGACCCCCGACACCGCCGAGACCCCCGCGGCGATGCGCCGCCAGAGCGGCCCCTTCCTCCCCGGCGACCGCGTTCAGCTCACGGGCCCCAAGGGCAGGCTCAACACCATCTCCCTCGAGCCCGGCGAGATCTTCCACACCCACCGCGGCGGAGTGAACCACGACGACGTCATCGGCAAGCCCGACGGCTCGGTCGTTCTCGGCACGACGGGCGAGGAGTACCTCGCTCTGCGTCCGCTGCTCAACGACTTCGTCATGTCGATGCCGCGCGGCGCCGCCATCATCTACCCGAAGGACGCCGCGGCGATCGTCGCGTTCGGTGACATCTTCCCGGGCGCGACCGTCGTCGAGGCGGGTGTCGGGTCGGGTGCCCTCAGCCTGTGGCTCCTCCGCGCGATCGGGCCGACCGGTCGCCTGCACTCGTTCGAGCGCCGCGAGGAGTTCGCCGATATCGCGCGTGGCAACGTCACGAGCTTTCTCGGGGCGACACCGACGAACTGGTCGGTCACGGTCGGCGATCTCGTCGAAGAGCTGCCGTCCACCGTCGAACCCGCGTCGGTCGACCGTGTCGTGCTCGACATGCTGGCCCCGTGGGAGTGCATCGACGATGTCGCCGACGCCCTCACGCCCGGCGGTGTGCTCGTCTGCTACATCGCGACGGTGACCCAGTTGTCTCGCGTCGCCGAGGCGATCCGTCGCACGGGCCTCTTCACCGACCCCGACTCGTCGGAGACGATGATCCGCGGATGGCACGTCGAGGGCCTCGCGGTCCGCCCCGACCATCGCATGGTCGCCCACACGGGGTTCCTCCTGAGTGCGCGACGTCTCGCGCCGGGCGCGGTGCTCCCGCAGCTCAAGAGGCGTGCCTCGAAGACCGATTTCTCCGACGAGGATGTCGAGGCGTGGACACCCGGGGCGCTCGGCGAGCGGAGCGCGACAGACAAGAGGTTGCGCAAGGCGGCACGGGCGGCGCAGACCGCCGCCGATCTCGCCATCGCGGCCGAGGCGGCAGCGACGACGGGCTCCGCGACCGCAGCCGAGCCCACGCCCGAGCCCGAGACGCCGCCGAATCAGTGAGCCTCGCATCGACACCTAGACTTGACCGGTCGACTCCCGAACACCGAAAGAAGGCCGTCGTGCGCAAACTCCCCGCGCTCATCGTCGCGTCGAGCATGCTCGTCGCCCTGTCCGCGTGCAGCACGGCGCCGTCGACATCCGATTGCTCGGTCACCGAGGGGGAGACCTCGAGCCTCGTCACCGCGACCGGCGACTTCGGCACCGCTCCGCAGGTCAGTTTTCCGCAGCCGCTCATCAGCACGGGTGTCGAGAGTTCGGTGCTCATTCCGGGTGACGGCACCGTGCTCCACGACGGTCAGCCCGTCATCATCGAGGCCACGATTCTGAGTGGAACCGACGGAACCCCTCTGCAGACCACGGCGTACGACCCCGCGGGCGGAAGCCTCTTCACGGTCGGAAGCGACGGTCTCGCGGCCCTCGGTGAGGGCCTCGAGTGCGCCGAGGTCGGGTCGCGCGTGGCCATCGTGGCCCCCGACGAGGCGGCGGAGGGCAGCTCCTCCGAACCGATCGTCTTCGTCGTCGACGTCATCGAGGCCTTCGAGTCGCGTGCCGACGGTGTCGACCAGTTGCCCGTCGCGGGCATGCCCGCGGTCGTCACGGCTCCCGACGGCACCCCCGGCATCACGATCCCGAACTCCGAGGCTCCGAGCGACTACCGCACGTCGGTTCTCAAGCAGGGTGACGGCGAGGAGGTCGGTGAGACCGACGCCGTGATCGTCAAGTACACGGCCATCAACTGGGACACCGACACGGTCGCCGAGTCGAGCTGGACGTCGGGGAGCGCCGCGTTCCTCCAGCTCGGGGGTGGCCAGGTGAGCGAGGGTCTGAGCCGCGCGATCGCGGGCCAGACGGTCGGTTCGCAAGTGCTCGCGGTCATTCCCCCCGACCTCGCGGGCGTCGGTGGCGCCCCCGCGGCAGGCACCCTCGTCTACGTCGTCGACATCCTCGGCACGGTCGGCTGAGTCCGATCGTGGGTCTCCGTGTCCGCTAAAGCACCCCGGGTGCCCGTCGAGGAGCGACTCTTCAGCCTCGTGCTCGCTCTGCTCTCCACAGAGACCGGACTGACCAAGAACGAGATCCTCTCGACGGTGCAGGGGTACCGCCAGCGCTTCGACCGTTCCGGCGACAACGCCAACCTCGAGCGGCAGTTCGAGCGCGACAAAGACGACATCCGCGACCTCGGGGTGCCTCTCGAGACGATCGATTCGCCCGGGCAGGCCGGAAACAACCAGAGTCTGCGCTACCGCATCCCGCGCGGGAGCTACGAGTTGCCGTCGGACGTCGTCTTCTCGCCCGAGGAGCTCACGCTTCTGGGTCTCGCGACGATGGTGTGGCGTGAGGGGTCGCTCTCAGCCGAGTCACGCCGCGCCCTGCTCAAACTGCGTTCGCTCGGCGGTTCGGCCGACGTTCCGGTGCTCGGCTACGCCCCGCGCGTGCGCGTGCGCGACGCCGCCTTCGACCCGATCGACTCGGCGCTCGAGAAACACCAGATCGTGCGCTTCTCCTACCTCAAGCCCGGCGAGACGGATGCGAGGGTCCGCACGATAGTTCCCCTCGCGCTCATCCAGCACCAGGGCCGCTGGCACGTGAGCGCCGAGGAGGCCGAGACCGGAGCTCGACGCACCTTCCTGCTCAGTCGGATCGTGAGCGGCGTGGTCGCGACCGGCCGCACCTTCGAACCCCGCGAGGGCGATCATCCCGCCGAGGCCCTGCGCGAACTCGAAGCGGTGTGGGCATCGAATTCGGCCGTCGTCGAGGTGCGACCGGAGTCGGATGCCCAGGCCCGCCTGTCGAAGCGCCGCGGCACGTCGGTGCGGCCCGACGGCTCCCTCGAGCTCCACTACAGCGACGCGAACATCCTCGCCGACGAGCTCGCGTCGTTCGGCCCCGAGGTCTTCGTGCTCTCACCCGAGGGTCTGCGCGCGGCGGTCATCGAGAGGCTCGACCGCCTCGCAGCCGACCACGCGCCGCTTGCAACAGACGCCGACCGGGAGGTGCCTCGTGGCTGACCGTGTTCCGGCGCAGCTCGCGACCGACAAACTCGCGTTCCTTCTCTCGCTCATCCCCTGGCTCATGGACCACGACCAGGTGTCGGTCGCCGACGCCGCCGCGCACTTCGGCGTTCCCGAAGCGCAGATCCGCGCGTCGGTGCGACTCATCGCCGTGTCGGGTGTACCGGGGGAGACGAGCCAGTACCAGCACGGCGACCTCTTCGACATCGCCTGGGACCGCTTCGAGGAGCACGACGAGATCGTCATCACCAACCTCGTCGCGATCGACGACTCACCGCGATTCTCGGGGCGGGAGGCAGCGGCGCTCATCGCGGGGCTGCAGTATCTCTCGGCGCTCCCCGAGAACGCCGACCGCGCCGCGATCGACTCGCTGCTCTCGAAACTCGCCCGAGGGTCGTCGTCGGCACCGAGCCTCGTGGCCGTCGAGTCGTCGGCCGCCGATTCGGCTCTCGCGACCATTCGCGACGCCGTGCGCGCGGGGGTCGCGGTCGGGTTCGACTACATCAACGCGCGCGGCGAGCACGAGCAGCGACTCGTCGACCCTCTGCGCATCGAGTCCGTCGACACCGACTGGTATCTGCGCGGCTGGGACCACTCGCGCGAGGCCGTGCGCACGTTCCGCCTCGACCGCATCTCGCATTTGCGAGCGACGACGGAACCGCTGCGACGCACCGCGAGAGACGTGCCCCTTCCCGAGAAACTCTTCGAGGGGTCGAGCGACGACCTCCCCGTGACGATCGAGATGGCGAAGGGCGCAAGCTCGCTCATCGCCGACTACCTCGCCGACGATTCGGTCACGACGACCGTCGGCGATCGCGAGCGCACGACCATCAGGGTCACCCACTATCACGGGCTCAAGCGCCTCATCGCGGGGCTGCCCGGGCTCGTGACCGTCGTCGAGCCCGCCGAGGCACGCGCGATCGTCGAGCAGTGGGCGACGGCTGCCGCCGCGCGCTACGCCCGCTGAGGAGCGACGTGCAGACGATTCCTACCCTCGAGTGCGTAAAATGATGCGACAGCACCACTTCCTACGCGAGATCTGAGGACCGAATCATGCCGTGGCAAAATCTCACCGGGGTACACGCGATCATCATCCTGGCCGTCATCATCCTGCTGTTCGGTGCCGCCAAGCTCCCCGCTCTCGCAAAGAGTGTCGGTCAGTCGATGAAGATCTTCAAGAACGAGATCAAGAGCGGACGCGACGACGACGTCGATCAGACTCCGGATGCTCAGCCCGTGCGCAACACCTCGGCACCGGGGTCGACTCCGTCGACCTCGAATGATTACCCGCCGAAGCCATAGTCACGATGGCCGCGCGTTCCCAGAAACGCGCGAACGGCGAAGGTCGGATGTCGCTGGCCCAGCACCTCCTCGAACTGCGCAAGCGACTGTTCCGTTCGGCCCTCGCGGTGCTCGTCGCCGCGATCGTCGGCTTCATCGTCGCGCCGTTCGTTCTCGCACTGCTGCGCGAACCCATCACCCAGCTCGCGGGTGAAGCACAACTCAACTACGACAGCCTCACCGGACCGTTCGACCTCCGCGTGCAGATCGCCATCACCGTCGGCATCGTGCTCGCGAGCCCTGTCTGGCTCTACCAGATCTTCGCCTACGTCACACCGGCCCTCACGCGCACCGAAAAGCGCTACACCTTCGGTTTCTTCTTCTCCGCGGTGCCGCTCTTCCTCGTCGGGTGCGCCGCCGGTTTCTTCATCTTCCCCGAGATCGTCTCGGTGCTCGCACGGTTCGCGCCACCCGAAGACTCGACGATCCTGCTGTCGAAGTACTACGTCGATTTCGCCCTCAAGCTCATCCTCGCCGTCGGTGTCGCGTTCGTGCTCCCCGTTTTCGTCGTGCTCCTCAACTTCATGGGTGTGATCTCGGCCAAGGCGATCCTCACGGGGTGGCGCTGGGCCATCCTCTCCATCACGGTCTTCTGCGCGTTCGCTACGCCCGCCGCCGACGTGTTCTCGATGTTCCTCCTCGCCATCCCCATGATCGGCCTCTACTTCGCGGCCGTGGGCATCGCGTGGATGCGGGATCGCGTCGTGGCGCGCCGCCGAGCCCGACTCGTCACCGAGGGAGCCCCGCTGTGACCGACCAACTCTCGCCGGCGGAGCGGTTCGCCGCATCGAAATCGCGGCGCGGGCTGCCGAGGCTCGACGCGTTCCGCAGCCGGTTGAAGTTCGACCTCGACCCGTTCCAGATCGCGGCGTGCGCCGCCCTCGAGCGGGGGAGCGGGGTGCTCGTGGCCGCCCCGACCGGCGCAGGAAAGACGATCGTCGCCGAGTTCGCGGTCTACCTCGCCATGCGCGAACCCCACGCGAAGGTCTTCTACACCGCGCCCATGAAGGCGCTCAGCAACCAGAAGTTCCAGGAGTTCGTCGCGGAGTACGGCGCGAGCGAGGTGGGGTTGCTCACGGGCGACACCAACATCAACTCGAGCGCCCGCATCGTCGTCATGACGACAGAGGTTCTCCGCAACATGCTCTACGCGGATTCCGACCTCCTCAGCGACCTGTCCTTCGTCGTGATGGACGAAGTGCACTATCTCGCCGACAGGTTCCGCGGTGCCGTGTGGGAGGAGGTCATCATCCATCTCCCGCGCGAGGTGCGCCTCGTCTCGCTGAGCGCGACGGTCTCCAACGCCGAGGAGTTCGGCGACTGGCTCCAGGCCGTGCGCGGCGACAACGAGGTCATCGTGTCAGAGGAGCGCCCCGTGCCTCTCGACCAGCACATCCTCATGCGCACGAAGCTCGTCGACCTCTTCGCTTCGAGCGATCGGAGTGTCCTCGACCCGGCCGGGCTCGCGGCGATCACGCGAGTGAACCCCGAACTCGTGCAGATGTCTCGGGGCGGCGCCCGCGCCTCGTCTGCTCGCCAGGGCCGATCGGGGGGATCCCGCGGCTCGGGCGGCTCGCGCGGCGGCTACCATTCGGGCGCTCGACCCGACGATGCCCGCATGAACCGCGCGGGGGTCATCTCCCTGCTCGACGGCCACAACCTGCTTCCCGCGATCTTCTTCATCTTCAGCAGGGTCGGATGCGACCAGGCCGTCTCCCAGGTGCTCCGCGCCGGCGCACGACTCACGACGACCGACGAACGCGACGAGATCCGCGAGATCGTGGAGGAACGCTGCCGTACGCTCCTCGACGAGGATCTCGCCGTGCTCGGATACTGGGAGTGGCTCGAGGGGCTCGAGCGCGGGGTCGCCGCCCACCACGCCGGCATGCTCCCCGCGTTCAAGGAGGTCGTCGAGGAGCTCTACCGCCGCAAGCTCGTCAAGGTGGTCTTCGCGACGGAGACCCTCGCGCTCGGCATCAACATGCCCGCTCGCACGGTCGTTCTCGAGAAGCTCGAGAAGTTCAACGGCGAAGCCCGCGTGCCGATCACACCGGGGGAGTACACCCAGTTGACCGGTCGCGCCGGTCGTCGCGGCATCGACGTCGAGGGGCACAGCGTCATCCAGTGGCAAGACGGGCTCGACCCCCAAGCCGTCGCGTCCCTCGCCTCCCGGCGCACCTACCCCCTCAACTCGAGCTTCCGGCCGACCTACAACATGGCTGTAAACCTCATCGAGCAGTTCGGGCGTCAGCGCACTCGCGAGGTGCTCGAGTCGTCGTTCGCGCAGTTCCAGGCGGACCGCGCGGTCGTCGACCTCGCACGCAAGGTTCGCAGCCAGCAGGAATCCCTGGACGGCTACGCCCAGGCGATGCAGTGCCACCTGGGCGATTTCACCGAGTACGCCGGCATCCGACGCGAACTCACCGACCTCGAGCGCAAGGGGGCCGTGCGCGGCGACCTGCAGAGCCGGGCCGAACGCGACAAGCGTCAGCACCAGTTGCAGGCCCTGCGCCGACGGATGAAGCAGCACCCGTGCCACGCGTGCAACGACCGCGAAGCCCACGCGCGCTGGTCCGAGCGCTGGTTCAAGCTCAAAAAACAGTCGGACGACCTCACGCGGCAGATCCGGTCGCGCACGGGGGCCGTG
Source organism: Marisediminicola sp. LYQ134 (assembly GCF_046599635.1). Lineage (NCBI taxonomy): Bacteria > Bacillati > Actinomycetota > Actinomycetes > Micrococcales > Microbacteriaceae > Marisediminicola > Marisediminicola sp. LYQ134. The sequence continues at coordinate 981,584 of NZ_JBKIWP010000001.1, forward strand.
GCCCGCGTCTTCGACCGGGTGACCGACGTGCTCATGGAGCTCGACTACCTCGATCGCAACGAGCACGGTGCCGTGCAGCTCGCCCCCTCGGGGCGCATGCTCAAGCGCATATACGGCGACCGCGACCTCCTCGTCGCCGAGTGTCTGCGGCGCGGAGTGTGGAACGACCTCGACCCCGCGGGGCTCGCGGCGATGGCGGCAGCCCTCATCTACGAGCCGCGGCGCGACGAGGGCCAGCTGAGTGACCGCTACCTGCCGAAGGGGGCCTTCCGCCCCGCCCTCGACGCGACGACCGACATCTGGAGTCGGCTCGACGACCTCGAGTCGAAGCACAAGCTCCCGGGCAGCGCCCCCATCTCGACGGGCCTCTCACTCGCGATGAACCGGTGGGCTCAGGGTGCGAGTCTCAACTCGGTCCTCAAGGATGCCGAACTCGCGGCGGGCGACTTCGTGAGACTCTCGAAGCAGACGATCGACCTCCTCGACCAGCTCTCGATGGTCGCCGATGCCCCCGTCGGCCCGAAAGCGCGCACGGCGCTCGACCTCATCAGGCGCGGAATCGTCGCCTACAGCAGCGTCGCGTGACCCGGCGGCATCCACACGCAGGTCGCACACCGAGTCGCCACCTAGGCTGGGTCGAATGAGCGCGCACGCCCCTGAGCAGCACCGCTGGGGCCTGACCCCGACGGGCAGCATCACCACTCCGGCCGGACGCACCGTTCCCCTCTACCTCGCGATCTTCCTCGCCGCCGTCGGGGGAGTGGTGCTGTCTCTCTCGTTCCCCGGTCTCGGGTGGTGGCCGCTCGTCTTCGTCGGAACACCCCTCATCCTCGTCGCGCTCGCGGGGCGCTCGGTGCTCACGTCGCTCCTCGTCGGGCTCGTCGGCGGTTTCGCCTTCTGGGGCACCCACATCTTCTGGCTCACGATCTACCTCGGGGCGGTGCCGTGGCTCGCCCTCGCGGGGCTGCAGACGGTCTTCTTCGCGATCGGGGCCGTGCTCATCACGCTCGCGTGGAGGTTCGGCGATCGACTCTCGCGGCGGTGGTGGTTGCGCATCCTCGTCGTCCCCGCCGTCGTCGCCGCTCTGTGGACGGGTCGGGAACTCGTCACGAGTTCGTGGCCGTACGGCGGTTTCTCGTGGGGACGCCTCGCGTTCTCTCAGTCGGAGAGCGTCTTCGGCGACCTCGCCGCGTGGGTCGGCGTCTCGGGGCTCTCGTTCTTGCTCGCTCTCGTCGCCGCTCTCATCGCCGCTGCCTACCGCCACACGCGGTCCTCCGGCCGCATCGTCTCGGGCCTCCTCCCCGTCGCACTCATCGCCATCCTCGCGCTCATGCCCGCGTTCCCGATCGTCGAAAGCGGCACCATGCGCGTCGCCGCCGTACAGGGCGACTCCGACGCGGGTCTCTTCGCCGAATACCGTGCCGGCGAGATCCTCGACGACCACATCGCCGCGACCGAGCCCCTCTACGGCGAAGACGTCGACGTCGTCGTGTGGCCCGAGAACGCCTCCGATCTCGACCCCCTCGAGATCAGCCAGGCGGCATCCGCCCTCGACCTCGTGAGCGAACGGATGAACGCGCCCCTCGTCACGGGAACCATCACGACGCCCGGCGACGACGTCTACAACAGCCTCCTGCTGTGGGAGCGGGGCGAGGGCGCGACAGACATCTACGACAAGATCCACCCGGTGCCGTTCGCCGAATACCTGCCCGATCGCGACTTCTGGTACCCGCTCGCCCCCGACCTGCTCTCCCTCATCCCTCGGGACTATTCGATCGGTCAACGCGACAACATCTTCGACATCGACGGTGTTCTCGCGGGCGTCGCCATCTGCTTCGACATCGTCGACGACGCTCTCGTGCGTCAGATGATCGGTGACGGGGCCGAGGTGATCCTCGCCCCCACGAACAACGCCGACTTCGGGCGCAGCGACGAGAGCGTGCAACAGCTCGCGATCGCGCGCATGCGGGCTCTCGAGACCGGCCGCAGCGTCGTCAACATCTCGACCGTCGGAACGTCGGCGATTATCGCCCCCGACGGCAGCACAATCGACCGCTTGCCGACATTCGAACCCGGATCGATGATCGAAGACGTGCCCCTCAGTTCTACGACGACACCCTCGACGGTCTTCGGTCGGGAACTCGAGCTCGCGATCGCCTGGCTCTCACTCGCGGGGCTCATCGCCCTCAGTATCGGCTCGAGGAGGGCGCGTGGCTGACACCCTCATCGTGCTGCCGACCTTCGACGAGATCGAGAACATCGACAGCATGGTCGGCCGCATCCGGCAATCCGTGCCGTCGGCCGACCTCCTCATCGTCGACGACGCGAGCCCCGACGGCACCGGGCGACGAGCCGACGACCTCGCCGCAACCGACGCCGGCATCTCGGTTCTGCACCGCGAGGCCAAGGGAGGGCTCGGCGCCGCCTACCTCGCGGGGTTCGATCGGGCCATCGAGGGGGGATACGAGTTCGTCGTCGAGATCGATGCCGACGGTTCGCACAATCCTGCGACGCTCCCCGCCATGATCGCGGCAGCACGGAAGGGCGCCGATCTCGTCATCGGGTCGCGCTGGGTGCCCGGCGGTCGCGTCGAGAACTGGCCGTGGTTGCGCCAGGTGATCTCCCGCGGCGGCAACACCTACTCCCGACTCGTGCTCGGGTCGTCGATCCGCGACCTCACGTCGGGTTTCCGCGTGCTGCGCACGGCCGCCCTGCGGCACGCGCACCTCTCCACCGTGTCATCGCAGGGGTACTGCTTCCAAGTCGAGATGGCGTGGCGGCTCGAGCGCGGAGGCGCCCGCGTCGTCGAACATCCGATCACCTTCATCGAGCGAGTGCACGGAGTGTCGAAGATGCGCACGGCCATCGTCGTCGAGGCTCTCGCTCGCGTCACGTGGTGGGGGCTCACGAGGGCGCTCCGCCGCGTCGACCCGATCCGCGGGTCGTCGACGGCCGCACCGGCAACAAAAAACGTCCCCGGCGCGTGATGCGACGGGGACGTCCGATGTTCGAGTTACGCGCCGACCTTCTGCTGGCCCTTGCGCGCACGGAGCACGTCGAGCCTCTCGTTGAGCAGTTCTTCGAGTTCGCCGCGCGTGCGACGCTCGAGGAGCATGTCCCAGTGGGTTCGCGGAACCTTCGTGTCGACGGGCTCGATGACGACGGGCTTGCCATCGGCGGCGATGAGGATTCCCTCTTGACCCGACTTCGGTGACTCCCAGCTCTGCGGAATCTCGGCGTCCGACGCGAATGTCACGTCGAAGGTCGTTCCATCTGCCGACTGGTAGGTACTGGTGATTCGCGGTGAGAAGGTGACGCCTTCTTCGCTCTGCAGACTCTGGGATCCGAGTCGCATACCGCGCAAACTGCGATCTGCCATGGTGTGGCCCCTTTCTCGCATTACTTCGTGATGAGCACAACCCCGAGGATGGCCTGAAACATTCCCGCACCCAGCGTTTACAGAGGTTTCCCAGTGCTTTGGAGGGCGACCGGCATGTCGGGATCCGGGCCGAGGCACCCCCACCTTAGGGGGCGGACGACCGGTTCAGATGCCCCTTGACTTTCGTGCTTCGATGACGATCCGGGCGAGGTCGGCGCGGTCGGTCACGAGCCCGTCGACCCCGATGTCGAGCAGTCGATCCATGTCGCGAGCCTCGTTGACCGTCCACACGTGCACCTCCATGCCGACGGCGTGGAAGCACGCGACGGTGCGAGCCGTGACGACGCGCACGGGTCCGTAACGCTCGGGCACCTGCATCGCGTCGACGCTCTTCGTGACCCAGCCGAGCAGCCGGGTCGAGCGCGCGAGGATCGCGAGCAGCGCGAGCATGACGATGCGGGGAGACGCGGATGTCGCGACCCCGGGCAGTCGCCGCACGACGTCGCGTCGAGTGGAGTCGGAGAACGAGGTGATGAGCACGCGATCGGAGGCCTTCGCGCTGCGCACCGCCGCGACGGTGGGGCCGATGGCCCCCGGCGTCTTGACGTCGACGTTGAACCGCGCGTCGGGGAACGCCGAGAGCACCTCCGCGAGAGACGAGAAAGTCTGACCCGACCCGAGGTCGATCGTGGCCAGTTGCGAGAGAGGGAAATGGGAGACATCCCCCGCCCGCCCGGCGAGCCGCGAGAGGTCGGGGTCGTGGCTGACGACGGCTATGTCGTCGGCGCTCACGTGCACATCCGTCTCGAGGATGTCGGCACCCGCGGCGAGTGCCGCCGCGAACGCGAGCACGGTGTTCTCGGGCGCCTCGAGCGCGAGGCCCCGGTGCGCGATGACCCGCGGGGGAGTGCCCCTGAAGAAGGGCGAGCGGGGGCGGTCGTCGAACATGGGCCGTGCGTCCTTTCGAGCGGAGGAGTTGCTAGGGTCGACACCCGTGAACAGCACCGACGCCTCGACTCTGCCCGCCCACTCGCTCGACGGCAAGCGCGCCCTCGTCACCGGTTCGTCTCGGGGGATCGGCGCCGACACGGCCCGCTATCTCGCCGCGGCGGGCGCGAGCGTCGTCATCAACTTCCGCAACAAGGAGGCACGGGCACTCAAGCTCGTCGCGGCGATCGAAGACGGCGGCGGCGCGGCGATCGCCATCGGCGCCGACCTCACCGACCGGGCATCACGGTCGGCGATGTTCGACACGATCCGCAGCGAGTGGGGCGCGCTCGACATCCTCGTCATGAACGCCTCGGGCGGCATGGAGTCGGGGATGGCCGAGGACTACGCGATGGCGCTCAACCGCGACGCCCAGGTCGACCTCCTCACCGAGGCGCTGCCGCTGCTCGCTCCGGGCGCTCGCGTCGTCTTCGTCACGAGTCACCAGGCCCACTTCATCGACACGGTCGAGACGATGCCCGAATACCTCCCCGTCGCCCTCAGCAAGCGAGCGGGAGAGGTCGCGCTCCGCGAGCTCATTCCGACCCTCGCCGAGAAGCAGGTCGAGTTCGTCGTCGTGTCGGGCGACATGATCGAGGGGACCATCACGGCGACCCTGCTCGAGCGGGCGAACCCCGGGGCGATCAGTGCGCGCAAGGATGCCGCGGGGCGCCTCTACAACGTCGGCGAGTTCGCCGCCGAGGTGGCCCTCGCGGTCGTCGAGCCGGTGCCGTCGGGCAACACGCGCTACGTGGGCGACGTGAGCGACTTCCGCAGCTAGGGGTCTCGGCTCCACCGCACCTCCGTACGATGGGCCTCGATGAAACCCTCCGACATCTCCGCGCTCGTCACTCTCGGCACGCCGACGATCCACCCCGACGGCTCGCGAGCGGTCGTCGCCACCCGTCGCGCCGACGTCGATGCGAACCGGTACGTCGGCGAGCTCTGGACGGTTTCTCTCGGCCGGGTCGACACGCCGACCGGGCGAGAAGCGACCGGACGAGAAGTGACCGGGGGAGCGCCGACGCGCTTCACTCGGGGCCCTCTCGACTCGGCGCCCGCATTCTCGCCAAACGGTGAGTGGCTCGCCTACCAGACCGAGGTCGACGGGCGACGCCAGATCGCCCTGGTCCCGGCATCGACGACCGGCGCGGGCGCCGCTCCGGATGCCCCGGTCACGCCGGTCATCGCCACCGCGGCGCCCCTCGGCGTCGCCTCTTTCGTCTGGTCACCCGATTCGACGCGCATCGCGTTCATCGCGGGCGTGCTCGACCCCGACCGTTTCGCCCGTGACGCATCCGCTCCCGACGACCCGCGCAGGATCACGACTCTCAAGTACCGCTCCGATGGTGCCGGGTTCGATGGTGATTTCGATCGGGACCGCGAGGCGCACGTTTTTCTCCTCGACGTCACGCGACCCGCACAGGTGGGCCCGGTCGACTCGGCGATCGCGTGCCAGATCTCGACTCAGGCGGGCACCCACACGAGCATCGTCTTCGCGCCCTCGGGCGGATCGGTCTTCGCCGTCTGGACCGGGCTGTCGTCGATCAGGTCGACACTCACGACCTCGATCCTCGAGATCACCTTCGACGCCGCCTACCCGAGAGACCATGTCTACACCCCCGGAAACACTCCGGCGAAGATCGCGGCGACGACGATGGGGGCTCTCGCGATGGGTCGGCACGGCGAGCTCTATTTCACCGCGACCGATCAGACGGGCACGGAACCGCAGGCGAGGCTCAACGTCGACGCGACCGCGCTCATGTCGGTCGACACGACGAACCCGCGGTGGACCATCCCGACCGGGCTCATCCACCTCGCGAGAGACTTCCGCGAGCTCGATCTGGCGATGGTCGTCACCGAGACGGGCGTGATCGTGCCGAAACGGTGGGACGGACGCCTCGACCTCGTCGAGGTGCACGGAGCGGGCAAGGGCAGGACCCACGTCATCCTGTCGGGCGACCTCGAGGTCACGGGCTTCGACGAGCGCGACGGTGTCGTGGTCGCGAGCACGTCGACGGCGGCCCACCCCGCGACCCTCGTCGTCGTCGACCCCGGGGGAGAGCGCGCTCTGTTCAGCCCGGCGGATGTCTCGCACCTCGACATCCTCGTGCCGACCGAGGTCACGGTCACCGCCCGCGACGGCCACGGGCTTCACGGCTGGGTCGTCGAGCCTCCCGGGGTGGGTCCGCATCCCGCGATAGTCCTTGTGCCGGAGGGACCGTACGCGTCGTTCTCGATCTCGCTGTTCGACGAGGCGCAGGTCTACGCGACGGCGGGGTACGCCGTCATCATGTCCGATCTGCGTCGCGCCGCAGACTTCGGCGAGTCGCACGCTCGCGCCACGAGGCACGACCTCGGCGCTCCGGATCGTGCAGACATCCTCGACTTCCTCGCCGGGGTTCTCGAGCGCACGCCGAGCATCGACAGCACGCGGATCGGCGTCGCGGGAGCGTCGTACGGCGCGTGGCTCGCGGCGTGGCTCACGGCAGACGAGAACCTCTTCTCCGCGGCGATCATCGAACGCCCGTATCTCGATCCGTCGACGTACGTCGGCGCATCCGACATCAGCGTGTATTTCGCCGACGACTACCCCGGCTCCGACCGCGCCCGACTCGCCGCCCTGAGCATCCACGACCGGATCGACGGCATCGACATTCCGACCCTCGTGATCCACGCGGAGCATGACCGCCGCAATCCCTCCGACCAGGCGGAGAGGTTCTATTTCGCTCTGAAGAGGCGCGGGGTCGACACCGAGCTGCTGCTCTTCGCCGGCGAGAGCCACGATCTGCCGCGCACCGGGAGCCCGCGTCACCGCGTGCAGAGGCTCGAGGCCACCCTCGAGTGGTGGGCGCGCCACCTGCCGGTGTCGGCATGATCGCCCGGCACCGCGCGACGTCGCGGATCCTCGTCGTCGACCCGAGCGGGCGAATCCTCATGTTCTACACGCTCGGTTCCGTTCCGGCACAACCGACGCGGTGGCTCACCCCCGGTGGCGGCGTCGACCCGGGGGAGTCCCACCACGAGGCCGCCGTGCGCGAACTGTTCGAGGAGACCGGGCTCGCCGTCGACGACCTCGGTGAACCGGTGTTCGCGTTCGATTTCGACGTCGACTACACCGGGGGAGACCACGACACGGGGCACGCCGAGTTCTACGTTCTCCACACCGACCGATTCGTGCCCTCCGATACGCACTGGACCGACGACGAGCGCATCGACGTTCTCGCGCACCGCTGGTGGTCACTCGACGAGCTCCGCGAGACGACCGAATCGTGGGAGCCGCCCATGCTCCTCGACCTCATCGCTCAGCACGCCACACCAACGCCACTCAGCGCAACGCCACAGGATCACCGAAAGGACCGCAGCCATGACTGACATCGCCGCTCGCATCGCCGAGGTCGAAGCCCAGGAACGCGACCTCGTGCTCGCGAGATTCACGAACGACGACGCCTGGCAGCTCGGGAGCACTCTCGTGGGCCTCGCGCGCGACCGCGGCTTGCCCGTGACGATCGACATCACGCGGGGGGAGCAGCAGTTGTTCCACGCCGCCCTCGACGGCACCGCGGCGCACAACGACCGCTGGGTCACCCGCAAGGTCAACACCGTGCGCGAATTCGGCATCAGCTCGCACCTCGCCGGCCTCCGCGCCGCCGTCAACGGCAACGCCTTCGAGGAGGCGCCGTGGATCGATCCGCTCGTCTACGCGGGTCACGGCGGCGCGTTCCCGATCGCGGTGCGCGACGTCGGAGTCGTGGGCACCGTCACGGTGTCGGGGTTGCCGCAGCGCGACGACCACGACCTGGCCGTCGAGGGCATCCGCTCGTTGCTCGCCTCGCAGTGACCGGGTGTCACGGACACAGCTCGCTGACGCGGCCCACCGACACAGCCCACTGTCACACGCGTGAGGCACAGTGAGGGCATGATGTCACACGCCACCGACAGGCAATCGAAGACGTGCCGTTCATGCGGGCGCACGATCGAGTGGCGCAAGAAGTGGGAGAAGAACTGGGCGGATGTCGCATACTGCAGTTCCTCCTGCCGCAGCCGCAAAGTCTCACCCACCGATCGAGACTTGGAGAAGTCGATCCTGTCTCTCCTGAGCACCCGAGCGGCGTCGGCGACGATCTGCCCGTCGGAGGCGGCTCGAGCCGTCGGCGGTGACGACTGGCGAGACCTCATGGAGCCGGCCAGGCGAGCCGCACGACGACTCGTCGACAGCGGCGATGTCGAGATCACGCAGCGCGGCAGCGTCGTCGATCCGTCGACGGCCAAAGGGCCGATCCGCATCCGCCGCGCGTAACGCGTGCGGGTGGGGCTGCCGCCTCATTCTCGGGCGCCCACCCGCGCGGGGCAATGCGCCGATAATGCACATTATGTCAAGTGAGGCGGGATGGAGGCGTCAGTCCTCCGAATTCGTCGTGACGGCGCATCCAGTGCGCCATGGGCGCTTGAGGCCACCCCTCCGGCACATCCTCCCCCTCGATCTGGCCGCCGTAGGGCGTGAGCGCAGCAAGAGACGTGACACTGCCGATGCTGCTGACCATGGCGCCGTCCTGGAGGAAGTAGGTGCGGTAGATGTCGTCGCCCACACGGAGGAACACGTTGATCGCGAACCACTCGGTGGCTCCGAAGTCGTCGGTGAACGCCTCGGTGCGAATCGTGTACCAGGGCTTGTCCGTCCATCCCATCCGCTCGGCGTACGCCCGGATGGTCGGCTGGGGCGCGGGCGACGCCATCGCGAAGGTGATGTCCCGCGCGTGCAGGAGGCCGAGCTGAGCGACCCCGTCCGCCCACGAGCTGCATCCGACGCATCCGGCATCGGGCCAGCCATCCACTCCCTCTTCGAAGAAGAACCGGTAGAGGATCAGTTGGCACCTGCCCTCGAAGAGGTCGAGCAGCGAGACCTCGCCGCTCGGCCCCTCGAACAGATAGTCACGATCGACTCGCACCATCGGCATCCTCTTGCGTGCCGCGGCGAGGCGGTCGAGTTCGGCAGCGACGGCGCTCTCCTGCGCCGCTAGCGTGGCGACCTGACGCCGCCACTCCGCATCGTCGACGATGGGCGGCTGTGCGATGACCATGGTGAGAGGCTAGCCAAGGCTCGGGGCGCCGTCGAGGGCACTCCCCCGGTCTCTCGGCTGCGGCCCAACGCCCTCCGGAATGGCGCCGTGGAGGGTCGGCGCGTAGACGAGCTTGATCGTGCGCGCGTCGAAGACCGACGACTCGATGAGGTCGAGGTCGAACTCCGCCCCGCCGTGGAACAGCGACGCGTACCCCGCTCGCCCGGTCACCGCGGGGAACAGGATCACTTCGAGTCGGTCGACGAGGCCGGCGGCGAGCAGAGCCCGATTGAGCGTGATGCTGCCGTGGGATCGCATCGGCACATCGGTCGTGCGCTTGAGGCGCTCGATCGCACCGACGGCATCCTCGGCGATGACCGTCGAGTTCTGCCATCCGGGCGAGCGTTCGTCGAGCGTGCTCGAGAACACGATCTTGGGCAGCTCGGTCAACCTGTCGAAATACGGTTCGTCGAACTCCGTCACGAACTCGCTGAACTCACGGAACGTCGTCGCACCGAACACGAGCACCTGGTCGTGCGCGAACGTCTTCACCCGGTCAGCCACGAGCTCGAGGCCCTCCTTGCCCCAGTAGCCCGGCCACCCCTCGGCAGAACCGTAGCCGTCGAGACTGCAGAAGAAATCGACCGTCAGTGTGGCGCTCATGCTCCCACTCCCCTTCGAGCCCGCCCCCCTCGTCGGGGCGATCACCGGACCACGGTACCGCTCGAGCACCGGGGCCGCCACGACGGCGACTCTCACATCCCGTCGCGGGCGAAGGGGCATATGTTGAAAGAGATCCAGTCTCCGTCCCGCCACTCCGACAGAAAGAAGCCACCATGGCCAACGATCCTTTCGCGCGACTCCCCGAGGTTCCGAGCTTCACCCTCACGAGCGACGACGTCACCGACGGCAGCCCGTTCGCTCCGGCTCAGCTGTCCGGGATGTTCGGGCTCCCCGGCGGCCGCGACGAATCACCGCAGCTCTCCTGGACGGGTGCGCCCGCGGAGACCCGCAGCTTCGCCGTCACCGTGTACGACCCCGACGCTCCGACGATGTCGGGATTCTGGCACTGGGCTGTCGCCAACCTCCCCGCCGACACCTCGTCCCTCCCCGCCGGAGCGGGCGACCCCGACCTCGCGCTCCTCCCCGAGGGCGCAATCACGGTGCCCAACGAGGTGCGCGCACCGCGATTCGTCGGCGCGGCTCCCCCCGCGGGGCACGGCGAGCACCGCTACGTCATCACCGTTCACGCTCTCGACGTCGACGACATCGGGGTTCCGGACGACTGCACCCCGGCCTTCCTCGGTTTCACGATGGCATCGCACATCCTCGCCCGCGCGACGATCGTCGCAACCGCGGAGACGCCCGCCGAGCCCGCGGCGGAGTGATCTCGCACCACTCCCCCTGGGCGATGTCCGACACTCCCGCGGCGGATTCGACGCCACCGCCCATCGCGCGCTAGTTTGGAATCAATCCAAATAAGCAAGAGGGACGTATGCAGACCACCGAGCGACTCCGCGACGCCGGCCTCCGGGCCACGGCGCCGCGCGCAGCCGTGCTCGATGTGCTCGACGGCACCGAGCCCCACGAGCACTTGAGCGCGGCCGCGCTCGTCGAACTCGTGCGCGCGCGAATCGGGGGCGTGTCGGTTCAAGCGGTCTACGACTCGCTCGACGCTCTCGAGCACGCGGGGCTCGTGCGGCGCATCCAACCCGCGGGACTCCCCGCCCACTTCGAGTCACGCGTCGGCGACAACCACCATCACGTCGTGTGCCGGTCGTGCGGCAAGACGAGCGACATCCCCTGCGTCCACGGCGAAGCGCCGTGCCTGACCCCGTCGGAGACCGCCGGTTTCCGCATCGACCAGGCCGAGATCACCTTCTGGGGTCTGTGCGCCGAGTGTGCTCCGGCCTGACCGCCTCCCCTCCCCTCCCCTCCCCTGCCCTCCCCCACTTCCTCCCTCCCGGACAGCCCGGGAACGCCACGAGAGAAAGGCACGTTCATGACGGACGACACCACCGAACCGACGAACCTGACCACACGACAGGGGCACCCTGTCTACGACAACCAGAACCAGCGCACCGTTGGAGCCCGCGGCCCCGCCACCCTCGAGAACTACCACTTCCTCGAGAAGGTCTCCCACTTCGACCGCGAACGGGTCCCCGAGCGCGTCGTCCACGCCCGTGGAGCCGTCGCCTTCGGCTACTTCGAAGCGACCGGCACCTGGGGCGACGAGCCCATCGCCAAATTCACTCGCGCGAAGCTCTTCCAAGAGGCGGGCAAGCGCACCGACATCGCCATCCGGTTCTCGACCGTCATCGGCGGGCGCGACTCGAGCGAAGCGGCCCGCGACCCCCGCGGTTTCGCCGTCAAGTTCTACACCGAAGACGGCAACTGGGACCTCGTCGGCAACAACATGGGCGTGTTCTTCATCCGTGACGCCATCAAGTTCCCCGACGTCATCCACTCCCTCAAGCCCGACCCCGTGACCTTCCGCCAGGAGGCATCGCGCATCTTCGACTTCATGTCGCAGACCCCCGAGTCGATGCACATGCTCGTCAACCTCTTCAGCCCCCGCGGAATCCCCGCCAACTACCGCACCCAGCAGGGCTTCGGGGTCAACACCTACAAGTGGGTCAACGAGGCCGGCGAGAGCGTTCTCGTGAAGTACCACTGGATTCCGAAAGCCGGAGTCAAGAGCCTCACCGAAGCGGATGCCGCGGTCATCCAGGGCGGCGACCTCGGTCACGCCTCGAAGGACCTCTACGACTCGATCGAGGCGGGAGACTTCCCCGAGTGGGAGCTCCGCGTGCAGATGATGAGCGACGACGAGCACCCCGAACTCGACTTCGACCCGCTCGACGACACCAAGGTCTGGCCCGAGAACGTCTTCCCGCCGAAGACCGTCGGCACCATGGTGCTCAACCGCAACGTCTCCAACCACTTCGCCGAGAACGAGCAGCTCGCCTTCGGCACCGGAGTGCTCGTCGACGGTCTCGACTTCTCCGACGACAAGATGCTCGTGGGTCGCACGTTCTCCTACAGCGACACGCAGCGCTACCGCGTGGGCCCCAACTACCTGCAGTTGCCGGTCAACAGCCCGAAGGTCCCCGTCGCCACGAACCAGCGTGACGGCCAGATGTCGTACCACGTCGACCAGACCGGCCAGAACCCTCATGTCAACTACGAGCCGTCGATCACGGGCGGACTGCAGGAGGCTCCGAAGCCCGCTCACACCGAGCAGGGTCCGGTCTACGAGGGACGCCTGACTCGCGCTCGTCTGCCCCGCACGAACGACTACACGCAGGCGGGTCAGCGCTACCAGCTGCTCGAGCAGTGGGAGAAAGACGACCTCGTCGCCAACCTCACGGGTCTCATCGGTCAGGCTGCTCGCCCCGTTCAAGAGCGCATGGTCTGGCACATGCTCCTGGTCGACGACGAACTCGGCCTCCGCCTCGGCGAGGGCATCGGCATCACCGTCGACGAGGTCAAGCACCTCGAACCCCTCGCGACGCAGACGCTCGACGACGACGAGCTCGCCCGTCTCGCCAACCTCGGTGCCAACGGTCCGCGCGACGTCAGCGGTCTCGTGATGACGCATTGTGTGCCCAACGAGCGCGTCGTGCTCGTCTGATCCGACCCTGACGCCGGGCCACCCGGCGACTCGCGAAGCGGCGCATCCCCTCGGGGGTGCGCCGCTTCGGCGTTGTGCCGGCGCGACAACGACGAGAGCGGCCGACCCGGAGGTCGACCGCTCTCGGTCTGGCATTCTCTGCAGAAAACGTTCTCCGCGGAGACCGACTACCGCGTCGTGGGCGACACCGACGGGCTCGACACCTCGTCGAGTTGCGGGAGCACCCGCAGCAAGACGTCCGAGAGCGTCACGACGCCGATGAACTTCTCGTCGTCGACGACCACGGCGAGCTGCTGGCTCGTCGCCCGCATGCGCGCGAGCGTCTCGTACGCCGGCGTCTTGCCTTCGAGCACGAGAACCTCGCGCGCGAAAGGCGCCGCCGGGGCGTCGACCGACTCGAGCATCGTGTCGCGAACGTGCACCATTCCGGTGACGTCGTCTCCGACCGTGCCGAGCAGAATGCGCAAGTGACCCGAGTCGACGGCGGCACGCTGGATGTCTCCGACCGTCGCCCCGTGCCCGACCGCCGTCGGCGTGGCCGAACGGTTGACGAGCTCGTCGAGCCGCAGGGTCTGCAGCTCGAGCGCTCCGGAGAGCTGGGTCTCGAACGACTTCTCGAGGGTTCCCGCTTGCGCGGAGAGCTCGACGAGGTGGCCGATGGTCTGCGTGTTGTGCCCGCCGACCGCCGCGCTCTCCACTGGCTCGACCCCGGACGCCTTCACGAGACGGTTCGCGATGCTGTTGACCCAGCCCAGGAGCGGACGGAACGGCCAGATGTAGACGCGAGACGGGATTCCGATGACTTTCGCCGCCGTCTCGGGGTGGGCGATCGCCCATGACTTGGGTGCCATCTCACCGACGACGAGGTGGAGGAAGGTCACGACGAAGAGGGAGAGCGCGAACGCGAGGGTTCCCGCGACCCAGTCCGGCATGCCCCACATTTCGAAGATCGGGCCGAGCCAGTAGTCGAGCGCCGGCTTGGTGATCGCTCCGAGGGCGAAGGTACACGCGGTGATTCCCAGTTGGGCACCCGCGAGCATGAGGGTCAGCTCGTTGACGCCCTTGAGGGCGGCCCTCGCGGACCGGTCGGTCGCGGCGGTCTCTTCGAGACGGTGACGGCGAGCCCCGAGCAGTGCGAACTCGATGATGACGAAGAACGCGCTGAGCGCGATGAGGGCCACCGTGACGAGGATGACGATGATGGTGTCGGTCATCGGTCGACCTCCTTCGCGGTGTCGTCGTCGGTCGCGGTCACGGTGTCCCTGACCTCGAGCACGCTCGGTTCGGGGGTCTCGGCGGTATCGCCGGCCTCCGGGGATCCGCTCGTCTCGGCAGTTCCGGCAACCTCGTCGGGCTTCTCATCGGGCTCGTCGTCCGAGTTCGACCGGCGCACGAGGGTCACGCGAACGCGACTCGGCACGTGCCTGTCGACTTCGAGCACCTGGACCGTGAGGGATCGGTGCACCTCGTCGTCGAAGATCAGATCGCCCGGATCATCCGGGATCTCGATGTGAAGGGTTTCACCCTCGGCAGGAAGACCGCCGCGCTCGGCGATCACGAAACCGGCGAGGGTCTCGAAGTCACCCTCGGGCAGTTCGACGTCGAGAGCCCGCTGGATCTCGTCGACGTGAACGTCGCCATCCATGAGCCAGACCCCGTCGCCGTCGGGCTGGATCGACGGTCCGGCCTCCTCGTCGTGTTCGTCGGTGATCTCGCCGACCACTTCTTCGGCGAGGTCTTCAAGCGTGAGCACTCCCGCGAATCCGCCGTACTCGTCGATGACGCACGCGAGCTGATTCTTCGACCGCACGATCTCCGCGAGCGCGTTGGGCAGCTTCATGAGGGTCGGCACGACCGCGCTCGGTCGCATGAGCTCGGTCACCGAGGCGTCGGGCGAGAGCGTGGTTCCGAGAACGTCGACGAGCTGCACGACCCCGAGGGGCTGGCTCTCATCGTCGACGACGGGGTATCGCGTGTGTGCGCGTGCCATGAGCTCGCGCAGTTCGCCGATCGTGGTCTCGGGTCGCACGGTGTCGACGAGCGAGCGCGGGATCATCGCGTGCTCGACGTCTTGCTCGGGAAACTCGAGGATGCGGTCGATCATGAACGACAGCTCGGCGGGGAGGTCGCCGCTGTCACGCGAGTCGGCGACGATGCGCTCGAGGTCGCGCGCCGTGGCGCTCGAGTCGACGTCGTGCACGGGCTCGATGCGCAGGAGACGCAAGAGCGCGTTCGCCGCGTGATCGAAGACGGTGATGAGCCATCCGAAGGCCAGCAGATAGAACGACGTCGATCGCGCGAGTCCCCGAGCGAGCGGCTCGGGGTTCGCGATCGCGAGGTTCTTCGGGTAGAGCTCACCGAAGATCATCTGCACGATCGTCGCGAGCGCGAGGGCGAGCACGGTTCCGAGGGTGATGCTCACCGCAGCGGGTATACCTACACCGCCGAGCAGAGCGCCGATCGACTGGCCGATGAGCGGCTCGGCGACGAATCCGACGAGGAGTCCGGTGATCGTGATGCCGAGCTGAGCCCCCGAGAGCATGAAGGAGGTGCGCTTCGTCACGGTGAGCGCCCGCGCGGCGGAGGCGTCGCCAGCCGCGGCTTGAGCGCCGAGCTTGTTGCGATCGACCGACATGTAGGCGAACTCTTGCGCGACGAAATAGCCGTTCGCGGCGATGATCACGAGAGTGACGACGATGCCGACGAGAAGGAGCAGGAGGGCCTCGATCACCATGTGATCACCTCCATCGAGGGCGTGGATGCCCTCGAGCCGGGTTGGTGCGGGTCGGTGTCCATGGCACCGGAGGAGAGGAAGGTGGAGGGCATGTGCGCTCTCAACGCCTTTCTGAGGTTGTTTGACAAGTGGACCAAGAGTACCGGGTCATCACTCTGAGACTCCCCTGACCGCGACGACTCCTCAGACTTCCGCGGAGCCCGCGTCTCGTCAGCCGCGCACGAGGGCCGCGAGTTCGACCCGATTGGCGGCCCCGGCCTTGCGCAAGAGGTTGGCGACGTGGAACTTCACCGTGTTCTCGCTGATCGAGAGGTCGCGAGCGATGGCCCGGTTGCGCTCCCCCGCGGCGACGAGTTCGAGCACTTGGGCTTCCCTCGAGCTCAGCGCCCACTCGGTCGCCGACGCCGGTGGCGCGGCGGGGGCGTCGAGCGGCATCCGGACCGCGATATCCGACCCCCACCCGGGCGTCGCCTCGACACGGAACTCCCCGTCGAGGGCAGCGACCCGTGCCGCGAGGGGGCGCACGCTCGCGCTCTCGATCGTGAGGTCGCCGGGTCCGTCGTCGCGGATGTTGACGAGCAGGTTGTGGCCGTCGCAGTCCCACTGCACGCGAACCCGACCGACCCCGTGCTGCTCGACGAGGGCGAGCACGGCGCCGCGCACGATCGCGCGACCCGCGTGAGCGACCTCCCCCGGAACGGGGCGGCCGTGCACGGGAGGGTCGACGTACTCCATGTCGAACCCGCCGAAGCGCACGAGGGGCAGCAGGTCGTCTTTCAACCGCGCGAAGGCTTTCGCGACGGGCTCCTCGGCGATCGACCTCTCCCGATCGGTGACCGAGCGGAGCCTGACCATGGCGCTCGCGGCGATGTTCGCGGCGGTGCTGCGCGCGGCGTCGTCGGTCGATCGCGGGGAACGCAGCACGCCGAGGAGGGCCTCGAGGGTCGTGGCGTGCTCGTCGCTGAGTTCGGCGACGATGCGCGAGCGCTCCCGGGATGCCGCTCGCGAATCGATGAGGTAGGTCGGCGCGGCCGCGGCGACCTGCTGTCGGATGCTCAGAGCCACGATCTCCCACACGCGTGCCACCTCGGAGTGCAGTCTCCCGGCATCCGTGTGCGGCGCGGGCACCGGGTCGGTCACGACCAGGAGCGATCCGGTGTCGGCGACCCAGACGAGAGCGTCGCGCTCCCGACCGGCGACGACGACGACGGTCGTGACCGCCCCTGGCGAACCGTTCTCGTCATTCGGCCCGTTCGACCGATCGAGCGCACGGTCGGCGCGGATGGCGTCGAGCTCGGCGATCGTCACGTGATCGATGATCTCGGCGGCGCCGGCCCGCTTGCGCGGTCGCCCGGTGCAGTCCTCGGTGAAGATCACGAGGGCCGAGTGGGCGACCGTCGGAGCGAGCATCTCGGAGAGAGCTCGGGCGATATCGAGCAGCGGGCTCTCGAGAACGGCCCGCAGGTCGTCGAGCAGGTCGGTGTGAGCGGGGGTGGGCGACGACATCCGCCGACCCTACCCGCGGCGGGTGGGAACTACCCGGCCGGGTAGGCGAGTCCGTCCGGTCGGCGGGCGGCACGCCGGAGACCGCGCGACGAGCATGGATGCATGCCCGACGCCGCACCCTCCACCCCGACCCCGACCCCGACGGTCGCCGAGTCGATCGCCCTCATCGACGGCGAACTCTCCGACCTCGTGAGCACGATGCTCGCGAGCGACGCGACGATCGACCTCGACCGCGTGGCCGAGCGCATCGCCGCGGCACCGCGCGTCTTCGTCTTCGGTGCGGGCCGATCCGGGCTCGCGCTGCGGATGACGGCCATGCGCCTCATGCACTTCGGCCTCACCGTGCACGTCGTCGGCGAGACGACCACGCCGGCGATCACGACAGACGACGTGCTTCTGACCGCGAGCGGATCGGGGACGACGTCGGCGATCGTCTCGGCAGCGACGACCGCGCGCGACTCCGGTGCGCACGTCGTCGCGCTCACGACGGACGCCGAGTCCCCCCTCGCCGACCTCGCGAGCGAGTGCGTCATCGTTCCCGCCGCACAGAAGCAGGACCACTCGGGATCGCTCTCGCGGCAATACGCGGGCGGACTCTTCGAGCACGCGATCGTCATCATCGGCGACGGCATCTTCGACGCGCTGTGGCGTCGCTCGGGAGTGCCCGCCGACGAGCTGTGGCCGCGCCACGCGAACCTCGAGTGAGCGTGCCGCGGGTCGAGCACCGCCGACGCGCGACCTCCCGCAATCCCCTTTCGACCGCTCTCCTCCCCCACAAGAAAAGGATCACCTCATGCAACTGCAAGTAGCCATGGACGTTCTCACGACCGACGCCGCCCTCGAACTCGCCGGCAAAGTCGCGCCCCACGTCGACATCATCGAGCTCGGCACGCCGCTCATCAAGGCCGAGGGGCTCTGCGCCGTCCGCGCCATCAAAGACGCGCACCCCGACAAGATCGTGTTCGCCGACCTCAAGACGATGGATGCCGGCGAGCTCGAAGCCGACATCGCGTTCTCGGCGGGAGCCGACCTCGTCACGGTCCTCGGCACCGCAGGAGACAGCACGATCGCAGGAGCCGTCAAGGCGGCTCGTGCCCACGGCAAGGGAGTCGTCGTCGACCTCATCGGCGTGAAAGACAAGGTGACCCGTGCTCGCGAGGTCACCGAGCTCGGTGCCGAGTTCGTCGAGATGCACGCGGGTCTCGACGAGCAGGCCGAAGAGGGCTTCACCTTCCAGACGCTCCTCGACGACGGAGCCGAAGCGGATGTCGCCTTCTCCGTCGCGGGCGGCGTCTCGACGAAGACGATCGCCGACGTCCAGAACGCGGGAGCGCGCGTCGCCGTCGCCGGCGGAGCGATCTACGGGGCGGACGACCCCGCCGCCGCCGCGGCCGAGCTGCGTGCCGCTATCGCCTGAGGTACGACCTACGACGCTCGATGGCTCGCGACCGACACTGTCGGCCGCGAGCCATCGTGCTTCTCACGACTCCCCCAATCCTCGCGAAGGAGAATGACACCATGAGTGACCCGACTCGCATGCGCAACCAGCCCGCCCTCACGACGTCGACGGGCCGTATCTGGCTCGTCATGGGCGCGGCGTTCACGGCGATCGCGCTCGCGGTACTCATCCCCCTCGCACGGTTCGATCCGCCGGGCGTCGCGATCACCGCCGCGATCACGATCTCCGTGGTCTACGTCGCGATGATCGTCGTGCGGATCACCGTCGCCCGTCGTCCGCTCCGGCTTCGACTGCTCGCCGCCGGGCTCCTCGTGATCGCCGCCGTCTCGCTCGTCTCGGTCACCGTCGTGGCGAACGCCACCCGCTGAGCGTCTCCCGGGGAGACACGCGCAGCCGGGCGCTCGGGCCACACCGCCGCGCGACATCGGCGTCGCTCGCGCCGCTTGCGACTCGGGTCAGGGCTCGCCGAACGCGCTCTCGACGAGGTCGACGAGGGCGTCCACCGCGTCGCGTGCCGCGGGACCGCGAGCGACGATCGTCGCCTCGCGTCCGGCTGCGAGACCGAGCGACATGATGCGCAAGAGGCTCTTCGCGTCGACACCGTTGACCTCGACATCCGCATCGAATCGACTCGCGAGCTTGACGAACTCCGCTGCCGGCCTCGCGTGCAGGCCGTCGCGATTGCGCAGGGTCACCGTCTGCGACACGGCGGCGGCAGCGTCGTCGACCTCGGGTCGGGGGTCAGAGCGGGCTGCCGACTCGAGCTCGGCCTCGGGCGCGCGGCGGTTCGCCGACTCCGCGGCGGCGACGACCTCGTCGAGGGTCTGTCCGGTCTCGGCCGCGACAGCGGCAGCGACGGCGCCCTCCACGACGGGGGCGTCGGCGATGCGGACTCGAGCGCGAACATCGTCGTCGAGGAAGTCGAGGGCGGTCTCGGCTGTGAGGATCGCCGATCCGAGGTCGCACAGCACGACGACGCCGTCACCGTCGTCGGCGTCGGTCATCGCCGCAGACACGGCGTCGAAGCTCGTGCCGATGCCGCCGTCGTCGGTTCCGCCCGCGGGGACGATCCTCGTCGTCGAGGCCATCTGGCTCGCGAGGTCGCGGATGCCCTCCGCGATGAGCGCGCTGTGCGAGACGACGACGAGGCCGACCGTCACGACGATCCCGGAGATGAGGGTGCGGATCGGCCCGCGGCGACCGCCGCTTCCGCGGCAGCGCGCAAGAGCAGCGCAGACGACTGGGCCCCGGGGTCGCGGTGTCCGATCGCCCTCTCCCCGAGGTAGCTCGCACGGCCTTTGCGAGCCACGAGGGGTTCGGTCAGGGCCGCACCCTCCTCCGCCGCGTCGGCCGCGGCGGTGAGAATCGCCGCCTCGGTCTCCCCCCGCCCGAGCGCGGCGACGGCGGCATCGACGGCCGGAGTCCACGCGTCGATCATGGTCTTGTCTCCCGGCTCGGCCTTTCCACGCAGCACGATCCCGTCGCGTGCCGCCGTGAGGAGAGCGACGACCGCCTCCCCGTCGAGCGACTCCCGGCCCGCGACCGCTCCCGCCGCTTTGAGGTAGGCGGTGCCGAAGAGCGGACCGGAGGCTCCCCCGACCGTCGAGATCAGCGTGGTCGCGACGACCTTGAGCACGTCGCCCGGCACGGCGTCCGACGCGATGTCAGCGAGCTTGCCCGCGACGGCGGAGAACCCGCGATCGAGGTTCTCACCGTGGTCGCCGTCGCCGATCGTCCTGTCGAGGGTGATCAGTTCGACGCGGTTCGACGCGATGACCTCGGCGCTTCGAGCGACCCAGTCGGTGGCCCACGATGTTCCGAGCGCCACGGTGCCTACCGCCCCCACCGGAGCGCGACGGTCTGCACCGGGGCATCCCACAGTTCGACCAGTTCGTCGTCGAGCTTGAGCACGGTGATCGACACGCCCTGCATCTCGAGAGACGTGACGAAATTGCCGACGAGGGAGCGGGAGACCGTGATCCCCCTCTCGGCGAGCAATTCCGCCGCGCGACGGTAGACGACGTAGAGCTCGACCGACGGAGTGCCGCCCATCCCGTTGACGAACAGGAGAACCGAGTCGTCGCTCGAGAACGGGAGATCCTCGAGGATCGGATCGAGGATGCGGTCGACGATCGCGTCGGCGGGCTCGAGCGCGATGCGCTCCCGACCGGGCTCGCCGTGGATTCCGATACCGATCTCGATCTCGTCGTCTCCGAGGGTGAAGCTCGGCTCGCCCGCGTGGGGCACCGTGCACGGCGTGAGTGCGACACCCATCGAGCGCACGCTGTCGTTGACCTTCTGCGCGACCGCGGTGACGGCGGCGAGGTCGTCGCCGCGCTCGGCCGCGGCGCCCGCGATCTTCTCGACGAGCACGGTGCCGGCGACGCCGCGTCGGCCCGCCGTGTAGAGCGAGTCCTTGACGGCGACGTCGTCGTCGATGATCACGGAGGCGACCGTGAGCCCCTCGATCTCGGCGAGTTCCGCGGCGGTCTCGAAGTTCAAGACGTCGCCCGTGTAGTTCTTCACGATGTGGAGCACCCCCGCTCCCCCGTCGACGGCGCGTGTCGCCGCGAGAATCGGATCGGGCGTCGGCGACGTGAACACGGGTCCCGGCACGGCAGCGTCGAGCATCCCGAAGCCGACGAAACCGCCGTGCAATGGTTCGTGTCCGCTCCCGCCTCCGCTCACGATCGCGACCTTGCCGGCGACCGGGCCGCCCACGCGAGCGATGTAGAGCGGGTCGGTCGACACGGTGACGACATCGCCGTGGGCTGCGCCGAACCCCGCGACCGATTCGTCGACGACGTTCTTCGGATCATTGATGAGTTTCTTCATTGAAATTCCTTTATCCCTCGCCCGCGGATCTCCCGCGTCAGCACGTGGACGGACCGCCGTGCGATCTCGCGATCCGATGCCAACCTACTCCCCGGATGGCCGCCAGGGAACGGTTGTCCGACTCGCGAAAATCTTCCTCGAGGGTGCGATACCGAGCGCTACGCTGTAGCCATTACGAGGGTGGCCCCAATGGAGTGAGCCACCCTCGAAGACACGAAAGAAGGTCAGTGTGGACAATCTCGGAGTGGTCTTCCTCTCGGAAGTGCTCGGTACGGGTCTCCTCGTACTACTCGGTTGCGGTGTGGTGGCGAACGTCGCACTCGCGAAGAACAAGGGGCTCGGCGGCGGCTTCCTGATGGTGAACTTCGGATGGGGCCTCGCGGTCTTCGCCGGTGTCATCGTCTCCTACAACTCGGGAGCGCACCTCAACCCCGCCGTGACGATCGGCCTCGTGACGAGCGGCGCCGAGGAGTTCGGCTCGGGCGTTCCGGTCAATTTCGTCTCGGTGATCGCCTACATCGGCGCTCAAGTGCTCGGAGCGATCATCGGAGCCATCGTCGTCTGGCTCGCCTACAAGCAGCACTTCGACGAGGAGCCCGAGGCCGCGAACAAGCTCGGCGTCTTCTCGACCGGTCCCGCCATCCGCTCGTACGGCTGGAACCTCGTGACCGAGGTCATCGGCACGTTCGTTCTCGTCTTCGTGGTCATCGGCTTCTCCCGCCAGGAGCCGGGGGGCGGGCTCGCGGCTCTCGGCGCCCTCCCCGTCGCCCTGCTCGTCGTCGGTATCGGCGCGTCGCTCGGTGGACCCACGGGATACGCCATCAACCCTGCGCGCGACCTCGGGCCGCGCATCGCGCACTTCATCCTGCCGATCAAGGGCAAGGGGTCATCCGACTGGGCGTACTCCTGGGTGCCCATCGTCGGACCCGTGGTCGGAGGTGCCCTCGCGGGTGCCCTCTCGATCCCGCTCCTGCCGATCCTCAGCTAGATCGTCGGGCGGTGCGGCTCGATGACGAGGTGCACCGCTCGACGCCCCCAACCCACTCGACGACCGAACCAACACGAGGAGCATCATGACCGACTACATCCTGTCGATTGACCAGGGCACGACGAGCACGCGCGCCATCATCTTCGACCACTCCGGAAGCATCATCACGAGCGGTCAGCTCGAGCACGAGCAGATCTTCCCCAAGGCGGGGTGGGTCGAGCACGACCCGACCGAGATCTGGAACAACACGCGCGAGGTCATCGGCCAGGCGCTGTCGAAGGCCAACATCACGCGGCACAACATCAAGGCCGTCGGCATCACGAATCAGCGGGAGACCGCGGTCGTGTGGGACAAGACGACGGGCAAGCCCATCTACAACGCGATCGTGTGGCAAGACACCCGCACGCAGAAGATCGTGGACCGCCTCGCCGAAGACGGCGGAACGGACCGCTTCAAGGCCAAGGTCGGTCTGCCTCTCGCGACCTACTTCTCGGGCACCAAGATCGTCTGGATCCTCGAGAACGTCGAGGGCGCTCGCGAGAAGGCCGAAGCCGGCGACCTTCTCTTCGGCACGACCGACAGCTGGGTCGTCTGGAACCTCACGGGCGGGGTGAACGGCGGCGTCCACATCACCGACGTCACGAACGCGTCGCGCACCCTCTTCATGGACCTCGAGACACTCCAGTGGGATGACGACATCCTCGAGGTCTTCCGAGTGCCGAAGTCGATGCTCCCCGAGATCAAGAGTTCGTCGGAGGTCTACGGCCACGTCTCCGAGTCGAGCCTCCTGCGCGAAGTGCCGATCTCCGGCATCCTCGGCGACCAGCAGGCGGCCACGTTCGGTCAGGCGGCGTTCGACACGGGAGAGTCGAAGAACACCTACGGCACCGGAAACTTCCTGATCTTCAACACCGGCACCGAGATCGTGCGCTCGGAGAACGGGCTGCTCACGACCCTCGGGTACAAGCTCGGAGACGACGCGCCGCACTACGCGCTCGAAGGGTCGATCGCCGTCACGGGGTCGCTCATCCAGTGGTTGCGCGACAACCTCGGGCTCATCAATTCGGCCCCCGAGATCGAAGCGCTCGCGAAGACCGTCGACGACAACGGAGGCGTCTACTTCGTGCCCGCCTTCAGCGGTCTTTTCGCGCCGTACTGGCGTCCCGACGCGCGCGGTGCCCTCGTGGGGCTCACGCGGTTCGCCAACAAGGGGCACATCGCTCGTGCCGCGCTCGAGGCGACCGCGTTCCAGACCCGCGAGGTGCTCGACGCCGTCAACGCCGACTCGGGTGTGGACCTCACCGAACTCAAGGTCGACGGCGGAATGGTCGCCAACAACGAGCTCATGCAGTTTCAGGCCGACATCCTCAACGTGCCGGTCATCCGCCCCGTCGTCGCAGAGACGACCGCCCTCGGTGCCGCGTATGCCGCGGGGCTCGCGGTCGGCTTCTGGAGCGACCTCGGCGAGCTCCGGTCCAACTGGCAGGAAGATGCCCGCTGGGAGCCGAACCTCGACGAGGCGGAGCGCGAGCGCTTGCTGCGCAACTGGAAGAAGGCCGTGACGAAGACGTTCGACTGGGTCGACGACGACGTGGTGTGACCACCACACGGTGTGACAAACAGCACGGAAGGCCGGGGCGCGAGCCCTGGCCTTCGCCGTGTGCGCGGGTCTAGCGTGCGCGCTGCGTCGCGGCGACCCAGTCGTCGAGCCGGGCCGTCGCGCGACCGGAGTCGATGGCCTCGCTCGCGACATCCATAGCCGCACGGAAGCGGTCGAGAAGCGGCACGTCGAGCCGCGAGTGGTCTGTCGCGAGTTCGAACGACACGATCCCCGCCGCAGCGTTGAGCACGACGATGTCGCGAACGGCACCGTGCCGCCCCGCGAGCGTGTCTCGCGCGATGCGCGCGTTGTGGTCGGGGTCTCCCCCGATGAGGTCGTCGATCGACGCGCGCGGGATTCCGAGGTCCCGAGGGTCGAGGTCGTGCTCCGTCACCGCGCCGCGCGTGACCTCCCAGATGTGGCTGTGCCCGGTCGTCGTGAGCTCGTCGAGTCCGTCGTCGCCGCGGAACACGAGCGCGGTCGCGCCGCGCGTCTGGAAGACGCCCACGAAGAGCGGCACCTTGTCGAGGTGGGCGACACCCACAGCGGATGCTTCGGGCCGCGCCGGGTTGCACAGCGGACCGAGGAAGTTGAACACCGTCGGGATGCCGAGTTCGGCCCTCGTGGGGCCCGCGTGGCGGAAACCCGGGTGGAAGAGCGCCGCGTAGGCGAAGGTGATCCCCGTCTCGCGGAGCACGCGAGCGACACCGTCGGGCGACAGGTCGAGGTCGATGCCGAGCGCGGAGAGCACGTCGGACGACCCCGAGGCGCTGCTCGCCGCGCGATTGCCGTGCTTGACGACGGGAACGCCCGTCGCCGCGACGACGATCGAGGCCATCGTCGACACATTGACGGTGCCGAAGCGATCGCCCCCGGTGCCGACGATGTCGAGAGCGAGAGGGTCGACCTCGAGGGGAACAGCGTTCTCGAGCACGGCGTCGCGGAAGCCCACGATCTCGTCGACGGTCTCCCCCTTGGCGCGCAGGGCGACGAGAAAAGCAGCCAGCCGCGCGGGAGATGCATCGCCGCTCATCACTTGCTGCATGGACCATGATGCTTCGCTGATCGACAGGTCCTCGCCGTCCAACAGCGAGCTGAGAATACCGGGCCACGACGGGGCGAAAGACATGGCGACGATCCTAGCTTTCCCCGCAAGTGCTCAGCCCGAATGACAAAAGTGTCATGCGCTATCGGACATAATGGACAGGTGTCTACAGCCTCTCTCTCTCGTTCAGTCGGAGCCCCCGTCGTAAACCGACCGAGCGTCGTCGCCGTGGGCACCATCGTGTGGCTCGGCAGCGAGGTGATGTTCTTCGCCGGGATGTTCGCGATCTACTTCACCCTCCGCTCCACCTCTCCCGAGCTCTGGAGCGAAGAGGCCGGTCTCCTCAACGTCCCGTTCGCGGCCGTCAACACCACGATCCTCGTGCTGTCGTCGGTCACGTGCCAGTTCGGTGTCTTCGCCGCAGAGCGCCTCCAGCCTCGCCGCACGAGCTGGAAGCCCAAAGACTGGGGCATGGTCGAGTGGTTCTTCCTCACCTACGCCATGGGCGCCATTTTCATCTGCGGCCAGATCTTCGAGTACGCCCTCCTCACGAGCGAAGGCGTCAGTCTCGCCTCGAGCTCCTACGGCTCGGCTTTCTACCTCACGACGGGCTTCCACGGCCTGCACGTGACCGGGGGGCTCATCGCCTTCCTCCTCGTCATCGGAAGCGCGTACGGCGTGCGCAACTTCGGTCACCGGGAAGCCACTCGCGCCATCGTCGTGTCGTACTACTGGCACTTCGTCGACGTCGTCTGGATCGGACTCTTCCTCGTCATCTACGTCCTCAAATAAGCACCCCCGCACCGAACCGGAAAGACCGCACAGCATGCGAAAGAGCTCTACGAACACCCGCAGCCGTCAGGCGACGGGTCGGCGTCATCCCCTCGCGACCGTCGCGCTGCTCGTGATCGGTCTTCTGACCACGGGCGGAATGTACGCCCTGTTCAGCTCGACGGCGTCGGCGGAGACCACCGAGGTCACCCAGTCGATGGTCGACGAGGGCGAGAAGCTCTTCGCCGCCAACTGCGCCTCGTGCCACGGCCTCGCGGCCTCCGGATCGGATGCAGGGCCGAGCCTCTACGGAGTCGGTGCGGCATCCGTGCACTTCCAGGTCGGCACCGGCCGCATGCCGATGGCGGCCAACGGCCCCCAGGCCGAGGTCAAGCCCGTCCAGTTCAACGAGGAGCAGATCCTCGCGATGGCGGCGTACGTGTCGTCACTCGCCCCCGGACCCGCCATCCCTGACGAGGAGTACCTCCAGGGTGACGGCGACGCGACCGAGGGTGCCGAGCTCTTCCGCATCAACTGCGCCATGTGTCACAACGTCGCCGGTGCCGGTGGCGCTCTCACCGAGGGCAAGTATGCCCCGGCTCTCGACGGTGTCGCCCCGGTGCACGTCTACGAAGCGATGGTCACCGGCCCGCAGAACATGCCGGTCTTCAGCGACCTGAACCTGACGCCGGAGCAGAAGGCCGACATCATCACGTACCTGACCTACATCGACGAGAACCCGTCGCCCGGTGGATTCGACCTCGGAAGCCTCGGTCCCGTGTCCGAGGGTCTCTTCGTGTGGATCTTCGGGCTCGGAGCTCTCGTCGGAGTCACCATCTGGATCGCGGCGAAAGCGAGCTGATCGCTCGCGGACCCCGCTCCCTCACCGTCACACAGCGCAGTAATTGAAAGGGCAGACCATGGCACAGGACGACACCGGCGATCACGCCGCTGCCGGATCCTCCGTCGAGAGGATCGGCACGACCGGTCCTTCGGCAGGCACCGCCGTCGAAGTAGCCGACGCATTCGAGAATCCGGGTCTCCCCCCGCACCGACCGCGCGTCACCGATCTCGACCCGAAGAAGGCGAAGCAGGCCGAGCGTCGCGTCTACACCCTCTTCTACGTCTCGATCGTCGGAAGCGTGCTCGCTGTCGCCGCCTACGCGGGCATCCCGCTCGACCCCTCCGACCCGTCGGCTCTGCGTCTCAGCACCGCACTCATCGGCACAGGCCTCTCGCTCGGCCTCCTCGGCATCGGAATCGGCGCGGTCTACTGGGCCAAGACCCTCATGCGCGGTGACGAGCTCGTCGAGATGCGTCACCCCACGAGGGGAACAGACGAAACGCGCGCCGCTGCGGTCGAGGTGTTCAAGCTCGGAAACGAGGAGTCCGGTTTCGGCCGTCGCGCCCTCATCCGCAACTCACTCATCGGTGCCCTCATCGCGACGCCCATTCCCGCGATCGTGCTGTTCCGCGACCTCGGACCCACCTCGAGTCCCGCCGAAGCCCTCTCGGTCACGATGTGGGAGGCGGGAACCCGTCTCGCACAAGACCCCACGGGCGTGCCCATCCGAGCCGCCGACGTCACGCTCGGGTCGGTCTTCCAGATCATCCCCGAAGGCCTCAACGAGTCGGAGCACCGCCTCGAAGAGAAAGCGAAGGCAGCCGTGCTGCTCATGCGCTTGAAGCCCGAGGACCTCATCGAGTCTCCGGAACGTGCCGACTGGTCATACAACGGAATCGTCGCGTACTCGAAGATCTGCACGCACGTGGGGTGCCCTGTGGCGCTCTACGAGCAGCAGACGCACCACCTGCTCTGCCCCTGCCATCAGTCGACATTCGACGTGACCAACCACTGTGAGGTCATCTTCGGGCCAGCCGCACGGCCCCTCCCGCAACTCCCCATCACCGTAGATGCAGACGGCTACCTGGTTGCCCAATCGGACTTCCTCGAGCCTGTCGGCCCCAGCTATTGGGAACGCTCATGAGCACGACGACCACATCATCCACCCCCGCCCCCGGCGCCGACGCCCCCGGATCGGGCAACTCAGGTTCCGGCGCCCCCGGCACCGCGGTAGCCGCACCCGCACCGACGCGCGGACAGCGCTTCACCGGAGCGGCGGCCAACTACATCGACGAGCGCACGAGCGTCTCGGGGATCACGAAGGCGCTCGGGCGCAAGATCTTCCCCGACCACTGGTCGTTCATGCTCGGAGAGGTCGCTCTCTACAGCTTCGTCGTCATCCTGCTCACGGGAACGTTCCTGACGTTCTTCTACGACCCGTCGATGACCGAGGTCGAGTACGAGGGCTCCTACATCCCGATGCGCGGACTCGAGATGTCGGCGGCCATGGCCTCGACTCTCGACATCTCCTTCGACATCCGCGGTGGCTTGCTCATGCGCCAGGTCCACCACTGGGCCGCGCTCCTCTTCGTCGCCTCCATCGGACTGCACATGTTGCGCGTGTTCTTCACGGGTGCGTTCCGCAAGCCGCGCGAGCTCAACTGGTTCATCGGCTTCGTGCTCTTCATCCTCGCGATGGCGGAGGGCTTCACCGGATACTCGCTCCCTGACGACCTGCTCTCGGGCAACGGACTCCGCATCATCGACGGCATGGTCAAGGCCGTTCCGGTCATCGGAACCTGGATCTCGTGGCTGCTGTTCGGTGGGGAATTCCCTGGCCTCTCGGTGATTCCGCGACTGTTCGTGTTGCACATCCTGTTGCTGCCGGCGATCCTCATCCTCGCTCTCGGGGCGCACTTGCTCCTCATGATCATCAACAAGCACACCCAGTTCGCTGGCCCGGGCCGCACCAACGACAACGTCGTCGGTGTGCCCGTCATGCCGGTGTTCGCCGCCAAGGCCGGTGGATTCTTCTTCATCGTCTTCGGTGTGCTCATGCTCATGGGCTCGTTCTTCACCATCAACCCCGTGTGGAACTACGGGCCGTACGACCCCTCACCGGTGTCTGCCGGCACCCAGCCGGACTGGTACATCGGCTTCGCCGACGGTGCTCTCCGACTCGTGCCACCGCACCTGGAGTTCGTGCTCTTCGGCTACACGTATCCGGTCAACGTGCTGTTGCCGCTCGTCGTTCTGCCGGTGTTCCTCCTCCTCGTCGCGATCTACCCCTTCGTCGAAGCGTGGATCACGGGCGACAAGCGCGAGCACCACATCGCCGAGCGTCCTCGCAACGCCCCGACCCGCACCGCCATCGGTGCCGCGGGTGTCACGTTCTACGCCGTCATGTGGGCCGCAGCGAGCTCGGACCTCATCGCGACGCACTTCCTCGTGTCTCTCGAGGGCGTCATCCATACGATGCAGGCGCTGCTCTTCCTCGGGCCGGTCATCGCCTACCTCGTGACGAAGCGCATCTGCCTCGGCTTGCAGCGCAAGGACCGCGAGATCGCGCTCCACGGCTACGAATCGGGACGCATCGTGCGTCTCCCCGGCGGCGAGTACATCGAGGTGCACGAGCAGCTCGACGACTACGAGCGCTGGCGCCTCGTGAGCTACCTCGACTACAAGCCCCTCATGGTGCGCCCCGACAAGCGCGGCCGCATCACCGTCGCCGAGCGGGTGCGGGCCGGGATGTCGTCGTGGTTCTTCGAGGATCGCATCGCGCCGGCCACCACGAAGGAGCTCGAGCACGACAAGGTCGGATCGCACTGATCCCTCCCCCGCTCTGACGAGTTCCGCGCACAGCGCACCGAAGCCCGCCCCGACATCACGTCGGGGTGGGCTTCGTCGTTGAACGGACACTCACGCAGCACGGCGCCGCGTTGCACGCTCAGGCGGGCCCCTCGCGGCGTGTGTCTCGTGCTGGTGCAAGCGGACGTTCACGGCCGGGGCGGCGTCGGAGCTGGAGTGGCTGCGGTCGAGCGCCGGGGGCCGAACGTCGGCAGTCGAGTGCCGGTGGTTGCGTGGCCTTGATCGAGTTCCCGTGATTGAGTTCCCGTGATCGAGAGTCGTCGAACGGGCCCGAGGTGGCACACCGGCCGCCCACGGGGCGGGCCGGGGCACACGGCCGTCGGCAGAGATCCCCTCGCGCGGTCACAATCTGCTGCTCTTCCTCGCCTTGAGCAGCAGTTTGTGACCGCCATGCCCCAACCTTCTGCGCGACGCTCATCGTCGCGGGCGGTTCGCCCCCGTTAACCACCTCTGCCCCGGGCGCAGGGCCCGGGGCAGAGGTAATGGAACGTGAGGTCAGCGACCGAAGTTGCCTCGGTAGTACTCGAATGTCCACCCGACGATCGCGATCGCGGTGATGGCGAAACCGATGGCGGCGATCCACCATCCGACAGCGAGTCCCACGAACATGAGCGCGGGACCACCGGCGAGCACGATGGGCCACCAGCTCCACGGGCTGAAGAAGCCCTGCTCGGCGTCACCGTCGTCGATGTTGGCGTTGAGGCGGTCTTCGGGAAGCTCGCCACCCTGCGCCTTGTAGGTTCGCGACAGGTAGAACGCGATGAGTGCCGAGAGGATCGCTCCGAGGAAGAGGCCGATGGTTCCGACCCACTCGACGGGCTGCTCCCGCTCGACCTCGCTGAGCGAACCGAGGTGATCCTGGTACGACCACAGCGAGTAGACGACTCCGAGAAGGAGGAAGAAGACCGTGAGCACCCAGAAGATGCGGATATTGGCGACCATCGGACTACTTCACCTTCTCGTCGGACGCATCGTAGACGGGAGCGTCAGGGGCATCCTTGAGCGGACCGACACCGACCGGGATACCCGCTTCGGGGTGCGCGAGGTCGAACGCCGGGGACTCCGAGCGGATGCGCGGGATCGACGTGAAGTTGTGGCGGGGAGGCGGGCACGAGGTGGCCCACTCGAGCGACCGTCCGTAGCCCCACGGGTCATTGACCGTGATCTTGGGAGCGCGTCGCGCCGTGATCCACACGTTGTAGAAGAACGGAAGCATCGAGGCACCGAGAACCATGGCGCCGACGGTCGACAGCTGGTTCATCCACTCGTAACCGGGCTCCGGCTGGTAGGTCGCGTATCGACGCGGCATACCGATGACCCCGAGCCAGTGCTGGATGAGGAACGTGGCGTGGAAGCCGACGAAGAGCAACCAGAAGTGGATCTTTCCGAGGCGCTCGTCGAGCATCTTGCCCGTGAACTTGGGCCACCAGAAGTAGAAACCGGAGAACATCGCGAACACGACGGTTCCGAAGACCACGTAGTGGAAGTGCGCCACGACGAAGTAGGTGTCGGAGACGTGGAAGTCGAGCGGGGGCGACGCGAGGATGACGCCGGTGAGTCCACCGAAGGTGAACGTGATGAGGAACCCGATCGCCCACATCATGGGTGTCTCGAAGGTCACCGAGCCCCGCCACATCGTGCCGACCCAGTTGAAGATCTTCACCCCCGTCGGTACGGCGATGAGCATCGTCATGAGAGCGAAGAACGGCAGCAGCACGGATCCGGTGACGTACATGTGGTGAGCCCACACCGTGACCGAGAGCGCCGCGATGGCGATCGTCGCGTAGACGAGGGTCTTGTATCCGAAGATCGGCTTACGACTGAAGACCGGAAGCACCTCGGAGATGATGCCGAAGAACGGCAGCGCGATGATGTAGACCTCGGGGTGACCGAAGAACCAGAAGAGGTGCTGCCAGAGAATGGCGCCACCGGCTTCGGGGTTGTAGATCTGCGAGTCGAAGACGCGATCGGAGCCGAGAGCGAAGAGCGCCGCGGCGAGCACGGGGAACGCCATGATGACGAGGATCGACGTGACGAGGGTGTTCCACGTGAAGATCGGCATGCGGAACATCGTCATGCCGGGCGCACGCATGGTGATGATGGTCGTGATGAAGTTCACGGCACCGAGGATGGTGCCGAACCCGCTGATGGCGAGGCCGAACACCCAGAGGTTTCCTCCGACACCCGGAGAGAACGTCGTCGTCGAGAGTGGCGTGTAGGCGAACCATCCGAAGGATGCCGCGCCCTGCGGGGTGAGGAACCCGGCGACCGCGGTGAGCGAGCCGAAGTTGAAGAGCCAGTAGGCGAACGCGTTGAGTCGCGGGAAGGCGACGTCGGGAGCACCGATCTGGAGGGGCATGAGCACGTTGGCGAACCCCGCGAAGAGTGGCGTCGCGAACATGAGCAGCATGATGGTGCCGTGCATCGTGAAGAGCTGGTTGTACTGCTCTTTGGTCTGCAAGACCTCGAGGCCCGGTGCGAAGAGTTGCGCACGGATGACGAGCGCCATCACTCCGCCGATGCAGAAGTAGATGAACGACGTGATCAGGTAGAGGTACCCGATCTTCTTATGGTCGGTGGACGTGATCCAGTCGACGATGATGTTGCCCTTGGTGGCCGGCGGCTTGACGGTGCCCACCGGAGTGGACGGGTTCGTCGGCCCGCTCGGCCTGGTCGGAGTCGCTGTGCTCATGGTTCTGACTCTCAGTCTTCGGGAAGGTTCGTCGGAGATTCGTTGTAGACCACGTTGGCCTCGCTGCCGACCGTACCGGTCTGACCCGCAGCGGCGAGGCTCGCGATGTAGTCGTCGTAGACGTCGCGTTCGACGACCTCGACCTGGAAGAGCATGAGCGAGTGGTATTCACCGCACAGCTCGGCGCACTTGCCGATGAAGGTTCCGGTCTCGAGGGGCGTGAAGTACATGTAGTTCGACTTGCCCGCGACGAGGTCCTTCTTGTAGAGGAAGTCGACGACCCAGAAGGAGTGGTTGACGTCGCGCGTCTCGAGCTTGATCTCGACCGTGTTGTCGACGGGCAGGTACAGCACCGGCAGCTGGTCGTAGTCGATGGTGTCTTCGTCGTCGGTCTCTTGCGCCTGAACGCCCTGGAAGAAGACGCCTTCTTCGCCGGGGCCCTCATTGAGGTAGTTGAAGTCCCACGCCCAACGCTTGCCGTAGACCTCGATCGATACATCGGGGTCGGGCGTCGCGGTTTCGATCGCGGCCTGGTCGCGAGCGGTGAAGGCGAAGAACCCGAGCACGAGGATGAGCGGCACGATCGTGTAGAAGATCTCGATCGGGAGGTTGTAGCGCAACTGCACGGGGAGACCGGTCTGGCCCTTGCGACGGCGGTACACCACAGCGGCCCAGATGACGAGGCCCCAGGTCACGATTCCGACGGCGAGGAGCACGAGCCACGAGTTGACCCAGAGTCCGGTGATTCGGTCGGTGTGGTTGGTGATCCCGGGTTCACCCGGGAGGTACCCACGGAGTTGGGCCTGGGTACATCCGGCGAGCACGACGACGAGAGTCGCGGCGACCGGAATGGATGCCCATCGAAGACGGCGGTTAGAGCGCACCGGGAACCTTTCGGATGACGCGGGCTGATACGAGATCAGTCTGTTTGACCTGTTCAGCCTACCCGTCGCCGAACCCCCCGAGCGACGCCACTCCTGGGGAGTCACTGCACAAAAAAGGGAACCGCCGTCGGCGATTCCCTTGTCTGTGAGCCTGCTCAGCGAACTTCGCGCGGCTCCTGCACGAGTCCCGATAACGAGGACCGCGCGACGGTGGATGTCAGTGGAACGAGTCTCCGCACGCGCAACTTCCGCCGGCATTGGGGTTGTCGATCGTGAACCCCTGCTTCTGGATGGTGTCTTCGAAGTCGATGCTCGCGCCATCGAGGTACGGCACGCTCATCTTGTCGACGACGACCTCGACCCCATCGAAGTCGACGGTCGCGTCGCCGTCGAGGAGACGCTCGTCGAAGTAGAGCTGGTAGATGAGTCCGGAGCATCCGCCGGGCTGAACGGCGACGCGCAAGCGCAGGTCGTCGCGCGCTTCCTGCTCGTAGAGGCTCCGCACTTTGGCGGCGGCGGTCGACGTGAGTGTGACGCCGTGAGCGCTCTCCTCGGTGAGGATCTCGGTGTCCGCCTCGGGAGCCGAGGTGCCAGTCAGTGTCGTGTCGGTCATGACCACTCCTTGCCAGAATTACAATCGTCCGCGCGGGTCGCACCGGACATCGTGTGCCTCAGTGTAAACACCGGGGCTGGGTTTTTGTTCCCTCAGGCGCGCTCGTTGAGCCGGGCGAGCAGGATGGCCTCGGTGAGCACGGCCTTGCGGAAGACCCCGAGGTGGAGCGATTCGTTGGGGCTGTGAGCGCGCGAGTCGGGGTCTTCGACGCCCGTCACGAGGATCTGCGCCTCGGGGAACACCTCGGTGAGCTCGGAGATGAACGGAATCGATCCGCCGATGCCCGCCTCGACGGGTTCGGCATCCCAGGCTTCGGCCATCGCCCGCTTCGCTTCGGCGACTCCCCACCCGGCGGTGTCGACGAGGAACGGGTCGCCCAGGTCGACGTCGCTCATGGTCACTCGGGCGCCGAAGGGCGTGTGCGTCGCGATGTGCGCCTCGATCGCGGCGAGGGCCTCTTCCGCGGGCTGTCCGGGGGCGACACGCACGCTCACCTTGACGCTCACGGAGGGCGCGAGGGTGTTGGATGCCGCAACCACGGTGGGGGCGTCGATGCCCGTGACCGTGATGGCGGGTTTCGACCAGATCCGGTCGAGGATCGACCCCGTGCCGATCGGAGAGACCCCGTCGAGCAGTCCCGTCTCGAGACGCAACTGCGCCTCGTCGTACGGCGGGGTGTCGGTGTCGCGACCGACCAGGCCCGCGACGGCGACCGAGCCCGCGTCGTCGTGGAGGGTCGACAGAAGGCGGATGCCGGCGAGCATCGCGTCGGGCACGGCACCGCCGAACATCCCGGAGTGCGAGGCGTGCTCGAGGGTCTCGACGGTGAGCTTGAAGGTCACGTTGCCGCGGAGCCCCACGGTGAGCGCCGGGATCTCGGTCGTCCAGTTGTTGGAGTCGGCGACGACGATGACGTCGGCTTCGAGTTCGGCGCGGTGCTGCTGGAGGAAGTTGCCGAACGACTTCGAGCCGAACTCCTCCTCCCCTTCGATGAAGAGCACGAGCCCGAGGTCGAAGTCGGATCCCGCGACCTCGACGAGCGTGCGGATGGCGGCCATGTGGGCCATGACTCCCGCTTTGTCGTCTGCGGCACCGCGGCCGTAGAGGCGGTCACCGCGAACGGTCGGCTCGAAGGGCGGCGAATCCCAGCCGGAGTCGTCTCCGGGAGGCTGCACGTCGTGGTGGGCGTAGAGCATGATCGTGGGCCGGCCGTTCTTCGCCGCGCGCGTGGCGAGCACCGCGGGCTGCCCGAGGTCGTCGGTACCCGCCTTGGGTGCGCGCGCGATCTGCACCGAATCGAACACCCCGAGGTCGGTCGCGAGTGCCGCGACCGCGTCGGCGCTGCGCACGACGGTCTCGGGGTCGAAGCCGTCCCACGATACGGATGCCGTGCGCACGAGGGTCGCGAGCTCGGCGATCGTCGAGGGCATCCCCTCGGTCACGGATCGGGTGAGGGAGGCGAGCAGATCGGGGTGTGTGGCTGGCACGGAGGTCATGCGGGTAATCTTAAGTGGACTTCTATCGGCAAGGATTCCCATGGCCAAGACCCCCGCAGGCAAGAGCGACGACGTCGTCGCCGACGAGCTCACCACCGACGGTGTGACCCGAGGCAAGGGTCGGGCGACACCCACGAGACGTGAGCGCGAGGCTGCCAACATGCGCCCGCTCGTTCCCACGGACCGCCGCGCGGCCAACAAGGAGGCTCGCGCCAAGATGGCTGCCGCGCGCGACAAGGCGCGCATCGGCATGGCGAATGGCGAGGAGCGTTATCTCCCGGCTCGCGACAAGGGTGAGCAGCGTCGCTTCGTGCGCGACTACGTCGATGCGCGGTTCAGCGTGGGCGAGGCACTCATCCCGCTCATGTTCCTCGTGATCCTCACGACGTTCCTGCCGGAGTCCGCGGTCTACTCGTTCATCGCGCTGTGGGCGTTCTTCGTCTTCACGATCATCGACAGTTTCTTGCTCGGGTCGATCGTGACGCGCAAGATCAAGAAGAAGTTCGGGCCCGACAGCGTGCAGCGCGGCACCCGCTGGTACGCCGCGATGCGCGCCATCCAGTTGCGCCCGATGAGGCTTCCGAAGCCCCAGGTCAAGCGCTGGAAGTTTCCCACCTGAGGCGAGCGAGACCGCGGTTGATCTGTCTCGCCCACAGGGGTCCTCGGTAGAGGAACCCCGTGTAGCCCTGGACGAGCGTCGCGCCTTCGGCGAGTCGCCCGGCGACATCCTCGGCCGTCTCGACTCCCCCGACGGAGATCACACACAGGTCGGCCGGGACGACCGACCTGATGATCCGCAGTACCTGCAGCGAGCGGGCCGCGAGCGGTGCTCCCGAGAGCCCGCCGGCGCCGATCGAGGCGACCTCGCTGTCGGTCGCGCGCAGCGAGTTCCGCGAGAGGGTCGTGTTGGTCGCGATGATGCCGTCGAGCCCGAGTTCGACGACGAGCTCGGAGATGCGGCGCACCTCCGCGTCGTCGAGGTCGGGCGCGATCTTCACGAGAACCGGGGTCGCCTGAGCCGCGCTCTTGACCTCGCCGAGGAGGGGGGCGAGTCTGTCGAGCTCTTGGAGCCCGCGCAGCCCGGGGGTGTTCGGCGAACTGACGTTGACCGCGAGGTAGTCGGCGAGGGGCGCGAGGAGCCGCGCGCTCTCGAGGTAGTCGTCGACGGCCGCGTCGACGTCGACAACGCGGGACTTGCCGATGTTGACGCCGACGACGGGCCGTGCTCGCCGTGATCGCACGAGGCGCAGCCGGTCGACGGCGTCGCGCGCCCCGCGATTGTTGAAGCCCATCCGGTTGATGACGGCGCGATCGTCGACGAGCCTGAAGAGTCGGGGGCGGGGATTGCCGTCTTGCGCGATCGCGGTGATCGTTCCGACCTCGACGTGACCGAATCCGAGCACTCCGAGCCCGACGACACCCTCGGCGTTCTTGTCGAAACCCGCGGCGACACCGAACGGCGAGTCGAATCGCAACCCGAGAGTTTCCGTCGCGAGGCCGGGGTGTGGCCTGGTCAGCCGGCGGACGAGTGGCGCGAACGGTGTGCGCGGAATCGCGCGGATGACGGCGAAGGCGAGGTGGTGGGCGCGCTCGGGGTCGAGCCTGCGCAAGACGACGCGGAAGAGGAGGGGGTACACGGCGGCGTCAGTCGGCGGATGCCGGCGCGCCGTGCTCGACGCGCAATTGCGTGATGGCCGCCTCGAAGTCCTCGAGCGAGTCGAAGCCCTGGTAGACGCTCGCGAAGCGCAGGTAGGCGACCTCGTCGAGTTCTCGCAGCGGAGGGAGGATCGCGAGTCCCACGTTATTGGCGTCGATCTGCGAGGCACCGGTCGCGCGCACGGCCTCTTCGACCTTCTGCGCGAGGATCGCGAGATCGGTGTCGGTGACCGGTCGACCCTGGCAGGCTTTGCGCACTCCCGTGACGATCTTGTCCCGGCTGAACGGTTCGATGACCCCGCTCCGCTTGACGACGTTGAGGCTCGCGGTCTCGGTCGTCGTGAAGCGCCGGCCGCACTCCGGGCACTGCCGGCGACGACGGATCGAGAGGCCGTCGTCACTCGTCCTCGAGTCGACGACACGCGAGTCGGGGTGGCGGCAGAAGGGGCAGAACATCGTGCTCCCAGGATAGGCCCGGCAGCCGCTCACCCGACGCAGGCTCGCTACGGGCGCTCGAGCCTCGCGCTCACTGCGGCTCCGTGGGCCGGCAGGTCTTCGGCCTCGGAGAGGGCCACGACGTGACGACCGACCGTCTCGAGAGCCGTCGCGCTATATCGGATCACTTGCTGCGGCCTCAAGAACGTGTAGGCACCGAGCCCTGAGGAGAACCGCGATTGGCCGCCCGTGGGCAACACGTGGTTCGACCCCGCGAGGTAGTCCCCGAGGCTCACGGGCGAGTGCTCGCCCTCGAAGACCGCGCCCGCGTTCGTGATGAGCGCGAGCAACCCCGGGGTGTCGGATGTCTGCAGCTCGAGGTGCTCGGGACCGTAGACGTTGCTGAACCGCGCGGCCTCGCCCATGTCGTCCACGAGCACGATCGCCGACTGCACTCCCCCGAGTGCCGTGCGCACGCGAGCCGCGTGGTGAGCGTTCGGCACGAGGTCGTCGAGTTCGTGTCGCACCCGCTCGGCGAGGTCGACGGAGTCGGTCACGAGCACCGCGGCGGCGATCTCATCGTGCTCGGCTTGGCTCACGAGGTCCGCGGCGACGAGTCGCGCGTCGGCGCCCGCATCCGCGATGACGACGATCTCGGTCGGACCGGCCTCGGAGTCGATGCCGATGACTCCGCGCACGAGGCGTTTCGCCGCGGCGACGTAGATGTTGCCCGGACCGGTCACGAGGTCGACGGGGTCGAGGCCGAGGTCGTCGACGCCGTAGGCGAAGGCGCCGATCGCGCCGGCACCGCCCATCGCGTAGACCTCGTCGATGCCGAGGAGGCCCGCGGCGGCGAGGATCGTCGGGTGCACCTCGCCACCGAACGCCTTCTGGGGCGGCGACGCGAGCGCGATCGACGGCACGCCCGCGGCTTGCGCCGGAACGACGTTCATCACGACGCTCGAGGGGTAGACCGCTTTTCCTCCCGGGACGTAGAGCCCGACGCGATCGATGGGACTCCACCTCTGGGTCACGGTGCCCCCGTCGAGGAGCGTCGTCGTGACGGGGGCGGGGACCTGCGAGCGGGAGACCGTCGCGACACGGTCGATCGCGAGTTCGAGGGCGTCGCGCACGGCGGCGTCGAGCGAGTCGACGGCCCGGGCGATCGACTCGCCTGGCACCCTCGTGTGCGCGGGGGCGGCGCCGTCGAATCGCACGGCCTGCTCGGTGAGCGCGACCGTGCCTCGAGCCCGCACGTCGGCGATGAGCGCCGCGGCGGCATCCGATGCCTCGGAGACGTCGGTGAGGGATCGGGGAACAGCCGCGAGGAGTTCGGCTCGAGTGGGCCTGCGGCCGCGGAGGTCGATGGTCTGGATCATTGCGTCTTAACAGTAGGGCGTGAGGATGCGCGCGAACCGCGCGATCACTGCAGGCAGTTGGGTCCGAGGAGCGACTTCAATTCGCCGAAGAGGTCAGGCGAGACGGTGACCGGATACGGAATCTCGAAGAGTCTCGCCGAGTCGCCCTTGATGAGCTTGAGGCGCACCTCGGTGTCGCCCACGTGCCTGATGAGCGCGTCGCCGAGGTCGCTCACGACCTGTGTCGTCGCGCGATGCTCGGGCATCGAGATGACGAGCGGCCCCGATCCGAGGCTCTGACCCAGGTCGGGAGAGAACATGTTCTGGGCGTGGAGGTTCATGCCGTCGTCGCGCATGCTCACGCGGCCGCGGATCACGACCACCTGGTCGTTCGCGAGGGCGGGCGAGAACTCCTGGTAGGTCTTGCCGAGGAACATGACCGTGATCTCGCCCCCGAAGTCTTCGATCTGCACGAGGCCGTACTGGTTGCCCGAGTTGCGCGCGGTGCGGTGCTGCACGCTCGTGACGAGCCCCGCCACCGTCACGGTGTCGCCGTCGGCCGTGGACTCCCCCGTGAGGATCTCGGCGATCGTCGCCGACGCGTGCTTCGCGAGCTGCAGCTCGAGCCCCGCGAGAGGGTGGTCGGAGACGTAGAGGCCGAGCATCTCGCGCTCGAAGGCGAGCTTGTCGCGCTTCGACCACTCGGGCCGCTCCGGCACGGCAACGACGGCGTCCGGCTCGTCCCA
This sequence comes from Marisediminicola sp. LYQ134, assembly GCF_046599635.1. Classification (NCBI taxonomy): domain Bacteria; kingdom Bacillati; phylum Actinomycetota; class Actinomycetes; order Micrococcales; family Microbacteriaceae; genus Marisediminicola; species Marisediminicola sp. LYQ134. The sequence continues at coordinate 1,021,174 of NZ_JBKIWP010000001.1, forward strand.
GAGGCTGTCGAAGTCGAAGCCGACCTGCCCGTGGGATTCGTTGCGCTTGACGGTCACGGCCGATTCGACGGCGTCCTCGTGGATCTCGAGCAGGGCACGCCTCGTCGAGCCGAGGGAGTCGAACGCGCCCGCCTTGATGAGCGACTCCGCCGTGCGCTTGTTGGCCGCCGAGATCGGCACCTTCTTGAGGAAGTCGTGGAACGACGAGAACCGCCCCTTCTCCTCGCGTGCGGCCCGGATCTGGTCGACGACGGCGAAGCCGACGTTGCGCACCGCGCCGAGGCCGAATCGGATGTCGTCACCGACGGCCGCGAAGAACCCGATCGACTCGTTGACGTCGGGTGCGAGCACCTTGATGCCCATGCGCCGACACTCGTTGAGGTAGATCGCGAGCTTGTCTTTCGAGTCGCCGACGCTCGTCAGGAGGGCCGCCATGTATTCGGCCGGGTAGTGCGCTTTGAGGTAGGCCGTCCAGTACGAGAGCACGCCGTAGGCCGCCGAGTGCGCCTTGTTGAACGCGTAGTCCGAGAACGGCAGCAGGATGTTCCAGAGGGTCTGCACGGCATCCATCGAGTAACCGTTGGCCTGCATACCCGCGGAGAAGCCCTCGAACTGCTTGTCGAGCTCGGACTTCTTCTTCTTGCCCATCGCGCGCCGCAGGATGTCTGCTTGACCGAGCGAGAAGCCCGCAAGCTTCTGCGCGATCGACATCACTTGCTCTTGGTAGACGATGAGGCCGTAGGTCGTGCCGAGAACATCCTGGAGCGCTTCGGAGAGCTCGGGGTGGATGTAGTCGATGTCCTGCTGCCCGTTCTTGCGGAACGCGTAGTTCGTGTGCGAGTTCGCCCCCATCGGGCCCGGTCGGTAGAGCGCGCCGACGGCCGAGATGTCTTCGAAGTTGTCGGGCCGCATGAGTCGCAGGAGCGACCGCATCGGGCCGCCGTCGAACTGGAACACCCCGAGGGTGTCGCCTTTCGCGAGAAGTGCGTAGGTGAGCGGGTCGTCGAGTTCGAGCTCCTCGAGCACCGGCGTCTCACCGCGGTTCGCCTTGATGTTGTCGAGGGCGTCGTCGATGATCGTGAGGTTTCTGAGCCCCAGGAAGTCCATCTTGATGAGTCCGAGCGACTCGCACGCGGGGTAGTCGAACTGCGTGACGATCTGGCCGTCTTGCTCGCGTTTCATGATGGGGATGATGTCGAGGAGGGGTTCCGACGACATGATCACGCCGGCCGCATGCACGCCCCACTGCCGCTTGAGGTTCTCGAGGCCGAGGGCGGTGTCGAAGACCGTGCGCGCCTCGGGGTCGGTGTCGAGCACGGCGCGCACGTCGCCCGCCTCTTTCCACCGGGGGTGGTCCTTGTCCATGATCCCGGTGAGCGGGATGTCCTTGCCCATGATCGCGGGGGGCATGGCCTTCGTGAGCTTCTCCCCCATGCCGAAGGGGAACCCGAGAACGCGCGACGAGTCTTTGAGCGCTTGCTTCGCCTTGATGGTTCCGTAAGTCACGATCTGCGCGACGCGATCGTCGCCGTATTTCTCGGTCACGTAGCGGATGACCTCGCCGCGTCGACGCTCGTCGAAGTCGACGTCGAAGTCGGGCATCGAGACGCGGTCGGGGTTGAGGAATCTCTCGAAGATGAGCCCGTGACGGATGGGGTCGAGGTCGGTGATGCCCATCGCGTAGGCGACCATCGAGCCGGCTCCCGAGCCACGACCGGGGCCGACGCGGATGCCGTTGCGGCGAGCCCAGTTGATGAAGTCGGCGACGACGAGGAAGTAGCCGGGGAACCCCATCTGCGAGATGACACCGATCTCGTATGCCGCACGCTCGCGCACCTCGGTCGAGACGCCGTCACGGTAGCGGCGGTCGAGCCCCGCCTCGACCTCCTTGGCGAACCACGTCGCCTCGGTCTCGCCCTCAGGGAGCGGGAAGACGGGCATGTAGTTGGCGCTCTCGTCGAACGCGACGTTGCAGCGCTCGGCGATGAGGAGGGTGTTGTCGCACGCCGACGGGTTGTCGCGGAAGAGGTGCCGCATCTGCTCGGCCGTCTTGAGATAGAACTCGTCGGCGTCGAATTTGAACCGGTTGGGGTCGTCGAGGGTCGTGCCCGACTGCACGCACAGGAGGGCCGCGTGCGAGGTCGCGTCGTGCGAGTGCGTGTAGTGCAGGTCGTTGGTCGCGACGAGCGGGAGGTCGAGGTCTTTCGCGAGACGCAGGAGGTCGCCCATGATGCGACGCTCGATGCCGAGACCGTGGTCCATGATCTCGCAGAAGTAGTTCTCTCTGCCGAAGATGTCGCGGAACTCGGCCGCGGCTTTTCTCGCCTCGTCGTACTGACCGAGTCGCAAGCGCGTCTGCACCTCGCTGCTCGGGCAGCCGGTCGTCGCGATGAGACCCGCCGAGTACTGGCTCAGCAGCTCGCGGTCCATGCGCGGCTTGAAGTAGTAGCCCTCGAGCGACGCTTTCGACGAGAGCCTGAAGAGGTTGTGCATGCCCTCGGTCGACTCCGAGAGCATCGTGAGGTGCGTGTACGCCCCCGCGCCCGAAACGTCGTCCTGTCCGCCGTTCCCCCAGCGCACGCGCGTCTTGTCACCGCGATGCGTCCCGGGCGTGAGGTACGCCTCGGTGCCGATGATGGGCTTGATCCCGGCGCTCGTGGCGGTCTTCCAGAAGTCGTAGGCGCCGAACACGTTTCCGTGGTCGGTCATCGCGATCGCGGGCATCCCCTGGTCGACAGCCGCCGAGATGAGGGGCCCCACCCTGGCCGCACCGTCGAGCATCGAGTACTCGCTGTGCACGTGCAGATGGACGAATGAATCGGTGGATGCCACGGGTTGCCTCCGCTGTGCCGAGGTGGAAATCAGACTCAAGACTACGGGTCGATCAGTCCCCGCGGAGCACATCCAGAGCGTGCTGCAGATCGTGAGGATAGGTCGTGCGATAGGTCACGTCTTCGCCCGTCCCCGGGTGCCTGAACCCGAGTTCGAGGGCGTGCAGCCACTGGCGCGAGAGGCCCAGTCGTGCCGAGATCGTGGGGTCGGCGCCGTACATCGTGTCGCCCACGCACGGGTGCCGCTGGGCGGCCATGTGCACCCTGATCTGGTGGGTGCGCCCCGTCTCGAGGTGGATCTCGAGGAGCGACGCGCTCGGAAACGCCTCGATCGTCTCGTAGTGGGTGACGGAGTCCTTGCCGTCGCGAACGACCGCGAACTTCCAACTCGACCCGGGGTGCCTGCCGATCGGCGCGTCGATCGTGCCCGCGAGCGGATCGGGGTGCCCCTGCACGACGGCGTGGTAGATCTTCGAGACCTCGCGGTCGTGGAAGGCGCGCTTGAGTTCGGTGTAGGCGCGCTCGGACTTGGCCACGACCATGAGGCCGCTCGTGCCGGCGTCGAGGCGGTGCACGATCCCCGCGCGTTCGGCGGCACCCGACGTCGAGATGCGGAATCCGGCACCCGCGAGAGCACCGAGCACGGTCGGGCCCGTCCACCCGACCGAGGGGTGCGCAGCGACCCCGACGGGTTTGTCGATCACGACGATGTCGTCGTCGTCGTGGACGATCGCGAGATCCGGCACGACGACGGGTTCGATCACGGGGGCGTCTTTGACCTGCCAGGTCACCTCGAGCCAGCTGTCGGCGTGCAGCCGATCGGACTTGCCGAGTGTCACGCCGTCTGCGGTGACCCCTCCCGTCGCCGCGACCTCCGCTGCGAAGGTGCGCGAGAAGCCGAGGAGCTTGGCGAGTGCCGCGTCGACGCGCTCTCCACCGAGCCCCTCGGGCACCGGCATACTGCGGGACTCCATGTCTCTACCGGACCGTGGGGTCGTCGAGCGGGGCGCTACCCGCGGTGCCGTCGACCGAGTTCTCGGCAGCGGCGTCGCTCGCGCGCTCCGACTCCCTCACCCCGTCGAGGCCCGTGCCGCGCACGGTGAGGATGATGAAGAGCCCCATGCTCGAGACGATGAAGATGTCGGCGATGTTGAAGACGGCCGGAAAGTACGCCACCTGGATGAAGTCCACGACGTGCCCGAGTCCGATGCTCGGTTCTCGAACCAGACGGTCGGTGAGGTTGCCGACGGTTCCGCCGAGGAGCATTCCGAAGAGCACGGCCCAGCTCGTCGAGCGGATGCGCCTGGCGAGCACGATGATGATGACCGTGACGACCGACGCGGCGATCGAGAAGATCCACGTCGACCCGCTCGCGAGCGAGAACGCCGCTCCGGGGTTCTTGACGTAGACGAACTCGAGTGCCTCACCGAGGATCTGAACAGGCCGACCGAGCTCGAGATTCTCGACGACGAGATACTTCGATACCTGATCGCTCAGGTAGACGGCGACAGCGATCGACGCCAGGACGACAAGCGCCCTGACGTCGATCTTCGCCCGAGGAGTCGCCGCTCGCGACTCAGTTGCCACCGAAGGCCTGATTGCCGATGCCGGCGCTCGCGCCCGGCGTCGACGATGTCATGTCGCCACTCGACGAGTCGAGCTCGCGGAGCTGACCCTCGATGTAGCCCTTGAGCTTCTGGCGGTACTCGCGCTCGAAGGTGCGGAGACCCTCGATGCGACGCTCGACGACCGAACGCTCGGTCTCGAGGCGTGCCACGAGAGCCTTCTGCTCGGCTTGCGCGTCGCTCGCGATGCGCTCCGCCGACGCGCGACCCTCGGCGATGAGAGCGTCGCGCTTCTCGATTCCCTCTTTGACGTGCTCTTCGTGCAGCCGACGAGCGAGCTGCAGGAGGTTGTTGGTGTTGTTGGGGTCGAGCTCGGCGCTCGGCGCCGTGGTGGTCGGAGCCGGGGTCACGGCGACGGGGGCCGCGACGACCTCGGGGGTCGGCTCGGGCTCGGGCGTCGGCTCGGGCTCGGGAGCCGACTCTGGCTCGGGAGCTGTCTCGACGACCGCGGTGGGAGCGGGAGCGGCGGCGGAAGAGAGGTCGGAGCCTCCCGCGCTCACGCGCTGACGGAGCTCTTCGTTCTCCTGGCCGAGGCGACGCAGCTCGACGACGACCTCGTCGAGAAAGTCGTCGACCTCGTCCTGGTCGTAACCCTCACGGAATTTAGTCGGCTGGAAGCGTTTGTTGACGACGTCTTCGGGAGTCAGGGCCATAGTGTCACCTCAAGATTCTTGGACCGAGCGGTTTCGCACCGGGTTTCAACTGTGACCACGCTAGCAAACTCCTGACGACGACAGATCGCCATTCGCCCGCTCGCGCGCCGTCGATCTCGACGAACGCTGCAGCCCTCAGGCGAAGGCGCGCACGATGTACATGAGCACGATCACGCCGAGCATCACGATGCTCCACCCGAAGTCGAGCCCGATTCCCCCGAATCGCAGAGGGGGGATGATCTTGCGCACCGCCCGGATGGGGGGATCGGTGATGGTGAAGACGAACTCGGCGAGCACGAGCACGGTCCCGCGAGGCCTCCACGACCGCGCGAAGTTTCGCGCGAGATCGAGGATGAATCGCGCCCACATCGCGAAGAAGTAGAGCAGGAGTGCGTAGTACGCGACGGCGGCGATGAGGGAGACGATCACGAAACCGACGTTAGCCCATCACGTCGGGGCAGACGCTCCACGCGGGAGCTCGGCGGCTCAGTTCTGAGCGAAGAACGAGGCGTCGACCTCGGGCTCGGCGTCGGCCTGCTCGCCGCTCACGGCGATGTGCGCGGGCGACAGCAGGAAGACCTGCTTGGTCACGCGCTCGATCTTCCCGTAGAGACCCTGCGAGAGCCCGCTCGCGAAGTCGACGAGTCGCCGCGCTTCGGACTCGGTCATCTGCGAGAGGTTGATGATCACGGGGATGCCGTCGCGGAAGCTTTCGGCGATGATCTGAGCGTCTTTGTAGTGACGCGGGTGGACTGTGAGGATCTCATTCATTTCAGCGGGAGCCGCATTCTTCGTCGTCGTCGTCGTGGTTCGGCGCAGGGGGGTCACAGGGGCGCGACCGGCGTTCGCCGGCGCGGGAGTGGAGGCCGCGGCAGGCTGGTGCGCCGCGGGAGCCGCGGCAGGCTGCTGCTTGTTCTGCTGAGCGGCATCCTGCTCGTCATAGTCGAACTCTTCGTCCGCGAGGCCCAGATAGACCATGGTCTTGCGCAGCGGGTTCGCCATTTCGTTCCTCCTGTGGGGATCTTCGGTTCGACATTAACGCTCGGCCGGCCGGTTTCCCGTGATTGCCGACCCGACACGGAGGTGTGTCGCGCCCTCGAGGATCGCGTCACGGTAGTCGCCCGACATCCCCATCGAGATCGCGGTGGCCTGAGGGTGGTTCCGCACGACCGACTCCGAGATCTCCCGCACGCGCGCGAAGGCCCTGCGGGGGTCGACGCCGAGGGGCGCGACAGCCATGACTCCGCGCAGCGTGAGCCCGGGGGTCGCCGCGACACGGTCGGCGAATCGTTCGACGTCGACCTCGTCGACCCCGCCGCGCGCGGCATCGTCCGTGAGGTTGATCTGCACGAAACCGTCGATGAGGGTGGAGTCGGCGTCGAGGTCGCGAGCTCCGAGCGCGTCGATGACCGAGTCACGGTCGAGAGAGTGGATGGCGCGCACATACGCCGCCGCCTGGCGCGCCTTCTTGCTCTGGAGCTGCCCGACGAAGTGCCACTCGAGGTCGAGGTCGGCGAGCTCGGCGCTCTTCGCCTGGGCCTCCTGATGTCGATTCTCGCCGAAGGCGCGCTCGCCGAGCCCGTGCAAGCTCCGCACGAGAGAGGCAGGGTGGAACTTCGTGACGATCACGAGCGTGACATCGTCGGCGCCACGCTGGGCCTCCCGCGAGGCCTCGGCTATGCCCTCGCGGACGACCCGGAGGTTGTCCGCGAGGGCGGGCGTCGAGACCGAGCTCGACCCCGGGGAGGACGCGTCGTCGCCCGGTTCCGCGCCCGACGGCTGGTCGGCGATGGCGGGCTACTTCAAGAAGTCGGGAACGTCGAGGTCGTCCTCGTCGTCCGCGTCGAAGACGGGGTCGGGGGCCGCGGGAAGCGAGGCCTCGGGGCTCCACGACGACGCGACAGCCTGCGGCTGGTCACTCGCGGCAGGGGCGGCGCTCGTGATCCCACCGGAGACGACCGCGGCGGGGATGCTCGCATCGATGTGCGCGGCGCGACGCTCGGGCTTCTTCGCTTCGGGCTCGCCCCCGTCGAATCCGGCCGCGATCACGGTCACGCGCACCTCGTCACCGAGAGTGTCGTCGATGACGGCACCGAAGATGATGTTGGCCTCGGGGTGCACGGCCTCCTGCACGAGTCGAGCCGCGTCGTTGATCTCGAAGATGCCGAGATTCGATCCGCCCTGGATCGAGAGCAGCACCCCGTGAGCCCCGTCGATGCTCGCTTCGAGGAGCGGCGATGCGACAGCGAGCTCTGAGGCCTTGATTGCGCGGTCCGCGCCCCGAGCCGAGCCGATGCCCATGAGGGCCGAGCCCGCCCCCTGCATGACCGACTTGACGTCGGCGAAGTCGAGGTTGATGAGACCGGGGGTTGTGATGAGGTCGGTGATGCCCTGCACACCGGCGAGGAGAACCTGGTCGGCCGTCGCGAACGCCTCGAGGAAGCTGATGCCCCGGTCGCTGATCTCGAGCAGTCGGTCGTTGGGAACGACGATGAGAGTGTCGACCTCGCTCTTGAGGGCCGTGACACCGATCTCGGCCTGTGCCGCGCGACGCTTTCCTTCGAAGCCGAAGGGCCGGGTCACGACTCCGATGGTGAGGGCACCGATCGACTTCGCGATCCTCGCGACGACGGGGGCGCCTCCGGTTCCCGTGCCGCCACCCTCGCCCGCGGTGACGAAGACCATGTCGGCACCCGCGAGCGCCTCCTCGATCTCTTCGGCGTGGTCCTCCGCCGCGCGACGACCGACCTCGGGGTCGGCGCCGGCGCCGAGCCCCCGGGTGAGCTCGCGACCGACGTCGAGCTTCACGTCGGCATCACTCATGAGGAGCGCTTGCGCGTCGGTGTTGATCGCGATGAACTCGACCCCTCGGAGGCCCAGTTCGATCATCCGATTGACCGCGTTCACCCCGCCGCCGCCGATGCCGACGACTTTGATGACCGCTAGGTAATTTTGGTTTGAGCTCACGTCGGCCTCCGCTGGTAACCGTCAACCTCTACTAGAGGCTTAAAGTTATACTTGGTATATGTTTTCCTGACCCGAGGCTACGGGCGGCATCACGGCAGTCGAGGAGGCCGACCCGCGTGTCGCGATTGTCACGGCGTGATGCTGCCCTGGCCCTCCGCCGAGACGTTGTACTCCGAGGCGTCGGGGTAATTCGCGACGAGGACCTCGAGCAAGCGAGCCTTGTATGCCGAGTTGTCGGAGTCGCCCCACATGATGCGGCCCCCGGTCGAGACGAGCGAGAGCTCGACATCGTCCCGTGACTCGGCCGCGACCGTGTCGACCTGATCGAGCACCGACTCGGGGAGCGCGAGCAGCACCTCGACCGCGGCCGCGAACCCCTCACCGTCGACCTCGTCTTCGCTCGCATCGAGCAGCGGGAAACCGGGGATGCGCGCCTCCGAGCGCTCGATGACGATGCCCGCGGGGTCGACGAGCGCGAATCCCGACGAGGTCGTGACCGACCCGATCGGCTCGCGCTCCACGATGTGCACGACGATCGTGTCGGGAGGAATCGTCTCGGTCACGTAGCTGCGGATGAGGGGGAACACCCCGAGCTCGTCGGTCATCCTGTCGAAGTCCACGAGAGCGAGCGGGGTCTCGAGTTGACCGTCGATCGCCTCGCGCACGGCCGCCGCGTCGAGACGCGAGGTGCCCTCGACCTCGATCGTCTTGAGAGCGAGCAGGGGCGAATAGACGGCGACCGCGACGAGAGCGACCATGACGACCGTGATCCCGGCCGTCGTCGCCCACGCGATCTTGCGCCGACGCGATCGCCGCGTGAACCGGCGCACTTCGCCGCGCTCGAACCGTCGCCGCTCGCGGGCGGCACGCCTCGCCATCCGGGCCGCGTGGCGATCATCCGGTGCTGCGGGCGCCGAGGCGGACCGCGCGCGCTCCCCCGCGCGCATGCGCTTGCGGATCGCGGCCGCCGTGACGGCGGCGATCGACGGATCCCGTTCGGGGGCGGGGGCAGGACTCGAAGCCGCGGGCGAACTCGACCCCGACGCCGAGGTCGACGCCGACACCGAGGCCGACGCCGCCCGATCGTCGTCGCGGCTGCCCGCACGACCGCGCGAGGTTCCCCGACGCGCGGCCGGACGCCCCGACGGTGCATCCGGTTCGGGCGACCGTCGGGGGTCGAACCCTTCCGGTCGCTTCATCGGAGCGCGCTCGACGCCTGCGCCCGCTCGAGTTCGGCGAGGAGCGTCGGAATGATCAGGTAGATGTCACCGCCACCCATGGGGATGACGAAGTCTCCGGGGCGGGCGATCGCGGCGGCGGTGCGCGACGCCTCCGTCCAGTCGTCGATGTAGCGCGCGCGAGAGGCGTCGGCGAACCTCTCGGTGATGAGCTCCCCCGTCACCCCCGGCTCGGGGTCTTGGCGCGCGCCGTACACGGGGACGACGATCGTCTCGTCCGCGAGCGACTCGAGCACATCGGCGAACTCCTGGGCGAGCATCCGTGTGCGACTGAAGAGGTGCGGCTGGAAGATCGGGATGAGTCGACCCGGCCCCACGGCATCGCGAGCGGCGGAGAGGGCGGCGCGGATCTCGGTCGGGTGGTGGGCGAAGTCGTCGAACACGCGCACTCCTCCGACATCTCCGCGCGGCTCGAAGCGACGTTCCGTGCCCGCGAAGGTCGCGACGGCGTCGGCCGCGGCGCGCGCGTCGACACCGAGGCCGATGAGCACCGTCACGGCTCCCGCCGCGTTGAGCACGTTGTGCACGCCGGGTACGGCGAGGGCGACCCGGTGCGAGACACCGGCGTGGACCAGGGTGAACGACGCCGTCGGTCCGAGGTCGAGGTCGGTGACGCGCACATCCGCGTCGTCGGCTCGACCGAACGTCATGACTCTCGGGGCGGTGATGCGCGAGAGGATCCGGCTCGCCCCGGGGTCGTCGCTCGAGATGACGACGAGCTCGCGCGCCTTCGACGCGAAGTGCACGAAGGCGTCGAGGAACGCCTCTTCGCTGCCGAAGTGGTCGAGGTGGTCGGGGTCGACGTTGGTGATGAGGGCGATCGCGGTGTCGTAGAGCGAGAACGATCCGTCGGACTCGTCTGCTTCGACGACGAACACGTCGTCGGTTCCCGCGGCGGAGCTGACCCCGAGCGAGCGGATGATCCCCCCGTTGACGAAACTCGGTGACCGATCGAGGGCGAGGAGCCCCTCGATGACCATCCCCGTCGAGGTGGTCTTGCCGTGCGCCCCCGCCACCGCCACGAGCCGGGTGCCGCTCGAGAGCCACGCGAGGGCGACCGCGCGATGCACCACGGGGAGTCCCGCCGCCTTGGCCGCGAGGTACTCGGGGTTGTCTTCGGCGATCGCACCCGTGACGACGACGGTGTCGGCGCCGTCGACAGCGCGCGCGTCGTGCCCGATCGTGATGGTGATGCCCTCGTCGCGCAGCGCCGCGACGATCGCGGTGTCGCGGATGTCCGAGCCGGTCACCGTGTGGCCGGCCGACGCGAAGAGACTCGCGATGCCGCTCATCCCCGCGCCACCGATGCCGACGAAGTGCACCGTGCCCGGCTCGGAGGGCATCGTCTGGGCGAAATCGGTCTTGATCACGACGGCAACGCTACCTCTCCACTCACGGCGTCATCGATGAGTGCGATGAGCCGGTCGGTGCCGTCGCGCGTGCCGACGACGCTCGCGTGGGCGGCCATCGACGCGAGCGCGGCGCGGTCGGCGAGCAGCCGGGTCAAGCGGTCGGTGACCCACTCGGGCGTGAAGTCGGCGTCGTCGACGATGAGGGCGGCCGACCCGTCGACCGCGGACTTCGCATTGAGCCGCTGTTCCCCGTTGCCGATGGCAAGGGGCACGTAGACCGCGGGTATCCCGAGGGCGCTCACCTCGCTCACGGTCGACGAGCCGGCTCGCGCGAGAATGAGATCGGCCGCTGAGAGGGCGAGATCCATGCGGTCGCAATAGGGCACGACGTGATAGCCGGCGAGAGCCGGGTAGTCGATCTCGCTTCGCGTGCCCGTGATGTGCAGCACTTGCCAGCCCGCCCCGAGCACGACCGAGACGGAGGTCGCGATCGTCGTGTTGATCGCGCGGGCCCCGAGCGAGCCGCCGGTCACGAGGAGCGTCGGTTTCTGGGGGTCGAGACCGAACTCGGTCATCGCGTCGGCCTTCGCGGCGCGCCGGTCGAGCCTCTCGATCTCGGGGCGCAACGGCATTCCGACGGTGCGAGCGCGGCGCAATCGCGTTCCCGCGAACGCCACACCGACGTGCGGTGTGAGCGCCGCACCGAGCCTGTTGGCGATACCCGGTCGAGCGTTCGCCTCGTGCACGACGATCGCGACCCTCTCGAGGCGTGCCGCGAGGTAGGCGGGCGCGGAGACGTATCCGCCGAACCCCACGACGACGTCGATGCGGTGTTCGACGAGGAGGGCGCGGATGTGCGCGACGAGCGCGCGGAATCGCGTCGGAAAACGCAGCGCCGCGACACCGGGTCGGCGGGGGAACGGCAACCTCTCGACGACGACGAGCTCGTGACCGCGCGCGGGGACGAGCCGCGCCTCGAGACCCTCGGCGGTGCCGAGAACCCTGATGACGGCGTCGGGGTCGCGCTCGCGCAGACGATCTGCGACGGCGAGCAACGGGTTGACGTGACCGGCGGTACCGCCGCCGGCGAGCAGGTAGCGCGTCATCGCGATGCGACTCCGGCGCGAGCGGCGTCAGGCTGGCGAGCGAACGAGAGCACGATTCCGATCGCGAGCATCGACGACACGAGAGCGGTCCCTCCCGCGGAGATGAGGGGAAGCGGAACACCGAGCACGGGGAGCACCCCGAGGACGACACCGATGTTCACGAAAGCCTGACCGATGATCCAGACCATGACGGCGCTCACGGCGATGCGCGCGAAAGGATCGCTGTTCGCCCGGATGATGCGGATGAACGCGACCGCGAGCACTGCGAAGAGCACGAGCACCGTCACCGCTCCGAGCAACCCGAGCTCTTCGCCGATTATCGCGAAGATGAAGTCGTTGTCCGCGGCGGGCAGCCACGACCACTTGGCTTTCGAGTTGCCGAGACCGACGCCGAACACTCCACCGGCGGCGAGGGCCCACCAGCCGTGCACCGTCTGCCAGCAGAGCGACGCGTAGTCGCTCGCCGAACTGCACTGCTCCATCCACACGCTGATGCGGTCGCTCCGCGAATTGCTCGACAACCCCACGAGCGGAACGGCGACGGCGATGAACACGAGCGGTATCGCGAGGAACCTCAGCTTCACTCCCGCGAAGAAGAGCGCGCCGAACACGATGAGCATGATGATGATGCCCGTGCCGAGGTCGCCACCGAAGAGCACGAGACCGACGGCCGCACCGGCGACGGGAACGATGGGCCACGCGAGCTGGCGCAGGTCGTGCAGCCGGTCGGCCTTGAGGGAGAGGATCCACGCGAGCCAGATGACGAGAGCGACCTTGGTGACCTCCGACGGCTGGAGGGAGATGCTGTCGCTGAGCCTCAACCAGTTGCGGTTTCCTCCGATCGACACACCGAGGGGTGTCGCGACGACGAGCAACTGGAGGGTGATGCTCCCGAGGATGAGCACGGGCGCCCACCGTTTCCAGAACGTCGCGGGCATGCGTGACGCGATGAGCATGATCGGCAGTCCGATGAGCGCGAAGAGGCTCTGCCGGGCGAATCCCGAGAAGAAGTCGGCGGACTGGGTGTACGACGTCACCGACGACGACGAGAGCACCATGACGAGTCCGAAGACGATGAGGAAGAGCGTCGTGCCGAGGAGGAGGAAGAAGTTTCCCGTCTCTGCGGCGAAGATCTTTTTGACGGCGACGATCGCGGCCGGTCCCGGGGATGCCGCGCGATCTCGAGTCGACGATGTGCCCGTCGGGGTGGTCTCGCTGTCAGAGCCGGGGCGACGGCTGTCGCGAGGGATGCTGGTCGTCATCCGGCCGATCTCCCAACATGTCGTGCACTGCGGTGGTGAAGCGTCTGCCGCGATCGGCGTAGTCCTCGAACTGATCCATGGATGCGGCCGCCGGGGCGAGGAGCACGACGTCTCCGTGTCGAGCGACCGCGGCCGCCGACCTCACGGCCGTCGGCATCACGTGTTCAGTGTCGGTCTCCTCGACCTCGATGAGAGGGAGAAGGGGCGCGTGTCGCTGGAATGCCGAGACGACTTCGTCGCGGTGGGCACCGATCACGACGACGGCGGCGAGGTTGTCCCGCTTCTCGGCGACGAACTCATCGACGTCGACCCCTTTGAAGAGACCCCCGACGATCCAGACGACCGACTCGAACGCCGAGACGGATGCCGCGGCAGCGTGCGGGTTCGTGGCCTTCGAGTCGTCGACCCACGTGACCCCGTCGCGCTCGGCCACGACCTCGGTGCGGTGGTGGTCGACGGTGAAGCCCGCGATCGCCGTGCGGATCGCCTCGGGCAGCACCCCCGTCGACCGGGCGAGTGCCGCGGCGGCGAGGGTGTTCGCGACGAGATGCGTCGCGCCGAGCCCCGCGGCATCCATCTGCTCGAGGGTCGCGATCTCGAGGGCCGACGTGAAGCGATCGTCGAGGAAGGCCCGGTCGCACAGGATGTCGTCGACGATGCCGAAATCGCTCGGCCCCGGCACTCCGAGACCGAACCCGATCGCTCGACAGCCCTCGACGACCTCGGCCTCTTCGACCATCGTGCGCGTGCGCTCGTCGTCGCGGTTGTAGACGCACGCCGAGACGGTGCGCTTGTAGACCTTGGCTTTCGCGGCGAAGTAGGCCGCTTCGGAGCCGTGCCAGTCGAGGTGGTCGGCCGCGATGTTGAGGCACACGCTCGCCCAGGGCGAGAGGGTCTCGGCGTAGTGGAGTTGGAAGCTCGAGAGTTCGACGACGAGCACCTCGAAGCCGATGGGGTCGCGCACGGCGTCGAGCACGGGAACCCCGATGTTGCCGCACGCGAGGGCTCGGCGACCACCGGCGAGCAGCATCGCCTCGGTGAGCGCGGCCGTCGTGGTCTTACCGTTGGTGCCTGTCACGAGCAACCACTGCGCGGGCGTGCCGGTCTTGTCGCGAACGCGCCACGCGAGCTCGACGTCACCCCACACGGGGATCCCCGCGGTCGAGACCGCCGACACCACGGGGTGACTCGGGGCGAAGCCCGGCGAGACGACGACGAGCTCGGCATCCGATTCGGCGACAAGGCGCACACCGTCGACGGCGAGGTCGGCCACGACGAGTCGGGCTCCGATGACGTCGAGCAGCTCGGCGCGCTCGGGGTCCGCCGCGCCCGCGAACACCGTGACCGCTGCCCCAAGCTCGACGAGGGTGTCGGCGACCGAGAACCCCGTGACGCCGAGGCCGAGAACCGCGACGCGCAGCCCGCGCCAATCGTCGTGCCAGCTCGAGAGCGCACGGATGTCGTCGATCGTCCTCATGGCGTGCTGTAGAGCCATTCGGCGTAGAAAAGCCCCACACCGCTCGCGACGAAGAGGCCGGAGATGATCCAGAACCGCACGACGATCGTGACTTCCGCCCAACCCTTCATCTCGAAGTGGTGGTGGAGCGGGCTCGCGCGCCAGATGCGCTTGCCTCGCGTCGCCTTGAAGTAGATGCGCTGCACGATGACCTGACCCGTGATGACGAGGAAGAGGCCGCCGATGAGGATGAGCAGCAGTTCGGTTCGCGTGAGGATCGCAAGTGCCGCGAGGGCTCCTCCGATCGCGAACGAGCCGGTGTCGCCCATCATGATCTGCGCGGGCGACGTGTTCCACCACAGGAACCCGATGAGAGCGCCGACGATCGACGCCGCGATCGTCGCGAGGTCGAGCGGGTACGACACCGTGTAGCACTTGTAGAAGTTCTCGGCGGACTCGGCGAGGAACGTGCACGACTGCTGCGCCTGCCAGAACCCGACGATGATGTACGAGCCGATCGCGAAGGCGGCCGATCCCGCGGCGAGGCCGTCGAGACCGTCGGCGAGGTTGACGGCGTTCGACACGCTCGTCGTGATGAGCACGATCCAGCCGACGAAGAGCACGAGCCCGAGGCCGCTACCGAAGATGACGATGAAGTCGAAGGGCAGGTCACGGAGGAACGACACCGCGGTCGACGCGGGGGTGAGTCCGTTCGGGTCTTCGTAGGTGATGGAGAGGATCGCGAAGACGCTCCCGACGATCACCGTTCCAAGGATCTTGAGGGGGCCGCTCAACCCCATGCTGTTCTTGAGCCGCACCTTGAGCAAGTCGTCGACGAACCCGATGAGTCCGAGCCCGACCATCATGAGGATGACGAGCAGTCCCGAGCCCGAGGGGCGCTGCTGGCCGGCGAACTGCCCGACGAAATAGCCGAGCACCGACGCCGTGATGAACACGACGCCACCCATCGAGGGCGTACCGCGCTTGACGACGTGGGTCGTGGGGGTGTCCGCGCGCACGAACTGACCGAGGTTGAGTCTGCGGAACGCGCGAGCGAAGAGCGGGGTCAGCAGGAGCGTGAACACCATCGAGAACGCCGCGGAGGTGAGGAGCGCGATCATCCGTCGACTCCCGCGAGCCGGTCGCCGAGGAATCGCAGTCCCGCCGACTTCGACGACTTGACGAGCACGACGTCACCCTCGCCGAGAGTCGGCTCGACGAGCGCGAATGCCTCGTCGGCCGTCTCGACGTTGACGGATTCGCCGTCCCACGACCCCTCGAGGCCCGCCGCACTGTGGATGATGCGCGCGGCGGATCCGACGACGACGAGCCGCGCGATGTTGAGGCGCACGACGAGGCGCCCGATGCGATCGTGCTCTTCGCGCGCGAACTCGCCGAGCTCGGCCATCTCGCCGAGGATCGCCGTCGACCGGCCTCCGCCCCGCGTGATCTGGGCGAGCGTCTTGAGTGCGGCGGCCGTCGAGTCGGGGCTCGCGTTGTAGGCGTCGTTGATGATCGTGGCACCGTCGGGGCGGCGCAGCAGCTCCATGCGCCAGCGTTCGGCACGCTCGAGGGATTCGATCGCGTCGATGGCGTCGTCGAGGTCGAGGCCGAGCTCTCGGGCCACGGTGAAGGCGGCCGTCGCGTTCATGGCGTGGTGCTCGCCGAGTATGCGCATCGACACCGTCCGCTCGCGGTCCTCGACGGTCACGGCGAACACGGTGCCGGTCGCCGTGGCCTCCACGTCGCCGATGCGGATGTCTGCGCTGTCGTCGAGACCGAAGGTCACGACCCGCGCCTCGGTGAGGTCGGCCATCGCGGCGACGCGGTCGTCGTCGGCGTTGAGGATCGCGACGGACGTCGACGGGAGCGACGTGACGATCTCGGCCTTCGCGCGAGCGGTCGCCTCGATGCCGCCGAACTCCCCCGCGTGGGCGAGCCCGACCTTGAGCACGACCGAGATGTCGGGAGTGGCGATGTCGACGAGGCGAGCGATCTGCCCCGCGCCCGCCGCCCCCATCTCCACGACGAGGAACCGGGTCGACTCGTCGACGCCGAGCATCGACAGGGGCGCGCCGACGTGGTTGTTGAACGAGCCCTGCGGTGCGACGGTCGGGCCGACGCGATCGAGGATCGCGCGCAGCATGTTCTTGGTCGTCGTCTTGCCGTTCGACCCCGTGATCGCGACGACGCGGAGGTGGCCGGCCTCCCTCACCGACGCGACGACGCGGCGCGCGAGCCGCGCGAGGCCCGCGAGGGTGTCGTCGACGACGATCTGGGCGACGCCCGCGCCCGCGCCTCCGTCGATCTCCAGGCGCCGATCGACGACGAGGACCGCGGCACCGTTCGCGACGGCGGCGTGCGCGAAGTCGTGTCCGTCGGCGGTGTCACCGTGCAGGGCGAAGAAGATCCCGCCGGGCTGCACGATGCGGGAGTCGGTGTCCACACGACCCGAGACGGCGTCGTCGGCACGGCGTGACGAGTCCAGAACGAGGTCACCGTCGAGCATGTCGGCGAGGCCCGCGAGAGTCGTGGCGATCATCTACGACCAGCCCGCTTCGCGCAGGGCGTCGCGTGCCTCGGCACGAGCCGAATACGGAGTGCGCTCACCGCGGATGTCGCGGTAGTCCTGGTGCCCCGGGCCCGCCCAGAGAATCGAATCGCCCTCTTTCGCGAGCCCGACTGCGACCCGGATGGCGCGCTCGGGCGGGCTCACCTCGTGCAGTTCCGCCGGGTCGCTCGCGAGCGCGGCCCCCTCGACGAGGGTCGCCCTGATGGAGGCGGGGTCTTCGAAGCGCGGGTGGTGATCGGTGATGACGAGGATGTCGGAGCCCTCGGACGCGACCCGACCCATGTCGTGACGCTTGGTCGCGTCGCGGTCTCCGTCGGCACCGAAGACCATGATGACCTTGCCGTCGGTGAACTTGCGCACGGCCGCGAGGGTGTTGACGAAGGCGTCGGGGCTGTGGCCGAAGTCCACGTAGACCGACGGACCACGATCGCCGGAGACCCGTTCGGTCCGCCCGGGGAGGTAGGCCTGGATGCCGCCGTCACCGAGAGCGTGTCCGATGGCCTCGAGCTCGAAACCGGCCTCGACGAGCATGACGATCGCGAGCCCCGCGTTGGCGGCCATGTGCCACCCGATGAGTGGCACGCGCGTCGTGATGGAGCGATTCTCCGGGCCCGTGAGCGTGAACTCGGTGTAGGCCGGCGTCTCGTCGACGATCGTCAGATTCCACTCCCCCGTGATGCCGGGCGTCGCCGAGACCGTCGTCACGGGGATGTGCGAGTGGTCGACGATGCGAGCACCGTAGGGGGTGTCGAGAGAGACGACGCCGCGCTTGCCGCGATCGTTGTCGAAGAAGAGGGCTTTCGCCGCGAGGTACTCGTCCATGTCGGCGTAGTCGTCGAGGTGGTCGTGGCTGAGGTTCGTGAACCCGACGACGTCGAAGACGATGCCGTCGACGCGATTGGCGGTCAGCGCTTGCGCACTCACCTCGACGGCGACCGCGCGCACCTCGCTCTCCCGCATGCGGGCGAGGAGCGCGTGCATCTCGCTCGCCTCGGGGGTCGTGAGCCTGCTGACGACGGTGAGATCGCCGATGTGACGCTCGGCGGTCGACGAGAGTCCCGTCACGAGACCGAGCTGCTTGAGGATGCCCTCGAGGATGTACGCGGTCGAGGTCTTGCCGTTGGTGCCCGTGATGCCGAGCAGGAGCGGCGGGTACTCCGTCGTCCGGTACACCCACGCCGACACGTCGCCGAGGGCCGTGCGGGGGGATTCCACGAGAACGATCGGCAGCCCGCTGTCGCGCGCGAGCTCGGCACCCTCGGCGTCGGTGAGCATCGCGACCGCGCCGGCCTCGACCGCTTGGGTGGCGAACGCCGCACCGTGGTTGTGCGCGCCGCGTACGCCGACGTAGAGATCGCCCGGTTGCACCTCGGTCGTGCGGAGGGTGACACCCGTCACCTCGACTCCGTCGAGCGAGCCGACGTGCTCGAGCCCGAACTCGTCGACGAGGCCGACGAGGGATCGCGCCGACGGGTGTTCGGGTCGCAGAACCGGGGGTGTCCGGTCGTTCACGGGCGTCTCATTTCTCACCATGTCGTCGGCATAGAGGGTGCGGGTGTCGACGAGGGGGTGACACGGTACGTCTTGAGCACCTGCGTCATGATCTTCTGGAAGGTCGGCGCCGCGGCTGCCGACGTCCTTATGGTACTTGGCTTCACGAACGTCACGATCACCGCGTACTTCGGATCCTCGGCCGGCGCGAGCCCCGCGACGGAGACCACGCGGTCGCTCGTGTAGACGCCCCCGGCGGCGACCTCGGCGGTTCCACTCTTCGCGGCGACCCGGTATCCGGGTATCTGGAGTTGGGCGGCGAGTCCGCCGGTATTGGCCACGGACTCCATCATCGCGACGCTCGTGTCTGCTGCGGCCTCCGACACGACGCGGGTCTCCTCGGTGGAGGGCTCGTCGGTCATGGTGCCGTCGGGCAGCTCGCACCCTGTCACGAGAGTCAGAGGCTTGCGCACTCCCCCGTTGCCGAGGGTCTGGTAGATGCTCGCCATCTGCGCACCCGTGACCGAGACACCCTGGCCGAACGACACGTTGTACTTGGTCTGGTCGTCCCACGTCTCGGAGAGCAGCCCCGCGGATTCGCCCTGGAAATCGACCTCGGTCTTGCTCCCGATGCCGAACGCGCGCATGTAGTCGTAGCGGTCCGAGTTCGAGACCCGGGTCGCCAGTTGGGAGATGCCGACGTTCGACGACTGCTCGATGACGCCCGTGAGCGTCAGCTGCAGATCGGCGTGGGGCGCGGCATCCGCGATCCGGTTGCCCTCCGGCGAGAACCAGACGGCCGGCACCGAGACCTGGGTCATCGGGTCGGCGACGCCCTTGTCGATGAGCATCGCGGCGGTCATCGGCTTGAAGGTCGACCCCGGCTCGTACGGCGTCGTGAACGCGAGTGACCCGAGGTTCGTGACGGGCGTGCCGTCGACGTTGTTGGGATCGACGGACGGCCAGTCGGCGAGGGCACGGATCTCGCCCGTGGCGACCTCCACGACGCTCGCGCTCGCCGACTCGGCTCCGATCGCGAGGGCTTGCTCGGCGATCGTCTGTTGCACGGTCCACTGCAGGTCGTAGTCGATCGTCGTGTGCAGGGTTCCCCCGTCGACGGCCTCCTGGGTCGTGACGGTGCTGCCGGGAAGACGGATGCCGTCGGCCCCGCGCTCGTACGTCGACGACCCGTCTTCGCTCGCGATGCACGAGTCTTCGGTGCGCTCGAGGCCGTTCTGCGGCCCGTCGGTCCCCACGAATCCCACGAGGTTGCCCCCGACGGATCCTCCCGGGTAGATGCGAGCGGGTCGCTGTCGCGGGTAGATGCCGGGGATGCCGAGCTCTCGGATCTCGCGCATGGTCTCGGTCGGAACCTCTTGGATCACGTACTCGAAATCCGACTCGGGGTTGTCGGTGAATGCGGCGAGGACTTCGGCCTTCTTCTGGCCGGTGATGCGGGCGACCTCCGCCGCGGCCTCCTCGAGTGTCACCTCGGTCTCGACGCCCTCGTCGTCGACTCGCGTGAAGGTCGCGGGAATGGTCTTCGGCGACACGGTGATGTCGTATCGCATGACGCTCCCGGCGAGCACGTTGCCGTCCTTGTCGACGATGTCGCCTCGCGCCGCGTAGGTCGTCTGCGCGACCGCTCGCCTGTCCATGGAGTTCGCGTTGAGCTCGTCGGCTCGCACGACCTGGATGTCGACGAGGCGGACGACGAAGACACCGATGACGGCGACGACGGTGATGATGGCGACGGCGAGCCGACGCCGGGTCATTCGTGGAACATTCACGCGTGTGCTTCCCCCTGGATCAGATGACGGGTGGGTGCGGCGTCCCCGCGGTGAGAAGTCGAAACCGGACACTCGCGAGCGGACGTCCGATCCGGCGTCATCGCGTGGACGGCGACGGGATGCCCATCGGCGCCGACGCTACCGAGTCGTCGGTCTCGCCAGCGGGAGGCGCGCCCGCATCGGTCTCGGGGTCGGAGCCTGCGGCAGCGGCTTCGTCGCCCGCCGCAGCCGAACCGGCCGCGCCGGAGAGCGGAACCCCCTCGAGCAACAGGTTCGGGATGAGAGGGCTGCCGTCGTCCGCGGTTCTCAGAGCCTCGCTCGCGCTCGCCGCCGTCGGTGTTCCGAGCACGGTGAGGTCGGAGAGCCGCAATTGCGCGGTGCTGGAGGTGACGACCATGCCCATCTCCTGCGCTTCTGCGGCGAGGTGCTGGGGAGCGTCGAGCACGCGCAGCCCCTCGACGAGCACTTGCTCGTCTCGAGCGAGCTCGGCCTGCTGGGTTTGGAGTCGGGAGATCTCGTACGCACCCTCGGACGTCGCGATCGTGAGCAGCAGTTGCACACTGAGGATGGCGAAGAGCCCCGTGACGGTGAGCAGCGCCGTGAGGAGCTTGGGGCGGGCTTTGCGCTGCGCCCGCGTCGAGACGATCTCGATGTGCTCGCGTTCGTCGCCTCTCCGGCGCGGAGTCGGGTCGGGATACAGTGCCGGGATCGCGCTCATGCGGCCCTCCTGATTCTCTCTGCTGCGCGCAAGCGCACGGGTGCGGCACGGGGATTGCGGTCTTTCTCCTCGTCGCTCGCCAGTTCGGCGCCGCGCACGAGGAGACGGAGTTCGGGGCGGTGTTCGGGCAGCTCGACGGGGAGCCCTTCGGGGGCCGACGACGTCGATCCCGCCGCGAGTGCCCTCTTGACGATGCGGTCTTCGAGGGACTGGTAGGCGAGCACGACGATGCGACCGTCGATCGCGAGGCTGTCGAGAGCCGCCGGGATCGCGCGTTCGAGC
Organism: Marisediminicola sp. LYQ134; assembly: GCF_046599635.1. Taxonomy (NCBI): domain Bacteria; kingdom Bacillati; phylum Actinomycetota; class Actinomycetes; order Micrococcales; family Microbacteriaceae; genus Marisediminicola; species Marisediminicola sp. LYQ134. The sequence goes on from NZ_JBKIWP010000001.1 coordinate 1,042,517, forward strand.
ACGGAGAGTTCGTGGTTGACCTCGATGCGGAGGGCCTGGAACACGCGCTTGGCGGGGTGTCCGTTGCGCTGGACCGCGACGGGAGTCACCTCCGTGATGATCTCGACGAGGGCCGCCGACCGCGTCAAGCGTCTGCGCGCTCGCTCGTCGACGATCCGCTTGGCGTAGCGGCCCGCGAGCCGCTCCTCGCCGTAGTCACGGAAGATGCGCTTGAGGTCGGCCTCGCTGTAGTCGGCGAGAACGGTCTCGGCCGTGAGCTCCGAGGTCGAATCCATGCGCATGTCGAGGGGCGCGTCTTTGGAGTACGAGAACCCGCGATCGACGCGATCGAGCTGCAACGACGACACCCCGAGGTCGAAGAGGATTCCGTCGACCGCTCCGATCCCCTCCCCCTCGAGCGCGTCGGGGAGGAGGTCGTAGACCGTGTGCACGAGGTGCACCCGCCCTCCGAAGCGCGATAGACGTCGGCCGGCGATCTCGAGAGCGTCGGGGTCGCGGTCGAGACCCACGAGCGTGAGGTCGGGAAACCGCTCGAGCATCGCCTCGGCGTGGCCCGCCATGCCGAGAGTGGCGTCGACGACGACGGCGCCGGCTTTCGTGATGGCGGGTTCGAGCAGTTCGATCGTGCGGTCGAGGAATACGGGGATGTGGATCTCGCTGTCTGACATGGCGTCCGGCCCGGCCCCTGATCCTTGATCCCCATCCGGTCTGACCTGCCTCCGGGGAAGTGAGGCAGGGCCGACATCGGCTGGGAGTCAAAGACAAGGCGCTAGAAGAGTCCGGGGATCACCTCCTCCGTGGTGTCGGCGAAGCTCGCCTCTTGCTCGGCGTAGTAGGTCTCCCAGGCCGCAGAGTCCCAGATCTCGGCGCGGTTTCCTGCGCCGATGACGGTGAGGTCCCGGTCGAGTCCCGCGTAGCTGCGCAGCGAGGAGGGCACGGTGACGCGGTTCTGCTTGTCGGGAACCTGGTCGTTCGCGCCCGAGAGGAAGACACGCAAGTAGTCACGCGCTTGCTTGCTCGTGACAGGGGCCTGACGGATCCGCGTGTGGATCTCCTCGAAGTCCCTCCTGCTGAACACGTAGAGGCAGTGCTCCTGCCCTCGCGTGATGACGACTCCGCTCTCGAGCTCGTCGCGGAATTTCGCGGGCAGGATGACGCGGCCTTTTTCGTCGAGGCGTGGGGTGTAGGTCCCGAGAAACACACGCGCCACCCCCTTCGTTCGCCGGCCGTGCTGAACAGGCCCCACTTTACTCCACTTAGCACCACAAAAAGAAGAGCACGACCCATATTGGGGGTGTGTGACACACGAAACCCCCGTGATGACGGGCATCACGGGGGTGGAGGAAAATGGAGCGCTTTGACGCGTCCTGGAGCGGATCAGGGCACAAAAAAAGGGCCGACCTTGCGGTCGGCCCTTCGAAGTGGTGCGAGGTGGATCTTACTCCCTGCCGTCGCTTCCGTCTTGGCGCTTCTCCCAGCGGTCGTTCATGCGATCCATGAACCCGCCACTCGAACGACCCGCCGTCGGCATACGGTTCGAGGAGCGCTCCCGCTCGGCCGCGCTCGGCTCGACGGGAGGCCCGGTCTTGCGTCCCGGCGAGATCGCAAGCAGTGCGCCACCGAACATGATGACGAAGCCGAGGATCCCGACGAGGGGAAGCTGAGTGATGACGCCCGTGACGATCAGCCCGATGCCGAGAACGGCGGTGAGGATTCCGACGACGATGAGCGTGTAGTTGGTGCGCCCGCGGGCTGCACCCACGGTCGCGACGAAGTCCGCGTCGTTCTGGTAGAGATTTCTCTCCATTTCTTCGAGAAGTCGTTGCTCGTGCTCAGACAGAGGCATCGTTGCTCCCTTCACACTCGAGACAGACGCGGACGATGCTTCCCAGTCTAAGTGCAGCCCGATCGCTAGGCTAGGCGTGTGGCTGAGAGTACGCGGTTAGTTGACCTTGTCCAGGCTGACATCGATCGGTTTCTCGACGACAGGCAGCCTGTCCTGACGTCGATCGCCGACGACCTGCTCCCCCTCCTCGATTTCTCCCGCGACCTCCTCCGGGGTGGCAAGCGATTCCGCGCTCTGTTCTGTTACTGGGGATGGCAAGCGACCGAGGGGCACGCTCCCGAATACGATCCGATGTCGAGCGACGAGGACTCCCCCGACGATCTCCCCGCGGTCGTGCTCGCCTCGAGCGCGCTCGAGATCTTCCACGCGGCGGCTCTCGTGCACGACGACATCATGGACAACTCCGACACCCGTCGCGGGGCTCCGGCCGCACACCGCCGGTTCGAGCGGATGCACCGCGAGGGCGAGTGGGTCGGCCAGCCCGCGACCTTCGGCCAGTCGGCGGCGCTCCTCCTCGGTGACCTCCTCCTCGGGTGGAGTGACGAACTCTTCGATGAGGCGACGGCCGCTCTGTCGAGCCGCGAGGCCGGCATCGCCGCTCGACAGGAGTTCAATCGGATGCGCACCGAGGTCACCGCCGGTCAGTACCTCGACATCCTCGACGAGCGCGCGTGGCGCTCCCTTCCGGAAGACGACCTCCTCGCGCGAGCGCACCGCGTGATCGTCTACAAGTCGGCGAAGTACAGCATCGAGGCTCCCCTCGTGATCGGGGCGTGCCTCGCGGGCGCGACACCCGAGCAGATCGCGACGCTGCGTGACTTCGGCTTGCCGCTCGGAATCGCCTACCAGTTGCGCGACGACATGCTCGGGGTGTTCGGCGACCCCGCCGTGACGGGCAAGCCCGCGGGCGACGACTTGCGCGAGGGCAAGAGAACAGTACTCATCGCGCTCGCTCGCTCGGCCATGCCCGCGAACGCGCGCTCGCTGCTCGACGAACTGCTCGGCGACGCCGACCTCGACGAGCAGCAGGTGAGCATGCTGCAGGCCTCGATCCAGCACAGCGGTGCGGTCGACAAGGTCGAACGACTCATCAGGCACAACGTCGATCTCGCCGTCGCCGCCCTCCGTGACGCCCCCATCAGCGCGGCGTCCCGCGACCAGTTGGAGAGACTCGCCGACACGGTCACCCGGCGTTCGGCGTAAGCCCCCCTCTCACGCGGCCGCACTCCCGCGAAGCAGGGCTAGAAGGCGAGGGCCTGTGCCACGCGCCGCACCTCGGCTTTGCGTCCTGCCCTCAGGGCCTCGATGGGAGCCGTGCCGAGCATGTCGTCGGTGTCGAGGAGCCAGCGCATCGCTTCCTCGTCGCTGAAGCCGTTGTCGGCGAGCACGACGAGAGTGCCCTTGAGCTCGTGCAGGGGTTCGCCGTCACGGATGAACGCGGCGGGCACTTTGAGCACGCCGTCCACCCGCGCGGCGAGCAGGGAGCGGTCTTCGATGAGTCGGCGGATCTTGCTGACGCCGAGCCCGAGCACATCGACGAGGTCGGGAACGCTGAGCCAGGTGGTTTCGACAGGGGAGGTCACGGCACCAGCCTGACAGATCCTCGCCGGGAGAGTCACGCCGAGGCGCCCGATCGAGTCACTCTCGTATCACGAGTCACACCATTCACTTTGATTGACACGGGCATTGTTGTGTGTCAACTTTGACCGACGATGCCTCGGGCGCCCCCCGGTCCGAGACCGGGTCCCGAATGCCCGCGACGTCCCGACTCAGCACGGCCGATGAACGAGGACCCGAAATGACCAGCACGATGCCCTCCCTCCCCGCGGCGCTCAAGCAGCCCAGCCGTCTCGCGAAGAGTCTCTTCTCCACCATTCCGATCGTGCTCGTCGGCACGATGGCCATGAGCCTCAACCTCGGCGCGGGTCTCCCCGAGCAGGACAAGAGCGACGAGCGCAACCGCGACAAGGGCAGCGAACTCGGCAAGAGCATCCGCGAAGCCCTCGCCGAAGCGCACGCGAAGTCCACCGCCGAAGCGATGTCCGCTCCCGTCGAATCCACGACCGCCATCGCGACGCCGTCGTCGTACACGGTCGTCGCGGGCGACACGGTCAGCTCGATCGCGGGGAAGTACGGACTGCCGACGGCATCCGTCCTCGCCCTCAACGGACTCGGCTGGAAGTCGACGATCTTCCCCGGCCAAGTGCTGACCCTCACGAACGGCGCGAGCGCGCCTCGCGTGACCGCTCCCCAGCCCACCGGATCGGTCGAGCGCCACACGGTCGTCTCGGGCGACACCGTCGCGGGCATCGCCGAGCGCTACGGAGTGCCCACCGCAACCGTCCTGAGCGCGAACGGCCTCTCGGAGTCGAGCATCATCTACCCCGGCGGCACCCTCGCGATCCCCGCGACAGCGCCCGCAGCCCAGACGATCGCGCCATTCGAGCCCGCCGTCTCGATCACGCCGGCTCCCGACACTCGCGTGGACGACACCTCGCACGTCATCAGCGCGAACGAGACGGTCGCGAGCATCGCGGCCCTCTACGGCACGACCGCGAGCGCCATCCTCGACGCCAACGGGTTGAGCTGGTCGAGCATCATCTACTCGGGTCGCACCCTCGTGATCCCGGGAGTGCCCGTCGTCACGTCGCCCGAGTCGGGAGTCACGCCCCTCACGCCGGAGATGGCGGCCAACGCCAAGACCATCGTGAGCGTCGGCCGATCGCTCGGCGTGAGCGACTACGGACTCGTCATCGCCTTGGCGACGGCCATGCAGGAGTCGAGTCTGCTCAACCTCGATTACGGCGACAGGGATTCTCTCGGGCTGTTCCAGCAGCGGCCGAGCACCGGATGGGGCTCCCCCCGCCAGGTGACCGACCCCGTCTACGCGGCGACCGTCTTCTTCGGCGGACCCACCAACCCGAACGCCGGGCAGACTCGGGGCCTCCTCGACATCGAGGGATGGCAGGATCTGCCGGTCACCGAGGCGGCCCAGGCGGTGCAGATCTCGGCCTACCCGGACGCCTACGCGAAGTGGGAGACCTCCGCGCGCTCGTGGCTCGCGCAGATCGGCTGACCCGGGTCGGATAAGGCGCGCCGCCCCGGTGTTTCGACCGGGTGAACGCCGACGCCGTCCCTAGAATCTACGGGTGACCACGAACTCGACGGACCCGATGATCGGTCGTCTCGTCGACGGTCGTTATCAAGTGCGATCGCGCATCGCTCGCGGCGGAATGGCGACGGTCTATCTCGCGACCGATCTGCGCCTCGAGCGTCGCGTCGCGATCAAGGTCATGCACGGACACCTCGCCGACGACAGCCAGTACCGCGCGAGGTTCATCCAGGAGGCACGCTCGGCCGCGCGACTCGCGCACCCCAACGTCGTCAACGTCTACGACCAGGGCCAAGACGCCGACACGGCCTACCTCGTCATGGAGTACCTCCCCGGAATCACGTTGCGAGACCTCCTCGAGGAGCACCACGTGCTCACGACGATGCAAGCGTTCGACATCATGGAGGCCGTGCTCTCGGGGCTCGCGGCGGCGCACAAGAACGGCATCGTGCACCGCGACCTCAAGCCCGAGAACGTGTTGCTCGCCGACGACGGCCGCATCAAGATCGGCGACTTCGGGCTGGCTCGCGCGGCGACGGCGAACACCGCGACCGGCAACGCCCTCCTCGGGACGATCGCCTACCTCTCCCCCGAACTCGTCACGCGGGGAATCGCCGACACCCGCAGTGACATCTACGCGGTCGGCATCATGCTCTACGAGATGCTCGCGGGTGAGCAGCCGTTCAAGGGCGAGCAACCCTTCCAGATCGCCCACCAGCACGCGAACGACACCGTCGGAACACCGAGCTCGAAGAACCCCGCGGTGCCCACCGAGCTCGACGAGCTCGTGCTGTGGGCGACCGCGCGTGATCCGGATCAGCGCCCCCGCGACGCCAAGACGATGCTCGACCAGTTGCTCGACACGGGCGCCCAACTCGCGACGGCGGCTCCCGCGACCGCGGCGCACCGCACGATGGTCATGCCGACGGCGGCGCCGTCGTCGTCGGGGTCGGACGACGTGACCCAGATCATCAGGCCGCAGCGACGCGAACGCACGGGCCCCGTCGTCGCCGACAGCGCCTCGGCACTCCAGAAGACGGCGAGCCGTCGCAAACGCAAGGGCTTCGTGCTCTTCGCTCTCGTCATCCTGCTCGCCGGTCTCGCCGCGGGCACCGGGTGGTACTTCAACGCCGGCCCCGGAGCCCTCGTCTCGGTTCCCGACGTGAGCGGGTCGGATGTCGCGACCGCGACCGCGACCCTCGAAGAACTCGAGCTCGTGGTGGCCGCCGAGACGCGTGGCATCACCGATCCCGACACCTCGATCCCCGTCGGATCGGTCGTCGGAACCGACCCGGACGCCGGGGCCCAATTGGCCCGCCAGACGACCGTGACGCTCCTGACCAACCTCGGTCCCGAACAACTCCCCGTTCCCGAACTCGTCGGTCTCACCGAGGCCGAGGCCCGGGAGGCCATAGAGTCCGCGGGTTTCACGGCCCAGGATTCGGCCACGCAGTTCTCGTCAGACGTGCCCGCCGACACCGTCATCGCGGCGACGGGCGCCGAGGGCGTCGACCTCACGACCGTCGACGAATACGGCGAGCAGCAACCGGTGACCCTCCTCGTCTCACTCGGTGCGGTTCCCGACGTGCGCGGTCAGGGCTTCGCCCAAGCGCTCGAGACGCTCGAGGGCGTCGGACTCTCGGGGATCGAGGGCGAGCGCGCTTTCGACGACGCGATACCCGAGGGATCGGTGCTCTCCGCCGCAGCACCCGGCGACGGGCCCGTGACCCCCGGAGACACCCTCACCCTCGCGGTCTCCGATGGGCCCGCTCCCGTCACGGTGCCCGAGGTCAACGACCTTCCGCGAGACGAGGCCATCGCCGCGCTCGAGGGCCTCGGCCTCGATGTGAGCTACAACCCGCTCTTCGCGCCGTTCAGCGGCGCTCGCGCGACCGGAACCGACCCCGAGGCCGGAACCGTGCTGCCGCGGGGGTCGAGCGTGACGCTCTTCCTCCAGCTCATCGGCTGAGGGCCTCGGGCGGTCGGGGGCCTCGGGCGGTCGACGACCTCTCAGCGCGGGGCGCCGAGCTCCTCGGCGACGAGGAACGCGAGTTCGAGTGACTGCATGTGGTTGAGGCGCGGGTCGCACAGAGACTCGTAGCGCGTCGCGAGGGTCGCCTCGTCGATCTGCTCCGATCCGCCGAGACACTCGGTGACGTCGTCGCCCGTGAGCTCGATGTGGATGCCACCGGGGTGGGTGCCTGCTGCGCGGTGCGACTCGAAGAACCCCTTGACCTCGTCGACGACGTCGTCGAAGCGACGCGTCTTGTATCCCGTGGGTGTCGTGAGGCCGTTGCCGTGCATCGGGTCGGATACCCACAGCGGCGTCGCGTCGAACCGCGTGATCGCCTCGAGGAGGGGCGGGAGGGCGTCGCGCACCTTCTCGGCCCCCATGCGCGAGACGAACGTGAGTCTGCCGGGCTCGCGATCGGGGTCGAGCTTGTCGATCAACCTCTCCATGTCGTCGATGGATGTCGTCGGACCGAGCTTGACGCCGATCGGGTTGCGCACGCGGGAGAAGTAGTCGACGTGGGCGCCGTCGATGTCACGCGTGCGCTCCCCGATCCACAGGAAGTGCGCCGACGTGTTGACGGGCATGCCCGTGCGCGAGTCGATGCGGGTCATCGGCCGCTCGTAGTCCATGAGCAGGCCCTCGTGAGCCGTGTAGAACTCGACGCGCTTGAGTTCGTCGAAGTCCGCTCCCGCCGCCTCCATGAACTTGATCGCACGATCGATGTCGCGCGCGAGCAGCTCGTATCGGGCGTTGGCGGGGTTGCGCGCGAATCCCTGGTTCCAGCTGTGCACCTGGCGCAGGTCGGCGAACCCGCCCTGCGTGAACGCGCGCACGAGGTTGAGCGTCGACGCGGCCGTGTGGTAACCCTGCACGAGGCGCCGCGGGTCGGCGCGGCGCGATTCGGGTGTGAAGTCGTAGCCGTTGACGATGTCACCGCGGTAGGCGGGAAGCGTGACGTCGCCGCGCGTCTCGTTGTCGCTCGAGCGTGGTTTGGCGAACTGGCCGGCCATGCGCCCCATCTTGATGACGGGGGTCGACGCACCGTACGTGAGCACGACGGCCATCTGCAGAATCGTCTTCACACGATTGCGGATCTGCTCCGCGGTCGCACCCGCGAACGTCTCGGCGCAATCGCCGCCCTGCAGGACGAACGCCTTGCCTGCCGCGGCCGTCGCGAGACGTTCCCGGAGGATGTCGACCTCACCCGCGAATACGAGGGGCGGGAGCGCGGCGATCTCGGCAGACGCGGCGCCGACGGCGTCGGGGTCGGGCCAATCGGGCTGCTGCTTGATCGGGAGCGTCCGCCAGTAGTCGAGCCCGGCGACCACGGCGGGGTCGGGGAGCACGACAGTGTCTTCGGTCGGATTGGCCACGATGATTCCTCGATGCTGACGGGCGGGTGGGTACCCGCGGGGTTTCGATGGCGACAGGGACGGACCCTGTCCACCCTTATTCGCCGTGCCCACCCTATTCGTTCGGTGGGCGGCGCAGATGCGCGATCAGCGCGAGAGCGACGGGCGCTTGTCCTTGACCGAAGTCGCATAGACGTCGGCGTATTCCTGCCCGCTCAGTCGCGAGAGTTCGTACATGATCTCGTCGGTGATCGACCGCAGGATGAAGCGGTCGCCCTCCATGCCGTGGAAACGCGAGAAGTCGAGCGGCTCACCGATCACGACGCCGATGCGCCGCACCTTCGGAAGGCGCCGACCGATCGGCATGACCTTCTCGGTGTCGATCATGGCGACGGGAATGACGGGCACGTCGCCCTCGAGGATCATCCTCGCGACGCCCGTGCGGCCACGATAGAGCTTCGCGTCGGGACTCCGGGTGCCCTCGGGGTAGATGCCGAGCACCTCGCCCTTCGCGAGCACACCGAGACCGGTCTGGAGGGAGGCCTCAGACGCCTTGCCCCCCGAGCGGTCAATCGGCAGCATCCCCGCCGACTTGAGGAACGTGCGCGTGAGCCAGCCCTTGAGACCCTTGCCGGTGTAGTAGTCGCTCTTCGCGAGAAAACTGATCTGGCGATCGATGAGGAGGGGCAGGAACACCGAGTCGATGAACGACAGGTGGTTGCTCGCGAGGATCACTCCCCCGGTCTTCGGGATGTTCTCGTGCCCCGTGACCCACGGCCGGAACGCGGCTCGCAGAATCGGACCCACGATGAGGTTCTTCATGAACCAGTAGAACATCCGCGACCGCCCTCTCAGAGACTGACCCATCGTACCGCCGCGACACTACGCTCGTCGTTCGGCTCCGGCTCGCGCGAGGTCGGCGGCGCCGACGACACCCGCGTCGTTGACGAGCTCGGCGATCACGAACTCCGGCTCGGGGTGGTACCCCCGCGCCGGGAGGGTCGCGTGGAAAGACTCCCGAACAGGGTCGAGCAGCAGATCGCCCGCGATCGACACGCCTCCCCCGAAGACGAAGAGCTGCGGGTCGAGCACCGCGCTGAGCGACGCGCACGCCTCGCCGAGCCAGTGCCCCAGTTCGCGCAGCGCGTGCACGGCTCCCGGATCGCCCTCACGGATGAGGTCGGCCACATCGTGCCCCGATATCGAACCCCGCGCCTCGCGGACGCGCGCGAGGCCCTGACCGATTCCGCCGACATCCGCAATCGAATTGGCCATGCGCAGAAGCGCGCGGCCCGAGCCGTACTGCTCGATGCACCCGCGTGCGCCGCACCCGCACGGCAGGCCGCCGGGAACGATGCGCATGTGCCCGAGCTCGGCCCCCGCGCCGAAACCGCCGCGGAAGAGGGCGTCTTTCGAGACGATCGCGCCGCCGACACCTGTTCCGATCGTGAGCATCGTCATGTCGCTCACGAGCCGGCCGGCGCCGAACCGGAACTCGGCCCAGCCCGCCGCGTTCGCGTCGTTGTCGATCGTGATGTCGAGGTCGAGCCGCGCGTCGAGCTTGGCGCGCAGAGGCTCTTCTCGCCACGGGATGTTGGGCGTGTAGTAGACGGTCGATTGGGCCGCATCGATGAAGCCGGGGGCGGCGACGCCCGCCGCGCGGATGTCGCGCCCGACCCTGAGCCGCGTGATCATGTCGACGACGGCGTCGATGATCGCGTCGGAGTTGCTCGCGTCGGTCGCGACGCGGTCCTCGACCACGATCTCGCCGAGCTCCGTGACCACGGCGCCCGCGATCTTGGTGCCTCCGATGTCGATGCCGATCGCATCCATACGCTCTCGTCCTTCTGTCGTCGTGTGTCTGGCCGTCGTCGTGTGTCGGGATCACCCGGGCGGGCTCGTGCTGCGCTCGGCGTCCACCGATGAGTTTAGAGATGCCTCGGCATCGCACGGGCGCACGCGCATCGAGCCGGTAGACTCGGGCCATCTAGCCACCGGGGTACCAAAGGAGTTGCCGTGGAACAGTACGACACACCCGCAGTCATCGACGCGGATCCGACAGCGAACGCGACGGACCTGCTCGTCGACCGGGTTCGAGAAACGCCGGATCTCGCCATCTTCGCCCTCCCGACGCCCGACGGGGGGTGGCGCGATGTCACGGCGCGCGAGTTCCACGCCGAGGTCATAGCCCTCGCCAAAGGCCTCGTCGCGGCGGGCATCGAGCCCGGCGACAAGATCGGCCTCATGTGCAAGACGCGCTACGAGTGGACCCTCATCGACTTCGCCACGTGGTTCGCGGGTGCGCTGCTCGTCCCCGTGTACGAGACCTCCTCGCCGAGCCAATTGCTGTGGAACCTCACCGATTCGGGCGCGGTCGCCATGATCACCGAGACCGCCGACCACTTCGCTCGATTCGACGAGGTGCGCGCCGACCTCCCGGCCGTGACGCGAGGGTGGCAGATCGACCTCGGCGACCTCGACAAACTCGTCGCCGCGGGCGTCGACGTCTCCGACGCCGAGATCGAGCGCCGCCGCACCCTCGCGAACGCCGACGACATCGCGACGCTCATCTACACGTCGGGCACCACGGGCAAGCCCAAGGGCTGCGTTCTGACGCACGCGAACTTCGTCGAGCTGTCGCGCAACGCCTCGACGGCGATCTCCGAGGTCGTGCACCCCGGGGCATCCACTCTGCTCTTCATCACGACGGCCCACATCTTCGCGCGGTTCATCGCGGTGCTCTCGGTGCACGGTGGTGTGAAGGTCGGTCACCAGCCCGACACCAAGCTCCTCCTCCCCTCCCTCGCGTCGTACAAGCCGACGTTCCTCCTCGCGGTGCCGCGCGTGTTCGAGAAGGTCTACAACTCGTCGGAGCAGAAAGCCGAGGCGGGCGGCAAGGGAAAGATCTTCCGCGCTGCTGCGGATGTCGCGATCGCGCACTCCAAGGCCGTGGACGCCGGAAGCGTTCCCCTCGGTCTCAAGGTCAAATACGCCCTCTTCGACAAGCTCGTCTACGGAAAGATCCGCACCGCGATGGGTGGCAACGTGAAGTACGCCGTCTCGGGCTCGGCGCCCCTCGGACTGCGCCTCGGGCACTTCTACCGCAGCCTCGGCATCACGATCCTCGAGGGCTACGGCCTCACCGAGACGACGGCGCCCATCTCGGTCAACCTCCCGTCGAACTTCAAGATCGGCAAAGTCGGACCGCCGCTCCCCGGCTGCGGGGTGCGCATCGCCGACGACGGCGAGATCCAGGCTCGCGGGGTCAACGTCTTCCGTGGCTACTGGAACAACGACGCCGCGACCGCGGAGTCGTTCGACGGCGAGTGGTTCAAGACGGGTGACATCGGCGAGATCGATGCGGAGGGACTCATCCAGATCACCGGCCGCAAGAAAGAGATCATCGTGACGGCGGGGGGCAAGAACGTCGCTCCCGCAGCGCTCGAAGACCCGATCCGCGCGAACCCGATCATCGGTCAAGTGATCGCCGTGGGCGAGCAGCGGCCGTTCATCTCGGCGCTCATCACCCTCGACGAGGAGATGCTCCCCGTCTGGCTCAACAACAACGGCGAAGACGCGACGCAGTCCGTGGCCGACGCCGCGCGCAACCCCAAGGTGCTCGCCGAGATCCAGCGCGCCGTCGACGCCGCGAACGCGGACGTGTCGCGGGCGGAGTCCATCCGCAAGTTCGTCGTGCTCGACAAGGAGCTCACCGAGGCGAGCGGTCACCTGACGCCCAAGATGAGCATCAAGCGCAATGTCATCTTGAGTGACTTCGCGGGTGTCATCGACACGATGTATGCCACAGCCCCCGCGACCGAGGGCACCGCGATCGTCGGCTGAGTCACCCTGTCCGCGGGAGCGCCGGGGTCGAGGTCAGAACCAGTCGCTCTCGCGGATGAGCCGCATCGCTTCGCGCTTCGTCTCCTTCTCGAGGCCCTCGATGAAGAGTTTGCCGTCGAGGTGGTCGGTCTCGTGCTGCAGGGCCTGGGCGAGGAGGCCCGTGCCGCTCAATTCGACGGGTTCGCCGTCGAGGTCGACGCCGACGACGCGAGCGAACGGATAGCGCGACCTCGCGAAGTAGAACCCCGGCACGGACAGGCACCCCTCGTCGACGAGCACGGGGTCTCCCGAGACCTCGACGAGCGTCGGATTGATGACGTATCCGATGACGCCGTCGACGTTGTAGCTGAACGCGCGCAGATTGACCCCGATCTGGCACGCGGCCACGCCGGCGCGACCAGCGACAGCGACACTGTCGAGGAGATCGGCGATGAGGGTGCCTGCCGCCGGGTCGCCGAGGGCGATGGGGGTCGACACCGTCTTGAGCACGGGGTCACCGAAGATACGGATCGGTCGTTCGGGCATGGTCTTCTCCGGATCAGTTGACGCGCGTCGCGGGCAAGCCGTCGACGACGAGCGCGGCGAGCTCTCTCGCCGCGTCTCGAGTGAGGGGTTTGAGGGCGTGGAAGTCGATGACCGAGCCCGCCGCGAGGTGCGGGTCGTAGGGAACGCGCACGATCTCTCGCACGCGCGACCGGAAGTGCGCTTCGATCTCGTCGAGCTTGACGAGGTTGGTGCCTTGAGTCGCGGTGTTGAGGGCGACGATGCTGTTGCGCACGAGCTCGCCGTACCCGTTGGCCTCGAGCCACGTGAGCGTCTCCGAGGCGAGCCTCGCCTCGTCGACGCTCCCCCCGGAGACGACGACGATCGAGTCCGCCCGCTGCAGAGTGGCCCGCATGACCGAGTGCACGATGCCCGTTCCGCAATCGGTGAGGGCGATCGAGTAGAACCGGGCGCAGAGGTCGGCGACGACGTTGTAGTCGTCTTCGTCGAAGGCCTCCGAGAGCATCGGGTCGGTGTCGGAGGCGAGGATGTCGAGCCGCGTCTCGTCTCGCGACACGAGCTTGCTGAAGTCGTTGAACGTCGAGATCGACGCGGTCTTGGTGACGACGTCGCGCACGGTCGAGCGGGTCTGTTTCGCGACGCGCTCCGACAGGGTTCCGCGGTCGGGGTTCGCGTCGATCGCGATGACGCGATCTTCCCGCGCGTCGGCGAGAGCCATTCCGAGGAGCGCCGTCACCGTCGTCTTGCCGACTCCGCCCTTGCGCGTGAGCACGGGGACGAATCGGGTGCCCCCCTCGAAGTCCTTGTGGATGCGTGCATCCACGAGTTTGCGAGCGCGCACCGCCGGGGCGTCTCCGAGGTCGATCGCCCCGAACGTCGCTCGATAGACGAGCGCCTGCCAGCGTCCTTCGGGCGCACGCTTCGTGCCGCCGTCGCCGAGGAGGCGCTCGGGGGTCAGCATCGACGCCGCTTCGGGGCCCGTCGAGGTGGCGTGACGGGGTGCGTCGCCCCGCGACTCCGCACGCGAACCCGACACCGCGGGGCTCCGCGGCGCCCTCGGCGACGTGACCGCCACGGGGATCGCGGGTGTCGAGACGATGGGCACTCCGACCGACCCCGGGTCGACCGAGACGTCGTCTATCGAGAGGGCGGCTTCGTCGTCGGGAACCGACCGCACGGGTCGGGGCAGGGCGACGTCGATCGACGGCACCGGGTCGGAGCCTTGCTGCATCGAGATGTCAGGGCCGCTGTCGCGGTCTGCGTCGCCGTCGGCACCGTCGAGACCGTCGACCGCGCCCCCGCTATCGGGACTCCTCACGAGAACACCAGACCTTTCGTCGACCCCCGACCGATCAGTTTACCGTGCGGCTCAGGGCGACCGGGGTTCCCGCGGTGGGCCGGCGCATCGACGGCCCGACGTCACGCGGGGTCGATCTCGACGAGGAGGTCTCCCCCGTCGACCTGCTGGGTGCTCGGCACGGCCACTCGCTTCACGACACCGGAGATCGTCGCGGTGATGGCAGCCTCCATCTTCATCGCCTCGATCGAGGCGACGCTCTGACCGGTCGTGACGGTGTCGCCCTCGGCGACACCGAGCGTGACGACACCCGAGAACGGAGCCGCGACGTGGCCCGCCTTCGACGGGTCCGCCTTCTCGGCCGCCTTCGATTCGACGCGGATGCTGCGGTCGCGAACGAACACGGGCCGCAATTGCCCGTTGAGGGTCGTCATGACCGTGCGCATGCCCTTCTCATCGGCGTCGCCGATCGCCTCGAGCCCGACGAAGAGGCTCACGCCCCTGCTGATCTGCACGACGTGCTCCTGCCCCTGACGCAAGCCGTAGAGGTAGTCGGTCGTGTCGACGACGGAGAGGTCGCCGAAGAGCTCGCGGATCTGCTCGAACTGTTTCGCCGGAGCGGGGAAGAGCAGCCGGTTGAGCGTCGAGCGGCGGGATTCGGAGTCCGCGTCGAGCGCGGCCTCATCCTCGGCACTCACCTCCGTCACGCCGATCTTGACCGAGCGACCCTCGAGCACCTTCGACCGGAAGGGCTCGGGCCACCCCCCGGGGAGGTCGCCGAGCTCGCCCGCCATGAAGCCGATGACGGAGTCCGGGATGTCGTATCTGCCGGGGTTCGCCTCGAAATCGGCGGGGTCCGCGTCTGCCGCGGCGAGAGCGAGGGCGAGGTCTCCGACGACCTTCGACGACGGCGTGACCTTCGGCGGGCGGCCGAGCATGCGGTTCGCAGCGGCGTAGAGATCCTCGATCTTCTCGAACTGGTCGGCGAGACCGAGCGCGATGGCCTGCTGGCGCAGGTTCGAGAGCTGGCCCCCGGGGATCTCGTGGTTGTAGACGCGACCCGTCGGCCCCGCGAGACCCGACTCGAAGGGCGCGTACGCGTGGCGCACCGCCTCCCAGTACGGCTCGAGATCGGAAATGGCCTGCAGCGAGAGACCGGTGTCGCGCTCGGTGTGCGCGAGAGCGGCGACGAGGGCCGACGCTGACGGCTGACTCGTCGTTCCCGCCATCGGCGCGCTCGCGACATCCACGGCGTCGGCTCCCGCACGGCTCGCGGCGAGGAGTGTCGCGAGCTGCCCGCCCGCGGTGTCGTGGGTGTGCACGTGCACGGGCAGGTCGAACCGGTCACGCAGAGCCGTGACGAGCTTCTCGGCTGCCCCCGCTCGCAGGAGCCCCGCCATGTCTTTGATGGCGAGGATGTGTGCGCCCGCATCGACGATCTCCTCGGCGAGACGCAAGTAGTAGTCGAGGGTGTAGAGGTCTTCCGCGGGGTCGAGGAGGTCACCCGTGTAGCAGACGGCGACCTCGGCGACCGCCGACCCCGTCTCGAGAACGGACTCGATGGCGGGCCTCATCTGGGCGACGTCGTTGAGGGCGTCGAAGATGCGGAAGACGTCGACACCCGATGTCGCGGCCTCCCTCACGAACGCATCCGTGACCTTCGTCGGGTAGGGCGTGTAGCCGACCGTGTTGCGCCCGCGGAGGAGCATCTGGATGGCGATGTTCGGCAGTGCCTCGCGCATCGTCGAGAGGCGCTCCCACGGGTCTTCACCGAGGAAGCGCAGAGCGACGTCGTAGGTCGCCCCGCCCCACGCCTCGATCGACAGAAGCTCCGGAGTCATGCGCGCGACGTGTGGGATGACCGCGGTCAGGTCCCGCGTGCGCACACGGGTCGCGAGAAGGGACTGGTGCGCGTCACGGAAGGTCGTGTCGGTCACGGCGAGAGCGGTCTGAGCCCGGAGCGCGGAGGCGAAGCCGACCGGACCGAGCTCGAGCAGCCGCTGTCGCGATCCCGCGGGCGCCGCGACCGTGAGGTCGGTCTCGGGGAGCTTGACCGCGGGATTGAGCGTGCCGGCGCCGTCGCCGTTCGGCTGGTTGACGGTCACGTCGGCGAGCCAGTTGAGGATCTTGGTGCCGCGATCCTTCGACTGGTTCGACTTGACGAGGTTTGGGCGCTCGTCGATGAACGACGTGCTGAGGTCGCCCGCGATGAACTCGGGGTCGTCGAGGACGGCCTGGAGGAACGGGATGTTGGTCGCGACACCGCGGATGCGGAACTCGGCGAGCCCGCGACGCGCCCGCGCGATCGCCGCGGGGTAGTCGCGTCCGCGGCACGTCATCTTGACGAGCATCGAGTCGAAGTGCGGACTGATCTGCGTTCCGGGGTTGATCGTGCCACCGTCGAGACGGATGCCTCCGCCGCCGGGTGAGCGGTAGGTCGTGATCTTGCCGGTGTCGGGGCGGAACCCCGCGGCGGGGTCCTCCGTCGTGATGCGGCACTGGAGCGCCGCCCCGCGCAAGCGCAGGTCTTTCTGCTGCAAGCCGAGGTCGGCGAGGGACTGTCCGTAGGCGATGCGCATCTGGGATTGCACGAGGTCGACGTCGGTGACCTCCTCGGTCACCGTGTGCTCGACCTGGATGCGGGGGTTCATCTCGATGAACACGTGCTGGCCCGCGCGCTCACCCGCGGTGTCGAGGAGGAACTCGACCGTTCCCGCGTTCACATAGCCGATCGACTTCGCGAACGCGATCGCGTCGCGATACATCGCCTGTCGGATGGTCTCGTCGAGGTTGGGTGCCGGGGCGATCTCGACGACCTTCTGATGGCGACGCTGCACCGAGCAGTCGCGCTCGAACAAGTGGACGGTCTCCCCCGTCGAGTCGGCGAGGATCTGCACCTCGATGTGACGCGGGCGCACGACGGCCTGCTCGAGGAACATCGTCGGGTCACCGAAGGCGCTGTCGGCCTCCCGCATGGCCTCCTCGAGTGCGGGGCGCAACTCGGCAGCCGTGTCGACGCGGCGCATGCCGCGGCCTCCGCCTCCCGCGACGGCCTTGGCGAAGATCGGGAACCCGATCGCCTCGGCTCCCGCGAGGAGCTCCTCGATGTCGCGTGACGCGGGCGTCGACGCGAGCACGGGCACACCGGCCGAGATCGCGTGCTCCTTCGCCGTGACCTTGTTGCCCGCCATCTCGAGCACGCTCTGCCCGGGACCGATGAACGTGATGCCGTGAGCCGCCGCCGCCGCCGCGAGCTCGGGGTTCTCGGAGAGGAACCCGTAACCGGGGTAGATCGCATCCGCTCCACATTCCACCGCGACCCTGATGATCTCGTCGACGTCGAGGTAGGCCCGCACCGGGTGCCCTGGAGTGCCGATCTGGTAGGCCTCGTCGGCCTTCAAGCGGTGCAGAGAATTGCGGTCCTCATGCGGAAACACGGCGACCGTGACGGCGCCGAGCTCGTAAGCGGCACGGAAGGCGCGGATCGCGATTTCGCCGCGGTTGGCCACAAGAATCTTCGAGAACATCGAGCCCCTTCGCTGTCGTCGACCCGGGGCCGACGTTTAGGTGCTTTCAGACTAGTGAAGGTATCGTTTCGTGTTGTGCATGTACTCAGCGTCAGCTCCCTCAAAGGAGGAGTCGGAAAGACGACCGTGACGCTCGGACTCGCATCGGCCTCGTTCGCGAAGGGACTCCGCACCCTCGTCGTCGACCTCGATCCGCAATCCGACGTCTCGACCGGAATGGACATCAATGTCGCCGGTCACCTCAACGTCGCCGACGTCCTCGCCTCACCCAAAGAGAAGATCGTTCGCTCTGCCATCGCGCCGAGCGGGTGGACCAGAGGCCACCAGGGCAAGATCGATGTGCTCATCGGCAGCCCCTCCGCGATCAACTTCGACGGCCCGCACCCGAGCATCCGCGACATCTGGAAGCTCGAAGAAGCCCTCGCCAATGTCGAGAGCGACTACGACCTCGTGCTCATCGACTGCCCGCCGTCGCTCAACGCTCTCACGCGAACCGCGTGGGCCGCGAGCGATCGGGTCGCCGTCGTGACCGAACCCGGACTGTTCTCCGTGGCCGCTGCCGATCGCGCACTCCGGGCGATCGAAGAGATCCGTCGAGGACTCTCCCCCCGCCTCCAGCCGCTCGGCATCATCGTCAACCGGGCCCGCGTGCAGTCGCTCGAGCACCAGTTCCGCATCAAAGAACTCCGCGACATGTTCGGTCCGCTCGTGCTGAGCCCTCAACTGCCCGAGCGCACCTCGCTCCAGCAGGCCCAGGGTGCCGCGAAGCCGCTTCACATGTGGCCGGGCGAAAGCGCACAGGAGATGGCGGGCAACTTCGATCAATTGTTGCAGCGCGTCATGCGCACCGCCAAGATGCCCGACCCCGAGCCGAGCGACGCGCGCCTCTAGAGCCTGGCGGCCTCAGCGTTCGGCGGTGTCGGCATCTCGTGACGATGGCATGCCGCGACATTGGTATCCCGTGACGCAAGGGATGGCTTCTCAGGCTTCGGCGCCACAGAGATGCGCACCCAGGGCCACAACGGTCGGCGATCTGGACCGTGAATCGGACTAGCTCGCTTTGGTGGCGCGACGAGCGGCGAGCTCATCCGTCGCCTGCGGCTGCTGGGCGTCGAGGTCGACGAGACTGTTCTCGACCTCCCTCAGCACCTTACCCACGGCGATGCCGAAGACACCCTGCCCGCGGCTGACGAGGTCGATGACCTCGTCGTTCGACGTGCACAGGTAGACGCTCGCGCCGTCGCTCATGAGCGTGGTCTGAGCGAGATCGCTCACCCCGGACTCGCGCAGCTGGTTGACGGCCGTGCGGATCTGCTGCAGCGAGATACCCGTGTCGAGCAGTCTCTTGACGAGCTTGAGAACGAGGATGTCGCGGAAACCGTAGAGGCGCTGCGAACCCGAACCCGCCGCACCGCGCACCGTGGGCTCGACGAGTTCGGTGCGAGCCCAGTAGTCGAGCTGGCGGTAGCTGATGCCGGCGGCGCGGGCGGCGACCGCTCCGCGATAACCGGCGCTGTCGTCGAGGTCAGGCATACCGTCGGTGAACAAGAGCCCCAGGTCGTAGCGAGAATCTTCGCTCCGGCTGCTCGTTTCACTCATGCGATTGCCTTCTGCCTCTCGGCATCGGTGGGGTCGAACGCCCCAGCCTGTGGTCCACCGTAGCGATCGAGGTGCCCGGCGGCAACGACATCCGATCAAACGATTCGGCGTGTCGAGGCGGTCTAGGAAGTCTACCGATCGAGGCGCGTCAGCGCCGACCGGATGAGGCTCGATCTGACGATTTCGAGCTGCCCGGCGATCTCCCGCGCGAGCTCGACGGCCTTGGCTCGGCTCGACGCGTCGTTGCGCCGCGTCACCGGCATGAGGGCGTTCTCGATGAGACCGAGCTCCCGCTCGGCAGACGCCCGGAAGGTGCGCAGATGCCGCGGCTCGATTCCCGATCGCTGCAACTCGACGAGCGATCGCAAGACCGCGACGACGTCGTCACCGTAGTGATCGGCACCGACGACGAGCGACGACGAGACGGCGTCGTTGAGAAGCTGCGGTGTCGCGCCCGCCTCGCGGATGAGCTCGTCGCGGCTGAGCCTTCGTTCGCTCGACAGCATCGACGGGGCGGCGACCGCTCCCCCCGGCAGTTCGGGCTGGCGGCCGGCATCGAGATCGTCGAGATAGCCCTTGATGACTTTGAGCGGGAGATAGTGCTCGCGCTGCATGGTGAGCACGAAGCGCAGACGATCGAGGTCGGATGGCGAGAACTTGCGGTAGCCGGACTCCGTTCGGGCCGGGGAGATGAGCTTCCGCTCCTCGAGGAACCGCAACTTCGAGGGGGTCAGGTCGGGGAAGTCCCCCGTGAGCCTCGCGAGCACCTGGCCGATGCTCAACAGAGTTGTCGGGCCAGGCGTCCTCGCCTGGCTCGCGGGCTGCGCCACTACTGGCTCGCCGAAGCGACGAGGTCGTTGCGCGAAGCGTAGAACGTGAGGCGGAACTTGCCGATCTGCACCTCGGCGCCATCGGTGAGCACGGCGGAATCGACGCGAGCGCCGTCGAAATAGGTGCCGTTGAGCGACCCGAGGTCCTTGAGTTCGAACGCAGTGCCGCGCCGCAAGAACTCCGTGTGACGGCGCGACACCGTGACGTCGTCGAGGAAGATGTCGGCGTTCGTGTGACGACCGACGGTCGTGACGTCGGAGTCGAGGAGGAATCGCGAGCCGACGCCGGGACCGCGCCTCACGACGAGGAGTGCGGAACCGGAGGGCAGCGACGCGATGGCGTCTTGCTCTTCGACGGACACCTCGGAGGCGAGTGCAGCGATCTGGGCTGCGAACTCGCTCGTGTAGTGACTCGTGGTTTCAGTTTCGCGCGCCGAGTTCGCGGCGGCCTGATGATCGTTCTGTGACGTGGCCATCGTGAACCTCCTTTAGCGCCCCAGCGTATCGGAAACGGGGGGCCCCTCCGCCAGGGGGATTCTGATCACCCGAGCGGTCTCGCGGATGTAGATGACGCCCGCCCACCAGTAGAGGAAGGCTCCCCAGATCGCGAACGCCCACCCGAGCGGATCCGTCACGAACGCGGCGGCGGGGAACGCCTGCCCGACCATGAGGATGGGGAGCGCATAGAAGAGCGCGAATGTCGCGACCTTGCCCAGATTGTGCACGGGGAGCGGCCCGTAGCCGTGACTCGCGAGAACGACTCCGAGCCCGAGGAGAACGACGTCGCGGCCGAGGATGAGCGCGACGAGCCACCAGGGCACGATCTCGCGCGTCGCCAGACCGATGAGGGTCGCGAAGATGAAGAGACGGTCTGCGGCGGGGTCGAGCAGTTGACCGAGACGCGTGATCTGGTTGAAGCGGCGCGCGATGATGCCGTCGAGATAATCGGTCAGGCTCGACACGACGAGTGTGAGCAGGGCGAGCGCGTCGTCGCCGCGGACGATGAAGACGAGGAACACCGGCACGAGCGCGAGCCGGAACGCGCTCAGGCAATTCGGGACCGTGACGATCCGCGAACTGACGGTCGGACTGGCGCTCGGCTTCACGGTCAGCGAGTCTATCGATCGCGCCCGCGGACACACTCGGGGTGGCGCCCACCGCGCGGATGCCGCGGACACTCCGACGACACCCGGTCGCCCCCGGGCTGCACGCGCTACCGTCGACCTATGTCGTGCATCCGCTTCTCCACCACAGCCCAGCGTGAGCAGTTCCGCGCCGCCGCCCCGGGGATGCCCGGCGTCGACACCGCGCTTGACGCGACAGACGACGTCGCGACGCGGATGAGCGTGCCCGTGTTCACCGAGGGCAAGCTCCGCCGGCTGCTCGCTCTCGCGAGCAGCCCCAGCGCGAAGATCCGCGAGAGTGTCGCGAGCAACAGACACGCCCCCGCCGCCGTGCTCGACACTCTCGCGCACGATGGCGATTCGGGTGTGCGGTCGTGGGTCGCGAGAAACGAGACCGCTCCGCTCGCCGTGCTCGACGGGCTCGCTCGCGACCGAGACGACTCGGTGCGGGCCTGGGTCGCGACGAACCCGTCGACTCCCGCCGCGCTCGTCGCCCACTTGAGCTTCGACGAGAGCGAAACGGTGCGCGGCGTCGTGCGCTGGAGACTCGGCGGAGGCGATGTTGTCTCCCCGGCATCCGGGGCCTCGCGAGACTAGTCGTCGCAACACGCCCCCGAAAGTGGGGCACACAAATCGGCGGCGATGCCATAGCATGATCGGACGCGATTCGCGCCGGAGTACCCACCCGGCTCGTCGCAGAGCGTGTCCCCGCACGCGATTCCCGCAACTGAACCCGCACCACCAACGGTGCGCCAGATCCTTACCCCGCTGGCGTGCTCGATTCACCCATTACCCGACATCCCCCGTAGTCTTCGCCGCGTACCCGAACGCGCCGTCCTGTCGATGTTTCTGAGCCATCAGTGCATCCTCGCGATTCCCGTTCAGGTCAGCCGCCGGAGGCGAACCTGTTACCCGAATTGCAGGCTTCCTCGTGAGCTCCCCCATAACCACACCCGTATTTAATCCGTTTGTCCGTGATTCCCGCGGATGCGCCTCAGAGACTGTCGGTCAGGCGACGCTCTCCTCGACCGCGATGTCGACGTCGTGAGCGAGACCCGCCGCGCACCGGCACCGCATCGTCGCCCTCGGAGCGCCGAGCGCAGCACGCGGTTGCGCATCGTCGAAGACCCCGCGCCCTTCGTGAGCCGCAGCACAGCGCCTACCGCATCGACGGGCCCCGCGTGGGCACGGCGCTACCGCATGCGCCTCATCACGACCGACGTGCTCATCATCACGGCGGCCGTCATCACGGCGTTCGTCGCTCGCTTCTGGTTCGGCGAGGTCGCGGCCTTCGGCCAGGTGTCGCTCGACTACTGGCTCATCACGGCGGTCATCATCGTCACATGGGTGAGCACGCTCGCGGCGTTCCACTCGCGCGACTCCCGCATCGTCGGAACCGGTCTCGCCGAATACCGGGCCGTGGTCAGCGCGAGCGTCCTCGCGTTCGGGTTGCTCGCCATCGTGTTCCTCCTCCTCAAGGTCGACATCGCTCGAGGCTTCGTCGCTCTCGCTCTCCCCCTCGGCCTCGCCGGTCTGATGACGAGCCGTCTCCTGTGGCGCAAGTGGCTGGTGCGACGCCGCAAGGAAGGAAACTTCATCTCCCGGGCCATCGTCGTCGGAGACCGCCTCGACGTCGATTACGTGATCCGCCAGATGGACCGCAAAGCCGTCTCGGTCTACGACATCATCGGCGCCGCGATCGACTCCGACGACGTCGACTCGATGACCGTGAGTTCACGGGACGTCTCCGTCGTCTCCAACCTCCAGGATGTCGCGCAAGCAGCGTCGAGCCTCCGCGTGGACGCCGTCATCGTGGCGGGCCAGCCCAACGGCGGCTCCAACTTCATCCGCGACCTCGGCTGGGATCTCGAGGGGTCGACAGCCGAACTCGTCGTCGCGTCGCGCCTCACCAACGTCGCGGGCCCGCGCATCCACTTCCGCCCGGTCGAGGGTCTGCCGCTCATGCACGTCGAACTGCCCCAGTACGGCGGAGGCAAGCACGTTCTCAAGCGCGCACTCGACATCGTCGCGTCCGGCGCCGCCCTCCTCCTGTTGTTGCCGCTGCTCCTCGTCATCGGCATCGCGGTCAAGCGGGACAGTCCCGGCCCCGTGCTCTTCCGCCAGGAGCGCATCGGTCGCGGCGGGCAGTCGTTCCGCATGCTCAAGTTCCGCTCCATGGTGCAGACCGCGGAAGACGATCTCGCCGGGCTCCTCGATAAGAACGAGGGGGCGGGCGTGCTCTTCAAACTCAAGAACGACCCCCGGGTCACCCGAATCGGCCAGGTTCTGCGAAAGTACTCGCTCGACGAACTCCCCCAGCTCTGGAACATCTTCATCGGCGAGATGAGCCTCGTCGGGCCCCGCCCGCCGCTCAAGAGCGAGGTCGAGAGTTACGAAGACCGCGTGCACCGCCGTCTGTACATCAAGCCGGGCCTCACGGGCATGTGGCAGGTCAACGGCCGTTCCGACCTCGACTGGGATGAAAGCGTGCGGCTCGATCTGTACTACGTGGAGAACTGGTCGCTCACCGGCGACCTCGTCATCATGTGGCGCACTCTCAAGGTGCTCCGCGGGGCATCGGGGGCGTACTGATGCGAAAGCCTCTCAGCGACAGTCCCCTGTCCATTGCGATGATCGGCACGCGTGGTGTTCCCGCCGCGTACGGCGGATTCGAAACGGCGATCGATGAGATCGGTCGCCGGCTCGTTGCCCGCGGTCACCGCGTCACCGTCTACTGCCGCTTCGCGCCGGGAGAGAAGAAGCGGACTCACGCCGGCATGAGACTGGTGCATCTCCCCGCGCTTCGCGTCAAAGTCGCCGAGACGCTCAGTCACACCGCCCTGTCCATCGTGCACACCCTCGTCGGTCGCAAGACGGATGCCGCTTTCGTCTTCAACGCGGCCAATTCGCCGTTCCTCCCCTTGCTGCGGTTTCGTCGAATTCCCGTCGCACTCCACATGGACGGCCTCGAGTGGAAGCGGGGTAAGTGGGGTCCGACCGGACAGAAGTACTACCGCCTCGCAGAGCAGCTCGGGGTGCGGTGGGCGGATTCCCTCATCGCCGACGCTCAAGGTATCGCCGATTACTACCGTCGGGAGTTCGACGTCCCCACTGAGCTTCTGACCTACGGTGCGCCCATCATCGACGATCCCCACGCGGACCGTCTCGCGGAGCTCGGCCTGGAACCGGGCCGGTTCTCCCTCGTCGTGGCTCGGTTCGAACCGGAAAACCACGTCGACGTCATCGTCGAGGGCTACCGCAAGAGTGCATCGACGCTGCCGTTGGTCGTCGTGGGATCTGCGCCCTACGCCGAGGAGTACACCGCGAAGATCGCGCGGCTCGCAGAGGGCGACGATCGAATCCGACTCGTCGGCGGCATCTGGGATCAGGAGCTCCTCGACGAGCTCTACAGCAACGCGGCGACCTACATCCACGGTCATTCCGTCGGAGGCACGAACCCCTCTCTCCTCCGCGCCATGGGAGCAGGGGCCGCGGTGCTCGCCTTCGACGTCGACTTCAATCGTGAGGTCCTCGGCGGGCACGGGCGATTCTTCTCCCTCCCCGAAGACGTGGCCCACGAGATCGATACCTCCGATTCCGGATCGGGCGCCTCGTCGGACGCCGGGGCACGACTCCGAGAACGGGCGAGATCGGTCTACGACTGGGATCGGGTGACCGACGGATATGAGGCGCTCGCGCGAAAGATTGCCGCTGGCGCGACGACTCGTGGGAGCAGCACGGGTGCGCGCCAGCGGTCGCGCACCCTCCGATCGAATCTCACGAGAACACCATGACCGTCAAGACGGCGTCGCATCGGTCGGAACCTCGCCCCTCGACGCGTGCAGGACGACGCGGGAGGACTGGTTCGACCGTTGTCGTGGCACACCCCGGGGCGGAGCTGTACGGTTCTGATCGCGTTCTGCTCGAAACGGTCACCGCCTTGGGTACCCGGTACGACCGAGTGGTTGTGGCGCTGCCCGAGCACGGCCCGTTGAGCTCGGAGCTCGTCTCCCGCGGAGCTCGCGTGGTCACGATGCGCAGCCCTGTGCTCCGAAAAAGCATCCTCCGCCCTCGGGGGTTCGCCCGCTTCGTCGCCGATCTCGCTGTCGGCACGTGGCAGGGGGTCAGGCTGCTCCGGCGAGAGCGACCGGCATTGATCTTCGTCAACACCGTGACGATCCCGCTCTGGCTCGTCTTGTCACGGATGTCTCGGGTTCCGAGCGTGTGTCATGTGCACGAGGCGGAGGACGGTGCATCCAAGCTCCTGCGTTATCTCCTTGCACTACCGCTGCTTCTCGCGAACCAGATCATCGCGAACAGCCGTTTCAGCGCCGACGTGCTCGGCAAGTCCATCCGACGACTCGGCTCTGCCTCGGTCGTCGTACTGAATGCCGTGCCGGGTCCTCCTCACGCCGAGATGGCTCGCGCGGAGACGAACGCGGGTTTGCGAGTGACCTATGTCGGGCGCATCTCACCCCGTAAGGGTGTCGATGTCGCCGTCGAGGCGGTTGCTCAATTGCGTGCACGGGGAATCAACGCCGTTCTCGACATCTACGGTGCGGTGTTCGCAGGGTACGAATGGTTCGAGGCGGAGCTGAGGGACCGCATCGTCGATCTCGACATGGTCGATTCGGTGCGTTTCCACGGTTTCTGTTCCGATGTGTGGGACGGCATCAGCCGGGGGGATGTCGTCGTCGTTCCGTCGAGACTGGCCGAGCCGTTCGGTAACACTGCGGTCGAAGCCATCTTGAGTGGCAGGCCCGTCGTGGCCAGTGCGATCGGCGGCCTCGTCGAAGCCGTCGACGGCTATCGGTCGGCAGCTCGAGTGCAGCCCGGTGACGCCTCCGCGCTCGCCTCCGCGCTCGATGACGTCCGGCGCAGGTGGGTCGATGTCCGGCAGGATGCATGGTCCGACCGCCAGCTCGCACTCCGACGCCACGATGCCGACCAGTACGGTCTCGAGATTCTCCGCACGATCGATGACGTACACGACAGTGCGCCGCAAACTCCTCGACGAGGGCGGTCCGACTACCCTGTATCGACATCGGCCATGCCTTCGGGCGTCACGAATAGAGATGCACCGTAATGACCAACGCACCGAGCGAGGCGACCCGCAATACAGGGTCCTACCGCGATACCGTCCACCGTCTCGCCTCCGCCCAGAAGAAACGGGCACCTGGTGCTCCGGCCTACTCCGTCTTCGTCAACCGGAAGGTGGGGCGCTACATCGCAGCGTGGGCATATCGAGCCGGCCTGACTCCCAACCAGGTGACCGGCATCAGCGCACTCTTGTCGCTCGCGGCAATCGTTCTCATCGCTACAGTGCACCCCAGCTGGTGGCTTGGCGTGCTCGTCTGGCTCCTCCTCGCGAGCGGCTACGCGTTCGACTCGGCCGACGGCCAGGTCGCGCGACTTCGCGGCGGAGGATCGCCCGCGGGCGAATGGCTCGACCATGTGGTGGACGCGACGAAAATCGTGGCACTGCACGGGGCGGTATTGATTGCGGCGTACAGATTCTTCGACCTGGATAGCGACGCGTGGTTGCTCATACCCCTCGGTTTCGCCCTCGTGGGGTCGGTCTCCTTCTTTGCGATGATCCTCAACGATCTTCTGAAGACGATTCATCGCGGCACGGCCAAAGACACCGGAGCCCCGGCACCTCGCGCTCACTCCCCTCTCCGATCTCTGCTGCTACTCCCCACCGACTACGGTGTCGTGTGCATCGTGTTCGTTCTGCTGGGTGCGCCGATTCTCTTCTTCGTGGGGTACTCACTCCTCTTCGCTGCCGCACTCGGGCACCTCGTGCTTGCCCTGCGAAAGTGGTTCAACGACATGGATACGCTGGGCGACCGCACCTCGACGAACGTTTGAGAGGCTGGGGCAATGACCGATCCCGTGAACGATTCACCTGATGTCCCGACGGGTTCTGGCGCTGGCGGCTCACGTCCCGGCGCGAGGGCTCTCGTCATCGGCGCCGTGGTAGTCGCGCTGGTCGCGATAGTGATCGTCGCGATCATCCTCGGCATGCAGAGGTCTGACGGCAGGGGGGCAGGCGACGACGACGTCGACCCCGGCCCCACTTCGGCGCCCTTCCCCTCCGCCTACCCGACACCCGCCGAGCCGCTCGACCCTGAAGAGCCCGGCGAGCAGGACGGTCAGGATTCCGCAGATCCGCCGCTCGCGCTCGATGAGCCCGGAGAACTCGAGACGGGATTGGCTGCGTCGATCAGCCGACTCGAGGCAGTCGAGGGCGAAGCGACCCTCCCAGGGGAGGTCGCGGGAGCTTCGGTGCGGTTTCGCGTGACCATCGACAATACGACCGAGGAGAGTGTCGATCTCCGCTACACCGTGATCGACGTGTCCTACGGGTCCGATCAGACGCCGGCTCTTGCTCTGACCGAGCCGGGTGGATCCCCCCTCCCTACGGAGGTCGGGGCGGGCGAATCCGTTGAGGGCACGTACGTCTTCCGCGTGCCTGAAGAGGAGCGGGGCTCGGGACGCATCATCGTGGATTACTTCGTGGGCGTTCCGCCGCTCGTCTTCGAAGGCACCTTCCCGGAGTAGTCCCCCCGGAAAACGCCGCTCTGGGTATTGTATTCCGCCTGGTTGAGCGTTTAGGATTCGGGGTGTCTGGGTGTGTTACCCCCACTCCCGGCATCGCTACCCCCGCTTTTCCTTCTACTCTCAGCCCCCTTCACCCGAGTGGGGCAAAGAAGGACGAATCTCGGGCCCGTCTCGCGATCCTCCACTACCCGGTGGCTGATCATCGACGAATCCCCATCCCGTCGACGCTGACGGTGTAACCACAAAGCACTCCTTACCCGAGGTGTGCTGCAGAACCCGACTACAGCACCCCCGGCACATCTCTTTGCCGTCTCATACCCGAACTGAGGCAGTTTCATGCGTTTCACCCCCCTTCGTAGCGCGCGCCCCCTTGCCGTGCTCCTCGCCCTTGTCGTCGCGGCCGGCCCGCTGGTCGCCGTGCAATCAGCCTCCGCAGACACTGCTCCGATCAGCTCGACAGAGCCGACGACCGTGTCATCCGACGCCCTGCCAACAGTGCAGATCGACGGTGTCGTGTGGACGCAGAAGATCGTCGGGAACGTCGTCTTCGTGGGTGGTGAGTTCACGACCGCTCGACCCGCGGGATCCGCGCGGGGCCAGAACACGGTGCAGAGGAGCAACTTCCTCGCATACGACCTGCGCACTGGCGTGTTGATCGATTCGATCGCTCCTCGGTTCAATGCACTCGTTCGCGACATCGAGGTGTCGGCCGACGGGTCTCGCCTCTATGTCGTGGGCAACTTCACGAGTGTCGACGGCGTCGCGAAGTACCGCGTCGCCGCTCTGAACACGGCCACCGGACAGGTCATCGCGGGCTTCAACGCGGGCACGAACGCCCCCGTGGTCTCGGTCGCTGTCACCCCGACGACGGTCTACCTGGGCGGATCGTTCACGAACATCAATTCCACCCCGCGCCTGCGCATCGCGGCCGTCAATGCGACTTCGGGGGCTGTCCTCCCCTTTTCGGCCGCGGCCGCAGACAACTATGTCCGCGGAATCGAAGTCTCGCCCGACCGCTCCAAAATCGTCATCGGCGGCAGCTTCACCTCGGTGAACGGCCAATCGTCTCCGGGCTTCGGGCTCGCCGCGCTCGACGCGACAACTGGTGGGTCGCTGCCGTGGGACGTCGGGCAAGTGGTGCGCAACGGCGGTGCGAGCGCCGCGATCTACAGCCTCTCGTCGGATGGCGACAGTGTGTACGGCACCGGATACCACTTCGGTTCCG
Source organism: Marisediminicola sp. LYQ134 (assembly GCF_046599635.1). Taxonomy (NCBI): domain Bacteria; kingdom Bacillati; phylum Actinomycetota; class Actinomycetes; order Micrococcales; family Microbacteriaceae; genus Marisediminicola; species Marisediminicola sp. LYQ134. The sequence goes on from NZ_JBKIWP010000001.1 coordinate 1,071,354, forward strand.
GGGGCAACCTCGAGGGCACATTCAAGGCCGACTGGGACCGCGGCGCCATCGACTGGATTGCGGATTGCGCGGGTGACACCTACGACTCTGTCCCCTACGAGGGAGCGGTGTACACCGCGGGCCACCCGCACGACTGTTCCCGCATCGGGGGATGGCCGCAGACCGAGCCCTGGTCGTTCCAGCGCGCCAACGCGTTCCCGATGGAGGCGACGCAGACTCTCGGCTCCGGCAACTTCGCCGGTCAGCCTGCGCCGAGCATCCTCAACTGGCTTCCCGATCTGACCATCGGTTCGTACACCGGATCGAATCAGGCAGCGTGGTCGATCGACGCCGGCAACCGATACGTCGTCCTGGGTGGAGAATTCCCCACGGTCAACGGCGCAGCGCAGCAGGGGCTCGTGCGTTTCGCGATGCCGGAGGTCGCACCCCTGAAGGACGGTCCGCGCTACAGCGGCGCGGAATTCGTCCCGAACGTCTCCTCCCGAGTCGAGGGACAAGCACGCTTGACGTGGCAGACCAACACCGACCGAGACAATCGCAACCTGACCTACCAGGTCATTCGCAACGGGAATCTCGCCGAGCCTGTCCACACGACGGTCGCCGCATCCACCGGCTGGTGGGACCGACCCTCGCTGTCGTTCATCGACACCAACCTGGTTCCCGGACAGACTTACACCTACCGATTGAGGGCCATCGATCCGAACGGCAACGCGGTCCTCGGAGACACCGTCCCCGTGACCGTCGCGGCGGAGGGCTCCCTCTCCGATTACGCCTCCGCCGTACTCAACGACGGCGCCTCCCACTTCTGGCGGGTCGGCTCCGATGCCACCGCCGCCACTGTGGCCGATTGGGCCGGGGTCTCCGATGCCGCTGCGGGCACCGGTGTGACTTTCGGTCAGACCGGCGCGATCGCCGGAGACACCGACACCGCCGCATCGTTCTCCGGAACCACGACGGGGCTCGTCGCTACCAAGTCACCCGTCGAGGGGCCTCAGACCTTCGCAGTCGAGGCCTGGTTCAAGACCACGTCGACCTCCGGGGGAAAGATCGTCGGCTTCGGCAACGCGAACTCCGGCAACTCCAACAGCTACGACCGTCACGTATACATGGACGAGGGCGGGCGCGTGCTCTTCGGTGTGTACCCGGGCAGCTCGCGCATCCTCGAGAGTGCCCCCGGATTCAACGACGGTGAATGGCATCACGTGGTCGGCAACCTGAGCGCCGCGGGTATGCAGCTCTACGTCGACGGTGAACGAGTCGGCCAGCGAACAGACACGACCTCGGCGCAAGCGTATTCCGGTCACTGGAGAATCGGTGGAGACTCGACATGGAGCGGTCAGCCCTACTTCACGGGGAGCATCGACGATGTCGCCGTCTATCCGGCGCCGTTGAATGCGCGACAGGTCAACACCCACTACGTCGCTTCCGGCCGAGGCGAAGCGCTTCCGGCCCCGCCATCCGACTCCTACGGCGCGAGCGTCGTGAGCGAGTCGCCTGAGCTCTACTGGCGATTCAACGAGGCCAGCGGCAATGAGGCGCGGGATTCGGGCGTCAACTCGTCGCCCGGCATCATTTCGGACGGCGTGCAACGCGGCGTCGAGGGTGCTCTGAGCGTCGACGGCAACACCGGTTTCGACTTCGACGGCAACTCGGGACTCGTTTCGACCTCGAACCGCTTCAGCAACCCGCAGTCGTACTCGACCGAACTCTGGTTCAACACGACGACGACGCGCGGAGGCAAGCTCATCGGGTTCGGATCGAACCAGTCGGGCAATTCCGGTTCGTATGATCGGCACGTCTACATGCAGGACAGCGGTCGTCTGGTCTTCGGAACATGGACCGGCCAGGAGAACACCATCGTGACACCCTCGACGTATAACGACGGCGAGTGGCACCACGTCGTCGCGACCCAGTCCGCCGCTGGGCTGCGTCTCTACGTCGACGGACAGTCGGTCGGAACGAACCCCGCGACCGCAGCGGAAGGCTACGACGGTTACTGGCGCGTGGGCGGAGACACCACGTGGGGAGGCTCGTCGACGAACTACTTCGACGGTCGGATCGACGAGGTTGCGATCTACAACGGCGCCCTGTCTGCCGACGTCGTTTCCCGGCACCACGCGCTGCGATCGAACAACGCGCCGCCCTCGGCATCGTTCACGTCGGAACTCGAAGGACTCGTCGGCGCTTTCGACGGATCGGCATCGTCAGACGCAGACGGCACGATCGAGAGTTGGCAGTGGGACTTCGGTGACGGTCGGACCGGTTCGGGTGAAATCGTCAATCACGAGTTCACCAACGCCGGCACCTACGACGTGTCGCTCACCGTCACCGACGACCTGGGTCTCACGGCCAAAACAGTTCAATCGATCTCCGCGGTAGCGCCGAATGTGGCTCCGACGGCGGCGTTCACGTCGACTCTGAGTAACCTCGCCGTCGCGTTCGACGCATCGACCTCGACAGACACAGACGGAACTGTCGAGTCGTATTCGTGGAACTTCGGCGACGGCTCCCCCGCCGCGAGCGGGGCGAGGACGACACACACCTTCGCGGCTGCCGGCACCTACCAGGTGACCCTGACGGTCACCGACAACACCGGAGCAACCGCCACCCGCACCTCCGCGGTCACCGTGACGGCTCCCGCACCCGACCCCGAACCTGAACCCGAGCCCGAACCCGGGGACCCTGCTGCCCTCGCGGTCGATGGATTCGGTCGCACGGTCAGCTCGGGTCTGGGCACCGCCGATCGAGGCGGAAACTGGACGGTCACGGGAACTGCCGCGAACTACAGCGTCGCCGACGGGGTCGCGAGACTCCGCTCGAGTGCTGCAGGAGCAACGGTCAACGCCTACCTCACCGCGGTGTCGTCGACCGACACCGAGGTCCAGGCCATCGTGACTGCGCAGCAGACACCGACAGGCTCGGGCACCTACGCGTCGGTCATCGGTCGTCGGTTGGACAACAGCAACGACTACCGCGCCAGGATCGGGTTCCTCACCGACGGTCGGATCAACGTCGAAGTCAACCGCGGCAGCACGACCCTTCAGGCCGTGCGTGTCTCCGGCCTGACCTATGCCGCGGGAGACCAGCTCCAGATGCGGATGCAGGTCACCGGCACGAACCCCACGACGATTCAGGCCAAGGTCTGGAAAGTCGGAAGTGCTGAGCCCTCGACATGGCAGGTCAGCCGCACCGACACGATGCCGTCACTCCAAACGCCGGGCCACATCGGGCTCGCGTCCTGGGTCGCGTCGAACTCGACGAGTGCCCCCGCGACGACCACCTTCGACGACATCTGGGCCGGAACACCCGGAACCCGAGGAACCGGCTCACCCGCCACCCCCGAGCAGCCTCCGGTAGCCGAGGAACCGGCGAACCGTGCCCCCGCCGCCGCCTACACGGTGGCAGTGAACGATCTCGTGGCAACCTTCGACGGGTCGAGCTCGACGGACTCAGACGGAACCATCACGGCTCGATCCTGGAACTTCGGTGATGGTTCGGCTCCGGTCTCGGGCACAACCGTTTCGCACGCCTTCGCCGTGGCCGGCACCTATCAGGTGACGTTGACGGTGACCGACGACCGGGGCGCCACGAACGCGATCACGAAGCCCGTGACCGTGACTGCACCCGCGACGACGCCCGCCGACCCCCAACCGGAGCCGGAGCCCGAGCCGGAGCCCGAGCCCGAGCCTGAGCCCGAGCCCGAGCCCGCACCCGGTGATCCGAACGCCTTTGCGATCGACGACTTCGCTCGAACAGTCGAAGCAGGTCTCGGCTCGGCCAGCAAGGGAGGCTCCTGGACGGTCACCGGTTCGGCGACGAACTACTCCGTCGCAGACGGAGCCGCTCGACTGCGTGCGAGCAGCCCGGGAGCGACCGTCAACGCCTACCTCACGGACTCGGCGTCGGTCGATACCGAGGTGCGCGCGGTTGTGACCGCGGCACAGGCGGCGACGGGTTCGGGAACCTACGCCTCGGTGATCGGTCGTCGACTCGACACCGGCGCCGACTACCGCGCGAGGATCGGGTTCCTCACCGACGGACGCATCAATCTCGAGGTGAACCGGGGGTCGAGCACCCTCCACGCGGTCCGTGTGACGGGACTCACCTACGTCCCCGGTGAACAGCTCAATATGCGGATGCAGGTCGTCGGAACGAGTCCGACCACCATTCGAGCGAAGGTGTGGCGCGTCGGGGCCGAAGAGCCGGCCGCGTGGCAGATCAGCAGGACCGATACGACTGCGGCGCTTCAGAGTCCCGGGCACATCGGTCTTGCGACCTGGCTGTCATCGAATTCGACGACCGCACCGGTGGTCGTGACCTTCGACGATGTCTGGGCAGGAGTCCCGCGCGAGAATTAACGGTCGCGATGACCACGAGGGGTGGATGGCGAGAGCCATCCACCCCTCTTCCGTATCGAGAAGGCGCGTGTGCTAATCACTCAGCTGCGGGCGATGATCCGCGACAGCCGCCCGGCGAGATGCGCAGTCGTCATGTCGTCCTCCACCGCCGCGCGGGCAGCCCGCCCGAGATCGGCGGCGACATCCGGCGCTCGAAGGAGGTCGAGCACTGCGGCCGCCACCGACGAACCATCCCCCACGGTAGCCAATCGACCGGTCTCACCGTCCTGGACGTAGTCATCCATTCCGGGCGTGGATGTGACCACCACCGGACGCCCCACGCTCATCGATTCGAGCGCGACGGTCATCCCCGACACGTGGAGATTCGGACGCGTTGCAATCGCAACGACGCTCGCCCGGCGGTAGAAGTCCCGGAGCTCCCGGTGAGACACGTGCGGGATTGCCACTACGCCCGGCGGTACCGGGAGGGCTGACGTCGTTTGGACGACGAGTTCGGCGTCGGGACGCTCGATCGCAATCTGCTCGAAGGCCTCGAGGAGAGTGCCGGCATCGCGATCCCGATCTCCCCCGGCGCTGAAGACCATCGGGGACCGCGGATACGGCGAGGGTGAGAAGAACCGCGGGTCCACACCGAATCTGACGAAATCGATCGGAGGCGACGACGGGCCGAGGAATCGTCGTAGAGGATCGATCTGCGCGCGACTCAGTACCCAGATCGATTCCATGGCGAGAAGGCTCCTGCGCATCGCAGAATACCCACCTGGCGATCGCTCGAGGAGATCAGTCAGCCAGATGACTCCGGTGTGCATCAGCGCGTGTCCCCCCGCGAGGACCATTCGATGGGCGGTGTTCTCATCCCAGGTCACGCCGACGGTGCGCTCGCGCCGCGAGGAGATCGGGCGCACAGTCACCCTGTTGCGAAGCTTCTGAAACACCGTGGGGGCGTCGAGGGAACGGATCGCCACCGCTTTCGTCGGGTGGGTGATCGCCTCGAGCCCGTACGGCCATCGACCAGGCACCTCTCCCGCCGCGTTCCGATCTGACCAGGCCGAGACGTTTCTCTCGGCGGGGAAGGCGATATCGACTCGGCCAGAGTCATTGATCGACATAGGTGGAATTCTCCTGAGCGCGGCGTTTCTTGAGGTCATTGAGCACGTAGAACAAGTTGGGGAGCACCTGACACAGCAGAACGGCTATGGCCGATCCGATGACCGTTCCTCCCGCCCCCACAAGCCCGATCAACCACCACGAGATACCGATGTTCAGGGGGATCATGAGGACGATGGGAACCACCTGAAACACGAGGCCCTGTTTGTCTGTCATATACATACCGATGGGGTATTTGGCGGCCTGCAAGCCCACGAACGCGATGAAGCCGCCGAGCAACCAGCCGTCGAATTCGAGTTGACCGTCCGAGACGAAGGCGACGATCCACGGCGAGACCACGCCGAGGGCGCCCCCCAAGACGACCCCACCCAGCAGGAAATAGAGGGTGGGAACGATAGGGGAATCGATTCTCGCGTCTGACCTCGCCCGGGCGTAGATCGGCCACAGTGCGACGCCTGCGGCGGCGATGGTCTGGAGGATGATGCCGAAGAGCTGAGCGGCAAGGTTGTATCGAGCCAATTCGTCGCTGTCGGCCAGGTGACTCAGGAGAAGACGATCGGATTGCATGGCCACCGGTAGGGCGACCATCTGCACGAGCATCGGCCAGGCGAGGCCGATGACAGCGACTCCGCGCACGCTCTTCAATCGGAAAACGTCGCGCATCGCATTCTTCAACTGAGGCGACATCGCCTTCGCCGCAATGATGAGGCAGATGACCGAGACCAGCGCGTTGCCGATGTAGGAGAAGACTGCGAGAAAGCTCCCCGCCGGCGCCGAGAGCGCGAGAACAGTGAGAACGCTCAGGATCATGAACGGGGCGACAACGGATTGGCTCGCCACCTGGGTCGTCGTCTTGCCCAAACCGACGAGGATGCGCTGCCCGACGGTGAGGGGAAGAACGAGTCCGAAAACGGCGAGGCACAGGAACGCCGCGAGGCTACCGCCTTCCGGGAGGAGGGCGTTGCCCAGCAACAGCGGCCACCATCCGAGGGCGGTGATGACCACGCCGACGAGGATGATGATGCCCCCCGACACGATGAGGATGCGGAATGCCGTCGTGACCGCCCTGCGCACGTAGTCGTCACTGCGAGGGTTCTTGGACCCCGCGATCGCGTTGATCACGACGGCCGCGATACCGAGGTCGGCGAACGGGAGCAGCGCGGGGAAGCTCGCCAGGAGACCGTACTGGGCGTAGGCGTCGGTGCCGAAGTGCTGGATGATGAGCCTGCTCGTGACGATTCCGAGAACGCCCGACAGCCCCATGACGACGAGCTTCGCCATGGCGGTGTTGCCGACGACTTTCCACAGGTGGGGTCTCGGGTCCGTGCTCGTCACCGCGGTGGTCCGACGCGGCTGATCACGGGGGTCTCCGGCGCTGCGAAGAGCCAATCGTCGGCCTCGAGCCGACCGTCGCGCGCAGGGAGGGTTGCGAGGACCTCGTCAGCTGACCGGCGACGGATGAGTCGATCCACGATGGCCCGAGCGAGATCGCCGGGTCCCGCGTCGGAGTCGACGACACCGTGCCCGTGGCTGTCGAGCCACGAGGCGAGTCCTGTTTCGCGAGTCGTCACAACCGTTGTGCCGTGCGCCAATCCTTCGACGATCGGGAGCCCCACCTGCTCCCGCCACGTGGCGCTCGCCTGCGAGGGAAGAACGAGCACTGCCGATCTGCGCAGTTCGGTATGAATATCGCTGCGGTCGGGGTCGATGTGCAGGGAGACCGACGCGGTGCTGTCTGTCGCCGCGCGCGCGACCGATTCGAGCGGACCTTTTCCCAGGATGCGAAGGCGGGCTGAGGGATGCAACGCGAGAACGTGCTCCCATGCTTCGAGCACGAGCGGAAATCCTTTGCGCTCCACGAGAGCGCCGAGGAACACGACGGTGTCGGCGTCTCGGGCGACCTGAATGCATTCGCACGCAGCAGGGAGGGCCTCGATGACCGTCGATCGAGCGCCCGACCGGCCGTCGCCCAGAACGTCACCATAGAGTGCTCGAGCGTCCGAGGTGCCGAAGGCCACGCGATCGACTCTCTTCATCACGTACCGTGCGAGAACTCGCTCACCCCGTCGCCGCAACCGTGTTCTCAGTCGCGCGCCGGTCGGCATCTGAGCGAACGGGTCGGAGTTCCCGATCGCGTACGTGACGACGTCTGGTCGACGTCGCGGGTTGCCTGCGTACCGCAGGCGAAGTGCCGCGATAGTCAGCGAGCTCGTGAGGAGACTCGACAACATGAGTGGTTCGTTGATCTCGACGACGTCCAAGTCGGAGCGTGCGATGAGAAAGGCTGTCTCGATCGGCGACGCCCGCATGAGCTCGATGCCCTTCGCCGCGCTCTCATCGAAGTCGTAGCGCTGAACCTGGTACACGATCGCGGCGGTGCCAAGCTCGTGGGCGCGCTCGAGGTGTGCCGTGCGGATCGATTGGTAAAGTCGAACGCGACGGGCTTCGATGCGAATGTTTCGGGCAAACAAATCGCTTTCCTCCTGCCGATATCCGATAATCATATCGGCGGTGTCGTACCGGAAGGCGCTGCCGCGGGACTCTCGAGCAGCACGGTCCTGCATCGAGGCCGACCGGTCCCGCCGCGGTAGAGAGATGGCACATTAACCATGCACACCGTGGCCGAGCGAGCGCAGTCGGTTCTCCGAGCGCAACCTTCTGCAACGACCATGAATCGCATTGCGGCAGGCGCGGCCATCGTGGCGCTCGCGGCTCGTGTCGAGATCATCCATGGCGTGACCATCGGGTTCATCGTGTGCATCCTTCTCGCGCCGCTGTGGCTGCGGGTGCTCGCGAAGTATTCCGGGGCATGGACTCTTCTGATCGTCGGACTCGTCGCGATCGCTTCCGGGCTGTGGCTCACCGAATTCTCGTCGGTTGACCATGCGGTCAGTCTGAGTGTCATGCTTCGCAACTCGTCGCTCGTTGGCGAGATCGTCTTCGGCGCTGGTGTGATCATGTGGGCGAGAACACTGATGTCCGATCACAGTGTGGGGCTCCTCTTCGGGCTGGGTCTTCTCGCAAGCGTCTCCCCCTCGAGCCCGCTGTTCGCGACGAACCCGTGGAAGTTCGGATTCTCTGTCGCGGTCACCGTCATCGTGCTGGCGCTCGCACAGCGGATCGGCAAGCGATGGCTTGAAGTCGTTCTCCTCGCGGCGCTCGTGGTGATCTCCGCGGTCACCGATGGTCGGTCCTCTTTCGGCATCGTCTTGATCGCGCTTGTGCTTGTCGCCTGGCAGTCCAGGCCCTCATCGCTCAGTCGTCCCCGTTCGGCAGTTGCGATCGCGAGCGGAGGCGCCGGGCTGATTCTCGCGGTTTACGCTCTCGGGCAGGCCCTGATCCTGGACGGATACCTCGGAGAAGCGACTCAGCAACGGACCGCCGAACAGGTCAATGCCGCTGGATCCATCATCGTGGGCGGACGCCCGGAGATCGCCGCCACTCTCGCCCTCATGCGGGACAGTCCCTGGGGATTCGGCTCAGGAACTCAGCCGTCCCTGAGCGACATCCTGGCCGCCAAGTCGGGCATGGCGGACATCAATTACGCGCCGAATAACGGCTACGTCGAGCGCTACATGTTCGGGTCGCAGTTCGAACTGCACTCGATTGCGGGAAATCTGTGGGCAGCGTTCGGACTCGCCGGGATCGCCTTGGCTGCGGTGATGATCGTGCTCGTGGTCAGAGGCATGAGCGTCGGAATCGCCACATCGGCAGCGAGCGGTCTGTTTCTCTTCGTTGCCCTCAAGACCCTGTGGAACCTTCCCTTCAGCCCCCTGTCATCCTCCGCACCGCTGCTCATCCTCGCGCTCGGCCTCGCAATGACCGCTCGAGGCACCCCCACCCTCGCCGACGCGACCCCGCGAATAGAGCGATCGCCGAAGCGTCGGCCTCGACGACCCGTCTAGGGTCGAGGTCCGCGCGAGGCCGTCGGAGTGATGGGCTCGATGTCACTCGGCTCGACGGGAGCGGCTGCCTGATCTTGCGGCGGTGTCGCGGCCTTCTGGTCTTCACCGCGCCCGTAGTAGGAGTTCGCCCGCGAGGGCTTCGAGCGGTTCAGGACGACCCCGAGAACACGGCTGTTCACCGCGTCCAGCGCCTCGAGTGTCGACGTCAGCTCATTCCGCTTCGTCACGCCCACGCGCGAGATAACGATCGCCCCATCGACGAGCGGTGCCAGCGCGAGCGCGTCGCTCACGGGCAGCAGTGGCGGGCTGTCGATGACGACGAAGTCGTAGTGCGGTTCGATCTCGGCGATGAGCGTGGCCATCGCGGCGGAGGTGAGGAGCTGCACCGGGTTCGGCGGCACGATTCCCGAGGGGATGATGTCGATCGCGTCGCCCCACCTCTGGACCGCGAGATCGAACGAGGATGTGCCGAGGAGGACAGACGTGAGTCCGACGTCTCCGTCGATCTCGCAATACTGGGCGACGGCGGGACGCCGGAGGTCCGCGTCGATGAGGAGGACGGTTCGACCGGCCTCCGCCATGGCGAGTGCGAGGTTGATGGAGGTGACGGTCTTGCCGGCACCCGCGCTCGCCGACGTGACGACGACCGAACGAGACACTTCGTCGATGTCCGCGAAAGCGAGGTTGGTGCGGAGTCGCCGATAGTCCTCGGCCGCCGACGATCGCGGTGCAACACGCATGACGACACCCGCCGTCCCGCGCTTCATCTGCGCGATGGAGCCCAGAACGGGAACGTCGGTGAGGCGAGCGATATCTGCCTTGGAACGAACGCGAGTGTCGAGCAGCACCCGACCGAAGGCGTACGTGACTCCGAGCGCGAGCCCGGCCAGTAGCCCCGACACCACGATGAGACGCACGTTGGGTGAGGCGGGCGCGCTCGGGGTCTGTGCGGGAGAGACCGTCTCCATGATGATGGATGGGTTGCCCTCCTCATCCGCCGGTGAGAGGTCTTCGGCGGTGCGCGCGAGCGAGTCTGTGACGGCGTCGGCGATCCGCGCGGCTTGCGCGGCACTCCCGTTCTGCACGGTGATCTCGATGATGACGGTGTTGATCGGCGCGTCGGCGGTGATGGACCGCGCGAGCGCTTGCGGCGACGTGTCGAGGTTCAGCCTGTCGATGACTGGATTCAAGACGGCGGGGGTGGTGGCGAGAGTCGCGTAGGTCTGGACCAGGTTCTGGGTGAAGGTCGACCCCTGGAGGAGCTCGCTCGAAGTCTCTCCGCGCTGTGAGGACACGAAAACGCTGCTCCGCGCTTGATACAGGGTCGGCATCGTCGACGCGAAGACGAGCCCGGCGATCGTGCCCACAACGCCGAGCGCGAGGATCAGGTATTTGTACTTGCGCAGTGTCGCGACGTATTCAGGCGAGTCCACTGAATCCTCCGGCTCATCGTGGGCACAGGCGCGCTGGCACGACCCCCGTGGTGATCTTGGCGCTACCCAAGAATTGATAGCTTAGGCATAGATCAGTTATGCGGATGTGACGGGAGTGCATCGTGTCACCCAGTAGCGAGCCCCGGATCATCGTTCAGCAGTCTTTCCCCGCACCGCGGGAAACGACGAATCCCTACATCGTGATGCTGAGGGACGAACTCGTCGCGGCTCCCGATGTCGAGCTGAAGACGTTCTCCTGGCGCAGCGCGCTGCTGACACGATTCGACGTCTTCCACGCCCACTGGCCGGAGAACCTCTTGGCGGGTTCCTCGACGATCAAGAGCGGCGTCCGGCGCTTTCTCACGCTTCTGCTCTTGGTCAAGCTGCGAGTCGGGCGAGTCGCGGTCGTGAGGACCATGCACAATCTCGAACTCCCGTCCGGTCTCTCCCGGTTCGATGATTTCGTCCTGCGCCGATTGGACGCGATGACGACCTTGCGCATCCGATTGAATGACAGCACGCCGACGGAGGCGGGGCGCGACTACGCCCTCATCCCCCACGGCCACTACCGCGACTGGTTCGGCCGGTTCGAGAAGAGGCCCCCGGTTCCGGGGCGGCTGGCCTATTTCGGGCTGATTCGTCGTTATAAAGGGGTTGAACTTCTCGTCGAGAGATTCCACACCTTGGACTCGTCCTTCTCGCTCCACATCGGCGGGAAACCGTCGTCAGCGGAGATCCGACAGACCCTCGAGGACGCTGCCGGTGCGGACGACCGGATCAGCCTCGACTTGCGCTACCTCTCCGACGCCGATCTCGTCTCCATCGCCACCGAAGCCGAACTCGTGGTCCTTCCCTACCGATTCATGCACAACTCGGGAGGAGCCTTGGCGGCGCTCTCGCTCGGGACGCCCGTGCTCGTTCCCGCCAATGACGTCAACGCCCGTCTGGCGGCCGAAGTCGGATCGGGTTGGGTCATGCAATACGAGGGTGATCTGACGTCGGCAGCGATCGAAGAGGCCCACCGATCCGCGACGCCGCGCCCGCCCACCCCGCCCGACCTGAGCGGCAGAGCATGGTCCACGGCGGGCCGAGATCACGTCGCGGCCTATCGCCGGGCGGTGGCTCTCGTCGGCCGCGCGTATTCGCGGTAGCCGAACCCCCACGAACCCGCTGCCATTCCGGCTCCGCGCGCGAGCGTTCGGACGCCCCGCGCTCGGTGACCCTGGTCGAGAGTCGCGCAACCGATCGTGATGCGTGCGAGGCCGACTCCGATCCGGATGATCCCTTCGACGGTCACGCGAGCTCGCACGAGAGCGGCAGTCCGCTTCGTCTTCGCCAGCTTCACGCCCGTCAGCGCCCAACTGTTGCCACTGCTGAATGCGCGCAGAACCACCCACCGTCGAGTCGACCTCGCTCGAGGCACCACGTCGGTGACGATGGCCTCGTCGCACCACACCATCGTGCCGCCCGACGCCCGCAGCTGACGCGTGAACATGGTGTCGTCACCGCCCGTCAGTCCGAAGGCGAGATCGAACTCGAGGTTGTGACGTCGAACGAACGACATGTCGAGAAGCAGGTTATTGGTGGCCGCGACATCGATGCGGGTTCCTGTTGCAAGTCGTCGGCGCTGGAAGAAACGACCGGCGACGATCCAGGGCTCTGGCTGTCTCTCGAACTCGGAGATGACGGGGCCCACGACCGCAGTGGCGTCAAATCTCTCCCGCGCAGCGAGAAGGTTCGTCAGCCATCCGGGGGTCGGTCTCTCATCGTCATCGATGAAGACGAGGAGATCACTCGCCCCGCACTCCGCCAACGCGCGATTGCGCGCGGCGGAGATGCCCGGGTGCGTCTCGTTGACGTATCGGACCTCGATGGAACGGGCCGCGCTGGACGAGCCGAAACTCTGCACGTGAGAGTGCGCCCCTCCGACGGGATCGTTGTCCACGACCAGGACATCGATGTACCTGATGTCCGTCGTCACCTCGCTGGCATGCTCGGCGAGGAGGGGCAGGATGGCAGCGAGGTCACGATCCCGCTGATACGTGAGAACCGCGATGGTCAGTGTCGTCACGCCCCTCCCGGAGGGTGCGGAGGGCGGGGTGTCCATGGATGTCCGTTCGTCGGCGATTCGATCGCCGCGCGACCTGAGACCATTATCCTGGTCGAGGGCTTTCCGGCGTTCTGCCGAACGAGCGTCGAGCCATCGAGCCAGAGAGCGAACCCGTGCCCCACTCCGACTTGGCTGTCATCGTCGTCAACTACCGGTCATCGGGTTTGCTCGAGGTCAACCTCGGCGCCGTCGCGGGTGCTGAGCCTGACGCGACCGTCGTCGTGGTCGACAACTTCTCCGACGCCGGTGAGCGAAGTCGAGTGAGCGAACTCTGCTCACGCAGGGGATGGGTCTCCGTTCTGAACGACGGCAACCTCGGGTTCGGCGGCGGCATGAACGTCGGAGTCGATACGGCGAAGGCTCTCGGACACACGACGTTCTTGCTTCTCAATCCCGACGCCGTCATCGATTCAGTCAGCCTCCGGGCGCTCGTCGAACGCATCGACGAGGACGACCTCGTGCTGGCCTCGCCGATCGTGACGCGTCCGGACGGCTCGTCCTGGTTCGCTGGATCCGACCTCTACCTCGATGACGGCCGAGTCCGGTCCGCGCGACGGCGCCACGAAGTTCCCGGCGCCCGCACCATGCCCTGGCTCAGCGGCGCGTGCCTCGTGATCAGCCTCCGACTCTGGGAGCTCATCGGTGGCTTCGACGACCGATACTTCCTGTATTGGGAAGACATCGACCTCTCCCGTCGAGTTCTCGCCCACGGCGGAACGGTCGAGGTCGTGGAGACGGCCACCGCGATACACGCGGAAGGAGGCACGCAGGGCGCCGACGGCCACCAGCACTCTGGACAGCCGAAATCTGCGGTCTACTACTACTACAACATCCGCAATCGCTGGCTCTTCGCAGCCCTCCACCTCCCCCACAACCAACAGCGGGCGTGGGCACGCCACTCGCTCCCGATCGCATGGGAGATCCTGCTGCAAGGTGGTCGCCGGCAGCTTCTCCGTTCGCCGCGCCCCGCGTGGGCAGCGATCCGCGGCACCCTAGATGGATACGTCCTCGCCCGATCGCTACGTCGTGCCTGAGCCCGCGAGCATCCTCGTCGTGTGCGAGGCCAACATCTGTCGATCGCCCTATGTGGAGGCGGTGATGCGGGAATCGTTCGCCTTCGCCGGACTCGAAGCCAGGTTCGCTGTCAGGAGCGCCGGACTGTCCGCGATCGACGGGGCACCCATGTGCGGACTGGCTCAGCAGCTGCTCGCCGACCAGGGCGCAGCCACCGACGGTCTCGGTGCGCACGTCTCCCGCGCTCTGGATGTCGAACTCATCGCCGGTGCCGATCTCATTCTCGTCGCCGAGCTCGACCACCGCGCGAGAATCAATCGCACCCTTCCCGGTGTTCAATCGAAGGTCTTCACGCTGCTCGAGATCGCTCACCTCGCGGGGGTCGATTCCGAGACAGCGATGACGACGAGCGAAGACGATACGTTCTCGAACCTCGTCGCGCGGCTCAACTTTTACCGGGGGCTCGTGCCGCTCGACGCCGCACCGCGAACCTGGATGGACCGTGCTCGGCGGGGACGTCGGAACCGCGACCCGTTCTCGGTCATCGACGGTCACACATCCTCCGCGCGAGACCACTCGGCGATATTCCCCGTCCTCTTCGCCGCCGCGACGCGGTTCAGTGAGCACGCGGCGCGGCATCTCGCCCTGTAAGTGCCTCTGGAGTTTCCGTCCACGGTGGCGATAAACTGCTCTCTTCCCGTCGAACCCCTAGTCGACGGGGCTACCCGCCCCTCTCACCCGAAGAGAAACCAAACCCGTGACCCGTATCGGCTATGCCGCGGGTGCCTTCGACCTGTTCCATGTCGGGCACCTCAACATCCTCAAACATGCCAAATCCGCCTGCGATTACCTCATCGCCGGGGTCGTCTCCGACGAGATGCTGCTTCAGAACAAGCGCATCACTCCGGTGGTCCCCCTCGCCGAGCGCCTCGAGATAGTGAGCCACATTTCCTACGTCGACGAGGCACGAGCCGAGGTCCTGCCGGACAAACTCGACACGTGGAGAGACGTCGGGTTCGACGTGTTCTTCAAGGGTGACGATTGGCGTGGCACCGACAAGGGCCTCAGGCTCGAACGCGAGTTCGCCGAGGTCGGCGTGGAGGTCGTGTATTTCCCCTACACGGTCTCGACCTCCAGCACGAAGCTGCGCCGAGCACTGGATGCCCTCACCGTTCCGCTGCAGCACGACGCTCAGGGTTAGGACCGAGGCTTAGGGCCCCTCGCTCGTGACGAGCGAGGGGCCCTTTCGTCGCGCGCGCCGACGAGAGACGCGGGGAACGCCGGGGTTAGAAGGGCCCCACCCGCTTGGAACCGGCGGGAACGCCGAGCGCCGAGGCGATATCCGTCGGCAACCCGACGGCGAGTCGCGCCGCGGCGGAGATGTCTGCCGCCATCGACTGGAGAGGCTTGTTGCTCGACGTGATCGCATTGGTCCACGACGAGCCCTTGGCGTTCGCGAGGGCCTGCGGAGACTCATACCGCTGGAGCGTCGAGTTGTCGCCCGCTCCCCACGCGACCATCGATGCCTGAGCAGTCTGCTGACGCAGGTTGAAGAGGTTGCCGGTGATCCTGACGTTCATCTCGTCGGTCGAGATCCCCGTCCGATTGTCGAGGGAGTAGAACTGGAAACGGCCGCCGTCGCCGAAGACGTTGTTCGAGACGGTGATGTTGCGTGTCAACCACGGGACCGTGGAGTCCACCGCCGGCCGACGCGGGTCGTGCCCGGCGAAGCGACGATCGTTCTGCCGCCGCTCGTCCTGCCTCAGGCTCAACCCGAACGTCCCGTGCTCCGAGAACGAGTTGTTGAAGACACGCACGTTGCCCGAATTGAACAGCAACATGCCGGTTATCCCCCCGCTCACGACATTGTCGGCCACGATCGCGGTGTCGGAGAGTTCGAGCTGGATGCCAGTGTGGGTGTTGTCTTCCGACGAGTTGCCCACGACGGTCAGGTCGTAACACGACTCGTCGAACCAGATGCCACTCCCGTTGTTACGACCCGTGTCGTTGTTCACGACCGTCACGTCGCGTGAGCGCGTGATCTTGATTCCCCCCGAGACGGGAGCGGCCTTGAACGATTGCGTGTTGTTCGCAGTCACGACCGAGTCAGCGATCCGCAGACCGTAGGACGCATTGGCGTTGATGCCCAGCATCCCGTTGCGTTGGATCGTCGCCCGTGTGACACGCGTGTTGTTGTTCTCGATGCCCAAACCGGTCATCGCATTGTCGACGATCGTGATGTCTTGAGCGACCGAGTCGACGTTCCCCAACCGGACGGTTCCCCGATCCGAGTAAGCGGTCGCGTACCGACGGACTCCGAATCCGTAGAGCTTCGTGCCTGCGGCCTGCGATTGGATCGCCTGTCCGAGATCGCTCGCTCGAACCTCCTTGCCTGCGGGATCTGTTCCGATTCGGATGGTGTCCGCGCCGTGGTCGACGAAGAACGTCCCCGCTGTGACGGCCGAGGCGGACCCCACCTGACGGAGCTGCGTGCCGTTGACGAAGACCTGATCGAGCCTCGCCGCCAGGGGGAAGGCGGGGTCGACGAAGCGGGGGTTGTCGGCGACACCGAGCAGGGTGTTGTCGACTCGCTTGTTCCAGCCCCCGGTCACCCACGTGTCGCCGCTCCGAGTCCACGAGCTCAGACGGGTCGACCCGTCGAGCCACACGGCCTCGTTCGGAGCGGCTTGGATGGTCACCGGCTTGTTGAAGGGGATGACCACTGATTCGTGATAGCTGCCAGCGCGGACCACGATGGTCTGCCCCGACCGCGCCTTCGCGATGGCACTGCCGATGGTTCGGACCGGGCTCGCCTGAGAACCCGACGCCGAGTCGGCGCCGCGCTGTCCATCGACGAACATCGCGCCGCTGGGAATCGGATACTGAGCGGAGCCCACGGGCGCCGACCCTCGACCCGACTGCGCGGGCTGCTCGGGGGCGGGTGCAGGTGCCGGCGCGGGAGCAGGAGCCGGTGCCGGTGCCGGTGCCGGTGCCGGTGCCGGTGCCGGTGCCGGTGCCGGTGTCGCACTGGAGATCGGCGACACCCTCAAATCGTCGAGCCTGGTCTCAGCGCGACCGGAGTTGCCACTGGACGCGTGTTGCCAGATGCCGATCGAACCCGCTTCGGCGATGCGGTCAGCCGAGCGGTCGAGCGTCTCGATCTGCCACGCCGGCTCGGACGTTCCCGGGAGCCACACCTTTCCCTTGATCTCCACGACGGAACTTCCGGAGACCTCGAACCGCGTCTGCATCACCGTTCCGGCCCCGACGGTGCCTGGCACCCGCGCGCGGCCGAGATGAGTCTCCCGATTGCCATCAACGCGAGAAACGCTCACGCTCACCTGGCCGCTGCGCGACACCTCGGTGCGAGCGCGATACGCCGACCCGTCGTCCTGCTTGCGGATCTCCCACGCGTGGTAGATCGCCGTGTCGGCCTCGTCGATGGCGAGGCTACCGCGCACCTCGAGGTCGCGGGCGTTCGTCTCGCGCAGAACCGCCCCCACGGACGTCCCCGGAGCGATCCCCGAGATGACTCCACGCCCGTCGACGGCGGAGAACGCGACGCCCCGGCCACCCCAGGTGCTGTACGACCCACCTGTGGGCGCACTCCCCCACCCTGACGCGATCGATCGACCGAAGCCGTCCACCACGGTGGAGGATTCCGCCGCCGATGCGCTCGTCGCCACGACGGTGCCCGCCGAGAAGACCGCACACACCGTCACGGCGGCACCGAGCATGATTCGCGCTCGCCGAAGGGTCGCGCCCTTCGGATGGACGGGTGGACGCGCAGAAATCGCGATGGATCGGGTCATGTTTTCCTTCTGGCCAGATGGCGATTTCGTCGGCCTGGTCAGAGCCGTCATGATTGATCCTTTCCTCAATCTTGGTGTTCTCACGTCGAGTGTCAAGTCACGACCATCGAAGCAAGCCCCCAATAGGGGGGTATGAGCGGTCCTCGGTTCTATCGGACGCCATATGACCCGTCGAGACCGCACGGGCTCGAGTAGGAGAGAATCGGTGATGGGGGCCTGCGGGTCTTCACGAGATCGCGACAGAAGGGGGACGACATCGACAGACGCACGTTCCTCATCGGCGGATCCACCGTGGCGGGCCTCTTCGCGCTCACCGCGTGCACGACGCCGGGTCCCGACGACACGCCGACGCCTCCGCCCGCACCGGAGCCGAGCGGCGGGGTCGGCCCCGACGACCTCGAGCTGCTCGTGCCGCAGCCGACGGCGATGCGCCGGTCGAACTGGGGTTCAGACCCGTATGCGCTCGGCGCCGCGAGCTACCTCGCCGTCGGCGCGACGCAGCGCCATCGCGAGCTTCTCGCCCAGCCTGTCCACGACCTCGTGTTCTTCGCCGGTGAAGCGACCTCGGGCGGGCGGCCGGGCACCGTCGCGGGGGCGCGCGCGAGCGGTTCCCGCGCGGCATCCGAGGTCGCCATCGCCGCGACGTCCGGCGAGAGGATCGCGATCATCGGTGCCGGGATCGCGGGCGCCCAGTGCGCACGCGATCTCACCGACGCGGGGTTCGACGTGACCATCTTGGAGGCCCGCGAGCGCGTGGGCGGGCGCATCGACTCGCGAGTGGACGACGACTGGCCGCTCCCCGTCGAACTCGGGGCCGGCACCCTCGACTCGGTGACGTCGGCGGAACTCATCGACGCCCTCGAACTCGCGGATGTCGCGACCCTCGCGATCGACGGAGCGGTCGACGTGCGCTCCCCCGACGGCGTGGCCGTCGAACCGTCGGAGGTGGGCTCGTCGACGATCTCGGAGGCGGTGACCCTCGCGCGCCGCAGCCTCGCGGGCACGGTCGGCGACGTCTCTCTCGAGACGGCCCTCAACGACCTCGGGTCGACTCCGACCAGCGATGACGAGTCGTCGCCCACCGACGCCGAGTGGGTCGACTCCGCGGTGCGGTCGAGCGTCGGCGTCGAATACGGTGCGGATGCGAGCGACTTCTCCGCGCTCTCCGGATTCGACGACGGGCGGCGCGAGTCCGACCGTCTCGCGGTCGGGAGCCTGCAGGGCTACGTCGAGTCCCTTGTCGAGGACGTCGACGTCTGGACGGCGAGCGTCGTCCTCGCGATCGTGTACGGCGATGAGGGCGTGAGCATCCGCTTGGGGACCGGCGAATCGCTCCAGGTCGACCGCGTCGTGGTCACCGTGCCGCTCGGCGTGCTCAAGAGCGGCGACCTCACGTTCGACCCTCCCCTGCCGACGAGCCACACCGTCGCGACCGTCATGCTCGGGATGGGCACGATCGACACGGTGTGGTTGCGTTTCGACGAACCGTTCTGGTCGTCGACCGCGTCGCGGTGGAGTGTCGTCGGGGGCGACCTCGACATCGTCGAGTGGATCAACCTCGAGCCGTCGACGGGATCAGCGGTGCTCGTGGGGGTGGTCGGCGGTGAGCGTGCGCTCGCCCTCGCCGAGCTCTCCGACGACGAGATCGTCGTGCGGGCTCGAGCGAGTCTCGAGCCGTTCCTCTCCTCCTGAGGTCGGTGTGATCGACGCGACATCCTCGGCAGACCAGATCGCGGCGTGGGGCCCGTCGTCTCCGCCCTCCCACGACGGGCGAGGGAGCCGCCGACTCGCGGCCGTGAGCGCGACCGTCATGACGAGGATGAACGACAGCACGATGACGCTGTAGATCGTGAACTCGACGGGACCGCTGACCTGGTACGGGTCGAGGAAGAAGTAGGGGTACCACCCGACGGCAGCCCCCCGGATCATCGTGAATCCGCCCCACAGGAGCGGGAACACGAGGGCGACGCGGAGGATGCGCCACGAGACGCGGCCACGCCCGGGGAAGAACAGCCAGTCGAGCAGGGCGTAGGCCGGCATCCAATAGTGGAGCACCTGACTCGACGGCGGAACCTGGATCGAGAGCCCGCGACCCGTGGCCTCGAGGACGATGATCGTGTAGACGATTCCCGAAACCACCTGATAGGTCGTCGCGAGCAACCGCCACGCCACGAGCCAGCGGGGGTCGGTCGGGCGACGGAGGGAGATCACGCCACCGGCGGTCCACACGAACACCCCGATGAACGCGCTCTGCATCGTGAAGTAACTGAAGAAGTTGGCGAACGCCGAACCTCCCGACCCGAGGCTGTAGTCGAGGTGCAGGACGAGAGCGAGAACGCCCGCGACAGCGGCGCACAGCCGAGCGACGGCCGCCGCTCTGCGCCTGCCTCCTGCGCGCATCACACTCCTCCGCCCGGTCGAGAACTCCCGCCGACGACGAGGCGGGCACGGTGCTGTCGGCTCGGCCCCAGGCGACCGGATGATTCTACAGGCCGACTCGAGGCGTCGACCGCGACTTGTTCACCTACGCGACACCGAGAGGTCGCCCGGGGTTCGTACTGTGGGGCTCCCCCACCACCCCCGTCGCAAGACCGAGTCATGAGGACGATGATGCTCCGCACCACCACACCTGTTTCCGCCCGATCTGCGGGAGTCTCCGCGGTCGCGGCCCTCGCGATCGTTCTCGCCCCGACCGCGGCGATGACCGCGTCGGCCGAGATCGCCCCCAACCCCGTCGAGGTCACCGCCGCCGGTGCGGCGTTCTCGCTCGACCCCGTCGGCTCGTATGACACGGGCGTCTTCGACGAGAGCGCCGCCGAGATCGTCGAGTACTTCGCAGCCGCCGAGCGCCTGTTCGTCGTCAACGCCTCAGCGGGCCTCGTCGAGGTGCTGAGCATCGCCGACCCGGCCGCCCCCGAGAAGCTGTTCGACCTCGAGACCGCGGGGGTCGTCGCCTCCGACGGCGTCGCGATCCCGGCGGGCGCGACCGTCAACTCGGTCGACGTGCGACCCGACGGACTCGGCGTCATCGCCGTCGAGGCGCCGCTCAAGACCGACCCGGGGTGGGTCGTCTTCTTCGACGCCGCAGCCGACGGCGAGGCCCTCGGCGCCGTCGGTGTCGGCTCCCTCCCCGACATGGTCACCTTCACCCCCGACGGCACCCGCATCGTCGTCGCCAACGAGGGTGAGCCCGCCGACGACTACTCGGTCGACCCCGAAGGCTCGGTGAGCGTCATCACGGCACCGGCGACGGTCGAGTCCGCGACCGACACGGATGTCGCGACGGCAGGGTTCGCCGCGTTCGAGGAGGGTGGCGCCCTCACACTCCCCGCGGGCATCCGCATCTTCGGCGGCCGCGAGGATGCCGGCACGGGCACCCCCGAGTTCCCGGTGTCGGAGAACCTCGAGCCCGAGTACGCCGCCATCTCCCCCGACTCGTCGACCGCGTGGGTGTCGCTGCAGGAGGCCAACGGCATCGCCGTCGTCGACCTCGCGAGCGCGACAGTCACGTCGATCCTCGACCTCGGAACAGTCGACCGCATGGACATCCCGTTCGACCCCTCCGATCGTGACGGCGTCGACGGCGAGGGAGCCATCGCGATCGCGAACTGGCCCGTCCTCGGCTACTACATGCCCGACACGATCGTGTCGTACGAGGCCGCCGGATCGACCTACATCGTGACCGCGAACGAGGGAGACTCGCGCGACTGGAGCGGCTACAGCGAGGTCGCGCGCGTCAAGGACCTCGGCTCGGACGGTCTCGCGCCCGTGTGTGCCGACGCTTTCGACGACGTGCTCGGGGCCAACGGTCTGCCGGCCGACATCGACGGCTTCCTCGCCGACGACGCCCTCGGTCGCTTGAACATCACGACGGCGAACGGACTCGACCCCGACGCCGAGTGCTACAGCGATCTGTACACCTACGGCGCACGCTCGTTCAGCATCCGCGACACCTCGGGCGCTCTCGTCTGGGATTCGGCCGACGCGTTCGAGCAGCTCGTCGCCGAGGCCTCGCCGCTGTTCTTCAACTCGAACCACAGCGAGTCGAACCTCGACGGGCGCAGCGACGACAAGGGCCCCGAGCCCGAAGCGGTCGCCGTGGGCGAGATCGACGGCCGCTCCTACGCCTTCGTCGGTTTCGAGAGGGTCGGTGGGATCGCGGCCTTCGACATCACCGTGCCGACGGACGCCCGCTTCGTGACCTACCTCAACAACCGGGACTTCTCGGTCTCGGCCGAAGACGACGGTCTCGCGGGAGCGGGCGACCTCGGCACCGAGGGTATCCGGTTCATCACGGACGACGAGTCGTCGACGGGCGAGCCGATGCTCGCCGTCGCGAATGAGGTCTCCGGCTCGACGACGATGTACGCCCTCGAGCTCGCCGCCGACGTGCCCGCCCCGGGCGACGGAACCGATGACGGCACGGATGACGGCAGCGGCGACGGCGTCGGATCGGGCGGAGACAGCGCCGCAGACCCGACGGATGATGCGTCTGCGCCGACCCTCGCCAACACGGGGTCCGACGCGAGCCGGGCCGCGATCACCGCGGCGACGCTGCTCACGCTCCTCGGCGGCGCACTCGTGCTCGGCCGCGCGGCGCTCGCGCGCCGACGCACACCGTCGGCTAGCTGACGATTCCGGCGGGTGCGCGCAGGGCGGTGAACGCTCTGCTCGCACCCGTCGTGTTCGTGAGCGAGTGCGCGAGCGAGTCGAGCCGAGATCGGGCGCCAGCAGGCAGACGCACGAGCCGCGACACCGCATCGCGCACGTCGGACGGCGTGACCGTGTTCGGGTCGGAGGACTCGGCGAACCCCGCGTGCTCGAGACTCGCGGCCCCGGCGAACTGGTCGGTGGAGAACGGCAGGACGAGCAGCGGAACACCTGACGTCATGGCCTCGGTCACGCTGTTGTTGCCACCGTGCGACACCGCGGCGACCGCGTGCGAGAGCAACACCACTTGCGGGAGGAACTCGCGCACGAGCCATCCGTCGGGGATCTCGCCGAGTTCGGACGGGTCGGTCGATCCGGAGGCGAGAGCCACGCGCACGGGCCGGCCGCTCGCATCCGTCACCTCTCGGAGACCCGCGACGACGCGAGCGAGCACGTCGCCGCGCACCGAGAGGAAGCTGCCGAAGCTCACGTAGACGAGGGGCGCGTCATCGGCGGCGAGCCACTCCTGCACCTCGTGATCGACGGGTTCCGCCCGCACCGCGGAGCCGAGGAACGCGTGCGCCGGTAGGGCTCGCGCTCGCGCGGTGTCGTGAAGCTCCTCGGGGTAGTTGAGCAGCAGCACGTCGCCCGTCTCGGCGAACGCGTCCCGACTCGGCGTCGCGTCGGGGTCGAGCTCGAGCAGCGCGGTGTTCCACTCGCTCGTGAAGTCGTCTCGAACCCGCTCGCACAGCGCCCGCAGCTCGTCGAGTTCGCGCACGGACGGGGCGAACGCGGCAGGCCACGCGGGCGGATAACCGTAGACCTCACCCGCGACGGGGAGGGTCGCGGGGTGGCCCAACACGACGTCGGCGTGCGCGATCCCGGCGCTCACGAGCGCGAGCCTCGCGCTGAAAGCCAAGTGGTCGACGATGATCTCGGTCGGAGCCACCTCGTCGACGACCCGCAGCACATTCCGCGCGATCTCGAGCGGGTTCCAGAGCAAGTCGTTGCGGCGAGCCTGCGCCTGGAACGCGAGAGTCTCGACCATTCCGACACGAGTGGCGTCGAAGAAGCCGCGCAGGGCGTCGTCTTCGCCGCGCGGCTGCTCCTCGGCACGGATGACGCCGGGATTCGACCCGCGCCCCAGTCGCAGGTCCACGCGCTCGAAGCCGAACTCTTCGACGATCGACGCCGTCGCCGGTCCGGACGCGACGACGACGCGTTCCCCCGCGTCGCGCCACGGCGCCCCGAGGGTCGCGAGCGGGTAGAGGTGCGACGCGTAGTCGGGGCTGATGATGAGCAGGGTCACGAGCGGCTCAGCTCCCATTCCCGGAGGTCGGCGGCCGCGGAGGCGACGTCGCGATAGGTCGCGGCGAGGCTCGACGCCATGGCACCGATCGCGAAGGTCCCGGCGACCATGGCACTCGCGCGCTCCGCGTTGTCGAAGCCCGCGGGCCCCTGCGCGATGGCGAGGGCGTCGACGATGCCGTTCGCGAGCGCCTCGCGGGAGGTCGTCTCGACGAGCACTCCCGTGACGCCGGCCTCGACGTACGTCGCGGGCCCTCCGCCGTCGGGCGCGACGACCGTGAGCCCCGTCGCCATGGCTTCGAGGATCGCGATGCCGAACTCCTCCTTGACGCTCGCGCACACGTAGATTCCGGATGACGCCGCCCGCCCCGGTCGCCCGTACCGCGTCGCGGCGAGCCAGCGCCCGACCGTGTCGTTCGACCGGTGTCCCGCGAGGAGGAGGCCGGCCTCGGCGGCGTCTCCGGGCGGGATGATCGCGTGGATCCTGTCGAGCTGCTCGCGTTCGTCGGACGAGGGCTGCTCGAGATCACCCCCGACGATGAGCAGATTCACCGAGCGGCGCACGCGAGGGTCGCTCGCCCACGCCTCGACGAGGGCGGCCGTTCCCTTGACCCGGTGCACGCGACCGACGCTCACGGCGAGAGGGAGCGCCCGACGGGATTCGGGCAGCGACTCGAGCACGCTGTCGAGTTCGGCGAACGCCGCGCACGACGCGGGCTCGAGCCCCCCGGGGTCGACCATCGCACTGAGAGCGTCGACTCGGGACTGCTCGATGACACTCAGGTCGATCCCCTCGGCGACGACCGTGTGCCGTTCGGGGTGTGCGGTGACGTCGATCCCCACGAGATCGAGCATCTCCCGTTCGAGGTCGGGGCGGGGGAAGAGCACGGTGTGGGCTGCATCCGCGGCGAGTCTCTGCACGAGGCGCACGCGGAACCAGTAGTGCTCGTCCCGGTCGACATCGCCGAGGTTCCCGCGCGTGAGCTCTCCCGCGGTGTCGCGAGAACGGATGGCGGCGTGCGGGTCGGGAGCGACGGTGAAGACGACGGGGATGCCGAGGTCCCGGGCGACCGAACTGGCCGCGAGGGTGCCGACATCCGCCATGCGCAGATGGATGGCGTCGACCCGTCCGGCGGCACGGAGAACCCGACGGATGCCGCGCTCCGTCTCGATGCGGCGCGACCACGCGTCGCTCATGGACACGCTCGGTCCGAAGAACGGCACACCCGCGAGCACGTGACCCCGCGCTCCCCTGCGGAGGGTCGCGAGCTGGTCGAGCGCGCCGTCGTGGGTCGTGCGCGAGAGCGTGACCACGCGTGTGACGCGCGACGCGGTGTCGTCGGCGTGCGAGCTCGCACGGCCGGGAGCGACGAGCGCGTCGCCGAGCCGCACGAGGAGCGTCGCGATGCCCCCGTTGTCTCCGGCGCCGACGCGCGTGAGATCGCCGTCGATGTCGGCGTGGACGAACAACTGGGCGACCGTGAGACCGTCGGTGTCGGTGTCGGTGTCGCGCGGCTCGGCGGGCTCGGCCGTGAGATCGAGGAGAGCGAGCCGGGCGACGCTCGAGAGCTCGTCGTCGCCGCGCGCGAGATCGGCGATCTCCCGCAGGGTGCGGTCGGTCGCGGGCCGATCGCCGAGCGCGGAGATCGCCGCGGCACGAGCCGCGTCGGGCTCGTCGGCGTCGATCGCGACCCTCAGGAGCGCCCGGTCGGCGATCCGCCCGGGAAGCACGCCGATCGTCTCGATCAGTCGAGCGCGCTCGCCGGGATCCCGCACGCCGAGAAGGGCGGTGTCGATTGCGAGGGCGAGGGGGGCGGGTATCGACGCTCCCCACAGTTCGAGGGTGCGTTGCGCGAGCATCCCCTCGAAGCCTCCGCGCGTGACGAGGGAGACGAGCGTCGTGACGGCGTCGAGGCGCGGCAACCGCGACCCGAGGGCCCACACGGTGTGCTCTCGCACGAACGCGGCGTCGTGGTCGAGCAGCCGCACGAGGTGCTCGTCGGCGGTCTCGTCGAATACCCGCCCGAGCGCGTGGATCGCGGCGATGGCGGTGAGCTGGTCGGAGTCGTCGACGGCCGCGTCGGCGAGGAGCCTCACGGCGCGAGCGCCGCCGTCTCGGCTCGCGGCGACGGTGAGGTCGTCGGCGAGTCGGATTCCGTCGAGGATCGAGGCTGCACCTCGGAGTTCGTCGAGCGAAGTGTGCGTGCCCACGGTGTGCCTTTTCTCGCGGTTCGTTCCGCGGGGGTTGCGACAGGAGAATGGACTGCGACGGTCGGTGGCCGGCCGAACGCAGCCTCACGAAGTCTGGCGTGCAGAGGAGGGAGTTTGCTGTGACTGAGCCGAACGACACCGGCCCCGACGACACCGACGCGGACGTCGTCGTGGGCGACGACGGCCTCGCACGACCGCCGTGGGCCGCGAACGACGCCCTCTTGCGCTCGTATTACGACACCGAGTGGGGCATGCCCGTGACCGACGAGCGCGGCGTCTTCGAACGCGTGAGCCTCGAGGCGTTCCAGTCCGGTCTCTCGTGGGCGACCATCCTGCGCAAGCGGCCCGCCTTCCGCGACGCGTTCGCCGACTTCGACCCCGACATCGTCGCGCGATTCGACGGGCGAGACGTCGAGAGGCTCATGTCCGACGCGGGCATCGTGCGCAACGCGCGCAAGATCGACGCGACCATCGGCAACGCCCGCGCGACGGTCGCACTCCGAGCCGACGGTGGGCTCGCCGACTTCGTGTGGTCGTTCCGGCCCAGCGAGACCCCTGCACCCCGGTCGCTCCGCGAGGTGCCGACGTCGTCGCCCGAATCCTTCGCCCTCGCGAGAGCCTTGCGAGCACGAGGGTTCTCGTTCGTCGGTCCGACGACGATGTTCGCCCTCATGGAAGCGATCGGCGTCGTCGACACCCATCTCGTCGGCAGCCACCGTCGCGGTGCCTCCGGGGTGTGGGCGGGCTGAGCCGCACCCTCACCCCGGAGCGGTGACTAGTTGCTCGGTGCCTGCGTCGTCGGCGCCTGCTTCGTGGCGCCCGGGGTCGCGAGGGCGTCGCCCACGGCGGTTCCCGTGGCCCTGCCCGTGACGATCTCGGCGATGTCGATGCCGACGAGGTCCTTGATGATCTGCGTCGAGGTCGCGAGCTGGCCCGCGACACTCTCGCCGACGCGGTCCGCTCCGCTGCCGTCCGACGAGATGACGGTCATGTTCGCGATCGCGGCGAGGGGCTCGGACGCCGCGCGCACGATCGCGGGCAGCTGGCCGATGATCTGCTGGCGCAGTAGGTCGTCGGCGCGCTCGGCGAGGGCGTCCGCTTGCGCGCGGGTCGCCTCGGCCTCGGCGGCACCCTTGACGCGGATCGAGTTCGCCTCGGCCTCACCCTCGGCACGGAGAGCTTCGGCTGCCGCGATGCGTCGAGCGCGATCGGAGTTGGCCGACGCCACGTTCGCGGCGGCGCTCGCCTCGGCGTTCTTCTCGACGGCGTAGGCCTCGGCGTCGGCGACGGCGCGGATCTCGGCGTCGAGCTCTTGCTTGCGGAGTCCGACGCGCTTGCCCGCGGTGACCTCCTGCTGCGCGATGACTTCTTGCTGCGAGATCGCCTCGGCGAGCGGACGCGAGGCCGAGGCCTCGGCCCGGGCACGGTCGGTCTCCTTCTGGATCTCGGCGTTGCGCAGGTCGAGCTTGCGCTGCTGCTCGGCCACGGCCTGGTCGGCCGCGATGCGTGCCTCCTCGGATGCCTGGCGCGACACCGACTCGGCGACCTCGGCGACTTGCTTCACTCGCGCGGCCTCCCCACGACCGAGGTCGCGGATGTAGCCGTTGTCGTCGTCGATCTCCTTGATCTGGAGCGTGTCGATCTGCAGTCCCTGCACGTCGAGCGACTCCCGCACGGCCTCGAGCACTTGCCCCTGGAGAGCCGACCGGTTTGTGATGATCTCGGTCACCGTGAGCTGTCCGACGATCGACCGCACCGAACCGCTCAAGACCTCTTCGGTGGATGTCTCGATCTGATCCTGCTGGTTGAGGAATCGCTGGGCGGCGGCACGCACCATCGACTCCGAGCCCCCGACCTTGACGACCGCGACGGCATTGACCTTGATGGTGATGGCGTCTCGCGTCTGCGCGGTGGCCTGCACGTTGAGCTGACGGCTGCGGAGGCTGAGCTTGAAGTGCGCTTCGACGATCGGCTTGACGAAGACGCGCGAACCGAAGACGACCCGCTGACCGGCGTTCTCCGTCTCGGCCTCGGTGTCCCCGGGGCGGGCGGTGCGCTGGCGCGAGGTGACGATGATCGCCTCGTCGGGCTTCGCGACCTTGATGCTCCGCACGAGCACGAAGAGGATGATGAGCGCGACGACGACGATGACGCCGATGACGAGCCCGGTGGAGAGGAAATCGAGGGGCATGGTGGCCTTTCGAGGCGGCAACGCTGAGAAGTTCTCGGTGCGGCCACCCTATCGGGAGCGCGTGAACTCGCGTCAGCCGCGGTAGGACCGCGCGAGCCTCTCGAGCCCCTCGTCGATCGTGACCGACGGCGCCCACTGGAGGTCGGCGCGCGTGCGCCGCTGATCGAACCAGTGCGATGTCGAGAGCTGCTCCGCGAGAAAGCGTGTCATCGGGGGCTCGTCGGTTCCCGGGCGCACCGCCCAGACCCTCTCGACGAGCGATCCGGCAGCGAGCGCCACGCGCGCGGGCACCGACCAGGTCGGCGCCGCCACTCCCGCGGCACGGCAGATTCCGCCGAGCATCTCGGCGACCGGCCTCGGCTCACCGTTCGTGAGCACGTAGGAACGGCCGTGCACGTGCTCGGCGCGATCGAGCGCCGCGACGATGCCGGTAGCGGCGTTGTCGATGTAGATCGTGTCGATGAGAGCCGCGCCGCTGCCGATCACGGGGAGCCTGCCCGAGCCCGCCCGGTCGACGATGCGCTCGACGAGCTGAGTGTCTCCCGGCCCCCACACGAGATGGGGGCGCACGGCGACGACGGCGAAACCCTCGGCATCCGCACCGAGCGCGACGAGCTCGGCGCGAGCCTTGGTGCGCGCGTAGTCCCCGCGGGCGTGGGCGGGGTCGGCGGGGAGGGCATCGTCACCCATGATCGACGTGCCCGTGTGCGCGACGGACGGCGACGACACGAACACGAACCGCGTGACTCCCGCGGAGGATGCCGCGGCCACGAGATCGGTCGTGCCCTTGACGTTGACCCTGTCGAACTCGTCGGCGTGGCCCGAGAGTGACACTTTGGCGGCGAGGTGCACGACGGCATCGACAGAGCGCACGGCCCGCGCGATGGCACCGCGGTCGGTGAGCGACCCGAGCTCGTCGGTCGCCCCCTCGACACCCGAGGGTCGACGCTGGAAGGTACGCACCTCGTGGCCGTTGTCGACGAGCTCGCCCGCGACGGCCGAGCCGAGGAGACCGCTCGCCCCCGTGACGAGAACCCTCACGGTCGCGTCATCCGCTCGCCGGAGAGCACCGAGGTCGCCCACGTCGACAGTCGGGCGCGATCGATCTTGGAGTTGTGGCGGATGTCGGTGGGCAGCGCCGGAACGACGATGACCGCCGCGAGGGCCGACCCGACGGCGTCGCGCACGCGCGAGGCGAGGGCGGGGTGGGCCATCCCGACCGCGCGAGCGGGAGGAACGGTCTCGACTATCGCGACGAGGTGTTGGGTGCCGCGCGGTCCCACCCCGACGATCGCCGCGCGGGCGACACCGTCGACGCTCTCGGTGCGCAATTCGGGCTCGACGGGCGTCACGACTCCGGTCGCCGTGACGATGACGTGGGGAAGGCGGCCCTCGACCCACAGCCTGCCCTCGGAGTCGACGTGGCCGACATCACCGGTGCGGTGCCAGCGCTCGCCGGGCACGGTCCCTCGACGGGCCGCGCGATCGGTGAAGAACAAGCGGTCGTAGTGGTCTTCGATGTGCGGTGCCGACACGACGATCTCGCCCGTGACGTCGACGATGTCGAGGGGCTCGTCGGCCGCGGATCCGTCGTTCGCGAGGGGGGCGATGCGCACGGTCGTCGTCGCCGTGGGCCGTCCGACGCACACGCCGCCCGCACCGCGACCTCGGGAGCGCGCGGCGTCGCGGATGCCGTCGAGGGTGATGTCGGCAAGCAGCAGCCCCTCGGTCATGCCGTAGGGCGTGTGAGGTGTCGCCGCGGGCATGAGTGCCGCGGCGGCGGAGAGAAGCGACTCCGACACGGGCGCTCCCGCCGAGAGGAACGTCTCGACGCCGCCGAGGGCCGCGCGATCGGCGTCGTCGAGCGCGGGTGCCGTCGCGACGACGTTCGCGATCGCGGCGGGCGAGAGGAACACGACCGTGCCGTCCACGGCCGCCGTCGCCGCCGCGACCGCCTTCGCGGTGAGCGTGCGCGGCGCGGTCACGTCCATATCGGGCGTCGCCGACCGCGCACCGAGAGCGGGGCCGAGGAGGGCGAACGGCGCGAAGCCCGCCACGAGCCCGGTGCCGGGCCCCACACCGTATTGCGCGGCGAGGGCGGAACGGATGCCCGAGAGCTGAGCGTGCGTGTAGACCACGCCCTTCGCGGGGCCCGTCGACCCCGACGTGAAGAGGATCGCGGCGACCGCTTCCGACGCGGGCACAGCGGGCAGCGGTGTCTCACGCCCGAGCGCCACGAGGTCGGCGAGGGAGTGCGTGACGCCGAGCATCCGTGCTGTCGCGGGGTCGAGGGTCGAGACGGAGATGCGGCGCCCGGGCCACCCGAGCACTCGCGCCGCCGCGAGCCCCTTGGTCGCACCGATGACGTGCTGGCAGCGTGCGCCCCGCACCGCGCGAGTGAGGCCGGCGAGCCCGAGCCCCGCATCGGCGACGACGACGATCGCCCCGATGCGCACGCACGCGTAGAGCACGGCGGTGAGATCGGCTCCGGGGGGCACGAGGAGGGAGACACGGTCGCCGGGTCGCACCCCGGAGGCGACGAGCCCCGCGGCGATCTCGCGCACGCGGCGTGAGAGCAGGCGCCAGCTGACGGTGCGCTGCGGGCGCGACCGCGGCGGTGCCATCTCGACGAGGGCCGTGTCGGCGCTCTCGGCGAACGCCTCGAGGTAGTGCCACAGGGGCTGATAGTGCGGCGCGGTCGGGCCCTCGGAGGATGCCGCGCCCGTCACGGCGGTCGCGCGCGGGACTCCCGGTCGCTCAGCGGGCGTCTCGCTCGCGTCGAGGTGCGGTGCCCGGTCGTCGAGCCAGGAGAGCGCGAGGGTCGCGATATCGACGTCTTCGGCGATGAGGTGACCCGCCCCCTCGACGCGGTGCACGTCGGCCCGGCGCAATCGTCGGCTGAGGTCGTCGAGATACCGGTCGCTGAAGATCGGGTCGCGAGGGCCCCAGAGCAGCAGCGACGGCACGTCGAGCGCGCGGATGCCGACGGCGATGCGGTCGAGCTCGGGGCGCGACTCGTGGCGGTCGTCTGCGGGGATGTCGGCGACGAAACCGCCGATGCCGCCCCGACGGGCGGCTGTCGCGTATGGCGCGCGGTAGCCCGCCTTGACCTCGGCACCGAGTGCCGGGTGAGCGAGGGCGAGGGTCGTCTCGAGGAAGGCGGGGGTCGCCACGGTCGATGCCCCGAGGATCGGCCCGGCGAGAGCGAGCCGGAGCGGAGCGGGGATGGGGTCACCCTCGGGCTGGTGCACCGCGGTGTTGAGGAGCATGATCGCGCGCGTCTCCTCGGGGTGATCGACCGCCCAGCCGAGCGACACGACACCACCCCAGTCGTGCCCGATCGTGACCACGGGCCCCGAGAGGCCGAGCTCGCCGGTGAGATCACCGAGGTCGCGAACACGCTGGGCGAGCGCGCGGTGCTGCCCCGTGCGTTCGGAGAACCCCATGTCGAGCTGGTCGACGGCGACGACGCGCCACGCGGCGCTCGCGGCGGGCTGCGCTGACTCCTTGTGTGCCGCCGCGTCCGAGACGACATCCGGCGCGGCATCCGGTGCGGCATCCGGTGCTGAGGCCGCATCCGTCG
The DNA here is from genome assembly GCF_046599635.1 of Marisediminicola sp. LYQ134. Lineage (NCBI taxonomy): Bacteria > Bacillati > Actinomycetota > Actinomycetes > Micrococcales > Microbacteriaceae > Marisediminicola > Marisediminicola sp. LYQ134. The sequence continues at coordinate 1,103,036 of NZ_JBKIWP010000001.1, forward strand.
CGGCGGCGACGAGTGAACGCCACAGGTACGACCAGGTCGGGTTGCCGTGCACGCACAGGATGGTGCCGACCGGCTCGATCCCCCGCTCGGCGAGCACCGGCCCGTTGTCGAGGACATGCCACTCGTGACCCGCGGCCACGACGAGACGGGAGAACTCGGGTCGCATCCCCTCGAGGCCCGCGGGCGGGAGGCTCGCCGAGGCGCGTCGCGTCGCAGCGAACGGCAGTCGCCGTGTCACCAGGCGAGTTCCATCATGGCCGTGTTGAGTCCCGAGCCGACGCCCATGAGCAGAACGCGGTCGCCCTTATCGAGTCGAGCCGACTCCTCGACGAGAGTGATCGGAATCGAGGCGGGGCCGACGTTGCCGAACTTGGGATAGGTGAGCGGCACTCGAGAGCGGTCCATGCCCGTCGCCTTGACGATCGAGTCGGTGTGCACGTCGGAGACCTGATGGATGATGTAGCGATCCATACTCGTCCAGTTCCAATCGCGCTGAGCCTCTTTCCACGCCGAGACGACGAGGTCGAGACCGCCCTTGAGCAGTTCTTTCGCGTTCGTGAACATCCCGTCGACGCTTCCGACGCAGAGGTCGTTGAACTGCGTCGCGGCGCGAGTCACCCCGCCGAGGAGACGATGCCCCTCGGGGTGGGCGTCGGCGGGGCCGAGCACGGCAGCCGCAGCTCCCGAACCGAGGGTCAGGCTCGCGAACTCGCTCATGAAGTCGGAGCGACCGAGGTCGGAGTTGGTGAGCCGCTCGATCGTGTTGTGCTGGATCTCGTCGGCGTCCTCCCCGTCGATCACGACGGCGTACTTGATCTGGCCGGAGTCGATGAGTCCGGCGGCGAGGCTCATGCCGTTGACGAAACCGAGACACGCGTTCGCGATGTCGAAGTTGATCGCGGACGACGGCAGACCGAGGCCGTGGTGGATGCGCACGGCGACCGACGGCTCGAGGTGTTTGCGCGTGACCGACGTGTTGATGAGCAACCCCACCTGGCCGGGCTCGATGCCGGCCTCGGCGAGGGCACGCTTGCCCGCGGAGATGGCCTCATCGTCGAACCGCTGCCCCTCGTTCCAATTGCGACGCTCATAGACCCCCGCGACACGCTGCAACAGACCGCGCGGCAAGCGGAGGCGTTTGAGAACGGGCGCGAGGCGCGCGTCGATGTCCTCCGAGGTCGTGATGCGGGGCGCGATCGTGCTCGATACCGACAGCAGCGCGACGTTTCGATGCGTCGTCGTTGCGTTTCCGTTCAACGGGTCTCCCTATCGGGTTGGCTGGTGATCGAGGGTCTGGCGATCGCGGTGAAGACTGATCTGCTGGTGCGCTCCGGCGGGGATGGGCGAGGCGAACCGCGCCCCAGCTTACGTTCTCGGAGCCCTCCGCCTCGCCCCCCGAAGAGTCGAGAAGCATGCGAACGCATGCCGGTCGACGCATACGGAGTCACTCGGCGAGCGCCGGGTAATCCGTGTATCCCGCGGCTCCCGGGGTGTAGAGGGTGCTCGCGTCGAGCTCGTTGAGGGGTAGACCCTCGCGCCAGCGGCGGACGAGGTCGGGGTTGGCGATCGCGGGGCGGCCCACGACGACGGCGTCTGCCACACCGTCGGCGACGAGGGCCACGGCCTCGTCGCGGGTGGTCACGACGCCGAACCCGCTGTTGAGGAGCACGGGGCCTCCGAACACGTCGCGCAACGACTGCACGAGGTCTCCCGCGGGCGCGTCGTGCAGGATGCTCAGGTAGGCGAGACCGAGCGGGGCGATGCGGGCGAGCAGCGAACCGTAGGTCGCCGAGACATCCGCCGGATCGGTCTCGAGGACGTCCTGGATGTTGTGCGACGGCGAGATCCGCAGGCCGACCCGTGCGGCGCCGATCTCGGCCGAGACAGCCTCGACGACCTCGGCGACGAAGCGCGCGCGATTCTCAGGAGATCCCCCGTAACGGTCCTCTCGCACGTTCGAGCTCGGCGCGAGGAACTCGTGCAGGAGGTAGCCGTTGGCCCCGTGCACCTCGACACCGTCGAATCCGGCATCCACCGCGAGGCGCGCCGCGGAGACGAAGTCGCGCACGACGCGCTCGAGAGCCTCGGCATCGAGCGCGACGGGAACCGGGTAGGGGAGCTTGCCCTCGGGAGTGTAGGTCTCGCCGTCGATCGCGATCGCGCTCGGCGCCTCGACATCGAGTCCCCCGTTGGTCGCACCGTGGGTGACCCGGCCCGCATGCATGAGCTGAGCGACGATTCGTCCTCCCTCGGAGTGCACGGCCTCGGTGACGCGCGCCCAGCCTGCGGCCTGATCGGCCGTGACGAGACCGGGTTGACCGGAGTACCCGCGGCCCGCGGGGCTCGGGAACGTGCCCTCCGTGACGATGAGGCCGAGCGTCGCGCGCTGCGCGTAGTGCTCGACGACGAGGTCGCCGGGGACTCCGGCACTGTCGGAGCGCATGCGCGTGAGCGGCGCCATGACGAGGCGGTTCTGCAGCGAGAGGTCGCCGAGAGTGGCGGGGGCGAAGAGGTCGGTCATGGGGGGAGTTCCTTTGCAGTGGTGGCGTCGTTCGCGACGCGGCCGCACGCGCTGATGGGGCGCACGGCTCCCAGGGCTCAACCAGCCTCACCGAGGGGTATTCCCTCCTCGGAGGATTCGCAGCGACCCCGCGGCCCCCTCCCGCGCCTATCGTGGTCTCACGCCGCGGCGGGTCGCGTCACGGCGTGTATCGACATCGAGCGGAGACCCCATGACCGTCATCCCCCCGGTGGAGCTGCCTGTCGCCCCCATGCTCGCGAAGGGCGTCTCGACCGTTCCCGCCGCCCAGAGCGTCGAGGGCGGCCTCGTCTTCGAGCCCAAGTGGGACGGTTTCCGCGCGATCGTGAGATTCGACGGCACGTCGGTCGAGATCGGCAGCCGCGGATCCAAGCCCCTCACGCGCTACTTCCCCGAGCTGACCGCCGCGCTCGCGTCGACCCTCCCCTCACCGTGCGTGCTCGACGGCGAGATCATCGTGCGCTCCGGGGCCGCGGGGGCCGAGCGTCTCGATTGGGAGGCGCTCTCGGCCCGCATCCACCCCTCCGAGAGCCGCGTGCGCACTCTCGCGGCCGAGACCCCCGCGAGCTTCATCGCGTTCGATGCGCTCGCGATCGACCGGGATTCGCTGCTCGACGCCCCGTTCGCCGAGCGCCGCGCTCGACTCGAGACGTTCGCCGAGGGCATCCCCGCGCCGTTCCACCTCACGACGACGACGACCGATTCGTCGGTCGCCGAACGGTGGCTCACCGAGTTCGAGGGCGCGGGGCTCGACGGGGTGATCGCGAAGCCGGCCGCGGCGCCGTACTCCCCGGGCAAGCGCGTGATGCTCAAGATCAAGCACCATCGCACGGCGGATGTCGTCGTCATCGGCTATCGGCTGCACAAGAGCGGAGCGGGCGTCGGTTCTCTTCTGCTCGGGCTCTACGACGACGACGACGTGTTGCGGCAGGTCGGTGGTGCCTCGGCGTTCACCGCGGCCCGCCGCCTCGAACTCGTCGACGAGCTCGAGCCCCTCGTGACGCGCGACGCCGACGGCACCGCGGTGCGCGGCTCCGGCGAGCGCAGTCGCTTCTCGTCGGGCAAAGACGTCTCGTTCGTCGAACTCGACCCGTCGATGGTCGTCGAGGTGCGCTACGACCAGATGGAGGGCTCGCGGTTCAGGCACACCGTGCAGTTCGAGCGGTCCCGCCCCGATCGCGACGCCCGGTCGTGCACCTTCGAGCAGCTCGAGGTTCCGACCGCCTACGACCTCGACCGCGTTCTCTCGTGAGCCCGCGGCGCCCGACCTCGCACGCCCAGCGCTCGCGGGCTCAGCCCTCGCGCGCTCAGCCTTTGCGGGCCCGGCTCGGTTGCACGCGCGGGGGCTCTCCGGGCATCTTCGGGTAGTCGGGAGGGAACGGCAGCTCGCCGAGGCCGTCGCGCACGTCGCGCTCCCACCACTCGAGCAGGGTGTCGAGGGAACCCGGCGTCTCGTGGAGCGACGCCCACGGGTCTCCCGTCGCGGCGAGGCGATCCGGCACCGTCTCGATCGTGAACGAGGTCGGATCGACGCTCTCGAGCTCGTCCCACGTGACCGGGCACGACACCGGTGCGTGGGCGAGCGCCCGCGGACTGTACGCCCCCGCCATCGTGCGGTCACGGTTGGCCTGGTTGTAGTCCACGAACACGGTCTCGCCGCGCTCCTCTTTCCACCACGAGGTCGTCACCGCCTCCGGCATCCGTCGCTCGAGCTCCCGAGCCGCCGCGATGACCGCGTGCCTCACCTCGAGAAACTCCCGAACGGGGTCGATGGGGGCGAACACGTGCAGACCGCGGTTGCCCGAGGTCTTGACGAACGCCGTGAGCCCGGCCTCCTCGAGCACCGATCGCAATTCGATGGCTGCGGGGATGGCGTCGTCGAAGTCGGTGCCGGGCTGAGGGTCGAGGTCGATGCGCAGTTCGTCCGGCTCGTCGGGGCGCTCGGCGCGCGACGCCCACGGGTGGAACACGATCGTGTTCATCTGGGCTGCCCACACGGCGGCGGCGGGTTCGTCGATGACGAGTTGCGGATGCGAGCGACCGCTCGGATAGGTCACCGGCACGGCCCGCACGAACTCGGGGGCACCCTTCGGCGGGTTCTTGGAGAAGAACTGCTCGCCGTCGATTCCGCTCGAGAATCTCTGGAGCGAGATCGGACGATCACTGTTGGCCGCGACGAATGCGTCGCCGACCGCCACGAGATAACGGGCCAGATCGAGCTTGGTGATCCCGAGCTCCGGCCACAGCACCCGGGAGGGACTCGAGATCCGCATCTCCCGGTCGCCGTGCTCCGAGGGAACGGTGAGCGTCGTCGCTTCGCTGGCCATGGGGCCACGCTACGCCGAGCCGACGGGCAGCGCGACGCTGTCAAGTCCCTTCACTTCACCGCGCCGACGCAGTTGTCTGGGGTAGACACTCGAGTACCGACACGGAAGGAGCCCGCCATGGGCCGAGCAGCAGCATTCATGATGGGCGTCATCCTCGGGAGCCACGGGGCGGTGGGACTCTTCGTCCACGACACCCACCTCCTCGGCATCTTCAACGTCGATCCCTTCGCCGACGCGACCTATCTGATCCTCGCGGCGATGCTCCTCTGGGTCGGTCTCACCGACAGCTCGACGCTCGCCCTCCGCGCCGTCCACGGGATCACCGCGGTGGCGCTCATCGGACTCGGCCTCCTCGGCCTCATCGACGACACGGTCTTCGGACTGCTGCCGACGGGGCTCACCCTCATGGACTTCTTCGTCTTCTTCGCGCTCGGCGCCGTGAGCGTCGTCTCCGCGCTCCTCCCCCGCGTGAGCGAACCGCTGCTCAACAGCGGTGTTCCCCTCAACTGATCTCCCTCCCCGATCCACCCCCCGCGAAAGGCACGGCATGACCACGACAGGCCCGCAAGACAACCCGCAGAACCACGACAGGGTCGACGCCCCCGGTGTCGACAAGCCGTCGCAAGCGGAGGGTGACGAGGGCGACTTCGACACGACCGCCGCCGACGCGACCGACTGATCCGCTCCACCCCACCAGCACCCTCACGCACCACAATCTCCCCTGGAGTCCCCATGTCTCAGCGCAACACCGTCATCCGCTCGCTCCACGACCTCGGCCTCGCCGCCTGGTTCGGTGGCAACCTGATGGGTGCTGTCGGTCTCAACGGCGCGACAGCCACGGCGAAGGACCCTCAGGAGCGTCTCGAACTCTCGTCGTACGGATGGGTGCGCTGGGCCCCGGTGCAAGCGGTCGCCCTCGCCGCTCACGCCGTCGGCGGCATCGGTCTCATCATCGCGAACAAGTCGCGCCTCGGGGTGCAGTCCGAGGGCCGCACCAACACCGTGGTCAAGCTCGTTCTCACCTTCGCCGCCGTCGGGTCGACGGTGTACTCCGGGGTCCTCGGCATCAAGATGGCCGATCGCGCGGATGAGGGAGCAGCGGGGGTGACCGAACCGAAGGCGGGAGCATCCGACTCCCTCGCGTCGGCTCAGCGTCAGCAGAAGATCCTGCAGTGGGTGACCCCCGTGCTCACGGGTGTGCTCATTGTTCTCGCGGCTCAGCAGGGCGAACAGCAGCGCCCGTTCGCGGGCCTCCTGCACCGGAGCGTCTCGAGGCTCACGCACCGCTGAGCCCCCGGATCGGCGGGCCAGCGGACCGCTCAGCTCGCGTGAGCGCCGCTGTCGTCGGCCCCGGTGGTTCGCTAAACCCGCCGATCCGGTATTCAATTGTTCTCGAACCGTTCTCGCGACTACCCCGCGAGTGGCGCGCCCGAGCGTCATCGGCTCGATGAAGAGAAGAGACGACAGATGCATCCGACATCCGACCAGCCCGTGGTCATCGCGACATTCGACGACGCCGGGGCGACACTCGAGATCGACGGCGTGCCCTCCGAGATCACGGGCGGCAGCCAAGAGGATGCGCGGCGCGAGGTGCTGCGCCGCACCGTCGACGTCGCCGCGTCCGCCCAGCGCGACGTGCTGCTCGTCACGACCGACAGCGACGGCCGGTGGGAGGTCACGGTGTCTCCCGAGGGCGACATCTCGGAGCACGCTCAAGACTCGGATTCCGCTCCCGAAACGGGCGAGATCGACACCGCCGTGCGGTTTCTGCCGTTCGTGACCGACACCGTCCCGCCGATGCCCGCCCCCGCCGTGCCGCCGACCGAACGCGAGGACGACGGCGGCGACGACGACCGATTCGGGCGGGACTCGGAGCAGGATCCGGATGCTGCGGTCCCGCACCGGTCGACGTTCACCGAGGTCATCTCGGCACCACCCATCGCGGCGCCCGTTCCCTCCCCTGTCACGGCGCCGTCCCCCGTCGCGGCACCCACGGCGTCGTCCACGGCGTCACCCACATCATCCGTCTCTCTCGTTCCCGAGCCCGAGCCGACTGTTCCCTCCGCGCCGGCCAGCCTCGCTACGCCTGCCGCCCCTGCCGCCCCTGCCGCAGGATCATCGGCCGACGCGGGAACGATCCCGACGCTCGCGGATTTCCAGGCCAGCCAGCCGGCGCCCGTCGCGGGTCCCGCGCAACAGGGCTGGCAGAGCACCGTTCGCCGACTGTCGTTCGGGTCGATCGCCCCGCGTCCCGGCGCCAAAGAGATGCAGCACCGGCACGCGATCTCGGCGGTGACGCGGAGCCTCGACGGCCCGCGCACGATCTGCGTCATCAACCCCAAGGGCGGCGCGCACAAGACGACCGCGGCGATGCTCATCGCGTCGACATTCGGTGTGCACCGCGGCGGTTACACGCTCGCCTGGGACAACAACGAGACGCGCGGAACCCTCGGGTGGCGGGCGCAGCGCGCGAGTCACACCAACACCGCGGTCAACCTGCTGCGCGACCTCGACCGGTTCAGCGACCCCGTCGCGGGGCGTGTCGGCGACCTCGACAACTACGTGCGCTCGCAGGCCGACGCCCAGTTCGACGTGCTCGCGAGTGACGAAGACGCCGCGGCGTCGTCGATGATCGACGCCGAAGCCTTCTCGCGACTGCACCAGACCCTGCAGAGGTTCTACCGCATCATCGTCGTCGACACGGGCAACAACATGAGGGCCTCGAACTGGGAGGCCGCGGTCGACGCCGCCGATCAGCTCGTGATCGTCTCGGCGATGCGCGAAGACACCGCGGGCGGTGCCGCATGGATGGTCGAGGGCCTCGCCCAGAAGGGCCACGAAGACAAACTTCGCTCGGCCGTGACCGTTCTGTCGTCACCCGAGAAGACCGTCGACGCCCACTTGCGGTCGCGCTTGCACGACCACTTCGGCGGGCTCACGCGCGCCGTCGTGGAGGTTCCGCACGACGCGTCGCTCGTGAGCGGCGGCCCCATCGTCATCGACGCCCTCGCGCCGGCGACACGGGAGGCGTGGCTCCACGCGACCGCGACGATCGCCGACTCCCTCTAGCCGGACAGCGCGCGCCAGTCGACGCGCGCCCGTCGACGCGCGCTAGTCGACGCGCCCCGTCGACCGCAGGATGAAGCGTGCCGCCTCGGCCGGTTGATCCCAGTGGGGGTAGTGACCGCAGCGCGCGAAGCCGTGGAACGACGCCGACGGAAACCGCTCGAGAGCGACGGATGCCTGGCTCGGAAGCGTCACGCGATCGAAGCGCCCCCACCCGATCGCGACGCGACCCGGCGTCGTCGACGCGCCGAGCTGTTCGGGACCGGAGACGAGGGCGTCGAGAGCCTCGTCGAGGCTCGTGGCGCGCGCGAAATCCCGCAGTTCGGTGAGCACGAGGTCGGGGTCGAGCCTCCACGCGTGCGAACTGAACTGGAAGAGCAGGAGCGAGCGCGCGATCGCCGAGCGGCTGAGCCACGGCAGCGGGGTCTGGATGGCGCGCACGAGCGCGACGGAGGCGCGCACCGTCGCGGCGAAGGCGACCCGCTGCCCGGCCGACCAGAAGCCGCCGGGATCGAGCGCCACGACGTCTCCCCGGTGTCCGCGGCGGGCGAGCTCGAGCACCATGCGGGCGCCCATCGAGCTGCCGACGACATCCGCATCGTCGAGCCCCTCCTCGGTGAGGAATCGCTGCAACGCGTCGGTGAGGGTCGCGATCGTGACGGGGCCCGCGAGCGGAGCGCTCGCACCGAAGCCGGGGAGGTCGAGCGTCACGACCTCGCGATGGGCGGCGAGAGCACCGAGCACGGGAGCCCAGTTGGCCGACGACGATCCGAGGCCGTGCACGAGCACGAGGGGCGCCCCCGAACCGGTGCGAGTGGAGTGCACGGCGGCGCTCACGGGCGCGACCTCGGGGTCTCTGCCACGGTCCAGTCCCCGGCGATGGCGACCGTCACGTCGTCGCACCGCGCCACGAGCGACCGTTTCTCCTCGGCGCTGAGGACGGAGTCGACGATCTGAGCGCGAACGAGGCCGAGCTGCCGGGAGATGTCCTCCGAATACGTGCCCGACCGGTCACGCCAGCCGACCTCGCGCAGCAACCGGATCACGCGTTCCGCCGTGCGGGGGTCGCTCATGGCGTAGGCGTTCAGTTGCCGCATCGCCTGGTCGAGCAGGTCGTCGAAGGTCGGGAAAGCCACGACGACCCTCACGCGATCGTCGTCGTCGAGGAGGGTCTTCGCCCCCGTCGGGCGCTCGACGATCGAGACGAGGAGGCTCGAGACGTGCCCGATCGCGTGCACGGCGGTCGTCGGGTCGTTGATGCCCGGCGACAGTGCCCGGCTCGCGACGTCGAGCAGCTGCTGCAAGCCGAACCCCACGTCTTGTGTCGAGGTGCGCTCGAACCCCGTGGTGATGGCGTCGGCGAGTGCTCGACGCGCTCGGTCGACGCGATCACGGTCGATCTCGCGCCCGTCGAGTGCGATGACGCGGCCGAACGGCACCCCCGTGACGAGCGAATCGCCGGGAACCGCGTCGACGACGATCACGGCGTCGACGTCGACGGCCGCAGCGAGCACGGCCCTCGTGTCGATACTGAGGAGGAAGCCCGACGTGTCCGCCTCGAGGAGGGACCACGATCGAGCGTCGGATCCTGGCCCCGCGTGCACCTCGAGGCGTCGAGTGGTGCCATCGGGGTCGTCGGGGAAGACGCGCTCGACGGTCTTCGTCGACTCCGAGTGCACGTCTTTGAGCATGGTCTCCACACGGATCTGTTTCGCGAGATGGGCGAGGAAGCCCACGAGTGTGATGACGCTCGCGATCGCCAGGAGGAAGGCGAGCGACACGGAGATGCGAGGCACGAGTCCCGACTGATCCTCCGTGTCGACCCGGATGCTGCGCAAGACCGTGAGCGAGAACGTGAAGGTCGCGAGGAACAGGGCCAGGGTGTTGTGCACGACCCGATCGCGACTGAACGTGCGCAGCAGACGGGGCGAGAACTGACTGCTCGCGAGCTGAAGCGTGACCACGGTCAGCGAGAACGTGAGCGCGGTCACCGTGATGAGCGAGCCCGCGATCGTCTCCATGACGGATTTGGCGGCATCCGATCCCCCGTCGAACAGGATGCTCTTCCACTGCGGCGAGAGGTCCTGGTCGACGAGACTGTCGACGTACGGAAGAGCCAGGCCGAGCCCGAAGGCGACGACGACCGCCGCGAGGGGAACGGGCCAGAGCTGGGTCCGCATCGAATCGCTCACGGTCGAGGCGCTGGTTCGCATCTCTGAACGATAGTCGGATGCTTTCGCAGGGCGGCATGACGCACCCCCGACCTGCTTTCGCATCCACCGCGCGCCGCTACCCACTACCGTTGAGACAATGACGAACGCCGACTCCACCCCCGCCGCCGAGACCGCCCCCACCGAGAGCGGTTTGCCCGCGGATGCCGTGGCGACGTTCGCCGACCTGGGCCTGAGCGACGCGGTGCTCAAGGCGATCCGTGACATCGGCTACGAGACCCCCTCGGCGATCCAGGCGGCGACCATTCCGCCCCTCCTCGCCGGGCGCGACGTCGTCGGTCTCGCGCAGACCGGAACAGGAAAGACCGCGGCGTTCGCCCTGCCGATCCTGTCGCGACTCGACGTGAGCCAGAAGACCCCGCAAGCGCTCGTGCTCTCCCCCACTCGCGAACTCGCGCTGCAGGTGTGCGAGGCGTTCGAGCAGTACGCGGCCCACCTCAAGGGTGTGCACGTGCTCCCCGTCTACGGCGGCCAGGCATACGGGGTGCAGCTCTCGGCGCTGCGCCGCGGTGTGCACGTCGTCGTCGGCACCCCCGGCCGCATCATGGACCACCTCGCGAAGGGCACCCTCGACCTCTCCGAGCTCAAGTACCTCGTGCTCGACGAGGCCGACGAGATGCTCAAGATGGGCTTCGCCGAAGACGTCGAGACGATCCTCGCCGACACCCCCGACGACAAGCAGGTTGCCCTCTTCTCCGCGACGATGCCCCCGCAGATCCGTCGCATCTCGAAGAAGTACCTCGACGACGCCGAAGAGATCACGGTCAAGAGCAAGACCACGACCTCGGCGAACACCACCCAGCGCTACCTCATGGTGTCGTACCCGCAGAAGGTCGACGCCCTCACGCGCATCCTCGAGGTCGAGAACTTCGAGGGCATGATCGTCTTCGTTCGCACCAAGAGCGAGACCGAGACGCTCGCCGAGAAGCTGAGGGCGCGCGGCTACGCGGCCGCCGCGATCAGCGGAGACGTCGTGCAAGCGCAGCGTGAGCGCACGGTCGGTCAGCTGAAGAGCGGCAAGCTCGACATCCTGGTGGCCACGGATGTCGCGGCGCGTGGTCTCGACGTCGACCGCATCAGCCACGTCGTCAACTACGACATCCCCATCGACACCGAGTCCTATGTGCACCGCATCGGCCGCACCGGCCGCGCGGGTCGCAGCGGTGCCGCGATCAGCTTCGTTACCCCGCGCGAGCGTCGCCTGCTCGGCGCCATCGAGAAGGCCACGCGTCAGCCGCTGACCCAGATGCAGTTGCCCTCGGTCGACGACGTCAACGTCACGCGCCTCACGCGCTTCGACGACGCGATCACCGCGGCCCTCGACCAGCAGAGCCGCATTGCGGCGTTCCGCGACATCATCGCCCACTACGTCGAGCACCACGATGTTCCCGAAGCGGATGTCGCGGCGGCCCTCGCCGTCGTCGCCCAGGGCGAGACCCCCCTCCTGCTGTCGGCGGAAGATGAGCGCAAGCAGCGATTCGATCGCGACGACCGCGGTTCGCGCGACGATCGGGGCTCAAGCGATTCGCGGCCCGACCGCGGCGAGCGGGCCGAACGCCGCCCGCGCTCGACGAAACCCATGTCGGCGTACCGCATCGAGGTCGGCCGCCGCCAGCGCGTCGAACCACGCCAGATCGTCGGAGCCCTCGCCAACGAGGGTGGCTTGAGCCGCGACGACTTCGGAGCCATCCAGATCCGCCCCGATTTCTCGATCGTCGAACTCTCGGCCGACATCTCGGGCGACGTGCTCGCGAAGCTCAGTGACACCCGAATCAGCGGCAAGCTCATCGAGATCCGCCCCGACCGACGCGGGGTGAGCCGGTCGAACGACCGAGATGATCGCGGGGGCGACCGGGCTCGCAAGCCGCGCTACTGATCGGGAGCGCGACGCACCCCACGTCGGCACGCCGCAAGCTGCGCCCGGGTGGCCACGTCGGCGCCGTCACGTGAGGGGTAGCCGTCGGCTTTTCTCTGATTGAAGGAGCCCCGTCGACCGTTGGTCGGCGGAGCAATCTCGATGCGGTCGGGAGTCGCTACTGTGGTGCTCCAGCTGCACGGCGCCACTGGAGCAGTCCGCGAATCATCGAAATTATTGGACCCTGGAAGGGCTTGTCATTCACAGAATTGAGAACGGACCTCTCATCGCGCCACAGATGAGGCTACGCGAACCATTCACGCGTGCAATTGGCGGAACGCCGAGACTGAGTCTCTATGTGGCTAGAACGAGAAACGGGAAGCGGGATCCGACAAGGCGAATACCGCATAGCCGTACGTGCACGCGAAAGTGACGGCCACCAAAGCGATAGCAGGAAGCGGAAGCCAGTAGGCGAGCTTGCCCTCCCGGACTCGAGCAAGGCCCCACGGCAGTACCACGATCGCCAGGATGATCCCGACAAACAATGTGATGCCCTCAACTGGACCAGGGTCAAGGCAGTCCCACTCGCCGCCGTACGAAGTGCACCCGTACAAACGCGTCAGGACGACGTCTACAACAATTCCGAACGCGGCAAAGCTACAAAAGAGCTGCAGGATATAGAGCACTAAGAAGACAGCTAAGTCGCGGTCGCTCCGTTTGGCGGTGATTGTCTCTTCCGGTCCGGTCATTTTGCGCACCTCACGTGTTGTAAAACTGTCGAAAATGCGCGATCGCCTGATTTTGACCAGCTTTGTTCGCATACTTGCCGTGTGTGTCTCGGCACCCTTGAGAGCGAGCAAGTCGTCTCGGTGGACTAGTAATAATATGAGCTTGCTCGCGGTGCGATGGGTATCGTGACGGACGCTCGACATTCCTTCGACAGTGACGGTCGGTCGCAGGTGCCACTCCGGGTCAAGCTCTGGCGCTTCAGAAAGTGACGAGAGGGAGACAAGCTTGTGTTCACATCTGGCCTGATTTTGTGTGCAATCGGTGGCCTGACCTTCATGGCTATGGTCTTCTGGTTCACAGAGCAGAAGAAGCGCACCGGTAAAGAATTCCCGGACCGCAAGGGCGTGCCGTTCTCGATCACCGTCGGCGCCTGGCTTATCTTCGCTGCAGGCGGGGTCATGGCGGGAATAGCCAACGGAGAGATCCCTACTTAGGCCACGACTCGTCTGCATGGAGCCAGTGGGGCCACGCCAACCTGACCCGATCGAGACGGTTGGTGGCGTCTCGGTAAGGGATCCCCTGACGGACACCCATGTAGTCGGCATATCGCTCCGGTCGCTAGTAGCGTGGCCGGATCGGGGACGGAGCCTCGAGGGATGGATGTCATCGTGGATGAAAAGAAGCAGCCCGAGAACCCGCTTGTCGGGGGTCCCCGTTTCAAGCACGACTGGTTCATCGACATGTCCCGTGGGCCGACGGGTGTTCGGGATGATCCCGGCGTGGCAGTAATCGCCGCGCGCATCCACCCCTTTGTTGACAGCGTGACGCGGGTCAAAGAAGAAGGTGAAGAGCTAAGCCAACTGATCCGAGAAGCTGCGGCGAGGGGTGTTCATCGACACGTTCTCGCAGCGGACCTACTCCTGCGCCTCGAGGTAGTCGACAGGATTCTTGCTGGCGGGTCGTTCTTCGAAATACGTTGACGCGTTTCCAGGCCGTGTCCCAGTGTGAAGTGTGCGGGTCGTCGGAGATGCCCGTAAGCCATCCGCTTACAGGCAGCCGTTCTCGTGCGTAATGCTTTTTCAACCATTGACCCGAGCACCGCGCTTGGCGCCCGCGCGTAGAGACCGGTTGTGAAGCGCGATGACGATGAGCGGGGGAACGAACGCCAGTGGGGTGACGAGGAGAGCGATGGTTCCCCACGCGACTAGGCAGAAAGTCGCCCCGATAGCGATTGCAGCGATGGCCGTTAGCTGGGCCCGGGTGCTCGCCCAGGGCTTTCGGTAATTGCCGCTTCTCCACAGAGGGATGCTTCGATCGCCCGCGATTCGTGCCTCGATCAGTCCAGCTCGCGCCGCTAGCGCGAGCGCGACGATAATCACCCCAGCGATGGCCATGATGCGTCCTGCTTCTTCATCTTTTTCGAACGGATCAGTGTTCGTCTCCTATGTCGAGCAACCATAAGCGAGCCCGCCGGTCGAGTATCTCCGGGGTGAGCACGTTGGATCGGGCTGGCCGCGCGCGAACGAAATGCGGTTCGCGACCCATCAAGACGCCCGTTCCTTCGGGGATCGTTCGCCGGACGCCCTCGCGAGCGGGTTCTCTACGAACCAGAATTTTCTGACTTCCGGCGCTTGCGACGCCGACTAAAGAACTCGAAGACACCGAAGTAGATGATCGCCGTGATGACAAGCGCGATCCACAACGCGACCTCGATCAGCCCAACAAAGAAGCGAAGAAACGCACCGACACCGAGGAAGACGGCAATTCCCGCGACGGAGAACAACAGATACGACTTCACGTCCTCGTTCACTCGTCCCCCTGCTTGATTCGCTGCTGTTGGCGGTAACGCCGGAGGAGTACCAGCCCATAGGCCACACAAGCCAATCCACCCGGAGCCAGGAGGATGAACATCGTCGGGCGGTCGCCCAATGGAATTCGCTGAGTGAGTAACAGCCCCCACCACGCCACTCCGCTCATCAGGACCAGGATGCCGCTGGCAATCCACAACCGCGGACGCCACCTCGCTTCATACTCCTCATTGCTCTCGATCACTGTCTCTCCAGCTGGACTCGTGCCTGCTAGATAGGAACAAGCGAACCCACGGTAAGCCCAACTGTCTCGCAGAACACAGCCGGGCAAAGCGCCGTTCCCAAAGTTACGACATCGGTAGCAGAGACAGCCGTCTGCAGGCCACACGCGTCGTTGCGCCCGGGCAACTGCTTGTCTCCGTGAAGTCAAAGGGGCACACGCCGACTTCACCCGATCCAGATGATTGGTGGCGTCTCGATGAAGGATCCCTAGCGGGCCCTCCTTCAGGGTCCGGGCTGGCGTCGGTGTCTGCGCGCGACGACCAGGGCGAGCACCAGTGCAACTAAGCACGCGATCAGCCAGACAACACTGACTGCGAATGGCAGGTCCAGCCAGGCGATAAGGAAGAAACCGAGCGCGGCCACGAAAGACTTCACCATGAGCCTCGCATGCCCTCTGTGCCGAACCGCCCGTGGCTGAGATTGATCCGTCATGCGCGAACCATATCCCCAACTCACCGTGTCGCGCGGCTTCCGATTCCGAAGCTGCCGACGCGTCCACTTAGGGATCCGCTAGGGAACCGCCGACGGTCCAAGCTTGAGAGCTGCGAGAACAGCTTCGGTGACAGCGGCTGAACCGTTCGTGTAATGATCCACAAGCAGTGCGCGCATGCCTGCTGCCTCGGCTCCGGCGATATCGTGCGCCGCGTTGTCTCCGACGTACAGGCACTGAGACGGGCTTGCTCCTAGCCCGTCCGCCAAGATGCGAAACGCCCTCGCGTCGGGCTTCTGCACGCCAATGTTCTCGGACGCGCAGACCACGTCAAACGCGGCACCGAGACCCATGTTGGAGAGCTTGTCCCGCTGTTGTTCTTCATTCCCGTTTGTGAGTAAACCAATTCGATAGCCCGACGCGCGCAGGCTGGTTAGTAGCTGCTCGCTGCCAGGAAAGGCGCGCCACTCTTCCTTATAGGCGCCGAAGTACACCTCGAATAGCTCATCGAGCTTCGATTCCTCCGCTGGCGGGGTTACCCCCAGCACTGGCAACACCGTGCGGAGTCGCGCGCGGCGCTGCTCCTGGAAACTGATGCGTCCGGATCGCCAACGTTCGAATTGTTCATCCTCTGCCGCGAACCAAGCTTGTCGGGCGTCATCGGAAGGAACGACGTGGAGGGTCCGGAGGAACTGGTCGACCCCGGCTTCAGCTGAGCCCCGATGGTCGAACAGAGTGCCGTCGAGATCGAACCCGACCGCTCGAAAGGTGGCCACACATCATTTTAGATAGCGCCTGCGTCCGAGCATCGCGGCTCACGCCCTGCAGCGCGTGAGCCGCCGGTAACGGATCGACTAGACGTCGTCGCGTTAGAGTCGCGGAATGGGGACCCAGCCGATCCATCAGGAGAATAGATCGCTGGAGCGTGTCGTCAGGACTAGAACGCTGAACCGCAATGCAGCCATCGCGGAACGCGTCGGGTACACCGGAGCGGGATTCTTCGCTCTCCTGTTCGCCCTCGTCTGGGTGCCGTACTACCTCTTCAAATTCCCCACTCAGGACCTGTTTCCCTTGTGGCTACCGATCGTGCTCGTGGTGTGGGCGATTGCCCTTACGGCCGTAGTCTTCGGCGCAATCGGACTTCGCCGTGCGTCCGGACTGGCCAACGCTGGTCGGGGCAGTGCGATCCGCGGCATCTTCTCTGGCGGTGTCTTGCTCGTTCTTGCGCTGCCGGTTCTCTGGTTCGGTGGCGCGCCGGTGGACCTGTCCGGGCGCAACTCGGAGCAACCGGCAATGCTCGGTCCCGATGAATCCAGTACGGGGCCGTGTCTTTCTTATGAGCCCGTCGACGTCTTATCCCTGAACACTCCCACCCCACTCGGCTGCGAACCGCAGGGTACTGATCTCGTCTTCCCAGACGGAACCCGTTTGACCTTGCCGAGCTCCGACTTGGGCGCCGGGTCCCTCAGAACCAACGGGAATACGGGGAACAAATACGAGTATGTGAGTGTGGGCATCTACGGCCTCTATGCGAGCCAGAGTTCATCTGATTGCAGCGAGGTTCAAGAGTGGGGGTCCCCAGAAGCACGCGAGAGAGTGCACGAGGTACTTGGTCGCAATTACGCCTGCGAGGGAAATTAGACACGCCCGCTTGAATGGAACGAACCAGGTCGGCCGAAGGTGCACTGCCGCTCAGGGGGCATAGCTACGCGTCGCAGACAGCCAGAATCGATCAGTTTCGGCTGAGCGAGAAGCGTTGGAGGTATTCGACACCTTTGCACCAAGCGTCGACGCGGGGCGAGGCTTTTTTGCAGAGAGGGCACCCTTGCGGGCAATTTCCTCGGGCGGGGTAAACGGGCATCGCAGTAACGACGGGGCCGGCGTCCCGGTTGCTACCCATGGGTGCACGATGGCCGACCGGCCATCGTGCTTATCGCGAGCGACCCGCGCTGGCGGTTGCGGCGAGACGGCCGCGGGTGACCGAAAAGGCTATTCCGGTCACCCGATGGTCTACTCGGCGTCGGGCCAGGGAATGCTGCGGAGGGTACCCTCGAGATCGATTTCGCCGATGGGCTGCTGTCCGCCGTGGGCCATCAGTACCCGGACTCGCTCCACAACTGAAGGCGGCGACGGGTAGACCTTGCTGTGGGCCTTGGCCTCTTCACGAAGGTCGGGAACGGGGCCGCTGGCTTCCGCGGCGTCGAAGGCCTCCTTGGCTGCCGCGGCCACACCCGCAGGAAGGGCGGCGATTCGACGGGCGACAGTGGATACCCACGCGTCCAGGAACTGTGCCGGGATCTCTCGGTTGATCCATCCGTATCGCTCGGCGGTGGCGCTGTCGTACAGCTCACCGCTGAGGGCGATTTCTAGACCGCGGGCTCGGCCGACGAGACGGTTGAGGTACTGCGTGCCACCACCGCCGGGAAAGATGCCCATCAGCGACTCTGGCTGAGAAAGCCAAGTCTCACCGGCCACAGCGAAACGCATGTCCGCCGTCATCGCGAGCTCCGCACCCCCGGCGCGCAAACGCCCGCGAAGCTTCGCGATCGTCACCTGGGGCAGGGTGCGTAGGCGCTCATGCAGCTGCTGCAGCGGGTTCAGGCCCGGGTCGCCGTCAGGGTCCGCGAGGGCCACCAGGCCGCTGGGGTCGAACATCCACCCGTTGTCCGCGTGGGCAGCGAAGAAGTCGGGGTTTGCGCTTTGGTAGACGATGACCTGCACTGATGAGTCGGTGGCCACGGTCCGGGCGAACTGGGTGAGGTCGCGGACCAATTTGGCATCCTCGACATTTACCGGCGGATTGTCCAAGGTCACGGTCGCGACCCCGCCATCCACGGCTACCCGGATCGCTTCAAAGTTCTCGTACGTCATCAAAACTCTTTCTGTAGTAGGGACTACAGAATGTATCAGCATTCTGTAGTGACTGCTAAACTAGGTCTATGACTGGCAGACCTCGACTCTTCGATCGTGACGTCGCGCTCGACGGCGCCATGCGTGAATTCTGGGCTGAGGGCTTCGACGGCGTGACGACCGCGAAACTCGCACAGAAGCTCGGCATCAACCAACCGAGCCTCTACGGAGCGTTCGGCAGCAAGACCGACCTCTTCGATGAAGCTGCCCAGCTCTACATCAGAGGCCTCGACGATGCGCTACGCGCTGACCTCGCGCACTCATCAATCCGGGAAGTCGCCGAGGCACTGTTCCGGTCGGCTGTCATCGGGTTCACCCGTGATGACGCCCCCCACGGCTGCCTGGTGATGCGCGAACCGAGACTCGCCGCACGCCGAGAACAGACCCGCGAGGCCATTCGACACCGCTTCAAAGCTGGAGCGGGCAGCAGCGAATTCGCGAGCGCCGCAGACGCCGAAGACATGGCCGAGTACGTGAACGGTGTTCTGGCAGGTCTCGCAGCGCGTGCTCTCGAAGGAGCTACCCGGAGCGAACTCGAATCCGTCGCGAGAGTCGCACTGAGCGCGGTCCCGCTTGATCGCTAGAAGCATCAAGCTTCCAGTCCCCTCACCGCCGACGGCATGCCTGCATCCACCTCGCAGCTCACTACGACGAGCGATCGATTAGCGCGCGTCAAGGCTTCACTACCTCGGGCCGCGACGGGGTCAGTCCGACGCCCGCTCAAGGATCCCCTATCGGTATGCAGACGTCAGCAAAAGCTTCACGGCCCGTTTGTTGGAAGGATAGAGCTGTGCATTCTTCCGCTTGGTCGTTCGTCTCGTGGGTGTTCTTCGTGCTGGCGGGCCTATTCGCTGTTGTGCCGTTGCTCATTGCGTTGTTGCTGCCTGAGTGGAGCGGCGCGCTGTGGGCCGTTCTTCTTGCCGGAGGGTGGGTGATAGCGGGGGCTGTCGCGCGATCGAGAGCCCAATTTGCTGATGTTTTGGCCCGCAATGCCCATTTTGACGGTTCGGCCGGCTCCGTCTAGCGACTGAGGATGTCGCTTGGCCACGAGTCGCTGTCGCACGTCTCATGCAGCCGTGCGCCCGATAGCCGACCGGCTATCGGGCCGCTGCTCGAAACCGAGGTAGCACGGTCTGGGCGGACTAAACGTGTGGCCGGACTTGTCGACGCGCGGGAACTGTTGTCCTCAGCTGGGTCAGATGGTAGGCAGGCTTCATGAGTAGGAACCAGATCGTTTTCTGGAAGGCTGTAATTCTTCTTTCACTGATCCTCGAAGTTGTCTTCTCTTCTCTTTGGCTACTCAGCGGAAACCCCAGGGGGGTACTGATCGGAATTGTCTTCTTGCTCTTCGGCGCTGGCCTAGCGGTCATTCTCCGTCGCGCGACCAAGACGGCTTCCGACCAATCGCGATCGTCTCGTTAGCCGTCGCTGCAGCTGCGGCGGCCGCAGGTAATGAACTGTTCGGTGGCGTCGTTGCAAAGGTCACCGTCCCGCTGAGCGATCGGCTTGGGGGCGCTGAAGCGGATGCGGATCGTGCCGACCTTCCCTGCAAGCTGGCGGTCGCGCGTACCAACCTAGGCTGGGCCCATGCCTCGCTTTCTCGGCAGCCGGCGGGAACCAGCGAAACCCGTTCGCCGTTTCACGCTCTCGAGTGTGACCGCATTGCTATTGGTGGCAGTAACCCTCCCCGGCTGCACCCCGCAACCACAGTCCGTTGCGGCTCAGGCATACGCCAACGAGGCCCTGCATTTCATTGACACGGGCCTCTTCGCCGAAGGTGAAGCGTGGGACACGGCACGCGCTGAGCTCGTCGCTGCGTCTCGCGAAGCGGACACAATTCAGCAGTTGCATCTCCCAATCCAGCGAGCGGTGGCGGTCGCGGGCGGATCGCACAGCCGTTTCATCCGACCGAGCGAAACGCCACAGCCACCTTCGGGTTTGGTGCCAGAGGCACGAGACCTCGGGGACGGAATAGCTGTGCTCACCCTCCCCGCGACGAGCGCACAAACCGACGACGAATACGCCGCCTACATCGACGCGGGTCACGCCGCCCAGGAAAGCCTTGGCCCGGAGGTCACATGCGGCTGGGTTCTGGATCTCCGAGGGAACACCGGCGGCAATATGTGGCCAATGCTGGCAGTCGCCACTCCCTTCATCGACACCTCGACGCCGATGAGTTTCGAACGCGTCGACGGAACCCTGCAGCAGGTGATTCTCGAGGATGACCGAGCCCTTCTCGACGGGTCGGTGATGGTCGCCTTCCAGCCGGCCGACCCCGTCCCGGTGGCCTCAATCGTCTTGTTGCACAACGAGACCACGGCCAGTTCCGGCGAAGCCATTGTCGCGACGTTCCTCGGACAGAACGACGTAACCACGATGGGTAGAGACACCGCTGGGTTATCGACGGGCAACGAATCCGAGTCACTCACCGACGGTGCGCAGATCATTCTGACCACCTCGACGTTCGTCGACCGGACGGGACTGCTTCTGGGAGGTTCGATAGCTCCAGACATCCAGTTGGCTGACACCGACGACGGTGTCCTGGAGGCACGTGACCTTCTCGATCAGAGTTGCGGCGCGGAGTAGGTCTGAGTATTTGACTCGGCGCTCACGAGCCGCGCACCCAGGGATCCGTCAGCGGGCACAGGCTTCCTCCCTTGCTCGGCGGCGGCGATCGCGTCGCGTCACAGAGACCGGTTCTGGATCGACCGCGGCCACTCTCCGAGCTCCGTCTTGATCTGGTCCGCCTCTTCGGGGTTAGAAACAAGTTCCTCGACAGGAGCACCAGATCCGGATGGATCGTAACCACCGACTCGCGCAAACATCGTCCGGGTCGGTGTTGCCGAGGGCTCCCCGCGGGACGATTGAATCTTGCAGTAGATGGCATATTGGTGCGGCAGCCGAGCGCGGGCCCATTCGTCCACCTCGCGATAATCCTTCGCGTCGAATACAGAGACCATCTCCACTTCGACATCACCGTCCTGCGTCAAGCGCCAGAACTCGATGCGATATTCCGGATTCTCAATGAGCTCGTTGTCTTCGGGCGGATAGGTGTGTTCTTCTATGTGCACGATTCAGTAGAGCACGCCGCCTGATAGCGGCTCATGCAACCGGGCACGATGACGAGACCGCGCCCGATAGCCGATCCCTAAGTGGACGCGTCGGCAGCTTCGGAATCGGAAGCCGCGCGACACGGTGAGTTGGGGATATGGTTCGCGCATGACGGATCAATCTCAGCCACGGGCGGTTCGGCACAGAGGGCATGCGAGGCTCATGGTGAAGTCTTTCGTGGCCGCGCTCGGTTTCTTCCTTATCGCCTGGCTGGACCTGCCATTCGCAGTCAGTGTTGTCTGGCTGATCGCGTGCTTAGTTGCACTGGTGCTCGCCCTGGTCGTCGCGCGCAGACACCGACGCCAGCCCGGACCCTGAAGGAGGGCCGCTAGGCATCCCTTATGAGGTGTAGATCCACGACCCGATCGAGGCAACAATGATGCCGATTGCGCCGCCAAGAAGCAGCATCGGAATCTGCGGTGATCGTTGGGTGTAATTGAAGCCCGTCGCGCGGCGAATGGCCACGATGCGCGCGATTGCTACTACCAAAAGGACGACGCCAACGATCAGGCCTGTTGTAGCAAAGGGGTTCATAGATCAATCTCAGTTTGTTGGGGTGTGTAGGGGTTCAGCCTCGCGTCGGCGCGTCCGACCCGCGAGTCCCCTTAGAGGTTAGGCAGCGGCAACGGGCCACTTGCTAGTAACGCTCGGGCCTGCTGGTCAGGTATCGCCACCTTATCCTTACGCGAGTTCGCCTCGTTCCTGCATCCCCGAACTGGTCAGCGGACTCATGCAGGGCGCGCGTGCTCGTAAGCAGGTCGGCCGTCGTGCAGCGTCCGAGACGCCGGGCCCGTCGTTACTGCAATGCCCGTATACCCCGTCCGGTGAAGTTGCCCGCAAGGGTGCCGTATCTGCAGCAAGCTTCGCCGCGCGCTGACCCTTGGCACGAAGGTGTCGAGAACCTCCAACAAACACGGGCTGCCCAGAACTGATCGTTTGCGGCCGGGTGCGCTCAGTCGTAGATCCGATCCCGGCCCGGGCGCCAGTCGGCTCAGATCCCCGTGTACTTGATAGAAGCAACGCCCTGCATCTCCCGCGCGAGGTGCTCGCTCAGCCGTTCCCCTTCGGCGCTCCACTCGGCATCCCGTTCATTTGACACCAACCACCCCTGATCCGGTCGAGCATGCTCGAGGTGATAGTCGGTCCACACGCGGAGCTTTCTTGTCAGGCTCGGCGAGAGTCTAAGAGATTGAGGGGTGACCATACCGATTTCCCAAAGTGGCCACTCGGCGTCGTAATCGCAGAACATTTCAATTGCGCGTACCTCTTTCTTCATCCACGCTCCGACGGTAGCGTCCCCACGTCGTTCTGGAGCGTGCGAATGAATTGCTCATCGGTCACTCAAACGATCGGTTCCGAGCAGTCCGCATCGCGACCGCCCTGGATCAGGCGGCTGTCCAGGCCCGCCATTCAGCGGTGCGTCGTGAACGACTCTGTAGAACGGATGCGAACCGTCGTCGCGCCCGCGCGGCGAGCACCCCTACTGTCAAGCGGTTTCGCGCGGCACACGGTCTCGTTAGCGTGAAGGGGTCGTCATCAGACGCCGTCCTCCCCCGAACGCACTGACAGATCGGTCACCCGTGTCTCCTTCAGCAGTCCTCTTCGACATCGACGGAACACTCGTCGACTCCAACTTCCTGCACATCGAGGCGTGGGCGCGAGCCTTCACCGACGTCGGGCTCACGGTGCCGGCTTGGCGCATCCAGCGCGCGATCGGCGCGGACTCGAGTGAGCTGCTGAGCCAGCTCGCGGGCGACGCGAGCGACGAGACCCACGACCGCGTCAAAGAGCTGCACACGAAGTACTACAAAGAGCTCGCACCGCGACTGTCGATGCTCGCCGGAGCGAAAGGCCTCGTCGCCGCTGTCGCCGGGCGCGGCGTGCGGGTTGTGCTCGCGACATCCGCTCCGCCCGAAGAACTCGAAGAGATCAACAAGGTCCTCGACCTCGACGACAACACCTACGCGATCACGAGCGGTGACGACGTCGAAACTGCGAAGCCCGAACCCGACATCATCGAGATCGCACTCGAGCGCGCCGGCGTCACGGCAGACGACGCCATCATGGTCGGCGATGCCGTGTGGGATGTTCGCGCGGCCACGAATGCGGGAGTGCGCACGATCGGCCTGCTCTCGGGAGGGAGCGGCGAGAAAGAGCTCTCGAGCGCCGGGGCGATCGCCGTCTACGACGACGCCGCCGACCTGCTCGCGAACATCGAGTCGAGCCCGATCGCGTCACTCGACCCCTCCTAGTCGGCGGGGCGCCGTGCGCCACGGTCAGCGGGCGACGTAGACCGAGTTGGTCGATTCTCCCCCGGTGAGGGCGTTGTCGAAGGCGACGACGTGAGTCTCGACGGTGTCGAACACCGCCTCGAGCACGGAGACGAAATCGGGGTGCGGAGGGTCGTCCGACCACAGGGCGAAAGCTCCACCCGGTCGGAGGTGCCGACGCAGACGGCGAACGCCCTCGACGGTGTAGAGGTCGGCGTGACTCGGGTGCAAGTGGTGGGTCGTGGAGTGGTCGATGTCGACGATGACCGCGTCGAACGTGCGCTCAACTACATCCGCTCGCATGAGGGCGAAGAAGTCGGCGACCTCGAGCGTCGTGCGAGGGTCGCCGACGAGTTCGGTCGACACCGGCAGCAGGAGTCGCTCGTGCCAGTCGACGACGACGTCGATCGCCTCGACGACCGTGAGACTGCGCACTCGCTCGTGCTCGAGCACCGCTCGAGCCGTGTAGCCGAGCCCGAGACCGCCTACGAGCACGTCGAGGCCGGGGCCGCCCTCGTGCGCGTCACCGACGACCGCGAGACCGAGGTGGGCGAGCTCGATCTCGGCGACCGTGAAGTGGCTCGACATGAGGTGCTCGTCACCGAGGATCACCTCGAAGACGTCTTTCTCGAGCACGGGGTCGAATCGTCGCCGCAGCGTCAGCTCACCCATCGGGGTCTGCTGCCAGTCGAGTTCGGCGAATCGTGCGCTCATCATGCCCCTGCTCTGTCGCCCGGATCGGCCCGACAACCCTACGGGAGTGGTGCCGCCGCTCGACGCGCTAACGCCGCGCCCAGTCGAGGAGGTCGTCGACGGGCCACGTCGTGATGATGCGGTCCGCGGGAACCCCCGCCCCCTGAGCCCGCTCGGCGCCGTAGGAGAGGAAGTCGAGCTGCCCTGGCGCATGGGCGTCGGTGTCGATACTGAAGAGACAGCCGGCGCCGAGCGCGAGCCTGATGAGGTCGTCGGGGGGATCCTGCCGCTCCGGCCTCGAGTTGATCTCGACCGCCACATCGTTCTCGGCGCACGCCGCGAACACGGCTTCGGCATCGAAGTCCGAGGGCGGTCTCGTGCCTCGAGAGCCCGACACGAGACGGCCCGTGCAGTGCCCGAGCACCGTCGTGTGAGGGTCACGGATGCCGCCGAGCATCCGTTCCGTCATCGTCGCCGAATCGGCGCGGAGCTTCGAGTGCACACTCGCGACGACGATATCGAGTCGGTCGAGCATCTCGTCGGACTGATCGAGGGTGCCGTCCTCGAGGATGTCGACCTCGATACCGGCGAGCAAGCGGAAGTCGTCGTGTCGGGCGTCGACGTCGGCGACGAGATCGAGTTGCTTCTCGAGCCGCTCGGCCGTGAGCCCGTTGGCGACGCGCAGCGACGGCGAGTGGTCGGTGAGGGCGAGGTAGTCGCGACCGAGAGATCTCGCCGTGTCGGCCATGAGGGCGACGGGCGACCCGCCGTCCGACCACTCGCTGTGGCTGTGCAGGTCGCCGCGCAGGGCCGCGAGGAGGTCGGCACCCCCGGAGACGAGGGGCGTCGCACCGCGCTCGCGGAGGTCGGCGAGGTAGTCGGGAACTCCACCCTCGACAGCCTGGCTCACGACCTCGAGTGTGCGGGAGCCGATGCCCTTCGTCTTCTGCAGGCTACCGTCGGCCACGCGACCCGCGAGCTCGTTCGCGGGGATCTCGGCGACGATCGCGGCAGCCGACCGGAAGGCCGAGACCTTGAACGAGGGCGCGAGTGCGCGCTCGAGCCAGAAGGCGATCTCGTTGAGCGCGGCGACGGCATCCATGTGGTCAGGCGCGACGGAGTCGACCGGAGTGACGCACCCGCTCGAGACCGAGATACATCATGCAGCCCAGGCACAGCCCGAACGCCGCGTTGAGGAACGCCGCGATGAAGGCCGCCCCGGCAGACACGGGCAGCGCGAGCGGGACGCCCGCGAGGTGCAGCACGACACCCGCGAGAGTGACGGCGAGGCCCACCCCCTGCGCGAAGGTCGGCGGCCGCGGGTCCTCCGTTGCCACAGGGGGTGCGAGGCGAGGACGCACGAGGGTGCGGAAGACGACGGCCCAGGGGTGTCTCTGGATGCCCGCGATCGCACCCCACGCGAAGAGCAGCGCGATGGCGGCGAGCACGACGAAACCCGGGTCGCTCGCTCGATCGCCGAGGGACGACGTCGCGACGGCCCATCCTTCTCCCCCGTCGCTCGAACGGGCTCCGCTGAGCCCGGTCAGGCCCAGGAAGAGGGCGACGAGAAGGAGCACCGACGTGATGACGGCGCCGAACCGCGGCCCGCGCGCGTCGATCGCACCTCCGTCACCGAGGGGGCCCGACGAACCGAGGCCCGACGAACCGGGCCCCGACGAACCGGAATCGGGTGCATCAGGATTGAACGACATCGGATGTCTCCCATCGGTCGAGTTCGGAGGTGACGGCGTCGCGCCGCAGCGCCCCGCCCATCCGCGAGATCGGCACCCCGGCGCTGTCGACGATGAAGACCGTGGGCGTCTGGAGGATGCGCAACCGTCGCGCGAGGTCGGGGCGATGGGTGAGGTCGACGTCGACGGTCGAGACCGACTCGCGGGAGCTCGCGATGTCGGCGAGCACGCGGCGTGCCGCCGGGCACTGGGCGCAGAATTCGGTCGAGTAGAGCACGAGGGTCGCGGTCGACCCACGGGGGTCGTCGGCGGAGAGGCCGAGCTCGGCGAAGCCGCCGGTCTTCGCCCCCGTCGGCCGAGCCGAGACCGCGTGCGCGCGTCCGCTCCGCGCGCGCGAGACGACGCCGATCACGACGGCGAGGGCGACGACCGCGAGCACCACGACGGCGCTCGTGAAGGGATCCATGCGCCGAGTTTAGGCAGCAGACGACTGAACGCGATCTGTTGTGACCTCGCGTGACGCCCGCGAGGGTCAGCCGACGCCCACCATCTCGGCGCTGCGATCCCACAGTCCGGCCACGAGGGCCTCGTCGTGCACCTGGGCATTCACCGACGTCGAGAGCGATTTCTCGTCGTAGTACATGCCGGGCAGCCAGGTCTCCCCAGGAGTGCCGTCGGCGAAGAACGTCAGATTGTCGCCGCCCTTCTCCGTCGTGATGAGGAAGAACCGCTTGAGCGGCGTGCGATACAGAAAGCGCATGAGGCTCGTCGTGTCCGAAGCGAAGTTCGTCGCGACGGTGCCCGGGTGGAAGGCGACAGACGAGACGCCGTCGTCGTGGAATCGCTCGTGCAGCCCGCGCGTGAACAGGATGTTCGCGAGCTTGGCGTCGCCGTATGCCTTGTTGGCGCTGTACTTCTTGTCGTTCGCGAGGTCGTCGAGGTCGATGCGCCCGAAGAGCGTGTTGGCGATGCTCGACGTGTTGATGACGCTCCCGCGGGCGCGGATGAGGTCGTCCATGAGCTCGTGGGTGAGCAGGAACGGCGCGAGGTGGTTGACCTGGAAGGTCTTCTCGTAGCCGTCCTCGGTGCGCTGACGGGTTCCGAAGATGCCTCCCGCGTTGTTCGCGAGCACGTCGAGCCCGGTGCCGCGGGAGTCGCTCGTCGCGAGGTGCTGCTTCACCTCGTCGGCGAGCCTCCGCACATCGGCGAGGCTCCCGAAATCGGCGATGAAGGGGGTCGCGCCCGTCTCGCGTGCGACAGCCTCAGTCTTCTCGCGCGACCGCCCGGCCACGAGCACTCGGTGTCCGCGCTCGGCGAGCTGTCGAGCGGATGCCGCGCCGATGCCGTCGGACGCCCCCGTGATGAGAATCGTCTTCGTGTGCTGTGTCGCCATGCTGCTGCTCCTGAATGAAGGGTGCCGCCCCGGTGTCGTGCTGCCCGACCGGAGGCCGAGCGAGGCGGGTCGAAGCCTAACCGGTGAGCTTTCGCCGCCGCTGTGACCGCATCGACGCGGTGTCGCGGTCGCGTCTGGTTGTTTCGAGTCGCCCCCGCAACCATGTGCGACCGCGATCGGCGATCGCAGCGCCCCGGCATCGACGAAGCCCCGTGGGCCACAGCGCTGCGGCGGCCCACGGGGCTCGACGGGTGATCGTCAGCCGATCCGGATCAGTCGACCCGGATCAGGCCTCGCTCATCGCGGTCTTCTCGGCCTGTCCCTTGGCGGCGTAGTACGCGGCGCGGGCAGCGATGCGACGAGCCTGCTCGGCCTGTCCCGCGTCGAGCTCGTCCTGCGGCACCTCGACGTTCGGCACGCGATTCACGCCGTTGTGCTGAGCGATGTAGGCGTCGAGCTCGGGGCCCGACTCCCACGACGTGATGAGGCAGTAGCGCGGGTCGGCGCCGAGGTGCGTCGCGGCGTGCCAGAGGCGCTGCGTGTCGATGATGAGCTGTGCACCGGCGGGCAGCGCGATGCGGTACTCGACGCTCGGGTCGGTGCGGTTCTCGCGCAGAACGAAGTAGCTCGTCTGGTCGTCGGTGAGGTTGAAGAACCCGCGCACGACCCAGCCGGTGCCGTCGGGGTTGAGACGGTTGTTGTCGTCCTGGTGCAGGTTGTAGAGGCAGTCCGCATAGGTGTTAGGCATCAGTTCGATGACGCGGCAGCGGCCCACGTTGGCTCCGGGCTCTTGCGCGCGGCGGGTGAGGTTGGGCGCCGCGGCGACCTGCGAGTCGATCCAGACACCGTCTTTGTCGGTGCGCGGGGGCTTGTGGTTCCAGAAGCCGTTGACCTCGATCTCGCCGAAGGCGCTCGCGAGCGGGGCGAAGCGGGTCTCACCCGACGACTTCCAGTCGACGTACTCGATGTCGAGCCATTCCTTGGGGTCGAGCTCCTGGTTGTACTGATCGAGAACGACGTAGCCGGTCTCTTCGAGTGCGGCAGATTTGATGTAACCCATGATCGAAGTCATGTCCTTTCGTCGAGGGCCAGCACGTTTTAACAGGCCCAACTTAGGCAAGCCTAACATCGAGCGGTTCGGCGGGTGGGAGGATGGCATCATCGCGAGTCGTCGCCCAGCCACCACTCGATACCCCGCTCCGAAGGACGAACACCGCCATGACCACTGCCACGAACATCGACGCGACCGCGGTCAACACGATCGGTTGGCTGTCGGCACCCGACACCACGATCGTCGTTCCCGTCTATCAGCGGCAGTACCGCTGGGACATCGGCGGCTGCGAGCAACTGCTCGCCGACGTCCGCGCGGTCGCCGGAGCCCACGAGACCCACACCCACTTCATCGGCTCGATCCTCTCGAGCGCGACGACGACGGTGACCGAGTCGGGGTCGGATGCCGCGGAGCTCGTGCTCATCGACGGTCAGCAGCGCGTGACGACCCTCATGCTCCTGATCGCGGCGCTGCACCACACGGTGCTGCAGCAACCCGAGGTCGCGGGCGGCGCGGAACTCGCCACCGAGCTCGAGCGCGTGCTCGTGAGTTCGCACGGTGGCGACCGCACGAAGCTGCGCCCGCATCGCGCGTGGGCCGACGTCTTCGAGAGCGTCGTGCTCGATCGCCGCGAGCCCGGCGACGAGCTGCGGGATTCGAAGTTCGACGACAACTACGCGTTCTTCCGCAGCCAGGTCCCGCCCGAGGAGGTCCCCCGCATCTGGAGCGGTCTGCAGCGACTCGAGCACGTCGCCATCACCCTCGGTGCCGAGGCGAACGCCCAGCAGATCTTCGAGAGCCTCAACTCGACGGGCGAGCCCCTCCGCGACCACGAGCTCATCCACAACTACGTGCTCATGGGTCTCTCGCACGGCGAGCAGCGCGAGATCGAGGCATCCTTCTGGCTCCCCATCGAAGAGAACACGGGCGAGTCGATCGCGACCTTCTGGCGCCACTACCTCGTGATGTCGACGGGGCGCGAGATCGATGCTCGCGGGGGCCGCGCGGTGTACGACGCCTTCCGCCACGAGTTTCCTCGCCTCGAGCTCGAGACGCTGCGCGCGCTCGCGACCGAGTGGCGCGAGTCGTCGGCCGTCTATCGGGTGCTGCTCGACCCGTCGAGAGCACCCGATCCCGAGCTCGCGCGTCAGCTCGGCTACGTCAACACCTTCGGTCGCGCGATGTATCCGCTCGTCATGCGCGCCTACCGCGACTTCGCGCGAGGCGAGATCGATCGCGGCGCCCTCATCGAGACCCTCGAGAACATCCAGACCCTCCTGCTGCGGCGCACCGTCGTCGGGCTCGACACAGATCGTCTCGTCGCCCGACTGTGTCGCGCCCGCGAGCGCGGTGCCGAAGCGCTGCGGGAGGCGTTCGCTCGCATCACGCCGTCTGACGAGCGCGTGCGCATCGCCCTCAAGTTCGGCGCTCTCCCCCACCCCGCCTACGTGCTCGGGCGACTCGCGGGCGTCGACGACGTGCGGGGCCTCGACGTCGAGCATGTCTTTCCGCTCGCGCCCGCAGCGCAGTGGAGCGGCGACGGCGAGCGCGAGTGGGTCGACTACTCCGACGACGAGCAGAACAGTCACCGCGCCCTCGCCGACTCCCTCGGAAACCTGACCCTGCTCGAGCCGGAGCTCGCCGAGCGCGCGATCGACGCGTCGTTCCCGGTCAAGCGAGACACCCTCTACTCTTCGAGCGCTGTTCCGATGTCGCGCGAGATCGCCGACGTCGTGGCGTGGGGAACCCCCGCGATCGCCGAGCGCACCTCGCGCCTCACGGCGGCTTTCCTCGAGATCTGGGCGAAGCCCGCGACCGTGATGATCGACGACGACGGTCTCACACCGATCCTCGACGCCAAACAGCGTCGCGGGTGGCCGCGCGGGTGGGAGCGCGAGTTCTCCTACGTCGAGTACTGCGGCGAGCACTGGGAGGTCTACGACGTCAAGTACCTGTTCGACCGCGTGTTCAAGAGACTCTGGGCGGATGCTCGCGACGCCGTCGTCTCGTTCAGCGCACGTCGTGGCGGCCCCATCTTCGAGTCTCGCGCGTGGAACGGGCAGTGGCACGAACTCGACGAGTCCCACTTCCTCTACATGGGCTGGGACTCCCGCTACATGCTCACGGCGGTGCAGGGGGTGCTCGAGGAGGCGGGTCTCGCGTCGGAGGTGTCGGTCATGTATTCGTACACCGGCGCGGCGATGGACTAGACCGGGGCGAGATCGGGGACTAGACCGATCGCGGTCCGCACCGCGGGCGACCCCGGTGTGACGAATCATGACCTTCCTGGGCGTCGCCGCTCAGTGAGTCGACGTACTCTCTCGATTCGACCGGGTCTCGAGACTCGGCGGGAGGAGATCGAGAGACCATGACCGAGCCCACCATCCGCACGACCGTGTCCGACTTCAACGTCGGTTTCGCCGAAGCCGTCGGCCCGACTCTCTCAGAGGTCTTCGCGCGCGAACAAGCCGATCTCCAGGCCGCGGGTGTTCCCGACACCGCCGTGGCGGTCGGCGACCGCGTGCCGGAGTCGACTCTCCTCTCGGCCGACGGCGCCGAGCACACCCTGAGCGACGTGCGTGCGGGTTCTGCCGCCGTGCTCGTGTTCTATCGGGGCGCGTGGTGTCCGTATTGCAACATCACCCTCAAGCACTACAACGACACCCTCGCGCCCGCCCTCGCGGGTCGGGGCATCCCTCTCGTCGCCATCAGCCCTCAGACTCCCGAGGGCACCGAAGCGGCGATCCTCAAAGACGACCTCGGCTTCACAGTGCTGTCCGACCCGGGCAACGCGCTCGCCGGCCGCCTCGGCATCGTCACCGAGCCGAGCTCCGACGCGCGGGCCGCCCACACCGAGCTCGGTTTCGCGGTCGCCGACAGCAACGCGGATGCGACACCGGCGATCCCGTTCCCCACGGTCGTCGTCGTCGATGCCGACGGTGTCGTCCGCTGGGTCGACGTGCACGTGGACTACACCTCCCGCACCGAGGTCCCCGCCATTCTCGACGCCGTCGACGCGCTGTAGCCTCGAATCGTCGCGGTCGGCGATCGCGCTGACCGCACGACGGGAGGACGGTGCGCACCGTGGCGAGTTTCGCCGAGAAACCGATCCTCGATCTCACGATCGACGAGTGGACGCGATTCCTCGAGAACGATCCGCCCGATGCGGGGGTGCGCCTCAAGCTGCGCAAGAAGTCGTCGAGCGCTCCCGGCATCACGTGGTCGGAGGCGCTCGATGTCGCGCTGTGCTTCGGGTGGATCGACGGCCAGACCGCCCGGCTCGACGACGACTACACGCTCCAGGCGTTCTCGCCTCGGCGCAAGAACAGCCCGTGGTCGCAGATCAATCGCGAGCATGTCGCGCGACTCATCGACGCGGGGCTCATGCGCGAGGGCGGCTTCGCCGAGATCAAGCGGGCGAAAGCCGACGGCCGGTGGGATGCCGCCTATCGACAGAAGGGCGCGACGACGCCTCCCGACCTCCGGGAAGCCCTCGATCGCGACCCGGCCGCGGCCGCATTCCACGACGGCCTCACCAAGGTCGAGAAGTTCTACACCTATTTTCGCCTCGCCTCGATCAAGACGCCGGCGGTGCGGGAGGCGCGCATCCGCGACGTCGTCGAGAAGGCGGCGCGAGGGGAGAACCACTACGCGCCGCGCGGTCGCTGACCTCGTCCCTCCGGTCTGTGCCGCCCGAACCGGCACCGCCCTCGCGCGCCGCTGCACCCGGTGGTAGCGTTTCTGCCATGAAGTAACGAGGCTCTCGAGTCCGCCGCGCACCGCGCGGCCATCACTCTCTGCGGGATGACCTTCTCTCCCGGGTGATTCTCCTCCTCCCCTCTTTCTTCTATTGCCGGCCGGCGCTCGCCGCCCCGGCGCAAGGACTCGCTCTCATGTTGCCTTCGTCCACCATCACGTTTCGCGATCTCACGTTCGAGTGGCCCGACGGCGCGCTCGCCCTCCGAGGGCTCAGCGGGTCGTTCGGTCACGGCCGCACAGGGCTCGTCGGTCGCAACGGCTCGGGCAAGTCCACCCTCCTCCGACTCGCCTCGGGCGAACTCGCCCCGACCTCCGGGGAGCTCGACGTCTCGGGAGACGTCGGCTACCTCCGTCAGAGCGTTCCGCTGCACTCGGGCGCGACGGTCGCCGAACTGCTCGGCATCGACTCGACCCTGCGGGCCCTGCGCGCGATCGAGGCCGGAGATGTGGCGGTGGAGCACTTCGACGCGGTCGGTGACGACTGGGATCTCGAGTCGCGCGCGAGCGAGGCGCTCGACGACATCGGTTTCTCCGCGGCGGACCTCGACCGGAGGGTCGGCGAGGTCTCGGGGGGCGAGGCCGTGCTCGTCGCCATCGCGGGGCTGAGGCTGTCTCGAAAGGCGATCACGCTTCTCGATGAACCGACCAACAACCTCGATCGGGGTGCGCGCTCGACGCTTACGCGCCTCGTCGACGCGTGGCCGGGAACTCTCGTGATCGTCAGTCACGATCGCGCTCTGCTCGACCGGATGGATGCCACCGCCGAGCTCTACGGGGGCGGCTTCGAAGTCTTCGGGGGGCCGTACAGTGCGTGGGTCGAGCACCGCGACCGGGAGAACGGCGCGGCGGCGGATGCCGCGAGGGCGGCGCAGCAGGCGGTCCGCGTGGAGAAGCGGCAGCGCGCGCACGCCGAGACCACCCTCGCCCGCCGACGTCGGGCGGGCAAGAAGGCGCAGCGCGAGGGCGGGGTGCCGCGCATCGTGGCCGGCGGTCTCGCCCGCAAGGCGGAGAATTCGGCGGCGTCCCTCCGATCGACACTCGACGACAGGGTCACGGCCGCGACCGACGCCGCCACCGCAGCCGACGCGCGCGTGCGCGACGACGAGCACATCAGGCTCGAGCTTCCCGATCCGGGTGTCGCGCGAGGTCGGCGGCTCGCCGAGATCACCGGCGTCGCGGGGTCTCCCGGTGTCGAGCAGCAGTCGGTCGTGATTCAGGGCCCGGAGCGCCTCGCGCTCGTCGGGCCGAACGGTGCGGGCAAGACCACCCTGCTCGAGGCTCTCGTGGGTCGCGCCGAGGCGCGACCGGACCGCTCCGAACGCCCCCGCGCGCGCCTCCTCACCGATCGGGTCGGATACCTGCCGCAGCGCCTCGACGACGTCGACGACACCCTTTCGGCGGTCGACGCGGTGCGGGAGTGCGCGCCGGACACGAGTGCCGGAGACATCCGCAACCAGCTCGCTCGACTCCTGTTGCGGGGTCACGCCGCCGACAGGCCCGTGTCGACCCTCTCGGGCGGGGAGCGCTTTCGGGTGTCCCTCGCGCGCATGCTCTTCGCCGATCCTCCCGCCCAACTCCTCGTTCTCGATGAACCCACCAACAGTCTCGACCTGCAGAGCGTGGAGCAGCTCGCCGAGGCCCTCGACGCCTACCGGGGTGCCGTTCTGGTGGTGAGCCACGACGACGACTTCCTCGCGCGCATCCGCATCGACAGCGTGCTCGAGCTCGATCACGAGGGCCGTCTCCACCGCCGCCACCGGGATTGAGGCCCCCGGACATCGCTAGACGGCGCGCGCGACCTCGTAGACGAGTCGCGCGAACTGCCCGTGGGCCGCAGCGCTCACCAGCCGGAGGCGGTCTGACTCGATCCGCCTCGGCAGCAGCGCGGCACCGCCGTCGAGCACGACCGGGGCTACCGAGAGGGCGATGCCATCGAGCGCGTCGCTGTCGGCGAACTGACCAGCCAGATCACCCCCGCCGACCACCCAGATATCACCGTCATCCGCCGCGGCCCGAAGGGCGGGGACCACATCGATCACCGGTCCGCGGACGAATCGGACGTCCGCCCCCTCGGGTCGCGGAAGGTGACGCGTCGTGAATACGAATGTCGGACGGTCGCCGTGGAACTCTTTCCACTTGGCGGGGTTCGCGAGGATATCGCCCTCGTCGAGCACCCACTCGTACGTCGTCGACCCCATCACGAGCACGGTCGCATCACCCGGGACGAGCCCGTCGGCTGAGTCCGAGGAGACCGCGAAGAGCCACGAGAGGGAGTTCGTGTCGTCGGCGATGTAGCCGTTCATCGTCGTTGCCGTGTCGTAGAGGATGCGTTGCATGTCAGGACGATATCGCTGCCGTGTGACATCGACGGCGTGGAGCGAACCGCCGCGACACGCGTCACGATATCGGCCGCTCGGCCCGTCATCGAGAATCACATAGGATATATGCGACCGCTCGGATCGGACCACCGTTGGCCCGCGCCGAGCACCCCGCACGACCCTTCACACACGCCGGCAAAGGAGCTGCGCTTGAACACTCGGGAGAATCCGCGACCGGCATCCCCCGCCGTCGCACTCCCGGGTCGCCTTTCGCGGCACGCCGACACTGCACCTGCTCGTCGCACGACCCCGCATCCATCCCCAACAGAACCGAGTGACCCATGATTCTCGCTCTCGAAGCCGCGACAGAGACCACGCGGTCCGCGCCGGTGCTTCTCGGCATCGCCGCCGGAGCCATCGCGCTCTTGCTGATCCTCATCATGAAGGTGCGTCTGCATCCCTTCTACGCCCTCGTCATCGTGAGCCTCCTGACCGCGCTCGTCGCGGGCGTGAGCATCAACGACCTCCTCACAACCCTCCAGGGACCCTTCGGCACGACCCTGGGCAACGTCGCCCTGCTCATCGGGTTCGGCGCCGTGCTCGGTCGGGTGATCGAGATCTCCGGCGGAGCGCAAGTGCTCGCCGAGAGCATGATCCGCCGGTTCGGCGACAAGCGTGCACCGTTCGCTCTCTCGCTCGCGTCGTTCCTCTTCGCGTTCCCGATCTTCCTCGACGCGGGCTTCATCGTCATGCTGCCGATCATCTACCAGGTCGCCCGACGCTTGAAGGGCAGCCTGCTGCTCTACGCCCTCCCCGCCACGGGCGCGTTCCTCACGATGCACGGACTCGTGCCGCCGCACCCCGGCCCGACGGCGGCGAGCGGCATCATCGGTGTCGAGGTCGGCCTCGTGATCCTGGTCGCCCTCGCCATCGCGATCCCCACCTGGTACGTCGCGGGGTACCGTCTCGCCCTCGTGCTCGCGAAGCGCCAGCCGCACTTCGCCGTGCCCAACCTGCTCGGTGACCCCGAAGATCGCAGCGGACAGAAGCTTCCGAGCTTCTGGACCATCATCATGCTGCTCCTTCTGCCCCTCGTTCTCATCTTCCTGAACACGGGTGCCGCAGCCCTCGCGACCGACGGCATCATCGAGAACGACACCGCCCTCTACGGCGTGCTCACGACCGTCGGTGCCACGCCGATCGCCCTGCTCATCACGTCGCTCCTCGCGATCATCCTCCTCATTGTCATCCCCAACCGGGGTTCGGTCGGCTCCAAGATGGAGGAGGTCGTCGACGACGCCCTCGCCCCCATCTGTTCGATCATCCTCATCACCGGTGCCGGAGGGATGTTCGGCGGGGTTCTGACCGCGACGGGCATCGGCGGCGCACTCGCCGAGAGCCTCAACGACATCGGCATGCCTTTGATCGTCGCCGCGTTCGTGCTCGCCGCGATCATCCGGATCGCGCAGGGTTCGGCCACGGTCGCGACCACGACCGCCGCGGGTCTCATCGCTCCCGCCGTGATCGCTGCTGGCGACCAGAGCGCCCTGCAACTCGCTCTCATCGTCGTCGCCCTCGGTGCCGGAGGAATCGCGTTCTCGCACGTGAACGACTCGGGCTTCTGGCTCGTGAGCCGCTTCCTCGGCATGAACACGAAGACGGCGTTGCAGACCTGGAGCGTCATCGCGACGGCAGTCGGCCTCATGGCGTTCGCGATCACCTTCGTGATCTACCTGTTCCTCTAGCCCGTGTTCCGTTAG
This sequence comes from Marisediminicola sp. LYQ134, assembly GCF_046599635.1. NCBI lineage: Bacteria > Bacillati > Actinomycetota > Actinomycetes > Micrococcales > Microbacteriaceae > Marisediminicola > Marisediminicola sp. LYQ134. Next base: position 1,139,259 of record NZ_JBKIWP010000001.1, read on the forward strand.
CGCACCGCACGCGAAAGGCCCCCGAACCGTGGTTCGGGGGCCTTTCGTCTGTGCGAGCCGGGCGATCAGTGGATCGGCGCGGGCCCGAGGTCTTCGACGAGCTTCTTCATCGCGACGTAGGCCTTGTTGCGATACGCCACGAGTTCCGGAGTGCGCTCGGCGGGCACGTCGAGGAATCCCGCGCCCGTCTTGGTGCCGAGCTTGCCCGCGTCGACGAGGTCTTTGAGGATCGCGGGAGTCGCGAACCTCTCCGGGAACTCGGTCTGGAGCGAGGCGTAGCAGAACGCGTAGACGTCGAGGCCCGCCATGTCGGCGATCGCGAACGGACCGAAGAACGGGTAACGGAACCCGAACGTCGTGCGCACGATCGTGTCGATGTCGTCGGGGGTCGCGACACCCTCCTCGACGAGCTGCGTGGCCTCATGGAAGAGCGCGTACTGCAGTCGGTTGAGCACGAAACCCGTCGCGTCCTTGACGCGCGCGGTCTCCTTGCCCGTCGCCGCGACGATCTCTTCGACCGTCGCGATGAGAGCCGTGTCGGTTCCCGCGTGCGGAATCAGTTCGACTCCCGGGATGAACGGAGCGGGGTTGCTGAAGTGCACGCCGAGGAAGCGCTCGGGGTTGGTCACCGCTTCGGCGAGAGTCCCGATCAGGATCGTCGACGTGTTGCTGCCGATGATGGCGTCGGGGCGGGCAGCCGCACTGATGCGCGCGAGGGTCGCGTGCTTGATCTCGATCTTCTCGGGAACGGCCTCCTCGATGAAGTCGGCATCGGCCACGGCGTCTTCGATGGATGCGGCGGGCGACAGGTTCTTCTCGAGGAGCTCGGTCGCGTCGGCGGGGAACAGGCCGTCGGCGACGAACTGCCGCGACTCCTCGATGAGCCTGTCGTAGTTGCTCTTCGCGATCTCCTCGGAGATGTCGGCGATCTTGACGGTCGCACCGGAGAGGGCGAGGACCTGGGCGATGCCACCACCCATGTATCCCGATCCGACGACGGCGATTGTCTTCTGTGACATTCTTTCCTCTTTCTAGTGGGGGGGAACTTCTCGAGCGGGCGAGCGGGAGCTCAGCTCTCGTACGATCCGATGGCGTCGACCTTCTGTGCCGAAGCCGACGTCTCGTCGAAGCGGTAATCGAGCCAGTCCGCCGCGAGCTTCTTGGCGAGCTCGAGTCCGATCACTCGCTGGCCGAAGCACAGCACCTGAGCGTTGTTGCTGAGTACGGACCGCTCGACCGAGTAGGGGTCGTGCGCCGTGACGGCGCGGATGCCGGTGACCTTGTTGGCGCTGATGGCGACGCCGAGGCCCGTGCCGCAGATGAGGAGGGCCCGATCGGCGTCGCCCGCCGCGATGATTCGCGCGGCGTCGACGGCGATGTGGGGGTAGTCCGTGTTCTCACTCGAGCTGATTCCCACGTCGACGACGCTCCCCACGCGAGGGTCGGCTTCGAACATCGCCTTGATCGCCTCTTTGTATTCGACTCCGGCACTGTCGTTTCCGACGACGATGCGCCACGGGGTGTTTTCGGTCATGAGTCCATCTCCTTTGCGAGTGCGGCGAGGATGAGCGAGAGCGAGACCGCTCCGGCATCGGGGTGACCGATGCTCTTCTCCGCCAGGGGTCGTGCGCGTCCCACCTTGGGGCGCAGTTCGGAGGTCGCGTCGGCCGCCGCGATCGCGACATCCGCCGCGACGTGGAGGGCCGCGACAGGCGCGACCGAGTCGCGAGCCTGAGCGTCGAGCGAGTCGACGTAGGGCGAGAGCACATCGATGAGGGTCTTGTCGCCGACCTCGGCCTTGCCGAGTCGCTGCACGGCGTCGAGGGCCGCGCGGGATGCCGCGGCCACGGCGGCCGTGTCGGGCTGGGCGGCCGAGGCGAAGCTCTGGGCGAATGCCGTGAGCCCGATGCCCCACAGCGCACCCGAGGTGCCTCCGGCCTTCTCCGACCACTCCGCTGCCGCGAGTGTCACGAGCTGTTCGACCCCGCACCCGTCGTCGACCGCGCGGTGGGCGGCGGCGGTGGCCGCTTCGATACCCCGCCGCATGCCGATTCCGTGGTCGCCGTCTCCGGCGATCGCGTCGATCCGGCCGAATTCCTCTTCGTGCTCTTCGACGACGGAGCGGACGACCTCGAAGAGACCGGCCGCGACGCGCGCGGCGTCCTTCTCCACATCGCTCGCGGGCACGACCTCGACGGCGAGGGCCTCCTGCAGGGTGCCCTCGGGGATGCGCTCGCGGGGTTCGGCGTTGCCCTTGCGGAAGGCCGGGGTGTCGGCGGGCGCTGACCACAGGGTCTCGAGCTCGTCGTCGACCCAGAAGAGGGTGAGCGACAGCCCCGCCATGTCGAGGCTCGTGACGAGCTCACCGACCTCGGGTTCGACGATCGTGAGCCCTTCGTCGCCGAGCAGCCGATCCACGTGACCGTAGAGCACGAAGAGTTCTTCGTACTTGACCGTGCCGAGCCCGTTGACGAGCACCACGACACGGTCGCCCGCGCCCTCGGGGCGATCGTCGAGGAGAGTCGTGACGAGGAGCTCGGCGAGATCGGCCGAGGCGGGGTGAGCGTGTTCGCTGATGCCCGGCTCGCCGTGGATGCCGAGCCCGAGCGAGAACTGACCGGTGGGAACCGAGAAGAGCGGTTCGTGTGCGCCGGGAAGGGTGGGGCTGCCGAACGCCACACCGAGCGATCTCGTGCGGTCGTTGGCCTTGATCGCGAGGCGCTCGACCTCGTCGAGGCTGTCTCCCCGCTCGGCCGCGGCACCCGCGACCTTGAACACGGTGAGGTCGCCCGCGATACCGCGGCGCTTGTGGATCTCGTCTTTCGACGCGCTCGCGATGTCGTCGGTCACGACGACCGTGCGGGTCTCGATGCCCTCGGCGTTGAGTCGCTCTTGCGCCTGGCCGAAGTGGAGAACGTCGCCCGCGTAGTTGCCGTAGCTCAGGAGCACTCCCCCGCCCCGGTTCGCCGCCTTGACGACCCGGTACACCTGCGACGCCGCGGGCGATGCGAAGAGGTTGCCGCACGCGGAACCGGCGGCGAGGCCCGTTCCCACGAGTCCCGCGAACGCGGGATAGTGACCCGACCCTCCCCCGATGACGAGGGCGACGGAGCCCTCGGGGCTCACGGTCGAGCGCACGACACCCCCGTCGACTCGAGCGACGTACTGGCGGTTGGCGGCGACGAGTCCGTCGATGGCCTTCTCGGCGAACTCCTCGGGCTTATCGAAAACGCGCGTCATTGCTTGGTTCTCCTCGGTGTTGTTCGGGGGCGCCCGGCGGTCAGCCGCGCACCGCGGGGGTGATCTGCTGGGTGACCCTGCTCGTGCCGAGGGCGTAGCCGTCTTTCTTGGGCAGCACCTGGCGACGCAAGTAGTCCTGGTTGGCCGCGCTCACGCTCAAGCCGTCTCCGCCGTAGCTCTCCGCGCAGATGATCCCCTGGAACCCGTTCGCGATGGCGAGCGCGAACGCCTCGCGGTAGTTGATGAGGCCGCTCTCCATCGGCGAGGGCATCGCGACGTAGTGGTCGCGCGCGACATCCTCGTCTCGGATGTATCCCTTGACGTGCCAGTAGTTGCTGTAGGGCAGCGTCTTCTCGAAAACGGAGTACCAGTCCTCGATCGGGCGGTGCAAGCGCACGAGGTTGCCGACGTCGGGGTTGATCCCCACGTTGTGCAGGTCGATGTCTTGCGCGAGCTGCGCGGAGGAATCCCCCGACCCGAGGTAGGTGTCTTCGTACATCTCGAGCGAGAGGAGGATGCCGACCTCGTCGGCGTGCTTGCCGAGCTCGCGCAGCCGCGTGACGGCGAGGTTCCAGGTCTCCGGATCGTTCTCGGGGTCCTGGTGGCCCTCGACGGTCCAGAACCAGAGCTGCTTCTTCTGCTCGGGGGTGAGAGCTTGGTGGAGTCCGACCGAGACGACGGCCATGCCGAGGTGTGCTGCGGCATCGATCGTGCGGTGGCTGTAGGCGAGGTTGTCTTCGCCGTCCTCGGGGTGGATGACGCTGCGGCGGATGGCGGAGATCACCGGGAGGGTCACGTCGGCGTCGCGCGCGGCCTGCGCGAGGTCGTCGAGCCGCGAGGCGGAGAGGTCTCCCGGTCGGAGCCAGCTGTCGGTGATGTCGACGGCGCTGAAGCCCGCGTCACGCACCTGCTCGAAGGTGTCGACCCACTCGGTGGGTTCGGCGTCTTGCACGACGGTGCCGTCGCGCTTGACCCCCGGAAATTGGATGAGGGCGCCGGTGATGGGCCAGTTTTCGGCGGTGAGGGCCATGAACACACTCCATTGGGTTGATCGTGTTTCCTATACGATCAACACTATACCGCGACATCCGCCGACGGCATCGACAACGCGTGCTCGCGGCGGATGGTCAGCCGGTGCCCCGTGAGAGGGTGCGTCGCGTCGTCAGCTCGTTTCGCGCTCGACGCTCTCGTTGAGTGACCGCCGCTTGACTCCCCCGATGTGGCGGCGCATGGCCTCGCGCGCCTCGTCGGCGTCCCCGCGCGCGAACGCCTCGAGGATCGCCGTGTGCTCCGCGATCGCGTGCTCGGCATCGGTGACCCCGAGTCCGACGAAGAGTCGGAAGCGCTGCACCTGGCCACCGAGAGCCCGGTAGGCCGAGAGCAGAAACTGGTTGTGCGCGTGCTCGGCGATGAGCCGGTGAAACCGCTCGTCGGCCTCCCAGTAGCCGCGGAACTCGGCGAACGACGGGCCCGTCGGCGAGGCGGCGAGGTCGTCGATCGAGTCCTGCAAGCGCGCGACGAGCTCGTCGTCGACGCGCTGGCACGCGAGGTAGGCGTTGACCGGCTCGATCACGAGGCGCGCATCGGTGAGTTCGGCGAGTTCCTCGGTGGTGAAGAGCGGGGCGACGCGGTATCCCTTGAGCGCCGTGCGCCGCACGAGACCCGTCGACTCGAGTCGGGCGAGTGCCTCGCGGATGGGCGTCTGCGACACCTCGAGCTCGCGGGCGAGGCCGTCGATGCTGAGCGGGGAGCCACCCGAGTAGCGACCGTCGATGAGTGCCGTGAGCAACTCGTCGTAGACGTGGTCGGCGAGCATGAGGCGTCGCTGTCCACCGGTGGGGCTCGCCTCTGTCATGACCCTAATCGTAGGCGTCGCACCCTGAGGGGCCGGTTCGAGCCCCGCTCAGCTGCGGTCGCGACCGGCGAGGAGGGCATGCAGGAGCGGGATGCCCGACGCCCCCATGAGCACCGCGCCGAAGACGACGTCGTCGGGCCGCATGAGTACTCCGGCGATGAGGAGAGCGCCGAAGACGAGGGCCGAGATCACGCGACGCGACGCCCTCTCGAGTTTGGCGATGCGGCGCTCGACGCCCGGACTCGTGGTCGCGAGCGACCCGTCGTCGACTCGCGTGAGGAGCGCATCGAGCCGCTGCGGGAGGCGCGCGACGATGCCGACGGTCTCGACGGCTTGCTTCGCGACATCCTGAGCGATGTTGCCCCGCTCGTCCCGGAGCAGTTGGGAGGCGTACGGCTCGACGGAATCCCACAGGTTGAACGCCGGATACAGGGCGCTCGCGACCCCCGAGGTCAGGGACATCGCGCGGATGACGAGCAGGAAGTTCTCGGGCAGCTGGAAGGGCAACGACCTCACGACGTCACCGAACTGCACGGCGAACTGGCGGAACTCGCGTTCGTCGACCTCGCGAAGTTCGGCGAACCCCATTCCGCCGAAGCGCGCGAAGAGCGCGGTCATCGCCCTCTCGAGCTCGTTCGTGTCTGCCGAGGGGAGCAGCACTCCCACGTTGCGGATCGCGGCGACGAGAGCGCGTCCGTCGCGCGACGCCGCCGCGAGGAGCAGCGAGCGCAATCCGCTGCGCGTCGTCGCGGGGACCTCGCCCATCATCCCGAAGTCGATGAACGTGAGGGCGAAGGATCGCCCGCCTGACGCGTCGACGACGGGGGTCACGAAGATGTTTCCCGGGTGCGGGTCGGCGTGGAAGAAGCCGTGGGTGAAGAGCTGGTCGAACATGACCTCGGTGAACACGGGGGCGACCTCGGCGGGGTCGATGCCCGCGAGGGCGAGCGCCTCGACATCCGTGATCTTGATGGCCGAGACGTCTTCGAGGGTGAGCACACGTCGCGTCGTGCGCTCCCACACGATGGCGGGAGTGCGCACGCGCTCGTTGTCGGCGAAATCGGCCGCGAACCTCTCGGAGTTGACGGCCTCGTGCACGTAGTCGATCTCTTCGAGACTCGTCGCGGCGAACTCCTCGACGAGAGCGGGCATGTCGACGCGGTCGTACACGAGGCGCACTCGACTGAGCCATCCCCCGACCTTGCGCAGGGCCGCGAGGTCGACGTCGATGATCTCGTCGATGCCCGGGCGCTGCACCTTGACGACGACGGCGTCGATGCCGCTGTCGGCCGCCGCGGCGGGGGCGAGGCGTGCCCGGTGGGCTTGACCGAGGGATGCCGCAGCCACGGGGGTCTCGTCGATGCTCGCGAACACCGCCTCGAGGTGCACTCCGAGCTCGGCTTCCGCGAGGGCGCGGATCTGCGCGAACGGCACCGGGGCGACCTCGTCTTGCAGGCCCTCGAGCTCCCGCGTGATCTCGGGGGGCAGCACGTCGAGCCGCGACGACATGTACTGGCCGACCTTGATCATGAGCCCGCCGAGGTCTGCCGCGAGCACATGGAATCCACGGGCGAACCGCCGCATCCGCCGCGTGCGCGTACGCGTGGTGACGACCGTGAGCCCGATTCGGGGCAACACGAGTTCGAAGAACCAGGTGACGGCGAGATACCAGCTCGCGAAGCGGAGGATGCGGCGGTAGCGGGCGCGGGTGTCACCCGCGCCGGTCGCCGGTTCGGTGCGGCCCCGGCGAGCGGCGGGCACCCCCGTCAGTCCTGAGCGAGGATCGAGTAGAGCCGCCGGCGCGCGTCGTCGAGCACGGCCACGGCCTGCTGCACTTGCTCGGGTGACCCGGTGCGACCGACCTGGGCGGCCGCTTGGGCGAGGTCGACCCCCGATTTCGGTAGCGCGCCGAACCGGGCCTGCTCCGGCGAACCACCCTGGGCCCACGCGGCGGTGAGGTCGGACGCCGCCGCGACGTCGCGGCCCTCCGTCGTGAGCGAGTAGACCTTGCGCCCGTTCGACTCTTCGGCACTCACGAGGCCCTCGTCGGCGAGGAGCTGGAGGGTCGGGTAGACCGATCCGGCACTCGGCTTCCAGCTGCCGCCGCTGCGCTCCTCGATCTCGTGGATGATCTGGTATCCGTGCATCGGCTTCTCCGCGAGGAGCGCGAGAACCGCCGTGCGCACCTCGCCGCGACCCGCGCGGGTGCCGGTGCCGGTGCCGGTGCGCTTGTCGAACGACGAGCGGAACTCCTCGAACTTCTGCCACATGCCGTCGATGTTGTTGCCCGCGCCGAATGCGCCTGGCGAATACGCGTTGTTCATGGTGACCTCCTTGTGACGGGTCACGATGCGACCCGTGAACGATACCGAACGATAGTCGACGATAGCCCGGGTCTCTGAACGTGAGCCCCGCGTCTCAGCTCGAGATCGACGCGGGAGAAGACGACCCGGTCCACCCCTACCGTCCCGCGGGTCCGGGCACTCCTAGACTCGGCGGTGTGGGGGCACACGGAGGATCGGGGGGACAGCCGATCGACGGACCAGGCGGAGTCGAGTCATCCGGCGGATCGCTCGACGAGCCTGTCGACGGCACACCCGACTCCGACCGCATCACCGACGACCCACCCCAGCACACCTACCTCTGGGCACTCCTCTCCGGCTGGCTCCTCGCGCTCGAAGCGTGGTTGAGGTCCCACGGCGGCGCTCCTCTGCGCACGACCATCCGCGCCTTCTGGGGGGTCGTCGCGATCGCCGGCGCCGTTCTGCTCGTCGGCCCCGTGATCAATCCGCCGTTGACCCTCGACGACATCACGTCGTCGGCCTCGACGGCCACCGAAACGTGGATCGCTCGCGACTTCGCGGCCGACTACACCGTCGATCTCGCAGACGACGGCACGCTCACGACCGCCGTGGAGGAGCGCATCACCGCCTTCTTCGGCGACGAGGTCGACGAGAGCGGCATCGAGCGGGTCATCGCGACCGAATACGAGGGCAACGATCTGCGGCCGTCGGAGATCTCGGCGACCCTCGACGGCGAGCCGATCGAGGTCGGGCAGAACGATTCGGCGACGCGCCTCACCCTCGACCTCGACGCCGGGGAACGACTCGACGGCGACCACGAGTTCGTTCTGCGCTACACCCTCGACCACCTCGCCTACGACTCGACCGACCGGGCGACCGGTGACCCCGTGCAGATGCTCGAGTGGGATGTCTTCGGCCCCTCGTGGCCGCACGGAGTCACGGGTCTCGACGTCGAGGTGAGCCTCGCCGACGAACTCGATGACGCACTCATCCGCGAGCCCCGCGGTTCGGTCGCGTGGACGTTCGTGAGCGCGGGAGCGTGGCTCAGCGCCGAAGCCGACCGTGCACCGGGCCGCACCGCATACTCCTTCAGCAACGACCAGAGCATCCCCCCGAACGCGACGGCGGCGTTCACGATCGTCGTCGAGCCCGACACGATCACGATGCCGCCGCGCTCGCCCGTGTTCTTCGTTCAGACGTTCGGCCCCCTCGCCCCTCTCGCCTTCCTCGCCGCAACACTGCTGCTCGCGATCGCCGCGCGCCGCGTCGCGTGGAGCGATGCTCGGGGTCGACCGTGGTTCGTCGCCCAGTACGACACTCCCGACGACATCTCGGCGACGATGGCCGCGCACATCCTGCGCTCCCCTCGCGCTCTCGAACTCGCGCGAGAACTGCAGAACATTCCCGCTCGTCCGAAACGGGGCGACGGCGCCATCGGCGACGCGCACCTCCTCGCGACGGGGCGAGCGGCCCGGCGCACCGGTCGCCTCGGCAACCTGCCCCGGGCTCTGCGGCTCTACGCCCGCGGCCCCGAAGTGAGGAGACAACTCGAACTGCGTTTGCGGGAGATCCCGGACGGATTCGTGCGCGACGGTTTCATCGCAGCTCCCCTCGCCCTCACCCTCGTGCAGTGGGGTCTCGTGAGACAACTGTCGCACCAGGCCCCCCTTGCGATCGTCTGGTGGCCGGTCGCCTTCGTCGCGGTCTCGACGGTCATCGCCTCCGTCGTGATCGTGCTCGCGGTCACCGCCCGCCCGCTCACTCACCGGGGCGCTCTCGTCAAGCAGCACCTCCGAGGAATCGGCGTGTTCGCCGAGCGCACGCAGGTGCTCGAGCGCGGCACGCTGCGCGACTCGGTGCTGCCCTACGCCGTTCTGCTCGCCCCGCCCCGCCGAGCCGGTCGGGCCATCGCCGAGCGCGTCGGGAGGGAGCGGGGCCGCCCGCTCCCCCGCCGCAGTTGGCTCACCGCCGACTACCTCACCGCGGCGCGGCTCGCCATCCGCGGCACCGCGGCTGTTCTCATCGCGGGCGTCATCGCGGTCACGATTCTCGTGACGAACCCTCTCGAGCCCACCGACACCTACCTCGCCTACACGGGCGACGTGCCCGGTTCGCTCTCGACCGAGGTCGCCTCCGTCGAGGTGAGCGCCGAGTTGAGCCGCAGCGACGACGGTCGCGCCGTGATCACCGCGCGCGAGACGCTCGGCGTCGTCTTCGACGAGGACGGGTCGCTCCCCGGCCAGGTCGTCCGGCAGTGGCCGGGGGTCGTCGAGGGACAGAGCCTCGACCTCACGATCGACGGGGTGCGCGTGGGAGGCGTGCCCGTCGACTTCCGCACGCAGACCGAGGGTGACACGGTCGTCATGCGCACGACGATGGCGCAGCCGTTCGTCGGCGAGCACGAGGTGAGCGTCGACTACACGATCGCGTCCGCGGCCTACGCGACGAACGAGGGTCGTGACGGCGCGATCGTCGACAGGGTGCGATGGGCGGCGCTGCTCTCGGGGTGGGCCTTCGAATACGGTGCCGGCGACGATCTCGTCGATCCGCTCCGGCTCGAGCTGAGGGCGGCAGACGAGCTCCTCGCGGAGTCGACCCGGGCGGGGTGGCTCGTCGTCGACACGTCGGATGCGGACGCCCGGCGCGAGTGGCGCGACGGCGTTATCGCCTTCGGGGACATCCGCGACGACATCCAGGCGGACATCATGGTCGAGGCGGTCGGGAGCGCGGATGGCACGGCCACCCGGTCGCTCGAGATCGGGCACACCGACAGCGGCCTCTATCCGACGACGGTCACGCGCGACGACGTCGGGGTGCTCCTGGACTTCCCGCGCGGAACATTCTCGGAACCGGACGAGGCGGCGCTGAGGGCGGCGCACGCGCAGATCGTGTGGCCCGCCGTGGCCATCGTCGCGCTCAGCGCGCTCGCGACGGCGCTCGGGGTGCTCGGATGGGTTCTCACCCGGGCCGGTCGCGGTCGCGCGCGAGAGCGGGGGCCTGCTCGAGACGCCCTCACATGGCTGGCTCCCGCGAGTGCGCTCGGCGCGGGTCTCCTGCTCGTGTGGTTCACGTTCTCCCTCCCCTCGGACGACCCGTTCTTCGCGCCCCTCGCGACGGCGACGGTCGTGGGGTTCATCGGGGCCGGGGTCTCCCTGTGGGCGGGACTGCGCACGGCACCGCAGCCCGCCCGGGTCGAGGCCCAAGCCCGGGCCCGGGCCCGGGCGAAGGAACCGAGCGGTCGCGGCGGTGCGGCGCGGCGCCGCCGGCGCGGCCCCCGTCGCCGTTAGACGCGGTGCACGTGGAGCAGTTCGAGCTGCTCGGGAAAGAGCGCCGGGGCCTGCACCCCGATCTCGGCGAGCACGGTGCCGCTCAGCACGGGCGCCGTCGCCCACCACGCGGGAATCCCGATGCCCGGCCCGGCGCCCGACTCGGCGAGCGGCACGACCGGCGCCGGGGCGGAACTCACGCGCTCCACGCGGTAGCGCGCATCCGCGTCGAGGCCGGGCAGTCTCACCCGACCGGGGGGTGACGCGACGGGCGACTGCACCATGACGAGCGCGAACACCGCCTCCGAGCGATCGTTCGCGACGACGCCGTGCACGAGGAGCGCAGGGTCGGGATGATCCGCCCGCACGGTCTCGCCCGAGTGCAGCAGGGGCCGCAGTCTCTTGTGCAGCGCGACCCAGCCCGCGAGCTCGTCGAGCTGCTCGGTGGTCGCCTCGCGCAGGTCCCACTCGATACCGAGGTGCCCGAAGAGCGCGGTGCCCGCTCGGAACGCGAGATCGTGACGTCGCCCGGTGGTGTGCGAGCGCTCCGCCCCGACGTGTGCACCCATGATCTCGGGCGGAACGAGCAGTTGCGTGTATCGCTGGATCTGCTGGCGCTCGAGAGCGTCGATGGTGTCGGAGGTCCACACCCTGTCGGTGCGTTCGAGCACCTCGAGGTCGATCCTCCCCCCGCCCGAGGCGCACGACTCGATCTCGAGGTGGGGATGCCGCGACCGCAGTTCGTCGAGCATCCGGTAGAAAGCGAGCGTCTGCTCGTGCACGGCCGCGCGCCCGTCGGAGCGCGTCGCGGCCTCGAGGAGGTCGCGATTGTGATCCCACTTGACGAAGTCGATCGCGTTCTCCGAGAGGATCGCGTCGACCCTCCCGAGAATGTGGTCGTAGGCGGCGGGGATCGTGAGGTTGAGGGCGTGCTGGTGGCGCGCGAGGAGGGGCCCCCGCTCGCCCGCGGAGAGAATCCAGTCAGGATGCTCGCGCGCGAGGTCGGAGTCGGGGTTGACCATCTCGGGCTCGAACCACAGCCCGAACTCCATGCCGAGGGAGGTCACGTGGTCGATGAGGGGGGTGAGCCCGTTCGGCCACACGGTCTCGTCGACGATCCAGTCGCCGAGCCCCGCGCTGTCGTCGCGTCGTCCGCGGAACCACCCGTCGTCGAGCACGTAGCGCTCGACCCCGACCTCGGCGGCGCGATCGGCGAGTTCCGTGAGGGTGTCGAGATCGTGCTCGAAGTACACGGCCTCCCACACGTTGAGGAGCACCGGTCGCGGGCCGCGCTCGCGAGTCTCGCGTGAGCGGATGTGCGCGTGGAAGCGTGCGGAGATCGCGTCGAGACCCCGCCCCCAGCTTCCGTAGAGCCACGGCGACGCGTAGTGCTCGCCCGGCGCGAGGATGACCTCGCCCGGGAGCAGAGCCTCGCCCCCCGCGAGCAGGCTGTCGCCCGACGGCATCCGCTCGGCGAGGGTGCGGTGGTTGCCCGACCATGCCGTGTGCACGGCCCACGCCTCGCCCTCGCGGAACCCGAAGCCCGCGCGCCCGGCGACGAGCACGAGTGAAGCGTCGTGACCCGTGCGCCCGCGCCAGCTCTCCCTCGTGTGGGTGCCGATAGTGAAGGCATGCCGCTGCGGACTGCGCTCGCGCAAGTGGCGCCCGGTGAGGTCGAGGATCTCGTCGGCCTCGCGCGGAACCGGCAGCACGGGGGTGAGCGCGTCGACCGTGTAGTCGTCGACGCCGATGTTGCCGACGCGCGCTCGCGTGCGCAGCAGTCCGGCGTCGGTCAGCTCGATTTCGAGCGTGAGCGAGAGCTGCGTCTCGGTGTCGTGCGCCGTCACGACGATGCGGTGCGCGAGGTCGCGCGGGCCCGATCCCCCGCGATCGTCCGTGCGGGCCGGCGCCGCGTCGTCGTAGCCCGTGACGCGGAACGCCGTCGAGAACCGTCGCCCCGACCGGTGGCCCGCGAGACCGCCCGAGCCGAGCCACCCGCTCGACTGTTCGGGCAGGATGCTGGGCCGCACGGGCACGTCAGGCACGCTCGTCGCGACGGGAGGAACGGTGACCGCCACGAGGTCGGCGAGTTCGGCAGAGCCGAGTTCGCCGAGGTCGGCACCCCAGTGAACGAGCCGGGGAAGGGTGCCGTCCGCGAGGTCGACGACGAGACTCACGCCGCCCGCACGGTAATGCCGCACGCGCCGTGCGGTCTCGATCGGTTCGCCCTCGCGGGGATCGCTGTCGCTCACGACTCCGTCTTCGGATGCGCGTCGCTCGCCTGTCGACGCACGACAGCGACACCGCGCGTTCCGAGCTCCCCTGCCACGGGGTCATCGGCACTCACGTTCACGAGCACCTCTCCCTCGACACCGTCGAGCGGCACCGGGGCGTCCGTGCGATTGATGAGGAACCAGAACTGCTCGTCGCCGTCTCCGCGCACCGCGAGCTCGACGAGCCCGCGCACGCCCTCGGGGAGCTCGCTCTCGACGCCCGCGCGCTCGAGCACGGGGCGCAGCACGGTCGCGATGCCGACCTGCCCGAGTCTCGTCGACACGTAGGTCGCCGTTCCCGAGCCGACCGGGTTGCGGGTCACGGCGGGGCGGCCTGCCTGGTCGCCCGTGTCGTAGCGCGCGAGCACCTCGATCGCCTCGCTCGTGACGTCGATACGATCCGTCCAGATCGACCCGACGGCTCCGCTGTCGAGAGACACGGTCTCGCCCGCGAGGAGCGGCCCGAACTCCTCGATGCGGATGCCGAGCACGTCGCGCAGCGCGCCGGGGTACCCGCCGAGCCACACGTGATCGTTCTCGTCGACGATCCCCGACGAGTAGGTCGTCACGAGGTGACCGCCCTGCTCGGTGTAGGCGGTGAGCTCGTCGATCGTGCTCTGGGGCATGACGTAGAGCACGGGCGCGACGACGACGTCGTAGCCGTCGAGCGGGGTGCCCGTCGGCACGACGTCGGCGCGCACGCCGAGGTCGAGGAACGCCGAATACCAGTCGAGGGCTTCGCTCTTGTAGTTGAGGAGCTCGGTGGGGTGGGAGTCCTGCTCGACGGCCCACCACGAGTCCCAGTCGAACAGGATGGCGGCGCGAGCGGCGACCGAGTGCGACCCGGCGACGGGAGCGAGGGTCTTGAGGATGTCTCCGAGCCCGACGACGTCGCGGAACAGGGCACTGTGCTCCCCCGCGTGCGGCACCATGCCGGAGTGGAACTTCTCCGCACCCGCGGCCGATTGGCGCCACTGGAAGAAGCACACCGCGTCAGCGCCGTGGGCGACGTGCGTGAGCGAGTCGCGCGCCATCGAACCGGGCTTCTTGGCCACGTTGATGGGCTGCCAGTTGACGGCGCTCGTCGAGTGCTCCATGAGGAACCACGGGCGCCCTCCGCCGAGGTAGCCGGTGAGGCTCGCCGAGAACGAGAGCTCGTCGAGGTTCTGCGACCCCGGCATGACGTAGTGGTCGTTGGAGACGAAGTCGATCTCGTCGGCCCACGCGGCGTAGTCCATGCCCTTCGTCTCGTTCATGACCATGAAGTTGGTCGTGATCGGGACCTCGGGCGTGATGCGCCGCAGGATGTCGCGCTCGACACGCAAGTAGTCCTGGAGGGCGTCGGACGAGAACCTCTTGAAGTCGATCTGCTGAGTCGGGTTCGGGTGCGAGGCGGTGAGTCTCGGGGGCAGGATCTCGTTCCATGTTCCGTAGCGCTGCGACCAGAAGGCCGTTCCCCACGCCGCATTGAGGGCGTCGATCGTGCCGTATCGTCGCTCGAGCCACAGGCGGAACTCGCGCGCGGCGTCGTCGGAGTAGTCCCAGATGTTGTGGCACCCGAGCTCGTTCGAGATGTGCCACGCGGCGAGTGCGGGGTGCTCGGCGTATCGCGTCGCGATCGCTTCGACGAGACGCACGGCGTGCTCGCGGAAGATCGCGGACGTGGGGCGCCAGTGCTGCCGCGCGCCCGGGTAGACGATCTCGCCGGTGCGGGTCACCGGGAGGATCTCGGGGTGCGCCGTCGTGAGCCACGGGGGCGGCGACGCGGTCGCGGTCGCGAGGTCGACCGAGATGCCGTTGGCGTGCAGCAGATCCATGACGTCGTCGAGCCACTCGAAGTCCCAGACATCCGCTGCGGGCTGGATGCGTGCCCACGAGAAGATCGCGACGGAGACGATCGTGACCCCCGCCTCGCGCATGAGACGGATGTCGTCGTCCCACACCTCGCGAGGCCACTGATCGGGGTTGTAGTCGGCACCGTATTCGATGCGCGGTGCGGCGTCGGTCGTGGGGCGGACCCAGCGTCGGTTCAGGGTGCTTTCCGACATGGTCGGTTCTCCTCGGTGGTCGGCGTGTCACCGCCGGGCGATGCCCGAGGTGACGGTGGTGATGGATGTCGTGCGTCGGGGGCGAGGTCGTCGACCTCGCCCCCGAACCGGTGGTCGACGAGACTCAGTCGACCGTGAAGCCCTGCTCGCCCGCGTAGGACAGCGAGGCGTCCTGCCAGTCTTCGAGGCCCTCCTGGAGCGTCACTCCCCCGACGTACGCCTGGCCGGCGGTGTCGTTGAAGATGCTGTTCGAGTAGGCCTGGAAGGGGAGGTAGCTCCAGCCCTCGACGACGTTCGCGGCCGACTCGGCGAAGATCTCGTTGGCCTTCTGCCCGTCGAAGTACTCGAACTCGACATTGAGGAACTCGTCGGACTCGAGGTCGGCGACCGTCGCGGGGAACGCGCCGCCGTCGATGCGGGTCTGCACGCCGTCACCCGAGTTGGCGTATTCGATGAAGTCGTACGCGAGCTCTTTGTTCTCACCGAGCTCGGGGATGGAGAGCGCGCTTCCGCCGTTCTCGGCCGTCGCCATCTCGCCCTCGTCCCACTGGGGCATCGGGGCGACGCGCCAGTCGCCCGCGCCCGCCTCGACACTCGACTCGAGGTTCGCGGGCATCCACGCGCCGACCGTGAGGGTCGCGATCGAGCCGTTGCCGAGGCCCTGGAACCACTCGTCGCTCCACCCGGTGATGGGGGCGAGGAGGTCTTCGTCGAGGAGCTGCTGATACATGTCGGTGTAGCGGGTCGTGCCCTCGTCGGAGAAGTCGATCGAGACGTCGGTTCCGTCGACGGTGTACGGCTCACCGCCGGCCTGCCAGATCATGCTCGTCGTCGTTCCGGCGTCGCCGGTGTCGTTGGCGAGGTAGACCTCGGGGTCGGCCTCCTGGATGTCGCGTGCGGCCTGCACGTAGTCGTCCCACGTCGTCGGCACGTCGACGCCCAAGCGGTCGAAGACCTCGGCGTTGTAGTACATCGCCATGGGGCCCGAGTCCATCGGGAGGCCGTAGACGCCCTCGTCCGATCCGGACTGCACCGATCCCCAGGGTCCGGGCGAGTAGCTGTCGGCGAGGTCGCCGGCGCCGAACTCGGAGAGGTCGACGACGGATTCGGCGAGGGTGAACTGAGGCATCGCGTAGTACTCGAGCTGGGTGACGTCGGGAACGCCCGAGCCCGCCGCGATGGCGTTCTGCAGCGCCGTGTAGTGGTCGTTGCCCGTGCCGACGTTGACGAGTTCGATGTCGACGTTGGGGTTCTCGTCTTCGTAGTCGGCGACGACCTGCTCGAGGGTGGGCTCCCACGCCCAGATGAGCAGCGAGCCGCCCTCTTCGGGCGACGGGCCGGAGTCAGACGACGACGAGCAGCCGGCGAGCGTGATCACCGCGGTTGCGGCGAGTGCGACGCCGGTCAGGGCGCGGCGACGGGTGGTGCTTTTCATGGTGGTGCCTCTCACTTCGTTGTTGAGTTGATTGCGGAGGAGTGGAGCGGTGTGGTGCGGGGGTGGTGGAGCGCGAGCGAGCCGGCCTAGTCGACCGTGAAACCCTGCTCTTCGGCGTACGACGCCGAGGCCTCGGCCCAGTCGTCGAGGCCCTCCTGCAGGGTCGCGCCCCCCACGTAGGCCTGGCCGGCGGTGTCGCCGAAGATGCTGTTGGAGTAGGCCTGGAACGGCAGGTAGCTCCAGCCGTCGACGACGTTCGCGGCCGACTCGGCGAAGATCTCGTTGGCCTTCTGACCACCGAAGTACTCGAACTCGATGTTCAAGAACTCGTCGGACTCGAGATCGGCGACGGTCGCGGGGAAGGCACCGTTCTCGATGCGCGACTGCACGCCGTCACCCGCGTTCGCGTACTCGATGAAGTCGTAGGCGAGTTGCTTGTTCTCCGACGCCTCGGGCACCGAGAGAGCGCTACCGCCGTTCTCCGCGGTGTTCGTCTCACCCTCTTGCCACTGCGGGGTCGGGGCGACACGCCAGGCGCCAGACCCGGCCTCGACGGCAGACGAGAAGTTCGCGGGCATCCACGCTCCGTAGTTGAGGGTCGCGATCGTGCCGTCGCCGAGCCCCTGGTACCACTCGTCTGTCCAGAGCGAGATCGGGGCGAGGAGCTCTTCGTCGATGAGCTGCTGCCACAGGTCGACGTAGCGCGTCGTGCCCTCTTGCGAGAAGTCGATCGACACGCTCGTGCCGTCGACCGAGTACGGCGTGCTGCCCGCTTGCCAGAGTGCGCTCGTCGTGAGACCCGGGTCGCCGTTGTCGTTCGCGATGTAGACGTCGGGGTCGGCGGCGTGGAGCTCGCGGGCCGCCTCGAGGTAGTCGTCCCACGTGGTCGGCACGTCGACGCCGAGACGGTCGAAGACCTCCTCGTTGTAGAACATCGCCATGGGGCCGGAGTCCATGGGGAGTCCGTAGACGCCGCCGTCGGACTGCACCGAACTCCAGGGCCCCGCCGTGTAGGTGCCGTCGAGCTCGTCGGCGCCGAACTCGGTGAGGTCGCTGATGGAGTCGGCGAGCCGGAACTGCGGGAGGGCGAAATACTCGAGCTGCGCGACATCCGGAACCCCGTCGCCCGCGGCGATCGCGTTCTGCAGTGCGGTGTAGTGGTCGGGGCCGGTTCCGACGTTGACGAGGTCGACCTCGACGTTCGGGTACTCCTCTTCGAAGTCGGCGACGACCTGATCGAGGGTCGGCTCCCACGACCACACGGTGATCGAGCCACCCTCGTCGGCGCCCGCGCCGGAGTCGGCTCCCGACCCTCCCGAGCACCCCGCGAGGGTCAGCGCCGCTGTCGCCGCGATGGCCGCTCCGGTGAGGGCTCGGCGCCGGAGGGTGTTCGGTGTCTTCGTCGGTGTGGGTGTCGGTGTCTTCACGGGTGTGTCTCTCACTTCGTTGTCGAGTTCACGGGGATGGTCGTGGGGCGCGGATGCCTCGGGGTCACTCCTTGACGCTTCCGGCCGCGAGGCCGGACTGCCAGTAGCGCTGCAGCACGAGGAACGCGGCGATGAGCGGCAGGATCGTGAGTAGCGAGCCCGTGAGCACGAGGTTGAAGATCGCTTCGCCTCCCGCGGTCGTCGCTTGCGCGTTCCACTGGTTGAGCCCGAGGGTGAGCGGGTACCAGTCGGGGTTGCGCAGCATGATGAGCGGCAGGAAGTAGTTGTTCCACGTCGCGACCATCGTGAAGAGCAGCACGGTCACGATGCCGGGGCCGAGCAGCGGAACGCTGATCTGCCAGAAGGTGCGCACTTCGGAGGCCCCGTCGATGCGCGCCGCCTCGAGGAGCTCGGTCGGCACGGCTTCACTCGCGAACGTCCACATGAGGTAGAGCCCGAAGGGGGAGACGAGCGACGGGATGATGACGGCCCACGGGGTGTTCGTGATGCCCATCTGGCTGAACATGAGGAACGTCGGAACGGCGAGGGCGGTGCCGGGCACGGCGACCGCGCCGATGACGACCGCGAAGATCGCCTTCTTTCCCGGGAAGTTGAACTTCGCGAGGGCGTAGCCGCCGAGCACGGCGAGGAGGGTTGCTCCGCCGGCTCCCGCGACCACGTAGAGCACCGTGTTGCCGAACCAGCGCACGAAGATGCCGTCGTTGTAGGTGAGGGTGTCGCGGATGTTCGTGAAGAGGGCGAAGTCGCCGCTGAACCACAGCCCGAACGAGGTGAACAGGCTCCCCTGGGTCTTCGTCGAGTTGACGAGCAACCACACGAGGGGAATGAGCGAGTAGACGAGGATGATGCCCGTGAGCACCGTGAGCAGAACGCTCCGGCGCGGGCGCTCGATCGACCCGATGGGCTTGGGGCGACGTGCCGGGCGGAGCCGGGGGGTCGAGCCGGAGGTCGGTCTCGTCGCGATGGTGGTGGCCACGGGTCATCCGTCCTTTCTCATACCGCGCAATTGCACGATGTAGGCGATGACCATGGTGAGGATGCCCATGATGATCGCGACGGTCGCGGAGTAGTTGTACTGCTGACCCGCGAACGAGAGCGAGTAGGCGTAGAGGTTGGGGGTGAACGACGTCGTGATCGCGTTCGGGGCGAGGTTCTGCAGGATCGCCGGTTCGTTGAAGAGCTGGAAGCTCCCGATGATCGAGAAGATCGTCGCGATGACGATGGCCCCGCGGATGGCCGGGAGCTTGATGGCCGTGATGATGCGCATCTGGCCGGCTCCGTCGATCTCCGCCGCCTCATAGAGCGACGTCGGGATGACGCGCAGGGCGGCATAGAAGATGAGCATGTTGTAGCCGATGAACTCCCACGTCACGATGTTGCCGATCGACGCGAGCACGAGCTCCGGCGAGAGCGGGTTGGGCAGGCTGATGCCGAAGAAATCGTTGATGTTGCCGACGAGCCCGAATCGGGTGCCGTACATGAACCCCCACATGAGTGCCGCGACGACTGCAGGCACGGCGTAGGGGAGGAAGATCGCGATGCGGAAGAAGCTCTTGCCGTAGAGGCGGCCGCTGTCGATGGCGAGGGCCGCGATCATCGCGAGACCGAGCATGACGGGAACCTGCACGACGAGGAAGAGCGCGACCCTTCCCAAGGCCGCCCAGAACTGGTCGTCGCCGAGGGCTTGCACGTAGTTGTCGAGACCGACGAACTCGTTGCCGCCCACGAGCTGGTCGCGGAAGAGACTCAGCCAGATCGAGTACGCGATCGGCGCGAGGAAGACGAGCGCGAAGACGACGACGAAGGGGCCGATGAACGCCCACCCCGTCCACGAGGTGCGCTGTCGGCGGGGTTTCATCATCGTGGCGCTCGGAGGAGCGACCACGGGGGGAGACGTCACTGTCATGCGTTGACCTGTCTACGATCTGCGTCGATTGTTTACGCAACCATGAGAGCACGTTCTCGATGTTTGCGCAACCACAGCGCCGCCGCAGCCCGTAGAGTGGCGGTATGACAGCGGAGTTGACCGCGGAGGCCCCTCGTCGTGTTTCGATGGCCGACGTCGCCAAGCGCGCGGGAGTGTCTGCTCAGACGGTCTCCCGGGTCGCGAACGGCTACGAGGGCGTCGTCGACGAGACGCGCACGGCCGTGCTGACCGCGATGGCGGAGCTCGGCTACCGCCCCAACAGTGCGGCTCGCGCTCTCAAGCGCGGAGAGTTCCGCACGATCGGCGTCATCCTCTTCACTCTCGCGACGACGGGCAACATGCGCACCCTCGAGGCGATCGCGACGTCGGCGGCCGAAGCGGGGTACGCGATCACGCTCATCCCGGGCGCCCCGACCGAGGGCAGCATCCGCACCGCGTTTACGCGAGTCGACGAAGCCGCCGTCGATGCGGTCATCGTCGTCATGGAGATGCACTTGCTCGACTCGGCGCCGTTCACGCTCCCGCCGAACGCCAAAGTCGTCATCGTCGATTCCGACGCCGGCGATCGATTTCCCGTCGTCGACACCGACCAGGCCGACGGCACGAGGCAAGCGGTGCAGCACCTGCTCGACCTCGGCCACTCGACCGTGTGGCACATCTCGGGGCCGGAGGACAGCTTCTCGGCCGAGAGGCGCGCGCGGGCGTGGCGCTCGACCCTGACTGCCGCGGGTCGGGAGGTCCCCGGCATCCTGCACGGCGACTGGAGCGCGGAGTCCGGCTATCGCGCGGGTCAGACGATCGCCGACACCCCCGAGTGCACGGCCGTGTTCTGCGCCAACGACCAGATGGCCCTCGGCCTGTATCGGGCGCTCGGCGAACGCGGTCTTCGCGTGCCCCACGATGTGAGCATCGTCGGGTTCGACGACATCCCCGAGGCGTCGTCGTTCTCTCCCCCGCTCACGACGGTGCACCAGGATTTCGCCGAGATGGGCCGACAGTGCGTCGCGCGCGTGCTCACCCAGTTGCGCACGGGGTCGGTCGAGGTCGGAACGACTCTCGTGCCGACGCACCTCGTGCTGCGAGACAGCACGGCGCCGCCGCGCTCGGACGTGCGGGCGGAGTCTTACGAGACCGGGTAGGCGCTCGCGTTCAGCACGTGCCCGGGTCGCGCCGCGACGGGATAGTTGATCGAGTGGGACTGCAGGTACTCCCGCATGCCCGCTTCGCCGAACTCGCGACCGTGGCCCGAGAATCCGCGCCCGCCGAACGCGGCGCGAAGCGAGATGCCCGACCTGTTGTGGCAATTGATGAAGGTCATTCCCGCGCGCAATCGCCGAGCCACACCGGTCGCGCGCTCGGTGTCGGTCGACCACACGGATGACGCGAGGGCGTGCTCGACGCTGTTCGCCCTCGCAATGGCGTCGTCGAGGGACTCGTAGGTGAGGATCGGGAGCGCGGGACCGAACTGCTCCTCCCGCACGAGCTCGTGCTCGTCGTCGAGCCCGAGCACGAGCACGGGGCGCATCCAGAATCCTCCGGGATCGACGGTCGGATCTATCGAGCCGAGTTCGACGACGCGACCGCCGGCGACGCGAGCCGACTCGACGAGCGCCGCGATGCGCGCCTTCTGGTCGCCACTCACGACGGGACCCATCGTGGTCGTCGGGTCGTGCGGATCTCCCACCCGGACCGTGCGAGCGGCCGTCTCGATGAGCCCGTCGACGAACTCGCGGTGACGCGCCGCGGGCACGAACACCCGCTTGATCGCCATACAGACCTGCCCGCTCGTCAGAAACGCCCCGACGAGGATGCGCGAGTACAGCTCGTCGTCGAACACGGCGTCGTCGAGCACGAGCGCGGCGTCGTTGCCACCGAGCTCCATGACCGTCGGCCTGATGAGCGTCGCGGCGGCGGCGCCGATGACCCGCGCGGTCGACGGGCCGCCCGTGAAGGTGAGGAGGTCGACCCTGCTGTCGCCGACGAGGGCGGCGCCCGCATCCGCTCCCCCGTTGACGACGTTGAGCACGCCGGCGGGCAGCCGGGCCGCGACCGCGGCGACGAAGCTCGTGACCGCGAGAGGGGCGAGGGGGGAGGGCTTGAGCACGAGCGTGTTGCCCGTCATGAGAGCGGGCACGATCTTGAGGGCCGCGAGGATCACGGGCGCATTCCACGGAGTGATCGCGGCGATGACACCGAAGGGCTCCGAGACCGTGACGAGAAGACTCTCCGCATCATCCACGGTGGTGTCGGCGCACACGTGGACCGCGTGCTCCGCGCAGTAGTCGGCGAGAGCGCGGGCGAAGGCGAACTCCCCCGCCGCCTCGTGGGCGGGCTTGCCGAGTTCCGACGCGATGAGGTCGCCGCTGTGGGGTCCCGCGTCGACGGCGGCACCGATCGCGTCGCGCACGAGCGAGGCGCGGTCGAGCGCCGACACCGCGGCCCACTCGGAAGCCGCCGCGCGAGCGGCGCCGATCGCCGCCGACACGTGGTCGGCTGAGGCGTCTGCGACCGTGCCCACGACTGTCACACCGTCGGAGGGATCGACACGAGCGATCGTCGCTCCCCCGACGCCGGCCACGGCGCGGCCACCAATGAACGAGTCGATGTGCACGGGGTCTCCTTGGGGTCGGCGAGTATCACCGCGTCAAAATGTATGCGATTCGTGTTTCATCGTCGTTAAATGTGGTTCAAACCGCCAATATTGCATGCAATGCTTCGGCCATGAACACTGTGAGTGCCGAGGGCAGCCCCGAACCGAGTCACACGAGACGCGTCGCGATCGTCACGGGAGGGGCCCGAGGGCTCGGGCGCGTCATGGCGCTCGCCCTCCTCGACGCGGGTTACGCGGTCACCGTCACCGCGTCGTCCCTCTCCCCCGAACTCGAGAGCCTCACCCGCGAGGCCGTCGTGCGGACAGGGGATGAGGGCCGCGTGCTGTCTCTCGTCGCCGATGCCGCCGACCCCGCCACCGGCCCCGCCGTCGTCGACGCGACCCTCGAGGCTTTCGGCGGCCTCCACGCGGTCGTCAACAACGCGGGACGCGGCATGCGGGTCGTGAGTGAGAGTTTCACGACCGACCCCGTGCACTTCTGGGAGATTCCGGATGCCGCGTGGTCGGGCATCATCGCGACGAACGTGAACGGCCCCTTCTCGCTCGCGAAAGCGGCGATGCCGCACCTTCTCGCGCAGCGAGACGGACGCATCGTCAACGTGTCGACGAGCGCCGTGACGATGACTCGGCGGGGCTACGCGCCGTACGGTCCGAGCAAAGCGGCGCTCGAGGCGATGACGAGGTCGTGGGCGGACGACCTCCGCGGGTCGGGGGTCACGGCGAACCTCCTGCTTCCGGGCGGTGCGTGCGCCACCGATCTGCTGCCCGCGTCGGCGACGTCGGGCGCCGACGGTCAGCTGCTCGACCCCGCCATCATGGCCGCGCCCGCCGTGTGGCTGTGCTCGGCGGATTCCGGCGTGCTGACGGGCGCTCGCGTCATCGCGAAGGACTGGGATGCGAGCCTCCCCGACGCGATCGCTCTCTCCGGCGCGCGGTCGGAGCACGTCGTCGGGCCGGCCGCCGACTGACCGCACGGGCGGGACCGGCCGGCGCCCGGCTGGTCCCGCCCGGCCGGTCCCGCGCCCGCTCAGGCGACGAGCCCCCCGAGGTGTGCGAGAGTGTCCGCCTCCGACACGACATCCGCGTACTTGGCGTCGAGATCGAACAACGCCGCAGCGTGGGGTTCGGGTCGGCGGTCGCCCACCGCCTCCCGCACGACGAGGGGGATGAACCCGTGTTGCATGGCGTCGACCGCCGTCGCGCGCACGCATCCCGACGTGCTCAGCCCGACGAGGATGACGCTGTCGCGCCCGAGCACCGTGAGGTCGGACGCGAGCGACGTGCCGAAGAACGAGCTCGCGTACTTCTTGCTCACGACGCTCTCCCCGGGCTCGGGGGTGAGCGGCGCGGCGATCGCCCCGAGCGGTGATCCCGCCGCGAGCGTCGAGAGCCCGCTGACCTTGCGGGCGAACAGTCCGCCACCGGCGCCCGACGTCTCCTGTTCGACGACCGTGTAGATGACCGGGATGCGCGCGGCCCGCGCCGCGTGCAGAACGCGGGTCGCCGACTCGAGTTCGATCTCGACCCCCGCGTAGAGCGGCGAATCGGGCTCGAGGTAGGCGTCGACGAAGTCGATGACGACGAGCGCGGGGCGCTCGCCGAAACCGAGTCGCCCGTTGAAGCCGTTCTCGAGGTAGTCGTGTGCCGTGGTGTCGCTCATGGTTCTGTCCTTTCGAGGGGATGGTCTGTGGGGCGGATGCGGTGGGCGAGCAGCGCGACGATCGCGGCGAGCACCGCGACGACGGCGGCGCAGCTCCACCCGACGCTCGGCCCGAAACTGTCGAAGACGAACCCGAACACGAAGGGCCCGGCGGCGCTGCCGATGTAGGCGCCCGCCTGCACGAGACCCGTCGCCTGGGCGCCGAACGGGTGGCTGACGTCGGTGACGACGAAGTGCACGAGCCCGTTCCACCCCCACCCGAGACCGAACGCGAGCACACACCCGACGGCAAAGGTCCAGGGCAACCCGATCGCCATCCCGACGAGTCCGAGAGCACCGGTCGCGAGCATGAGCGACACTGTCGCCATCGTGCCCCCGATCCTCCGGTCGGCGGCGAGACCCGCGAGGGGGCGCGCCACGATTCCGGCGACGCTTCCGAGGCTCAAGAGCAGTCCGGCGCTCGCGGCCGAGAAACCGGACTGCGAGGCGGCCGAGACGGTGAACGCCCCGATGACGTTCGCTTGCGCCGCGCCGAGGCCGCTCGCGGTCGACGCCAGCAGGAGGAAGGGGAGAAGTGACGCGGGGATCCGGGCACCGCGAGGCGGACGCCCCGACCTCGGGCTCGCGAGCGATGGAACCGTCAGACCGACGACGACGACCATGACGAGCGCGAACCCCGCGGCGATCGCGAAGCTCCAGCGCCAGCCGAGGGTCAGGGCGAGAACGGGGACGGCGAGCCCGGCACTGAGGGTCGCGAGCGGGATCGCCGCCTGTTTGAGCCCGAAGGCGAGAGCCCGGTTGCGCCTCGACACCTCGGCGGCGATGAGTGCGTTCGACGGTGGGTGCCCGAGGGCGTTGGCTGCTCCCGCGACGACGAGCCAGAGACACAGCCACGGCCACGTCGGCGTCAGTGCGGCGATACCGGCGAGGGCCACTCCCCCGCCGAGGGCCGCGGCCGCCATGCCGCTGCGCGACCCGATGCGAGCGGAGAGCCGACCGGCGGCCGACGAGAAGCTCGCCGAGCTCGCCCAGTAGACGGCGACGACGATGCCGAGCATGGCTGGACCCAGGCCGGTGTCGGCGCCGAGCTGCACCGAGAGACCACCGACGAGGAAGACCGGGAGCACGGTGACGACCGTGGTTCCGACCGCGGCGAGAGTGGCGATCCGCCCGGGCCTCGCGCGCTTGCGGGCACGCCCGTCCTCGGGACCGTCGCCGGCCCCGGACTCGCGCGCCACGTCAGCAGTCCGCGGTGTGGTGTGCGCGACCCGCGCGCATCGCCGCGTTGCGCGCCGCGAAGATGTGCGACTTCATCGCGACCTCGGCCCACTCGGCATCCCCCGATTCGAGGGCCGTGAGGATGTCGCGGTGCTGGTGGTTGACGCGCCGCCGGAAGGTCTCGCCGTAGTTCTGGAAGTTGCGGATCATGAGCGGCATCTGACGGACCGTGCCCACGAGGGTCTCGAGCATCTTGCTTCCCGAGGCCTGAACGATGAGCCTGTGGAAGTCGATGTTGATGCGCCCGAGTTCGCCGACATCCTGCGCGGTGTCGCCGGGCACGAACTCCTCCATGTCGTCGATGAGCTGCGCGAGGGTCGCGAGCTCGGCCGGCGTGATCCGCGGCGCGGCGAGAGCGGCCGCACGGCTCTCGAGGGTCGCGCGAACGTAATACGTCTCGATCATCTGCTCGGGCGTGTATCCGATGACGGTCGCACCGCGATTCGGGATGTATTCGACGAGCCCCGTTTCGGCGAGCCTCTGAAGCGCCTCCCGCACGGGGGTGCGACTGACCCCGAACTCCTCGGCGAACGCTTGCGCCCGCAGGATCGCGCCGGGTGCGAGAACGCCGCTCATGATGCGGGAGCGCAGCTCCCAGAACACGACTTCGCCCCCGGTCGCCGACTCCATCTTGTCGAGCGACGGGACCTCCATCGACGACGTCATCGAGGCACACTCGCGATCATCGACGAGGTGAGGAGGAACTCTCGGCGGGCGGCGTCGTCTTCACCGAGAGCGCGCCACGCGTCTCGCTGCATCGCTCGGCGTGACTCGTCGCGATCCCGCAGCGCGTTCCAGTTGCCCTCGGTCTCCTCGCCCACGTAGCTCAGGGCGACGTGCCTGCGCTGCTCGGCCCAGGTGTCGAGGGCGGTGTCGTCCGCTCGGCCCGCGGCCGTGTCGAGCAGCACGTCGGCGAGCAGCAACCCGTCGTGGATACCGCTGTTCATACCCATCCCCCCGAGCGGATTGTTGACGTGGGCGGCATCCCCCACGAGAAAAGTGCTCCCCACCCTGAAGGTCGCCGCGACCTTCCGGTGGATCTCGTACAGGGTAACGTGCGCCACGGGATAGCCGTCGAAGTCGGGCACGACCCTGCGGAGCTGGGAGCGCACCTCCTCCGGGTCGAGCAGTGTCTCGTCCGGGGTGTCGGGCGAGGTCGGGAAGAGCACGCGCCACCCGCTCGGGTTGCGCAGCAGGACGTGCCAGTCCACCGGGTCGGCGACGTAGTTGACGACAGACAGATCGTCGAGGATCTCGTGGAGCGGCAGCGTCGTCGTGATGACGAGATAGCGGTCGGGGTAGGTACGGCCCGTGAACGCGACCCCGAGCGTCTCCCGCACGACGCTGCGCGATCCGTCGGCACCGATGAGATACCGCGCCGTATGCGTGCCTGCACCCTCCCCCGCGATGTCGACCTCGTATCCACCGTCGATGTCGCGCACCGCGAGGACCTCGCTCCCGAGGTGCAGTTGAACGAGAGGCTCGGACGTGAGGGCGGCGAGCGCGGCCCGGGTGAGGTTGCCCTGCTCGACCTGCACTCGGAACGGGTAGGGCGTGTCGTTCTCGAGCACCGCGTAGTCGAGCTCGACGATCTTGCCCAGTTTGGCGTCCCGGAACTGATACGACCGGGCGACGATGCCCTGATCGATGAGCGGTTGCGCGAGGCCGAGCGGCTCGAGCATCTCGAGGGTCGGCGGGTGGAAGGTCGACGCGCGCTGCTCGAGGGTCGCCGCTTGCCGTTTCTCGAAGATCGCGACGCGCATGCCCCCCTTCGCGAGCTTGAGGGCGGTCGTCGTGCCGACGGGGCCGCCTCCGACGACGATCGCATCGAAGTCGAACTGTGGTGCCATGGTGTGTTCCTCGAATCTCGGTGGAAGTGGATCAGTAGTCGCGCAGGAGGGAGCCGTAGCCACCCCACGTGTCGGTGATTCCTGCTCCTCTCAAGCAGTGCCACACCGTCGCGGCGTTGATGGCGATCACGGGTTTGCCGAGCCAGTGCTCCGCTTGCTCCGCGACGCCGAGCATCGACAGGTTCGTTCCGACCTGCACGATGGCCTCGACCTCGGGAGTGTCGATCTCTCGGAGCGTGCGGATGATCTGCTCCGGGGTGACCTCGGCGATGGCGGTCGCCGACGCGCACCGCAAGCCCGTGATGTTGACGACCTCGAACCCCGCCTCCTCGAAGTAGCGACGCACGTTGACGTCGGCGACGGGCTGGTAGGGCGAGAACACGGCGATCTTCGTCACCCCCATGGCCTCGAGAGCGGCCCGGCACGCCGACGCGCCCGTCGAGACCGTGAGACCCTCGGCCATCGCCTCGACCCTCTCGATGAACGAGGCGTTGCCCTCGACGCCACCCCAGAACGTCTCGGCCGACATCCCCATCATCATGACGTCGGGCTTCGCCGTCATGACGTCGCGGATGGCGACGGAGATCGAGGCGCGGATCTGGCCGAGCAGGGCCTCGAACGCCTCGTCACTGTCGAGGTCGGGATTGTCGATGTACATGCGGCCGGTGTGGAATGTCACACCGTGCGGTCGCAGCGCCGCCACGTCGTGTTCGACGACGGTGTTGGTCGACGGCACGATGACGGCGACCTTCTTGCGATATCCGGTGATGTCGGGCATGCGTTATCTCCTCAGGGTGGGGGTGGGGGTGGTCGTGGGGTGGGCTCAGCCGAAGTGCAGTGCGGTGCGCGCAGTGCCCGGGGCGCCGGCGTCGACGGCGCAGACATCCCACAGCCACTCGCTCACGAGGCCCGCGACCTCGGTTTCGAAGCCGACGAAGTCGTGTTCCGCTCCCTCGACCGCCGCGCGGGAGCGAGCGCCCGGAAAGGAGTCGTAGAGCTCGCGCCACAGCTCCGCGCGCGACTCCTCCGTGCCCCACACGAGCAGCACCGGGGTGTCGTCGGCGCGCAGGGCGGTGAGCCAGGTGCCGTCCTCCTCACCGACGCGCTGCAACCACGCGTCGGCGCTGATGGCCCAGTAGTCGCTCGGCACGGGGATGAGCTCGTGGGGCCGGCCCGCGGCGACGAGGGCTTCGGCGAGCTCGGTGCGCTCGGCGATGCCGTCTCCGTCGGGAAACCACCAGGCGAGTCGCGTCTTGTTGTCGGTGAGGGGCGACAGCAGAAAACGGGCGTCGACATCGTGGTGGCGTGCCGAATAGTCGCCGACGTACCAGCCGCCCGACGAGAACCCCGCGAGCACGACGGTTCCGATGCCCGCGTCGCGGAGATAGCGCACGGCGGCGTGGACGTCGTGGTGGCCGTCGCGGAGTGACTCGAACATGCCCCCGCCCGCGGGAACGTCACCGCGGCCCGAGTAGGTCGCCAGATCGTGGCAGCGCATGTTGACGCTCAGATGTTCGACGCCGGGCAGCAGTTCGGGAAGATACCGGGACATCCCGCTCGTCATGTTGCCGCCCTTGCCGTGCAAGTGCACGACCGCCACCCGGTCGGACGGCGGAACGGAGTCGAGTCGAGGGTCGCGGTAGTGCAGGGCGTCGAGCGTCCACCCGTCGGCGGTCTCGAGCGAGACGAGTGTCGTCGCGATCGGTCGGGTGGTCACAGTGCGCGTCCTTTCTGGGGCGCGAGGCTGGGCATGCCCAACCCCGCGCGGGTGTGGCCGCTGGCCGCGGCATACATGTGGCAGGCGACCGCGCGCTCCCCCACCTCGCTGTCGACGGGGCGCGTGGTCGTGCAGACCGGTTCGGCGAAGGCGCAGCGCGCCGCGAACGGGCACCCCGCGTGGCCCGTGGCCGGCCCCGTCGTGACCGCCGCCGACGCTGTCGCCTCCGCGGCACGACGTGCGGTCGCTCGAAGCGCGCGCCGTTCGCTCTGCTCGGTGGGATCGGTCACGGGCACGGCGGCGAGGAGGGCCGCCGTGTAGGGGTGCAGAGGGTCGGCGTGCACGGCCGCCGAGTCGCCCTGCTCCATGACACGGCCGCGGTAGAGCACGACCGTCCGGTCGGCGAGGTAGCGCACGACGTCGAGATCGTGGGCGATGAAGATGTAGGCGAGACCGCGATCACGAGCGAGCGACTGCAGCAGGTTGAGCACTTGAGCCTGGGTCGAGAGGTCGAGGGCGCTCACCGATTCGTCGCAGATGACGAGTCGTGGGTCCATCATGAGAGCCCGCGCGATTCCGATGCGCTGTCTCTGACCGCCCGAGAACTGGGTTGCGTAGCGGTCGACCGCCTCGCGAGGCAGGCCGACCTGTTCGAGCATGTCGCGCGCTCGCTCGAGCGCGACATCCGTCGGCACTCTCCGGGTGGCTTGCACGGGCTCGATGAGGATCTCGCCGATCGTGCGGAACGGGTTGAGTGAGCTGTAGGGGTCTTGGAAGACCACTTGCAGTCGTCGGGCGATGTCGAGCCGGTTGCGTCGCATCTGGTGTTTCGCGAGGTCGGTGCCGCCGAACACCATCTCGCCGGCGAGCGGGGTCTCGAGTCCGAGGATGCAGCGCCCGATGGTCGACTTGCCCGACCCCGATTCACCCACGATCCCCACGATCTCGCCCTCGGCGACATCGAAGTCGACGTCGTCGATGGCGTGCACCCACGTGCGGCGCTTCGTGGGGTGGCGGAACCGCATCTGCAGTCCGCGCACGCTCAGGATCGGGTCGGTCATGCGGAGGTCCTCTCGTCGTGGCGCGCGAGCGTGAGCTCGGCGACGGACTGCGGGCGGATGCAGCGGGACTCGGCGTTCGCGACGGGCGCGAGCGGAACGACGGCGGTGCGACACTCGTCGACGGCGAGGGCGCACCGGTCGGCGAATCGGCACCCGGCAGCCCAACTGCGCGGGGGCGGCACCGACCCGGGGATCGTCTGCATCGGCACGCCCGAGGTCGCGTTGGCGGGCATCGACGAGAGCAGGCCGACGGAGTACGGATGCGTCGGACGCGTGAGCAGATCGGTGACCGCGGCCGCTTCGACCACTTGGCCGGCGTACATCACGATCGCGCGATCGCACGCGTCTGCGACGACCCCGACGTCGTGGGTCACGAGGATGAGCGCCATCCCCAGTCGGTCGCGCAGTTCGCGCAACAGGTCGAGGATCTCGGCTTGCACCGTCACATCGAGCGCGGTCGTCGGCTCGTCGGCGACGAGCACATCCGGCTCCCCCGCGAGGGCGAGGGCGATAGCGGCACGCTGCGCCATGCCCCCCGAGATCTGGAACGTGTAGCTCGCGGCCGCTTGAGCGGGGTCGGCGATGCCGACGAGACCGAGGAGTTCGAGCACGCGATTCTGCACGGCGCGACCCCGCAGCGACGTGTGGTGTCGAACGGCCTCACGCAATTGCGACCCGACGGTGAAGGTGGGGTCGAGCGCCACCATGGGCTCTTGCGAGATGAGGGCGATGCGCGACCCGCGGATGCGCTGGAGTTGCTTCGGCGTCATCCCCACGGTCTCGACCCCGCCGATGAGGACGCTGCCGCTCGCGATGCGACCGCCGGGCGCGATGAGGCCGAGGAGCGCTTTCGCGGTCACCGTTTTGCCACACCCCGACTCCCCCACGATTCCGAGCGATTCACCGCGTCGGACGTCGAAGCTCACCCCGTGCACGACCGAGAACGATCCGGCGGCGTCTGCGAACGACACCTCGAGTCCGCGCACGCTCACGGCGGCGGTGTCGTCGGCGGGCGAGGCGGGGTCGACCGCGACGGGCTGGTCGGCGACGGGGAGCGGCTTCGACCACGGCATGCGCGTCGCACGGCGGCGCGCACCCGGGCGATCTTCGGCGAGCGCGTCGCCGATGACGTTGAACGAGAGGATCGACAGGATGAGTACGACCCCCGGCGGCACGAGCAACCACGGGGCGATGTAGATGAGGTCGGAGGCGTTGGCGATGAGTCCGCCCCAGCTCGGTGCCGGCGGAGGGGTGCCGAGCCCGAGGAAGCCGAGCCCCGCCTGAATGAGGAGGGCGGTACTCATGGTGAGGGACACCTGCACGAGGAGGGGCCCGCGGATGTTGGGGAGGATGTGCCGCACGAGGATGCGACCGACGGCGATCCCGGCGACGCGCGCGGCATCGACGTAGAGCTCACCGCGCACCCCGAGGGTCGTCGCGCGAGCGAGCCTGATGAAGCCGTCGCTCAGGGCCACGCCGAGCGTGATCATCGCCGGGAGGTTGTCATTGCCGAAGACGCCGATGACCGCCATGAGCAGGATGATGAGCGGCAGCGCCTGGAACACGTCGGCGATGCGCGAGATCACCGCGTCGGCGGCGCCGCGGTTGTATCCCGCGATCATGCCGAGCGGCAGGCCGATGACGGTCGCGATGAGTGTCGCGAGCGCCGCTCCTCCGAGGGTCTGCGAGGCGCCGTGCACGATGCGTGCGAAGACGTCGCGCCCGAAGTCGTCGGTGCCGAGCCAGTGGGCGGCGCTCGGCAGCTGACGAGCGACTCCGAGATCTTGGGCGATGGGGTCGAGAGGGGCGACGACTCCGGGAAGGATCGTCGCGACCGTCAGGAGCGCGATGAACGCGAGAGCGGCGACGGCCGCGGGGCGGGCGAGAAGCCGACGCAGCGGGCTGTCGGGTGATGTGGTGCGGGTCATGCGAGTCTCGCCTTCGGGTTGATGACTCCGTAGAGCAGGTCGACGACGAGGTTCATCGCGAGGATCACGACAGACGTGCACACGACGATGCCGAGGATGAGGGGGACGTCGCCGACGTTGACCGCCGTGAGAGCCAATTGGCCCACCCCGGGCAGGGAGAAGACCTGCTCGATGAGGACGGCTCCCCCGAAGAGGCTCACGAACTGCAGCCCGACGACCGTGAGCACGGGGATCGACGCGTTGCGGAGGGCGTGTACCCAGATGACCCGCCACTCCGGGATTCCCGCGGCCCGCAGGGTCGAGATGTAGTCGCGGTGGAGCACGTCGAGCATCGCGATCCGCGCTTGCCTCGTGATCGAGGCGCTCGACCCGATCGCGATGGCGACGAGCGGGAGGGTCAGTTGCACGGCCCAGCGCGCGGGGTCGGACGTGAACGGCGTCCATCCGCTCGCGGGCAGAACGCGCAGGGTCACGGCGAAGACGAAGACGAGCAAGACGGCGAACCAGAAGTTGGGCAGGGCGAGAAGGGCGCCCGAGACGCCGCGGATCGCGCTGTCGATCGCCCCGCCCCGCGTCGCCGCGATCGTGCCGACGACGACACCGATGACGACGCACACGAGGGTTCCGCCCATCGCGAGCGTGAGGGTCACGGGCAGTCGCTCGATGACCTGATCGATCACCGGCCGCCCCGTCACGAGTGACGACCCGAGGTCGCCCTGCACGAACCCGCCCCAGAAGTCCGCGAACCGCACGAGAACGGGTCGATCGAGGCCGAGGGTCGTGCGTAGTTCCGCGCGCTGCTGCGCCGTCGCATCCGGACCGAGGATGGTCTGCGTCACGTCGTTGGGCATGGCTGCGACGAGAAAGAATGCGAGCGACCCGACGATACCGACCATGAGAACGGCGATGCCGAGACGGCGGATGAGATACCCGAGCATGGCTGCTCCTTCCCGAGGCGAGAGACGGTTGAGGGGTCCCGCCGGGCCGATCACGTCGGCCCGGCGGGAGAGAGGGATCTGTTACGGACGAACCCAGGTGAACGGCAGGGCGACGGTCTGGCCGGCGCTGAGCTCGACGCCCGCAAGCGTCTCCGGGTTGTAGAGGTTGTGCGTGTGGTAGTAGGAGATCGGTGCGAACCACGCGTTCTCCACGACCCACGCCGACACGGCTTGCCACTTCTCGGCGGCGGCGTCAGCGTCGAGTTCCGCTGCGGCATCCGCCATGAGCGCGTCGAGTTCGGGGTCGGTGACTCCGAACGGGTTCACTTGCGAATTCGCGACGAGCAGGTTCGACGCGCCGACGTAGGCGTCGGTGACTCCGTTCTGCTGTGACTGCGCTGCCGCGAACTCCTTCGCCGCCATCGCGTCGTAGTAGTCGTTGGTGCGGTCGACGATGGTCGCGTTGATGCCGACCTCCTGCAGGAACGGGAGTGTCGCCTCGAGTCGCGCACTGTCGCCGAACGTCGTGCGGGAGAGGATCGGCAGGTCGAAGCCGTCGGCGTACCCGGCTTCGGCGAGCAGCTCGCGAGCGCGGTCGGGGTCGTACTCGTAGTAGTCGTCGAGAGATTCGTCGTAGGCGTTCGTACTCGTGCCGAACACCTGCGCCGTCGGTCGCTGGAAGGTGCTCCACAGCGCTTCGCCGAGGGACTCGCGGTCGATCGCGTGGTTGATCGCCTGGCGCACGCGGACGTCACCGAGGGCGGGAACGACCTCGCCCTCCCTGTCCATGAGCCAGAGCCCGCCGACGTTGCTCTCACCGCCGACGGCGGCCATGCCCTGTTGCTCCGCGGTCTCGCGCTGCGTCCACTGGGCGACGGTGATGTCGACGTCTCCCGCGAGGAGGGCGTTCAGTTGAGCGGTGAGGTCGGTGATGACGACGTAGCGCAGAACGTCGGGTTCGACGTCGAGCGGACCGGAGTACTCGGGGTTGCGCACGTAGGTGTATTCGCTGCCGTCGATGTACTCGTCGAGCATCCAGGGCCCGGATCCCGCCGTCTCGCTCTGCAGGATGCTCGGGTCGTCGATCGCGGCCTGACTCACCATCATGCCCGGGGTGAGCGAGAACGCCTGGGGCAGGGAGAGGTCGGGGGTGTTGAGGATGAACTCGATCGAGTCGTCGTCGACCGCGGTCACGGTGTCGATCGAATTCATGCGTGATTGGTACGGCCCGGGGGTCGTGCGATAGCGCTCGATGTTGGCGACGACGAGATCGGCGTCGAGCCCGGTGCCGTCGACGAAGACGACGTCGTCACGGATGTCCATCGTGAGCGTCGTGTTGTCGATGTACTCCCACTCCGTGGCGATCCCCGGGGTGAGGGTGCCGTCGGCTTCGGGGAACACGAGCGTCTCGTACGCGGAGGCGGCGTAGTTGTAGAGGGGACCGTTGTTGATGACGGCGGGATCGAACGAGGGCGCGGGCTGGAGTGCGGCCATCGTGACGGTGAACTCGCCCTCGGCCGGGGAGTCACCGGCACCACAGCCGGCCAGGAGCACGCCGACAGTGCCGACGGCGAGGGCGGATACGGCGACGCGGATCGTTTTCGAACGCATGAGCGTCCTTTCTGCAGGGTCAAGGAGGGGAGGCGAACCGATGGTGCGTGCTGGAGACGCTAGGGGATGTGCATGCAATCTGGTGCGAAATGTCCGTTATTTCACGCGCCCGTAACACTGATTGCACACAATGTAATGAGGTAGAAACACCAGACGTCATACAGGAGCCCGCCATGATCACTTCTCGAGCCGCCGTCGTCGACGCGCACGGTGCACCGTTCACGCTGCGGAGCATCCGCGTTCCCGAACCGGGCCCGGGGAGCGTGCTCGTGCGCATCCGCGCCGTCGGGATCTGCCACACCGATGTCGCCGTCGCCGCGGGCCATCGCGATCTGCCGACGCCGATCGTGCTCGGCCACGAGGGGGCGGGCGACGTCGAAACGGTCGGCGAGGGCGTCACGGGAATCCACGTGGGCGACAGAGTGGCGCTGTCGTTCGCCCACTGCGGCGCCTGCCGCGCGTGCACCGGCGGCCACCCGTCCGCGTGCGCCGAACTCATTGCACGCAATTTCTCCGGGGTCGACCCGCACGGGCGCGCGACACTGCAGGCCGCCGACGGCTCCGCGCTGCACGGATCATTCTTCGGTCAGTCGTCGTTCTCGGAGTACGCCGTCGTCGACAGCCGAGCGGTCGTCCGCATCCCCGGCGAACTGCCATACGAACTCGCGGCGCCACTCGGGTGCAGTATCCAGACCGGAGCGGGAGCGGTGTGGCGAGTCGCGCGCGTTCAGCCCGGCGACCGAGTGCTCGTCTCCGGTGTGGGAGCGGTCGGCCAATCGGCGATCATGGCGGCCCGCATCTCCGGGGCCGCGAGCATCATCGCCGTCGACGTCGCACCAGAACGGCTGGATGTCGCGCTCGCCGTCGGAGCCACCGACACGATCGACGCGAGTCGAATGGATGTGCCGACCGCGCTCGCGAGGCTCCTTCCCGACGGTGCGGATGCCGCGATCGACACGTCCGGCCGCCCCTCCGTGATCGACGCGAGCCTCACAGCGCTTCGCGTGGGCGGCACACTCGCGCTCGTCGCCTCCGGTCGAGGCGCGGACTCCCTCGCGCTCTCGCGGCTCGTCGGCAAGACGGTCACGGGGGTTCTCGAGGGCGACTCGGTGCCTGCGACATCCATTCCGCAGCTCGCGGGTCTCGCACTCGACGGGCGGTTGCCTCTCGAGCGCATCGTGCGCACGTACCCGTTCGAGTCGATGGGGCTCGCCCTCGCCGACATGCACTCGGGCACGGCGATCAAGCCGGTTCTGCTGCTCTGAGCGCCGCGCGCATCAGCACGCGCGCGTCACGCGCCCGTCACGCGCCCGGCCACTGCACGGGAACGGGCAGGCGCGTCCTCGTGGGTTCGGCGTCGGGATCGCGGATGCGTTCGAGCAAGAGCTCCGCGGCGGCGCGGCCGAGTTCGTCGCCGTCGACGTCGACCGCGGGGACCCCCACGAGCCCCAGGGTGTCGACGACCGACCGCTCCGAACTGACCACGATGTCTCGGTCGAACGTCGGGTCGGCGAGCAAGGCGTACTGCACGCCGAGACCGATCGCGGTCGCGTAGGGCACGACGGCCGTCGCTCCCGAGTCGCGCACCGCGGCGGCGACACCGATGCCGGCGGCGAAGGTCGAGGGGCACGGTCCGAGAACCGTCAGTTCGGCGCGATCCCGAGCCGTCTCGGTGACGATCGCGGTGCGCTGGCGGTCTTGCCACGACCCACCCGGGCCCCCGATGTAAGCGATCCTCCGGTGCCCCTCCTCGATGAACCGATCGACGAGGCCCCCGAAGGCCGACGCGGTGTCGGCCACGACGGAGGTGAGACCCTCGAGTTCGCGATCGAGAAGAACGGTGGGCTTGTGGCTGCCCGCGGCGAGCACGAGGTCGTCACCGCCGCGCGGCGCCGCGATGATGAACCCGTCGACCTGCCGCGCGAGTCGCTCGACGGCGCCGAGTTCGCCGACCGTCTCGAGGGAGTGCACGGCGATCGTCAGTTGCAAGCCCTCGTCGTCGGCGCGTCGCTGTGCGCCCCCGATGATGGGGGTGAAGAACGAGTTGTCGAGCGTCGGAACGAGGAGGGCGACGATGCCGCTCCGCCCGCGCGCGAGGTGGCGTGCGGCGCGATTGGGTTCGAACCCGAGCTTCGCTGCGGCGTCGAGCACGCGCGCGACCGTGTCGGGAGACACCATCTCGGGTCGACTGAGCGCGCGCGAAGCGGTCGCTTTCGATACCCGCGAGAGGGCGGCGACATCGGCGAGCGTCGACACACGACTCCTTCCCGTTGCCTAACCCTATCGGCGGTCGTGCAACCGGATGCAGCAATGGCGCCCGGGATCGTGGGTGCACGAAACGCAGAATTTACATGCACGCATCCCCCGAGGAATGCCGAAGTGGCTACGGTGTATGCAACCGGTTACATTGCCGGTCGACACACGTGCCCGTCGAGCGGGCACCGGCGGATCGGAGGAGCGGAATGAGATCGACATCGAGGCCGCTCCTCCTGCTCCTGCCGGGGCTCGCGTTCCTCGTGCTGTTCTTCGCCATCCCGTCGCTCGTGATGTTGCTCGCACCACCCGGCACCGGCCCGAGCGACGTGTTCGAGCGCCTCGGCGCGATGATCACCGACCCCTACGACCTCAGGATCATCGGGCGCACCGTCGGCATCGGCCTCGTCGTGACCCTCGTGTGCGTCGTGCTCGGGTTTCCGATCGCCTACCTGCTCGCGCGCTCGACGTCACGGTGGGGTGGGGTGCTCCTCGCCCTCGCGATCTTCCCCCTCCTCCTGAGCAACGTCGTGCGCACCTTCGGGTGGCTCGTCATCCTCGGCGCGAACGGCGCCGTCGGGCAACTCATCGTCGGACTCGGTCTCGCCGAGCAGGCACCGCAACTCCTCTACACGGAGCTCGCGATCGTGCTCGGCCTCACCCAGCTCTTCCTCCCCCTCGCGATCATCTCCTGCTACTCCGCCGTGTCGCAGGTCGACGCGGGCCTCGACGACGCCGCGCGCGGACTCGGCGCCGGCCGCACCCGCACCTTCTGGGATGTCGTCGTGCCGCTCTCGCTCCCGGGCATCGTCGTCGCGGCGACCCTCGTGTTCGCCGGATCCGTCACGGCATACACGACCCCCTACCTCCTCGGTGGTTCGGGGCAGCGGATGCTCAGCACCCAGCTCTTCTCCTACTCGAGCGTCACGATCGACTGGGCGAGCGCCTCGGCCACCGCCATCATCATGACCGTTCTCGTCTTCCTGGTCTCGGGCCTCTCCTCGCTCGTCGCCCGCCGCGGAGCGGTGTCGTGAACACGCGCCGCCCGGTCGCCGCCTCGCTCGCCGTCGCGGGCTACATCATCATGATCGTGCCGATCCTCTTCGTCGTCGCGACCGCATTCTCCGAGAGCTCGACCCTGCGCTTCCCGCCGCAGGGATTCTCGTTCCGCTGGTTCGGCGAAGCGCTCTCGTACAGCCCCTTCCTCGAATCCCTCGTCACGAGCGCCCAACTCGCGGTCGTGTCGACGGCGATCGCCCTGCTCCTCGGTGTGCCGGCGACCCTCGCGATCTACCGCGGAAAGCTGCCGGGCAAAGGCCTCATCGAGGGGCTCTTCCTCTCCCCCCTCATCGTGCCCGAACTCGTCGTCGGCCTCGCCCTCTTCCAGCAGCTCGTCATCACCTTCCGCATCGACAACGCGGCCGTACTGCTCGTCGGGCACACGGCCATCCTTCTCCCCTACGCGGTGCGGGTCACCGGCGCCGCCCTCGCCAACTCCGATCCGGCCCTCGAGGAGGCCGCCCGGGGGCTCGGCGCCAGTCCGCTGCGCGCGTTCTTCACCGTGACGCTCCCGATCCTCCGGCCCGGAGTGTTCTCCGCGGCGCTCCTCGGCTTCGTCACCTCGTTCAACAACGTGCCCCTCTCGCTCCTGCTCCAGAGTCGCGACGCGCGCACCCTCCCCGTGACGATGCTCGACTACGTGCAACAGAGCTACGACCCCATGGTCGCGGCCACCTCGACCCTCATCCTCGCGGCGACCGTCGTCGTCGCCGTCATCGCCGAGCGCAGCGTCGGCTTCGCCAAGATCTTCGGAGGAATCAACCGATGAACGCCGCAGCGCAATTCGAGAGAGTGAGCCAGGTCTTCGGAGACTTCACGGCCGTCGACTCGATCGACCTCTCGATCGCCCCCGGAAAGCTCACGACACTGCTCGGCCCGAGCGGATGCGGAAAGACCACGTCGCTCCGTATGCTCGCCGGTTACACGGCCCCGACGAGCGGTCGCATCCTCATCGACGGGGTCGACTCGACCCGCACTCCGCCCGAGAAACGCGGACTCGGCATGGTGTTCCAGTCGTACGCGCTCTTTCCGCACATGACTGTCGCCGACAACGTCGGGTACGGACTCAAACTGCGGGGCCTGACGAAAGGCGAGCGCCAGAAGCGGGTCGCCGAGAGCCTCGACCTCGTGGGCCTCGGTCACCTCTCCGGCAGTCGGCCGCGAACCCTCTCGGGCGGTCAGCAGCAGCGCGTCGCCCTCGCTCGAGCGATCGCCATCCGCCCCAAACTGCTCCTCCTCGACGAGCCGCTCTCCAACCTCGATGCCCGCTTGCGCGTGCAGATGCGCGCCGAGATCCGGCGCATCCAGTCGGAGACCGGACTCACGGTCGTGCTCGTCACCCACGACCAAGACGAGGCGCTCGAGATGAGCGACGACATGGTGCTCATGCGCGCAGGCAGAATCATGCAGCAGGGCTCCCCCACCGAGGTGTTCGGTGCTCCCGCCAACAGGTTCGTCGCCGACTTCCTCGGTTACGAGAACTTCCTCACCACGGCAGACGGCGGACTCGTCACCGTTCGCCCCGAGCATCTCGAGGTGAGTGCAGACAGCGCGGCGACTCGCAGCGGGGGTCTCGCCCTCCACGGCACGGTGATGGATGTCGCCTACCGCGGTGTCGACCTCCTCGTGACGGTCACGGTCGTCGACGCGAGCGGAGAACGCGTGCGCCTCGTCTCCGACGTGCGTGCCGACGGTCGAGCGACGGTCACCCCCGGTGACGACGTCATCGTCTCGGCACCCGAGACGCGTCTCGTGTCGCTCCCCGACGAAACCTCCTCGACTCTCGAACCCCGCGACACCGACAGCTCTCTCGCCGGCTAGCACCCTCGCCGGTCGGCTTCCTCGCCGGTCGGCACCCGTCCCCGATGTTCCACCCCGATGTCTTACCTCCCCGTTCGGCCGCTCGGCCACCGAAAGGAACCAGTCATGCCTCGTCCCACGTCTCCGTCCGCCGCCCGGCGGTTTCTCACCGTCGCCTCGGGTGTCGTCATCGGCAGCATCGCGCTCGCGGGTTGCTCTTCCGACACCGCGCGTGACAGCGACACCCTCGTCGTGAGCACCTTCCCGTTCGGGGTCGAGCAGTTCCAGGAGGCGATCATCGACCCGTTCACCGAAGCGACGGGCATCGAGGTCGAGGTCGAAACCGGATCGAACGCGGACCGGTTGTCGCAGCTGCAGCTCGCGGGCGGCGACCCGGGCATCGACGTCATGCTCATCAGCGACTATTACGCCGCCCTCGGGCAAGAAGACGACCTCTTCGAGCCCGTGGATGCCGACGCGGTACCGACACTCGACGAGGTCGCCGAGTTCGCGACCGAAGAGGAGTACGTCGGTCCGGCATACAGCTACCAGCTCAACGGAACGCTCTACTCGACCGACGACGTCACCGCGGAGGAAGCGGCCGACTGGGCGATCTACGGGGACGCGGCGAACGCCGGTCGTGTCGCCCTCCCCGACATCTCGGTGACGGCCGGGCAGCTCATGGTGAGCGGGATCGGAGCGACCTACGGCGCCGGGCCCTACGACATCGACACGGCTCTCGAGACGCTCTCGGGCTGGTCACCCAACATCCTGCAGTTCTACAGCTCGTCGACCGAGGTCACGAACCTCCTCACCCAAGGCGAGATCCTGGCTGCCGACGCGCTGAGCGGTTTCGCGACCGACCTCGTCGCCGGCGGCGAGCCGATCGCGTGGACCGCACCCGACTCGGGGCGCTACATGGCGACCAACCGGGCGATGATCCCCGCGGGAGCACCGAACTCCGAGGCGGCGAACCAGTTCATCGACTACCTGCTCTCGGTCGAGGCGCAGACCGCGTCTGCCGAGATCGTCGGCGACCTGCCCGTCAACCTCGAAGCCACCGTGCCCGACTCGATCACCGCGGTCGTCGGGGACATCGCAGACGACCCGATCGCGGCCGGCTACGAGACCCTCGACCCGACCGAACTCGTGCCGACGCGCTCCGAGTGGGTCGACCGCTTCGCTCGCGAGGTGACGGCCCAGTAGGCGCGGCGCGGCGGTCCCGGCACAGCAGATCAGGTCGTGCCGGGACCCGCGACTGCCTGCGCGTCACCTTCCGCGCGTCACCACCCGAGTCAGCACTCGCGCGTCACCACCCAGCGAGACCCGTCTCCCGAGTCACGATCCCCCGCGATCCGACCGTCCGACTTTCGACCGCACCACCGGAGCACCCATGACCACCGAGATCCCCTCCGCCGCGACGCCTTCCGCCCGCGGGGCACGCACCGCCACCGCTCCGACCGGCGGCGCCATCCCCGCCGACTGGATCACGCGACTGCCGAAAGTCGACCTGCACTGCCACCTCATCGGCACCGTGCGCCCGTCGACCTTCGGTGAGCTCGCCCGGCGCGAGGGGCTCGAACTCCCCGACACCCCCGAACGCATCTTCGCCGACATCAACTCGCTGCCGCCCGACCCCGCGCTCTACCGCAACACGGTCGTGCCCGTGCCGCAGGGCAGGTCGGCCGACGAACCCGCGGTGTCGTTCTCTCTCTTCCAGGCCTCCAACTGGGTCGTCGAGGTGCTGCGGTCGGCTGACGACCTCACGCGCATCGTCTACGAGGCCTTCGAGGATGCCCACACCTCGAGCAACACACGGCACCTCGAGCTCTTCTTCGACGGTGTTCCCGAGCACCTCGCGGGGCTCGGCTACGCCGGGAGCGTCGAGGCCTACGCGGAGGGCATCCGTCTCGCCGAGAGGGACTTCGGCATGACGGGGCTCATGATCGCAGGGATCGACCGCAGTCGCTCCGGCGAGGAGGCGCTCGCTCGCGTGCGGGAGGTCGTCGACAACCCGCACGAGTATGTCGCGGGCATCGGGCTCGACAACCTCGAGACGGCGGGCCCACCGGAACGGTTCATCGACGCCTACCGTCTCGCGGGCGAGGCGGGCCTCGGGCGCACCGCCCACTCGTCGGAGCACGCTCCGAGCGCGCTCAACACGATCACGTGTCTCGACGACCTCGGGTGCGACCGTATCGACCACGGCTACTTCGTGCTCGAAGACTCCGATGTCGTGAACCGGGTGCGCGACGAGCAAGTGGTGTTCACGGTCGCGTCGACGACGTCGCGGCGGTCGTGGCGGCCGTGGCGCCGGGCATCCATCGCCGCGATGATCGACGCGGGGCTCACGGTCGTGCCGTGTTCAGACGACCCGGGGATGTTCCCGACGACGCTCGCCTCGGAGTACCGCATCCTCGCCGACGACCTCGGAGTGGACGCCGACCCGTTGCGGGCGATGGCCCTCACAGGGGTGCACGCGTCGTGGCTCCCGGCAGACGCGAAGCAGCGCCTACGGGACTCCGTCGTCGCGGAGATCGCGGCGCTCGACAGCGAGTTCGGGCTCGAAAGCGACTAGGTTCCTCGTGCTCGGGGTGCGTGTGTCGCGCCTCCCGATCAGGACAGCGGATCGTACATGAACTCGCGCACCTCCTGCGCGCCGCGGCACGCGGCCGCGAGCTTCGCGGCCCACTCGAGCGTGGCTTCCCGCGAGGGCAGTTCGAGCACCGTGTATCCGCCGTCGAGTGCGGCCGCGCGACCGTACCGTCCGTGTGCGCGTGACCGGAAGAGCGGGGCCCGCGCGGTTTCGCGGCGCGCGGGTCCCGACAGTGTTTCGCTGCCCTAGTGCGGGTCGAGCCGGTTGATCGTCGCCACCACGTGGTCGTAGTCGCCGCGCGCTTCGCCGTAGCGCAG
The DNA here is from genome assembly GCF_046599635.1 of Marisediminicola sp. LYQ134. Classification (NCBI taxonomy): domain Bacteria; kingdom Bacillati; phylum Actinomycetota; class Actinomycetes; order Micrococcales; family Microbacteriaceae; genus Marisediminicola; species Marisediminicola sp. LYQ134. The sequence continues at coordinate 1,181,733 of NZ_JBKIWP010000001.1, forward strand.
GAATTTGACGTTCTCGACCTGGACCTCGGTCGCATCGGGCTGGGTCTCGAGGAGTGTCATCACTTCGTCCACGAAGTCGACGAGGGGCATCGCGAAGTCGCTCTGCTCCTGTCCGGGCATGAGGGCGGTGCGCACCGACGGGGGTTCGAGTTCGACGACGCGGACGCTCGAATCGGCGAGCTGGAGGCGGATCGACTCGCTGAGCATGTGGATGGCGGCTTTCGTCGCGTTGTAGGTCGGTGTCGCTCGCAGGGGGGCGAACGCGAGTCCCGACGAGACCGTCATGATGGTGGCATCCCGCTGCGCGAGCAGGTGTTCGACGAACGCGCCGATGAGTCGGATGGGGCCGAGCAGGTTGGTCGTGACTGTCTCTTCGGCGGTCGTGACGAAACCGGCGGGGGTCGTCCAGTCTTCGACGCGCATGATGCCGGCCATGGTGACGAGCACGTTGAGGGTGGGGTGGTCGGCGATCACGCGTTCGGCGGCGGTGCGGATGCTCGCGGCATCCGCTGTGTCGATGGTGACGGTGTGCACTCCCGGGTGGTCGGCTCGGATCTGCTGCAGCAGTTCGGTGCGGCGTCCGCCGACGATCACGGTGTTGCCGCGGTCGTGGAGGCGGAGGACGAGGGCGAGCCCGATGCCGCTTGTGGCGCCGGGGATGAAGATGGTGTTTCCGGTGATGTTCATGCCTCGAGTGTGGGCGGTGTCGGGTGGGGCGTTCAGGGAGTGGTCGTCGGGGGATCGCCGATCCCTGGTTCGGCTCCGGGCGGTGCAGCGATACTTCTGGGGTGGATCGTGACTCTCTCGCAGACTTTCTGGTGCGGCGCCGGAACGCGGTGCAGCCCGCCGATGTCGGTCTGAGTGTGGGGCTGCGGCGTCGCACGGCCGGGTTGCGGCGCGAGGAGGTGGCGTTGCTCGCATCCATGTCGACGGACTACTACACGCGTCTCGAGCAGCGGCGCGGGCCACAACCGAGCACGCAGATGGTCGCGTCTATCGCGCGGGCGCTGAGGTTGTCGTCGCAGGAGCGGGACTACCTGTTCCGGTTGTGTGGTCACAGTGCGCCGGATCGGGTGGCGGGTGCAGATCATGTGGCGCCCGCTCTGTTGAGGGTGCTCGATCGTCTGACCGATTCGCCCGCGCTCATCCTCTCGGCTCTCGGGGAGACGCTCGTGCAGAACGGGCCTGCGCAGGCCCTTTTCGGTGATGTGAGCGGGTTGGTCGGCATGGAGCGGAGTGCGATCTTCCGGTGGTTCATGCACCCCGAGACGGAGCGGGTGTTGTATCCGGAGGATGATCGCGACCGGCAGAGTCGAGCGCAGGTGGCGTCGTTGCGTGCGGCGTTCGGTTCGGCGGGCCCGAAGTCGAGGGCGGCGGAGATGGCGAAGCATCTCGCTGCGAACTCCCCCGAGTTCGCGGTGCTGTGGGATGAGCACGAGGTGGGCAAGCGGTTCGCGGACCACAAGGTGCTCGTGCATCCGGAGCTCGGCGAGATCGAGGTCGACTGTCAGGCGCTGTTCACCGAGGACGAGTCGCAGGTGCTGCTCGTGCTCACGGCGCCGCCGAACACGGAGGCGGACCAGAAGCTCCGGCTGCTCGCAGTCGTCGGCACTCAGGATTTCGCGCGAGGTCGCTGAGCGGGTCTCTATCGAGCGGTGGACCGCGTCGGACCCCCGCGGTTTCGTCTCGAGAAGGACGTCAAGGCGCTCGTCTCGGCGAGTTCGTCGCTTTCGAGGGCGAACGACTCGGGGTCGAACTCGATGCTGAACACCCAGCGACTGAGTCGGCCATCCCGTCGTGGGTGTTGAAGCCTAGCCACACCGGTTCGCGTGGCACGGATAGTCGGCGAACTCCTACGGTGGGCCCTGGTGGCCCAGCGAGATTTTCCTGTGATTCTGGTGTGGATTCCCCTATGGTCAGATCACCCGAACTGATAGGTCTTCATGAAACTCCTCGTAATCCTGGCGCTGCTTCCTGCCCTCGCGCTCTCGACTTTGAGCGCTCCTCCCGCCCTCCTGCAGAGTTCGACTGTTCGGGCGGCATCCGGCGTCGAGCTCATCGCGGGGGCCAGCCACGCTGCGACTGCGGTTGCAAAACCGACCAAGCGCCCTACGGCCCGCTTTGCCTACAAGTGCAACCGCTCTAAGGGGCTCATCGTCGCGGTTACGAACCCGAACCGTTCCGCCATCAAGGTCGCTATTTCGCACAGCAGGAAGTCCGGGTCTTCGACGATCAGTGTTCCGGCCCGTGGCACCGCGCGGTTCGAGAATCGGGTCAAATTGCCGGAGGACAAGCGCACGAAGGTGTCGGTGTCGTTCCGCGGAAAAGTGGTCGCGTCGAAGACGTTCAACGTCAATTGCGTGAAGCCGGCCCCGGCCGTGAAGCCCAAGCCGAAGCCCAAACCGTCTGCGGTGTACTACAAGAACTGCGATGCAGTGCGTGCGGCGGGCAAGGCACCTCTGCACAAGGGCCAACCGGGCTACGAGGCACCGCGCTTGGACCGCGATCGCGACGGCGTCGCGTGCGAAAGGTGATCGAGCACTGACCGAGAAGTGCTGGCCGGGGCAGCAGCGCCTGGGCGCAGCGACATCTGCTCCCTCTCTCATCTCACCTCCTCTCCCGGCACTCGGTCACCACCACTGCGTGACCTCGGCCACGTCACGCCCTCGCGGGCGCCGGTTGTCGCGCCAGATCGCCCATCGCCGGACTTCGGCTGGGCAGGGGAATCGGGTTCTGGGTGGGGTCGACGCTCCGAGGCGGCACGAGCAGATAGTCGGCCCGGTCGCGGCGCACCTCCCAGTGGTTGTCGTGGATGAGCAGATGGTGGCGCCGACAGAGCAGGATGCCGTCGGCGACATCCGTGCGTCCGTTGCCCGACGCCCACGGGTTGATGTGGTGCGCCTCGCAATAGGAGGGCGGGCGGTCACAGCCGGGAAAGCGACATCCGCCGTCTCGCACCGCGAGCCCGATGCGCTGACGTTCGGTGAACAACCGGCGGTCGCGACCGACGTTGACGCATTGGCCGTCGCTGTCGAAGCCGACGCTGATGACGCCGGTGTTGCAGATCGTTCGTTCGATCGTGGGCGTGGAGACGGCGTCGTTGCGACCCTCGAGGTGGCCGGGGCCGGTTCGCTTCTCGAGACGGTCAGCGGTGACGACCACCCGCACGCACGGGCGCCGCACACCGAAGAGGGTGCCGGGGTCGGCATCGACAGCGAGACGCACCGTGTCGACGAACGCGTCGGCGGCGACCTGTTCGTCGGTGCGGTCGTCGTTCAGGAGGTCTTCGGCGGTGGCTCGAGCCGCAGGGTCGACGAACCGCGGACCGCCGCGGCGGGGTGACAGGATCTGGGCGAACGCTTCTGCGACGAGAGCGCCGTCTTCGGGGGCGAGCCGCCAGCTTCCGCGGTGCATTCCCGTGGCGTCCCACCAGGTGCGAACGGATCGCAGATCTCGCTGCTCCTTCTCCCGCCGCGCGATGCCTTCGGCGTCGATGATGTCGCGGGCCTGCCGCGCTCGACGGTGCACTTGGTCGGGCGTCAGACCGCGAGCGGCGTCAACGAGCTCGTCGGCGACCGCGTTGAGCGTGTCGTCGTCGCACGAGGTGACCTCGCACAGAACGCGACGGATGGCGTCCATCGCATCGAGAGACAGCGCACCCTCGGTGACGGCGGCCGCCAGTCGCTCCCGCCAGGAGAGAACACGCGACGCTGCGCCATCCGCGCCAGCCGCACCAGCATCCGCCGCAGCGCTGACGAACACCGCTTCGGCGAACTCCGCCTCGGCGATCATCGTTCCGGCCTCGACGAGTCGTGTCGCGTCGTGTCTGCTCACGTGAGCGACGGCCTGGATCATCGCGATCGGATTGAGGAACCCCGCCTGCTGGGCGAGACCCCGGTGCCCGAGTTCCTGTCGCGACCGGTGGGCGATCTCACCCGCGGCGAGGGCAGCGAACTGATCGACACAGTGCCGCAGCTCAGCGATCGCCGAGGCCGCCCGGGTCAGCTCGTCGCCGTCGAGTGCCGCGAAGGTCGTGGCCGACCCACCCAACCCAGCGACAGCGGCGGCTCGCTCGAGGAGGGTGTCGGGGAGGGTGGGCATGCATCTATTCTCCGGGTTCGAACATACCTTCGGAAGTGAGGCGAATCGTTCTGGAGAGAGGTTCTCGCGATGGGAGTTGGGCAGGAGAGGACACCACCCTCAACCGCACGGCCCCGCGCCGCTCGCCCCTACCGGACCCCGCGGTTGCGCTGCAAGGCGACGGTCGCCTGGCGGTCGAGCCCGAACACTCGGCGAGCGCCGAATCCGCCGATGGTCGTGCCCGCCGCGAGACCGATGCCCGTCGCGAGGGCGACCACCACGTCGGGGAGAGCCGAGATGATGCCGTATTCGGAGTCCATGAACCCGTAGAGCGCGCGATACACCGCGAGCCCGGGGATGAGGGCGATGATCCCCGCCATCGTCATCGCACTTTCGGGCACTTTGAGCCAGCGGTAGATGAGGTAGCCGATGACGCCCGCGGCAACTCCGGCAACTCCCGGCGCGAGGCCGGGTTGTGAAGCGAGGGGCAGAACGATCGCGTAGAGCGCGAACACGAGTGCCGCGACGGCGGCCATGAGCGGCACGTAGCGGAATCGAACATACGACGTGAGCGCGAATCCGACGCCGATGAGGGCAGATCCCACCACCCCGGGCACGAAGCGGATGTCGTCGCCGAGCGAGGTGGCGACGGTCACGGGCACGCCCATCCGCAGTGCCGCGCCGAGCACGATGGAGATGCCGACGGCGAGGCCGAGGGTGAGCATCACGACTTCCATGCCCCTCGCGGTCGCGGTGACGTAGTAGCCGTCGATCGCGTCGCGCGCGGAGGCGGTGAGGCCGACCCCGGAGAGCAGCATGATGATGCCCGCGATGACGATGACGGTCGGCGCGTTGGAGCCGGGGAGTTGGATTCCGAGGGACCGCAACCAGAAGAGCAGCACGGCGATGCTCGTGGTGGCCATCGCGGCCGCCATCTGCGCGAAGAATCCGGGCACCGACCATTTGCCGAGCTGGCGGGTGATGATGTCGGAGATCACGGCCGTCACGGCGGCGACGATCACGAGCACGAAGCTCACGTTGAAGAGCACGACGACCCCGGCGGCGAGCACCGCTTTGCCCGCCCGGACAACCCAGTGGCGGTAGGGGTGCGGCCTCGTGAGGATCGTGTTGAGCCGCTCCCGCGCCTCGGCGACGGCGACGGGGCCGCCGTGGCCTCCGCCCTCCCCCGTGATCTCGTCGATGAGGAGGTACACGTCTTGCAGTCGCGAGTAGTCGGTGGTGCGCACTTTGACGATGCGCATGACCGACATGGGGTCTTCGTTCATCCCGCGGTGGATGGAGACGGTGATCGACGTGAAGGTGATGTCGACGTGCATGGCGCTGATGCCGTAGGCGTTGCTCATGCGCAAGACGGTCGCGACGACATCCGCTGCCGACGCCCCGGTCGCGAGCATGGCCTCCCCCGCGCGCAGGCACAGGTCGATGACCTCTCGAGCGTGCCGCTGCGACGACTGGTCGTCGGCGGCGACGACCGAGATCACCTGGGTCGGTGTCTCGAGCCCGCGGATGGCGCCGCCGGCCAATTGGAGCAGCGAGCGGCTCACTCGTCTGCGGTGCACTTCTCGTCGGTCGTCGGGTCCATCTGTCACGGGTTAAGGGTACGGGGCGTTCGAGGGCGATTCGCCGGCGACAGCCACCTCGAGAAAAAGACCTACCCCTTGACCGCTCCCGACGTCATGCCCGCCACGATCTGACGGTTGAAGAAGACGTACATGATGAGCGGCGGGATCGTGATGAGCAGCACGTTCATGAACAGCAGGTTCCACTGGTTGAGTCCCTGCGACTGGTAGTTGTACAGCGTCAGTTGCACCGTCGAGTTCTCCTCCCCCGGCAGGAAGTAGAGCGCGTAGGTGAAATCGTTGAACACCGTCACCGCTTGCACGACGACGACCGTGACGATCACCGATTTCAGGAGGGGGAAGACGACCGAGAAGAAGAGTCGCAGCGGGCTCGCTCCGTCGATGAGTGCCGCCTCGTCGAGTTCGCGCGGGATGGTCGCGACGAACGCCCGGAACAGGAGGATGCAGAACGACAGACCGAACGCGATGTGCACGGCGATGAGACCGAACAGCGTTTTGAAGATGCCGAGGGTCTGAAGCGTGTAGATGGTGGGCACGACCGCGGGCGGGATGATCAGGCCGGCGAGAACGAGCCCGTTCACGAGCGGGTTCCACTTGGACTGCCGCCTCTGCAGCACGTAGCCGACCATGGCCGCGAGGATCACCATCACGGTCACACTCGCCACGGTGAGCACCGCGCTGTTCAAAAACGCCCGGATGAGTTGTCCGTCGCGGTTCTGCATGACCTCGGTCAGGTTGGCGAAGAACGCCCACTCTGTCGGCCAAGAGAATTCGAGGGCGGATGCTTCGAGCTGCGTCTTCGAGGCGGTGAGGACGATGAAGACGAAGGGAACGATGAAGACGACGATCGAGAGAACGATCGCGATCGTCCCGACCCAGATCCCCGTGGGTTTGACGCGGTTCACGAGTCGTCTCCCTTGCGGTTGAAGTAGTAGGAGAGCGGAAAGATGACGGCCGCGATGACGAGGAAGAGGATGACGTTGCCCGCCGTCGAGAGGCCGTAGAACCCGGCCTGGTACTGCTTGAAGATCACCGAGCCGATGACGTCGCTTGTGAACCCGGGGCCGCCCCGCGTCATCGCCCAGATGAGGTCGAACGATCGCAGTCCGCCGATGAGTGACAGCAGCACGACGGTGACGGTCGCCGGTCGGGCGAGAGGGAGGGTGATGCTCTTGAAGTTCTGCCACGACGACGCGCCGTCGACTTTCGCTGCCTCGTAGTACTCCTGAGGGATGGCGACGATGCCGGCGATGTAGATGAGGGTGGCGAGACCGACCCCTTTCCAGACGTCGACGAGCGCGACGGAGAAGAGGGCCCACGCGGGGTCGGTGAGCCAGCCTGGGCCCTCGATTCCGATGACCGCGAGCGACTGGTTGATGAGCCCGTCGAACGGGTCCATGAGCACACGGAAGGTGACTCCCACGCCGATGGTGCTGACGAGCACCGGAAAGAACACGACCGAGCGCAGGTATCCGCGGGCGATGATCTGCGACGTCAGCAGAACCCCGAGCGCCATTCCGAGCACGACCTTGAGTCCCGACGTGATCACCGCGTAGGTGAAGGTGTTGACGAACCCCTGCACGAGCGCGGGCTCCCGGAAGAACTGCTCGAAGTTGGCGAGACCGATGAACTCGACGTCGAAGATGCTCCACCGCGTGAGTGCGAAGTAGAACGACGCACCCGTCGGGATGAGGAAGAGCGCGACGTAGAACACGCCGGCGGGGATGTAGAACCACGTGGGATAGGGACTCCGAACGGTGGACTTGCCGCGCTTCTGCGCGCGACCGCCCTTCGGCTGGTCCGTCCCCTCGGGAGCGAGTTCTGAGGCGATGAGTGTCATGGCAACCCGTCATTGGGGACCGGTGGGCGGCACTGCGCCGCCCACCGGTCGTCTGCTCGTGTGGTGGGGCTTTACCAGCCGTCGATGCCGAGCTGCAGTGCCTGCTTCTCGACGTCCTGATCGTAGAGCGCGGCTCCGTCGGATGCTCCCCGGATCCCGGATCCGACCTCGACGGTGATCTGCTCGAGAGCCGGTCCCTTGATGGGAGAGAGGAATTCGAGCGCGAGCCCGGTGCGTCCCTCGTCGAAGTACGGCTGGAGGTCGGACACGATGGCCGGAACATCCTCGGGGAGCTCGCATCCGTCTACGACGAACGGTCCGCCGATGGTGGTCGACTCGGCGATGGTGTCGCAACCCTCGGGGCTCGCGAGCCACGCGGCGAACTCCTTCGACGCCTCGAGCTGTGCCCCCTCGGTGGATGTCGGGATGTAGAGGGCGTTGGGCATCCACACGGTCACGCCGTTGCTGCCGGCGTCGTCGCCGGGGATCGGGAAGACCCCGATGTCGTCGGCGGCATCCGGGTAGTTGGCTCCGATGTTGCCGGCGACGTTGCCCGTGAGCATCGGATAGTGGGCCGCGGTGCCTTCGACGAGCATGCGCACGCCGTCGTCGTAGGTGGCCGAGGCGAAGTCACGGTTGAAGTAGTCGGCTTCGCCGAGTTCTTCGAGCTTCTCGAATCCGGCGAGCCCGGGCTGGTCGGCGAACTTCGCCTCGTTCGCGGTGTACTTCTCGGCCCACTCGGGGTCCTCGGCGAGGACGTTGAAGAAGTCGCCGAGAATCGTCACTTGCGATGTCCACGTGTCACCGTAGGTCTGCGCGACGGGGTCGATGCCCGCGGCCTTGATCTCTTCGTTGTTGTCCATGAAGTCGTCCCACGTCTCGGGGATCTCGAGGCCGAGGTCTTCGTAGACCGCCTTGCTGTAGGTCATCGCGCCGGCGAACGACGCGGCCGCCGGGGCACCGTAGATGCCGTTGTCCGTCGAGACGGTCGTGGTGAAGTCGTCGAGCAGGTCGTCGACCCAGGGCTCGTCCGACAGGTCGACGAGGGTCTGCTCGGGGTTGAGCGCCTGGAACAGCGATCCGGTGTTGTAGTAGAACATGTCGTTCATCTCCCCGGTGCCGAGCCGGGTCTTCACGAGGTTGTCCCCCTCGCCGCCGGCAGGGTGGATCTCGGTCGAGATCGTGACGTCGGGGTTCACCTCGGCGTACGCCGCGATGAGGCCGTCCCAGGCGGCGACGGTCGACTCGGCGTTGTCGATGTAGACGGAGAGCTCGATCGCCTCACCGTCACCTCCCGTTCCACCGGATGTCGAGCTGCATCCTGCGAGCGTGAGCGCGGCGACTATGGCGCCGGCGCCGAGGGCCGTGGCCTTCGTCCTGTGAATTCTCATCCTTACCTCCTTGTAAAGACCCGGACGACTTCGTCCCGGTTCAAACTGCCTTGAAACGATTCAAGTGCGATCAACCTACCGATTGCATGTGCCCTCGTCAATCAACCTTCCGGAGAAGTTTGTAACGATTCAGATCGAGGCCCCGCGACTCGCTCGGTGGGGCACACGAGCGGTCACCTCCGGAAGCGGTGCTCCCCGTCAGACAGCTCGACGTCGCTCTCCCCCTCGAGTCGGAGCACACCGCTCGCCCCCGACGGCACTCGCACGGTGACACTGAGCCCGTCGCCCTCGCGCTCCCAGTGGATGGACGCGAGACCGAGGGGCGTGTCGACCGAGGCCTCCGCCCACGTGAGATCTCCCCCCGGGCGCGGAGCGAACAGAACCGTGCGATAGCCCGGTTCGAGCGGCGCGATCCCCGCCACGACGCGATGCATCCAATCGGCCACCGCGCCGAGCGCGTAGTGATTGAAGCTCGTCATCTCTCCCGGGTTGATGGAGCCGTCCGGCAGCATGGAGTCCCACCGCTCCCAGACCGTCGTCGCTCCCATCGTCACGGCGTAGAGCCAGCTCGGGCTCTCCTCCTGAAGCAGCAACCGGTAGGCGGCGTCGACGTGGCCTGTCGACGTCAGCGCGTCGGTGATGAAGGGAGTGCCCGCGAACCCCGTGGAGATGCGATACCCGCTGTCGGCCACGAGTCGAGCCAGGCGCTCACCCGCCCACACCCGGTCGTTCTCGTCGAGGAGGCCGAACGCGATCGCGAGCGTGTAGACCGTGGTGCAGTCGCTGAGGATGCGTTCGTCCGAAACGTACGACGCGTGGAAAGCCTCGCGGAGCGAGACCGCCATCCGGCGGAACTCCTCCTGCTCCTCGACCCGGCCGAGGATGGCTGCCGCTCGCGCGGTCAGGTCGGCCGACCGGTAGGCAGACGCGGTCGCGACGACCCCGGTGTCGGCTTTCGCTTCTGCCGGCGCATCCGGTGGTGCATCCGGATCGAGCCAATCGCCGAACTGGAATCCGGCATCCCAGACGCCCGAGGCCGAGAGCTTCGATCGAACCGTGCGCACGTGCGACGCCATCGAGTCGAATGTCGCCCGCAGCACGGTGTCGTCGCCGTAGGCCTCCCACAGCGCCCAGGGCACCCACACGGCAGCGTCGCTCCAGATCGCGGTGCTGTCGAAGGGAGCGAACTCTGCGGGGTTGCCGACGTATTTGAGGATGTCGGGCACCACGTAGGGCACCACTCCGTCGTGGTGAGTCTGTTCGGCCGCGAGGTCGATCAGCCAGTCCTGGAGAAAGCTCTCGACGTCGTAGAGGTAGGCCGCGGTCGCAGCGAACGCCGAGATGTCGCCGGTCCAGCCGAGACGTTCGTCTCTCTGCGGGCAGTCGGTGGGCACGTCGAGAAAGTTGCCTCGCATGCCCCACACCACGTTCTCGTGAAAACGGTTGAGCAGCGGATTCGACGAAGCGAATGCCCCGATCCGCCGCAGCTCCGACGAGACGACCACGGCGACCAGGTCACCCTCACGGATGGCCTCGATGCCACCCGGCCACCCGGTCACCTCGGCGTAGCGGAAGCCGTGAAAAGTGAAGGTCGGCTCGAACGTGTCGGACTCTCCGCTCAGCACGAACGTGTCCGTGGCCTTCGCGCTCCGCAGCGGCCTGACCCCCAACTCGTCGTTCTCGAGCACCTCGGCGTGACGGATGCTGACGACGGCGCCGGACGGACCCGCCACACTCACGCGCAGCCACCCGACGAGGTTCTGACCGAAGTCGACGAGCACGCGCCCCGAGGGGCTCGTCCAGATGCACTCGGGCAGCACGTCCTCCTGGCGACGGACCGGCGGCCCCACGTACGGCTCGAGCAGGCCCAGATCCTTCTCGACGATGCGTACCGCCTCGAAGTCGTCCGCGTCGAAACCGGGGAGGTTCCACCCGGTTCGGCGCCGGCGCGCGTCGATCGTCTGGCCGTCGTAGAGGTCGTCGGAGACGCCGGAACCCGCACCGACCGTCCACGACTCGTCGGTCGCGATCACCTGGTGGTGTCCGTCGGCGAAGGTCACCCGCAGCTCTGCGAACGCGGCACGATCGTCGCCGTAATAAGCGGCTCCGCCCGTCCACCCGAGTCGCCCGCGGTACCAGCCGTTTCCGACCGCGATGCCGAGCACCGAGGCTCCTCGCCTCACCAGCTCGGTGACGTCGGTCGACGAGTGGCGGATTCGCCACTCGTAGCTCGTCCACCCCGGGGTGAGAACGTCCGGAGATACCGGCTCACCGTCGAGGAAGGCTTCGCAGACCCCCAGGGCCGAGAGCTCCAGTTGAGCTGCGGCGACCTCCCCGTGGCCCGCATCGAGGGTGAACTCCCGCCGAAAGAGGGGCGCTGCGTCGAGGCTCCCCGCGGGGGCGATGAATCGGGCCTGCCAGTCGTCAACCATCGATAGTTCTCCTTCGAACTCGAAAATAAAACGTTTCAATGAGCGTGAAGGTAGCACGCCGGCGCGCCATTCCCCAGCCCCCTGGTCTAGCTGCCGCGAGTGCTCTCGCGCACGATCAGTTCCGGCTGGAACACGACGGTGCGAGCGTCGAGCGACGGATCCGAGGTCTCCTCGAGCAGGATGTCGACGGCGGTCTGCCCGATCAGTTCGCTCGGCTGCCGGATCGACGAGAGCGGAACGACCGCGGCCCGAGCGAAGTCGATGTCGTCGTAACCGATGAGTGCGATGTCCGACGGCACGGCGATCTCGGTCGACCCCCGCATGGTCAGAGCCTGCAGCACCCCCATGGCGACGAGGTCGTTCGCCGCGATGACCGCATCCGGTCGATCCCGGGGGGCTCGAGCGGCGATCGCCTCCCCCGCGCTGCGACCGGCCAACACCGTGAGCGCGGGCACGTCGATGACCTCGAAAGACACTCCGGATGCCGCGGCGATCGCCCCCTTGGCCCCGCGGAGTCGGTCTGACACCTGGCGGATCTCGAGCGGGCCGCCCACGAAGGCGAGACGTCGGCGCCCCGTCTCCATGAGGTGACCGGCCGCGAGCGCTCCGCCGGCGACGTCATCGACCGACACCGAGCTGAAGGCGGCGTCGTCGCTCTGGCGATCGACGAGCACAGCACGCATCCCCCGCTGTCGCATCGCTTCGAGCCGGTCGGTGACGTCACCGAAGGGCGATATCAACACTCCGCGAACCCGCTGTTCTTCGAAGACGTCGAGGTAGGTCGACTCGCGGTCGACGTCTTCTCCGCTGTTGCCGAGCATGACGACGAGACCCGCGTCGGCGGCCCGGTCTTCCGCGCCCCGGGCCACGTCGGTGAAGAACGGGTTGTGCGAGTCGAGCACGATCAGTCCGATGGTCCGACTGCGCCCGACGCGGAGCTGCCGTGCCGCATCGTTGCGCACGAAGCGGAGCTCGGCGATCGCCGCGTGCACGCGTTCGGCGACGTGCGCCGTGACCTTGTCCGGGTGGTTGAGCACATTCGACACCGTGCCGACCGAGACTCCCGCGCGCGCGGCGACGTCTCGGATGCTTGTCGCGGCCATTGCGCCCCGTTCTCGATGACGGCGTCTGAACCGTTCCATCCTGTCAGAGCGCCGCGGCGGGGGCGGGATCCCGCACGACGGCGCGCCCGCAGCCCGTCACTGCGGGCCTCAGCGGGGTGACGAACCGCGCGATCAGCGGTCGACCTTGACACCGGCTCACCGGGAGTCCATTGTTGAAACGATTCATTGCAGCGTTGCACGAGGTCATTTCTCGTTCGACAGAGAGTTCAGGAACCCATGGCCACGTCTGACTTCGCCGCCGTCACACCGATCCTCGAGCGACAGGCCATCGAGCTGCCGTCGTGGGCACTCGGAAACTCGGGCACTCGCTTTCGCGTGTTCACGACGCCGGGAACCCCGCGCACCCCGCAGGAGAAGATCGCCGACGCCGCCCAGGTCAACACCGTCACCGGTCTCGCCCCGACGGTGGCGCTCCACATCCCGTGGGACCGGGTCGATGACTACGCCGCCCTCCGCAGTTTCGCGCGCGAGCACGGCATCGAGATCGGGACCATCAACTCGAACACCTTCCAAGACGAAGAATACAAATTCGGCAGTCTCGCGTCGACGGATGCGCGAGTGCGTCAGCGCGCCATCGACCACCACTTCGAGTGCATCGACGTCATGGATCAGACCGGGTCGCGCGACCTCAAGATCTGGCTCGCCGACGGCACGAACTACCCCGGGCAAGACGACATCCGCAGTCGCCAGGACCACCTCGCCGAGTCGCTCGCGATCATCTATGAGAGGCTCGGCGCCGACCAGCGGATGGTGCTCGAATACAAGTTCTTCGAGCCCAGTTTCTACCACATGGATGTTCCCGACTGGGGCACCTCCTACGTGCACGTGGCGGCCCTGGGCGATCGGGCACTCGTCTGCCTCGACACCGGTCACCATGCGCCCGGCACCAACATCGAGTTCATCGTCGCGCAGTTGCTGCGGCTGAAGAAGCTCGGATCCTTCGACTTCAACTCGCGCTTCTACGCCGACGACGACCTCATCGTCGGCGCGGCCGACCCCTTCCAGTTGTTCCGCATCATCGCCGAGGTGATCCGCGGTGGGGGGCTGGAGGTCGACTCCCCCGTCGCGTTCATGCTCGACCAGTGCCACAACGTCGAGGCGAAGATCCCCGGTCAGATCCGCTCTGTGCTCAACGTGCAGGAGATGACGGCCCGAGCCCTGCTGATCGACCGCGACGCCCTCGACATCGCGCAGCGCGACAACGACGTGCTCGGCGCCAACGCGATCTACATGGACGCGTTCTACACCGACGTGCGCCCGCTGCTCGCCGAGTGGCGCGAATCGCGCGGCCTCCCCGGCGACCCCATGGCCGCGTTCGCGGAAAGCGGCTACCAGGCCGCCATCAACGCCGAGCGCGTCGGCGGCACGCAAGCGGGCTGGGGGGCCTGACCCTCCCGGTCCTCGCGCAACCGACACCTCCACCCACCCCGACGACCACGACGACGACACCGACGACACCCTGGAGCCTCCGACGATGACCAACCCCACCGCAGCCGAACTCCTCGCTCGGTCGAACCGTCTCGGTGCCGACGCGCGCAACACGAACTACGCCGGCGGCAACACTTCGGCCAAGGGCACGGAAATCGACCCGGTCACGGGCGACCCGGTGGAGCTGCTGTGGGTCAAGGGGTCGGGGGGCGACCTCGCTACTCTCGTCGAGGGGGGCCTCGCGGTGCTCCGACTCGACCGGCTCCGCGCCCTCTCCGCCGTCTACCCGGGGGTCGACCGCGAAGACGAGATGGTCGCGGCGTTCGACTACACGCTCCACGGCACGGGCGGGGCGGCGCCGTCGATCGACACCGCGATGCACGGACTCGTCGACGCGCCCCACGTCGACCACTTGCACCCCGACGCGGGGATCGCCATCGCGACCGCCGCCGACGGCGAACGGCTGACCGAGCGGGCGTTCGGCGACAGGGTCGTCTGGGTGCCGTGGAGACGGCCAGGGTGGCAGCTCGGCGAAGACATCGCGGCGATCAAGTCGGCGAACCCCGGCGCGATCGGCTGCATCCTCGGCGGCCACGGCATCACGGCGTGGGGCGACACGAGCGACGAGGCAGAGGCGAACTCGCTCTGGATCATCGAGACGGCGACGGCGTTCATCGCCGAGCACGGCCGCCCTGATCCGTTCGGGGCACCACTCGACGGATACTCCGCCCTGCCCGACGCAGACCGTCACGCCAAGGCCGCGGCCCTCGCCGCCACGATCCGCGGGCTGGTCTCCACCGACCGCCCCATGGTCGGGCACTTCACCGACGACGCCGTGGTCACCGACTTCCTCGCGTCGTCGGAGCACCCGAGGCTCGCGGCCCTCGGCACGAGCTGCCCCGACCACTTCTTGCGCACGAAGGTGAAACCGCTCGTGCTCGATCTGCCGGCGGATGCCACGGTCGACGAGTCGCTCGAGAGGCTCGCCGAACTCCACGCCGAGTACCGCGCCGACTACCAGGCCTACTACGACCGGTTCGCGACGGCCGACTCCCCCGCCATCCGCGGGGCGGACCCGGTGATCGTGCTCGTTCCCGGCGTCGGCATGTTCTCCTACGGGCCCAACAAGCAGACCGCGCGCGTCGCGGGCGAGTTCTACGTCAACGCGATCAACGTCATGCGGGGCGCCGAGGCTCTCTCGACCTACACGCCCATCAGTGACGAGGAGAAGTTCCGCATCGAGTACTGGGCACTCGAAGAGGCGAAGCTGCAGCGGATGCCGCGCCCGAAGCCGCTCGCGGGCCGCATCGCCCTCGTCACCGGTGCCGCGTCGGGCATCGGCAAAGCCATCGCCACGCGGCTCGCCGCGGAGGGCGCGTGCGTCGTCATCGCCGATCTCGACTTCGCGAAGGCGCAGGCTGCGGCCGCGGAGATCGGCGGCACCGATGTCGCGGTGGGGGTGCAGGCCGACGTCGTCGACGAGACCGCGGTGCAGGCATCCATCGACGCCACCGTGCTCGCCTTCGGTGGGCTCGACCTCGTCGTCAACAATGCCGGGCTGTCGCTCTCGAAGTCACTGCTCGAGACCACGGTCGCGGATTGGGACCTGCAGCACAACGTCATGGCCAAGGGCTCGTTCCTCGTCTCCCGCGCCGCCGCGCGCGTGCTCATCGACCAGAAGCTCGGCGGCGACATCGTCTACATCTCGTCGAAGAACTCGGTGTTCGCGGGCCCGAACAACATCGCCTACTCCGCAACGAAGGCCGACCAGGCCCATCAGGTGCGCCTCCTCGCCGCCGAGCTCGGCGAGCACGGCGTCAAAGTCAACGGCATCAACCCCGACGGCGTGGTGCGCGGCTCGGGCATCTTCGCGGGGGGCTGGGGCGCCAAGCGTGCCGCGGTCTACGGCGTGCCCGAAGAGGAGCTCGGCGAGTACTACGCGCAGCGCACCCTGCTCAAGCGCGAAGTTCTGCCCGAGAATGTCGCGAACGCGGTGTTCGTGCTGTGCTCGAGCGATCTGTCGCACACCACCGGACTCCACATCCCCGTCGACGCGGGTGTCGCCGCCGCGTTCCTGCGATGACCGAGGCGGTCGCCGCGGTCGATCTCGGCGCGACGAGCGGTCGGGTCATCGTCGGATACGTCGGTGACGACGACATCACGCTCCGTCACGTCGCCCGGTTTGCGAACACCCCCGTGCGCACCGCCGACGGCCTCCACTGGAACATCCTCGAGCTCTACCGCGACGTGGTCGCGGGTGTGGCGACGGCCGCCCGCGACGAGCCCGGTCTCTCGAGCATCGGCATCGACTCCTGGGCCGTCGACTACGCCCTCATGAGGGGAGGGCGCATGCTCTCCACGCCATACCACTACCGCGACGAGCGCACGGCGACCGCGATCGAGCGCACGCACTCCGCGGTGCCGAAGGGGGCGCTCTTCGCCGCGAACGGACTGCAGCATCTGCCGTTCAACACCCTCTTCCAGTTCGCCGCCGACGAGGCGTCCGGCTTCCTCGACCTCGCCGACACGGCGCTGCTCATCCCCGACCTCATCGGCTTCTGGTTCACGGGTCGCGCGGTCGCCGAGCGCACGAACGCGTCGACGACAGGGCTGCTCGACGTGCGCACTCGCGAGTGGAACGACGACCTCATCGCGCGACTGGGTGTCGCCCGCGACATCCTTCCCCCGCTCGTCGATGCCGGGACGACGATCGGTGCACTGTCGCCCGAGGCGCGAAACGAGCTCGGCGTGAATGCCGCGCGCACGCTCGACGTCGTCGCGGTCGGGTCACACGACACCGCGTCGGCGGTCGTGGCGGTTCCCGCGACGACGCCGAACTTCGCCTACATCAGTTGCGGCACGTGGGGGCTCGTGGGAGTCGAGCTCGACGTCCCCGTGCTGTCTACCGACGCCGCCGACGCGAACTTCACCAACGAGGGTGGCGTCGACGGACGCATCCGTTTTCTCCACAACGTCATGGGGTTGTGGCTGCTGAGCGAGTCGGTGCGGCACTGGCAGCGTGACGGCTCGGTCGTCGACCTCCCGTCGCTGCTCGATGCCGCGGCCGCCGTGTCGACGACGGTCGGCGTGTTCGACGCCGACGATGCGCGGCTCCTGCCTCCCGGGGACATGCCCTCGCGCATCGCCGCTCTGTGCGGCGAGCGCGGCGAGCCGGTGCCGACGACGCACGCGGAGGTCGTCCGCAGCATCATCGAGAGTCTCGCCGCGGCGTTCGCCCACACCGTCGGCGAGGCGAGCCGCCTCGCCTCGAAGCGCGTCGACGTGATCCACATCGTCGGCGGCGGGTCGCGAAACGCGCTCCTGTGTCAGACCATCGCTGATCGCGCGGGTCTCCCCGTGCTCGCGGGGCCGGTCGAGGCGACCGCCATCGGCAATGTGCTCGTGCAGGCGCGGGCGCGCGGTCTCGTCACCGGCGATCTCGAAGCCCTGCGCCACCTCGTCTGCCGGTCTATGCCGCCCCGGTCGTATCGACCCCGCACCACCTGACAGCCCACTCCCCGCACGACATCAGAGAGAATCACACCATGGTGAAGCGACAGTTTCCGAAGCCCCGCGATCTCGCACCGCTCATGAAGTTCAAGACGCCGACGCTCAACGCGAAGAAGCGGCGGCTCGACGAGGCGCTCACGATCGAGGACCTCCGGCGCATCGCGAAGCGCCGCACCCCGACGGCCCCGTTCGACTACACCGACGGGTCGGCCGAAGCGGAGCTCTCGCTGCGGCGAGCGCGGCAGGCGTTCCGCGACATCGAGTTCCACCCCTCGATCCTGCGAGACGTCTCGACGGTCGACACCTCGTCGACCGTGCTCGGCGGCCCCACCGCCCTGCCGTTCGGCATCGCCCCCACCGGGTTCACGAGGATGATGCAGACCGAGGGCGAGATCGCCGGTGCGGGTGCTGCGGGGGCCGCCGGCATCCCGTTCAGTCTCTCGACCATGGGCACGACGTCGATCGAAGACGTCGCCGCCGCGAACCCGACCGGACGCAACTGGTTCCAGCTCTACATGTGGAAGGACCGCGACCGCTCGATGGCGCTCGTCGACCGGGCGGCGAAGGCCGGGTTCGACACTCTGCTCGTGACCGTCGATGTCCCGGTCGCCGGTGCTCGCCTGCGCGACACGCGCAACGGCATGACCATTCCCCCGATGCTCACCCCGCGCACCGTCATCGACGCTCTGCCCCGTCCGGCCTGGTGGATCAACTTCCTCACCACCGAGCCCCTCGCCTTCGCCTCGATCGACCGCTGGTCGGGCACCGTCGCCGAACTGCTCGACACCATGTTCGACCCCACCGTCACCTACGACGACCTCGAGTGGATCAAAGCCCAGTGGCCCGGCAAGCTCGTCGTCAAGGGCGTGCAGAATCTGGATGACGCGAAGCGGCTCGCCGCGCTGGGTGTCGACGGCATCATCCTCTCGAACCACGGCGGCCGTCAGCTCGACCGCGCGCCGATCCCGTTCCACCTCTTGCCAGAGGTCGTGCGAGAGGTGGGTAACGACACCGAGGTGCACCTCGACACCGGCATCATGTCGGGCGCCGACATCGTCGCCGCGGTCGCCCTCGGCGCCAAGTTCACGCTCATCGGCCGCGCCTACCTCTACGGGCTCATGGCCGGAGGGCGCGAGGGTGTCGATCGCGCGATCGAGATCTTGAGCACCGAGATCCGGCGCACCATGCGTCTTCTCGGCGTGACGTCGCTCGACGAGCTCACGCCGGCGCACGTGACCCAGCTCGAGCGGCTCGTGCCCCGGCCGCGGGTATAGCGGTCGCGGTGACCGACATCACGCCCGAACACGAGCGCCTGGCGACCGTCGCTCGCGGGTACTTCGCCGCTCTCGGTGCGCACGCCGAGCTGAGAGTCATCCCTCTCGCCGGAGGGGGTGTCTGCGTCGTCGACGCGGTGCGGGGTGGCGGCAAGATCTATGTCGCCCGCGACGGCAGCGCCCTGTTCGTGAGCTCCGCCCTCGACTTCGAGGCGGGTCTCATTGCCTTTCGCGACGGGCGGCGATCGCTCACCGCGACTCTCGCCCGGCCCCCGGTCCGCGACGGTTAGGGCTAGGGCGCAGGCACCCTCACGCCGAGCCCGCGGGTACCGCACGCCGCCCCTCGAGGGATTCGCGTTCGAGCGGCATGCGTGCGGCGAGCGTTGGATATACGTTTCTGCGTGCCTCAGTCGTCCGACGAGCGCAGAAAACCCTGCCCTGCCATGTGGACGACACCAAACACAATGCACGCGACCCCCACCGGAAAACCCAGCACGGCCACCAGTACGCTCCGGAAGCTCTGGTCGGCGCCGCCCGAGACCGACATCGCGAAAATTCCCAAAGCGCAGCAGACTATTCCTAGGACGAAGAGGAACGTGCCGGACCTCCGCTGGTCTCGCTTCGACCGACTCATGCGTGCCTCACTGCTCGGGAACTGCGACGACTTTATCGCGGAGCGCTCCTGCAACACCGCGGGTCACTCCGGCAGGGTGTCCACGGCGTGCGCGACGACGGAATCCGGAGTCGTGCCCCGCGCGGAAGCCAGACGCGTCACCTTCGCCGCGGTGCTCCCCGAGAGAGTCACGTGTGCGACTGCCGCTTCGGGGGCGGGCTGCGCGTCGGGTGTGACGAGACGAGACGAGACGTGCCGCGGGCGCGACGGGCGCAACAGGCTCCGTCGCGGGGTCGCGCAAGAAGCGTGTCTGACGAAGCCGTCAGCCTCCTGTCGGGAGGTCAATCTCGCGCGCGTAGCCCGTCGAGAAGCACCCCGAGCAAGTGCGATGCGCGGGGAGCGGCCTCGGCGTTCGTCATCCGTGACAGGAACCCGAGCAAGACGAGCACGTCCGCCTCGTCGACGTCGTCGCGGATCGTCCCTTCCTTTCGACCGGCCTCGAGCAGGAGCGCGATCGCCTCGCCGATGCGCGGCGTGTGGCTCGTCGCGAGTTCCGTGCCAGACACGGGCTCCAGCACCGCGAGCACACCCCGCTTGACGCGCGCGTAGTCGGCAACACGATCCAGCCAGTGCCGCATCGCGGTCACCGCGTCATGCTCGGCGAGCAGGCTCCCCGCGGCCTCGACGAGTTCCGCGACGTCGGCGCGGTAGACCTCGACGAGCAGCGCCTCCCGGGTCGGGAAGTGCCGGTACAGCGTCCCCTGCCCCAGGCCCGCTGCCTTGGCCACGGCATTCAGACGAAGGTCCTGCGTGGAGTCCAGCTGCTCCCGCGCGACCGCGAGTATCCGAGTCCGGTTCTCGGCCGCGTCGGCACGGATCCTGCGTTCTGGCATGCCTTCTCCTTGCAATACGGACACGTGTCCGTTTAGGCTGGCGACGAAGCGGACACGTGTCAGCTTAGACGAGGAGACCCCATGACCACGAAATCTCTGCAGGGCCGCATCATCGCGATCACGGGAGCGAGCAGCGGGATCGGCGAGCAGACCGCGATCGAACTCGCGCGGCGCGGCGCGGCCGTCGTGCTCGCGGCTCGACGGACCGACCGCATCGACGCCGTCGCCGCGACGATCCGAACCGATGGCGGCCGAGCGATCGCCGTGCCCACGGACGTCACCGATGTCGGCGACGTTCGTGCGCTCGTCGCCGCGGCCGTCGCAGAGTTCGGCCAGCTCGATGCGCTCGTCAACAACGCAGGTATCGCCCGCCTGGGACCTCTCGAGCTGGGAGACACCGATGACTGGGCGGCCATGATCGACGTCAACGTCCACGGGCTGCTCAACGCGCTCGCTGCGGCGCTGCCCATCTTCCGGCAGCAGGGCCACGGCCACATCGTGACTATCGCCTCCACCGCCGGTATCACCGTCTCGCCCAGCATGGCGGTCTACGCAGCGAGCAAGAACGCGGCCCGCACGATCATGGAGGGCCTGCGCGCCGAGTCGACCGACGGCGTCATCAAGACGACGTCGATCTCCCCGGGCTTCGTGCAGACCGAACTCGCAGACGGCATGGCGCCCGAGGCGCGCGAAGAGATCCAGGCCGGTATGCGCTCGTTCGGGCTGGATCCCCAGGCCGTGGCGAACGCCGTCGGATTCGTGCTCGAGCAGCCGGCAGACGTCGAGATCGGCGACCTCACCATCCGCCCCACGGTTCAGGGCTGAGGTCTCCGCGCCCGGACCTGCGCGACCGGCCGACACGGTGGGCCACTCGAGTTAACGCGAAGAGGACCGCGTCATCCGCGGCCCTCTTCGTCATCTGTCGGGCTGACAGGATTTGAACCTGCGACCCCTTGACCCCCAGTCAAGTGCGCTACCAAGCTGCGCCACAGCCCGTGACTTGTGCTGCGCTTGCGCGCGGCACCGAGAGACAATCCTAGCGGGTCGCGCGGGTGGCGACATCCACTCCGGAGAGCGGATGTCGCCACCGCGCGACCGACAGCGAGGCCGCTACTCGGTCATGCGTGCTCGACGGCGCGCGAAGCCGAAGGCCGACAGGCCCAGACCGGCGACGAGAAGCGCGAGGGCGGGAACGAGGAGTCCTGACGTCGACGCACCCGTGTAGGCGAGGTCGTCGGCGTCGGAGCCCGACGCCGGCGCGGTGTCTCCGTCCGAGCCCACGCCCGAATCGTCGCCCGCACCGGGCGCTCCCGCTCCGTCGTCACCGGAACCGGGGGCGGTCACGGGCGGGTCAGTCGGGTCCGTCGGGTCCGTCGGGTCCGTCGGGTCGACGGCGAGCGGCGCCGTGATAAGGCTCCAGTTCTCGACGAAGAAGTCGGCGGGGTCGATGTTGTTGGCGCTCGCCCACTCGATGAGAAGCTGACGGATCTCGAGGCGCTCGTCGTAGACGACGGGAGCGTCGGCGATCGCGGGGTAGCCGCTTCCGCCGCTCTGGCGGTAGTTGTTCACGGCCATGACGAACTCGTCGTCGTCGGCGATCGGCGTTCCGTCGGGCATCTCGAGACCGGTGATGCGTGAGCCGACCGGCTGCGAGATGTCTATCGTGTAGTTCACGCCCGAAAGCACATCGTAGGCGTAGTCGGGGATGTCGTTCGCGTTCGTTCCCGTCTCGGGGTCGAACTCCGCTCCCTCCTCCACCTGGCTGAAGTAGCGCGCCGAATACTCGAGGTACTCCCGCACCTCGGCGCCCGTCATCCGCACGCCCAGGAGCGTGTTCTCGTAGATGTAGAGCCCCGCGATGTCGCGGATGGTCACCTCACCCTCGGGAAAGACGGCGGTGCGCGAGAACGGCGACGCTTGCGAGATCACCGGGAGGTCGGCGAACTCGGTGTCGGCGAGGCCCGCCTCGACCGTCTCCGACTGCACGTTGTTGATGAAGTCGATGATCGCGGTGTCTTCGTAGCGCGATGTCGTGGCTGGGAGTTCGGTCACGGATGTCGCCACCGCCGTGTTCACGTAGTCGATCGCCGTCTGGTGCTGCGCTCCCACCGCGTCGACGACCGCTTCGCTCTCCGTCGCGATCTCGGTGCCGTCTCGCTTCTCGACCGTCGGGGCGAAACCCTCGCTCCAGTCGACGTCGAGTCCGCCCTCGGTGTCGTTCACGAGATTGAGCGTGACCTCGGAGACGCTGCCGGCCCAGTAGCGCGGCTGGGTGATGAGCACCTGCTCGCCCGCGACGTTGGTGACGACATCCTGAGGCACATCCTGGTGCGAGTGCCCGGCGACGAGCAGGTCGATGCCCGGGACAAGGCGCGCGATGTTGCCCGCGACGTCTTCTTCGAGCAGCGCGGGGTCGTATCCCTCGTCTGCCACGTCGCCCTGGCCGGTGTGCGCGAGCACGACGACGACGTCGGCCTGCTCGGCGATCTCCGGAACCCACTGCTGCGCGGTCTCGACCATGTCGCGGAACTCGAGAACGCCGTCGACGTACTGCTTGTCCCACACGCGCACGCCCGGGGTCACGAGGCCGAGCACCCCGACGGTCACGTCGACGCCGTCGATCGTGCGCTCGACGAGGTCGTAGGGCTCGTGGTACGGCTCCCCCGTGGCCACGTCGATCACGTTGGCGCCGAGCATCGACGCGTCGAGATCGCCCTCGTACGCGTCGAGCAGGTCGAGGCCGTAGTTGTACTCGTGGTTGCCGACCGTGGTCGCGTCGTAGCCGATCGCGTTGAAGGCCGACGCGACCGGATGTGTCGTGGTGCCGTCGAGCACGCCGTCGCGTCCATCACCGAGACCGTAGTAATAGGTGAGGGGGGTGCCCTGGAGAGCATCGCCGTTGTCGACGACGAGCACCGACTCGTCGCCCTTCTCCGCCCGGGCCGCCTCGACCGCGGTGCCGACGCGAGTGAGACCGAGGGTCTCGTCGGTGTCGTAGGGCGCGTTGCGGAAGTAGTCCCAGTCGAAGACGTGACCGTGGGTGTCGGTCGTCGCCATGACGGTCAGTTCGATCGGTTCACCGGGGTCACCGGGGGCCGCGAAGGCGGCCGACGCGGGGAGGGCGAGGGTCAGCGTGAGACAAGCGAGAGCAGCGGTGCTCGCGGCGCGGGAACGGCGCATGGAAGTCCTGTCGAGAGAGGAAAGGGGGTACGACGGCGACGGTACGGGGTACATGTGAACGGCACGTTACGAGGGGCGCTCATGTTGTGTTCGCGGTCGCCTCAACCGTCGGCGCCGCCGCTCGTGCAGCTCGGCGCGTCAGCGAAGCCGCTCACGCAAGACGGGCCACGCGTCGGCGAAGCCGGGGTGCAGCGGCAGCGCGTCGACCTCCGAGACAGCGACCCAGCGCAGCTCGGCGCTCTCGGCATCCGCGATCACAGGCTCGAACTCGTCCATCGCCTCGACGACGACGGTCGTGTACGACCAGAACCCGAGGTCGAGCACCGACGTGTCGATCACGCGCAGAAGCTCGCTCGGAACGGTCGCCTCCTCCGCAGCCTCGCGCATCGCCGCGGCATCCGCCGACTCCCCCTGTTTGCGTGCGCCGCCGGGGAGTCCCCAGGTGCCCCCGAAATGACTCCACGACACCCGGTGCTGAAGCAGGATGCCGAGCGAGCGGTGCCACACGAGCAGCCCGGCCGCTCCGAACCGGCCCCAGTACCGCGTGCCGTCTGGCGCCTCGACCCAGGCGTCGCCCGGGTCGCGCAAGTGGGCGGGCACGTGCGGCGGCCTCGACTGATCGGTCATCACCCCAGCATGCACCGTGCGCCCGCCCGCGGCCGGGGAACGCGCCCGCCGCGCCCCTCCGGCGCGGCCCGTCCGGCGCCGCATCGCTCGAGCCTCATTGCCCGCGCTAATCGACACCTGTAGAATAGAACGATCGGATGCGCGGCACTGGCCAACGAGGGCGGCGCCGACGCACACATCCCGAACGAAGGAGAACCCCATGGCTCGAGTCAACGAGAAAGTCGTGCTCATCAGCGGCGGCGCCCGCGGAATGGGCGCAGCCCATGTGCGCCTGCTCGTCGCGGAAGGCGCGAAGGTCGTGATCGGCGACATCCTCGACGAGGAGGGAACCGCTCTCGCCGCCGAGATCGGACCCGACGCGCAGTTCATCCACCTCGACGTGACCAAGCTCGAAGACTGGCAGGCCGCCGTCGACCTCGCCGTCGACGAATACGGTTCGCTCGACGTGCTCATCAACAACGCCGGCATCGCCAACTTCGCCCCCATCGGCGAGTACACCGTCGACGCGTGGAACACGATCATCGCCATCAACCTCACGGGCGTGTTCCTCGGCATCACCGCCGCGACGCCCGCCATCACCAAGTCGAAGGCCGGGTCGATCATCAACATCTCGTCGACCGCGGGCATCCAGGGCTACGAGGCCCTCCCCGGCTACACCGCCGCCAAGTTCGGCGTTCGCGGGCTCACGAAGTCGGCGGCGCTCGACCTCGGAAAGCACAACGTGCGCGTCAACTCGGTGCACCCCGGCGTGATCAAGACACCCATGACGGCCGAGCTCGAGCAAGACCAGCGCCACACCGCCCTCAACCGCGCGGGCGAGCCCGACGAGGTGTCGCAGCTCATCCTCTTCCTCGCGAGCGACGAGTCGAGCTTCTCCACGGGAGCCGAGTTCATCGTCGACGGCGGAGAGACCGCGGGGCTCGCGCACCACGCGTAGCGTCTCGCGCGTTCCGAGCGCGTAGCGTGACACCCTGAGCCCGCCGACACACCGTCGGCGGGTTCAGCGATTTCCGCGAAAGGTGCAATCTCAGTGAGCGACCCGGTCGAACCCCGCATGGCTCGAACGCGAGCGAGCCTCACCGCCGCCCTCCACGGGCTCCTCGCCGTCGAACGGCTCGACGACATCACGGTGTCGGCCCTGTGCCGCGAGGCGAACGTGCACCGCACCACGTTCTACGGGCACTTCTCCGACGTGGGCGAGTTCGCGGCATCCGTGTTCGTGCGTGAACTCGACGACATCGCTCGCGTCGACATCGACCCCGCAGCGGATGACGCGGTCGAAACCGTGCGCGCCGCCTATGCCGAGTCGCTCACGAACCTTCTCGAGCACGTCGCCGCCGAACGCTCCGCGTATCGCACCCTCTTCGCGTCCACCATCGGTGCGCGTCTGCGCACCGCGCTCACCGAGCGCCTACGCGAACGCGCTCTCGTGGCGATGACGGTGTGGGAGAGCAAGGGCGTCGCAACGACGATCGACAACGCCGCGGCATCCGCCTACATCGCCGGAGGTCTCGTGGGGTCGATCGAGCACTGGGTGGTGCGCGACGGCGCGACCGACGACGACGCACACGACTATTCGGCGACGGTGCTTCAGCTCATGCCCGCCTGGTGGCCTCGCCCGGCGTAGCCCGGCCCGGACAGGTCTGCGCACCGCCGATGCGCCGCTCGATTCGGCGTCCGCCGCGCATAGTGCAACGGCGGACGCCGAAATGGGCGGCGGATGTGCTCAGAGATCGCCGGGCTACGCCGCCCGGCGAGCACCTACGTGCGCTTGCGCTTCTCCCGCACGCGCATGTTGACGTTGATGGGGCTCCCCTGGAAGCCGAAGATCTCGCGCAGTCGACGCGTGATGAAGCGGCGGTAGCCCGGGTCGAGGAACCCGGTGGTGAAGAGCACGAAAGTCGGCGGGCGGATCGCCGCTTGTGTTCCGAAGAGGATGCGCGGTTGCTTGCCGCCGCGCAGAGGGTGCGGGTGCTCGGCCGCGAGTTCCGCCACGAGGGCGTTGAACTTGCCGGTCGGGATGCGGGTGTCCCACGACTCGAGCGCGACCTCGAGTGCGGGCACGAGCTTCTCGAGGTGACGGCCGGTCTTCGCCGAGATGTTGACGCGGGGCGCCCACGCCACGTGCGCGAGATCCTGCTCGTATTCGCGCTCGAGGTAGCGACGACGGTCGTCGTCCATGAGGTCCCACTTGTTGAAGGCGAGCACGAGCGCGCGGCCCGATTCGAGCACGAGGTCGATGATGCGCACATCCTGCTCGCTGATGACGTCGCTCACGTCGAGGACGACGATCGCGACCTCGGCCTTCTCGAGGGCGGCGCTCGTGCGCAGCGAGGCGTAGAAGTCGGCACCCTGGGCGAGGTTCATGCGGCGGCGGATTCCCGCGGTGTCGACGAAGCGCCACACCTTGCCAGCGATCTCCACTTGCTCGTCGACGGGGTCGCGCGTGGTTCCGGCGAGCTCGTTGACGACGACGCGCTCTTCACCGACGGCTTTGTTGAGCAGGCTCGACTTGCCGACGTTGGGGCGACCGAGGATGGCGACGCGGCGGGGCCCGCCGACCTCCTCCTTGGCGACCGCAGACACCTGGGGCAGCACGGTCATGATGTGGTCGAGCAGGTCGGCCACTCCCCTGCCGTGCAGGGCCGAGACCGGCCACGGCTGGCCGAGCCCGAGGCTCCACAGCACGGCGGCTTCGGGCTCCTGGCGGGTGTCGTCGACCTTGTTGGCCACGAGGATCACGGGCTTGTTGGTCGAGCGGAGCATGCGCACGACGTGCTCGTCGGTGGATGTCGCACCCACGTTCGCGTCAACGACGAAGAGCACGGCATCGGCGAGGTCCACCGCGATCTCGGCCTGTGCGGCGACAGACGCGTTGATGCCGCGAGCGTCGGGCTCCCACCCTCCGGTGTCGACCATGGTGAAGCGGCGGTCGCCGTACTCCGCCTTGTAGGTGACGCGGTCGCGCGTGACACCGGGGGTGTCTTGCACGACGGCCTCGCGACGACCGAGGATGCGGTTGACGAGAGCAGACTTGCCGACGTTGGGCCGCCCGACGATGGCGAGCACGGGAAGCGCGGGGAGGTACGTGACCGCGTCGGGATCGAAGTCGTCGGTGTCGAGAACATCGATGTCGTCGTCTTCGAGGTCGTAGTCGCTGAGCCCCGCGCGCAGGGTCGCGGCGCGCTGCTGGGCGGCTTCGTCGTCGAGGGAGGTGATGCGTTCGACGAGTTTGTCATCGATTTTCGGGTAGCTGTCGCGCTCGGCGTCGTCGTGGTCGGCCATGGCTGGATTCCTTGCGTTTGTGCGGAGCTCCCTCGACACGAACACGTGTGGGGAGAAGAAGAATGGGCACGCCAGAGAGGGGCGGCCCTGCGATTCTACCGTGAACCGCTTCCGACACCGCTGGGTGGCGGCGACCCCCGTCATCCGATGAGGCTCGACGTCCGTCCCTCCCCGCGCGGCAGCGCAGGGCAGCGCTCGGCCAGAGCGCCACACCACGGCGTGGTCAAAGCCCGTCGAGCAACCGATCGAGCACGGCGCTCTGCCGCGCGTTGAGGGCGAGCGCACGGTATTCGGCGGAGAGGGCCACGAAATCGGGCGCCTCGATCGCGGGTTCGGAGTCGGCCACCTCGACGATCGACCGCACGATCTCGCGACCGGCGGCGACGAAGGCCTCGACCTCGTCGTCGGGGGTCGTCGCGTCGAGCGATTCGAACCCCGATGCGAGTCGCGCCATCCCCGCCGCGAGCGCGGGCTCGGCCATCCGTTCGCTGAAGCGGCTGAGCGCGGCCCGACCGTCGTCGTCGATGAGGTGGTCGAGGAGAAGGGCCAGGTCGCGGTCGATTCGGGCGAGCGCCGTCGCGCTTCCGTACGCGGCCGCCGAGAGGGTCACGTATCCGGCGAGAGCGGGGGGCACATCCGGCGCGACGCGGGTCTCCCTCACCGCGGCGAGCGCGGCGCGCTGCTCGGTGAGCCGCGTGATCTGCGCTTCGAGCTCGGCATCGATCGCGTCGAGGCTCTCGTCGATGCTCCCCCGGTCGTCGACGTCGAGCATGCGAGGGATCTGGTCGAGAGCGAAGCCGAGAGAGGCGAGTCGGCGGATCCGGAGAACCGTCACGGCGTCCCGCACGTCGTAGTCGCGATATCCGTTCGCTCTCCTCTCGGGCTCGGGCAGGATTCCGATGCGGTGGTAGTGCCGCAGAGCGCGAACGCTCACACCCGTCATCCGGGCCAGGTCGCCGCTGTTCATCCCTGCTCCTCCGTCGGGGGTTCCAGAGTACGGAGCGCGGGCGACACGATGCCGAACACGCTCGTGACGACGATGAGCGCCGCGACGCCGAGTGCGGCGGCGTGCACGCCGAACCCCTCGGTCACCACCGCGACGGCCACGATTCCGAGGCCGGGGGCGACGGTGAGCGCGACGTTCTGCGTGCTCATGATCCGGCCGCGGAGGGCGTCGGGGATGCGCTCGATCATCAGCACACCGAGGAGGCTGCTGAAGAGGCCGCTTCCGAGCCCCGTGACCGACGCTCCGACGAAGATGACCGCGGGCGAGGCGAGCGTCGCGATGACTCCCATGCCGACGCTCAAGAGCGCGGCCCCCGTGACGAACCAGACCCGTCGTGGCACGCGCGAGTGCAGCCCCGCGTAGAGGCCGCTTCCGAGGAGCAGCCCCGCGGCGAGAGAGCTCAGCACGAACCCCAGGAGGTGCGGTTGCTCGGCCATCGTGAAGTAGACGGGGAGCACGAGCCCCTGGAGCCCGCTCAGCGCGACGGCCGCGAGCACGGTCAACACCGTCGTGGCGACGAGGAATCTCGAGCGGATGAGGGCGACGACGCCGTCACGCAATCGCGCGCGTTCGGCTGACACTCCTCGCCGCGCGCGCCTCGGGTCGCGCGGCAGGGTCAGGGTGACGACGGCCGCGAGGGCGGACGTTCCGGCCGTGATCCACAGCACCGAGGCGGGGTCGAGGAGCACGATGAGCGTCGCCGCGATCGCCGGTCCGATGAGCAGTACGACGGCGCCGAGCGATTCCCTGATGCCGACGAGTCGCTCGGCACCGAGGGCGCCGTCGCGCGCGATGACCGGGAGCATGGTCTCGCGCGCGGTCATCCCCGGGATGTCACCGAATGAGCCGATGACGGCGCTCGCGACGAACCATCCGAGCGAGAGCCCGATCGAGGCGTCGATGAGCGGGAGGGCGGCGAGCGATGCAGCGGAGACGATGTCGGTGAAGACGGAGACGAATCGGCGATCGAGACGGTCGATGACGACGCCCATGAGCAGACCCGCCACCGCTGCGGGCACCGCGCTCGCGAGGGCGACGGTTCCGGTGGCGAGGGCGCTGCCGGTGGTCTGGAGCACGAGCAGCGGCAGGGCGACAGCGGCGATCGAGTTGCCCAGCAGAGACAGGCCGTAGGAGAGGAGGTAGGAGAAGGAGATGTAACGCACAGTTCCAGTGGAAACCATGACGCAGCGTCGGGGTCAAGTGCCGGGTTCGC
The DNA here is from genome assembly GCF_046599635.1 of Marisediminicola sp. LYQ134. Classification (NCBI taxonomy): domain Bacteria; kingdom Bacillati; phylum Actinomycetota; class Actinomycetes; order Micrococcales; family Microbacteriaceae; genus Marisediminicola; species Marisediminicola sp. LYQ134. Next base: position 1,211,230 of record NZ_JBKIWP010000001.1, read on the forward strand.
GCGTCGGGTCTCGCGCTGGACTAGCCGAGCGGCCGCCGCGCCACGATCGTGAAACTACACGGGAGAAGACGACGTTCGCCCTCGGGCCACGCGAAGTCGTCGCCGACCTCGACCATGCGCGGGGAGAATCTCCACGGCACGGTCGCGTGCTCGTCGAGGCGCAGAATCTGCAGGCCCGCGCCGATGAGGGAGTTCACGATCTCCGAGATCGGATGCGGCCACTCGTACGTGCGGGTATGCGCGACCGTTCCGTCGCCGGCATAGGTCGACGCGTCGTTCCACTCCTGGGCCCGCCCGTCGCCGAAGTAGGCGTAGCGCACGCGCAGATGGTCGGCGTTCTCGTCGATGCTGTAGAGCGCGGGTTGTCCGTCGCGGATGTAGAAGGTGCCTCCCCGGCGCAGGAGCGCGGCGACCTGCGCGGCCCACCGTTCGAGGTCGGGCAGCCACGTGATGGTTCCGATGCTCGTGTAGACAAGGTCGAAGTCTCCGGTCACCGCGGCACGGGCGTCGAGGACATCCGTCTCGACCCAGGTCACGTCGACTCCCAGCCGACGCGCGAGGGCTGCGGCAGACGTGAGAGCCCCCGACGAGAAGTCGACGCCCGTCACGCGCGCCCCCGCCCGCGCGAGGGAGACCGTGTCGGTGCCGATGTGGCACTGCAAGTGACAGACGTCGAGGGCCGAGACCGAGCCGCCGGGCAGGAACGGCTCGAGCGCCAGGAGGTCGGTGCGCACGACACTGCTCAGCGGGCTCGAATCGTCGAGACCGTCTACTCCGTAGGCCACCTCGTGAAGGGGCACCCGGTCTTCCCAGTTCGCGAGGTTCGCCGTTCGCGCCGACTCCCACTCGATATCCACACCGTCGTCAGCCATCCGGAGAGTCTACGAAACCGAACGGGCGATGACGCCGGTCGTGGGCGTGGGCGTGGGCGGAACTCGTTCGTTGGCAGTGTGGAGCTGTGGGGTCGATTTCAGCGTCCCCGTCGGTCCCGGGTGACTCTCACGCGAATGTCTGGGAGGGTCGTCCCGTGATCGACGACACTGCCCCCGCCACCGGATCCGAACCGACCTCCACGGCGCAGGACGCGCCGCCGCCGTTCGCCGACCCCAGACGCATCGGGGCGCTCGTCGGGCTCGTGGGCGCGTGTGTGTTCGTCTTCTCCTATACGGCGGGGTTCACCGATGCCCTGTCGGCTGCCGCACGCATCGTCGTCGTCGTCGCCTCGGTCGCCACACTGTGGTTCCTCTTCGGGTCCCCACGGGACCTCGGCCGGTTCGTGCCCGCCCGACGCTGGCAGATCGGGGTCTACCTGCTCGCCGTGGTGATCGAATTCGTGCTCATCGCCGTGGGGAGTCGCTGGTTGGGTTCGATCGGAGCCGCCGACCTTCGACCCGCGCTCATCGCGCTCGCGGTCGGATTGCACTTCATCCCGTTCGCGTGGGCGTTTGCCGAGCGCATGTTCTTCGTTCTGGGGGCGACGCTCGTCGCTCTCGGCGCCGTCGGTCTGCTCGTCGGCACGGCGACGGGCGCACTCGTCGCCGCGGTCACGTCCGGGGTCGTGATGGCGCTGGACGTTCTCGCCTACAGCCTCGGCATGTTCGCGCGGGGTCGCTAGTCGCGATCGACCGACCGCACGAGCTCGACGACCGCGGCGATGGTCTGCTCGAAGTCGAGGTCGGTCGAGTCGAGGAGGGTGACCCCGGGAGCCGCGTTCATGAAGTCGACGACGCGGGAGTCCTGCTTGTCTCGCGACGTGAGCTTCGCGGCCGACTGCTCCGCCGAGTCGCCGGTGAGTTCGGCGGCACGTCGGGCCTGGCGCGCCTCCTCGCTCGCCGTGAGGAGGATGCGCACGTCGGCGTCGGGGGCGACGACGGTCGTGATGTCCCGACCCTCGGTCACGATCCCCGGCCGGTCGGTCACCTGGATCGTCGTGCGGAAGAGCGCCACGAGGTAGGCCCTCACCTCGGGCACACGGGCGATCGCGCTCACGACGTCGGTCACGCGAGGCTCGCGGATCGCAGCCGTGACGTCGGTGCGTCCGACGAACACCGCGAGCGTCTCGGGGTCGATTCGGTAGTCGAACGAGTCGAGGGCCGCGATGACGGATGCCGCGTCATCCGTGTCCACTCCCCGGTCGAGCGCGTGCCACGCGAGAGCCCGATAGGCGGCGCCGGTGTCTTGGTACGCGAAGCCGAGCTCGCGCGCGGCAGCCTTGCTCACGCTCGACTTGCCGCTGCCCGCGGGCCCGTCGATCGCGACGACGACGCTCAACGGGTGCCCTCGGCGATGCGCCAGCCGCGCGACGAGAGCTCGTCGACGAGCCGCTGCTCGGCTTCGGGGAGCACCGAGATCTCGGCGAGCCCCACTTGGGCGCCGGGCGAGTGCTCGAGTCTGAGGTCTTCCATGTTCACGTTCGCTGCTCCGATTTCGGTCAGTAGGCGGGCGAGTTCGCCGGGGGTGTCGTCGACGAGCACGAGCAGTTGGCTGTAGCGCCGATCCTGACCGTGTTTGCCAGGGATAGCCGCGACCCCCGCGTTGCCCGCGGCGATCGTCTCGGCCACGAGCCGGCGGGCCCCGGGCGCGTCGGGCTCACCGAGCGCGCCGATGACCCGATCGAGGTCGTCACGGTAGGCGTGCAGGATGGGCGCGATCGCGTGGGCGTTGGCCCCGAGGATCTGCGTCCACAGCTCGGGCTCGCTCGACGCGATGCGGGTCGTGTCGCGCAGCCCCTGGCCGGCGAGGGCCACGGATGCCGCGCTCGCTCCCTGCAGCCTGCCCGCGAGCAGCGACGCCACGAGTTGGGGCACGTGCGACACGAGAGCGACAGACGCGTCGTGCTCGGCGGGGCTCATCTCGACGGGGACGGCACCGAGGTCGAGGATGAGGTCGTCGATGGGGGATCCGGCACGGTAGGTGATTGCGTCGTGGCCGGCGATGACCCACGGGCGGCCGAGGAAGAGGTCGGCGCGACCCGAGACGGCGCCGCCGCGCTCACGGCCGGCGAGAGGGTGCGAACCGATGTAGCGCGAGAGGTCGGCGCCCGACTCGCGCAGCTCGGCGAGGGGACCGGCTTTGACGCTCGCGACGTCGGTGACGATCGCGTCGGGGTGGGCGGCGAGCTCGGCGGCGACCACGCGGGCGGTCACGTCGGGCGGAACGCACACGACGACGAGCTGCGGTCGATCGTCGGCCTCGGCGCGACGCCCGGCCCCGTAGTCGATCGCGAGGCTCAGGTTGCCCGGCGACGCGTCGTCGAGGATCACGTCGATGCCTTTCGCGCGCAACCCGAGTCCGATGCTCGTGCCGAGGAGCCCCGATCCGACGACGCGCACGGGCCCGGTCAGGCGCGTGTCACTCATCGACGACCTCGTCCGCTGCCGCTCCCGACCGATCGCCGGCTCCCGCTTTCGCGGCGCGCGAGATCGTGAGCAGCTGCCCGTGCTCGGCCTTCGAGAGGTCGCGGATCTCGCCGATCCCGAGAGTGCCGAGGTGCAGGGGGCCGAACTGACGGCGCACGAGTTCGATCACGGGGTGCCCGACCGCGTCGAGCATGCGCCTCACGATGCGGTTGCGGCCGGAGTGCAGAGTGACCTCGACCATGCTCTGGCCGCGGGCGTCGACATCGAGGATGCGCACCTTGTCGGCGGCGATGGGGCCGTCGTCGAGGTCGATGCCGCGCGTGAGCTTCGCCACGGTCGCGGGCGTGATGCGCCCCTCGACCCGCGCGATGTAGGTCTTGAGCACACCGAACGACGGGTGCGCGAGCACGTGGGCGAGGTCGCCGTCGTTGGTGAGGATGAGCAGACCCGAGGTCTGCGCGTCGAGCCGGCCGACGTTGAAGAGGCGTTCCTCGAACTGCGACACGAATCGCGAGAGGTCGGGGCGACCGCGCTCGTCTTGCAGCGACGACACGATGCCCACGGGCTTGTTGAGCATGAGGTAGCGGCGCGAGGTGTCGAGCTGGATCGCCACCCCGTCGACCGACACGAGATCGGTCTCGTGCACGCGGCGCCCCGCCTCGGTCACCGTCTCGCCGTTGACCTCCACGCGACCCGCCGCGATGAGGTCTTCCGACACGCGCCGTGAGGCGACACCCGCGGCCGCCATGAGCTTCTGCAGGCGGATGCCGTCGTCCGCGGCATCCGCAGATTCCACGCGGGCGGCACGGGGCGGGCGGGCGGTCGCGGCCGCACCGTCGTCGTCGTCGAACCCCGTGTCGGCGGAGCCGGGAGTGGTGTTGTCAGCGTGCATCATCGAATCCGTCCGAACCGTCGGCGAGCAGGGGGGAGATGTGCGGCAACTCGTCGATCGAGTTGAGCCCCAGCTGGGTGAGGAGCACATCGGTGGTGGCGTAGTGGATCGAGCCGGTCTCGCTGTCGGTGAACGCCTCGGTGATGAGACCGCGACCGAGAAGTGTGCGCACGACCGAGTCGACGTTGACGGCGCGGATCGAAGCGATCGCGCCGCGGCTGATCGGCTGCTTGTAGGCGATGACCGCGAGGGTCTCGAGGGCCGCTTGCGACAGTTTGGTCGGCGACTGCGTGAGCACGAAGTCGCGCACGACGGCGTCGAACTCGTGGCGCACGTAGAAGCGCCAGCCGCCGCCGACCTCGCGCAGTTCGAAGCCGCGCTGGATGCCGCCGCCCGCCCCCTCGGCGTCGACGCCGTCGAAGTCGGCGACGAGGCGCGCGATCGCGGCGCGCACCTCGGCCACGGGAACGTCGAGGGCCGTCGCGAGGTGCACGACCGATTGCGGCTCGTCGGCGACCATGAGGATCGCCTCGATGCGGCGGTCGGTGAGGTTCGCGTCGACCAGGGGGTCGTGGTCAGTCGCCATAGTCCGCTCCCAGATTCGCGAGGCTGTCGCTCGACCAGTGTTCGGCGGTCCAGCGGATGGTGAGCTCGCCGAGCGGCTCGATCTGTTCGAACGCGACCGAGGCGCCGCGGTAGAGCTCGAGCACGGCGAGAAACCGGGCGACGACGACACCCTTCTCGACGGCGCCCGCGATGAGCTCGCGGAACGTCATCGGTTGGCCGCGGCGCAAGAGCGCGACGACGTGGCTCGCTTGCTCGCGGATGCTCACGAGGGGCGCGTGCAAGTGCTCGAGACCCACGCTCGGCACCTCGCGCGGGGTGAACGCGAGCACCGCGATGGCCGCGAAGTCGTCGGGGGTGATCGTCCACACGAGTTCGGGGGTCGTCTGCCGGAAGGTCTCTTCGAGCCGCACCGAGCGGAACCTCCGCGTCGCCTCGGCGTCGAAGCGCTCCGAGAACCACGCCGACGCCTCTTTGAAGGCGCGGTACTGCAGCAATCGGGCGAAGAGGAGGTCGCGCGCCTCGAGCAATGCGACGTCTTCGGCGTCGACGAGCTCGCCCTGAGGGAGCAGGCCCGCGACCTTGAGGTCGAGGAGTGTCGCGGCGACGACGAGGAACTCGCTCGCCTCGTCGAGCTCGTCGGCCGAATCGAGTCCGCGCAGGTAGGAGATGAACTCGTCGGTCACCCGACTGAGCGAGATCTCGGTGATGTCGAGCTCGTGTTTGCCGATGAGGGTCAGGAGGAGATCGAACGGACCGTTGAAGTTGCCGAGGCTCACCGAGAACCCGGCGTCGGCGGCATCCCCCGGGTCACCGCCCGGGAGCGGTCGCTCCCCCGCCACGACGACCTGCTCGTTACGCGACGGCGCCACGGGAGATGAGCTCGCGCGCGAACTGCAGGTAGGCGAGCGACGCCGCGTGCTCGGGCGCGAAGTCGAGGATCGGTCTCGCTGCGACGCTCGCGTCGGGAAACTTCACGGTCTTGCCGATGACGGTGTCGAACACCTCGTCGCCGAACCTCTCGACAGCCCGCTCGAGCACCTCGCGCGAGTGCAGCGTGCGCGCGTCGTACATGGTCGGGAGGATGCCGTCGAGGCGAAGCGCGGGGTTGAGTCGGTCTTTGACCTTCTCGATCGTCTCGACGAGCAGAGCGACTCCGCGGAGGGCGAAGAACTCGGTCTCGAGGGGGATGAGCACACCGTGCGCCGCGGTGAGGGCGTTGACGGTGAGGATGCCGAGCGACGGCTGGCAGTCGATGAGGATGACGTCGTACTCGTCGGACACCTGCCGCAGCACGCGCGCGAGGATCTGCTCGCGTGCGACCTCGTTGACGAGGTGCACTTCGGCGGCGGAGAGGTCGATGTTCGCGGGGATGACATGGAGTCCGGCGACGCTCGTCTCCTGGATCGCGTCGTGGGCGTCCTTGACGGTGCCGAGGAGGAGGTCGTAGATGTTGGGGCCGTCGTGGGTCTGCACTCCGAGGCCCGCGGAGAGCGCACCCTGGGGGTCGAAGTCGATCGCGAGCACGCGGCGCCCGTAGTGGGCGAGCGACGCCCCGAGGTTGATCGAGGTCGTGGTCTTGCCCACGCCGCCCTTCTGGTTGCAGAGCGAGATGATGCGGGCGGGGCCGTGCGCGGCGAGTGGTTCCGGAACGGCGAACTCCCGCGCGGGGCGACCGGTCGGCCCGAGCACGGGCCTTTCGAGTCCGTCGAGAACGGCGCTATCGGCCTTCTTCTTCGCTGTCATCCCGACATTCCTCACTGCTCGAGACCGGCGTCGGCCGGTGCATCGAGTCTACCGGCGAGGGCACCGCGGCCCGGTCAGACACACAGTGCGCGAGGCACCCGAACGCACTATCTGCTGCGGGGATGCGCCGTCGTGTACATGTCGCGCAGAGTGTCGGCGGTCACGTGGGTGTAGAGCTGGGTGGTCGCGACCGACGCGTGCCCGAGCAGCTCCTGCACCACGCGCACATCCGCGCCCCCGGCGAGCAGGTGCGTCGCGAAGGAGTGGCGCAGAGTGTGCGGCGAGATCGGCTCGGTGATGCCCGCCTTCTCGGCGCGTGAGCGGATGATGAGCCACGCGTTCTGTCGGGAGACCCGCGCGCCCCGTGCCCCGAGAAACAGCGCGGGGGTCGCGGTCCCTCGCACCGAGAACGCCGGGCGAACGCGAACGAGGTAGGTGTCGATGGCCGCGCGCGCGAAGCTCCCGACGGGCACGATGCGCTGCTTGTTGCCTTTGCCGAGCAAGCGCACGACGTCGCCCTCGATCACGTCGTCGACGTTGAGCCCCACAGCCTCCGAGATGCGCGCCCCCGTGGCGTAGAGCAGTTCGAGGAGGGCCCGGTCGCGGATCGATTGCGGGTCGTCCCCCGACGCCGCCTCCAGCAGCGCCTCCACTTGTTCGATGGTGAGGGTCTCGGGAAGCGTCGAAGCGAGCTTGGGCGGTGACTGGTCGGCCGCGACATCCTCGTCGACCGCTCCCTCGTCGAGCAGGAAACGGTGCAGGCTGCGCACCGACGAGAGCATGCGCGTGACCGAGCTCGCCGCGAGCGGTGTCTCGGCGCGGGAGCGCAGGGCGACCACGAAGTCGCTCACGTCGGCGGCCGTGACGGCGTCGGGAGAGCGGATGTCGCGGCCCTCGAGATACTCGCGATACCCCGCGAGATCACGGCGGTAGGCGGCGACGGTGTTGCGCGAGAGCCCTCGCTCGATTGCGACGTGCCTCAGGTACTGGTCGACGGCTCGGTCGAGCGCCGACGGGGTCGTCGGCGCCCGCTCGGTCATGACGGGTCGGGGTCGGCTGGTCCCTGCGCCCGGCGGAGGAACGGCCACGGCGCGTCCGCATCGCCGAGAGTCGACCACGCGCGAGACCGTGACGATGCGGCGGCGAGGGCGGCGATCGAGAGGATGCTGTTGCTCACGGTGCGCGCGAGCACGGCGTCGACGACCTCGTCGAGGGCGACCCAGCGCGTCTCGATCTCGGCCTCCTCGTCGAACCGGTCGAACGGCGTGGCGGTGCTCGAGACGCCGCGAGCGAGAAAGACGCGCAGCGCCTCGTTGCTCCCACCGGGGGTCGTGAAGAAGTCGGTGAGCACGTGCCACGTGGTCGCTTCGAGGTCGACCTCCTCAGCGAGCTCGCGCTTCGCGGCGGCGAGGGGGCTCTCGTTGGCCTCGTCGAGCAGGCCGGCGGGGAGCTCCCAGTCGCGGCGCGAGATGGGGTGCCGGTATTGCTTGATGAGCATCACGCGATCGTCGTCGTCGAGCGCGAGCACCGCCACGGCTCCCGTGTGCTCGACGTACTCCCGCGTGATCGAGCTGTCTCCGAATTCGACGACGTCGCGGCGGATGTTCCAGACGGCACCGTCGAACTCGACGGTGCTCCGCGTCACCGCGTGCTCGACGATGTCGTCGGCGAGCACCGCGGATGCCTCATCCCGAGCGGACGTCGCCGGCGAGGGGGTCTCAGACATCCGCCGGCTCCGCGACCTCGAAGAGGCGGCTCGACTGCTGGCGTTCGAGCGCGGCCTTGACGAGCCCGGAGAAGAGCGGGTGCGCACGGTTGGGGCGCGAGCGGAGCTCGGGGTGCGCTTGCGTGCCGATGTAGAACGGGTGCACGTCGCGCGGCAGCTCGACGAACTCCACGAGGTGACCGTCGGGCGAAAGGCCCGAGAACTGCAGTCCCGCGTCGGCGATCTGCTGGCGGTAAGTGTTGTTGACCTCGTAGCGGTGACGGTGACGCTCCGAGATCTCGGGTGCCCCGTAGAGTTCGCGCGCAAGCGACCCCTCGGCGAGGTCCGCGGGGTAGAGACCGAGGCGCATCGTTCCGCCGAGGTCTCCCCCGGCGATGATGTCCACTTGCTCGGCCATCGTCGCGACGACGGGAAACTCTGTCTCGGGGTCGAACTCCGACGACGAGGCCCCGGAAAGTCCGGCCTCGTTGCGGGCGTACTCGATGACCATGCACTGGAGGCCGAGGCACAGTCCGAGCACGGGCAGACCGTTCTCGCGAGCGAAGTGCAGCGCCGAGAGCTTGCCCTCGATGCCGCGGATGCCGAAGCCCCCGGGCACGCAGATGCCGTCGAGGTCGCCGAGCTCGCGGAGCGCACCCTCGGGTGTCTCGCACTCGTCGGAGGCGACCCACTTGAGCGTCACCTTGGCGCTGTTGTCGAAACCGCCGGCGCGAAGCGCTTCCGTCACCGAGAGGTAGGCGTCCGGGAGGTCGATGTACTTGCCGACGAGGCCGATCGTGACCTCGTGCTTGGGGTTGTGCACGGCGTCGAGGAGGTCGCTCCAGCCCGACCAGTCCACGTCGCCGGTCTGCAGACCGAAGTGGTCGATGATGTAGGCGTCGAGCCCCTGGTCATGGAGCATCGTCGGGATCTCGTAGATGCTCGAGACGTCGACGGCATTCACGACGGCGGCTTCGTCGACGTCGCACATGAGCGCGATCTTGCGCTTGTTCGACTCCGACACCGGGCGATCGGAACGCAACACGAGAGCGTCGGGCTGGATGCCGATGGAGCGGAGCGCGGCGACGGAGTGCTGCGTCGGCTTGGTCTTCTGCTCGCCCGACGCGCCGAGGTAGGGCAACAGCGACACGTGCACGAAGAACACGTTGTTGCGGCCGAGCTCGTGGCGCACCTGCCGAGCCGACTCGATGAACGGCTGCGACTCGATGTCGCCGACCGTGCCCCCGATCTCGGTGATGATGACGTCGGGCCGAGGGTTGTCGTCCGTGAACGGACCGGATGCCTGCAACCGCATCCGCCTCTTGATCTCGTCGGTGATGTGCGGAATCACCTGCACGGTGTCGCCGAGGTATTCCCCGCGACGCTCGCGCGCGATGACGCTCGAGTAGATCTGCCCCGTCGTCACGTTGGCGGCCTGGTCGAGGTTGATGTCGAGAAAGCGCTCGTAGTGCCCGATGTCGAGGTCGGTCTCGGCACCGTCGTCGGTGACGAAGACCTCCCCGTGCTGGAACGGGTTCATCGTCCCGGGGTCGACGTTGAGGTAGGGGTCGAGCTTCTGCATCACGACGCGCACTCCCCGCGCCGAGAGGAGGTTGCCGAGACTGGCCGCCGTGAGGCCTTTACCGAGAGACGAGACGACACCGCCCGTCACGAAGATGTGCTTGGTCGTGTCCGCGTCTTGTTTATCCACCACGGGGTTCTAGCCTATCAGCGCCGCAGCGACATTCGAGGGTCGGAATCGCCGCACGATCACGTCGTGAGCGAACGGGCGGTGTCGATGAGCTCCCGAGCGTGGGCGAGAGCACTGCCGCTCGCGTCGAGCCCGGAGAGCAAGCGTGCCATCTCGGCGATGCGGTCCTCGCCGTCGAGCCTCTCGACGTTCGAGGTCGTGACCGAGCCCTCGTCGTCTTTCACGACGCGCAGGTGGTTGGTCGCGAATGCCGCGACCTGAGCGAGGTGCGTCACGACGATCACTTGCGACGTCGCGGCGAGCGCTGCGAGGCGCCTGCCGACCTCGATGGCCGCCGCACCTCCGACTCCCGCATCGACCTCGTCGAAGATGAAGGTCGGCACCGGATCGGTGGCCGCGATCACGACCTCGATCGCGAGCATCACGCGAGACAGCTCGCCCCCCGACGCGCCTTTCGAGATCGGCCGAGGCTCGGCCCCCGAGTGCGGTCGGAGGAGGAAGGCGACCGCGTCGCGACCGGTCGGCGTGAGTTCGCCGCGATCGGTCACGTCGATCGTGAGAACCGCATTCGCCATCGCGAGAGCGGTGAGCTCGTCGGTCACGCGCGCGGCGAGATTCTCGGCGTGCGCGACGCGGATGCCCGTGACCCGATCGGCGAGCGATTCGACGGCGGCGCGGGCGGCCTCCACCTCGAGGGTCAGTTCGTCGATGCGGTCGGTGTCACTGTCGAGCTCGAGAAGTCGAGCGCTGCCCGTCTCGAGATACTCGAGAGCGTCGTCGATCGTCGGACCGTATTTGCGGGTGAGGGTCGTGAGGGCCGCGCGGCGCTCGTTCACGACCTCGAGCTCTCGCGAGGAGTCGTCGTCGAGGGCGCCGAGGTAGGCCGCGAGTCTCCCGGAGACATCGAGCGCGAGGATGTTGGCCTCGTGGAGCGCCTCGATGATGCCGTCGAGCGCGGGGTCGTGGCTCGAGACGCGCTCGAGGTTCTTGCGCGCCGCGTCGAGTAGTCCGATGACGTCGTCGGGGCCCCCGATGTCGGGTGACGAGATGCTGTCGTGCGCCGCGGTCGCGGCGGCGCGGAGGTCTTCGGCGTTCGCGAGACGCTCGGCTCGCTCGGCGAGCTCGACATCCTCTCCCGCGACGGGCGCGACGTCGTCGATCTCGGTCATCGCGATGCGCAGCCCGTCGGCTTCGCGCGCCCGCCTGTCGCGGTCGGTCACGAGGGAGTCGAGCTCGAGCCGCACGGTGTTCCAGTGCTCGAACGCGGCGACGTAGTCGTCGAGCGCGCCCCGCAGCTCGGTGCCGGCGAAACGGTCGAGAGCTCGGCGCTGCTCGGTCGACGATCGCAACCGGGACTGCTCCGATTGGCCGTGCACGACGACGAGCTGGTGTCCGAGCTCCACGAGAACCCCGACGGGCGCCGTGCGACCGCCGACGATCGCGCGCCCCCGGCCCTCATTGGAGACCGAGCGCGCGAGGATGAGCTCACCGTCGTCGACTTCGCCCCCCGCGTCGCGCACGCGTTCGGCGACCTGACCGCCGTCTGCCACGTTCCACCGCCCCTCGACGACCGCGCGATCCGAGCCCGCGCGGATCGCGTGGGCGTCGGCGCGATCGCCGAGCAGGAGGCCGAGGGCCGTGACGACCATCGTCTTCCCCGCACCGGTCTCCCCCGTGAGAACGGTGAAGCCGGGGCCGAGCGGAAGCCGCGCCTCTCCGATCACTCCGAGGTCGCGGATGGAGATCTCTTCGATCACGAGGCGGAACGCCCGTGCTCGTGCGGTCCGCGCCACCCGTTGGTGGGTAGTCGGAACTTGTTGACGAGGCGATCGGTGAAGGGCCCCTGGTGGAGTCGAGCGAGGCGCACGGGGATGGGTGAGCGCCTGACGATCACTCGGGCGCCTCCCGGGAGATCGCGAGTGCGCCGGCCGTCGCACCAGAGCACCCCCGAGCCCTGGGTGCGGTCGAGCACCTCTACCGCGAAGACCGATTCCGGGCCGACGACGAGAGGGCGAGCGAAGAGCGCGTGCGGACTCAGGGGAACCAGGAGCATGGCGTCGAGGCTCGGCCAGACGATGGGCCCGCCGGCGGAGAAGGCATACGCGGTCGACCCCGTCGGGGTCGACATGACGACGCCGTCGCTTCCGAACGACGAGAGCGGCCGCCCGTCGACCTCGATGACGACCTCGAGCATCCGCTCGCGGCTCGCCTTCTCGACGGTCGCCTCGTTGAGGGCCCAGGTCTCGTAGACGACTTCGGCGCCGACCTCGACGCGCACCGAGAGGGTCATGCGCTCTTCGACGAGGTAGTCACGAGCGAGAGCCCGCTGCACGGTCGCCGTGAGGTCGTCGGCTTCGGACTCGGCGAGAAAGCCCACGTGTCCGAGGTTGACTCCGAGCAGCGCGACCGAAGACCCGCGCACGAGTTCGGCGGCGCGGAGGATCGTGCCGTCGCCCCCGAGCACGATGACGAGTTCGAGGTCTCCGAGCGCCACTTCGTCTCCGAGGGTCTCGATCGCTCCGAGTTCGGGTGCGGCGGCGAGGATGTCGTCGTGCTCCTCGGTGCTCGTGACGGGCACGACCCCCGCGTCGAGCAACTGGCGGCACACATCGACGGCCGCCGACAGCGACGTCGGCCGGCCCGTGTGGGCGACGACCAACATGTGGCGGTGTGTCATCGATCGTTCCTCACCGGTCAGGTGGCTTCCGTCATGGCGGCAACCTCGTCTATCCATTCTGTCGGACTCGAGCCGCGTGTTTGACTCAACCTGACCAGATACTCGTGGTTCCCCGCTGTTCCGACGATCGGGGAGGGTAGAGCGCCCGCCGTGCGCAAGCCGAGGTCCCACCCAGCCCACAGAACGGCGTTGACGGCGTCGGCGCGCAAGTGCGCTTGCCTCACGATCCCCTCGCGGATGCCCCCGCGACCGACCTCGAACTGCGGCTTCACGAGGAGGACGAAATCGGCGTCGTCCCGAACGGATGCCCTGACCGCGGCGAGGATCGTCGTGATCGAGATGAACGACACGTCGCACACGACGAGATCGACAGGAGCGATCGCGTCGCGGCTCGGCGGCGCGGCGGCGCGCGAAGTGCTCGCGGCGACCGCTTCGGCGAGCGACGCCGCGGTCATGAACCGGGCGTTGAACCCCTCGACGACGCTCACGCGCGCGTCGGAGGCGATCGACTCGTCGAGCTGACCGTGGCCGACGTCGAGGGCGATGACGCTCGCCGCTCCGCGCTCGAGAAGCACTTGCGTGAATCCCCCTGTCGACGCCCCGACGTCGAGCGCCGAACGACCCGACACCGCGAGACCGAATGCGTCGAGAGCCGCGACGATCTTGTGAGCCGATCTGCTCACGTAGTGGTCCGTCGAGGCGACCGTGATGGTCTGAGCCTCACCGACGCGCGTCGACACCTTGACCGTCTCGATCCCGTCGACGGCAACGAGTCCCGCCGCGACGAGGCGCGCGGCGTGCGTGCGCGACCGCGCCAGCCCCCGACTCGCGAGAGCCTGATCGAGTCGCTCTCCGGTCATTGCTCGGAATCGAGCGCGGCCTGGAGGTCGTCGTGGATGCGAGCGAAGGCGGCCGCTCGCGAGTCGAGCGGTTGATCTTCGATGAGGCGCACTCGCGAGACGAGGGCGTCGGTCTCACTGTCGTTCGCGGAGTCGGTCATCCGCTCAGCCTACGGTTCCCACCGGGCGGCACCCGTCAGACATAGAGCGCTTCGGGAACGTCGAGACCGTAGATCGCGAGACCGGATCCCCAGATCGCCGTAGCTCCGGCACGCAAGAGATCGATGGGTTTGCGCCCGTAGGCGTCGATGCGAACGGTCGACCCGACCATGCTCACGACGGCATCACCCACGTGCACGCGACGGTGCCCCGTGCTGTCCGTCTCGTCGCGAGCGACGGGGTACGGCTCGTGCAATTGCCTCAGGTCGTCGAGCAGATAGGTGGGCCTGCTCTTCGCATCAGCGGCGAGCACTTGCTTCGCGCGGTCGATGCCGGTGAGCACGAGAGCCGAGGTCAGGCCCGCGCGATTGGCCCCCAGGATGTCGGTGTCGAGTCTGTCGCCGAGGAAGAGCGCCGTGCTCACCGCGAACCGGCGCATTGCCTCCGTGAAGATCGGCACCTCGGGCTTGCCCGCGACGACGGGCAAGCGACCGACGGCGGAGTGCACCGCCGACACGAGGGTTCCGTTGCCCGGAGCGATCCCCCGGGCGACCGGGATGGTCCAATCGGTGTTCGTCGCGATCCACGGGATTCCAGCGTGGAGCGCGAACGACGCCTCCGCGAGTTCCGGCCAACCGACGGTCGGGTGGAACCCCTGGATGACCGCGGCCGGACTGTCGTTCGCGCTGCGGGTCACGACGAACCCGGCACGCTCGACCTCGACGACGAGTCCCTCTCCCCCGACGACGAGAACCGTCGACCCCGCGCCGATCGTGTCCGCGAGCAGGCGCACCGCCGCTTGAGGTGAGGTCACGACGTCGGTCTCACCGACGCTGAGCCCCAGCCTCGACAAGTGCTCGGCGACAGACGCCGCGGTGCGCGACGCGTTGTTCGTGATGTACCCGATGGGTAGGTCGGAGGCCGCAGCGTTCATGCTCTCGACCGCATGATCGATGGCGTTGTCACCCTCGTAGATGACACCGTCGAGGTCGGCGAGCACGATATCGACCCCGGCGAGGGGCGAGCCCGGGACGATCACCGTGTCGCCTCGTCATCCGACGCGGTCGTCTCGGAGACCTCGGAGAGAGGCACGTCTTCCTCGACGATCTCGATAGTCTCGTCCTCGTCCAAGCCGGCGCCGCCCTCGAGGGCATCCGCGGCGCGGTCGGCGCTCGCCCACCACGAGTCGGCTTCGTCCTGTCGTCCCAGGTCTTCGAGCACCGTGGCATAGGCCGCGAAGAGCGCGGGACTCCAGCTGAAGGCGCGGTTGGCGTCGAGCTGCGGGATCTCGAGTTCGATGAGGGCGAGATCGGGTTTGCTCTGGTCGAGACGAGCGCCCGACATCGCGATCGAGAGCTCGACCTGCACCTCCACCGGGAGGCTCGCGCGATCGACCGAGCGCCCGAGCTCGAGCGCCTTGTCCGGACGCTCGAGGCCACGCTCACTGTCGACCATGAGAGGCAACTGGTCGTTGCGGCCCGAGATGCGGCGATACGTCCGCAATTCCCGGAGCGCGAGCGCGAAGTCCCCGGTCGCGTAGGCGGTGATCGCGAGGGTCTCCCGCACGACGGCGATACGACCGGCTCGGCGAGCAGCGGATGTCGCGTGCTGGTGGGCGAGCTCGGGATCATCGGCGATCAACCGTGCCGCCATGGCGAGATGTCTCGCGACTTCCTCGGCATTCTCCTTGCTCAGCGTCTTGAGCTGCGCGCGGGCCACCCGGTCGAGATCGCCGGCTTTGACGTCATCCGGTATGACGGGGTCGTCGTGGCGCCCCCGCACCGACTTGATGCCGTAGGGATCGCGGTCCTCGAGTTCGCGTTCACGCCCGCCCCGCTCCGTTGCGGCCCCTCGCGTGAAGGGGTTTCCCTTGGCGCGATCGACGCGTCCTCGATCCGACCCACCGTTGGCGGGTCGGCCGCGCGACGGCCGCCCACCGGTGGGGCGCTCACTCGAACGTCGCGGGCGATCTGACGAGTCGCTCATGGTTCTCCTACATCGTCTGTTAACGCAAAATGGCCACCCCGAAGGGTGGCCATTTCACAAAGAAGTCCGGCGGTGTCCTACTCTCCCACAAGGTCCCCCTTGCAGTACCATCGGCGCAGAGAGTCTTAGCTTCCGGGTTCGGAATGTGACCGGGCGTTTCCCTCTCGCTATGGCCGCCGAAACACTATTGATTTACAAAAGTGAATAGACAAACAATTGCTGTTTGTGCTGATTCCCGACCGTAGATCAGGAACCACATAGTGGACGCAAGCACCAGAATTTTTGGTGTTATCAAGTTATCGGCTTATTAGTACGGGTCAGCTCCACGAGTCTTTAGTCCTCGCTTCCACATCCCGCCTATCAACCCAGTAGTCTAGCTGGGAGCCTCTCGACCGAAGTCATGGAAATCTCATCTTGAAGCTGGCTTCCCGCTTAGATGCTTTCAGCGGTTATCCATTCCGAACGTAGCTAATCAGCGGTGCTCCTGGCGGAACAACTGACACACCAGAGGTTCGTCCATCCCGGTCCTCTCGTACTAGGGATAGATCTTCTCAAATTTCCTGCGCGCGCAGAGGATAGGGACCGAACTGTCTCACGACGTTCTAAACCCAGCTCGCGTACCGCTTTAATGGGCGAACAGCCCAACCCTTGGGACCTACTCCAGCCCCAGGATGCGACGAGCCGACATCGAGGTGCCAAACCATGCCGTCGATATGGACTCTTGGGCAAGATCAGCCTGTTATCCCCGAGGTACCTTTTATCCGTTGAGCGACAGCGCTTCCACAAGCCACTGCCGGATCACTAGTCCCGACTTTCGTCCCTGCTTGAGTTGTCACTCTCACAGTCAAGCTCCCTTGTGCACTTACACTCGACATCTGATTACCAACCAGATTGAGGGAACCTTTGGGCGCCTCCGTTACTTTTTGGGAGGCAACCGCCCCAGTTAAACTACCCACCAGGCACTGTCCCAGAACCGGATTACGGTTCGTAGTTAGATATCCAAAGTGACCAGAGTGGTATTTCAACGATGACTCCACCAGCACTAGCGTGCCAGCTTCAAAGTCTCCCACCTATCCTACACAAGCCACTCCGAACACCAATACCAAGCTGTAGTAAAGGTCACGGGGTCTTTCCGTCCTTCTGCGCGTAACGAGCATCTTTACTCGTAGTGCAATTTCGCCGAGTTCGCGGTTGAGACAGCTGGGAAGTCGTTACGCCATTCGTGCAGGTCGGAACTTACCCGACAAGGAATTTCGCTACCTTAGGATGGTTATAGTTACCACCGCCGTTTACTGGGGCTTAAATTCTCAGCTTCGCCTTGCGGCTAACCGTTCCTCTTAACCTTCCAGCACCGGGCAGGCGTCAGTCCGTATACATCGTCTTGCGACTTGGCACGGACCTGTGTTTTTAGTAAACAGTCGCTTCCCACTGGTCTCTGCGGCCATACAGCGCTTCAGGAGTAAATCCCTACACGCCTCCGGCCCCCCTTCTCCCGAAGTTACGGGGGCATTTTGCCGAGTTCCTTAACCACGATTCTCTCGATCTCCTTGGTATTCTCTACCTGAACACCTGAGTCGGTTTGGGGTACGGGTGACTTGAACCTCGCGTCGATGCTTTTCTTGGCAGCATAGGATCACTGATTTCGTCCGTGAGGACTACCCATCGGGTCTCAGGCTATGTGAACGACGGATTTGCCTATCGTTCGCCCTACATCCTTAGACCGGGACAACCATCGCCCGGCTCAGCTACCTTCCTGCGTCACACCTGTTAATACGCTAACCGCACCAGCGTAGGGTCGTGTGCTAGGCCCAACGCTTCACCCCGAAGGGATCCGTCAATGGGATTCAGACACTTAGCATTACTGGATTAGCTTGGGCGGTTCTTCGTCAGTACGGGAATATCGACCCGTTGTCCATCGACTACGCCTGTCGGCCTCGCCTTAGGTCCCGACTTACCCAGGGCGGATTAACCTGGCCCTGGAACCCTTGTTCTTTCGGAGGACGGGTTTCTCACCCGTCATTCGCTACTCATGCCTGCATTCTCACTCGTGTGGCGTCCACGGCTGGTTTACACCGCCGCTTCGCTCGCCACACGACGCTCTCCTACCACTCCGTGCGCCTGGACATGCAGAGGATGCCTAGCTAATACACGAAATCTACAACTTCGGTGGTGTGCTTGAGCCCCGTTACATTGTCGGCGCGGAATCACTTGACCAGTGAGCTATTACGCACTCTTTCAAGGGTGGCTGCTTCTAAGCCAACCTCCTGGTTGTCTCTGCAACTCCACATCCTTTCCCACTTAGCACACGCTTGGGGACCTTAGTTGGTAGTCTGGGTTGTTTCCCTCTCGACGATGAAGCTTATCCCCCACCGTCTCACTGCTGCGCTCTCACTTACCGGCATTCGGAGTTTGGCTAACGTCAGTAACCTTTTGGGGCCCATCAGCTATCCAGTAGCTCTACCTCCGGTAAGAAACACGCAACGCTGCACCTAAATGCATTTCGGAGAGAACCAGCTATCACGAAGTTTGATTGGCCTTTCACCCCTATCCACAGCTCATCCCCTCCATTTTCAACTGAAGTGGGTTCGGTCCTCCACGACGTCTTACCGTCGCTTCAACCTGGCCATGGATAGATCACTTCGCTTCGGGTCTAGGACATGCGACTGAATCGCCCTATTCAGACTCGCTTTCGCTACGGCTACCCCACACGGGTTAACCTCGCCACATATCACTAACTCGCAGGCTCATTCTTCAAAAGGCACGCTGTCACCCCTACTAAGGAGGCTCCAACGGTTTGTATGCAAACGGTTTCAGGTACTATTTCACTCCCCTCCCGGGGTACTTTTCACCTTTCCCTCACGGTACTTGTCCGCTATCGGTCATCTGGGAGTATTTAGGCTTATCAGGTGGTCCTGACAGATTCACACGGGATTTCTCGGGCCCCGTGATACTTGGGATACTTCTTCAGCCATTACGACATTTCGACTACGGGATTGGCACCCTCTGTGATTGGACTTTCAAGACCATTCGTCTATATCGCGCTGTAACTGTTGCAGTACGGCAGTAACTGCTAAAAAGTCCCGCAACCCCGACCATGCAACGCCTGCCGGCTATCACACATGATCGGTTTGGCCTCTTCCGGTTTCGCTCGCCACTACTTACGGAATCGCTTTTGCTTTCTCTTCCTGTGGGTACTGAGATGTTTCACTTCCCCACGTTCCCTCTACCCGCCCTATATATTCAGGCGGGAGTCACTAGGTCACATTGCTGCGCCCAGCGGGGTTTCCCCATTCGGAAATCCTCGGATCGAGGCTCTATTATCAGCTCCCCGAGGCTTATCGCAGATTTATACGTCCTTCTTCGGCTCCAGATGCCAAGGCATCCACCGTTTGCACTTAGAAACTTGATGACAAAATTACACAAAGATCAGCGCTGAGTTGCCTAAGCAACTCTTTGCTAGATCTATATGAAGAGATCAACTCGAAACCGTCTCCAGGCAAGCCTGGTTTCGATGCCGAGCAGTCTCTAAGATGCTCGCGTCCACTGTGTAGTTCTCAAAATACGGGCGGTATCCTCCGTGACTGACTGAGTCAGCCACAACAGGATCCAGAGGTTCGTTTCCCGCCGGCTCCGAAGAGCAGACGAGGCCCGGTCCCTCAGGACCCAACAGCGTGCAGAAGACCAGACGCAGTGCTTGATTCCGTTCCATTCCCGAAGGAAGTACTGAGAGGCAAGCTCCTTGCCTGGTCACAATGTCAATGTTCCACCCATGAGCGCCACCGGAGAACATGTGTCTCCGAAATGGCTACGAAGTATCTAGCCCTGTAGACAGAGGCATCTTCGAGTGCTCCTTAGAAAGGAGGTGATCCAGCCGCACCTTCCGGTACGGCTACCTTGTTACGACTTAGTCCTAATTACCGATCCCACCTTCGACGGCTCCCTCCAAAAGGTTGGGCCACCGGCTTCGGGTGTTACCGACTTTCATGACTTGACGGGCGGTGTGTACAAGGCCCGGGAACGTATTCACCGCAGCGTTGCTGATCTGCGATTACTAGCGACTCCGACTTCATGAGGTCGAGTTGCAGACCTCAATCCGAACTGAGACCGGCTTTTTGGGATTCGCTCCACCTTGCGGTATTGCAGCCCTTTGTACCGGCCATTGTAGCATGCGTGAAGCCCAAGACATAAGGGGCATGATGATTTGACGTCATCCCCACCTTCCTCCGAGTTGACCCCGGCAGTCTCCTATGAGTTCCCACCATTACGTGCTGGCAACATAGAACGAGGGTTGCGCTCGTTGCGGGACTTAACCCAACATCTCACGACACGAGCTGACGACAACCATGCACCACCTGTATACCGACCTTGCGGGGCCTACATTTCTGCAGGTTTCCGGTATATGTCAAGCCTTGGTAAGGTTCTTCGCGTTGCATCGAATTAATCCGCATGCTCCGCCGCTTGTGCGGGCCCCCGTCAATTCCTTTGAGTTTTAGCCTTGCGGCCGTACTCCCCAGGCGGGGAACTTAATGCGTTAGCTGCGGCACAGAATCCGTGGAATGGACCCTACGCCTAGTTCCCAACGTTTACGGCATGGACTACCAGGGTATCTAATCCTGTTCGCTCCCCATGCTTTCGCTCCTCAGCGTCAGTTACGGCCCAGAGATCTGCCTTCGCCATTGGTGTTCCTCCTGATATCTGCGCATTCCACCGCTACACCAGGAATTCCAATCTCCCCTACCGCACTCTAGTCTGCCCGTACCCACTGCAGGCCGGAGGTTGAGCCTCCGGATTTCACAGCAGACGCGACAAACCGCCTACGAGCTCTTTACGCCCAATAATTCCGGACAACGCTTGCACCCTACGTATTACCGCGGCTGCTGGCACGTAGTTAGCCGGTGCTTTTTCTGCAGGTACCGTCACTTTCGCTTCTTCCCTACTAAAAGAGGTTTACAACCCGAAGGCCGTCGTCCCTCACGCGGCGTTGCTGCATCAGGCTTTCGCCCATTGTGCAATATTCCCCACTGCTGCCTCCCGTAGGAGTCTGGGCCGTGTCTCAGTCCCAGTGTGGCCGGTCACCCTCTCAGGCCGGCTACCCGTCGTCGGCTTGGTGAGCCGTTACCTCACCAACTACCTGATAGGCCGCGAGTCCATCCTTGACCAAAATTCTTTCCAGCTCCTAGCCATGCGACTGAAGCTCGTATCCGGTATTAGACGTCGTTTCCAACGCTTATCCCAGAGTCAAGGGCAGGTTACTCACGTGTTACTCACCCGTTCGCCACTAATCCACCAGAGCAAGCTCCGGCTTCATCGTTCGACTTGCATGTGTTAAGCACGCCGCCAGCGTTCGTCCTGAGCCAGGATCAAACTCTCCGTAAATGTTTGATTGCACATCGACCGGAGTCGACGGCACATCTAGTGCACCTCGCCACCGGAATAGGCGGACGAGATGCAAGTTTGAAACTGACAGAACAAATCATTACTGACTTGCTTTGTTGTTTAAATGTTTTCCAAAGGAATCTCTTGCGCGGTGCCTACTAGATGTAGGTCCTACGCCCGAGGTTTTTGGCATTTGACATTGTGCACGCTGTTGAGTTCTCAAGGATCGGACGCTCCAGTGCTTGGCCGCTAGGCCTTGCTGCTGGGCAACTTCTCTAACTTACCATCTCGCGGCAGCTTGTCAAATCGGCTGGTTTCTCGCTATTGCGCCAGAAACCGTTCCATTTGAACTACCTGGAGACGGGGCTTACATCCTAATCTCGTACCGGCGTTCCTACAAGAGGAGCTTCGACGAGGTGACACTAGTCAATGACAGTGTGTCTGTTGGATTTGGTCCCTCTTGAGGCCGAGAAGCTCTTCCGCTTCCCGCACCTTTGGGGCGACAAGAGAAGACATTACGGGGCTATCTGAGGCGCGGCAAATCCTGATTGCATCCCGGGCGTGTCGCCCGTGTTTCCGGGGTTTTCAGCTCGAGAGACCTCGACGGGCTCACGAACCGGCGCCCGAATCGAAGCGCACTCCCGCGAGAGTCTTCTTGCCTCGCCGCAGAACGGCGGGCCTCCCTCCGTCGACGAGGTCCGCGAAACGAGCGCCGGCATCGGCGACGGCGACGTTATCGACGTACACCCCGCCCTGCGCGACAGCTCGGCGCGCTTCGCCGAGACTCGAGACGAGACCGGTCGCGACGAGCGCGTCGATCACCGATGTCGTCGAGTCGGCCGACACCGACGGCAGCTCCGCTATCGCGGCGTCGAGATCCGATCCGGCTATCGCGGAAAGGTCGCCACCCCCGAACAGTGCACTCGATGCGGCAATCGCCGCGTCTGCCGCGTTATCCCCGTGCACGAGATCGGTCACACTTCGAGCGAGTACCCGCTGCGCTTCTCTCCGGAACGGCTCGGTCTCGACCGCGAGCTCGAGGCGCTCGATCTCCGCGCGACCCAAGAACGTGAAGACCTTCAATCGGGGGATGACATCCGCGTCATCCGTGTTGAGCCAGAACTGGTAGAACGCGTAGGCACTCGTCATCGCGGGGTCGAGCCACACCGCGTTCCCCTCCGACTTGCCGAACTTGGTGCCGTCGGAGTTCGTGATGAGCGGCGTTCCGAACGCGTGCACTCTCGCCCCCTCGGCCTTGTGGACGAGGTCGGTTCCGCCGGTGAGATTGCCCCACTGATCCGAGCCACCCGTCTGGAGCACGCATCCGTAATCGCGGTACAGCTGCAAGAAGTCCATGCCCTGCAGCACCTGGTAGCTGAACTCGGTGTAGCTGATGCCCTCGGCGGAGTTCAACCGAGCGCTCACGGCGTCTTTCTTGATCATCGTGCCGACCCTGAAGTGCTTGCCGACCTCGCGCAGGAAGTCGATGGCACTCAGCCCGCCCGTCCAGTCGAGGTTGTTCACGAGGTGGACGGCGTTGGCGCCCTCGGCACTCAGGAACCGCGACACCTGCGCGCGCAGCCTCTCGACCCACTCCCCCACGGTGTCTCGAGTGTTGAGCGTGCGTTCCGCGGTCGGTCGAGGGTCTCCGATGAGGCCGGTCGACCCACCCACGAGCCCGAGAGGTCGGTGCCCGGCGAGTTGGAGTCGACGCATCGTGAGGAGTTGCACGAGATTTCCGAGATGAAGGCTCGGCGCGGTCGGGTCGAATCCGCAGTAGTAGGTGATCGGCGGCCCGGCGAGGACGGTCCGGAGCGCGACAGCATCGGTCGACACCTGGACGAGTCCGCGCCAGACGAGTTCGTCCCACACGGAATCGAAGCTCGGATCGTTGGATTGGGACTCGAGAAACCGCTTTTCTGACACCGACTCAGGCTACCAGCGACCCGCACTCATGCCCTCAGACCTGATCGGGGCTGATCAGGCTTTGAGCATTGATTGTCGCCAATCAGGCCTGTAGCATTGATTGTGGAGGCACCATGATCGTCATCACTGCAGACCAACGCGACAGTCGCTCATCGTCCGACGCTGTGCCCGCCGCACTCGAGATCATCGAGCGCGTGGGCGGGACCGCCATCGAGCTGACTCCCGAACGAACGGCGGGCGACGAGATCCAGACGGTCGTCGCGGACGGCTCCGCCGCTCTCGCGATCGCACTCGAACTCGTGCGCACGGGCAGGTGGAGCGTCGGACTCGGGCTCGGCGACATCCGCTCCCCCGTTCCGCCGAGTGTGCGTGAAGCCACCGGGGCCGCGTTCATCGCCGCGCGCGATGCCGTCGACCGGTCCAAACGGAGTCCGACCCACTGCGCCGTGGCGAGCGATCCCCCGCACGAGGTGGCCGAGCGCATCGAGGCACTCCTCGACATGCTCCTCATCCTCCGCCACCGCCGATCCGCCGCGGGCTGGGAGGTCGCCGACCTCGTGCGAAACGGGGTGAGCCAGACCGACGTGGCCGTGATACTCGGCATCAGTCCGCAATCCGTGAGTCAGCGTGCCCGAGCAGCCAATGTGAAGGCGGACGCCGCAGCGACGGTGGCCATTGCTAGCCTCCTCGACGAGGCAGTCGAACGCCTCGCGCAGAAGGGGAGTGAGGCGTGACCACGATCGAGATCACGGTGTGGATCGTCGCTATCGCCCTGACCTTCGCCTCGGTCGCGGCGGCTATCGTCGCCGGACGTCCCGACCGCCGCCGACTCGTCGCCGCGAGCGCGATCCCGATCATCGGTGTGCTCATCGCCTCGGCCGTCGGCGTCACGCCCGTCGTCGAACCCACGATCGCGATTCTCATGGCCACGGCGCTCACCGGGATCGGCGTCATCGGGGGAGCTCCCGCCGTGACCCTCCTGCTCGCGACGGCGACGAAAGGGGCGGTGCGGCCGGGGGCGCACGGAGGGATCCTCGTTCGCGACGCCTCCGCTCCGCTGCCCGAACGGGAGATCCTTCGAGGCGGCATCACGATCGGCTATCTCGAACGCTTCGCGCTCATCGGAGCCGTTCTCGTGGGTCAGCCCGCCGCGATCGCGATCATCGTCGCGGTCAAGGGCCTCGGCCGATTCTCCGAGCTCGACAACGAGCACGCCCGAGAGCGTTTCATCATCGGCACTCTCGCGAGCCTCACCTGGGCGTCGGTGTGCGCCGTCGCGGTCTCGCTCGTCACCGGGGTGTGACCGGGGCGCGCTCGCGCCGCCGGGGAACGTGGCGCCGATACGGCGACACGGTCGGATCCCCGTCGAACCAGAACCGCCAGGGGTAGACGTCGGAGCCGCCGGGCATCGCCACGCCCGTTCGCGGGCCCGATCGGATGTCGGTGCCTGCCGCCGGGCGCGATGCGAAGTCGAGGGTGACCGGACCCGTCTCGAGATCCGCTCCCCCGTGCTCGAGAGTGATTCCGAGCGCCGCGGCCAAGCGGGCCGGTCCCCGCGCGAGATCGTCGTCGCCCTTCGATGTCGCGCGGCGAGACCGAGCGACATCGATGCCGTCGACGACTTCGCCAGCACGAATGAGCACCGCCGACGCGATCCCGACGGGTGAGCACACGATGTTCGCGCACGTGTGCATCCCGTAGCTGAAATACGTGTAGAGGCGACCTGGGCGGTCGAACATGACCGCGGTTCGTGGAGTTCTCCCCCGGAACGCGTGGGATCCGGGGTCGCCCTCTCCGAGGTACGCCTCGACCTCGGTGAGCCGGACAGCGACATCGCCGTGGCGGATGGTGACCCCGAGGAGAGCCGGCGCGGCGGCGAGAGCTCCCTGTTCGAGGAGAGAGTGATCGAACACGCTCACGTCACCGGCTCAGAAAAGCGATTGCCCGGATTGCCACAGCACGACCCCGACGAACACGAGCACCACGACGGCCGATCCGACGATCACGGGCATGACCCACTTCGATTTGGGCGGTTGCCTGCGCGGCCTCTCGCTGTCTTTGCGCAGAGTCACGAGACCGGCCTCACCGTCTCGGGCGAGAGCTCGCTCGAGAGGGCCCGCACGCGCGTCGTCAACGAGGCGAGCTGCTCTTCGACCCGGACCCGAGCCGTTCCACCGACACCCGATCGACTCTCGATAGACCCCGATACCGAGAGCACGTCGCGCACACCGGGTTCGAGGGTCGGCGAGATCGCCACGAGCTCGGCATCCGTCGGCTCGTGCAGGTCGATGCCGCGGGACTCGCAGAACGCGACAAGGGCCCCGCTCGTTTCGTGCGCGTCGCGGAAGGGAACGCCGCGGCGCACGAGCCAATCGGCCACGTCGGTCGCGAGGCTGAACCCCTCGGGGGCGAGCTGGGCCATCCGCTCCGTGTCGAATCGCACGGTCGCGATCATCCCCGTGAACGCCGGCAGCACGGTCTCGAGGGTCACGACCGAGTCGAAGACCGGCTCTTTGTCCTCCTGCAGGTCGCGGTTGTATGCGAGAGGCAGCCCCTTGAGAGTCGCGAGGAGCCCCGCGAGGTTGCCGATGAGCCGGCCGGATTTGCCGCGGGCGAGCTCGGCGATGTCGGGGTTCTTCTTCTGCGGCATGATCGACGAACCCGTCGAGTAGCCGTCGTCGAGAGTCACGAACCCGAACTCGCGAGTGTTCCAGAGGATGATCTCCTCGGCGAGTCTCGAGAGGTTGATGCCCAGGAGCGAGGCGATGAACGCGAACTCGGCGACGACATCGCGACTCGCGGTCGCGTCGATCGAGTTCTCGGCGGGACCGGACAGTCCGAGGTCGCTCGCCACGAGGCCGGGGTCGAGACCGAGCGAGCTCCCGGCGAGAGCGCCGGCCCCGTATGGCGACACGGATGCGCGCACCCGCCAGTCTCGAAGTCGCTCGAGGTCGCGCACGAGAGGCCACGCGTGCGCGAGCAGATGGTGGGAAAGCAGCACGGGCTGGGCGTGCTGCAAGTGGGTGCGACCGGGCATCGGCGCACCGAGGTGACGCTCGGCTTGCGACGCGATCGCGTCGACGAGCTGGATGACGAGTCGGGCGATCGCGTGCGCGTGATCGAGGAGGTAGAGCCGCACGAGCGTCGCGACCTGATCGTTGCGGCTGCGCCCCGCTCGCAGTTTTCCGCCGAGCGCGGGGCCGGCGACCTCGATGAGGGCGCGTTCGAGGGCACCGTGCACGTCTTCATCGCTGTCCGCAGGCTGCAAGGATCCGTCGGCGACGCGGTGCGCGAGGGTCTCGAGCGCCGCCGTCATCGACGCGAGCTCGACCTCGGTGAGGTATCCGGCCGCGGCGAGTGCCCGTGCGTGCGCGCGCGACCCGGCGAGATCGTATGGCGCGAGCTGCCAGTCGAAGTGGGTGGACTTGCTGAGCGCTGCGAGCTCGGGCGACGGACCGCTCGCGAATCGAGCTCCCCACAGCGCGCCCTCGTTCGTTCCGGCGCTCGACGGCTCGGCCGCCGGCGCCTCCGACGACCCGTGGTCAGCCGACACGAGCGGCCCCCCGGGTGCCGGTGCGCTCGAGCAACCACACGAGCAGGGCTTTCTGCGCGTGCAGACGGTTCTCCGCCTCATCCCACACGACGCTCTGCGGTCCGTCGATGACGTCCGCGGTCACCTCGTAGCCGCGATCGGCGGGGAGGCAGTGCAAGAACAGCGCGTCACTCGCGGCTTTCGCCATGAGCTCGGCGTCGACCCGGTAGGCCCCGAGGCTCGTGAGCCTCTCGGTCTTCTCCTGTTCTTTGCCCATGGAGACCCAGGTGTCGGTCACGACGACATCCGCTCCCGCGACCGCGGCCTCGGGATCGGTGAACAGTTCGACCGAGCCCCCGGTCTTCGCTGCCGCGGCCTCGGCTGCCTCGACGACCGCGGGCGTAGGCGAGAACTCGGGCGGCGACGCGATGCGCACGTGCATTCCCGCGGTCGCTCCCGCGAGGAGGTACGACTGCGCCATGTTGCACGCCCCGTCTCCGAGAAAGGTCACCGTCGACCCGGCGAGGGCGCCCCGGTGTTCGCGGATGGTGAGCAGGTCGGCGAGCAACTGACACGGGTGGAAATCGTCGGAGAGCCCGTTGACCACGGGGACGGTCGTCGACTCGGCCATCTCCTCGAGCCCGGACTGCGCGAAGGTGCGCCACACGATCGCCGCGACCTGCCTCTCGAGCACGCGAGCGGTGTCCGTCGCGGTCTCTTTGCCACCGAGCTGGCTGTTGGCTGTGCTGATGATGAGCGGCACGCCGCCGAGATCCGCGATTCCGACGGCGAACGACACGCGAGTGCGGGTCGACGACTTGTCGAAGATCACCGCAACGGTCTGCGGCCCGGCGAGCGGTTTAACCGCGAAACGGTCCTTCTTGAGCTCGAGAGCGAGGTCGAGGATCTCGGTCTGCTCCGCCATCGTGAGGTCGTCGTCGCGAAGAAAGTGTCGGGTCATGAGACGGCCTCCAGAGCCGCGGCGAAGAGTTCGACGAACAGGTCGACCTCGGCGTCACCGATGATGAGCGGCGGCGCGAGACGGATGCTCGAGTCGTTGGGGGCGTTGATGATGAGTCCGCGATCCAGCGCCGCTGCGGACAGCGCGTTCGCGACGGGCTCTGCGAGACCGATGCCGAGGAGGAGTCCGCGCCCGCGAACCTCCGTGACGAGCGGCGACCCGAGCGCGAGGATCGCGGTGCGCAACTGCTCGCCGCGGCGCCGGGCGTTCTCGACCAGTCCCGCCCGCTCGATCTCACCGAGCACCGCGTTGCCCGCCGCGGTCGCGAGAGGGTTGCCTCCGAACGTGCTGCCGTGCTGTCCCTTCTGAAACAGCTCCGAAGCCCACCCGAACGTCACGAGCGCACCGATCGGCACGCCTCCCGCGATCCCCTTCGCGAGCGCGATCGCGTCGGGAACGACGCCGTCGTGCTGAAACGCGAACCACTCCCCCGTGCGGCCGACACCGGTCTGGATCTCGTCGAGGATGAGGAGCGCGCCGTGCTGTTCGGTCAACTCGCGAGCGCGCACGAGGTAGCCCTCGGGGAGGTCGATGACTCCCGCTTCGCCCTTGATCGGTTCGAGAACGAGAGCGGCCACCGTGTCGTCGATCGTCGCCTCGAGGGCCTCGATCGTCGTGTCGATGTGATCGACGTGCGGCAGCAGAGGTTCGAAGTCCTCACGGAGCGCGGGCTTGCCCGTGAGCGAGAGCGAGCCCATCGTGCGCCCGTGGAACGAGTTCTGGAGCGTGATGATGCGCCGACGCGAACCGTCACCCCGATTGAGCCGCGCGAGCTTGACCGCGGCCTCGATCGCCTCGGCACCCGAGTTGCCGAAGTACACCCGGCCGCGGTCTCCCGCACCGGTGAGGCGACGCAAGCGCTCGGCGAGGTCGAGCTGCGGTGGTGTCGCGAAGTAGTTCGACACGTGGGCGAGCGTCGCGATCTGTCGACTCACCGCCTCGACGAGCACGGGATGGGCGTGCCCGAGCGCGTTGACCGCGATACCGGCGAGGAAATCGAGGTACCTCGTGCCGTCGACATCCCAGACGTAACACCCCTCACCACGCTCGAGCATGATCGCGGGCGTCGAGAGCGACCCCATGAGGGCCGCGCCGAATCGGGGTCGCCACTGCTCGCCGTCGACCTCGGTGGCTGCCGGGGCAGCGCCGGAAACGATGGTTTCGGGTGTCGTAGTCACGACTGGAGCCTCCGTGCGTTGGGGATGACCTCGGTGCCGGCACCGCGATGGGTGAAGACCTCGAGGAGGATGGCGTGAGGGATGCGGCCGTCGATGATCGTCGCACCGCCGACCCCGCCCGTGACCGCGTCGAGACACGCCGTCATCTTGGGGATCATTCCCGACTCGAGGCTCGGGAGCAGGTCGGTGAGTTCATCGACGGTGATGAGGTCGACGAGAGACTCGCGGTCGGGCCAGTCGCGGTACAGACCCGCGACATCGGTGAGGACCACGAGCTTCGACGCGGCGAGAGCGATCGCGAGTGCCCCCGCGGCTGCATCGGCGTTGACGTTGAGCGCGGCGGTCGGATCGGCATCGTTCGAGGCGATCGACGAGACCACGGGGATGAGCCCCTGCTCGATGACGCGGAGCACACTCGAGGGGTCGACGCTCGTGATGTCACCGACGTGCCCGAGATCGAAGGTCTCGCCGTCGACGACGACACCCTTGCGCTGACCCGAGAAGAGCGAGAGGCCGTCACCGAAGACGCCGACACCGAGCGTGGGATGTCCGGCATCCGCGTGCTCGTTGATGAGATCGACGATCTCGCGGTTGACCTCCTCGGCGAGAACCTTGCGCACGACCGTGATCGCTTCGGTGCTCGTGACGCGATAGCCGCCCCGGAACTCGCTCTCGATGCCCTGAGCACTGAGCGCGGCCGAGATCTGCGGCCCGCCGCCGTGCACGACCACAGGGTGGAGGCCCGCGTAGCGCAAGAAGACCATGTCTTCGGCGAACGCTCGCTTGAGGTCGTCGTCGACCATCGCGTTTCCGCCGAACTTGACCACGACGACCTTGCCGGAATACCGCTTGAGCCACGGCAGCGACTCGATGAGCGTCGCCGCCTTGACGGCGGCGAGCTCTTGCTCCTCCATGTCGATAGCCATCAGCTCGAGTACGCGCTGTTCTCGTGGACGTAGTCGTGGGTCAGGTCGTTCGTCCACACGGTCGCGGTGTGCTCCCCCGACTTGAGGTCGACGAGCACGTGCACGGCGCGGGGCGCGAGGTCGACGAGGTCTCGCGACTCGCCGGGCTCGCCCGAGCGGCACACGAAGACCCCGTTGATCGCGACGTCGATCGCATAGGGATCGAACTCCGCGGCCGTCGTGCCCACGGCCGCGAGCACACGCCCCCAGTTGGGATCGTTGCCGAACACCGCCGCCTTGAAGAGGTTGTTGCGGGCGATCGACCGCCCGACCTCGACGGCGTCCTCGACGCTCGCGGCCCCGATCGTCTCGATCGTGATGTCGTGGCTCGACCCCTCGGCGTCACCCTGCAGCTGGAGAGCGAGGTCGAGACACAACTCGGTGACGGCGGCCGTGAACTCGTCGGCGGTCGGCGCGACACCGGACGCCCCACTCGCGAGGAGCGTTACCTGGTCGTTCGTCGACATGCAGCCGTCGGAGTCGAGGCGGTCGAACGTGACGCGCGTCGACGACCGCAGAGCCGAGTCGAGCGTGACCGAGTCGACGACGGCATCCGTCGTGAGCACGACGAGCATCGTCGCGAGGCCGGGCGCGAGCATCCCCGCACCCTTGGCCATTCCGCCGATCGACCAACCGTCGCGCTCGACGATCGCGGTCTTGGGTCTGCTGTCTGTCGTCATGATGGCGCGCGCGGCGTCGGCACCCGACTCGGCCGAGAGTTCGGCTCCGCGGATCGCGGCCACGATCGGCTCGAGAGGCAACTGCTGGCCGATGAGCCCCGTGGAGCACACGAGCACGTCGGTCGCCGACACCCCGAGCCGCTCGGCGACGGCTTCGGCCGTGGCGTGGGTCACCTGGAATCCCGCGGAGCCCGTGTAGCAATTGGCCCCTCCGGAGTTGAGCACGATCGCCGAGACGATGCCGTCGCTCACCGCTTGCTGCGACCAGATGATCGGATTGGCCTTCGCGCGGTTGCTCGTGAACACCGCCGCGGCGCTCTGATCCGGCCCCAGGTTGTGCACGATCGCGAGGTCGAGCCCGCCGCTCGACTTGAGACCGGCCGTGGTCGCGGCAGCCGTGAAACCGGCGGGATGGGTGACGCTCACGGGGCGACTCCGTCTGTCGGGAGGCCGAGCGTCTCGGGCAGACCGAGGGCGATGTTGGCCGATTGGATGGCGGCACCCGCGGTGCCCTTGACGAGGTTGTCGATCGCCGTGACGGTGACGACGCGGTGGGCGGCTTCATCGATCGCGAGCCCGATGAGCGCGGTGTTGGCTCCCGTCGTGTCGCCCGACCGAGGGAAGCGCCCGTCGGGGAGCACGTGCACGAACGGCTCGTTGGCGTAGGCGATCTCCCACGCCGAGCGCACATCCGACGCCGGGATCCCCGGCGCGAACTTGGCGGTGGATGTCGCGAGGATGCCCCGCGACATCGGAACGAGCATGGGCGTGAACGAGACGCTCACCGACTCGCCGCCCGCCGCGGTCAGGTTCTGGCGGATCTCGGGGTTGTGCCGGTGGGAGCCACCCACGGCGTACGCGCTCGCCGACCCGCTCTGCTCGCTGAACAAGAGGTCCTGCCGGAGGCTCTTGCCCGCACCCGACGTGCCGACCGCGAGAACCGCCACGATGTCGTCGGGCGCGATGACGCCCGCGCGGATGCCCGGAGCGAGACCGAGTGTGATGGCCGTGACGTTGCACCCCGGCACCGCGATGCGCCGGGCACCGACGAGCTTCTCCCGCTGCGAACCGCCGTGCTCGAGCACGAGTTCGGGTAGCCCGTATGCCCACGCGCCGAAGAACTCGCCGCCGTAGAACTGCGCCCAGTCGTCGGCATCCGTGAGCCGGTGATCGGCGCCGCAATCGATCACGAGGGTGTCGGGGTCGAGGTCGGCCGTGACCGCGCCCGACTTTCCGTGGGGAACGGCGACGAAGACGACGTCGTGCCCGCGCAGGGCCTCGGGCGTGGTTTCGACGAGTTCGAGGTGCGCGAGGGAGCGCACGTGAGGCTGCACCTCACCGAGTCGCTGGCCGGCACTCGAGTGGCCGGTGACGGTGCGGACTTCGAATTCGGGGTGCGCTGCGAGCAATCTCAGCAGCTCACCACCGGCGTAGCCGCTCGCTCCGGCGACCGCGACGACAAAGGACATAGCTCAACCTTAGGAGAGGAGGGACAAGGGACTGGTCCGGCGACACTCCACGGCGAGCGGTCAGCTCACGACGGAAGCGGCGCCCAGAATCGCTCGCCCACGACACGACGTCGCACCACGCGGCGCGCCGAGAGGGCGCGCGAGGCGGAGGTGCGGATGTCGGTCACGGGGAGAGCGTACTCCTCGCCGCGCGTCGCGGGCGAATCGGGTGAGCGCGTCACTCGCGCACCGTGGCCCCGAAGCGGTCGCGCGCGAGCGCGGCACCCGCGAGTTTCGCTTCGCTCGCCTCGCTCGCCGTGAGGGTGCGGTCGCGCGCGCGGAAACGCAACGCGAACGTGAGCGACTTGGCTCGCTCGTCGAGACCGGCACCGCGGTAGTCGTCGACGAGGGTCGCCCGCTCGAGCAGCTCGCCGCCACCCTCGATGATCGCCGCGAGCACATCGCCCGCGGGCACCTCGCGATCGACGACGAGCGAGAGGTCCTGGGTCGCGGCCGGGAGGGTCGCGATGGGTTCCGGCGCGACCTCGAGCGGAGCCAGGCGGATGAGTGCGTCGAGGTCGAGCTCCCAGACCGCGACCGTGCGCGGCAGATCGAGCGAGAGCGCGAGGGCCGGGAGCAACTCCCCCGCGAACCCGACAGTCGTCTCGCCGACGACGAGTTCGGCGGTGCGACCGGGGTGCATGGCCTGGTGCTGTCCCTGGCGCGTCGTGATCGACATCCCGAGGGCCGCTTCGAGGTGCGCGACCGCGGTGATGGCATCGCCGACACCCGCCGCGACCGCCGGGCGACCGGGGCTCTTCGCGACGACCGAGCCGAGCGCGAGCCCCGCGACGTGCCGAGGCTGAGGCGGGATGGAACCGTTGAGGGAGTCGAGCACGTCGTCGGCGGGGCGAGCGGCGGCCGGGGGCAGCGTCGAGCTGCCGTAGGCCACGCCCGCGGCGGGCCGGACGACCGTTCCGATCTCGAAGAGGGTGAGGTCGACGAGCCCTCG
The DNA here is from genome assembly GCF_046599635.1 of Marisediminicola sp. LYQ134. Classification (NCBI taxonomy): domain Bacteria; kingdom Bacillati; phylum Actinomycetota; class Actinomycetes; order Micrococcales; family Microbacteriaceae; genus Marisediminicola; species Marisediminicola sp. LYQ134. The sequence goes on from NZ_JBKIWP010000001.1 coordinate 1,244,006, forward strand.
GGAGAGGTTGCGTCTCGCGACCTCGATGAGACCGGGAAGCAGTGACGTGCGCAGCCAGGGGGACTCCCCGTCGAGAGGGTTCGCGAGTCTGAGCGCGGCGACCTCGCCCACGACGGGGTTCGTGAACGTGTCGATGCGCGATCGGGACACGAACGGGTACGCGAGAACCTCGGTCGCACCGCCCGCGGCGAGCTCGTGCGCGACGGCCCGGCGCAAGCGCTGGTCTCGCGTGAGCCCCCGCCCGGGAGGCGCGGTCGGGAGCACGGCGGGGATGCGGTCGTACCCGACGATGCGCGCGACCTCCTCGGCGAGATCCGCTTTACCCGTGAGGTCGGGGCGCCACGACGGAGGTGTCACGGTGAGAGACGGGGAACCGGAGTCGCCGTCACCGGTCTCCACGACCGCACCGATCTCCGTGAGGGACGAGACGATCTCGTCATCCGTGTAGTCGACGCCGATGAGGCCGGAGACGAAGCCGGCGGGGAGGTCGACGGGTGCGGGGACGGCGTGCTCGAAGTGAACCGAACCGAGCGTGTCGGCGGTTCCGCCCGCGAGGCTCTCGAGCAGGTCGACGACGCGTGCGGCCGCGGGAACGGCGACCGCCGGATCGACACCGCGCTCGAACCGCCGCGACGCCTCGCTCGGTAGTTTGTGACGGCGCGCGGTGCGCGCGATCGAGATGGGGTCGAAATTCGCCGCTTCGACGAGCACGTCGCGCGTCGTGTCGCCGATCTCGGTGCTCGCACCGCCCATGACGCCCGCGAGACCGATCGCCCCCGACTCGTCGGTGATGAGCAGGTCTTCGGGGCTCAGAGTGCGCGACTGGTCGTCGAGTGTCGTGAGCGTTTCGCCCGCGCGCGCGCGGCGCACGGTGATGCCCCCCGAGAGTGCGTCGAGATCGTACGCGTGGGTCGGCTGACCGAGCTCGATCATCACGTAGTTCGTGATGTCGACGACGAGGGAGATCGAGCGGATGCCGGCGAGGGCGAGCCTCGCGACCATCCACGCCGGTGTCGGCCGCGTCGGATCGACACCGCGCACGACACGGGTCACGAACACCGACGCACCGGTGCGGCCTCGGAGGGGCGCCTCATCCGCGAGGGTCACGGGGAATCCGGTCGCGGGCGTGACCGCGAGCGGGGTGGACGCGGGATCGGTGAAATGCGCTCCGGTGGAGTGACTGAACTCGCGAGCGACCCCGCGGATCGAGAACGCGTAGCCGCGATCCGGTGTCACGTTGATCTCGACGGCCGAGTCGTCGAGCCCGAGGAGAGCGATCGCATCGGTTCCCGGCTCGGGGTCGAGCCCGAGTTCGGTGAGACGCAGGATGCCGTCGTGCTCGTCGCCGAGACCGAGCTCGCGCGCCGACGCGATCATCCCGTCTGACACGTGCCCGTAGGTCTTGCGCGCGGCGATGGGGAAAGGCCCGGGGAGGACCGCGCCGGGGAGCGACACGACGACCTTGTCGCCGATGACGAAGTTGTGCGCACCGCAGACGATGCCGCGCACGTCGCGCGTGATCCCGGAACCCGCCGACGGACCGACATCGACCTGGCACCAGTTGATGGTCTTGCCGTTCGACTGCGGTTCGGGCGTCGCCTCGAGCACTTCACCGACGACGACGGGGCCGGTGAGGGCGAAATCGTGCGTGCCCTCCTCCTCGAAGCCGACCTTCACGAGGGCAGCGTGGATGTCGTCGGGGGTCGTGCCCTCGGGGATCTCGACGAACTCGCCGAGCCAACTGATCGGGATACGCATCAGACCACCATTCCGAACTGCTGACTGAAGCGGACATCGCCCTCGACCATGTCGCGCATGTCGTTGAGCTCGTTGCGGAACTGCAGGGTGCGCTCGATCCCCATTCCGAAGGCGAAGCCCTGGAACTCTTCGGGGTCGATGCCGGAGGCGCGCAAGACGTTGGGGTTGACCATGCCGCAGCCACCCCACTCGACCCATCGCGGCCCGCCCTTGGCCTGGGGTTGCCAGACATCCATCTCGGCGCTCGGCTCGGTGAAGGGGAAGTAGTTGGGGCGCAAGCGGATCTTCGCCTCCTCGCCGAACATGAGGCGCGCGAAGTGCTCGAGGGTGCCGCGCAAGTGCGCCATCGTGAGACCGCGATCGACCGCGAGCCCCTCGACCTGGTGGAACACGGGAGTGTGGGTCGCGTCGAGCTCGTCGGTGCGGAATGTTTTGCCCGGCGCCACGACGTAGATCGGCGGCACACGGTCGAGCATCGACCTCGTCTGCACGGGGCTCGTGTGCGTGCGCAGCACGAGGTGGCTGTCGACAGGGTCGACGAAGAAGGTGTCCTGCATCGCGCGCGCGGGGTGGTCTTCGTCGAAGTTCATCGAGTCGAAGTTGAACCACTCGTTCTCGAGTTCGGGGCCTTCGGCGACCTCCCACCCCATGCCGACGAAGATGTCGCCGATCTGCTCCATGAGCAGGGACAGAGGATGTCTCGCCCCGGGCGTCATGCGCGGGCGGAGGGCCGTGACATCCACCGACTCCTCCGCGAGCCTCGCGGTCTCTTCGGCTTCGACGAGTTCGGCCTCGCGAGCGGCGATCGCCGCGGCGACCCGGCCGCGCGCTCCCCCGACGAGCTTGCCCGCCGCGGCCTTCTGGTCGCCGGGCAGCGTCTTGATCGCGGCGTTGAACCGAGCGAGCTCAGACGCCTCACCGGTGTGCGCCGCGCGCACGACCTTGAGGTCGGCCGAGTTCGGGGCTACCGAGATCGCCGCGATCGCGGCGTCCACGGCCGCGCTTACAGCGGATTCGGTGATGAGTTGGTCGTCTGGCACAAGAGACGAGTTTACGGGTCAGGGCGCTTTCGTCGAACCCGGTTCGTGATCGTCGACGACGGTCTCGGTGTTCCGCCGCGAGGTGCTGAAGATGCTCCTCGACGGGATACCGGGGTCGATCGTCGACTTGCTCCCCGTGCGCTTCGCGACGAACCGCGCCACGGCCGACAGCACGAGGTTGAGCACGAGGTAGATCACGACGACGACGAAGAAGAGCGAGAAGAAGTAGCGGTTGCCGAAGAAGTTCGACAGCTGGTTGATGCCGATGCGGAGCAGCTCCGCGTAGCCGACGATGTAGGCGAGAGCCGTGTCTTTCAGGAGCACGACGAACTGGGCGATGATGATCGGCAGCATCTGACGGAACGCCTGCGGAAATTCGATGAGGAATCGCGTGGCAATCGGGGTGAGACCGATCGCGAGCCCGGCCTCGCCCTGGCCCTTCGGGAGCGATCGGATGCCCGCGCGCAGGATCTCTCCGATGAGCGCACCGTTGTAGACCGCGAGAGCCGACACCCCGGCCCAGAACGAGCCGGTCGAGAACACGAGGAGGGCGAAGAGCATCATGAGCAGCACGGGCATGCCGCGGAAGAACTCGAGGAGCACCGCGGTCGGGATGCGGATCCACGACGCGCGAGCGGTGCGTCCGAACGAGAAGAGCACACCGATGACGAGGGCGAAGACGGCGGCGACGGCGGCCATCTGGAGGGTCGCGACGACGCCGCGGCCGATGGCCCGCCAGACGGCGAGGTCGAGGAAGATGTCCCAGCGCGAGGCGTCCCACAGCCCGGGCTGAGTGGATCCGGCGGCGGTCGTGCGCTCGGCGCCGAGCGAGAGCACGAGCCAGGCCACGCCCGCGACGAGCAGAACGGCCGCGACTACGGAGACGATGCGGGAGCGCCGACGGGCCTTCGGGCCCGGGGCGTCGTACAGAACGGAAGCACTCATCGCAGCACCGCCACCTTGTTCTCGATACGGCCCGCTATGAGGCCGAGGGGGATCGTGATGACGAGGTAGAAGACCGCCGCGGCGAGAAGGATCATGATCGTTTCGTCACCGCGGAGGTTGATGACACGTCGGGCGGCCGCGAGAAGCTCGAAGACGAAGAAGGCTCCGGCGACGGAGGTGTTCTTGGTGAGGGCGATCACGACGTTGATGAGGGGCGGGATGACCATGCGGATCGCCTGAGGAAGAACGACGGTCGTGAGGCTCTGCCCGAACGTGAGTCCGATGCTCCTCGCCGCCTCGGCCTGGCCGATCGGCACGCCGTTGACCCCCGAGCGGATGGCTTCGGCGATGAAGGGCGAGGTGTAGACCGTCAACCCGATCGCCGCGAGAGTGAAGTAGTCGATGCGTGCCCCGAGGTAGGGCACGACGTTGGCGCACCCGAAGAGCACGAGGGTCAGTGGGGTGTTGCGCACGAGCTCGGTGTACCCGGTGGCGATCATGCGCAGAGACGCGACCGGCGAGATGCGCATCGCGGCGACGACAGCACCGAGCGCGAAGGCGCCGATTCCCGCGATACCGAGGAGCGCGAGGGTGCGGCCGAAACCGTCGATGAAGAACGCGAGATTGTCGATCACCGCATCCATGTCGTCCTCGTCTCAGTGGGGTCTCGGGTCGGGTCGTGCGCGGATCATGACTGTCGGCTCGCCCGCGAGGCGGGCGAGCCGACGATCACGAGTGGATCAGTAGCGGTCGACGGCCGGGGGCTCCGGGGTGTCGAGCACGACTCCCGCAGTGGCCTCCCAGGCGTCGGCCCAGGATCCGTCTTCGTACGACTCCTCGAGCACGTCGTTGATGAAGTCGCGGAACTCGGTGTCGTCGATCGCGAGACCGATACCGTAGGGCTCCTCGGTGAAGGGGTTTCCGACGACGACGAACTCTCCGTCGCTGTTGTCGGCGAGACCCGCGAGGATCACGTTGTCGGTCGTGACCGCGTCGGCGTTGCCGGTGCGCAGCGGCTCGAGGCAATCGGAGTATCCGGCGGTCGTGATGACGTTGTCGGTGTACTCGGCGATGTTCGCCTCGGACGTCGATCCGCTCACGGTGCAGACGACGGCGTCGGGGTTCTCCTCGAAGTACTCGGGGCCCTCGATGTCGCTGTTCTCCGCCGTCACGAGAAGGTCTTGACCGGCGTTGTAGTACGGCCCGGCGAACGAGATGACCTCTTTGCGCTCGTCGTTGATCGTGTACGTCGCGATCACGAGGTCGACCTCGCCGTTCTCGATGAAGGGCTCGCGGTTGGCCGAGATCGCCTCGGACCACTCGATGTCCTCGGGGGCGATACCGAGCTCGGCCGCGATGAGCTTGCCGATCTCGACGTCGAATCCGACGGGGACCTCGTCCGGTCCCATGAGACCGAAGAGCGGCTGGTCGAACTTCGTGCCGATGCGGATGGTTCCCGCCTCGTTGAGTTCGGCCATCGTCGTGCCCGCCTCGAACTCGGCGTCGGTTTCGACCTCGGGCTCGGGTGCGCCGGCTTCGGAATCGGAACAGGCGCTCAAGCCGAGCACGCTGACGGCGGCTACGGCCGTGATCAGCAGTCCTTTTCTCAGTCTCATGATTTCTCCTTGTGCTGTGTGTGGTGCTGCGGTGTCAGTCACCCGCGGTGGCTGAGGTCGGAGGGCGAGGTCAGTGCGTGAGGATCTTCGAGAGGAAGTCTTTCGCCCTCGGGGTCTGCGGGTCGGTGAAGAACTTCTCCGGCGTCGCCTCTTCGACGATGCTGCCGTCGGCCATGAAGAGCACACGGTCCGCGGCCTTGCGCGCGAACCCCATCTCGTGGGTCACGACGACCATCGTCATGCCGTCTTTCGCGAGGCCGACCATGACGTCGAGCACCTCGTTGATCATCTCGGGGTCGAGAGCGGAGGTCGGCTCGTCGAGGAGCATGACCTTGGGCTCCATCGCGAGGGCGCGGGCGATCGCCACGCGCTGTTGCTGACCACCCGAGAGCTGCGACGGCATCTTCTTCGCCTGGTTGGCGACCCCGACCCTTTCGAGGAGAGCCATGGCCCGCTCCTCGGCGGCCTTCTTCGACATCTTGCGCACCTTGATCGGCCCGAGAGTCACGTTCTCGAGCACGGTCTTGTGCGAGAAGAGGTTGAACGATTGGAAGACCATCCCCACGTCGGCCCGCAGCTTGGCGAGGTCGGCGCCCTCCTCGGGGAGGTGCTTGCCGTCGATCGTGATGGTGCCGTCGTCGATCGTCTCGAGTCGGTTGATCGCGCGGCACAGTGTGGACTTGCCCGAGCCACTCGGCCCGATGACGACGACGACCTCGCCGCGCGTGACGGTGGTGCTGATGTCTTTGAGCACGTGCAGAGCGCCGAAATGCTTGTTGACACGGTCGATGACCACGAGAGAATCACTGCCGTGTGCTTGCTCCATGCCGCTACCCAACCACACGCGGAGAACGAGAGCCAAACCGCGCCCGCAGTCGTAACACGAGTGTAATCCGCAAATGTGCTAGGGGGTTTGCCGGCGAGATCGCTGAGAGAACGCCGATTCGTAGAGACACACGGATGCCGCCGTCGCGAGATTCATCGACTCGGCATGACCGTAGATCGGCACGGTGAGAGCCCGGTCGGTCAAGGCGAGGTGCTCGTCGGTGAGTCCGCGCGCCTCGTTTCCGAATACCCACGCCGTGGGGATGTCGAGCACCCCGCGCTCGCGGGCGTCGAGCAGATCGTCACCCTTCACGTCTGCCGCGATGATCTGCAGACCGGCGGCGCGAGCCCGCTCGACGACGGACTCGAACTCGGCGCCGACGGCGACAGGCAAATGGAAGATCGATCCGGTCGACGACCTCACGACCTTGGGGTTGTAGAGGTCGACGCTGCGCCCGCTGAAGATGACGCCGTCGACACCGGCCGCGTCGGCCGCACGCACGATGGTTCCGGCGTTACCTGGATCACGCACCTCTTCGAGGATCGCGATGAGCTTCGGGCCCGCCCCGTCGGCATCCGGCTTGAGGATGTCTTTGATCGACGTCGGGAACTGGTGGCAGACCGCGACGACCCCCTGGGGCGTGACCGTGTCGGCCATCGAATCGAGCACCGCTTCGGTGACGTATTCGACGGTGATCTCGGCGTCTGCCGCGGCTGTCGCGATGTCTGCGTGCCGCTCGAGGGCGGTCGGTGTCGCGAAGAGTTCGACGACGAGGTCGGGTCGGAAGGTCAGAGCCTCGGCGACGGCTTGCGGCCCTTCTAAGAGAAAAAGCCCGGTCTGCGACCGGGCGTCTCTCTTAGCCAGTTTGGCTACCGCGCGCACTCGTGGTGAACGGGGGTTGTCGATCATGTCGACAGCCTATGGGCGGGCTCGACCCTCGTGCGGGAGGCGCGCGAGGATCGAGCCCGACAGCAGGCGCAGTGCTTACGCCGCGGTGCGCGGCGCGCTCGTGTCGGCGGGCAGCGCGGCCTTGGCCGTCGCCACGATCGCAGCGAACGTCGCGGGCTCGGTGACCGCGAGGTCGGCGAGGATGCGACGGTCGACCTGGATTCCGGCGAGGCCGAGACCCTGGATGAAGCGGTTGTACGTCATGCCGTTGGCACGAGCCGCGGCGTTGATGCGCTGGATCCACAGGCGACGGAAGTCACCCTTGCGCTGGCGACGGTCGCGGTACGAGTACACGAACGAGTGGATGAGCTGCTCTTTGGCCTTGCGGTAGAGGCGTGAACGCTGTCCACGGTAACCGGAGGCGCGCTCGAGGATGACGCGACGCTTCTTGTGGGCGTTGACCGCCCTTTTGACTCTTGCCATTGTTCTAAATCCTTGGAATCGGGGCTGCGGGTTACTTGCCGAGGAGGCGCTTGACGACCTTGGCGTCGGCCGGAGCCAGCACCTTGTCCTGGTTCAGGCGACGCGTGACGACACTGGACTTGACCTCCAGGTTGTGACGCATTCCCGCCTGCTGCTTCATGACCTTTCCGCTTCCGGTGACCTTGAATCGCTTCTTCGTACCGGAATGGGTCTTCATCTTGGGCATGTGGATCTCCTCGTGTTCTTCGTATTACTGGGCGTCGGCCTCAGCCGACGATGAGTCGGCCGATGCAGTCGTGGGAGCGGGCTTCGAAGCGGATGCTCCGGGGCTCGCGGGCTTGGGGGCACCGGGCTTCGCGGCGCCGGGCTTGGGGGCTGCCGCGGCCGGCTTGGCTGCGGCGGGCTTAGCCGCGGCAGCGGGCTTCGCCGCAGCGGCCGGCTTGGCCGGAGCAGCAGCGGCAGGCTTCGCCACGGCAGCAGGCTTCGCCGGAGCGGCAGCAGCAGGCTTCGCAGCAGCAGCGGGCTTCGCAGCAGCAGCGGGTGCAGCCGCGGCGGGTGCCGGAGCCGCCTTCGCGGGGACGTCCCTGCTCGGGGCCGACGTGACGGGCGCAGCCTTGGCCGGAGCAGAAGCGGGTGCCGCGGAAGCGGTCGGTGCGCTCGAGGGTGCTGCGGGAGCAGGCTCGTCGACGGGAGCATCCGTGCGTGAACCGTAGGTCTTGTCGCTCGCCGGCGGCTTGTCGCCGCGAGGCGGCTTCGACGCCGCGCGCTTGGCCTCGGCCTCGGCTTTCGCCTCCGACTTGTTCTTCGCCGGGCCGATGACCATGACCATGTTGCGACCATCGATCGTCGGGGTCGACTCGACCGAGCCGAACTCCGAGACGTCTTCGGCGAAACGCTGGAGAAGACGAACACCCTGGTCGGGGCGCGACTGCTCACGGCCGCGGAAGAGGATCATCGCCTTGACCTTGTCGCCCGCCTTGAGGAACCCCTCGGCACGCTTGCGCTTCGTCTCGTAGTCGTGCACGTCGATCTTGAGACGGAACCGCACCTCTTTGAGGATCGTGTTCGCCTGGTTGCGGCGCGCTTCTTTCGCCTTCTGGGCGGTTTCGTACTTGAACTTGCCGAAATCCATGATCTTGGCAACGGGAGGCTTGGAATTGGGAGCAACCTCAACCAAATCCAGATCGGCCTCCTGGGCGAGACGCAGAGCGTCTTCGATGCGCACGACGCCGACCTGCTCGCCACCTGGGCCTACAAGTCGGACTTCCGGAACGCGGATTCGGTCATTGGTACGGGGATCGCTGATGCGTGACTCCTTGGTCGTGATGTCGATGGCTTTCGACGAAAGGAGTGATTCGCACGCAGCACCAACCGGATCCGTTGCGGTTCGACCCGCATTTCTCTGGTGGTTCTGGCACGGCGCCCTGGCTACCTCGGTGCACTCGCATGCACGTCGGCGGGGTGCCAACAACCCGGTAACCTGAAGAAGCGGTAAGCGCGGGTGGGAGAATCTCCACTTTCGTATCCGAGCCGTAGAGGCTCGGAGCCGACAGAAGTCTAGCAGAGGAACCCCTGATGAGCGACAGCCCGCACGAACACGCCTATGTCGACGACGACGGGTCGGACGGCGCCGCTCGCGACATCGCCGATGTCGCCGCGATCGAGGTCATCAACACCGTGGCCGTGCACCTTCTGAGTGCCTCGGCCGTCAAGTGCGGTCTCGCCGACGACCCCGCGACCCAACTCGACCTCGACGAGGCACGCAAGCTCATCAACGCCCTCGCGGGCCTCGTGACCGCGGCGGCGCCCGACCTCGGAGACCAGCACGCTCGAGCCCTGCGCGACGGACTGCGCTCGGTGCAGCTCGCGTTCCGCGAGGCGTCGAGCATCGCCGACGCTCCGGGAAAGGGCCCGGGAGAGAAGTACACCGGTCCGGTCACCTGACGAGACCGGTGCCCGGCACCGGTGCTCGCGCACGCAATCGCGTCAGGGGGATGCCGCGGCGAGGGTCACGGCGAGACTGTCGACCCGCAGCGCCACGATCTCCGATCGACTCCAAGCCTCACTCACGCGGGTCAGCACGACGGAGAGCGCGTCGGAGTCGAGCCCCGGCGCGAGCTCGAGGGTGACCGCGAGCTCGGGGCCCGCGAGCCGGGACACCGGGTCGCCCGACGCGAAACGGATGCCGCGCACGCTCGCGACGTCGACGACCGCCGCGCGCATCGCCTCGTGCACGTCGGCATCCCGGTGGCTCGGGATCCATGCCGCGCCCTCGGCGATGGCTCGCAGAGCCGGCCTTCGAACGACGAACTCGGTGTCGCTCGTCGGGTCGAGAACCATGAGCTCGGTGCCGTCACTCGCCGCGGCAAGGCACGCGCGATCCGCGGAGACGGGAACCGGCCGAGCGGCGGGGTTCCACGCCGCCATCGCCGAGACGGAGGTGAAGATCGGCAGCACCCGGCGCCCGTCGGGCCCCGCGACCGTGACGATCGCGAGCTCCGCCGACTTGTCGACGAGGAGACCGTGCTCTCCCGACTCGCTCTCGCCGAGAGTGGCGACGAGGGGGGCGAGCAACCGTGCCGCGCGAATCGCGTCGACGACGACATCCTCGCCCGTCTCTCCCCGACGGAAAGCGGAGAGAGCGGCGACGAGCTCGGGCGACGCCGAGCCGTCGTCACCGCCGAACGGGTTGTGGTCGAACTGCCGGCCCGCCCACGGGGTGCCGGCGGAATCGGTTGCCTGGCCGCCGTGATCGGGCATCAGTCGCCTGCGACGTCGAGCGCCTCCGCGAGAGTGAACGCCTTCGCGTAGAGCGCCTTGCCGACGATGGCTCCCTCGACGCCGTTCGGCACGAGTTCGCGCAGGTCGGCGATGTCGTCGAGGCTCGAGATTCCTCCCGAGGCGATGACGGGCTTGTCCGTGCGGTCGGCGACCTCACGCAGCAGCGAGAGGTTCGGGCCCTGGAGGGTGCCGTCCTTCGTCACGTCCGTGACGACGTAGCGGGCACAGCCTGCGTGCTCGAGACGGTCGAAGACGTGCCACAGGTCGCCGCCCTCCTGCGTCCAGCCGCGAGCGGCGAGGGTCGTTCCCCGCACGTCGAGGCCGACGGCGATCGCTTCGCCGTATTCGGCGATCACGTGGGCGGCCCACTCGGGGTTCTCGAGAGCGGCCGTGCCGAGGTTGATGCGCTTGGCTCCCGTCGCGAGCGCCGCCTCGAGGCTCTCATCGTCGCGGATGCCGCCGGAGAGCTCGATGAGCACCGAACCGCGGACCTGCTTGATGACCTTCTTGATGACGTGGTTGTTGTGCCCGCGCCCGAACGCGGCATCGAGGTCGACGAGGTGGATCCACTCGGCTCCCTGACTCGCCCAGTCCGCGGCGGCGTCGATCGGGTCGCCGTAGCTCGTCTCGCTCCCGGCCGCGCCCTGCGTCAGCCGCACCGCTTTACCGCCGGCGACATCGACCGCGGGAAGCAGCGTGAGTCTCGGGGTCTGGTTGAACTCGCTCATGTCGCTCTCTCTGGAGCCCGCGCACGCGGAACTCGGTTCGGGTTGGGTCTGGGTTCGGTCGCGGTGAGCAGGGCTCCGACGACGTCGGTCAGGGTGCGCGTGGCGCGACTCGTGCCGACAGGCACCAGAGCCTAGTTCTTCCGGAGGCTCGCGATCCAATTCGCGAGCAGACGGATGCCCGCATCCCCCGACTTCTCCGGGTGGAACTGCGTCGCAGACAGGGGTCCGTTCTCCACCGCCGCGAGGAAATCGGTGCCGTGGTGCGCCCACGTGAGCGTCGCCGGGGTGAAGGGCGGCATCGTCTCGAGCGTCCAGTCCCGCGCGGCGTAGGAGTGGACGAAGTAGAAGCGCTCGTCGGCGATGCCGTCGAAGAGAACGGAGTCGGCGCCGGCGCGCACGGTGTTCCAGCCCATATGCGGGAGGACCGGAGCATCCAGTTCGGTCACGACTCCGGGCCACTCACCGAGGCCGTCCGACTCGAGGCCCCGCTCGACACCGCGCTCGAACATGATCTGCATGCCGACGCAGATGCCCAAGACCGGGCGCGATCCGGCGAGCCTCCGGTCGACGAGCTCGGCACCGCGCACCTCCGCGAGCGCGTCGGCGACGGCGCCGAACGCGCCCACGCCGGGCACGAGGAGTCCGTCGGCCTCGTGCACGGCGCGACGGTCGGACGTGAGCGTCACGTCGGCACCCGCGAACTCGAGTGCCTTGACGGCGGAGTGCACGTTGCCCGAGCCGTAGTCGAGAACAACGACCGTGGGAGCACCCACGGTTAGAGCGCTCCCTTGGTCGACGGGATGCCGGTGACTCGGGGGTCGACCGCGACGGCCGTGCGCAGGGCACGCGCGAACGCCTTGAACTCCGCCTCGGCGATGTGGTGAGGGTCGCGCCCCCCGAGCACGGTGACGTGCACGGTCAGAGCGGCATGGAAGGTGATCGCCTCGAAGACGTGACGCACCATCGATCCGGTGAAGTGACCGCCGATGAGGTGGAACTCGAAGCCGTCCGGCTCGCCGGAGTGGACGAGGAAGGGCCGCCCCGAGACATCCACGACCGCGCGCACGAGGGCCTCGTCGAGCGGAACGTGGGCGTCACCGAACCGGGCGATGCCGTGCTTGTCGCCGAGAGCCTGCCCGATGGCCTTGCCGAGCACGATTCCGATGTCTTCGACGGTGTGGTGCACGTCGATCTCGACGTCACCGGTCGCGCGCACGCGCAAGTCAATGAGGGAGTGCTTCGAGAACGCGGTGAGCATGTGGTCGAAGAACGGCACCGACGTCTGGATGTCGGCGATACCGGTTCCGTCGAGGTCGAGGGTGAGGTCGATGCTCGACTCGCTCGTCTCGCGGGTGAGGTGCGCTGTGCGCTCAAGTGCCATGGGGCAATCCTACCGAGCGCGACTCGGCGCGGACCGCGAAGCGCGCGCTCCCGGTCACGCCTCGCGCGAACGCCCCGTCACCTCGGCGAGGGCGGTCAGGAACGCCGTCGTCTCACGCTCGGTGCCGGCCGTCACCCGCAGGTGTCCGGGCATGCCGAGGTCGCGGATGATGATGCCGCGATCGAGCAGGTCGGTGAAGACCGCGTGGGGGTCGTCGACTCCCCCGAAGAGAACGAAGTTGCCCCAGCTGCGCCACGGGGTGAACCCGAGGGCCGCGAGCTCGATGAGCAACCGATCACGCTGGGTGCGGATGTCGTCGACCATCGCGAGCATCTCCGGGGCGTGCTCGAGCGCCGCGAGCGCGGCCGCTTGCGTGAGGGCGGAGAGGTGGTAGGGCAGCCTCACGAGCCGGAGCGCGTCGGTCACGGCGGGGTCGGCCGCGAGGTAGCCGACGCGCGCACCGGCGAAAGCGAACGCCTTGCTCATGGTGCGCGACACGATGAGCCGCTCGCGGCCGGGCAGAAGTGTGAGCGCCGACGGCTCGCCCTCGGGCGAGAACTCCGAGTAGGCCTCGTCGACGACGACCATGCCCCGCGCCGCGGAATACGCCGCGTCGATCGTTTCGATCGACACGGGCGTTCCGGTCGGGTTGTTGGGTGAGCACAGGAAGACGACGTCGGGGTCGGTGCGCTCGATCCACTCGACCACCGTCGCCGGCGACATCTCGAAGTCGGCGTCTCGCTCGCCCGACACCCAGCGGGTGCCCGTGCCCGAGGCGATGATCGAGTGCATCGAGTACGTCGGAGGGAAGCCGAGCACGGAGCGGCCCGGTCCACCGAACGCCTGCATGATCTGCTGGAGGACCTCGTTCGACCCGTTGGCCGCCCAGATGTTCTCTGCGGTCAGATCGTGACCGAGGTAGTCGGCCAGCGCCGTGCGCAATGCGACGAACTCGCGATCGGGGTAGCGGTTGATAGACAGGATCGCCGCAGCGATCGAACTGATGATTCCGTGGGCGACCGACTCCGGGATCGGGTGGGTGTTCTCGTTGACGTTGAGAGCGATCGGCACTCGGGACTCGGGCGCACCGTACGGGGTGAGGCCGCGGAGGTCATCGCGGATGGGGAGGTCGTTGAGCGAAGTCACCGATCAAGACTAGGGCTGTCGATGCCCCACGACTGATGCCCCTCGACTATCGAGCGTAGGCGGCGGGAACCGCGAGCTTCTGCCCCGGCTGAACGTCGGCCGAGTCGAGCTGGTTGAAGTGCACGAGGTCGGACACCACCTCGCGGGGGTCCGCCTCGGGCGCGAGCCCGACGGCGAGCTCCCACAGTGACTCGCCGCTCTCGACCTGCACGAAGACCACGTCGGCTCCGTCTTCGTTCGACGCCGTCGCCATTCCGCCGTTGAGAGCGAATGCTCCCGCGGCGAGCACGATCGGTGCCGCGACGAGAGTCGTGAACACCGCGCGACCGCGCCTCGTGAGACGGAGTCTGCGTTGCGGCACGCGCCCCGACCGTGCCTGTGCGGACGATGCGGACGATGCGGGGGGAGCAATACCAGTCGCTGCGCTCATGGTTCTTGCCTTTCAGGTCGGGGTATCACTCGCGGGTCGTGTTCTCGGAGGTGCTGCTCGTGATGGTGGGCGGGTGTCGCACCCGACACTCGGCCGGGAGAGCCGGATGCGAACCCGTGTTCCGAACATATCTTCGAATACTCGCCAGATCAAGCCGATATTCGAAAGTGTGGTAACGAATTAGCGCAACACGCTCGAATAGACGTTTGGAAAGCGACCGTCGAATGGATACAGTTTCGATTGTCTGAAGACAGACCATCAGGAGCCACCGACATTCGCCGTTCTCACGGCGCACGAGGTGCACATCGAGGGGAACGACGTGGTCGACACCGAGCAGGGATCACCGCAAGCGGACAAGCCGTCGACCCGGCGCCGCAAGAGTCTGAGCGACAAGCAGCTCGCGATCCTCGACGTGATCTCCCGATCGGTCTCGAGCCGGGGCTACCCGCCGAGCATGCGCGAGATCGGCGATGCGGTGGGGCTCGCTTCGCTCTCGAGCGTCACCCATCAGCTCAATCAGCTCGAGCTCAGCGGCTACTTGCGCCGCGACCCCAATCGACCGCGCGCACTCGAGATCCTCATCGACCTGCAACGCCCCGACGTCCCCGTCGTCTCCGACGCGCCGACCCCCGTCGGAGACGCCGCGATGGTCCCCCTCGTCGGTCGCATCGCGGCGGGAGTGCCGATCCTCGCCGACCAGCAGGTCGACGAGGTCTTCCCCCTCCCCCGCCAGCTCGTCGGCAAAGGCAACCTGTTCATGGTGAAGGTCGTCGGAGACTCGATGGTCGACGCCGCGATCTGCGACGGGGACTGGATCGTCGTCCGCCAGCAGAAGACCGCGGAGAACGGCGACATCGTCGCCGCGATGCTCGACGACGAAGCGACCGTCAAGGTGTTCCAGCAGCGCGACGGCCACACCTGGTTGCTCCCGCGCAACTCGGCCTTCGCGCCGATCCTCGGTGACTACGCCGAAGTGCTCGGCAAGGTCGTCGCGGTGCTGCGCTCGGTCTGAGCGGTGAACTGCTCCACCTGAGCCTCGACCTCCTCCGAGACGAGCACGTGGATCCGCGTGCCGTTCTCGTCGTAGCGGGTGTCGAGAACGACGCCGTTGTCATGCAAGCGCGTGACGACGTCCCCCCGATCGAAGGGGATGAGCAGATCGAGCTCGACCGACGGCGACGGGATCGCTTCGGCGATGCGCTCGAGTAGCTCCTCGACGCCTTCGCCCGTCCGCGCAGACACGAACACCGCACTCGGCTCGAGACCGCGCAACACGAGGCGCTGATCGTCGTCGACGAGATCTGCCTTGTTGAAGACGACGATCTCGGGCAGGTGGCGAGCATCGACGTCGCCGATCACATCGCGCACCGTCGCGAGTTGACTCCCGGGATCCGGATGCGATCCATCGACGACGTGCACGATGACGTCGGCGTCCGCGACCTCCTCGAGGGTCGACCGGAAGGCCTCGACGAGCTGGTGCGGGAGGTTGCGCACGAATCCGACGGTGTCGGTGAGGGTGTACGCCTGACCCTCGGCCGTCACGTTCTTGCGCACGGCCGTGTCGAGAGTCGCGAAGAGCGCGTTCTCCACGAGAGCGCCCGCCCGCGTCACCCTGTTGAGCAGCGACGACTTGCCGGCGTTCGTGTATCCGGCGATCGCGACAGACGGCACGTCGTTGCGCACCCGGTTCGCGCGCTTCGCCTCGCGGGACGGCGCGAAGCCGGCGATCTGCTTGCGCAGCTTCGCCATCCGCGTGTGGATGCGGCGGCGATCGAGCTCGATCTTGGTCTCACCCGGACCGCGCGAACCCATGCCGTTTCCGGCACCGACCTGGCCACCGGCCTGACGCGACATGGACTCACCCCACCCGCGCAACCGCGGCAGCAGGTACTCGAGCTGAGCGAGTTCGACTTGCGCCTTGCCCTCACGGCTCTTCGCGTGCTGGCTGAAGATGTCGAGGATGACCGCGGTACGGTCGATGACCTTGACCTTCACGACGTCTTCGAGCGCGCGACGCTGGCTCGGAGCCAGCTCGCCGTCGACGATGACGGTGTCTGCCCCGGTCGCCGCGACGACATCCCGCAGCTCGACCGCCTTGCCCTTACCGAAGTAGGTGCTCGGGTCGGGGTGAGGACGCTTCTGGAGGAGACCGTCGAGCACGACGGCTCCGGCCGTCTCGGCGAGAGCGAACATCTCGCGCATCGAGTTCTCGGCCTCGACGACGCCGCCCTGCGAGTAGATGCCGATGAGCACGACGCGTTCGATGCGCAACTGGCGATACTCGACCTCGGTGACGTCGTCGAGTTCGGTCGAGAGGCCCGCGACACGGCGCAGCGCCTGGCGATCCTCCCTATCGAACTGGTCGCCGTCGTGGTCGTCATCTGTCGTCGCCGACGCTCCGGTCTGCTGGAGGGCTTGCGCGCTACCGCTCCCGAACAGGCTGAGACCGGCCGGTCGCGACGACGAGTTGGCGAGTACGCGGGCGATGACGTCGTCGTCTCGCTCGGAAGGGTGTACTTCAGTCATTGGGTTAACCTTAGCTCTTCGTATTTGGGTAGGTTTTCGGGATGACTAACGAGCACTACTTCTCGGCGAATCCCGAGAGTGAGCTTGCTCTCCGTCGCATCCGGGTGACCATCGACGGCACCCCGCACGACGTGTCGACCGCGGGGGGCATCTTCAGCCCCGACCGCATCGATGCGGGAACATCCGTCTTGCTCGCGAACGTGCCGCCGGCTCCGCCGGGAGGCAACCTCCTCGATCTGGGATGCGGATGGGGTCCGATCTCCTACACGTTGGCTCTGCAATCTCCGCGGGCGACGGTGTGGGCTGTCGATGTCAACGAGCGTGCGCTCGATCTCGTGAGGCGCAATGCCGACCAGCTGGGCCTCGACAATATCAACGCCTGCCGCCCCGAGGATGTTCCCGACGATCTCGGTTTCACCACGATCTGGTCGAACCCGCCCATCCGCGTCGGCAAGAACGAGCTGCACAACCTGCTGTTGCGCTGGGTTCCGCGCCTGACACCCGAGTCCGACGCGTGGCTCGTCGTGCAGCGCAACCTCGGCTCTGACTCGCTGCACCGGTGGCTCGACGGTGAGCTCTCCGACGGGTTCGCCGTCTCACGCGCGGCAACCCACAAGGGATACCGGGTGCTGCGCGTGCGGCGACGAGTTCTGCCCGCCGACCTCTGAACCGACCCGGTCGATCGATACATCGATCAGATCGTGAGCTCGCCCTCGAACGAGAACTCCGCCGGCCCCGAGAGGGCGACGTGTTCTCCGTCTTCGGTCGCGAACATCCGCACCCCGAGGGTGCCTCCCGGCACCTCGACCTTCCACTGATTCGGTGCCCCCGGGCCGGCCCAGTGCCGTGTCGCGAGGGCCGCTGCCGCGGCACCCGTTCCACACGAGAGCGTCTCTCCACTGCCGCGCTCGTGCACGCGCATGCGGATGCGCCCGACCCCGTCGAGCACCATGGGCTCACGCGGCACCACGAACTCGACGTTGACTCCCGCGGGGAACTCGGGTTCGACGAGGGGGACGAACGAGAGATCCGCGCTCTCGAGTTCGTCATCGCTCGCGAGCGCGACGACGACGTGGGGGTTGCCGACGTTGATCCCGAGCCCCGGGCGCGCCACCTGCAGATTCTTCGCGCGGACGAGAGGCTCGCCTCCGTCGAGTGACCAGCGACCGAGATCGACCTGGTATCCGGAACGGTTGCTCTGGACGTCGCGCACTCCCCCGCGCGTGCCGATGACGAGGGTGTCGCCGGGCCCCAGTTCGGCGAGACCGTTGTCGACGAGATATCTGGCGTAGACCCTGATTCCGTTTCCGCACATCTCCGACGGCGATCCGTCGGCGTTGTGGTAATCCATGAACCACTCCGCGGCGTCGTCCTCCGCGAGGGCGGCGGCCCCCGCCTCGAGGTTCTCCGATCGCACCGCTCGGATGACGCCGTCGGCCCCGACGCCGAAGTGCCGATCGGCGATGGCCGCGAGCTGCGTGGACTCCAGCTCGATCGACCCCTCGGGGTCGCTGAAGAGCACGAAGTCGTTGCCCGTGCCATGGCCTTTGGTGAAGTGCAGTGTCGGGCTCACCGGTCCATGCTACTGAGGCCGCTGCTGACGAGGGCATCCACGACGGTCTCCCCGACGGCCGGCTCACCCCCGACGACGGTCACGGTCGCGGGATACCGTCGAAACCAGCCGACCTGTCGTCTCGCATACTTGCGGGTGAGTGCCTGCGTCTGATCGATCGCCGCCTCGCGAGTGAGGGTGCCCCGGATCTGCTCGGCGGCCTGCGCGTAGCCGATCGCCCGCCTCGCCGTCACTCCCCGGTCGAGCCCGTTCTCGAGCAGACCCTCGACCTCCGAAACGAGACCGCGCCGCCACATCGAGTGCACCCGCTCGTCGAGCCGTTCGACGAGTGTCGCGCGCTCCGCGGTGACCGCGACGACACGAGTGTCTGTCCAGAAGGCACTCGGGTCGGGGAGCCCCGACCCGAACGGCTTCCCCGTCATCTCGATGACCTCGAGGGCACGGACCAGGCGACGACCATTGCTGGCCCCGATCGCCGCTGCTGCGGGCGGGTCGACCACGGCTAATCGAGCGTGCAGGAGCCCGGGGCCACGCTCGACGAGTTCGGCCTCGAGCGCCTCGCGGATGCGCGCATCCGTGCCCGGGAACTCGAAATCGTAGAGCACCGACGAGACGTAGAGGCCCGAGCCGCCGACGAGCACCGCGACGTCTCCCCGACCCTCGAGTCGCCGGATGACGGATCGCGCCTCGCTCTGGTAGCGAGCGACGGTGGCCTCATCGGTGACGTCGAGCACGTCGAGAAGGTGGTGCGGAACACCTCGCCGGTCTGCGACGGGCAGTTTGGCCGTGCCGATGTCCATGCCGCGGTAGAGCTGCATCGCGTCGGCGTTGACGATCTCCGCGCGCCTTCCGCGTGCCGCGAGACGCTCGACCACATCGAGCGCGAGATCGGACTTCCCGGTTCCGGTCGCTCCGACGATCGCGACGAGCATCAGGCGTCGGTCGGGCGCATCCCGGGAAGCCCGAGCGACACGCGAGGCGCCCCTCCCGGTGACGCGGTGGCTCCGGCCGGAGTCGGCACACCGCAGCTCTCCGCCTCGGCCCGGTCGAAGGCGTCGCCCGCGCGCGTGCGGCGGATGACGAGCGGCGAGCCGTCGAGCGTGTCGGCGATGAGGTGGAAGGGCTTCGCGTCGGTCACCGTCACGGTCACGACGTCGCCGGGGCGTGGGGCGGCGCTGTGCGGCGGCACCTCGAAGTGCACGAGCCTGCTGTCTTCGGCGCGGCCGGAGAGTCGGTTCGTCGCAGCATCCTTCTTTCCTTCGGCGCCGACGAGCACCTCGACGGTGCGACCGACGACCTTCGTGTTCTCTTCCCACGAGATGCGGTCCTGCAGGGCGACGAGTCGCTCGTAACGCTCTTGCACCACCGCTTTGGGCACTTGCTCGTCCATCGTCGCCGCGGGGGTTCCCGGCCGGATCGAGTACTGGAAGGTGAACGCCGTTGCGAACCGCGCCTGTTCGACGACGCGCATCGTCTCGGCGAAGTCCTCTTCGGTCTCCCCGGGGAAGCCGACGATGATGTCTGTGGAGATGGCCGCGTGCGGAATGCGATCCCGGACCCTGTCGAGGATGCCGAGGAACTTCGTCGAGCGGTAGCTGCGGCGCATCGACTTGAGGATGCGATCGGAGCCGGACTGCAGCGGCATGTGCAGCTGCGGCATGACCGTGGGGGTTTCCGCCATAGCGTCGATGACGTCGTCGGTGAATGCCGCCGGGTGCGGGCTCGTGAATCTGATGCGCTCGAGCCCGGCGATGCGCCCGGCCGCGCGCAGCAACTTGCCGAAGGCGGCGCGATCACCGAATTCGACCCCGTAGGAGTTGACGTTCTGACCGAGGAGGGTCACCTCGATCGCTCCGTCGTCGACCATGGCCTGGATCTCGGCGAGGATGTCGCCGGGCCGACGGTCTTTCTCCTTGCCGCGCAACGCGGGCACGATGCAGAACGTGCACGTGTTGTTGCACCCGACCGAGATGGACACCCACCCGCTGTGCGTGGACTCGCGTTTCGTCGGAAGCGTGGACGGGAAGACGTCGAGCGCCTCGAGGATCTCGAGTTGCGCCTCGCCGTTGTGGCGTGCGCGCTCGAGGAGGGTCGGGAGGGAGCCCATGTTGTGCGTTCCGAAGACCACGTCGACCCACGGTGCCTTCTCGAGGATGACGGTCTTGTCTTTCTGGGCGAGGCATCCGCCGACGGCGATCTGCATGCCCTCGTGCTTCTTCTTCACCGAGGCCAGCATTCCGAGGTTGCCGTAGAGCTTGTTGTCGGCGTTCTCGCGCACGGCGCACGTGTTGATGACGACGACGTCTGCCTGCTCATCCGCTGTCGCCGGCTGGTATCCCGCTGCCTCGAGCGAACCGCTCAATCGCTCGGAGTCGTGGACGTTCATCTGGCACCCGAACGTGCGCACCTCGTAGGTGCGGCCGGGAGTCGTGACCGGGGTGGCGGTCGAGGGGGGAAACGTGAGAGTCATCGTTCCGCCAGCCTAATCTGCCGTGAGGCCCCTCAGATCGGGCGCGGGCACGGGCGCACGCACGTCACTCGAACCGCACGGTCGCCGTGCGGCCGGACGCGAGCGCCTCGTCGACGGCGATGCGGATGACTCCGGAGGAGTAGCCCTTGCGCTGCAGGAAGGCGCTCAACCGTCGAACCGCGGTGGTCGTGTCGAGTGATCGCAACTGGGGGGCGCGACGGTTCGCGAGTTCGCGCGCGCGATCGAGCTCGTCGCTGTCGGCGATCTGCTCGAGCGCCGCGTCGATGTGGTGCTGGTCGATATGACGTCGGCGCAGTTCGGCGGTGAGTGCGCTTCGACCGAGCCCCTTGCGCTCGTGCTGGGTTCGCACGAGTGTTTCGGCGAGTGCACCGTCGTCGACGAGACCCACGCTCTCGAGCCTGTCGAGTTCGGCGGTCACCTCGTCGGGTTCGAGCTCGCGCGAGAGAAGGGTCTTCTCGAGCTCCCAGCGGGACATGCCTCGCCGGGTGAGCGCGTGGATGCTCACGTTCTCGGCGCGCTTCGCCTTGCGCTCGGCGGCCTTGTCGCGAGCCGCCGCCGCTTTCGCGGACCGTGCCTCGCGGCGTTCCTCATCGGTCACCGGTTCAGCGCCACGAGCGTGACCCGATCCGACGTCGTGCGGCTCGGGCACGGGCACGGGCACGGGCTTGGGAGTCTCGTCGGCGAACCGGGGTCCGTCGGGTCGCCCTTGCGCACCGGGGAGGTAGGTGACCCGGGCAAGGGAGTCGTCGGGCTCAGCGTTGCGGGTCGACGCGGGCACGCGTGTGCTCCGTCGCCTCGCGGCACTCAACTCGTCTGGTCCCTCGCCCGGATTCATCGATCAGGCCCCGACGGCTTTGCGCGACGCGAGCTTCTTCGCGATCTGCTCGACGGGAGCATCTGTCACGGCGGCGGCACCCGGCACCGCATTGGGGTCGTCCATGATGCCGAGTTTGATCTTGATCTTCTGCTCGATCTCGGCCGCGATCTCGGGGTTCTTGAGGAGGTGGTTTCGCGAGTTCTCCTTGCCCTGGCCGAGCTGATCGCCGTCGTAGGTGTACCACGCACCCGACTTGCGCACGATCTCGTGCTCCACGCCGAAGTCGATGAGACTGCCCTCGCGGGAGATACCGACCCCGTAGAGGATGTCGAACTCGGCCTGCTTGAACGGCGGAGCCATCTTGTTCTTGACGACCTTGACGCGCGTGCGGTTTCCGACGGCGTCGGTTCCGTCTTTCAGCGTCTCGATTCGGCGGATGTCGAGTCGCACCGACGCGTAGAACTTGAGCGCCTTACCTCCCGCGGTCGTCTCGGGGCTTCCGAAGAAGACTCCGATCTTCTCGCGCAGCTGGTTGATGAAGATCATGGTCGTGTTGGTCTGGCTCAGCCCGCCCGTGAGCTTGCGCAGCGCTTGCGACATGAGACGCGCTTGCAGGCCGACGTGCGAATCACCCATCTCACCCTCGATCTCGGCGCGCGGCACGAGCGCCGCGACCGAGTCGATGACGATGAGGTCGATCGAGCCCGAGCGCACGAGCATGTCGGCGATCTCGAGAGCCTGCTCACCGGTGTCGGGCTGCGACACGAGCAGAGCGTCGATGTCGACACCGAGCTTCTTCGCGTATTCGGGGTCGAGAGCGTGCTCCGCGTCGATGAACGCGGCGATGCCGCCGGCGCGTTGCGCATTCGCGATCGCGTGGAGCGTGAGCGTGGTCTTACCCGAGGACTCCGGTCCGTAGATCTCGACGATCCGGCCGCGTGGGAGCCCCCCGATGCCGAGCGCGACATCCAACGCGATGGAGCCCGTGGGGATCGTTGCGACGGGAGCGCGCTCGTCGCTCCCCAGGCGCATGACGGAGCCCTTGCCGAACTGGCGGTCGATCTGGGCGAGGGCGGTTTCGAGAGACTTCTCGCGGTCTGCTGGTGATGCCATTGGTGGGACTCCTTGTGCGTCGTGGGTTGTGCGCCTATAGGCTGCCGCTCTCGTGCCAGACCGATGTTGCAAGGCCCGGCAGACCGCGACAAGGCTGGTAGTGCAGGCAACTGAGCTGCCGATGGTGCGTTGTCGTTGGTTCATCTCCAACAAGTGCGACTGTACGTTCCACGCCCGACATTGCTCTCGGTCGCGCCGACGCACAGTGCACAACCCGTCTTCGACTGCGCCTGTTCAGGAGCCTATCGATATCCGAACGGATGTTCGAGAGCGCGCCGGTGTGTCGCGTGCCGGATAGCGGGGACGCGCGGATGCGTCGAGGTCAGCGCTGCGGCAACTGGCCGACGCCGTGCCAGCGGGACTTCGGGACATCGGATGCGCGGCACAGCGCGATCCACACCGCCCTCGTGTCTTCACCCGACGCGATCGCCTGCACGGAGGTGCGGTCACCGAACTCGGTCAGAACGAGGTCGCGCGTCACCATCTGGCCGTAGGGCTCGCCGAACTCGTCGCGAACCGCTTGCCAGAACTCACTCACGCGCATGCGACAACGCTAACAAGCGCGACGGTACATCGGCTGCACCCACGAACGCGCGAACGCCCCGACCCGGAGGTCGAGGCGTTCGAGAAAACTCAGGTGTTACCGAACCGCGAGGTCGGCATCGAAATCTGCCACGAGGTCGTCGGGAACAGTGTCGGGGATGGGGTTCAGACCCTCCACGACAGCGAGCCGATCGCCGACCTCACGCATGATGACCGAAATGGGCGTCTCGAGCGCATCCGCCACCGACGCGA
This sequence comes from Marisediminicola sp. LYQ134, assembly GCF_046599635.1. Lineage (NCBI taxonomy): Bacteria > Bacillati > Actinomycetota > Actinomycetes > Micrococcales > Microbacteriaceae > Marisediminicola > Marisediminicola sp. LYQ134. Next base: position 1,267,343 of record NZ_JBKIWP010000001.1, read on the forward strand.
GGATCTCGGAGCTGGCCTCTTTCTGGCCCCGCTCCACCTCGCTGAGGTAGCCGAGCGCGACGCTCGCCTTGCTCGCGACCTGCCGGAGGGTGCGGCCCTTCTGCAGGCGGAAGTCCCGGAGCACATCTCCGATTTCTTGGCGAACCAATACCACTGTGGACCCTCCTCCTCATGACCGAACCACTCAATTTCAGATCGGATCGGGGGCTGTCGACCCCTGCTCCGGTCCGGAAACTCTAGCGAGACCAGTCTGTACCTTGCTTGTGAATCACTGGTCTGTAACCGGATGGAAACGGGAAACATTCCCGCACCCCGGCCGGTTCACAGCTCGGCCAGTCGCGACGCAAGCGATGTGAGTAGTTCGGAGACGACGCCCGAACGGACTGCTCCCCGGTCACCGGAGAGTTGGAGCGCGACGGCGCGGACATCGCCGCCCACAGCGATCCCGACGAAGACCGTTCCCGCGGGGTGCCCGTCGTGCGGTCCGGGACCCGCCACGCCCGTCGTCGAGATGCCGACATCGGCGGGAACCCCTCGCCGAGCGAGAACCGTGCGAACGTTCGCCGCCATCTGCATCGCGACGTCCGGGTGCACGGGGCCGTGGAGGGCGAGGAGATCGGCGGAGACGTCGAGAACCGAGTGCTTGATGTCGGTCGAGTAGGCCGTGACCGATCCGAGGAGCACCTCCGAGGCACCGGCGACCGACGCGAGTTCCGCGGTCACGAGCCCCGCCGTGAGAGATTCCGCGACGGCGATCGTGAGGTGTCTCTCAGCGAGTCGAGCAACGACGGTGTCGGCGATCCTCTCCCCGGGCGTCTCGGCGGGCACCCTGTCGAGGGCGCCCTCCGACGCGACGACGGAATCAGCGGTCACGACACCGCGGGAGCACGGTTGAAGCGATACGCCTTGTAGAGGTAGTCGAGCCCCGTCACGACCGTGACGACGAGGGCGAGAGCGAGGAGCCCTCCGGAGACCCACACGAACCACTCCCCCACGACACTCGCGATGGGGAAGAGGAAGGCGGAGAGCGACACCGATTGCAGGACGGTCTTGAGTTTGCCCCCGGCCGATGCGGGGATGACCCGCGACCGGAGAACGACGAAACGGAACACCGTGATGCCGAACTCGCGAACCAGAATCACGATGGTGACCCACCAGAACACCTCGTCGAGGATCGAGAGCGCCACGAGGGCACCGCCGATGAGCACCTTGTCGGCGATCGGGTCGAGGATCTTGCCGAGATCGGTGACGAGGTTCTGTCGACGCGCGAGAAAACCGTCGAGACTGTCGGTGAGGATCGCGACGACGAAGACCACGGCTGCGATCCAACGCGCGGCACCCATCTCGCCCGCATCCGCGAGCAGAAGCCACACGAAGGCCGGAGCCATGAAGATGCGCACCACGGTGATGATGTTCGCCACGTTGGCCGCGCTCGCCCGAGTCTCACCCGACCTGATCATCCGCCCGTGGAGCGCATGCGAGGAGCCTGCTGCTGCCATGGCGCTACTCCCTGCCGGTCAGACCCCACGCGTCCTCGTCGGAAACGTCGACCTCATCGTAGCCGCTCGTCATCTCACCGACCGGGTCGCCGTGGTAGCGATCACTCGACTCGGAGCCCACGGGAACCGGCGCGACGGACCCGGCGGATGAGCTCGTCGCGCTCGCGGGCGCGGTGATGGGCGCATCCTCTCCGCGGAGTCTCGCGAGCACCCCCGGCAGCTGCTCGGCGGTCACGAGCACGTCTCGCGCCTTCGACCCTTCGGAGGGCCCGACGATCTCCCGCGACTCGAGAAGGTCCATGAGCCTGCCCGCTTTCGCGAAGCCGACGCGGAGCTTGCGCTGCAGCATCGAGGTCGAGCCGAACTGCGTGCTGACCACGAGTTCGGCCGCCGCGAGCAGCACCTCGAGGTCGTCGCCGATGTCACCGTCGACCTCTTTCTTCTCGGCGACAGCCGCGACGTCCTTGCGGTATTCGGGCTGAGCCTGCCTCGTGACGTGTTGCACGACGGCGTTGACCTCGCTCTCGGTCACCCACGCCCCCTGCACGCGGATGGCCTTCGAGGCACCCATGGGCAAGAAGAGGGCGTCGCCCTGGCCGATGAGCTTGTCGGCGCCGGGCTGGTCGAGGATCACTCGACTGTCGGTCATGCTGCTCACCGCGAACGCGAGCCTCGACGGCACGTTGGCCTTGATGAGCCCCGTCACGACGTCGACGCTCGGGCGCTGGGTCGCGAGCACGAGGTGGATTCCGGATGCTCGCGCGAGCTGGGTGATGCGCACGATCGAGTCTTCGACATCCCGCGGGGCCACCATCATGAGGTCGGCGAGCTCATCGACGACGACGAGGAGGTAGGGGTAGGGCTTGAGTTTGCGCTCGCTGCCGGCGGGCAACACGATCTCGTTCGCGAGCACCGCGCGGTTGAAGTCGTCGATGTGACGGAACCCGAAACTCTCGAGGTCGTCGTAGCGCATGTCCATCTCTTTGACGACCCAGCTGAGCGCCTCCGCGGCCTTCTTCGGGCTCGTGATGACGGGCGTGATGAGGTGCGGGATGCCCGCGTACGGCGTGAGCTCGACGCGCTTCGGGTCGATGAGCACCATGCGCACCTCGGCGGGCGTCGCGCGCATGAGGAGCGACGTGATCATCGAGTTCACGAAGCTCGACTTGCCCGACCCCGTCGAACCCGCGACGAGCAAGTGGGGCATCTTGGCGAGGTTCGCCACGACGAAACCCCCCTCAACGTCTTTTCCGAGCCCCATCGTGAGCGGGTGGGCACTGCTCGTGCTCGCCTTCGACCGCAGCACGTCGCCGAGCGACACGATCTCGCGGTCGGTGTTGGGGATCTCGACGCCGATCGCGCTGCGCCCGGGGATCGGCGAGAGGATGCGCACCTCGTTGCTCGCGACCGCGTAGCTCAGGTTCTTGCTCAGCGCGGTGACCCGCTCGACCTTCACCCCGGGTCCGAGCTCGATCTCGTAGCGCGTGACCGTCGGACCGCGACTGAACCCCGTGACCTTCGCGTCGACCGAGAACTGCTTGAGCACCTCGGTGATCGCACGGACGATGACGTCGTTCGCCTCCGAGCGGGACTTCGCGGGCGTGCCCATCGCGAGCGCGGCGATGCCGGGGAGGCGGTAGGGAGCCGACGGGCCGTCGCCGGCCACGGCATCCGTCGGCTCGACGAAACCGTCGGAACCGGGCGCGAACCCGGGGAGCTCGGTCGGCGTCGCCGTGCGGTCGGCATCGTCACGGATACCCGTCGGGTGCGCGTCGATCTCGCCACTGAACCTCTTGACCGCCGACTCCGCTTTGGCGAGCTCGTCGAGGAGCGCGGCATCCGCCCGAGCCTTCACCGCCGACGCCTGCGCGGTCGGCGCTGCTGTGGCCGGCGTCACGACCTCCTCGAGCTTGGTGCGGTCGATGACCTCGGTCTCATCGCGATCGCGGACGATCACGGGGCTGTCGAAAGCCGGATCCTCTTCGCGCTGGGTCTTGTTGCGTCGCCACCACGGGAGCTCGGCGGGGTCGACGTCGTCGAGCTCGAGATCGTCGATGCCCCCGAGGCTCGCGCGCTCCTTCTCCGCCTTCTTCGCCGCACGCTGCTCGTCGTCGGGCAGCTGTGCGCCGAAGAGGTAGGCGTAGAGCTCGAGGAGCCTCGCCCCGAGCCTGTTCGGCGGCGTCTTCGTGATGATGAAGAGCGAGAGAGTGAGCAGGAGGATGATGACGGCCATCGCGCCCGGCACGGTGATGACGGCGATGAGCGGGGCAGCGAGCACCCACCCGAGCACCCCTCCCGCCGTCGCGAGACCCGGCATCCCGCTCGACGGCGCCGGTTGCCCGCCCGCGATGTGGCACAGCGCGCTGATGCTCGTGAGCAGCACGGCGAGGCCGATGCCGATGCGCCCGTTGTCGTGCACCGACGCGGGGTGGCGGAAGAGCCACACGGCGAAGAGCACCATGACGACGGGCAGCGCGAACGCGACCCGGCCGAACAGACCGCCGAAGGTGTAGGCGTCGAGGGCGACCGCGACGGGGTCGGTGGGGTTGAACCACTCCACCGCGGCGCCCGCCACGGCGAGGAGCACGAGGAAGAAGGGCACGCCGTCACGGCGCTCCTCCTTTGCGAGAGTCTCTTTGCCGAGCACTCGCGCGGCCCCGCCGACGATGTGCGCGAGCCCCAGCCACGCCGAGGCGAGCAGGCCGGGCTTGTCCGGCTCGAACGCGGGGGCCTTCGTCGCGGGGAGTTTGCGCGTGGAGCCGCGGCCCGACGCGGGCAGCACCTCGGTCTTCGCCGTCGCGGCGCCTCGTTTCGCGCCGGAACGCGGTTTGGCGCGGGGGGTCGACCGGGTGCTCGTAGCCATGCGACCACGCTATCCCGGGGTCAGACGTGAGCCCGGAGCGACACCCGTGAGACCGGGCGTCAGGGCCTCAGCGCGTCGTGCCGGCGATCTTCGGGAGCGCCCCACCCGCGGCCGCGTTGCGGTCGGGGCGGAAGTTGCTGAGGTCGAGGCCGGGGATCGCGCCCACGAGGGCGATCTCGTCTTCGATCTGCGCCGCCTCGAAGTCTTCGGGCCCCACGAGGGGCAGTCGAACGCGCGGACTCGAGATGCGGCCGAGCCCGTGCAGGATGTACTTCGCCGCGACCGTGCCGGGCACGTGAGTCATGACCGCGCGAACGAGAGGCTCGAGGGCCTGGTGCGCAGCCGTGGCGGCGGTCAGGTCGCCCGCGTTCACGGCGTCGACGATCACGCGGTAGGGCGCCGCCGCGATGTTCGCCGTCACCCCGATGAGACCCGAGGCCCCGATCGACAGGTGCGGGAGCACGTTGGCGTCGTCGCCCGAGAAATAGAGCAGGTCGGTCTGGTTCAGCACGCGACTGACCTCGCTGAAATCACCCTTCGCATCTTTGATGGCGCGGATGTTGGGGTGCTTCGCCGCCCGCAGAATCGTCTCGTAGCGGATGGGAACGCCCGTGCGCCCGGGGATGTCGTACAGGATGACGGGGAGGTCGGCGGCATCCGCGATCATCCGGAAGTGGGTGAGGATTCCCGACTGCGTGGGCTTGTTGTAGTACGGCGTGACGATCATGTTCGCGTCGGCGCCGGCCTTCTCGCTCTGGCGCGCGAGCTGCATCGCGTGAGCGGTCTCATTCGAGCCACCGCCCGTAATGATCTTGGCGCGGCCATCGGCGACCGACTTGCCGACCTCCACGAGGCGGATCTTCTCGGGGTCGGTGAGGGTCGACGTCTCCCCCGTCGTGCCCGTGACGACGATGCCGTCGGCCCCCGCGCTGATGACGTCGTCGATGTGCTTCTCGACTCCGGGCCAATCGACTTCACCGTCGGCCGTGAACGGCGTGACGAGGGCGACGAGCACTTGGCCGAAGGGGTTCTCACGATGTGACACGCCTCCAGGGTATCGGGTGCGGGCTGGGCGGGCGCGGGCGCTCCGGCGCTCCGGCGCTCGGGCGCTCGGAGCGCGAGTGCGGGCCTGGAGTAGGAGTTGCGGTCGACACGCCGCACCGGCGTGCCCGACCAGCGCGTGTCGCGCTTCACGTCCTCCTCGCAGCACGGGGGGAGGCTCCGCGCGCCACGTGCTCGCCCCGCGCGACGACGGCCAGCACCGCGGACTCGACGGACCCCCAGTCGTTGAGCACGTGCGAGTAGTCGAACCGAAGCGCGACGAATCCGAGCCCCGCGGCCACCGCGTCCCGGCCGAGGTCACGAAGCCTCTGTTCACGGCTGCCGTGGTGCGCGTCACTGTCGATCTCGACGATCAGTCGGTCGCCGATGACGAAGTCGACCCGACCGACACCCGGAACGGTGACCTGCGGCCGTGCATCGACGCCGAGCAGCGCCATCCCGAATCGGAACAGCGACTCGCTGCCGGACTCGGCATCGGATCTGAGCTCGCGCGCGATCGATCGCCACTCCGTCGAAACACGCAGTGCCGTGGCCGAGACGTCGTCGCGCGACGCGTGCGTGCGGTGGAGCGCCGACTCGAGCACCGCAACCGCCAGGTCTCGAGGAACGCACCGCATGACGTCGGCGAGCGCCTCGCGCCAGGGCGCGCATCCGTCGGTCCCGGCGAGGGGCGATCGCTCGTCCAGTGCACGACGAGCTCTCGCGCACCGGTATCGAGCGGCCCACCCGTGACCGGATCACGCACGTGACGATCGGTCGGCTGCAGCCGCAGTGGAGGCTCACTCGCCTGCGCGTCGCTCGGAGACTCCTACCCGCCGCACATCCGGCCGGAGTGGACGAGCTGCGCCAGGCACCCCCGCCGAGCCGGCCTACGGGGCGACGCGGCCGTTCTCGTTGAAGGTCTCGTAGGTGAGCGGCATGAGCTCGGCGAACGACTGCTCCATGTGCTCGGCGACCATCTCGATCTCGCGCTGCGGAAAAGACGGGAAGTGCGTCCCCTCGCGCTTGGTGCGCAGCGAGAGGAAGTTCATGAGCGAGCGGGCGTTCATCGTCACGTACATCGACGAGAAGATGTTGAGCGGGAGCACGATGCGCGCGACCTCGCGAGCGACCCCGGCGTCGAGCATCCGCTGGTACGACGCGAAAGCCTCGGTCGACATGCGGCGGGTCTCCGCCTCGACGAGCGCGGTCTGCTCGGGGGTACCGGGCAGGAACTCGTAAGCCCCCGCCTTGCCGACCTGCACGAGATTGCGGTCGGCGCCGGGCACGTAGAAGACGGGGCCGAGCTCGCGGTAACGACCCGACTCCTCGTTGTACGACGCGATGCGGTGGCGCATGAACTCGCGGAACACGAAGATCGGCGCCTGCACGTAGAACGTCATCGAGTTGTGCTCGAAAGGCGAACCGTGGCGGTCGCGCATGAGGTAGTTGATGAGGCCCTTGCTGCGGGACGTGTCGACGTGGTCGTCACGCGCGGCGTCGAGGGTCTTCTCCCCCTGGGTCGACACGCGAGCGGCGAAGAGCACGTCGGCGTCGCTCGCGTTCGAGCGGACGAGCTCGACCGTCATGTCGGAACGGAACACCATCTCGGGCGACTTCTTCTCGGGCGACTTCTTCTCAGGCTCAGGCACGACATCACGATACCGGCGACGGATGACTCGTGCGCCCCTGCCTCGCCGGCCCGCCCAGCCTCGAACCCTAAGCTGAAGTCCCAACGAAGGGCACGACATGACCGCGACCACACCAGCGTCGAACAGCGCCCCGCTCACGATCCTCGTGGCGGGCGCATCCGGACTCATCGGCACCGAGCTCGTCACCCAGTTGCGGGCCGACGGCCACGAGGTGCGCACGCTCGTGCGTCGCGAGGCGACAGCACCGGGCGAATTCACGTGGTCACCGCGCGCGGGCACGATCGCCCCGGGCGCCCTCGACTCCGTCGACGCGGTCATCAGCCTCTCGGGCGCCTCCCTCGGGCGCATCCCCTGGACGCGGGACTATCGCGCAGCCATCCTCGAATCCCGAGTGCTCACGACCTCCACCCTCGCGACCGCGATAGCCCGGTCGACGCAACCTCCGTCGGTGTTCCTCTCGGCGTCGGCCGTGGGCATCTACGGCGATCGCCCCGGTGAGCTGCTCACCGAGGAGTCGACCCGTGGCCGCGGTTTTCTCGCGGACGTCGTGGAGCAGTGGGAGTCCGCGGCGCAGATCGCGGCGGCCGCGACTCGCGTGGTGACCTTCCGCACCGGTTTCGTCATCGGCGACGGCGGGGGCATGAAACCCCTCCTGCTCCTCACGAAGTTCGGTCTCGGGTCTCGCATCGCGTCGGGCGCGCAGAATCTGCCGTGGATCAGCCTCCACGACGAAGCCGCAGCCATCCGACACCTGCTCACCTCGGAGATCGAGGGGGCGGTCAACCTCGTGGGTCCCGTGCCGTCGACGTTCGAGATGATGACGCGCGCACTCGCCCGGCGGTTGCGCCGGCCGCACCTCTTCGTGCTCCCCCGCTTCGTGATCTCGACCGTCATGGGCGAGGCCGGGCGCCAGCTCCTTCTCGTGAGTCAACGGGCCGTGCCCCAGAGACTCACCGACGACGGCTTCGTGTTCCGTCACCAGACCGTCGCGGCGGCCATCGACGCCCTCGTGTCGAAGAGGTAGCGGCTAGCGTGACGAGCGCTCGACGGCGATCGCGCGTCGGATGGCCCCGCGGGCACGGCGGCGATCACCGCACGCGTCGTAGGAGAGTCCGAGCCTGAACCACGTCATCCAGTCATCCGGTGCCGCCTCGACCGCTGCCTTGTAGCGCGGGAACTCCGCCTCGGCCGCGCTCCGAACGGGCCGACCGCTCGGCCGACGGGGCACGTCGGCCGCCGGGATGTCGCCTTCCGCGTCGACGAGCGACCCGAGACGCTGACTGCGGATGCCGAAGAGTATCTCGGCGACGAGGGCCCACGCACCGAGAAGGGGCAGCACGAGCAGCGCGACCCCGATCCCCCGAGACACGGGTTCGTCGACGATGAGCAACCGCACCGCGAGTTGCGCGACGACGACGAGGTAGAGCCCGAGGAGAGCGGTCATGACGACCGCTCCGGCGAGACCTCTCACGGCGCCGGGTTGAGGTCGATGAGTTTGTCGAGCCCGACGGTCACGCCGCGCGCGGTGCGCGCGGCACGCAGTGCGAGGAGGATCCCCGCCTCGTAGGAACTCGGGGCGAGGGTCTCGTGCCGGAGCGTCAGCACTTCGCCGTTCCCCCCGAAGATCACGTCTTGCCGAGCGACGACGCCGTGCATGCGCAAGCTGTGGATGGGGATGCTCGACACCTGCTGGCCTCGGGCGCGCTGATCGGTGTGCGGCGCGGCGACGGGGCCGAGCTCTGCCCGCGACATGCCCATGAGCTCGGCGGTGCGCACGGCCGTGCCCGACGGCGAGTCGATCTTGGACGAGTGGTGGCCCTCGACGATCTCGATGGAGTCGTAGAAGCGCGCCGCCATGGTCGCGAAGGTCGTCGCGAGCACCGAGCCGATCGAGAAGTTGGGGATGATGACGACACCGACCGCGAGCGTGCCGGTGATGCGGTTCTCGAGGGAGACGATCCGCTCGCTCGTCCACCCGCTCGTGCCGACGAGCACGTTGATGCCGTGGGCGACCGCGAACTCGACGACACCCGGGCTCACCCCGGGGAGGGTCACGTCGACCGCGACGTCCGCCCCGAGCATGTCGGTCAGTTCGGCCTGGGAATCGAGTTCGGCGACGAGTTCGAAGTCGTCCGCCGAGCGCACGATCTGCGAGACGAGTTGGCCGAGTTTGCCTGTCGCGCCGACGACGGCGACTTTCGTTGTCATCCGGTCAATCTACCGGGCGGTGCTCGACGTCGACGGAGAGCGAGCACCCTAGGGTTGGAGGATGGTCAGTTTCCGCACCGCATCGGTGGCAGATGACGCGGCCCTCGCGTTGCTCACCGAGTATTTCTCGAGCAGAGCCGAGTCGTTCCCCGCCGATCTCGGAACGTACAACACCGTGTTCCCGTCGCCAGACGATTTCACTCCCCCGCACGGCGTGTTCCTCATCGTCGAGGGTGAGGACCTCGCGGGCGAGGCTGCGGATGTCGGGTGCGGCGGCATCCGTCTGCTGCAGCACGGTGCCGGGGTGACGCGCTTCGAGGTCAAGCACCTGTGGGTTCAACCGCACGTGCGCGGGCGGGGCGTGGGCCGGCTCCTGCTCGACGAGCTCGAGGCGCGCGCGCGAGCCTTCGGGGCGAGCGAGATCGTGCTCGACACGAACGCGACGCTGCAGGCCGCGGGAGGTCTCTATCGCAGCAACGGCTACGTCGAGATCGCGGCGTACAACGACAACTCGAACGCGACCCACTGGTTCGCGAAGAACCTCACGACCGAACTCGAGTGACCCGACGTCGCACGTGCCATGGGCGCGGGCGATCAGGGAGGACTGGGATCAGAGGGACTGCGCGACGGGCAGGCCCGTGCGCATCTCGGCCGGCAAGTGGGCGAGGTCGTTGTGCGTGATGAGCTCGGGTGACTTCACCGACCGCACGCGGATGATCGTGAGCCCGCCGTTGGCCTGATTGGTTCCCATCCACCGCCACGCGGGGGCCTCGAACACCTCGCGCACGAACCACGCGATGACGAAATTGTGGGTGATGAGGAGGTCGTGGCGGTCTTCGCGCGACGGCGCGAGCCATTCGAGCGCGGCATCCGCCATTTGAGCTTGGCCCGCTTCGATCTGCGCCTCGGTCACCGAACCGAAGAACGGTTTGAAGGCGCTCGGCATGTCGGGCGTGGGCCCCGAGGGGATGCAGTCGAAGAGGAGCGCCGAGGGCTGGACGTCGAGGCTCGGAAGCGTCGACTGGAAGATCTGCGCGGTCTCGGTCGCCCCGTCGAGCGGCGAGTGCCACGCGCCCGTGAAGGGAACGCCGCTCAAGCGCTGCGCTATCGCCTTCGCCTGGCGTTTGCCCCGCTCCGAGAGGGGACCGTCCGGCAGCCCGTGCTCGGCATCCTGCTGTTCACCGTGGCGGACGAGGTAGAGGAAGTGCGGCATCGGGGGTCACTCCCTCTCGGCGAAGCGATCGAGTGACGCCGCATCGATCGTGCCGACCGCGGCGACCGAGAGGGGTCGCGAGGCCAGATCGGCCGCGAGGCTCGCGACGGAGTCCGTCGTGACGAGGGAGAGTCGACGCAGCGACTCATCGAGGTCGACGAACTCCCCGAGCGTGATCTCGGCGCGCCCGAGCCGCGACATCCTCGTGTCGCTGTCTTCGAGGGCGAGAGCGGATGCCCCGCTCAATTGACCGACGGCCCGGTCGAGTTCGTCGCGGGAGATGCCTCCGCTCGCGAGCGTCTCGAGTTCGGTCATGACGACGTCGGAGACCTCTTCGAGCTTCGTCGGTGCGCAACCCGCGTAGATGCCGAAGAGTCCGGTATCGGAGTAGCTCGGTGAGAACGAGTAGACGGAGTAGGCGAGACCGCGCTTCTCGCGGACCTCCTGGAAGAGCCGCGACGACATCCCGCCCCCGAATGCGGAATTGAGAACGGCCATAGTCGAGCGGTCGGGGTGGGCCGAGGGCAGACCGACGACACCGAAGAGCACGTTCGCCTGCTCGACCGGTCGATCGACGATGACGAGCGGACTCCCCCGCTCGACCCGCTCGGCTCCCGCGGCGCGTCGCTCGACGGGAGCAGCCTCGAGAGTGAGCGACCACCCCGCCGAGGTGAGAGCCGACTCGACTCCGCGCACGAGCTCGTCGTGGTCGACGGCACCGGCGACGGTGATGACGAGGTCTTCCGCGCGATAGTTGGCGCGATAGTGCTCCCAGACCGCGTCTCTCGTCGCCTCTTCGATCGTGTCGGGAGTGCCGCCGATGGGGCGCCCGAGGGGGTGCTCGCCGAAGACCGCCTCGAACAATCGCTCGCTCGCGACATCCGCGGGGTCGTCGTCTGCCATGGCGAGCTCTTCGAGGATGACGCCGCGCTCGGTCTCGAACTCGTCGCGGTCGAGAACCGACGACGTCAGCATGTCGCCGATGACCTCGACGGCCATGGGGAGGTCGCGATCCTGCACCTTGGCGTAGTAGCAGGTGTATTCCTTGCCGGTCATCGCGTTGTGCTCGCCGCCGACCGCGTCGAAGCTCACCGCGATGTCGAGCGCGGAGCGGCTCGTCGTGCCCTTGAAGAGCAAGTGCTCGAGGAAGTGCGTCGATCCGTATGTCGCGGGGTCTTCGTCTCGCGAACCGACGGCGACCCAGAATCCGATCGTGGCGCTCCGCGCGCCGGGAACACGCTCACTGACGATGCGGACACCGCTGGGGAGCACGGTGCGGCGCACGAGGGAGTCTCCCGAGGCGGTGAAAGACAGGTCGGCGAGGCCGAGGGGGAATTGCACTGCGCCGTTCATCGGTCCGAGCCTACGGGAGGCGACCGACTCGCACTCGGTCCGCCTGATCGAGCCGTGAGAAAAAGAAGGGGACAAACAGAGTTGTCTGTCCCGTTTTATGCTAACGTATCCATCGCACCACCCGCCCCCCGACGTGGTGCGCAGCACCACCGCGAACGTGTTCGCAAACACCGGTCCCCGTTCCCCCGCGGGGCCCGGTGTGCTTCCTCAAGGCTGTTTGAGGACAACCTGTTTGAGGGAGCCACGCTGTGCCGGTCGTCGATTCGAATCCGACCGCGCAGCGTGCCCTCGACGGGACGGCCCCCGCAGACGCTCTCAATGTGCCGCACGGGCCGGGAGCCAAAAAACGAATCCTCGACACCGCGGACCGACTCTTCTACAGCGAGGGCATCCGCGCCGTCGGTATCGACAGGCTCATCAGCGAGTCCGCTGTCACGAAGGCGACGTTCTACAAGCACTACGGCTCGAAAGACACCGTCATCGCCGAATACCTTAGGGGGCGCCACGAGCGTATCCGCGAGACGGCGGCCTCTCTCCAGGCGATGCCTCCGGTCGAGCGCATCCGGGCCATCGCCGCGATGATCTCGACGCAGATCGGATCCCCGGATTTTCGGGGCTGCAGCTTTCTCAACGCGGCCGCCGAGTTTCCGGATCCCTCATCGACCGTGCGCCGGATCATCGAAGACCATCGCGATTGGTACAGCACCACACTCACCGACCTCGTTCGCGACGCCGGCCATCCGCTCCCCGGGGATGCCGCCGACGAACTGCTGCTCGCACGCGACGGCGCGATGAGCGGGGGCTACGCGGGAGACGCGATCGCCGCGTCGGCCGCCCTCGTTCGCAACGTCGAGCGCGTGCTCGCCGACATCCCCGACTGACCCGTCGCCACCGCGGGATCGCTCCGCGGGGTTCGGCGACCGGCTACCTCGACGCTCCGTCGAGCAGCGCCACCTGGTGGCGCGTGAGCTGCACGGACGATGCCGCCATGAGATCGGCGATCTGATCGGGGCTGCTCGCGCTCGCGACCGGTGCGACGACGAGGGGTTTGCTGAGCAACCACGCGATCGCGATGGTCGCCGCGGCGACGTGATGCTCGCGCGCGACCGCCTCGAGTGCCGCGACTGTTCTCAGCCCCCGCTTGCTCAGATACCTCGAGATGTCTCCCTGCCGGCGTGATCGCGCCACGTCGCCCCGCGTGCGGTATTTGCCCGAGAGGAAGCCGCTCGCGAGGGCGAATCTCGGCATGACGCCGAGACCCAGGTGCCCCGCGAGTCTCGCGACGGTGCCCTCGTAGTCGGATCGGTGCAGGAGGTTGTACCTCGTCTGCACGGCGGCGACGGGGGCGACTCCCATCTGGGCCGTGATGACCCGCGCCTCGATGAGCCTGTTGCTCGAGTGGTCGGACAGCCCGAAGTGCCGCACTTTGCCCGCCGTGACGAGCGCGTCGACGGCGAGGAGGGTCTCCTCGAACGCGACCGTACTGTCGTCGGTGTGCAGGTAGAGGAGGTCGATGTGGTCGCACCGCAGTCGTTCGAGGGACGCCGTGACCGATCGGGTGATCGCCTCTTGCGTCACACCGGGATTGTCGGCGCTCTTGCCGACCTTGGTCGCCAGGACGATGTCGTCGCGATTGCGCCGACGTCGCATCCAGTTGCCGATCATGATCTCGCTGCGACCCGCGGCGTAGGAGTCGGCCGTGTCGATGAAGTTGCCGCCGAAATCACGGTAGGCGTCGAGGATGCCTCCCGTGGATTCGTCGTCGGCCGTCCAGCCGAACACGTTGCCGCTCAGGGCGAGGGGGTAGACGACGAGGTCGGTCGACCCGATGGTGCGACGCCGGAGAACGATGGGACCGGTCGCAGGAGGAGGACCGGGCGTCGGGATGACGGTGCGCGCCGCGATCACCGCGCGGTCACGGAGCCCGGCATCCGCCGCGCGACGGCGCGCGAGCGGGAGGGCCGGGGGCGGTGCGTTGGTCATTCCGGGTTCCTGAGCTCGATGTTCGGGTGAAGGCACCGCGCCGGCGGCCCTATCGTGGTCGACATTACGGGAGCGGCAGGGCCGCGCTCGGCAGGAGGCTCAATCGTTATGCGCGTGTCGACCGAACCGTTCGCGGCCCGGCCGATGGTCAGGCCGAGGCGCGATCGAGGCGACGTCGGTGGTGTCGCGTGAGGTCGACGGCGAGGGCGGATACGTGGCCATCGAGTTGAGCGAGATCCTTGGCTCTCACGACGGCGAACGTCATGTCCGCTGCCCCCACGACCCACGCGAGCGCGACGGCTCCCGCAGTCGTTCCGAGCTCGTCGGCGATCGACTCGACCTCCGAGAGCACCCTCTTGCCCTTGCGCCCGACGTGGTCGAGCGCGCCGACGAACATGGGCGAGTCGGGGAGGTCGGTGCGCGAACGGTACGCCCCCGTGAGGAAGCCGCCGGCGAGCGGCAGTCGCGCGAAACTGTCGAGAGCCCTCTCGCGCACGAGGGGTGCGAGGTGTGACTCGAACGGCTCGCGGCGCACGAGGCTGTATTCGCTGAACACCGCCTCGAACCCCGCGAGACCCGCGGCGCGCAGAGCGCCGTCGATCCGGTCGAATCGGGCGTCCGAGAGCGATGACGACGAGAACCGGCCGACACGGCCCTTCGACGCGAGCACGTGGGCGGCGTCGACGAGGTCGTCGACCGTGATGCCCGGGAGGTCTCCGTCGAACGACAGCACGTCGATCCGGTCGGTGCGCAAACGCACGAGACTCGCGTCGACGGCCGCGAGCAGGCTCGGCGCGTCGGTGACGGGGTAGTCCGGATGCTTGCCGACCTTCGTTGCGACCACGATCGACGAGCGGTCGGCGACCGTGTCGATCCAGTGCCCGATCATGATCTCGCTGCGGCCGCCCGCATAGTGGTCGGCCGTGCTCACGATGGAGCCGCCGGCTCGGGCGAATCCGTCGAGGACCTCTCCGGTCTGCTCGGCACCGGCGACCCAGCCGAAGATGCTCCCGTCGAGTGCGAGCGGGTAGCGCCCGGCGCGGCGCGACGGAGTCGTCGAGCCGCGCGTGAGGTCTCGCGTCACCGCGTCGGTGAGGGGCGCGATCGTCGTCGCGCGCGTGGGCTCGGCAGGCGCCGAAGGGATGGTCGTCATGCCGGTCTCCGATTTTCTCTTCGAACACTACGTACCGCGGATACAGCCCTGATAGGCATTGACACGGGGTCTACCGAGGCACAGTGATCCGAGTGATCAGACGCGAGCGTGAGCCCCGGGATCGCTCGCATACATCGTCAGCACGATCACGGCCGCAGCGGCCGAGATCAGGGCAGCGTGCACCCCGCGATCGACCGACCGCCGCACGCGCCCGTGCCCGCGGTGCCGAGCGCGCGTCGACCGACGCATCCGGTGTGCCCTGTGTCGCGCCATCCGTCGTCCCCCGTCGTCTGTCCACCGCCATTGGTTCCTCGAAGTGTGACGCTCGACCAGAGGATGAGAGTTGCGACACGCCTATCGCCCGCGGAATCCCGCTCGCGCCCGCACGCGCGTGTATGCGTCGGGCGATATATGGCCGGGTCTTCTTCACGGCCGAACCCGCACCGCGAGGCGGTAACGTCTTGACCCATGACCGCGCCGACCGCCACTCCCTGGACCTCGCAGTATGCCGACGGCGTGCCGCACCACATCGCCCCCGTCACCGAGACCCTCGTCGACGTCATCACCGACTCGACAACGCGCTACGCGAAGCGGCCGGCGCTCGAGTTCTTCGGTGCCGAGACGAGCTACGGTGAACTCGGCGAGCAGATCTCGCGAGCGGCAGAAGGCCTCCGCCGCGTCGGCGTGACCGCGGGAGACCGCGTCGCCCTCGTGCTCCCCAATTGCCCCCAGCACATCGTCGCGTTCTACGCGGTGCTGAGGCTCGGGGCCGTCGTCGTCGAGCACAACCCGCTCTACACCGATCGCGAGATGCGTCACCAGTTCGAAGACCACGGGGCGAAGATCGTGATCGCGTGGGACAAGGTCGCGGCTCGCCTGCAGACGCTCCCCGCCGACATCGCCTTCGACACCGTGATCTCGGTGGACCTCACGAGGTCGATGCCGTTCTCGATGCGCCTCAAGTTGCGTCTCCCTGTTCCGAAGGCTCGCGAGGCGCGATCCGCACTGACCGGCGCCGCCAAGGGGACGACCTCGTGGGAGACCCTCACGAGCGCACGCCAGCTGTCGAAGCGCCACCCCCGCCCCGCCGTCGACGACCTCGCGGTGCTGCAGTACACGAGTGGAACCACCGGGCACCCCAAGGGCGCCATGCTCACGCACGCCAACCTCGCGGCCAACGCCGCGCAGGGCCGGGCCTGGGTTCCGGGGCTCACCCCCGGCGAGGAGACGGTCTACGCCGTGCTCCCCATGTTCCACGCGTACGGCCTCACCCTGTGCGTCACCTTCGCCATGAGCATCGGTGCGCGGCTCGTGCTGTTCCCCCGCTTCGACGTGGACCTCGTTCTCACGGCGGCACGCAAGCATCCGCCGACGTTCCTGCCCGCGGTGCCGCCGATCTACGAGAGGCTCGCGGCAGCGGCGACAGAGAAGAAGGTCGACCTGCGCAGCGTGCGATTCTCGATCTCCGGTGCGATGACACTTCCCGTGACGACCGTCGACACCTGGGAGGCCGTCACCGGCGGCTACCTCGTGGAGGGATACGGCCTCACCGAGACCTCGCCCGTGGCCCTCGGCAACCCGATCGGCCCGACGAGGCGCCCCGGCACCGTGGGTGTGCCGTTTCCGAGCACGCTCATGCGCGTCGTCGACCCCGAGTCGCCGACCGATGATGTCACCCCGGGCGAGAAGGGCGAACTACTCCTCAAGGGTCCGCAGGTGTTCCAGGGATACTGGCGCCGGCCCGACGAGACCGGCGAGGTGCTTCTGCCCGGAGGCTGGTTCCGCACGGGCGACATCGTGACGGTCGACGGTGACGGCTTCGTCACGATCGTCGACCGCATCAAAGAACTCATCATCACGGGAGGCTTCAACGTCTCGCCGTCGGAGGTCGAGAGCACCGTGCGTCAAGCCCCGGGCGTGCGCGACGCCGCGGTCGTGGGCATCCCCCGTCCCGACGGGAGCGAGGATGTCGTCGCCGCAGTCGTGCTCGACGGCTCGAGCCCGCTCGACGAGAGTGCCGTTCGCGACCACTGCCGCGAGCACCTCGCGGCATACAAGGTTCCGAAGCGCGTCGTCGAACTCGACGAGTTGCCCACCTCGCTCATCGGCAAGGTGCTGCGCAAGAAGGTGCGCGACGGCCTCATCGACAGCGGCGCCGCGAGCTGATCAGCGGGCGTATCGCTCGACGAACGAGCGGACCAGACCGCTCGGGCCGTCGAACGGCGCACTCTCGATCGACTGGATGAGATCGTCCATCTCGTCGGGGGCGAAGTAGCCGTAGTCGCGGTACACACGGATGCGCTCGACGATGCCCGTGACGGTCAGTTCCGGATGGAACTGGGTCGCGTAGACGTTGCTCTTGATCCGGAACGCCTGGATCGGGCACGCCGTTCCCGTCGCGAGGAGCGTCGCTCCCGCCGGCAGCACCGCGCACGCCTCCTTGTGCCCGACGAACGCGTCGAACTGCGACCCGAGGCCGTCGAAGATGCCGTCGTCGAGACCGTCGGGGGTCACGGTCACGCGCGTGGGACCGACGGGCTCGGGCCACTGCCGGTCGACGGTGCCGTTCTGGTGCGTGCCGAGCAGACCGACGCCGTAGCAGGCCCCGAGGAAGGGGAAGTCGGTCGCGACGACGGTGTCGAGGAGCGCGTCGAGTTCGCGCTCGACGCGGCGCTGAACGGCGCTCTTCGACTCGACCGGGTCGCTCGCGTTGAACGGGCTCCCCCCGACGATGATCCCCGAATAGTCGTCGAGGTCGAGGTCGGGCAGCGGCCGCGACTCGAGGCGCACCCTCACGAGTTCGGGTGGCTCGAGGCCTCCCGCCTCGAGGAAGGCGGCGTATTCACCGTCGGCCGCGGCATCCTCGGCGCGAGTCGCGAGCAGCAGGAACGGTTTCACCGATTCAGGGTATCCCGGGCGCGCTGTGACTCCGGACGCAGAAGAGCCCGCCCCACCGAAGTGGAACGGGCTCATGCGCGGTCAATCCGGTCCGGACGCAGAAGAGCCCGCCCCACCGAAGTGGGACGGGCTCTTCCGTCTTACCGGAGCGCTGGCGAGCGGCCTCCGGCAGACCTGTGCGCTCTAGCTCTCCGACGAACCTGCGTCGGATGCCACGGGGGCGCCGTCGGTGTCGTCACCGGCGTTCTCCTCCATGACGGGAGCGAGCGAGAGCTTTCCGCGGTCGTCGACCTTGGTGATCTCGACCTGGATCTTCTGGCCGACACCGAGCACGTCTTCGACGTTCTCGACGCGCTTGCCACCGGCGAGTTTGCGCACCTCGCTGATGTGGAGCAGGCCGTCCTTGCCCGGGGTGAGCGACACGAACGCACCGAACGGCGCGATCTTGACGACGGTTCCGAGGAACCTCTCGCCGACCTCGGGGTTGAGCGGGTTCGCGATCGCGTTGACGGCGGCGCGAGCGGCGTCGGCCGACGGTCCGTCGACGGCACCGATGTAGACGGTTCCGTCGTCTTCGATCGAGATGTCGGCTCCCGTGTCGTCCTGGATCTGGTTGATCGTCTTGCCCTTGGGGCCGATGAGCTCACCGATCTTGTCGACGGGGATCTGCACCGAGATCACGCGGGGCGCGGTCGGGGCCATCTCGTCTGGAGCGTCGATCGCCGCGTTGAGCACCGCGAGGATGGCCGTGCGGGCCTCTTTCGCTTGCTTGAGCGCACCGTCGAGCACGGCCGAGGGGATGCCGTCGAGCTTCGTGTCGAGCTGGATGGCCGTGACGAACTCCGACGTGCCGGCGACCTTGAAGTCCATGTCACCGAGGGCGTCTTCCGCACCGAGGATGTCGGTGAGAGCCGCGTAGCGCGTCTGCCCGTCGACGACGTCGGTCACGAGACCCATCGCGATTCCGGCGACCGGGGCGCGCAGCGGCACACCGGCGTTGAGGAGCGAGAGGGTCGACGCGCACACGGAGCCCATCGACGTCGATCCGTTGGATCCGAGAGCCTCGGAGACCTGGCGGATGGCGTACGGGAACTCTTGGCGGTCGGGGAGAACCGGAACGAGGGCGCGCTCGGCGAGGAAGCCGTGCCCGATCTCGCGACGCTTCGGGCTGCCCACACGACCGGTCTCACCCGTCGAGTACGGCGGGAAGTTGTAGTGGTGCATGTAGCGCTTCTTGGTGACCGGCGCGAGGCTGTCGATCTGCTGCTCCATTTTGAGCATGTTGAGCGTCGTGACACCCAGGATCTGGGTCTCCCCGCGCTGGAAGATCGCCGAACCGTGAACGCGGGGGATGACCTGCACCTCGGCGTCGAGCGGTCGGATGTCGGCGAGGCCTCGGCCGTCCATGCGCACACCCTCGGTGAGGATGCGTCCGCGCACGACGGTCTTGGTGACCGACTTGTAGGCCGCGCTCACCATCGGGGGGATGTCTCCCCCGAGCTGGCCCGCTTCGACCTTCTCGAGGATCTGCGCCTTGACGCGCTCCTTGAGGGCGTCGTCGGCGTTCTGGCGCTCGGTCTTGGCGGCGATCTGGTAAATGCCTACGAGCTCGTCGTAGGCGAGCTCGGCGACCGCGTCGTAGGCGGCCTGCGTGTAGGGCAGGAAGACCGGGTAGTCGGCGACGGGCTTGGCCGACTGGGCGGCCATCTCCGACTGGGCCTTGATGAGCTGCGTGAGGAACGGCTTCGACGCCTCGAGTCCCTGAGCCACGATGGCTTCGTCGGGCTTCGTCGCTCCACCCTGGATGAGACCCCAGGCGTGCTCGGTCGCTTCGGCCTCGACCATCATGATCGCGACATCCTCGTTGCCCTGGTCGTCGGTGACGAGTCGGCCGGCGACCGTGAGGTCGAAGACGGCACGCTCGAGCTGCTCGAACGTCGGGAAGGCGACCCACTGGCCGTCGATGAGGGCGAGGCGGATGCCACCGATCGGGCCGCTGAACGGGAGACCCGAGATCTGCGTCGACGCCGATGCGGCGTTGATCGCGAGGGCGTCGTAGAACTCACCGGGAGCGATGCTCAGAACGGTGATGACGATCTGGACCTCGTTGCGGAGGCCGTCGACGAACGACGGGCGCAGCGGCCGGTCGATGAGACGGCACACGAGGATCGCCTCGGTCGAGGGACGCCCTTCGCGACGGAAGAACGATCCGGGGATCTTTCCTGCCGCGTAGGAGCGCTCTTCGACGTCGACCGTGAGCGGGAAGAAGTCGAAGTTGTCTTTCGGGTGCTTGCCCGCGCTCGTGGCGCTCAGCAGCATGGTGTCTTCGTCGAGGTACGCGGCGACCGCGCCCTGCGACTGCTGTGCGAGGCGACCGGTCTCGAACCGGACCGTCCTCGTGCCGAACTTGCCGTTGTCGAGAACGGCTTCGGCGAACTTGATTTCTGGACCCTCCATAGGGTTTTTCTCCTCTTTTTTGGCTGAGCCAATCTCCGCCCGGCCACTCGCGCTGGTCGCGAGCGGCACCGGGACGCACCGCTATCCCGTGTGGATGCGGCGGTGCAGGAGCAGGAGCGGGTTCGATGGCACGGTGCCCGCGGGGCGGACTCGTGCACGTGCGGCGACCCGAAGTGGTGCGCATGTCTGGCCAACAGTAGAAAGTCACTGGTCCGGAGGCCGCTCGACCCCACCCAGTAATTCACCACCGATGACCAGCGTCTTGCCGGCCTGCTCCGTGCGTCTCCGACCCGGCCTGGCCGCGTCGGAAGCTGTTGAGTTGTGCGATCACCTCGCGGTGACCACTCGAAAGACTACCAGCAGGGCGTGTCGCCCCGTCGGGCGCGACTCACCCTGCCGAGTCGAGCACTCTCCGCGCCGCGCTCACGAGGGCGACGCCATAGTGCTCGCCGTGGCCGGCGGCGTGCACGGCGAGCGGATGCAGTTGGTGCAGCGGAACGCGCTCGCGCCACCCCTCCCGGAGCGGCGCCTCGGCGTCATACCCCTCGATGATCGTCTCGAGGAACGGGCAACCGAAGAGGGCGAGCATCGCGAGGTCGGTCTCTCGATGGCCTCCGTGCGCTGCCGGGTCGATGAGCACGACGCCGTCGGCAGCCCACAGCACGTTGCCGCTCCAGAGGTCGCCGTGGAGCCGGGCCGGTGACTCGGTGACGTCGTCGAAGCGGCCGTCGGCGACGATGTCGCACGCGGCCCGCACGACGCGCTCGCCCTCGGCGTCGAGCGACCCCGCCGCGCGAGCGATCGACAGGAACGGCAGAACCCGATCCCGGGCGTAGAACCCGCCCCACGAGGCATCCGCGGCACTCGGCATCGCTCGCCGACCGATGTAGAGAGAGCCCGGATAGCCCGCCGGAGCCGCGCCGTAGGCGGGAGCCCCGGATGCGTGCGTGCGCGCGAGTGCGGCACCGAACCGCCGCGCGGCCTCGGCGGTCGGTCGCGTCTCGACGATGCGGTCGAGCTCGATGCTCTCTCGCGAGACCTCGACGACTCCGACGACGCGAGCGCCGGGAGCCTCGGCGAGCCACGCGAGCCCGGCCGCTTCGGCGGCGAAGAAGTCGTCGGGGGCGCCGGGGCGCCGCTTGACGAAGGTCGAGTCGATCACGTCGCGCGCCGGTGTCAGACGCGCGATCGAGCGCGGGTCTCGGGGCGGGCGGCCGCGCGTGCGGCGAGGCGCCCCGCCTCGGCCCGTCGCGCCCGCCGAGCGGCCGGAGTCGTGACGATGAGTACGAAGACGACGCCGACGACGGTGCCCGCGGAGTTCGCGATGATGTCGCTCACGTCGGACACCCTCGTCGGGAGGAACATCTGAACGAACTCGATAGAGCAGGTCAGGAGCACCCCCGCGGCGATCGCGAGGAGCCACAGGCGGCGCCCGAACAGGAGCAGGAAGAACATGCCGATGGGGATGAACATGCCCACGTTGGCCGTGAACTCGACGCGCTGGTAGGTGATCCAGTCGGTCTCCTCGTAGCGCGAGAAGACGGCGAGCGCGCGCCACAGGAGCGAGCTGTTGCCCGCGTCGAGGGGCTGCGGGCCGAGAGTCATCCACGCGACGAACCCGAGATACGCGAACGTCGCGAGGCTGAGGAGTGGGTGGCGGCGGAACATCCGATCAGCCTGGCAGGGCTATCTGTGGATGCGGTCCGCGCGACACACCCCGTGTCGTCATCGGTCGCCGCGGCTCCGGGTGAAGAGACGGCGCAGGATGATCGCGGCGATCCCGACGACGATGACGAGCACGACGACACGCACGAGGAAGAAGACGACGCCGAACACGGCGTCGAGGACGAACCACACGAGGAGAGCGAGCACGACGAGGCCGATCACTCCCCCGAGGGACCACTTCGTCGACGGGTTCATCGCGAACCGCCGATCGTCATCGCGGCGAATCCGGTGGAGGCGGAGCGTGTCACTGTCATCCGTCGATTCTGCCAGCACTCCCCGTCAGAACTCGTGATGACGGTCGGGGTTGCTCCACCACAACCGCCTGCCGGTCTCGAGCGCGGAGATCGCAGCGACCTCGTCGTCGTCGAGCGAGAAGGCGAAGAGGTCGAGGTTCTCCCTCTGCCGCTGCGGATTGCGCGACTTCGGGATCACGACGCTCCCGAGCTCGTGATGCCAACGCAGGACGGTCTGGGTGGGGGTCACCCCGTGCCGGGCGGCGATGTCGGTGATCACCGGATGATCGCGGAGCACGCGCCCTCGTCCGAGCGGGCTCCAACTCTCGGTGACGATGCCGTGCGCCGCGTGGTATTCCCGCTGGCCCCGCTGGGGCAGGTGCGGGTGCAGCTCGACCTGGTTGACCGCGGGCACCACACCGGTCTCGCGCTCGAGTCGGTCGAGGTGCGTCGGGGTGAAGTTGCTGACCCCGATCGACCGGATGAGGCCCTCGTCGCGCATCGCGATCATCGAGCGCCACGCCTCGACGTACCGGTCGATCCTCGGAAGAGGCCAGTGGATGAGGTAGAGGTCGATGCGGTCGAGGTCCAGGTTGGCGAGCGAGAGCTCGAGGCCGCGTCTCGCGGCATCCGCCCCGTGGTGTCGTCCGCGGAGCTTCGTCGTGACGACGACCTCGTCGCGAGGCACACCGGATGCGGCGAGCGCCTCCCCCACCTCGCGCTCGTTGCGGTAGCGCAGGGCGGTGTCGAGCAATCGGTAGCCGCCGCGCAGTGCCGAGACGATCGCCTGCACCCCCGCCTCGCGGCGCATGCCCGCCGTGCCGAGGCCGACGGCGGGAATGCGGTGCCCGTCGTTGAGTTCGAGGCTCGGCACCGGTGTCGAGATCAGAACTCCTCGTGGGTGTCGGGATCGCCGTCCCAGAGGCGGCCGGATTCGAACCCCGAGATCGTCGCCATCTGCCTGTCGTCGAGCTCGAACGAGAAGACGTCGACATTCTCGCGCTGCCGCGCGGCGTCGCCCGACTTCGGGATGGGCACGGCTCCGAGCTGGATGTGCCAGCGCAGCACGACGCGCGTGGGCGTGACCCCGAGGGCGTCGGCGATCGCGACGACGGCGGGCTCGGCCGTGAGCTCCTTGCGCCGCGCGAGCGGACTCCAGCTCTCCGTCACGATGCCGTGCTCGGCGTGGAACGCCCGGAGGTCGGCTTGCCCGAAACGCGGGTGAAGCTCGACCTGGTTGACGGCGGGGGTCACTCCCGTCTCCCCGACGATGCGTTCGAGGTGTGCCGGCGTGAAATTGCTCACCCCGATCGACCGCGCGAGCCCCTGCTCGCGCAACTCGACCATCGCGCGCCAGGAGTCGACGAACCTGTCGACGCTCGGGTTCGGCCAGTGGATGAGGTAGAGGTCGACGTAGTCGAGGCCCAGGTTGGCGCGCGACTCCTCGAAGCCCGCGAGGGTCTCGTCGAACCCGTGGTGGCGGCCCGGCAGTTTGGTCGTCACGAAGAGTTCGCCGCGATCGACGCTCGCGCGGCGCACCGCCTCGCCCACCTCGCGCTCGTTCTCGTAGTTGAGGGCCGTGTCGAGCAGGCGATAGCCCGACTCGATCGCCGAGACGACCGCCGCCGTGCCGTCGTCACCGCGCAGACCGTAGGTTCCGAGACCGATCGCGGGGATGGCGCGGCCGTCGTTGAGGTCAATCGTGGGTGCAGTCATCCCCCCAGCATGCCCCCAATGTCGCTCCGGCGCGGGGGCTGACCCGCTGCGGGGGTGAAGTGCGACAATGACTGCCATGTCGACGCCACAGAACCCCGCCCCCACTCTCCTCACCGGAGCGCCCCTCGGCATGCTCAAGGTGCATCGCGGTCAGCTCATCGCCGTCGCGATCATCGGCCTCATCCTCGGCATCATCGGGCTCATCTTCCCCGACGTGACCCTGCTCACCGTCGCGGTGCTCTTCGGCAGCTACCTCATCGCGTCGGGGATCTTCCGCATCACCGCGGCCCTCGTCGCCGATCACCTCACCGTGCCGCTCCGGTGGCTCACGGGGCTCCTCGGCCTCGTCGTCATCATCGCCGGCATCCTCGCCCTCGCGAATCCCTTCGACTCGCTCGTCGTTCTCGCCGTCGTCATCGGCTTCGGCTGGATCGCTGAGGGCATCGTCGACTTCATGTCGGCACTGCGGGGCGCGATCATCCCGCGCTGGCTCGGCTTCGTCAGCGGGATCATCGCGATCGGAGCGGGCATCGCGATGTTCGTCCTCCCCGCCGCGGGCATCACCTCCCTCGTGCTCATCGGGTCGGCTCTGCTCATCGCCGTGAGCGTCACGACCCTCCTCACCATCCCGCGCAAGGCGAAGGCTGCATGAACGACCTCTCCCAGTTCGACTCGTCGACCATCCTCACGTGGCAGGTCGTCTACGCCGTCGCACACTACGTCCTGTTCAGCGTCTTCCTCGGTTTCGTGATGCAGAAAGCGGGCTATCCGTATTGGACCGGCCTCGTGCCGGTGTACAACGTGTGGAGGCTCTTCGAACTGGGCGGAATGAAGGGCTGGTGGGCCCTGCTTCTGCTCGTGCCCCTCGTGAACATCATCGCGGTCATCGCGCTCATCATCGCCGCGTACGACGTCGGCAAGGGGTTCCAGAAGAGCGGGTACTTCGTGATCCTGCACATCTTCCTCCCCGTCGTGTGGGCCGCGTGGCTCGGCCTCGACAAATCGACCTGGCGACCGCAACCACGCCCCAAAGCCGCCCCGATCGATCCGAACGCGTGACCGAGGGCACCGGGCCGGACACGGACTCGAGCGAGGTGCTCGAGGCCCCGAGCAGAGAAGCGAGTGATCGTCTGCTCGCGCTCCTGCGTGACGGACGGGGGCGACCTCGCGCGGTGGCCGAGTTCGTGTGGCTCGCGACGGCACGATCCGTGCACCAGGCCAGACTCCACCCCCGCGCCCTCGCCGAGGCCACGCTCATCCACGCCGTCGCCGGGGCGATCGCGGGGCGCCGGGGCTTCGTCTGGATCGCGTCGAGCTGGGTCATGGCGGCGACGCACCTCGGGATGCTCGGCGACCGCTCCTCACTCGGTGTCCCCAACGCCCTCACCCTCGCGCGCGGCACGCTCCCCGCTCTCGACCACCGCTTGGGTGCCGCGCTTCCCGTGATCTCCCTCGCGACCGATTTCGCCGACGGCAAGCTCGCGCGAGCGACGGGCACCGTGACCCCGTTCGGCACTCAGGCGGACTTCCTCGCCGACACGGCGTTCTGGACCTGGTTCATCGTGAGGCACGAGCCGAGCCGCGTGCTCGCCGTCGCGACGTTCGCGGCCTGGGCGGCCCCCGTGATCGCCATCACGGTCGCGAGCATCGTCAAGGGCCGCATGCTCGACGCGCCGCGATCGGTGTGGTTCAGGCCCGCGGCGGCGATGGAGGTCGTGCTCGGCGCTCGAGCGGTGCTGCGCACCATCCGCTCGATCCGCTCCCGCTAGGCGACCTACCCGCCGGAAACGACAAACGGGCCGCCTCCCGAAGGAGACGGCCCGTTCAAGACTGGCGACGACTAGCGGCGCAGACCCACGCGCTCGATCAGCGAGCGGTAACGGTCGATGTCGATGTTCTGTAGGTAGCCCAGCAGACGGCGACGCTGTCCGACGAGCAGAAGCAGGCCACGACGCGAGTGGTGGTCGTGCTTGTGCTCTTTGAGGTGCTCGGTGAGGTCCTTGATTCGGCGGCTCAACATGGCCACCTGAACCTCGGGGGATCCGGTGTCACCCTCGTGGGTTGCGTACTCTTCGATGATCGCCTTCTTGATGCTGGCTTCAAGAGCCATAGACGGGATCCCCTTTCTGCTCGTTGCGCGGTGCCCTACCCGGAATGGGGGAGCTCTCTTTGTCCGCGGCCGTTGGACGGCAACCTTGAGATATTAGCAGACGACCTCACTCGACCGTGGAGCGGTGCGCGGTGACGTCGGCGAGGTGGTGGATCGGGTCGTGGAGGAAATAGATCCCGAGGGTCTCGACCGTGAAAACGCTGCCGTTCGACCGCGTGCCGACCCGGTCGAGCTGCTCGGGGCCGACGGCGCCGAAAGCCGACGCCGCCTCTTCTGCCGCCGCCACGAGCTCGACGGCGACGGTGGCCGGGTCCTGCTCGTGATATCTCTCGGCGACCGCCGTCGCATCCTGATCCCAGTTGGCGAAGACCGGGGCATCTTCGGCGAGGATGAGCGCCAAGCGCTCGCTCATCACGCGACACACATCACGCACGTGGGCGGCGTACTCGAGCGTCGACCACGTGGATGCGTCCGGTCGCACCGCGGCGTCGGTCGACCGCAGGAGAGCGGGCCACGCGGCGGCGTTCTCTCTCAGGAGCCGCGGCACGTGGGCGAAGGGCACGACGCTCGCGTCGAAACCGCACTCCGGACACCGCTCCGAGAGCACCCACGTCCAGTCTTTGTCGTCGGGCACTATCGTCACGATTCGCCTTTCCGTGTTGCGCCGGAGTCAGTCCTGCGTGCCGACGGAGAACTGCACCGAGCCCTCGTCGTCGACCTCGGCGTCGAGCACCGCGTCGGTGAGCACTTGGGCGGCCGCGACGTCGAGGAAGACGCGCGCGCCGTCGCTCTCGACGATCGTGTCGCCGTCCTCGGCGTCAGGTACGACCGAGATGTCGAAGTCGGTCGCGGTCTCCTGCTCGAGGCTGATGCGGAGGCCGGCGACCGTGGTCCCGGCGGTCTGCTCGGCGATGGCCTTGACGATCATGCTCGCGTTGTCAGTCAGTGTGAGGGGCATTGAGTGTCCTTGCGTGGGGTCGGAGATGTTCGGGGCCTCGGCGCTGTCGACGGACTCACGCGGTGATAGACGAGCGCGCCGTCGAATCGATCGCGCCGCCGAGGGAATCACCGAGTCTCCAGCACTTCGGCCTCGAGAGCAAACGGCACTCTCGCCACACGAGGGTCGGTGTTCTACCGTGGAACGATGATTCCTGTCGATCTACCTCAGCCCACAGAACTCATCACCCTCGCCGACGAGCGTCACCCGTCGAGCGTGACCGTCTATCTCCCCTCCTCCCCCGTATCGAGCGAGACGGCGGCGGTGAAACTGAGCCTCAAGAACGCGACGTCGACGGTGCGCAAAGCCCTCGTCGAGCGCGGTGCCGACGCCACCGAGGTCGCGTCGGTGATCGACCCGCTCGAGAGCCTCGACGACGACCTCGAGTTCTGGCAGAACCAGTCCCGATCGCTCGCAATCCTCGCGACGCCCGACCGATTCTCCGTCTTCCGGATAGCCAACCGCGTCGCCGAGAGAGTGGTCGTCGCCGACCGTCTCGACGTCGGTCCGTTGCTGCGCGCCGTCACCTTCGCGAACAGCGGTTTCGTGGTCACGGTGACGGCGAACCCCGCCGACGTGCGTCTCATCGAGCTCTCGGCCGAATCCCGCCCGCGTGAGCGCGCGCTCGAGCTCCCCGGCGACCTGTCGAGCGTTCTCGAGCACGCGGAGAATCATGGACAAGCCGACATGCCCCGCTCGCAAGGCACAACGGGTCAGAGGATCGAGCACCAGCGCTATTGCCGCATCATCGACGAAGCGGTCGGTCGGGTGATCGGCGCCACGACGACTCCCGTGATCCTCGCGGCATCCGACGACTTCGAGCCGGCCTACCGTGCCGTCTCGACGCTGCGATCGCTTCTGGCTCGCGGAATCGACGCCCACCCGTCATCGCTCTCGGCGAACGACATCGACGATCGGGCTCGCGGCATCCTCGACGCCCACTATGCCGGCGGGCTCGCCGAGTGGAACGAGGACTTCGGGTCGAGACGTGCCGGGGGGCGGGCCTCGAGCGACGTCGCCGAGCTCGCGCGCGCCGCGACCGCCGGTGCGATCGAGGAGATCCACTTCGACATGGACGCCGACGTGCGTGGAATGGTCGACGGGTCGGGTCTGCTGACCGAACCGGGCTCGGGCGACGACGTCTCGGGCACCTACAACGTCATCGACGAGATCGCGTCGCGGGCGCTCCGCTCCGGCGCGACGGTGCGCGCCGTGCGCGAGGCCGACCTCCCCGACGCCTCGCCCGTCGCGGCGACACTCCGCTTCCCGCTCTAGCGGGAGACCGCCCGCGTCGTATTCCGCGCGTATGTCGGTCGGGGAATACGGGGTGCGTGAGCGCGGCTGGCCGCCCAGGGTGCGCCTCTACCCTGTCGTTATGACAGCCAGGACCACCGAGCCCCTCTACGACACCGCGATCCTCGCCGGGCGCGGTCTGTTCGGTTTCTGGCGTCTCAAGCCCCGCACGACGGGGGCGCACCACATCCCCGCAACGGGCGGCGCCGTCATCGCCATGACCCACTTCGGCTACCTCGAGTTCGCTCTCGTCGAGTGGACGACGTGGATGCATCGCAAGCGGCGCATCCGCTTCATGGCCAAGCAAGAGGTCTTCCACAAGCCCCTCGTCGGCACCGTCATGCGGGGAATGAGACACATCCCCGTCGACATGGCCGCGGGATCGTCGGCCTACACCGAAGCCGTTGCGGCACTGCGGCGCGGAGAACTCATCGGAGTCTTCCCCGAGGCCGGGGTGAGCGCATCCTTCACCGTGCGCGAATTCAAGACGGGCGCCGCGAGACTCGCCGCCGAGGCGGGCGTTCCGCTTCTACCCGTGGGCGTGTGGGGTGGCCACCGACTCCTCACGAAGAATCACCGGATCGGATTCCGCGAGCGATTCGGTGTGCCCGTGCACTTCGCGTTCGGTCGGCCGCTCACGGTGTCGCCGACCGACGACGCCAAGGCCGTCACGGCGACCCTGCGCGACACGATCGTCGCGCTCGTCGAGGGGTTGCAGGCCCGCTACCCCGTCGACGGCACCGGGCAGTGGTGGCAGCCGCGCCACCTCGGCGGAACCGCCCCCACTCCGGGCGAAGCGGCGGCAGCAGATGAGGCACGCCGCGTGCGACGGGAAGCAGAAGCGGCGGCTCGCGCCTCGCGAACCGCCGCGCGCCGCTGACACCGGAGGGCGCCCGAAGGCGTCCCGGTCAGGCTGCCGCGTGCGCCATGAGCCACGCGAGCATGTAGCTGCGGCTGTTCCCGTCGTCGATGCGGTCTTCGTGGAGTTCTCGCGACTCCTCGAGCGCACGCGACGCCGCCTCGGGCGAGGAGAGCGCGGAGTACATGAGCAGGTAATCGCCGAATGTCACGTCGAAGCCGTCGGGAGCCGCATCGGCGATGTTCGCGTCGATGCGCTCGGGGTCGCCGGCGAGGTAGTCGGCGACGGGGCTCATCGGCAGCACGAGGATGCCGAGCATCGCGCTCGGCTCGGCACTGAACCACGTGGCGTAGTCACGCTTGCCACCCCAGACGAGCGAGGTGATCGTGTGCTCGAAGCCCTCCATGATGGGGTCGTCGAGCGGGAAATCGGTCCAGTACGCCTTCGCCGAAGTCGCTTCGGCCGCGAGCATCCATCGCGCCTCGGTCTCGAGGTCTCCCTGGTCGCTCGCCGCCGCCCACAGGGCGAGGCCGTTCCACGCGGTGACCGCTTCGGAGCTCGACTCCTGGTTGTTGCCGTCGCCGAACGGGGAGGTGCCGCTCGCCCACGAGTGCCCGCCGTAGGAGTCGAAGTTGCGCTGCTCGGGGAAGTAGGTGCTCTCTCCCCGGGTGGCGAGGTCGGCGGCGAGGAGGTTCATCACGGGCGCCCAGCTCTCGACGAGCTCGGGGTCGTCGGCCGCGAGAACACCAGCGGTGTAGAGGAAGTACCCGTAGTGGAAGTGGTGGTCGTTGAACTCCTCCGAGCCAAAGGATGTCGCGAGCCCGACGATTCCGCGCGCCTCGGGGTCGTAGACGAAGCACCGGAGGTCGCGTTCGTCGCAGCGGTCGGGATCCATCCACTCCGACATCGTCGTGACGAGTCGGTCGCGCATTGTCGCCGCGGCGTCATCCGCCCCGACCTCCTCGGCGATCTGTAGGAGGTTGACCGCCCGATAGAGCGACTTGCCTCCGAAATAGGTGTCATCGGCGAACGTCTCGGTCTCGGCGATGTCGAGGGTGACCTGCTCGGCGAGGCGATCGCGATCCGCGTCGTCGAGCGCCGACAGATCGAGGGCACCACTCGGTTCGAGCGCGGGGCTCGACCAGGTGAGCGCATCGGTCGTGCACGCGGTCATGTCGCCGTAGATCGTCGAGTAGGTCGCCGACGAGCACGCGACCGAATCGGCGAGGCCTGCCTGCTGGTGCGGCAGGGCGGCCACGATCGTGGGTTCGCCGTCGGCAGTGGTGTAGGCGATGGTCGTCGAGACCTCGGTGTCGCTCGTCGTGTAATCGAGGGTCGTGCCTGTGACCGTGTGCGTCGCGGCGTCGGCGAAGTCGGCGAGTTCTGCTCCGTCGGCGAGGGCGAACCACGTGGCGGTCTCCCCCTCGGCGAGGGCGAGTCCTGTGCCGTCGGAGGAGAGTTCGGCGTCGCTCACGAGGCCGTAGGTCGTGCCGTCGATGACGGCGGTCGCCGCACCGTCGACCGACGAGGGGGTGAAGGCCGTGACGGTCGACACGTCGGCCGCCGAGAGCGCGGTGAAGCTCACGAACGGTGATCCCCGCGCGATCACCGTCTCGCCGACCGCGACGTCGTCGGCGAGGTGCGTGATCGTGACGGATGCCGTGTCGTAGGCCGAGACCTCTGCCGCGTCGGCCCCGACGCTGACTCCGATGTGGGCGACGTGACCGCCCATGATGACCTTGGGCGCCGTCGTGACGCGAGGCAGACCGAGGTCGAACCCGCCGTCGGTGAGTTGGAACGACAGCGGAGAGGGGAACACGGGCATCGAGTCGTCACCGAAGACGAGGCCCGAGAACCACCGGTTGGTCGGGGGAACGAGGCCCTCGGCGAGACGCGCAGACGGGAGGGGCTTGATCGTCTGCTGCGGGAGGGCCTCGACGAGCGGTCCGATCTCGTCGTCAGGGAAGATCGCGTCGACCGATGCGGCCGGCGCGGTGTCACCGTCGCCGGTCACCCCCACTGCCGAGCACCCGGTGAGGAGCGCGAGCAGAGCGACGACGGGAACGGCGAGTCGCGTGGTGGCACGGCGGGGCGCGAACGCCCGAGAGGTGGTCGGCACGGGGTCACAGCCCGATCTTGCGCATGAAGTCGAAGAACCCGTCGCCGACGCCCGCGAGCGGGCCGTCGTCGCGCAGGAGCAGCGTCGCCGACACGGGTGTTCCCCGGGTCATGAGGTTGTTGGCGGCGCCGTCGACGAGGCCCTCGCTCGACACCGTGACGGTCGTCTCGGCGAGACCGTCGGAGGTCTGCACGTCGATCGACTCCACCTGGCCCGAGATGCGCGACTGGTTGGGGAGCACGAGCTCGACGGCCGCGCCATCCTCGATGCGCGCGTAGTCGCGGCTCGAGAGCACGAAGTCGGCACTCACGAAGAGCGAACCCGTGCGGTCGATCGTCGCGAGGATCTGACCGGCCTGCACGAACGATCCGCGCTCGGCGGTGATGTCGCCGACGGTTCCGTCGACAGTCGCCGTGAGCGTCATGACGCCGTCGGGGGTCACGGCGTAGGCGACCGTCTCGGGTCGCAGGAGTCCCTCGGCGAGGTCGGCTTGCAGGGTCGGGCTCTGCACGCGGAAGAGCACATCACCCGCGGCGACGCGGTCACCCTCGGAGACCTCGCGATCGAGAACCGTTCCGCCGTAGTCGCTTCCGACCGGGTACCTCTCGGCTTCGATGGCCGCGGAGGCGCTCGTGACTTGAGCCTGCCGCTGATTGAAGATCACCGTCATCCCAGCGACGAGCACGAACACGACGACCGTGCCGAGGAACATTTTGAGGCGGTTTTTCCAGGTCATGAGGTCACCAGGTTTCGGGTAGAAGACGTTGTCGCGGCGGCGGGAGCGGCGCGGCGCGCCCTACTGCCTGCGGCGCGGAGGTGGCGGGCTTCACGCGCGGCGGCGACGACGAAGCTCCCCAGGATGATCGTGTTGGTGACGTTCCACGCTGTGGCGAGCGAGAGGAAGCCGTTGCCGAGGTCGCGCCATACGGCGACGACGGAGGTGAGCAGGAGGAAGACGAAGAACAGCACCTGCGGGATCATGAAGTTGAAGGGCGAACTCGCCTTCGACTTGTCTCCCGTGGCATTCCACTTCTGCTCCTTGCCCACGATGACGTTGATGAGCGCGGCGACGTAGATCGGGAACGACGCGGTCGCGAGCATGAGGGTCTCCCAGCGGAACGACCCCATCGTGTAGAACGCCAGAACGATCTGGAGCACGTAGAAGCCCGCGTAGTAGAGCATCCAGGTCACGACGGTCGTCGAGATGTTCATCGGCCGGAGGTCGAAGAAGATCTCCATGGGCGGCACGAGGAGCAGGAGCAGCGGGCAGATGCCCGTGAGGTAGAACGACGCCGTGACGACGTACTGGAGTCGCTGGTCGAGCGTGAGCTTGCGCTTCGGGCTCAGCGGGTTGTGGCGCAGCAGGATCTCGAAGCCCCCGGTCGCCCAGCGCAGCTGCTGCTTGGTGTACGCCTCGACGGTGTCGGGCGCATCGCCGACGGCGAGCGTCATGGGGATGAAAATCGTGCGCCAGCCACGCTCGTGGAGCATGAGCGACGTCCAGACGTCCTCCGACTTGGAGTCGGTGTACATGCCGCCGACCTCGTCGATCGCCGTGCGGCGGAAGATGACGTTGGTTCCGACACAGAACGCGGCGTTGAAGCGGTTTCGACCCGGCTGGATGAAGCGGTAGAACATCGCCTGCATGTAGCCGGCGCCCTTGGAGATGACGTTGTGGAGGTTGCCGTAGGTCTGCGGTGTCTGCACGAAGGCGACCTTGCGGTCGACGAAGAACGGAACGGTCTCGACGAGGAACTCGGGGTCGGGAACGAAATCGGCATCGAAGATGGCGAAGTAGTCGCCCTTGCTGATCGAGAGAGCGTGGTTGACGTTTCCGGCCTTCGCGCCGTTGCTGCTCAGCCGGCGCACGTAGCGCGCGCCGAGCTCGGCGGCGAGGTCCCGCACCTCGTCGGAGCGACCGTCGTCGAGCACCCACGTGGCGTGCTTGCCGCGCATCGCGAGTGCGGCCGTGACGGTGCGACGGATGACCGCCGGGTCTTCGCCGTAGGTCGTGATGAAGACATCCACCCCGATCTCGGCCTCGTCGAGGTAGAGCGCCCAGGTCTCGGGGTGCGAGCTCGCACGGTCGAGGGCGATGTCGCGATCGCGGAAGAGCGCACCCTTGGCGTAGTGGAACGCGAAATCGCGGGGGTCTTGCGACCCCGAGAGGATCGTCCACATCGACAGGAGCGCTTGGCCGATGAGCACGGTCTCGGCGACGATGACCATCGTGTATGGCAACCAGTCACCGCGGCTCGCGGGGTTGAGCAGGAAGTTGGCGTACGCGAGGATGCCGATGGTCGCCGCGAGGACGAGCATGACCATCGAGGGCGACTGTGCTCGCACGGCTTCACCCGCGGTGGGCACGCGGTCTGCCGGGGTCTCGCGAGTGGGGCGGGGTCGACTCACGTCGTCGCGGGCGAAACGCGTGAGCACGGTTCCGTCGGTCGACGGGTCGTCTGCGGTCGGAGACTCGACTTCGTCGGGAGACGGCGAACCTGATCGGGGTCGGGAATAGAGGGCAGTCATTGCGGGGGTCTCTTTCGGGGTGAAGAGGCGAGAACGGCGATCGCAGACAAAGCGGGGTAAGGGGGGTCGGCGATCGACGGGACTGTGTCGGGACGACAGCGGACGGGGTCGCACGCCGGAAACAACACAGCGACATCATTGGCGTCCGGAGCCTCGAGCAGACGGGTAAGTTTCTGCGCGCGGATCCATTTCGACGAGGGTCGACCACGCGTTCGGGATGAGGCGGGGTCTGTCGTCGAGCTAGGGTTGACGTCCACTGTAGCCGGGATAACACGAAAATGGGCGGTCGGGACATGTCCGTCGGGTAAATTCCGCCTGGGGGTTTCGTGTTCCGGCCCCCCGACGAACCGGGAGAACAGTGCCGCTCAGTGTGATTCTCGACGTGCTCCTCGTGCTCGTCCTCGTGTCGTTCCTCGTCTACGGCTATCGCAGTGGGCTCGTGCGGAGCGTCAGCGGCATCGTCGGCATCGTCGTCGGCGGGGCCCTCGCCTACGTCCTCGCGCCCCTCGCGGGCGCTCTCGTCGAATCGCCGGAATGGCGCGTCGTCGTGACCGTCGGGGCGTCCCTCCTCCTCATCGCGGCAGGGCTCACCGCGGGCGTGACCCTCGGGGACTCGATGCGCACGCGCGTCGCGCGCTCGCCGCTCCGTGGCGTCGACCGCCTCGTTGGCGCGGCCGCGAGCGTCGTCGCCGCCGCCCTCGTAACGTCGACGATCGCCTTCGGCATCGGAACCCTCGGCGTGCCCCTCCTCTCGCAGCCGATCGCGAACTCCCAGGTGTTGCGCGTCATCGGCCAATCGACCCCGGACGGCCTCACGCGGATGCTCGCGGCAGCGCGGTCGTTCGCCGTGCGGGAGTCGCTTCCGCAGATCGCCGATGCGTTCGCGGGGGCAGCACCGACCATCCCCGACGTCGAGACCGGGTCGCCCGAGCTCGACCGAGCCGCCGCGTCGATCGTTCGCATCACGGGCACCGCCTTCGCGTGTGGGCAGAACCAGTCGGGGTCGGGGTTCGTGGTCGCTCCCGATCGCATCGTCACGAACGCCCACGTCGTCGCGGGTGTCGACGAGCCCGTCGTCGAGACGCCGCGAGACGGCTCGAGAGTCGGGAGGGTCGTCTATTTCGACCCCGTCGACGACCTCGCGGTCATCGCGGTCGAGGGTCTCGACACGGCTGCCCTCGAGCTCGGCACACCGCTCACCGCGGGAGACACCGCGATCGTGGGCGGTTATCCCTTCGGGGGGCCGTTCAGCGCACACCCCGCCGAAGTGGCCGTCGTCGGCCCTCTCGTCGTCCCCGACATCTACGGCGAGTCCACGGCCGCTCGCGACGTCTACACCCTCGCCTCCGACGTGCAGCAGGGCGAATCGGGCGGGCCGGTGCTCGCGACGTCCGGTGACGCGGTCGGCATCGTCTTCGCGAAGGGCGCGACGACCGAGGGGGTGGGGTACGCGGCGACCCTCGTCGAGCTCGAACCCGTCGTGGTCGCGGCGACCGGGCTCACCGGCTCCGTCGCATCGGGAACCTGCGTGCGCGGCTGAGCTCGGCCCGACGGCGGCACCCGACTCCTGCTCGAATCGACAAGGGCAGACCGGGGGGTGTTAACTTGCAGCGACGAACAAGGAGTGAATGTGACCGATACCGCCACGCGAAACGCATCCGGATTTACTGAAGCAGACCTCGATCTGGGTGTGGAGTCGTTCGAGATCACGCCCGCTCTCGTCGCCGCGAACCTCTCGTTCGGCGGTGACCGCACCCTGACGCTTCCCGGCGAGATGGTGAGCGCCGTCGAGCGCATCTGGAACGACCGCGACTTCACCTGGCCCACCTCCATCACGCTCACGCGCGTGTCGGTGAACTCCGTCGACGGAGACGGCTCCGGGTCGGTGACGCGCGTGTCGATCCTCGGCACCGGGTGGTCGGAGACCTCGCCGGTGTCTCTCTACTGGGCGAACGCCGACGGCTTCCCCGCCGCGACGATCTCGCTTCCTGCGGTCAACGCCGCCGACGCCGGCTTCTTCGGCGCGACGATCACGCTCACGACGGTGCCGCGCGCCGCCGCCGACTTCTCGTGGGATGCCGCGAGCCAGCTCGTGCTCATCGCCGAGCAGCGCGACGAATCGGGAACGGTCGTGCGCCGCGCCGAACAGCGGGGCCTTCCGCCGCACATCGTCTACCACTGGGTGCGCTGACACGCTCCACGCAGACGAGAACCCCGCCGTGCACGCACGGCGGGGTTCTGTCGTTCAGGCGTCGATTCAGCTCGTGAGCGAGTCGACGTACTCCTGGTTGTCTTCGATCCACTGGTCGACGACGGGCTCGAAGTCGTCGCCCTCGTAGTCGACGAACATGGCGTCGACGAGCGAGTAGAGCGTGTCGGTGTCCATCTCGAAGTTCTCGAGCCAGCCCGCAGCGATCGGCGACGACTCGGGGAAGTCGGTGCTGCTGAAGGTGTGCAGGCTCTCGGTTCCGCCGAGGGCACCCTCGGGGTCTTCGAGGTTCTTGACCGGGAACTGCGCGTAGGCGCGGTGCGGCTCCCACAGGGTCACGACGATGTTCTCGCCGGCGTCGGTCGCCGCGGTCAGCTCACTGAGCATCGCGGGGGTCGACGAGGTGAGGAACTCCATGTCCTCGAGGCCGTATCCGGGGATGACCTCTTCTTCCATCGCCTCGGTCAGACCCGCGCCGGGCTCGATACCGACGATGCGGTTGCCGAAGAGGTCGGCGTTCTCGGCGAGCTCCGCGATCGAGTCGATCGGGGCGTCCTCGTTGACCGCGAGGGTCAGCTTGGAGTCTTCGTTCCACGCGCCGAGGTCGGTGATGTCGTCGCCGTACTCCTCGAGGTAGCTCTCGTGGGTGTTCGGCAGCCAGACATCCGTCGTGAAGTCGGAGTCACCGCTCGCGAGACCCGTGAAGACGGGGCCGGGGTCGGCGTATTCGAGCTCGACGTCGTAGCCTTCGTCTTCGAGGATGTTGGCCCACAGCCACGAGGTCGCGACGCCTTCATCCCAGCCGTTGAAGACGGCGATGGTGATGTCCATGTCTTCGCCGCCGTCGCCCGCGGTGTCGTCGGACGCGGTGCATCCGGTGAGGGCGAGGAGTCCGACCGCTGCTGCGGCGATCGATGTCTTGGTGAGGTTTCTCAAGGTGTCTTCCTTTCGTGCCACCGGGTGACGGTGACGGGGGGTTGACGGTTGGTGCGCGCAGAGTCGAGCGCGCGGTTCGCACGGATACGGATGCATCCGCGAGTGGAGGGGGTCAGCGCGGTGCTGACGCGCCGACGGGTTCGGCGGCACGGTCGGCAGCCGGGTCGGCGAGTGGTTCGGCGAGTGGTTCGACCGCGGACGTCGTTCGGCGGCCCTTGCCCGACGCGAGGATCCGCGTGAGGGGCGTATCGCCCTTGCCGAGTGCCGCGGTGAGTCGATCGAGGAAGATCGCGAGGATTACCACGGCCAGCCCGGCTTCGAACCCGAGGGCGATGTCGATGCGGTTGAGACTCGCGACGACGTCCTGCCCGAGCCCACCGGCCCCGACCATGCCGGCGATGACGACCATCGAGAGCGCGAGCATGATCACCTGGTTGATCCCGGCCATGATCGTCGGCATCGCGAGGGGCAACTGGATCTGCCGCAGGATGCGCCACGGCGAGGACCCGAAGGCCTGGCCCGCCTCGACGACCTCGCGGTCGACCCCGCGGATGCCGAGCTCGGTGAGCCTGACGCCGGGAGCCATCGCGAAGATGATCGTCGCGACGATGCCGGGGACGACACCGATGCGGAAGAGGATGAGGGCGGGGATGAGGTAGACGAACGCGGGCATCGTCTGCATGAAGTCGAGCACCGGCCGGATCACCCCGGAGGCGAACGACGACTTGGCCGCGAGGATTCCGAGCGGGATGCTGATGATGATCGCGATGGCACTCGCCACGAGGACGAGCGCGAGGGTGTCCATCGCGTTGTCCCACTGGTCGACCCCCACGATGAGCAGCAGGCCCACAGCGGTGCCCGCGGCGAACACCCACCCTCGGGTCAGGAGCGCGAGCACGGCGAGCACCGCGATGATGATCCAGAACGGCGGTTCGCCGAGCAGGTAGGCGACGGCGTCGAATGCACCCTCGAACACGACGCGGATGAAGTCGAAGAGGAACCCGAACGTGTCGGTGACGAAGTCGATGCCCGACTCGACCCACGAGCCCAGGGGGATGCGGAAGTCGTTCACCGGTCGGCTCCTTCGAGTTCGCTGGACTGCGGGGTGTGTGTCATCTCACGCGCGTCGGGCGTGACGTTGCCGAGGGCGGCGAGGAGGCCCACTCTCGAGACTGTGCCGAGCAACCGTCCGCCGTCGTCGCAGACCGAGATCGGGCGAGCGCTCGCGACCGACGGGTCGACGAGATCGACGAGGAGAGTGTCGGGCGAGACTCTCGGCCCCGGACCCGGTTCGACGCCGGAGGGAACAGGCTCCATGACGCTCGCGGCGGTGAGCACGCGAGCGCGATCGACGTCGCCGACGAACTGGGCGACGTAGTCGTTGGCCGGGTCGGTGAGGATCTCTTCGGGCGTGCCGATCTGCACGATGCGACCGTCGCGCATGACGGCGATGCGATCACCGAGGAACATCGCCTCGTTGAGGTCGTGGGTGATGAAGATGATGGTCTTGCCGAGGCTCGCCTGCAGCTCGACGAGCTGCTCTTGCATCTCGCGCCTGATGAGCGGGTCGAGCGCCGAGAACGCCTCGTCCATGAGGAGCACGTCGGTGTCGGCGGCGAGCGCGCGGGCCAGACCCACGCGCTGCTGCATCCCTCCCGACAACTGCTCGGGGAGCTTGTCCGCCCACCCGTCGAGGCCGACGAGGGTGATGATCGTGCGCGCCTTCGCGAGTCGCGCTTCGCGCGCCATCCCCTGCATCTCGAGCCCGTAGGCGACGTTGTCGATCACGGAGCGGTGCGGCAGCAGAGCGAAATGCTGGAAGACCATCGACACCTGGGTGCGCCGCACCTCGCGGAGTTTCTTGGCCGGCACTCCCGTGATGCGCGACGACCCGATGGTCACGGTTCCCGCCGTGGGCTCGAGCAAGCCGTTGAGCATGCGGATGAGCGTCGACTTGCCCGACCCGGAGAGCCCCATGACGACGAAGATCTCACCGGGCTGCACGTCGAAGCTCGCGTCGATCACCGCGGGGGTGCCGAGGTGCTCGACGGCGGAGCGGGGCTCGCCGGCGCGGAGGCGGGTGACGGCGTCGGAGGGACGTCGGCCGAAGACTTTGAACAGTCCTTCGGCGCGCAGGGCGGGGTGTGTGGTCACGGTGGTGTGCTCCGGAGTAGCGCCGTGACGACCGGTGTCGGTCGCGCGGAGACTCACTGGTGGCAGACGGGTAGGCCGTGATCGCTCTCCTGGCCACTCGGTGCTGAGCACGTCGAGAGCCAGAGGCCGGACCGATCGTGGGATCGCGTCCATCAGGGCCGCACCGTACGATCCGGCGAACCGTGGAGGTTCGAGCGGACCGCGTCCTTGGCGGGTGAGGTCGGTAAGACCTGACGAAAGCTTAGCGGGAGCACACCGTGGCGTTTCGCGTCAACCCCCTCTCTCGACGCCCTGTCGAGCTCTCGAGAGGCCTCGATGCCCGCCACGGCGGGGATCGAGTCGTTGCCTATTCGTTAGAGAAGCGCCCCGATCGGTGCGCCTCCCCGGCGGTGGGAGACTGGTCGTCGCCATTCCCCCTTTCGAAAGGTCTCTCGTGACGATCACCGCCGCCGCAGACGGTTCAGCACTCGGCAATCCCGGTCCGGCCGGGTGGGCGTGGTACGTCGACGACGGATGCTGGGGGGCCGGCGGGTGGAAGCACGCGACCAACAATCAGGGCGAGCTCAAGGCCGTGCTCGAGCTCTTCCGCGCGACGGCGCACGTCGACGACGACCTCCTCGTGCTGTGCGACAGCCAATACGTCATCAACTCGGTCACGAAGTGGATGACGGGCTGGAAGGCCAAGGGGTGGCGCAAGGGCGACGGCAAACCCGTGCTCAACCTCGAGCTCCTGAAGGAGCTCGACGCCGCTCTCGCGGGGCGCCGTTACCGTTTCGAGTGGGTCAAGGGTCACGCCAATCATCCGCTCAACGAGGCGGCGGACGAGCGGGCGCGAGGGGCAGCCGAAGCCTTTCAGCGCGGTCGGCTTCCCGACGCGGGACCCGGATTCACGGGTGCCGGGCTCACGGGTGCCGGGCGAGCGGGGGCGCCCGAGATCTCGCGTGACAGCGCGCCCGAGCCCGAGTTCGAACCCGCGGCCGCCGCACCCGCGGCCACCGCACCCGTGGCCACCGCGCCCGTGGCCGCGCCGGTGCAACCCGGGCTCTTCGATCTCGATGACGCCGAGACTCCCCCGGTCTCGCTCACCCTCGAACTCACGGCCGACGAGCACGCCAGGCTCGTGAGCCGCGCTCGCGAGCGCGGCGTGAGCATCGACGAGCTCGTGCGCGGCCTCATCTGACGCGGGCACGACCTGGGAGCGCAAGGGGGTTCCGCTCCCCTCGCGGCATCGATCTACTGGAAGCATGAAGAATCCCCTCGACCAGTACCCGCGCCCGCCGTTCCAGATCGTCGACGGCGAGCCCGACCCCACGCCCGATCACGGTGAAGACACCTACGTCGGGCGGGGCAGACTCGACGGCCGCAAAGTGCTCCTCACGGGAGGCAACTCCGGAATCGGTCGTGCCGCCGCCATCGCCATGGCCCGCGAGGGAGCGGATGTCGCGTTCACCTTCCACAGCGACCAGGCCGGTGCCGACGGCACCCTCGAGCAGATCGAGAAGGCCGGCCGCACGGGCCGTGCCATCAAGCTCGACGCGTCCGACGAGCAGGAGTGCTACGACGCCGTCGCCGAGACGGTCGCCGCGATCGGCGGGCTCGACACCCTCGTGATGGTCGCGGGCTACCAGAACAACGTCGACGACATCCTCGAGCTCGAGACCGGCCAGATCGAGAAGACCTTCGCGACGAACGTGTTCTCGCTCTTCTGGCTCTCGAAGGCCGCGCTCGCCCACATCCCCGCGGGCGGCACGATCATCACGACGAGCAGCATCCAGGCGGAGAAGCCTTCCCCCGACAAGCTCGACTACGCCGGCACGAAGGCCGCGATCGTCAACTTCACGAAGGGCCTCGCGCAGCAGCTCGCGCCGAAGGGGATCCGCGTCAACAGTGTCGCCCCGGGACCGTTCTGGACCAACCTCCAGCCCGACGCGGGAGACGACGAGCAATTGCGCGAGTTCGGCGCCCAGACTCCCTACGGTCGCCCGGGTCAGCCCGCCGAGATCGCTTCGACCTACGTCTACCTCGCGAGTGACGACGCGAGCTACACGACGGGCGCGACTATCCTCGTCGCGGGCGGCAGCATCTGACCGGTGCGGTGGATGGCGGGGTCGGGCAGCGCCCGACCCCGCCGCGCCATGTCACCCGGGGTGGCGGCCCGCGTAGCCCTCGGCGAGGTGCCCGAGGCGCTTGATCGCCTCGCCGTTGCGAAAGTGGATGATGATGTCGCGCACGAGCTTGGGCACGAGGAGCCCCGGGCCCTTCACGGCGTCCTCGTACATGCGCACGATGCATCCGTCGCCGCGAGGCTTGACGTCGATGGCGATGAGTGCCTCGCCGATGGGCCACCCTCGCGCGCGGAGTAGCGCGTGATGCGGGCGGTCCCACTCGACCGAGTAGCTCACGTCGTCGATGAGCACGGGCCACAGCCCGAACGAGTGCCTGATGCTCGTGCCCGGGTCGGGCCAGCGGTCGTCGATGTCGCGGATGCGGCTCGCGCCCACGACCCAGCTCGCGTAGAGCCACCCGTCGTCGAGCACACGGAAGACGTCGTCAGGCGAGCACTTCAGTTCGATGTAGTTCGCAGCCATGTCAGTTCTTTCCGAGTCGTGGTGGGGTGAGACCGAATTCCGCACGGAGGGCGCTTCGTGCGGCGTAGTAGCCGGCGAGGCCGTGCACGCCGG
Organism: Marisediminicola sp. LYQ134; assembly: GCF_046599635.1. Taxonomy (NCBI): domain Bacteria; kingdom Bacillati; phylum Actinomycetota; class Actinomycetes; order Micrococcales; family Microbacteriaceae; genus Marisediminicola; species Marisediminicola sp. LYQ134. The sequence goes on from NZ_JBKIWP010000001.1 coordinate 1,309,224, forward strand.
GGCCGGGCGGGCTCGACGACGAGCAGAGGTAGATGCCCGCGGCGGGGGTGCGCCACGGGTCGCGCGAGACGACGGGCCTCGCGATGAGCTGCCCGATGCTCGCGTCGCCGGCCGCGATGTCGCCGCCGATGTAGTTGGGGTTGTACTCCTGCATGCCCATCGCGCTCGACTGGTGCGAGGCGAGGATCGTGTCGCGGAACCCCGGGGCGAAGCGCTCGATCTGCGCGGTGACCGCCTCGGTCATGTCCCGCGTCGACCCGCGCGGAACGTGGGTGTAGGCCCACAGAACGTGCTTGCCCTCCGGCGCGCGGCTCGGGTCGAACGACGACGGCTGCGAGACGAGAACGTAGGGACTCGACGGATGACGGCCCGCCGCGACATCCGCTTCGCCCGCGGCGATCTCGGCCCGGTCTCCCCCCACGTGCACCGTTCCCGCGTCGCGCACGTGCTCGTTCGTCCACGGCACCGGCGCCGAGAGGGCGAAGTCGACTTTGGCCACGCCGTTGCCGTAGGTGAATCGCGCGAGGCGCGACCGATAGCGGTCGGGGAGTCGCGAGGCGGCGATGCGACTCATCGCCCTCGCGCTCGTGTCGAAGATGATCGCGCGCGACCGCGGCAGCTCGTCGACGTGGGTGACGTCGACCCCCGTGGTGATGCGACCGTCGTGGTCGATGAGGTCGAGAGCCATCGCGTCGATGATCGCCTGGCTCCCGCCGACGGGAACGGGCCAGCCTCTCGCGTGGCCGTGCGTCGCGAGCACGAGACCCGCGGCGGCGGTGGAGAGGGTCGGCATGGGCTTGATCGAGTGCGCGTTGACCCCGGCGAGCAGCGCGGGCGCCTCGAGTCCCCGGAAACGCAGGTTCCACGCCGCCGAACCCTGCTCGAGGACACGGAGACCGAACAGCGCGACAGTGAGGGGGTGCCTCGGCACCTGGAGGATGCTCGAGCCGCTGAACTGCGCGACCTCCTGCACCCGGTCGACGAGCGGGGCGAAGAGCGAGCGCCACGCTCCGCCGTCGACGCCGAGCCCCCGAGCGGTGCGCTCGAGGTCGTGCCACGCGAGACCCGCGCGCCCCGAATCGAGGGGGTGGGCGTAAGAGAGCTCGGGGGTGACGAGGTCGATGCGATCGACGAGGTCGAACTTCTGGAAGAACCCCGAGGCGAGGGCCATCGGATGCACCGCCGAGCCCCGATCGTGGCGGTAACCCGGCAGGGTGGCTTCGGTCGTTCGCGCTCCCCCGCCGATCGTCGCCGCTCGCTCGACGACGTGCACGGAGAGCCCGGCGCGTGCCATCGTCACGGCTGCCGCCATACCGTTGGGGCCCGATCCGACGACGGTCACATCTGGAGTGTCCATCGGCCCAGTCTGGCAGTCGACCGAGCACCCGGCCCGAAACTGCCCGCGGGCTTGACGCGGCGCACCTCGGCGCTCACCCGCGGGGCCCCGCGACCACTCGAGCGCGTCTCCGGGTGGGCTGTCGTCGGCTCGTGCGAGCATCGGGGCATGCGCCGCTTCATCGTTCCCCCCTACCTCCTCGTCCACTTGTCCGGCCTCCGTGCCTCGGGCCTCGACGACCCGACCCTCGCGCGCGCGATCGACGCGGCTCGCCACTCGCTCGCGATCGACACGCCCTTCCGCGAGACGAGGGAGTCGCCGGAGGGCGGGCGAGCACCGCGGCCCGGTGCCCGATCGCCCGGCGCCGAGAGGCCCGACCGCACGATCTCCGACGCTCAGAACGCCGAGACCCTCCCCGGCGTCGTCGTGCGTCGCGAGGGCGACTCCGAGACCGACGACGTCGCGGTGACCGAGGCCTACGACGGTTTCGGCCACACCCACGCGCTCTTCGCCGACGTGTTCGGGCGAGCATCCATCGACGACGCGGGCTTTCCCCTCGACGGCACCGTGCACTTCGGGCGCGACTACGACAACGCGTTCTGGGATGGCGAGCGCATGGTCTTCGGCGACGGCGACGGCATCGTGTTCCGCAGGTTCACCGCGTCGCTGAGCGTTATCGGCCACGAGCTCGCGCACGGCGTCATCGAGTTCACGGCGGGGCTCATCTATCGCGGGCAGTCCGGCGCTCTCAACGAGTCGATCGCCGACGTCTTCGGCGCGCTCGTCGAACAGCGCGTGCTCGGGCAGGATGCCGACGAGGCGAGCTGGCTCATCGGCGCCGGGCTCTTCACCGACCGGGTGCAGGGAGCGGCGCTGCGGTCGATGAGCGCGCCGGGTACGGCTTTCGACGACGACGTTCTCGGAACGGATCCGCAACCCGCCTCGATGGACGACTACATCGACACGACCGACGACAACGGAGGGGTGCACCTCAACTCGGGTATTCCGAACCGCGCATTCCATCTCGCGGCCACCGCGATCGGCGGTCCGGCATGGGAGGGCGCGGGGCGCATCTGGTACGACACCCTCACAGCGGGGTCGATCCGCGCCGACTGCACGTTCGCACAGTTCGCTTCCGCGACGACGGATGCCGCAGGCTCCCGATTCGGCTCGGGCTCGGCCGAGCACACGGCCGTCACCGCCGCGTGGCGCACCGTGGGGGTGGTCGCGGGGACCGACGCGTGACAGGCTGCTGATCGTGAAGATCACGGTCATCCGCACGGGAGGGTTCGCGGGCCTCGCGACCCGGTGGACGGTCGAGGTCGACGAACTGGTCGACCGCGACGAATGGTTCGCCCTCGTCGAGGCGTTGCCGTGGAGCGAGCGACCGGCGGAGCAGGACGGCGTCGATCGGTTCGTCTACCGCATCAGGGTCTCCCGGCGCCGCATCACGCTGCCCGAGACGCGCGTCGAAGGCCCGTGGCGCGAACTCGTGGATCGGGTGCGCGCGATCAGCGACCCCACCCCCGTGTCGCCCTCGCGCGATCGCCGACGGCCCGAGCCCGCGCCACCCGACCCCACGCCGCCCGGCGGCCTGAACCACGACGACTAACGCACCAGACTGGGTGCACCGCAACGGAAGGCACCACGAATGGCAGAAACCACTGATCCCCGCGTCGCCGTCTACATCGACTTCGACAACATCGTGATCTCCCGCTACGACCAGCGCAGCAAGCGCGGTCAGTTCCACACCGACAAGGCGCGCTCGTTCGATCCGGCGGCGAACCCCGATTCGGATGTCACCAAGCGACTCGAGAAGGCGACCGTCGACCTCGGGGCGATCCTCGATTTCGCGTCGTCGTTCGGCACGATCGCGATCAGCCGCGCCTACGCCGACTGGTCGGCGACCGTCAACGCGAGCTACCGGCGCCAACTCATCGAGCGCGCGGTGGACCTCGTGCAGCTCTTCCCGACGGTGGCCTCGATGAAGAACGGCGCAGACATCCGACTCGCCGTCGACGTGGTCGAAGACCTCTTCCGCTTGCCCGACCTCACCCACGTCGTGATCGTCGCGGGAGATTCCGACTACGTCGCGCTCGCTCAGCGCAGCAAGCAGCTCGGTCGCTACGTCGTGGGCATCGGCGTCGCCGGGTCGACGAGCAAGGCCCTCGGCTGGGCGTGCGACGAGTTCGCCGACTACGACGCCCTGCCCGGGGTGAACCCGGTGGTCGAAGAGCCCGAGCCGGCCGAACCCGCGACGCGGGAACCGCGGTCACGCAGCGGCAGACGATCGAAGCCGAAGAGCGCGCAAGACTCGGCCGCCGATCTCCTCGTGCGAGCCCTCGAGCTCGGGCGCGCCAAGACCGACGACGAGTGGCAGGCGAGCGGAACGACGAAGAATCAGATGCTGCGCATGGACCCGACCTTCCAGGAGCGGGCACTGGGGTACAAATCGTTCACGGAGTTCGTGCAGTCGCTCGACCCCATCGTCGAACTCGACGACGGGCACCCCTCGCGACGGATGAGGTTGCGCGCCGTGGAGTGACCAGCGCCGTGGAGTGAGTGCGCGCTGGAGCGAGGGGCGAGGCGGGCGCGAGGCCTCACCGCAGAAAAAGAGAGGGGCCGGAAACCCCCGTTCCCGGCCCCTCTTCGCGCGGCGTGGCGCTGTGATTCAGTCTTCCCCCCGGATGACTCGCAGACATCCCCCCGGACGCCTGCGTATGTCCATCATGGGGGGTGGGGCCGGGATCACCTATCCCCCAATTTGGGGGACGACGTACCCTCCTGTGCTCCCCTCCGCTGTCTCACAGAGTCGTGATGCTCGACACCGGGTAGCCGTCGAGCACCTCGCGGCCGCCGAGCCCGTCGATCTCGACGACGACGGCGATGCTCTCGACCTCGTATCCCGCGCGCTCGAGGAGCCGGACGGCGGCGAGGAGTGTCCCGCCCGTCGCGAGGACGTCGTCGAGCAGGCGCACGCGGGAACCGGCGGGCAGACGCCCGGGTTGCAGTTCGAGGCTCGCGCTGCCGTATTCGAGGTCGAAGGTCTCGGCGAGCAGTTCGCCGGGGAGTTTGCCCGGCTTGCGCAAGGCGAGGAGCCCCGCGCCGACCTTGTAGGCCGTAGCAGCCGCGAGCAGGAAGCCGCGCGCTTCGACTCCGGCGATGGCGTCGACGCGCGCGATCGGCTCGGATGCCGGGTCCCCGACTGACGGTGCGGACACACCGTCGCTCAGTTCGTCGATCACCGCGGCGAAGGCGGCGGCGCTCGCGAACACCGGGGTGAGGTCGCGGAAGAGCACACCGGCCGAGGGGAAGTCGTGGTGGGCCTCGGTGAGGTCGTGAACGAAGCGGCGAGCAGAGGTGGTCATCGGGCAACGCTAACCGACGCGGCGAGACACACCCGGTCACCGGGGGGCCGGCACGAGCGATTCGGCCCGCGACCGAGACCGGGACCGGGACCGAACCGTTTCGCCGAGGACTCCGAATACCTCTCAACACCACGGAGCGGAACCGACCCGAAGGGCTCCGACTCGTGTCGCCCGGGGGGTGCGAGCGTGTTGGGGGGCAGGTCTTGCGGCACCGGAGAACCACTCGGTGCCGCAAGACCTCGCACACCGGCTGGGCGAGCCCCCGATCGCTCGACGTTCACGCGCTGCACTAACAGTGCACTATCGTGCACTCATGGATGACGGAAACGACGCGCTCGCTCGAGCCATCGGCGATCGCGTTCGCGATGCCCGCACGACCAGGAGACTCACGCTCGATCAGGTGGCGGCCTCCGCCGGAGTCAGTCGCCGGATGCTCGTCAACGTCGAGCAGGGCAGCGCCAACCCGAGCATCGGAACACTCCTGCGGCTCGCCGGCGCACTCGGGGTGGGTCTGCCCGCTCTCGTCGAACCTCCTCGCGCCGAGACGCTCTCCGTCGTGCGCGACGGCGACGCGCCGACGCTGTGGAGCACCCCCGCGGGAGGCTACGGGCGCCTCGTCGCGTCGGCCGGCAGCCACGACGTCACCGAGCTGTGGGAGTGGATGCTCGCGCCCGGAGACGTTCGCGAGAGCGACAGCCACTCCCCCGGGACTCGGGAGCTCATCCACGTGCTCGAGGGCTCGATCACGGTCACCGCAGACGGCCGACGGGTGACGCTCGCCGCGGGCGACGCCGTCGCGTTCCCCGGCGACGTGCCGCACGCCTACGCCAACCCGAACGGGGAGCGCGCTCTCTTCTCCCTCGCGGTGTCCGACCCCGGGGCGCCGTCGTGACGCGCGGCGCGGCGGTCTCCCGCGCGATTCCGCCGTGGGCCCTCGCGATCGCCGCGATCTCGTCGGTGCAGCTCGGGTCCGCCCTCTCGGTCGGCGTCATCGACGCCGTCGGACCGGCCGGAACGGCCTGGTTGCGGCTGAGCATCGGGGCGCTCGTCTTCATCGCGATCGTGCGGCCGTCGTTCGCCTCCCTCCGACGGCGCGACATGCCCGCCATCCTCGCGCTCGGGGTCACGACGGGGCTCGTCACGATCGCCTTCCTCTCTGCCATCGACCGCATCCCGCTCGGCACCGCGGTCGCCATCGAATTCCTCGGGCCCCTCGCCGTCGCCGCGATCCGCGCGCAGAGCAAGGTCGCCCTCGTGTTCCCCGCCGTGGCTCTCGCGGGGGTCGTTCTCGTCACCGAACCCTGGCACGGGCGCGTCGACCTCCTGGGTGTCGGGTTCGCGGCGCTCGCGGCACTCGGGTGGGCCGGATACATCCTGCTCACGCAACGCGTGGGCGACAGTTTCACGGGCATCAGCGCCCTCGCCCTCACCGTGCCGGTCGCGGCCGCGACCGCCGGGATCCTCGGGGTTCCTCAGTCGATCGGGCACATCACCGTCGAGGTGCTCCTCGCCGCGGCAGGGTTGGCACTCCTCCTCCCCGTGATCCCGTTCGCGCTCGAGATGATCGCCTTGCGACGGATGACGGCCACGGCCTTCGGCACGCTCATGGCCCTCGAACCCGCCGTCGGCGTGCTCCTCGGCTTTCTCATCCTCCAGCAGACCCTCACGATCACACAGGGCCTCGGGATCGCGCTCGTCGTCGCCGCGGGAGCCGCGGCCCAGCGGACCGGGCGCCGGGAGCCCGCCGATCCGCCCCTCCCGCGGCCGGAAGTCGTCGACTAGCGCGGAGCGGGCGGGCGCGGAGCACGCCGGCGTGGAGCACGCGAGCGTGAGTCAGCGCGCGTGGGCGGCGAGAACGTCGCGGATCACCGAGGTGGCGTCGTCGAAGCGCGCGGGGTCGGACGCCGCGTAGTTGAGACGGATGTGCGGTGCCGACGGTTCGGCGGGAAACCACTCGGTGCCCGGGGCGACGACCACTCCTCGCCCACGACACTCGACGGCGAGCTGGTCGACGTCGGTGCCGTCGGGCAGCCGCACCCAGAGGTTGAAGCCGCCGACCGGGCGCCGTTCGACGTGCGCCGCCGGGATCGTGTCGAGCACGCTCCCCAGGAGGGCTTCGCGGCGGTCGGCGAGCTTCGCGCGCACCGATCGCCCGTGCGCGCGCCACGCGGGTTGCGTGATGACGTCGAGCGCGGCGGTCTGCAGCACCGCGCTCACATACATCGAGTCTGAGGCGCGGTCGGCGAGGATGCGGTCGCGCGCGGGGCCGCGCGCGATGATCGCCGCGACACGCACGGCGGGAGAAACGCTCTTCGTCAGCGACCGCACGTAGATGACGCGACCCGCGTCGTCGTGCGCCACGAGAGGGCGGGATTCCGCGTCGATGCCGAGATCGTGGGCCCAGTCATCCTCGATCACGAACGCGCCCCGCTGCGTCACGACGTCGAGCACCGCCGTCGCGCGCTCCGCGGTCCACTGGCCCCCTGTCGGGTTGGCGAAGTTCGGTTGCGCGTAGAACGCTCGGGCACCCGTGAGGTCGAGGGCGCGAGCGACGGCGTCGGGGTCGGGACCGTCGGGGCCCGTCGCGACGGGCACGAGGACGACCCCGGCCTGCCGCGCGGCGAGGATGGCTCCCCAGTAGGTCGGCGACTCGACGAGAAGGGGACGACCGACGCCGACGACCGATCGGAAGATCGAGCTGAGCCCGCTCTGACTGCCGCCGACGATGAGCACGTCGCGCTCCGTCGGCGCTCCGAGCCCCGCGGGGGTGACGCTCGCGACTTCGTGAGCGAACCACGCCCGGAGTTCGGGGAGGCCTGCCGCGGGCGACCGCTCGAGCGCGTTCGGCGCTCGAGCGGCGCGCGCGAGCGCCTGGCGCACGAGTCTCTCCGGGAGCAGCTCGCGCGAGGGGTACCCCGAGTGCAGCGCGATGGAGTCGGGGGCGGGGGTCGTCTGGGTCGACGAGACCGAGGTGCCGCGGTGTTCGGATGCCGGAAGGGCACTCGTCTGCCAGCCGTAGTCGGCGGGGCGCCGTGCCCTCACCACGCGAACGAAGGTGCCCACCCCCGGCTGGCTCTCGACGAGACCGCGCCCCGCGAGGTCGCTCATGACTCTCTGCACCGTCACGGGGCTCGCCCCGTATCGCGCCACGAGAGCGCGATTGGACGGCACGCGCGCCCCCGGCGCCGCGGCCGCGACCCAACGGGTGAGGTCGGCGGTGATGCGCTCGGTGCTATCGTGGCCCATGTCAGGACACAGTAGCGTTACACCTTATATGCCGCGAGTGTTCTCTTCGCGATCCGGGGTGCTCTGGGGGCTCGCAGGCGTCACCGCGTTCTCCTTCACGGTTCCGTTCACGCGCGTCGCCGTGGAGACGATGTCGCCGCTCTTCATCGGGTCGGGCCGCGCGGTCATCGCCGCGGTGCTCGCGGCCGCGGCTCTCGCGCTCACGCGCCAATCGAGACCCTCGCCGAGGCAGTGGGTCAGGCTCGCCATCGTCGCGAGTGGAGTCGTCGTCGGGTTCCCCCTCCTGACATCGTTTGCTCTCGTCTCGTCGTCGGCCAACCACGGAGCGGTCGTCATCGGGGTGCTGCCCGCCGCGACCGCAGCGCTCGCCGTTCTGCGCGGGGGAGAACATCCCTCCCGCTCGTTCTGGGTCTTCGCCGCGCTCGGCGCCGTCGCGGCGATCACCTTCGCGTCGATGCAGGGTGGCGGGCTCGGGCACGCCTCGTGGTCCGACCTCGCGCTCGTCGCCGCCGTGCTCGCCGCCGCGATCGGCTACGCGGAGGGCGGCCTCCTCGCTCGCGAGCTCGGCGCGTGGCAGACGGTGTCGTGGGCACTCGTGCTCGCGGCGCCTCTCACGACCGCGCTCACGGCCGTCTCGATCGTCGTCGAGCCCCCGACGGGAGGCGCCGCGGAGTGGCTCTCGTTCGGTTACCTCGCTGTCGTGAGCATGTTTCTGGGGTTCTTCGCGTGGTACCGCGGACTGGCTATCGGGCCGATGGCGCACGTGAGCCAGGTGCAGCTCGCGCAACCCGTGCTGAGCATCGTGTGGGCCGCCGCCATCCTGCGCGAGCACATCACCGTGCCGACCCTGCTCGGCGGGGCGGCCGTCATCCTCTTCGCCGGGCTCGCCGTGCGGGTGCGAGCGGGTTCCCCTGCCCGCCCGCGCGCCGCTGCATGATCAGGTCGGTGGGGGTCCGAGCACCGCGGTCGCGACGGTCGAGAGGGCCGCGTCGTCGTTGCTCGGGTGGAAGCCGCCGGCGAGAACGTCGCGATAGAGCCGGGACAATTCGTGGTCCGACGCGAACGCCGCTCCCCCGGCGACCGTGATCGCCTCGCCGACGACGGCGCGAGCGGCCGTCGTCGCGGCGAGCTTGAGGCCGACGAGAGCGCGGAACCACTGGTCACCGTGATCGGCAGACGACTCGACGGCGCGCGCGAGAGACTCGAGTCTCGGCCGCACCGCATCGATCTCGAGAGCGGCGACCGCGACCCTCCGCCGCGTCGCCGGATCGGCGTCTTTCGAGAGACCCGAGCGAGCGGAGACGCGGGACCGCGCGGCGAGCACGGCGAGGTCGAGCGCTCGCTCGGCGATGCCGACGTAGACGGCCGAGACGAGGATCTCGAAGTTCTGGAAGATCGCGACGACGAGCGGGTCGGCACTCGGGCCCGCGTCGAGGCGCCGGTGCACGCGCGAGGGTTCGGCTCGTGCCCTCTCGAGCCTCGTCGTATGACTCTGGGTCGCGCGCATCCCCACGGTGTCCCAGTCTGCGAGCGAGACGATGCGTTCGTCGTCCCGCTCGAGAACGGCGTGCACGAGCTTCGGGGCGTCGGGCGAGACCGAGTCGAGGCCGAAGGTCGCGAGTCTCGTGAACACGGGCGAGAGGCTCGTGAAGATCTTGGTACCCGTGAACGCGTAGGCGCCGTCGGGCATCGGCTCGGCCACGGTCGTGCTGCCGAAGAGGGAGAGATCGTTGCCCGCCTCGCTGATGGCGAACGCGAAGATCTCCCCGGCACCGGCGTCGCGCAGCACGAACTCGAGCGAGGGGTCGCCGGCATCCCACAGTGTGCGCGCGACACCCGTCCAGATGAGGTGCATGCCCACGGCGAGCGCCGTCGCGGGCGCGGCCCCCGCGAGCGCCGCTTGCGATCGCACGACGTCGGTCAGGCTCAGCCCGAGACCGCCGAATCCGGCGGGAACGAGGGCGCGGAGATACCCCGCACCGGCGAGATCGGCGAGGTCGTCGTGCGGAAAGGTGTTGTCGCGATCGTGCGCCGCCGCGCGCGACCGGATGCGGTCGAGCAGGTCGGGCGAGAGCGGGTCGGGCGAACGGGGGTCGGGCATCGCCCCAGTCTCGCACCGCTACCCGAGAGGCTCGATGCCCTCCGGGAGCGCCCCGGCCGACACGAGGGTGAGCCTCTGGGTCGGCCTCGTCATCGCGACGTAGAGGGCACCGGCTCCCCGATCGGTGTCGCGCATGATCGCGTCGGGGTCGACGACGACGACCGCATCGAACTCGAGGCCCTTCGCGTCGTGGGGCCCGAGCACCGCGATGTCTGTGAGCAGACCGGCCGGCCCGCGACCGACCGCGTCGCCGAACACCTCGCGGAGGCGCTCAGCGGTCGCGGCGACGGCATCCGTCGTCGTGATGACCGCGAGTGTTCCCACCGTCGTGATGGCGCGATCGTGTTCGACGGCTTCGACGACGTCGTCGGACACGCGGATGGGCCACTCGCTGCCGCGCACCGCTGTCGACGGCGTCACGGGCAGGCCGTGCGCGATGGCCATGCGCTCGGCGACCGCGCTGATCTGGCTCGGCGTGCGGTAGTTGACGGTGAGCTCCTCGAGGCGCCAGCGGTGCGCCCCGGCCTTGCCCCCGGTGAGACTCGCGAGGGCGTCGTCCCACGAACCGGATGCCGCCGCCGACGACGCTTGCGCGATGTCGCCGACGATCGTGAACGAGCGCAGGGGGCACCGACGCAAGAGCACGCGCCACTGCATGGGCGAGAGCTCCTGGGCTTCGTCGACGACGATGTGCCCGTATGTCCACGAGCGGTCGGCGGCGGCACGCTCGGCGGTCGTGCCGCGCTGGGCGACCTCGGCGAAGCTGTCGGCGAGGCTCTCGGCGTTGACGAGGCCCTGCACGTCCATGTTCTCGATCGCGCGCTCGGCGTTCTCGACGTCGCGCTTGCGCTGCTGTTTCGCCTCGCGCTTCTGCGCCGCGTCGGCGTCGTCGTAGGTGCCGAGGAGTTCGGCAGCCTCGTCGAGCAGGGGGACGTCCGACACGGTGAACGGCGCGTCGCGATCGCGGCGCAGCAGGGCACGGCGCTCGTCGGTCCACCCCGGGGTCAGCTCGGCGAGCCACGCGGGCCGCGCGAAGAGGTCGCGCACGAGCTTCTCGGGCGTGAGCGGCAACCACGCGGTGTTCAGGGCCACGCGCACGTCGTAGGAGGTGCGCAGGTCTTCGCGCAGCATCGGGTGGTCGGACTCGTCGACCGAGTTGCCCTGCGCCCGCAGCTGATCGGCCCACTGGCGGGTGAGCGCCCCGAGAGCGTTCTTCACGAAGGTCACGCGCGCCTGGTTGTAGGGCTTGCGCGACTGCGCCGCGCGCTGGATCGCCGACTGGATGAGAGACGGGTCGAGCACGAGCCTGTCTCCGCTCACCTCGAGCTCCTGCGGCGCCGCGGGCACGCGTTGACGCGACGCCACGGCACGCGAGAGCACGGCGGCCATGTCGGCCGAGCCTTTCACCGCGGCGACGTCGGGCGAGTCATCCGCGGTCGCCTCGATTCCCGGGAAGAGCCCGCCGACGCTCGAGAGCACGACCCCGGTCTCGCCGAGCGACGGGAGCACCGACTCGATGTACTGCAGGAACGACGCCGAGGGCCCGACGATGAGCACCCCCGAGTTCTTCAGGCGATCGCGGTGCGAGTAGAGCAGGTAGGCGGCGCGGTGCAGCGCGACGGCGGTCTTGCCCGTGCCCGGGCCGCCCTGCACGACGAGCACCCCTTGCAGTTCGGAGCGGATGATGCGGTCCTGCTCGGCTTGGATCGTCGCGACGATGTCGGACATCCGCCCCGTCCGCTCGGCGGTCAGAGCCGAGAGCAGCGCTCCCTCGCCCTGCAACTCGACTCCGCCCTCGCGGAGCAGCTCGGGGTCGAAGACCTCGTCTTCGATGCGCACGATGTCGCGCCCCGACGAGATGAGGTGCCGCCGCGCTCGTGCGCCGAGGGGGTTGGCCGCGGTCGCCTGGTAGAAGGCGCTCGCCTGGGGAACGCGCCAGTCGAGGAGCAGCGGGCGGAGGTCGGCGTCGCGCAGACCGAGGCGGCCGATGTAGCGCACGAGGGAGCCGTTCGAGGAGCGCTCGGGGTCGCCGCCGACATCCGCTCCGCCGTCGAGCTCGAGTCGCCCGAACGCGAGCCGCTCGTTGACCTCGCGCAACTGCACGATGCGGTCTTCGTAGATGCGGGCGAAGGCGTCGCGCTCCGACCTGCTCTGGTGCCCGCCGCCCACGTCTTGCCTACGCACGAGGGTGAGCTGATCGATCGCCTCGCGCTGCAGCTCGTCGAGGCGCGCGTAGAGTCCCGCGACATACTGACGCTCGCGCTCGAGTTCGGTCTCCGCCACGTTTCACACCCCTTGTTTCCGGCACACGAGCTTACTCGTCGCACCCTGCGAGCTCGACCACCCGAGCGCGCCGAGGCGTCGGCACTCCGCGGTCTAGCGCGCGGGCACCGGCAGGGGCGGAACAGCGGCGATCGCGGTGCGATCGGCCACGATCCGGGCGAGCAGCTCGGATTCGGCTTTCGTCGCGGCGAGTCGATCCCGGCTCGTGATGACGCGCTGCCGCGCGAACGCGAGCCGCGTGGCGTTGTTCTCGAAGCGGCGATACGCGGCTCCCGCGCCGTGACGTGCCGCCCACGATCGTGCGGCGCGGCGGCCCGCTTCGCTCGAGAGATAGCCGACCTCGGTCGCCGTGAACCACCCGGCGGCCGCGTATTCGTCGAGGCGCTGCGCGGTGAGCCTCCGCTCGTGTCGACGCACGGCGACGACCGCGACGATCGCGAGAACGAAGAGCGGCACCTGCACGAGCACGTAGTAGAGGTAGAAGTTGGAGACGAGGAAGGCCGCGCCGTTCCACAGCGCGTGCAAGAGGATCGCCGGCACGAGTCCGACCGCGAAATATCCGATGGCTCCGAGCGCTCCCGTGCGACGCGAAGCGAAACCGAGCGCGAGCCCGATGAAAGCGGAGAACATCACGTGCGCGAACGGAGAGAGCACTCCGCGGAGGAAGAAGATCTCGGTGACCGTGACGATGTCCCCGGTCGTGAGGGTCATGGCGAAGTACTGGATGTTCTCGGTGAACGCGAAACCGACGGCGACCACGGACGAGTACACGAGACCGTCGACGGGGCCGTCGAATCGCGATCGGGCGACCCAGAAGAGCGCGAGCACGCCGATGCCCTTGGCGATCTCCTCGACGATGGGCGCTTGCACGACGCTCGAGAGGAAGAGGGTTCCCGTGCTCGTTCCGACACCGAGGAGCGCCTGACCGATCTGGGTGATGAACGAGAACACGAGCGCGATCGCGACGGCCGCGGCGGCTCCCCACAGGAGCGCGCACACGAGTGCGAGGCGCGGCTCGGGCTCCCACCGGTCGATCCACCGGATCGCCCACAGCACGAGCGCGAGGGGCACGAGCGCGAGCACCGCGCCGATCGCCACGGCGACGCTCCCGAACGAGAGCACGAGATACCCCGATACGAGCAGAGCGACGATCCCGAGCACTGCGAGGGCCACGACGGCGACGACGACGGCCGCGTCCGCACCTCGCGCGGGCCTCGTCGCCTCGGCTCCGCCACCGCCGACGGGGCTGGGGTTGGCGGCGACGGGCGAGAAGGGGTGCGATTGGCTCACGAGTGGTCCTCGGTTTCGGGATGGCCTGAATCGGCGGGCCGGATGTCGGCGTGCCGGATGTCGGCGGGGAACAGCTTGCCCGGGTTCAGGATGCCGAGCGGGTCGAACACCCTCTTGATGTCGTGTTGCAGCCGCACCTGGTCGTCTCCGAGCTCGTCGGCGAGCCAGCGACGCTTGAGCACTCCGACCCCGTGCTCCCCCGTGAGGGTGCCACCGAGGTCGAGCGCCGCCCGGAAGACCTCGTGGGCCGCCTCCCACACGCGCGGGGGCACCTCGTCTCCCGCGAAGAGGAAGTTGGGATGGAGGTTGCCGTCTCCCGCGTGGGCGACGGTCGGGATATCGAGCGCGAACCGCTCGCCGATGGTCGCGATCGCCGCGAACATCTGCGGAAGGGCGCTGCGCGGCACCGCGACGTCTTCGATGAGCACGGTGCCCCGCGCCTCGAGCGCGGGGTGGAACGCCCGCCGGATCGCGAGCAACCGCTCGCCCTCCTCGGGGTCGGTCGTGAGGTCCGCGTCGCCGCCGAGGGAACGGATGATCGCGAGCACTCGCTCCGCCTCCGACACGCTCGCGTCGCCATCCGTCTGCACGAGCAGGAACGCGCGGCCGCGGTCGCCGAGCTCGAGGTCGAGGTGGACGCCGATGTGCTCGAGCGCGAGGGAGTCGAGCAGCTCCATGGCGGCGGGGCGGAGCCCGGCGGCGGTGATGGCGGCCGCGGCGCCGGCCGCGGAGACGATGTCGGCGAAGTAGGCCCCGATCGTCGCGACGACGCCCGTCGGGAGCGGACGGAGTTTGAGGGTCGCGTCGACGATGACACCGAGGGTGCCCTCCGAGCCGATGACGAGGGCCGTGAGGTCGAGGCCCGTGACGCCTTTGACGGTGCGGTGACCGAGCGTCATGACGGTGCCGTCGGCCCGCACGATCGTGAGGCCGAGAACCGCTTCGCGCGTCACGCCGTATTTGGCACACAGCAACCCACCCGCGTTCGTCGCGATGTTGCCGCCGATCGTCGAGATCGCTTTGCTCGCCGGATCGGGGGCGTACCAGAGGCCGTGGGGTTCGAGCCGACGATTGAGCTCAGCGTTGATGATGCCGGGCCCGACGACCACGGTCTCGTCGGCGACCGAGAGGTCGGTGATGTCGTCGAGCGCGAGGGTCGACAGCACGATCTCGTCGCGGCCGGCGATCGCCCCGCCCGCGAGCCCCGTTCCCGCCCCGCGCGTGACGACCCCGATGCGGAGGTCGCTCGCGATGCGCAGCGTCTCCTGCACGTCGGCGATGCTGCGGGCGGTCACGACGGCGACGGGAGTCGAACCCGAGTCGTGCCCGGATTTGTCGGTGCGCATCGCCTCGACGGTCGCCGGGGTCGAGTCGACCGCCCCGCCGTCGACGACATCGCCGAGAGCGCCGCGCAAGCGGTCGAGCGCGCGCTCCGCAGGCGAGGTCACGACATCGCCTCGAGGATGTCGGCCCGCGCGGGGATCGAGGGCACGGCCCCGGCGACCGTCACCGAGAGCGCCGCCGCAACCGTCGCGAATCGCGCCGCCCGCTCCAGATCCAGCGGGGACACGTCGAGCTGAGGCGTCACGTCGGCCTCGGCGAGCGCCGCGGCGAACGCTCCGCAGAACGTGTCACCCGCCCCCGTGCTGTCGACGACGCTCACCCGGTGCGCCGCGATCCTCGCGACCTCGACGCCGGAGTCGACGAGAACCGACCCCGCCGAACCGAGCGTCACGACGAGTCGCCGCACTCGCGCCGAGAGCGCGGCGACCGCCCGATCGAGGTCGTCGAGCCCGCTGACCACGAGGGCCTCGTGCTCGTTGACCACGAGCACATCCACCGACTCGAGGGTGTCGGGCCCGAGCGCCATCGCGGGGGCCGCGTTGAGCACGACGAGGGTGCCCGCGGCCGACGCGACCCGAGCGGCCGCCTCGACCGCGGCGAGCGGCAGTTCGAGCTGCAGCACGAGCACGCGCGCCGCGCGGATCGCGCGACCGTCGGCATCCGTGAGCGCGGTGACCGTGGCGTTCGCCCCCGACGCGACGACGATCGAGTTCTCGCCCGACGCGTCGACGACGATGAAAGCCTGGCCCGTCGGGTGCTCGGTTCGCCGCACGAGAGTCGAGTCGATCATGTCGGCCGCCATGACGCTCTCGAGCGCGTCGCCCCGCTCGTCGCGGCCGAGGGCACCGACGAAAGCGACCCGCGCTCCCGCGCGCGCGGCGGCCACGGCCTGGTTGAGACCCTTGCCGCCCGGGTGCTCTGCCGCAGCGCCCGCGAGCACCGTCTCCCCGGGCCGCGGAGCCCGGTCGACGGAGAACACCGTGTCGGTGTTGGCGCTGCCCACGACGATCACCCTCGCGTCGGAAGCGCCGTTCGTCGTCACCGGCACAGTTTAGGTGGGCAGGCGCGGGCTTCACCTCGGAGCGATGTCTCTTTTCCGCTACCGGCTCCCGGGTGGCCGTGGGAGAGTGCGGACATGGATGACGAGGATTCGAGCGACGCCGTCGTGCGCGACGGCGATCCGCGGTTCGAGGCACGATTCTCGGCGATGGCCTCGCGGGACGCCCGCTTCGACGGGCAGTTCGTCACGGGGGTGCACTCGACCGGCATCTACTGTCGACCGAGCTGCCCCGCCATCACACCGCTGAGACGCAACGTGGCGTTCTACCGCACCGTCGCGGGCGCACACGAGGCGGGCCTGCGCGCGTGCAAACGGTGCGGGCCCGACGCGGTGCCCGGCTCTCCCGAGTGGAATCTGGGAGACGACATCGCGTCGCGCGCGATGCGTCTCATCGCCGACGGCACGGTCGATCGCGACGGCGTTCCCGGACTCGCCGCTCGACTCGGCTACACCCCGCGGCACCTCACGCGCGTGCTCGATCGCGAACTGGGTGCGGGTCCGCTCGCTATCGCGCGCGCCCACCGCGCCCAGTCGGCTCGCGCCCTTCTCGTCGAGACCGACCTCGCCGTGACGGATGTCGCGTTCGCGGCGGGATTCACGAGTGTGCGCCAGTTCAACGACACG
Organism: Marisediminicola sp. LYQ134; assembly: GCF_046599635.1. Lineage (NCBI taxonomy): Bacteria > Bacillati > Actinomycetota > Actinomycetes > Micrococcales > Microbacteriaceae > Marisediminicola > Marisediminicola sp. LYQ134. Next base: position 1,325,876 of record NZ_JBKIWP010000001.1, read on the forward strand.
ATGGTCGCCGTGTTCGGGCGCTCCCCGAGCGAGGTGCGGCGAGCCGGCGGCGGCGGTCGATCACCGGGCACCGAGCCCCACGCAGGCCTCGGCGCCGCCGGCGGCGGAACCCGGCCGGATGCTGGGCTCCCCGGCTCGACGACGATCACGCTTCGCCTCCCCGCGCGCGCGCCCTTCGACGGGGCGGGGCTCCTGCGATTTCTGAGCGTGCACGCCATCCGCGGTGTCGAAACGGGTGACGATCGCACCTTCGCCCGGCGGGTGCGGCTTCCGCGGGGAACGGCGCACGTCACCCTCGCGCTCGCGGGAGACGACGCGGTGTCGTGTGTCGCGCGCCTCGACGACGTCGCCGACCTCTCGACGCTCGTCGCCCGCATCCGTCGCGTGTTCGATCTCGACGCCGACTCGGTCGCGATCGACGACGCCCTCGGAGCCGACGCCGCCCTCGCACCGTCGGTCGCGGCGAGCCCGGGCACGCGTCTGCCCGGCGGATTCGACGCGCACGAGACACTCTTCCGCACCCTCATCGGTCAGCAGGTGTCGGTCACGGCCGCGACGACGGTGCTGGGCCGCGTGAGCGCCGAGCTGTGCGGCGACTCGGGGCTGTTCCCGACCGCGACCGACATCGCCGAGCGAGGCGAGGGGGTCATCCGGGGTCCGGCGTCGCGGGTCGCGACGATCCTCGGAGTCGCTCGCGCCCTCGCGTCGGGCGACCTCGCCGTGGATGTCGGGATGTCGACGCCCGACCTCGTCTCGCGCCTCACCGCCATGCCCGGGATCGGACCGTGGACCGCGGGATACGTCGCGATGCGCGTGCTCGGGGCACCCGACATTCTGCTCTCGAGCGACCTCATCATGCGCAAGAGCGCCGGCGAACTCGGCCTACCCGACACCGAGCGCGGTCTCGCGGCCCACGGCGAGCGCTGGGCCCCCTGGCGCAGTTACGCGGGGCTGCACCTGTGGCGGTCGACGGGGCGCTGACGCCGTCAGGCGCTCTTCTTCTCCTGGCGGACCGCGGCCGGCTTCGTCGCTGCGGACTTCGTCGTCGAGGGCTTCTTCGCTGCGGGCTTCTTCGCCGCGGACTTCTTCGCGGGGGACTTCTTCGCGGGGGACTTCTTCGCGGCCTTCGTCGCGGCGGTCGACTTCTTCGCTGCCGATTTATCGGCGGCGGGCTTCTTCGCCGTCGACTTCTTCGCCGTCGATCTCTTGGCCGTCGATTTCTTCGCGGCGGGCTTCGCCGCGGGCGCCGACGACGACCCTCCCGAGCGGTTCCTCTCGACGCTGCGCCTCAGCGCCTCCATGAGGTCGAGCACCTCCCCACCGGAGTCCTCGTCGCCCTCGCCGAAAGTCTCGTCGGTGTCGAGAGCCTCCCCCTTGTCGAGTTTCGCGTCGATGAGCTCGCGCAACTGCTCCTGATAGTCGTCGCTGAACCTGTCGGGCTCGAAGTCGGAGGCGAAGCTCTCGACGAGCGACTCCGACATCTCGAGTTCGCGCGACGAGATGCGCACGCGCTCGTCGAGAGCGGGAAAGGATGCCTCGCGCACTTCGTCGTCCCAGAGGAGCGACTGAAGCATGAGCACGTCGCCGCGCACGCGGAGGGCACCGAGCCTCGTCTTCTGCCGCAGCGCGAAGTGCACGATCGCGGTGCGATCCGTCTTTTCGAGGGTGCGGCGCAGAAGCGTGTACGCCTTGGCCGCGTTCGTCTGCGGTTCGAGGAAGTAGCTGCGATCGAACATGATCGGGTCGAGCTGGTCCGAGGGCACGAATTCGACGACGTCGATCTCGCGGCTCTTCTCGACCGGAATCGACGAGAGGTCGTCGCTCGTGAGCACGACGGTGCGCTCGCCGTCGTCGTAGGCCTTGTCGATGTGCTCGAAGTCGACGATCTTTCCGCAGATCTCGCACCGGCGCTGGTATCGGATGCGCCCGCCGTCGGCATCGTGCACCTGGTGCAGCGAGATGTCGTGGTCCTCGGTCGCGCTGTAGACCTTGACGGGCACGTTGACGAGGCCGAACGTGATCGCGCCTGTCCAGATGGCTCTCATACACCCATTCTGAGTCGCGCAACCGATCGGCGTAAGCGGTTGACGCGGCGCCCACCGGCAGGGCTCAATCGGAGGACGGTCGCGAGCACGACCGCCACCACGTCAAGTCACGACTCGTCACGGGAGGACGCCGCATGTCCGGTTCGAGCGCGACAGCGACCGTCGTCTCGGTCGACGGCCGTCGCATCCGCCTCACGAGCCTCGACAAGGTGCTCTACCCCGAGACGGGAACCACGAAGGCCGACGTCATCGACTACTACGCGCGCATCGCCCCCGTTCTGCTCCCCCACGCCCGCGCCCGCCCGCTGACCCGCAAGCGCTGGGTCGACGGCGTGGGAACCGACGCGAAACCCGGCACCGTGTTCTTCCAGAAGAACCTCGACGACACCGCGCCCGAGTGGGTCGAGCGCCGCACCATCGAACACTCCGACCACTCCACCGCGTATCCCGTGCTCGGCGACCGCGCGACCCTCACGTGGCTCGGCCAGATCGCCGCCCTCGAGCTGCACGTTCCGCAGTGGCGGTTCTCGCGTGACGGTGAGCAGGAGAACCCCGACAGACTCGTGATCGACCTCGACCCCGGCGAGGGTGTCGGTCTCGCGGAGTGCGCCGAGGTCGCCCGTGCCGCGCGCGCAATCCTCTCCGGTATGGGTCTCGATCCGATGCCCGTGACGAGCGGGAGCAAGGGCATCCACCTCTACGCCGCCCTCGACGGGTCGATCGACTCGCGAGCGGTGAGTGCGGTCGCGCGCGAGCTCGCTCGTGCCCTCGAGGCGGATCACCCCGATCTCGTCGTCAGTGACATGACGAAGTCACTCCGCACCGGGAAAGTGCTCGTGGACTGGAGCCAGAACAGCGCCGCGAAGACCACCGTGACCCCCTATTCCCTCCGGGGGCGATCCTCGCCGACGGTCGCGGCACCGCGAACCTGGGACGAACTCGACTCCGCGCAGCTCGCCCACCTCGACTTCCGCGAGGTGCTCGAGCGTGTCGCTCAAAACGGCGACCCTCTCGCGCCGATGTCGCGCGGACGGGTCGACTCTCTCGAACCGTCGCCCGCTCGCCTCGACGGATTCGATGCCACGCCGGCATCCCGCGACCGGCTCGAGATCTACCGGTCGAAACGCGACGGTTCGAAGACGCCCGAGCCCGTTCCCACCGACGCACCGCACGCGGGCTCGGGCGCGGGCGCGAGTTTCGTCATCCAGGAGCACCACGCGTCGCGACTGCACTGGGACTTCCGTCTCGAACACGACGGCGTGCTCGTGAGCTGGGCGCTTCCCAAGGGAGTGCCGACCGATCCGGGCATCAACCACCTCGCCGTGCAGACCGAAGACCACCCCCTCGAGTACGGCGTCTTCGAGGGCACTATCCCGCACGGCGAGTACGGCGGCGGTGACGTGACCATCTGGGATTCGGGCACCTTCGAGCTCGAGAAGTGGCGCGAGGGCAAGGAGGTCATCGCGACCCTCCACGGCGAGAAGCACGGAACCCACCGTTACGCGCTCATCAACACGGGGTCGCGATCGGGGTCCGGGTCGGGCAAGGACTCGTGGCTCATCCACCTCATGGAGCCCGCCGGGGCGTCCTCGCCGAAACGGTCGTCCGCGACATCCCCCCGCACGGCCGGTCCGAAGCGCACGCGAACGACCGTCGGTTCGGCGAGGAGCGCGGCGACCAGCGACACCGCACCGATGCTCGCGACACTCGCGACCGAAGCCGACCTCGACGACGACGCCGAGTGGGCGTTCGAGATGAAGTGGGACGGCATCCGGTCGATCGTGACGATCGTCGACGGTCGGGTTCGACTGGCGAGCCGAAACGGCAACGACCTCACAGCGTCGTATCCCGAGCTCGCGATCCTCGCCGACGCCGTCGACGGCGACGCCGTGCTCGACGGAGAGATCGTCACGTTCGACGAGCGGGGCCGACCCGACTTCGGTCAGCTGCAATCGCGCATGGGGGTGACGAGACCGAAGGATGTCGCGGCCGCGGCGAAACACGCCCCCGTGCACTTCATCGCCTTCGACGTGCTCTCGCACGACTCGTCCGTGGTCACAGCACTGCCGTGGAGCGAGCGCCGAGCGCTCCTGGACTCGGTGGTGACACCCGGCGGTGCCGTGCTCGTGTCTCCCGCGTTCGTCGGCGACGTGGCTGCCGCCGTCGCGACGAGCCTCGAACAGGGACTCGAGGGGGTCATGGCGAAGAGACTCGACGGCCGCTACTCCCCGTCGCGACGATCGCGCGCGTGGCTCAAGATCAAACACCACCGGTCACTCGAGGTCGTCGTGGGCGGCTGGCGAGACGGGCGAGGCTCGCGCGCCTCGACGATCGGGTCGCTCCTCGTCGGGGTGCCGACCGATGACGGGCTCCGCTACCTCGGCAGGGTCGGTACGGGCCTCACCGAGCGAGACCTCGCGACCCTCTCGACGACGTTCCGGGCGGCCGCGCGAAGCACCTCCCCGTTCATCGACGTGCCGGCATCCGACGCCTCCGACGCCCACTGGGTCACTCCGCGGCTCGTCGTCGAGGTGCACTACGCCGAGATGACCGCGAGCGGGCGACTGCGGCACGCGACGTGGCGCGGCATCCGCAGCGACAAGTCCCCCGACGACGTAGCCTCGGATGCGACGTCTCTCGATCTCGCGGGCGTCTCGTCGCCCCGCGACGCCGAGGAAGGGTGACCCGATGGTTCGCGTGAGCGTCGTCATTCCCGTGCGCGACGACGCCGTCGAACTCGAGCACTGCTTGCGAGCGCTGCAGCGTCAGACCCGTCCGGCCGACGAGATCATCGTCGTCGACAACGGCAGCGCCGACGATTCCGCCGCCGTCGCGGTGCGCTACGGCGCCCGAGTGCACACCGAGCACACGCCGGGCATCTGGCCTGCCGCGGCTCGGGGCTTCGACGAGGCGACGGGAGACATCATCGCGAGGCTCGACGCGGACTCGCGACCCCGACGCGACTGGATCGAGCGCGTCGAGACCCTTCTCTCACTCGACCCCGAGGCCGTCGCGGCGACAGGCCCCGGCGTGTTCTATCAGCTGCCGCGGTTCCCTCGCGCCCTCGCCGACCTCGTCTACATGCGCGCCTACTTCGCGATGGGTCTCGTGACCCTCGGGCACTGGCCACTCTTCGGCTCGAGCTTCGCCATCCGCTCGACCGTGTGGAACCGCATCAGGCTCGACGTGCACCGTGACGACTCCGGGGTGCACGACGACTTCGACCTCGGATACCACCTCGACCCGTGGTCGCGAGTCATCCTCGACCGGTCGCTCGCGGTCGGTGTCTCGGCTCGACCCTTCGGCAACATCCCGTCGATGCTCTTGCGCACGTGGCGCGCGGTGCGCACCATCGCGGTGCACGGCGTGCGCGAACTGCCGCCGTTCCGGTGGTCGCGGCGCGTGAGGGTCGTGCGCGCTCTGTCGCGCCGAGGGTGACCACGACGTAACGTAGAACTGCTCCCCCACGGGAGGCTCACACTCCTCACAGCCAAAGGACCCGCCATGAGACTCAAATTCCTGTTCGTCGTCGGACTCATCGCGGGATACGTGCTCGGCGCTCGCGCCGGACACGGTCGCTACGAGCAGATCAAGGCGAAGGCGAACGAGGCCTGGGAAGACCCGCGCGTGCAGAAGGCCGTGTCGGAGACTCAGGACTTCGTGAAGGAGAACGCACCCATCGTCGCCGAGAAGGTCGGCGAAGGCGCGAAGGTCGCGAGCGACAAGGTCGCCCAGGGGGCCAAGATCGCCGCCGACGGCACGAAGGTCGCGGCCGAGAAGGTCGCCGAGACGGCCAAGATCGCGAGCACGAGTGTCGCCGAGGGCACCAAGGTCGCCGCCGAGGTCGTCAAGGATGCCGCCGAGAAGGTCGCCGAGACCGCGAAAGACCTGTCGGGCAAGGTCGCGGAGACCGCGTCGGAGGCCACCGCGAAGATCACGGGCGCCACGAACGGTTCCGACGACAGCTCGGACGAGCGCACCCCCGACGACGCGACGACCGAGCCCGCGGGCGACGCGTCGACGCCTCCTCAGCCGAGCTGACGCGCGGCGCTTGTGCGGTCAGGCGTCGGACAGTCAGTCGTCGTGGTCGTCGGCGAACCGGTCCTGGGCCACGACCGAGATCACGCCCGTCATGGGCACGATCCCGCTGAGTCGCTCGGGTGACAGCACTCGCGTCACTTCTTCTCTGCTCATGAGGCCTGCGGCGACCACGAGGTCGGCGATCGACGACTCCGTCGTGAGCGCCGTGTGCGCGAGCGAGGCCGACGCGGCGTAGCCGATGTACGGCGTGAGCGCCGTCACGACCCCCACCGAGGTCTCCACCTGCATGCTGAGCCTCGAGAGGTTCGGCGTGATCCCGTCGATGCAGTTGACGCGCAGGGTGCGGCACGCGTTCGTCATCCACGCGAGCGACTGCAGGATGCTGTGGGCGATCACGGGCTCGAACGCGTTGAGCTGCAATTGGCCGCCCTCGGCTGCGGCGGTGACCGTGGCATCCGCTCCGATCACGCTGAACGCGACCTGGTTGACGACCTCGGGGATCACGGGGTTGACCTTGCCCGGCATGATCGACGACCCCGCCTGGCGCGGGGGCAGGCTGATCTCTCCGAGACCCGCCTGAGGGCCGGACGAGAGCAAGCGCAAGTCGTTGCAGATCTTCGAGAGTTTGACGGCCGCCCTCTTGAGCGTGCCACTGAGCGTCATGAAGATGCCGGCGTCGGAGGTCGCCTCGATGAGGTCGGCCGCGGTCTCCATCTCGATGCCCGTGACGGCGATGAGCTCGTCGAGCACAGCCCTCGCGTAGCGCGGGTCGGCCGTGATGCCCGTGCCGATCGCCGTCGCCCCCATGTTGATCTCGTTGAGCCACGGGATGACCTCGCTCAACCTGTCGTGGTCTTCGACGAGGGTGTGGGCGAACCCGCTGAACTCCTGGCCGAGGGTCATCGGAACGGCGTCCTGCAGCTGGGTACGCCCCACCTTGAGGATGCCCGCGAACTCCGACCCCTTCGCCGCGAACGACACGGTGAGCCGCTTGTGCTCCTCGAGCAGCCGCGTGAGGCCGAAGACCATCGCGAGCTTGATGGCCGTCGGGTAGACGTCGTTCGTGCTCTGGCTGCGGTTGACGTCGTCGAGCGGATGCAGGCTCGCGTAGTCGCCGAGCGGACGACCCAGGATCTGCAGTCCGCGATTGGCGATGACCTCGTTGGTGTTCATGTTCGTCGACGTGCCCGCGCCGCCCTGGATGACCCCGACGAGAAACTGGTCGTGCCACTGGCCGTCGATGATCTCGAGGCAGACCTGCTCGATGACATCCGCCTTCTCCGGCTCGAGCACGCCGATCGCGCGATTGGCTCGTGCCGCCGCTTGCTTGACCCTCGCGAGAGCGCGGATGAGGTCGGGGTACACCGAGATGGGTCGGCGCGTGATCGGAAAGTTCTCGAGGGCCCGCGCGGTGTGGATGCCCCAGAACACCTCGGCGGGGATCTCCATCTCCCCGAGCGAGTCGCGCTCGAGGCGCACGGGGCCCGTCGAGGGGCGACCGAAGTGCCCCGACGACGGCGATGGCGCGGCGGTCGACTCCCCCGCCCCCTCGAACCCCTCGTCGGCGGGCAGTGTCGCGGCGGCGGGGTGCTGAGGTGCGCTGTCATTCACGAGGGTCGCTCCGGTGTCGAGGTCGCGTGGCTTGTGGCCGAGAACGAGACGACTCTACTCGCGGCGTGATCGCGGGCGTCGGATCCGCCGGGGCATCCGCGCGAGAGAAAAACGGTGGGTGGTCGTGCCGCCGAACCGGTGGCGGATGCACCGCCGAGCGGTGTTGCGATGACGGCGACTTCTCGATTGTGGTTAGGCGGCGCTGTCGCCCCCGCGACTCGCCGGCAACCGAGAGTCGCCGTCATCCCTAGCCCCCCGGCTAGTTGTCATTCAGCCTATGGATCTGCTCTGACGACCGCGGCCCCCAGAGAGGGGGTCCAGCATTAGGGGGACGAACGGGGTACATCGCGACCGAGGTCCGCGCCGATCGCCGGGCCTCGCACGCTCGCTCGCTCGCTCGCTCGTGACGCGATCAGGCTTCGCGGGAGCGCGCGACGTAGGGTCGAGGAATGACTGCATCGACCGACTCTCGTCGCGGAACCGAGGCGACGAGAGCGACGGAGTGACGCGCGGGCCGAGCCTCGAGGTTCTGCGGGCGGAAGCACGAGACGAACTGCGCACCGTGATCCTCGATCGGTGCCGCGCGGGCGAGGATCCGTGGGAATTCATGGACGACCTCCCCACGGTCGACGAACTCGTCGTCGCCCTCTTGCGCGCCGATTCGATCGTCGCCGACGACTCGCGCCTCCCGAGCGCCGTGCGCGACTACCGCGTCCTCCGACAGATCGGACTGGATCACCCCGACCTCACGACAACCGTGTGGCGGATGCTCGGCGCGATCGATCTGCCGTCGCGCTGACGCTCCCTCTCCCGTCGAACCCCGAGGGTTTTTTCAGCGTTCTGTGAGTTGCATCGGGCCCATCCGATTCCTACAATTTTGGTAGTTGAGTCACATCGACTCAACTTCACACACCACGAACGATCAACGTGAAGGAGTTGACGATGGCCATGAATTTCGACCCGTTCCGTGAACTGGACCGCGTTGCGGGAGCCCTGTTCGACACCCGACAGGGGCCCCGACTCATGCCGATGGACCTCTACCGCGACGGTGACCACTACGTGCTCGCCGCCGACCTCCCGGGCATCGACCCCGGGTCGGTCGACATCGATGTCGACGGCCAGCTGCTCACCATCCGCGCCGAGAGGACCCTCAGCAACTCGCGCTCGGTCAACTGGCTCTCGCGGGAGCGCCAAGCGGGTTCGTTCCTCCGCCAGCTCAACCTCGGCCAGGGGATCGACACCGAGCACATCGAGGCGAGCTACGACAACGGCGTGCTGAGCGTCACCATCCCGGTGAGCGAGCGGGCCAAGCCGCGCAAGATCGAGGTCACGAACAACACGGGCGCGAGCACCGCCCCGTCGATCTCGAGCGAGACGGTCACCTCGTGACCGAGCGCGGGAGCCGTCGGTCGACGGCTCCCGCGCCGCAACCCCCTTGCACCACGACGGCCGCCGGGCGAAGGTGGGGGCATGAACACAAATCTCCCGTCCGACGGCACCCCCGCAGACAGCAACTCTCCCCTCGACGACGGATCGATCCCCGCCGACGCCGACCTCGTGACCTCGAACGACGCCGACGGTGAATCCGACACGGCGTCCGAGCCCGGGGTCGACCCCGAAGCGGAAGACGAGAAAGACCGCGCCGAGCGCCACTACTGAGTCGCCCTGACCGGTCGCCGGCACCTCTGGCGCTGCACCCGAGCGACACGACTCAGGGTCCTCGCCGCCGGCGACCGTAGGCTCGCGCTATGACTGACGACACTGCCACGCAGACCGCCTACGTCGAGCCGGGCAAAGAGTTCACGAGAGACACGAACTACATCCCCGACCGCATCACGAAAGACGGTCGCGACGGTTGGCCGGTCGCTGCCGACACCTACCGCCTCGTCGCCGCCCGCGCATGCCCGTGGGCCAACCGCTCCGTCATCTCGCGTCGCCTCCTCGGGCTCGAAAGCGCCATCAGCCTCGGAATGCCCGGGCCGACCCACGACTCGCGCAGCTGGACCTTCGACCTCGATGAGGGCGGAGTCGACCCGGTTCTGGGAATCGAACGCCTCCAGCAGGCCTTCTTCACGCGGTACCCCGACTACCCCCGAGGCATCACGGTGCCCGCGATCGTCGACATCGCGAGCGGCGGTGTCGTGACGAACGACTACCCGCAGATCACGATCGACTTCGCCACCGAGTGGACCGAGCACCACCGTGCTGGCGCACCGGACCTCTACCCCGAGGCCCTCCGGGCCGAGATCGACGAGGTCAACGACCTCGTGTTCCGCGACGTCAACAACGGGGTGTACCGCGCGGGCTTCGCCGGCTCCCAGAAGGCATACGACGCGGCGTACACCCGCCTCTTCGATCGACTCGACTGGCTCGAGAGCAGACTCGCCGGTCAGCGGTATCTCGTCGGCGACACGATCACCGAAGCAGACATCCGCCTCTTCACGACCCTCGCGCGGTTCGACGCGGTCTACCACGGACACTTCCGCTGCAACCGCAACAAGCTCACCGAGATGCCGGTGCTGTGGGCATACGCTCGCGACCTGTTCCAGACCCCCGGGTTCGGCGACACCATCGACTTCGTGCAGATCAAGCAGCACTACTACCTCGTGCACACCGACATCAATCCGACCGGCATCGTGCCCGCGGGCCCGGATGCGTCGGGGTGGCTCGACGCGCACGGGCGCGAGTCGCTCGGTGGGCGTCCGTTCGGTGACGGCACCCCACCCGACGCACCGCTCGAGTCCGAGCGTGTTCCCGCGGGGCACGGCGCCGCGTGACGGTGGGGCGCTCCCACGCCCCCCGATGACGTCGACCGCAAGGGGTGTCGTGGCCGAGCCCGGCGTGCCTACTCTGGAGTCATGAACAGTGCATCAGGCATCGGAACCACTCCCTCGAACGACGACGACGCGACGAACGACACGGCCGGGCTCGACGCCGTGCCCAACGGCCAGGGGGCGGATGGCGCCGAAGGCGACGCGGAGAACCCGCCGCTGCCCGACTGGGGACCGACCGACGGCGAGCACGGTGTCGACGACGACGAGCCCGCCGTTCAGTAGCGACTCGCGGCCGCGGGCGCTCTCGCGACCCGCGGCATCCGCGACGGTCGATCGGTGAGCGCGCTCTCGATCACCGTTGCGCGCTGGGGACTGCGCATCGCGCCGCGGCTCACCACGAGACTCGCTGCGCCGCGCGTTCGCGGCACGACCGCGTCGGCGGTCGACGGAGGCACGCTCGTCGTGACGTCGGGCGCTTCGGGTGTGGCGGATGCATCGGGGGCGCCGAGTTCGACGGGCGCATCCGGATCGTCCGGGCATGGTCTCCGCACCGTCGTCGTCATCTTCTCGCCGAGACCGCTCGCGATGCGGTGGCTCGCGGCGACGCTCGCGAAGCGACTCTCTGCGGCTGTCGTCATCGTCGATTCGATCGACGACCCGATCGCGGCGGTCGAGCGGGCTCGCTTTCTCGTGGACTCCGAGCTCCCCGTGACCGTCGTCGGCGAGGGTTCGGCGGCGGCGGCCGCCCTCGATGCGAGCCGCCAGCAGGTTCGCCGCGTCGCGCTCATCGCGCCGCGGGAGGTCGGCCCCGTCGATCCCGCGGGGGTGCCGACGACTCTCATCCAGGATTCCGAGTCCTCCCCGAGCCGCGCTGAGACGGTCGCCCTCGAACGGGCGTTGCGCTCGGGCGGTGTCGGAGTGCGGGAACCCGGCTACCGCGGGGTCACAGACGGCTGGGCGCGGCTCCCCCGGGTCTCGTCGGGCACGCAGCGGGCGCTCGACGACCTCGTGCAGTTCGTCGAGCGCGGGGTCGGCCCGACCGCCACCTTCGACGTCATCCCCGGCTGGGACCTCCACTAGCCCCAAACCACGCGATTTCCGCGAGCGTACGCCGGATCCGGCGCACGCTCGCGGAAATCGCACACTGTGGGGGTGGGTGCGGGGTCAGGGGAGGCGGGCCGCGGCCTTCGCGAGCGAGCGGAGGGCCGCCGGGTAGTCGTCGAGGCACAGCGCCGCAGACAGCCGCTCCACCTCGTGGAGCACCCCGTAGTCGAACGGGAACGCGCTCGTGGATGCCGCGACCCGCAGGTGCTCTTGCATGACACGCCCGTCACGGTATTCTCCGAGCAGGTCGTGCACGGCCTCGGCGGCCGACGCGAGCGCGCGCACCCTGCCTCCGTAGACGGCGCCGGGCCCCGAGGACACCGCCTCGGCGGCGTACCGCAAGCGTTTCGCCGCTTTGCGCGTCTCGTGCAGGGCCTCGTCGCGGGTCGCCGCGTCGAGGGTGTCGTCGGCCGCCGTCCGAGCCCGGGCACGAACGCGTCGGGCGTCTCGCGAGAGCCTCGAGGGCAGGATGTCCTTCGCCGACGAGGTGTCGTCGGCGAGCGCCGCAGGGTCGGCCACGAGGGCGTCGAGCGAGTCGAGCAACCGGAAGTATCGCGCGCTCGACATTTCGGCGAGCACGCGCCCCATCGCCGCCTCGCCCGCGGTGTGCCAGCGACCGCCGAGCTCGTCGGCGACAGCTGCCGAGACCGTCTCGTGGTCTCGGACGATGGCGCGGGCGCGATCCTCCATCACTTCGGCGTCGCGCGCTTCGCCGAGCACCGCACCGAGGTGGCGCAGCTCCGCGCGGAGGGGCTGAGTGACGGTCGTCGCGAAGAGTGGGCTGTAGGTCGTGAGCAGACTGCGGATGCGCCGCACCCTCGTTCGCAACTGGTGCATCGAGTCGGGCTGCCGCTCGCGCACGCGCGCGTCGAGGACGACGATGTCGTCGACGAGGGCGGCGAGCGCCGCGACGACGACGGCCGAGCCCGGGCTCGACTTCGTGAGAGCACCCTGGTCTGTCTGCGAGCGCGCCGATGATGCCGGTGCGTCGTCGAGGCTCGTGCGACCGAGTGCCGTCGCGAGTTTCGACGCGCTCGCCGCCGGGCGCGCTCCGGCTCGAAGCACGCGCGTCTCGATCTCGTCGAGGAGCACGCGGGCGTCGTCGGGGTCGGCGGGGGCGTCGTCGTCGAGTTCGACCTCCCACTCCCGCCACACTCGCGCGATCCCCGTCGCGACATCGCTCGCGGTGACGACGTCGTCGGCGATCTCGACGATGCGACGTCCCTGCTCATCGAGCATCCGCACGAGGGTGCGTCGCGTGTTCAACCGGGCGATCACGGCGACCGGCCGGTCTCGCACGCGCGCCCGCACGGCGTCGAGAACGGGCTCCGGCACGCGAGGCTCCTCTCCCTCCGCACCCTCGAGCGCGAGCGGCCAGTGCCTCTCGAGTCTCCCGAGCGCCGCGGGCACCTTGATGTGCCAGCCCTCGTCTGCGCCGCCCTCGCGTCGGCGGAGCACGATGCGGTGGGCCGCGAGCACACCGTCGGCGGTGTCGAAGTACTCGGCTCGCAACGGAACGACCCCGCCGGGCTCCGTCGGGGCGATGTCGCTCAGGTCGGGGAGCGTCGCGGTCTCGTCGACGTCGTATTTGCGTTCGATCTCGATGTGGCGTGAGTCGGTCATCATTCCTGTCTACCTCACGCTGCCGTCCGCCAACACCGCGATACCCGTCGCGACCGCGCGCGCCGACGGCCGACGCGAGTACGGTGAAGGGTGATCTCTCCTCGTGCTCCCCGCGCCGACCGGCGCCCCGTCGTCCGCTCCCATCACGGCCGCTCGTTCACCGACGACTACGAGTGGTTGCGCGACAAGTCGAGCCCGGATGTCGTCGCGCACCTCGAGGCCGAGAACGAGTGGACCGCGCACGAGACATCCCACCTCGCCCCTCTCGCTGACGCGATCTTCGACGAGATCAAGTCCCGCACCCTCGAGACCGACCTCTCGGTTCCGGTGCGCAAGGGCGACCACTGGTATTTCACGCGCACCGTCGAGGGTTCGTCGTACGGCGTGTTCTGCCGCGCCCCCGTCGCGTCGCCCGACGACTGGGTTCCGCCCGCGGTCGATCCCGCTCAGACACTGCCGGGCGAGGAGGTCCTCCTCGACGCCAACGTCGAGGCCGAGGGTCATGACTTCTTCTCGCTCGGGACCTTCGACGTCTCCCCCGACGGCCGCTCGCTCCTGTGGGGTGTCGACACCGAGGGCGACGAGCGCTACACCCTCCGCATCGTCGATCTCGCCTCTCGCGCGGTGAGCGACGTCGACGTCATCCCGAACACGGCCGCGGGCGCGATGTTCTCTCCCGACGGCGCGTTCGTCTTCTATTGCACGGTCGACGACGCGTGGCGACCCGACACGGTCTGGCGTCACGCCGTCGGGTCGTCGAGCGGCGCCGACGTGACCGTCTTCACGGAGCCGGACGACCGGTTCTGGGTGGGGGTCGGGCGCACGCGCAGCCGCAAGTACATCGTCGTCGAGGTGGGGTCGAAGATCACCTCCGAGGTCCACCTGCTCGACGCCGCCGACCCGATGGGCGAGTTCGCGGTGGTCTGGCCGAGGGTCGAGGGCGTCGAGTACGACGTCGAGCACGTGGTGCTCGCGGGCGAGGACCGCTTGCTCATCACCCACAACGACGGTGCCGAGAATTTCGAGGTCGTGGATGTCGCGGCCGCCGATCCGCGGGGGCTCCGCGACGTCGTCGTCCCCGCCTCGACCGACACCCGCATCGACGGTGTCGACGCCTTCGCGGGGCACGTCGTGGTGTCGTACCGTCGCGACGCGCTCACACGAGTGGGCATCCTGCCCCTCTCGGGCGGCATCGCCGCGGGTGGGGTGCTCAGGGTCGGCGAGATCGTCGGCTACGGCGCCCTCACCGAGCTCGAGTTCGACGAGCCGCTCTTCGACGTCGGGGTGTCGTCGAACCCCGAGTGGACGCAGCCGACCCTCCGCCTGGGCTTCACGTCGTTCGTGACGCCCTCGACGGTGCTGTCGGTGGATGTGGCGACTCGCGAGACGACCGTGCTCAAGCGCATGCCCGTGCTCGGCGGCTATCGCTCGGAGGACTACGCGCAAGCGCGCGACTGGGCGACCGCCGCAGACGGCACGCGCGTGCCGATCTCCCTCGTGTGGAAGCCCGGTGCCGTCGACGAGTCCGCTCCCGCCCCGACTCTGCTCTACGGCTACGGTTCGTACGAGGCGAGCATGGACCCGTCGTTCTCGATCGCGCGCCTCTCGCTCCTCGATCGCGGCATCCTGTTCGCCATCGCGCACGTGCGCGGCGGCGGCGAGCTCGGCCGGCACTGGTACGACGACGGCAAGACGCTCACGAAGCGCAACACGTTCACCGATTTCGTGGCGGTCGGCGAGCACCTCGTCGCGTCCGGGCGCTCGCGGCCCGACGGGCTCGTCGCCGAGGGGCGGAGCGCCGGCGGTCTGCTCGTGGGGGCCGCGGTGAATCTCGCCCCCGACCTCTTCGCGGGTGTTCTCGCGGGGGTGCCGTTCGTCGACGCCCTCACGAGCATCCTCGATCCCGAGCTGCCCCTCACGGTCATCGAGTGGGACGAGTGGGGCGACCCTCTGCACGATCCCGCGGTCTACGACTACATGAGCTCGTACTCGCCGTACGAGAATGTGCGGTCGGATGTCGGCTACCCGCCGATCCTCGCCGTCACGAGTCTCAACGACACGCGCGTGCTCTACGTGGAGCCCGCGAAGTGGGTGGCGAAACTGCGCGAGGTGGGTGCTCCCGCCCTGCTCAAGATCGAGATGCAGGCCGGGCACGGCGGCGTGAGCGGGCGATACGACGCGTGGCGCGAGCGCGCGTTCGAATACGCGTGGGTCATCGACACGGCCACGCGCGGCGCACGAGACGATCTGGAGTCGAGCGCACCGGTTGCACCCACTCTCGACGCGTAGGCTCGACGCATGAGCACCGAGTCCGTCAGCACCGATTTCGTTCCCACCCCCGGCACCATCACGATGTTCTCCACCACGTGGTGCGGCTATTGCGCTCGCTTGAAGTCGCAGCTCGACAAGCAGGGCATCGGCTACCGCGAGGTCAACATCGAGGAGGTCGAGGGAACGGCCGAGCTCGTCGCCTCGATCAACAACGGCAATCAGACCGTGCCGACCGTGCTCTTCCCCGACGGCTCGTCGGCGACGAACCCGTCGCTCAGCGACGTCGTCGCGCGACTCGCCTGACTTCCGCCTCCCCACCCGACCGCGAGCCCCCGGAGCGACCGTGCCGAATCTTCTCGACCTTCTGACCCCGTGGATGCCCGCGCAACGCTGGTTCGCCGGCAAAGGGGCCGGTTCCACGCTCGAGCGCATCGGCGGGTTCCGCCTCGCGACCGCGTCGGGCGAGGCCCGGGTCGGCGTGCACTTCGTGCTCGCCCACTCGGCGCAGCCCCTGCTCTACCAGGTTCCCCTCACCGAGCGCGATGCACCCGTCGACGGGCTCGCTCACGCTCTCGTCGGCACGATCGAGACCGACGGGCACACGACCTGGGTCTACGACGGAACGCACGATCCGGCCGGGGCCGAGGCGATCCTCCGACTCGTGCTTGACGAGTCGACGGCTCTCCCCGACGACGGCGCTCCGGGCATCGCGGCGCGCGGCCACCGCGCTCCGGGCGTTCCCGTCTCGCGTGTCGTCGGCTCGCGCGTGCTGAGCGGAGAGCAATCCAACACGTCGATCATCTTCGACGTCGCCGACGACGACGGCACACCGGGAGAACCCGTCATCTGCAAGGTGTTCCGCTCCCTGCACCACGGCGACAACCCCGACGTCACCCTGTTGAGTGCCCTCGGTGTCGCCGGCTCGACGGTCGTGCCCCGGTCGATCGGGCACATCACGGGCGAGTGGCGCGACAGCGCGCGGCCCACGGGCATCGCGCACGGTCACCTCGCCTTCGCCCAGGAGTTCCTTCCGGGGGTCGAGGATGCCTGGCGCGTCGCGGTGAGCGCGGCCGCGGCCGGTGACGACTTCGCCACACGAGCCCGCGCGCTCGGTGAGGCGACGGCCGACGTGCACGTGGCCCTCGCGCGCGCTCTTCCGACGCACGAGACGGGGGCCGCGGAGATCGCCGGCGTCGTCTCGAGCATGCGATCGCGTTTCGATCAGGCCGTCGAGGAGGTACCGGCTCTCGCCGAGCATCGCGACGCCCTCGAGAGCGTCTACTCCCGCATCTCGGCGAGCGCGTGGCCGCCCATGCAGCGCATCCACGGCGACTACCACCTCGGCCAGGTTCTCTCCGTCCCCGAGCGCGGATGGGTCATCCTCGACTTCGAGGGCGAACCGCTGCGCCCCATGCACGAGAGGTCGGTCGAGGACTCCCCTCTGCGCGACGTCGCGGGCATGCTCCGCTCCTTCGACTACGTCGCCGGGTCGGTCTCGATGAGCGACCCCGCGGCATCACCCGAGGGCTGGGCTGCGGATGCCCGCGCGAGCTTCGTCGAGGGGTACGCCGCGCGGTCGGGCCGGGACCTCCTCGCCGACCGTGCCCTGCTCGACGCCTTCGAGATCGACAAGGCGCTCTACGAGGCCGTCTACGAGGCTCGCAACAGGCCGTCGTGGCTGCCAATCCCGCTCGACGCGATCGGACGACTCGTCGACCGCGCCTCGCGAGCGTAGGTCGGCCGCTCGGCGGGCCGCTCTCGAGCGACCCGCGGCCACCGAATGCGGTCGCTGACGTGGGTCAGTGACCGGCGCGCTCGAGTGCCTCTTCGAGCAGGTGGGTGAGCGCGTCGAGCTGGAGGCTCGACTCTGCGGCGACCGACGAGTCGTCGCCGTCGAGGGCGCGTGCCGCGAGTCCCGCTTTGCTGTCGATGAGTTCGGCGATCTTCGCGTCGATGGTCTGCGCGGCGACGATCCGCCACGCCGTGACCGGCTCGTCCTGGCCGATGCGGTGCACGCGGTCGATCGCCTGGGTCTGCTCGGCGCTCGTCCAGCTGAGCTCGGCGAGAACGACGTTCGACGCCGCCTGCAGGTTGAGTCCGACCCCCGCGGCGGTGAGTGACGCGACCACGACGGAGACATCCGGGTCGGTGTTGAAGGCGTCGACTTGCGACTGGCGGAAGCTCGCCGACTGGTCGCCGCGAATGGACACCGTCTTGAGCCCGCGACGAGCGAGGGTCTCCTCCGCGGTGTCCATGACGTCGATGTGCTTGGCGAAGAACACCACCTTGCCGACCGAGCGCGCGAGCTGCGCGGTGTAGTCGGCGGCGAGCACCGCTTTCGCCTGACCGATCTTGCGCACCATCGTGAAGACGTTGTCTCCCGACTTCGCGGCCTTGGACTCGTCCAGTTCGGCGCTCGCGACGAGGCGCACGAGTGCTGCCCTGTCGATGTCGTCGGGGTTCTTCGAGAGCGCGATGCCCCGACGGTAGCGCTCGAGCAGTCGCGCCGAGAGGGCCGCCTCGGCATCGCGGATGGAGCGTCCGATCTCGTCGTCGAGCTCGACGGGGATATCGGCGATGCGCTTGGCCGGCAGGTCGCTCGCGACGTCGATCTTCTTGCGTCGCACGATCCCCATGTCGATGACGGTCTGGCGGGCTTCGGCGAAGAACCCGAAGTCGGCGGGGGTGAGGCCGTTCTCCTCGAGACGATCCATGAGGTCGGCCGTCGGCTGGTCGCCGTCGATCCATCCGAGAAACTGCCAGATCGCGCGGAAGTCGTCGATCGTGTTGATGAGGGGGGTTCCCGTGAGCGCGATCATGAGGGCGCGCGGGGCGCGGGCACGGATGCTCGCGGCGAGCGAGAGCACGTGCTTCGACCGCTGCGACTCCCGGTTCTTGA
Source organism: Marisediminicola sp. LYQ134 (assembly GCF_046599635.1). NCBI lineage: Bacteria > Bacillati > Actinomycetota > Actinomycetes > Micrococcales > Microbacteriaceae > Marisediminicola > Marisediminicola sp. LYQ134. The sequence continues at coordinate 1,344,244 of NZ_JBKIWP010000001.1, forward strand.
TGAAGTGCGCCTCGTCGACGACCATGCCCTTGAAGCCGAGGGTGCGCAGCCATCCGATGTGGCGGTCGAGCACGTCGTAGTTGACGATCACGACGTCGGCGAACGCGTCGAGGTTCTCACCCGATCCGTGGATGACGGTGGCCGTCTTGTTCGGCGTCCACAGCTCGACCTCGCGAGCCCAGTTCATCTTGACGACGCTCGGGGCGACGACGAGGAGCGGGTAGGAGTTGGAGGCGGATGCCGCGAGGAGCGCTTGAGCCGTCTTGCCGAGTCCCGGCTCGTCGGCGAGCAGAAAGGTGCGGTGCCCTTCGCGCACGCTCGCGACGAACTCGGCCTGGTGGAGGAAGAGTTCGCGGCCGCCGGGAACCCGACGGTCGTTCGCGCTGGGCTCGGGCAGCTCCATGCTCGCGACGTTGCCGCCCGAACCGTATTCGAAGGCGCGGAAGAGGGGCTCGAGGAGCTCCCAGTTGGCGAGGCGCCGCGTCGTCGGCTTGTGCTTGACCGGCTGACTGAAGTCGGGAGCGAGGAACGGGTTCGAGAGCTGGCGCGCGACGACCGACTGGGGAACGACCTGGCGTTCGGCGGCCGGGACGACGGGAGCCGGCTCCTTCGCGATGATGAGCTCGTCGGGCGACAGCTCGACCCCCGACGCCATGAGCATGTCGCGGCGGAGCGACTTCGCGGTGTCGGAGACGGTCGCGTCTTCACCGAGCAGTTGGATGAGGGAGGTGTCGCGCGCCGCGGTCTTGGCGAGAATCGTCGCGACACCGTCGAGCCTCTTGAGCACCTCGGCCCGCTCGGCGTCACTCACTTCACGGTCGGCTTTGGCCCGCGCGCGCTCTTCGCGCACGAGAAGGGCGACGACTTGGAACTTGGTGCGGTTCGAGGGGCCGACCTTGCCTCGCTCGGCCGCGGACTCGATCTCCCGCACGGCGCGCGCCAACACGGGGATGAGGCCGGCTTCGTCGCCGTGGCGCACGCGACGCTGCTGCGACCGCGCCCCCGATTTCTTGGTCGATGCACCACGCTGAGGCGCCTTCGACTGGCTGGACCTGGCCATGTTCCTCCGGGTGTTTCGTGCGCTTCGGGGTTGCGCGCTGTGGGTTCGTCGCTGCGCCCCTCGCCCCGACGGCATTCATCGAGCGTGGCGTCGAACCGCGTGACCCGAGTGGTCGAGGTCGCGATGTGGTCGAGAGGTGACGTGGTCGATACGCGACGGTTCCGACACCGAGCAACGTGCGAGCACGGTCGGGCTTGAGACCGGATTCGTCAGACGCGGTATCACTCTACGCTCGAAAACCCGCCCCTCGCCACTGGAACTCGAGACGGCGACTCTCCGTCTGCCGTTCATCTACCGGCAAGATTCGCGTGGTTGGGTTGAGTCATGTCCGGTTACACGGCCCAGCACGCTCGGCCCGACCATTTCATACTCCACTTGAGCGACACGCACCTCGTCGCCGGCGACCGCCTCTACGGCGAGGTCGACAGCGAGGCGCGGCTCACACAACTGTTCGCCGAGCTCGAGGCCTCGGGGGCCAGGCCCGAGGCGATCGTCTTCACGGGCGACCTCGCCGACAAGGGTGAAGCCGCGGCGTACGCCAAGCTCAAGGCGATCATCACGCCCGCCGCCGAACGGCTCGGCGCTCGCGTGATCTGGGTCATGGGAAACCACGACGACCGCGCGACGTTCCGCGAACAGCTGCTCGACCAGATCCCCCTCACGACTCCGGTAGACCGCGTGTACGACGTCAACGGACTACGCATCATCGCGCTCGACTCGACCGTGCCCGGCTACCACCACGGCCACATCGCCGACGCGCAACTCGACTGGCTCGCGGAGGAGCTCTCGGTTCCGGCTCCTCACGGCACCATCATCGCGCTGCACCACCCTCCCGTGCCGAGCGTTCTCGATCTCGCCGTGCGGGTCGAGCTGCGCGATCAGGCGGGGCTCGCCGAAGTCATCCGTGGATCGGATGTCCGCAGCATCATCGCGGGCCACTTGCACTACTCGACGACCGCCACGTTCGCGGGCGTTCCCGTCTCGGTCGCTTCGGCCACGTGCTATACGCAAGACCTCAACGTTCCCGTCGGCGGCACGCGAGCCCGCGACGGCGCCCAGTCGTTCAACCTCATCCACGTCTACGACGACACCGTGCTGCACTCCGTCGTGCCGATCGGCGACTACCCGACCGTCTCGGCGTGGGTCACGGCCGACGAGACGGCGCGCATCCTCGAGGCCGAGGGCATCACGATCCCCGCCCGGATCAACGCCCCCGTGCCCCCGGAGCAGCCCTCGGTTCTCCCGGTGCCGCTCGTCGCCTCGACGCGCTGACAGGAAGTCGGTCTGAGGGGCCGACGGTCACTCACGTCCCGCTCCGACCGTTCGCTCGAGCCTCAGCCGACCTCGGGCCTCGCGTCGGCGAGGCTCGCGGCACTCTTCTCCCACGGCGCTGCGATGGGGAAGTAGCGGTCGAGGAACGAGAGCACGGCCGTCGCCCGCTCCGCCGCATCGATCTCCGGGAAGCTCCCGTCGTTGAGGCAGAAGAAGTCGTGGGATCGCCGCTTGAGCAAGCGCGAGAGCTCGCGCAACCCCTCGCGCATCGTCGTGTCGACGTAGAGCACTTTCGCGTTCGTCTGCACGACGGCACGGCCGGTCATGAGCGCGTAGTAGTGGTACAGCGAGTTGGTGACGCTGATGTCGGTCGCCGACCGGAACGCACTCGCGCTCGTGCGCGTGAAGTCCTCGGAGAACTCGCGTTCGAGCTCGAAGAGCACCGACTTGCGCAGCGGGGTCGCCGCGTGTTCGAGGTGGCGCGTCGTGACACGGCCGAACCTCTCGGCGAGCAATCGACGATTGACGCGCGCACCGTTCTCGAACCCGCTGCGGTCGGGGTTGCTGTCACCGAGACCGATGCGGGTGGGGGCTTCGATGAACTTCGTGAGCCCCCCGGGGGAGAAGAACATGTCGGGGGTCACGCGGCGACCGAAGAACATGTCGTCGTTGGAGTAGAGGAAGTGCTCGCTCAACCCGGGGATGTGGTGCAGCTGCGCTTCGATCGCGTGCGAGTTGTGGGTCGGCAGAACCGAGGGATCGACGAAGAAGTCTTCGCTCCGCACGATCGTGACACCCTCGTGGTCGTCCAACCAGCGGGGCACGGGAGAGTCGGTGACGATGAAGATGCGGCGGATCCAGGGTGCGAAGAGGTGCACCGAGCGCAGCGCGTACTTGAGCTCGTCGATCTGGCGGAAGCGCGCTTCGGCGTCGTCGCCCTCGCCGACGACGTAGCTCTCCATGCGCTTCGCCCGAGCGCGCTGCCACTCGATCGACGCCCCGTCGACCCACGAGAACACGATGTCGATGTCGAAGGTGATGTCGCTCGCGTGGTGGTCGAACATCCCGTCGATCGTCGGCCAGTCGAGATCGTAGAGCCGCGTGACGCCGATCTGCACCTCGGCCGCCGGCACGGTCGTGCGCATGAGGGCGTTGTCGCTCGGTGCGACGATGACGCCCTTCTTCCACTCCCACAGCTCGAGCCGCACACCGGTCTCGACGCCGTAGCGCAAGCGTCCCTGCGGCTCGATGCGGGGCCGGTAGAGGGTGAAGGCGCGGGACTTCGGGTCGGTGCCGAGAGCCCCCTCGGCGACGAGCACGCGCGAGCGCTCGTCGCGGTCTTCGGTGCGCGAGTAGAAGGGTTCGTTGGCGCACGCTGTCGCGAGAGCCGCGCGCAGCGTCTTGCGGTCCTTCCAGTCGACCGCGAGAACGAGGCGATCATTGTCGCCGCGCACGAGGAAGTAGCGCACGCCGGCGGTGTCGAGAACCGAGCGCAGGAAGAGCAGATCCTCGATCATCGACTCCCGGGGGGTGAGATGACCGTTGACGAGGGTGAAGAGTCCTTTTCGCATGACGACGTCGTCTCGCTTGATGAGCCCGGGGATGGAGAGGGAGGAGATCACCACGGGTGCGAGATTGTCTGTCATGGATTCCTGTCACGGGTGTCGGCGACGGATCACGTCGCGAGGGGGCAGCCGTCGGAGTGTCGAGGCTCACATCTACCTCATTATCACCCCTCGAGGGCAGGGCCGAGACCGGGTCAGCCCGGCGAGCGCCGCCTCGGGGCGTCGGGGTTCGCGACCTTGACCGTCGACCCGATGATGACGAAGAGCAGGGCGGCGAGGAATTGGGCGCCGAGCCACACCGGTCCGGAGAAGTCGAAGACCACGACGGGGTTCCACGCGACCGCGATCGCCGCGAGCACGGGGATCCACCACCACTGGCGCGCCTGCCAGGTGAAGACGAGCACGATGAGGGCGAGGATGCTCACGGCGTAGAGGATCCACACGAAACCGCCGGTCCCGAGGAGCAGGATGCCCGCGATGAGCACGATCGACGCGAGGATGCTCGGCGGCAGCGCCGTGCGCCGGAACTCCGGGGTGGGGTAGGTGGTCATTCCGCCAGGCTACCCATTCGATCAGAGCGGTTCGGGCCGCGCGTACTGGTCGGGTCGGATGATCTGGATGGGCGTCGTCATCGGGGGCGCTTCACGCAACCGCGCGAGCGCCGGTCGCAGCTCGGCGAGCCACGCCTCGTAGCCCGCGGAGTTGAGGTGCAGGCGGTCGTCGGAGAACGCCGGGTTGAGCTCGCCGTCATCGAGAGCGAGAGCCGGCCACAGGTCGAGGAACTGCGCGTTGACCGTCGACGAGAACTGGCGCAAGTGGATGTTGGCCTCCTGGATGCGCTGCGCGTACTCGCGCGCGCGGGGCAGGATCGACTGCACGAGCATCCGTGATCCCGGGAGCTCTTTGCGCAAGTGCACGCACACAGACTGCGCGTTGCGCACGAGGTGCTCGACGCTCTGCTTCATGCCGAGGTCGTTCGTGCCGATGAGCAGCAGGATCTCATCGGGGTGGGCTGCGACGACCTCGTCGAGCCGATCGAGCACGTCGTCGGTGCGGTCGCCGCCGACACCCATGTTGATCGCGTTGACGTCGGGGAACCACTCCTGCCAGTCACCCTCGCGGGTGAGGCTGTCGCCGAGGAAAGCCACGGTCTCGCGCTCGTCGTTGTACGAAGCGGACTCGGTGCCGCCGTTGGAATGTTCGGTCATGGAAGTACCCTCACCGGTTGTCGCCCCTGGGGGCAGCGTCATCCCATTGTGGTCGAGTGGGATGTGAATCACCAGTTGGGCGGCGCGAGGCCGCCCGGCGTCACACGTTCGCCGGCGTCGGAGACGGGGTGTCCGCGAGAGCCTTCTGGGTGATCTTGGCCGCCATCGACTCGAAGATAATGCCGTGGAACGGCAGGATCGCGAACCAGTAGAGGCGGCCCCCGAGTCCGGTCGGGAAGAACACCGCGCGCTGGGTGTAGTGCGACCCGCCGTCGTCTGTGGGGTCGGCCGAGAGTTCGAGCCACGCTCGGCCGGGGAGCTTCATCTCGGCCCGCAGTCGCAAGAAGCGACCGTGGTCGATCTTCTCAACCCTCCAGAAGTCGAGGGCGTCTCCGCTGCTGAGTCGTTCGGCATTGCGACGGCCCCGGCGCAAGCCCACTCCCCCGACGAGCTTGTCGAGAACACCGCGCGCCGCCCACGCCACCGGGAGGGAGTACCACCCGTTGTCGCCGCCGATACCCTCGATGACCCGCCAGAGCGATTCGACGGGAGCATCCGTCGTCTTGGACTTGAGGTCGACGTAGACCGTGTGGCCCGTCCAGTCCGGGTCGCTCGGGAGCAGGTTCGCGGGAGCACCGTCGACCGAGGAGTTCTGCCAGCTCGTCTCGACCTCGCCGTCGCGAACGCGCTCGAGCGCGAGCCGCACCGCACGACGATAGGGAGTGAGGCCGCCCTCGGGCTCGGGGATGTAGGAGCCGATGTCGTGCTCGTGGATGACGCAGTCGTACTGCAGCGAGGCGATGATGGGCACGGCGAGCGACCGCGGGATCGGCGTGACGAGGTTGACCCACTGCGAGGCGAGCCACGGCGTGAGCACGGGCAGCGCCGCGATGGGACGCTGCTTGAGGCCCGCCTCGAGGGCGTAGCCGTTCATCATCTGTCCGTACCTCAAGACGTCCGGCCCGCCGATGTCGAAGGTGCGGTTGACCTCGGGCGAGAGGGTGGCCGACTCGACGAGGTAGTGCAACACGTCGCGCACGGCGATGGGCTGGATGAAGTTGCGCACCCACCGGGGCGCGGGCATGTAGGGCAAGACGTCGGTGAGGTGGCGGATCATCTCGAACGACGCCGAGCCCGAGCCTATGACGACCCCCGCCTGCAGTGCGGCCGTCGGCACCCCCGACTCGATGAGGATGCGCCCGACCTCGGCGCGCGACCGCAAGTGCGGCGAGAGCTCGCCGTCGGGGTGCAAGCCTCCGAGGTAGACGATGCGGGCGACACCCGCGGCCCGCGCGGCGCGCGCGACGTTCATCGCCGACTCCCGCTCCGCGGTCTCGAAGTCGCCCCCCGACCCCATGCCGTGCACGAGGTAGTAGACGACATCGACATCGCGCATGGCCTCGGCGAGACTGTCCCGATCGCCGAGATCGCCGACGACGACCTCGACGTCGCGCGCCCAGGGCACGTCACGCATCTTCGCCGGGTTGCGCACGAACGCGCGAACGTCGTGGCCGGATTCGAGCAGTTTGGGAACGAGTCGGCCACCGATGTACCCGGTGGCCCCCGTGACGAGCATCCTCATGAGACCGACTGTAGACCGGCCGCACGGGCGCGCACCTGGCAAAACGATCCGTGCGGCGGGCTAGAGGAGGGCCTTCGTGTGCCACACCGTTTTGGTCTCGGTGAAGAACGTCACGCGCTCGAGTGACGCCCGCGGCACCCCGGTCACAGGCGGGAGCACTCGCTTGAGCGTCTCGGCCGCGGCGATCTGGAGGTCCACCCACTCGAGCGACTCCGCTCCCGCGAGGTCGAGAGCGTTGACGTCGGCGTGGCTCGCGAGCCACGGCGCGATCTCGGCGGGCGACCCCGTGAGGATGTTGATGACGCCGCCGGGCACGTCGCTCGTCGCGAGCACCTCGCTCAGGCTGATCGCGCTCAGCGGAGCGGGCTCACTCGCGATCACGACGACGGTGTTTCCCGACACGATCGCGGGAGCAACGACGCTCACGAGCCCGAGCAGAGACGACGCCTGCGGCGCGACGATGGCCACGACGCCGGTGGGCTCGGGCACCGAGATGTTGAAGTACGGACCGCTCACGGCGTTCGCGCCCCCGGCGACCTGCGTGTATTTGTCTGCCCACCCGGCGTACCAGACCCAGGTGTCGATGGCGGCGTCGACGTGCTTCTCGGCGGCGGAGGCGCTCACTCCCTCACTGGAGCGGATCTCGTCGACGAACTGGGCCCGGCGGCCCTCGAGGAGCTCGGCGATGCGGTAGAGCACCTGACCGCGGTTGTATCCCGTCGCACCCGACCAGCCCGACAGCGCTGAGCGTGCGGCGACGACGGCATCCCTCGCGTCTTTGCGCGACGCCTTCGCGGCATTCGCGAGGAAGGCGCCCTTCGACGACTGGATCTCGTAGACACGACCCGACTCGCTGCGAGGGAATTTGCCGCCGATGTAGAGCTTGTAGGTCTTCGGCACGGCGATGCGGGTCATTCGGAGTCTCCTGTCGCGACGGCGTGCGCCGACCATCCGGTCGGCTCGAGGTACGCGGCGAGGCCGTGCCTGCCACCCTCGCGCCCGTAGCCCGACTCCTTGTAGCCACCGAAGGGGCTCGCGGGGTCGAACTTGTTGAAGGTGTTGGCCCAGACGACACCCGCGCGGAGCTTGTCGGCGACGGCGAGGATGCGGCTCCCCTTGTCGCTCCAGATTCCTGCGGAGAGGCCGTAGGGGGTGTTGTTCGCCTTCGCGATCGCCTCGGCGGGGGTGCGGAAGGTGAGCACGCTCAACACGGGCCCGAAGATCTCGTCGCGCGCGATGCGGTGACTCGTGGAGACGCCCGTGAAGATCGTCGGCGCGAACCAGAACCCGTTCTCGGGGAGCTCGCACGCGGGGCTCCAACGCTCCGCCCCCTCCGCCTCTCCGACGTCGCTGAGCTCGCGGATGCGGTCGAGCTGCGCCCGGGAGTTGATGGCGCCGACATCCGTGTTCTTGTCGAGGGGGTCGCCGACGCGCAGAGTCTCGAGACGGCTCTTGAGCCTGTCGACGACCTCGTCGTGGATGTTCTCCTGCACGAGCAGTCTCGACCCCGCGCAACACACCTGACCCTGGTTGAAGAAGATCCCGTCGACGATGCCCTCGATCGCCTGGTCGAGCGGGGCGTCGTCGAAGACGATGTTGGCCGCCTTGCCGCCGAGCTCGAGGGTGAGCTTCTTGCCGGTTCCCGCGGTCGACCGCGCGATGGCCCGGCCGACGGCCGTCGACCCCGTGAACGCGACCTTGTCGACGCCCGGGTGGTTGACGAGCGCTGCGCCGGTGTCGCCCGCACCCGTGATGATGTTGACGACCCCCGCGGGTAGGTCTGCCTGCTGGAGGATCTCGGCGAAGAGCAGGGCCGTGAGCGGGGTCGTCTCGGCGGGCTTGAGCACGACGGTGTTGCCCGCGGCGAGCGCCGGCGCGATCTTCCACGCGAGCATGAGCAGCGGGAAGTTCCACGGGATCACTTGCGCGGCGACACCGAGAGGGCGAGGTGAGGGGCCGACCCCGGCGTGGTCGAGCTTGTCTGCCCAGCCCGCGTAGTAGAAGAACCACGCAGCGACGAGTGGGATGTCGACGTCCCGGCTCTCTTTGATGGGCTTGCCGTTGTCGAGGCTCTCGGCGACCGCGAGCTCGCGGGCCCGCTCCTGCACGAGCCGAGCGATGCGGAAGAGGTACTTTCCGCGATCGGCGCCCGACAGGCGCGACCATGTGCGGTCGTAGGCCTTGCGGGCCGCGGCGACAGCGACGTCGACGTCTGAGGCGTCGGCCTGGGCGATGCTCGCGATGCGCTTCTCGGTCGACGGCGAGATGGTCGCGAACGGCTCACCGTGGCCGTCGACGAACTCGCCGTTGATGAAGAGCCCGTAGGACTCCTTGAGGTTGAGCACCGCGGTCGATTCGGGAGCGGGGGCGTAGTCGAGAAAAGTCATCGTCAGTCCATCGTCACGTAGTCGGAGCCGGAGTACCGGCCGGTGGAGAGCTTCTGCCGCTGCAAGAGCACGTCGTTGAGGAGGCTCGACGCTCCGAAGCGGAACAGGTGGGGTTCGAGCCACTCCTCCCCCACCGTCTCGGCGACCGTTACGAGGTACTTGATGGCGTCTTTCGACGTGCGGATGCCGCCGGCGGGTTTCACGCCGATCTTCTCGCCCGTGAGTCGGTGCCAATCGGCCACGACCTGGAGCATGAGGAGTGTCACGGGGAGGGTCGCGGCGGGGGCGACCTTGCCCGTCGAGGTCTTGATGAAATCGCCGCCCGCGAGGATCGAGAGCCACGACGCCCGGCGCACGTTGTCGTAGGTCGTGAGTTCGCCGGTCTCGAGGATGACCTTGAGGTGGGCGAAGCTCCCGTCGTCGCGACGGCACGCCTCCTTGACCGCGACGATCTGGTCGAAGACGAGACCGTAGCGACCCGCGAGGAAGGCGCCGCGGTCGATGACCATGTCGATTTCGTCGGCCCCGGCCGCGACGGCCTCCGCGGTGTCGGCGAGCTTGACCGCGAGCGACGCACGGCCGCTCGGGAACGCCGTCGCGACCGCGGCGACATTGATGCCGTCGTCTCGACCGGCGGAGTGGGCGGAGCCGAGTGCGGCCACGGCGTCGCCGACCATGTCACCGTAGACGCACACGGCCGCGACGCGCGGAGTGGCGGGGTCGCCGGCATCCGGGGTCATCGCCTTTGCGACGAGCGACCTGACCTTGCCCGGGGTGTCGGCACCCTCGAGAGTCGTGAGGTCGATGAGCCTGATGATCGTGTCGAGCGCTGCGGCCTTCGACGAGGCCTTGATCGAGCGCGACCCGAGCGAGGCGGCGCGCGCCTCGAGGCCGACGGCGTCGACGCCCGGAAGCCCCTCGAGGTGCAGTCGCAGGCTCTTCTCGGTGAGGTCCCCTCCGATGAGGTCGACCGCGCGTTCAGCGGGAGCGAGGGCGGTGCGGGTGTGAGCTGTCATCGGGTGTACCGAGTCCTTGGTGATCGTGTGCGAGCCGGCCGGGCAGTTTCCCGGGGAGAGCGGCGACAGTCAATTCTGCCTCATCGCTCGCTCGATCGCTCGCGTGCTCCGGTGACAGCGCGGCGTCTGCCACCCCCTCGTCACGTCGCCAGAGCACCGGATGACCGCGCACGAGGTCGGAGAGCTGGGCGAGGGCGAGCTGCCACCGTTCGGTCGCGCGCGGGACGAACGCCGGCTCGATGGGCGCGGTGATCTCGAGAGTGATCACGGTCGACGTGCCGCGGGAGCCGCCCGCGACCTCCTCGAGCGCGAACTCGAGGAGTCCGAACGTGTCGCTCTCGACAGCGAATCGCGCGGGCTCGTCGAAGACCGTGATGCGACCGCTCAGGGGTGCGCTGTCGACGATCGCGACCCACGCGAGGTCGAACGCCCCACCGACGCGAGGGTCGATGCGTGCCTCGCCGAGCCACCCGGCGACGAGGTCGGGGTCGACGAGGGCATCCCACACGATCGAGCGCGGAAGCTCGACGAGGTGGGACAGGGCGACGGTCGGGTCGGTCACGCGCCCACTGTACGCGCGGCGACCGACAGCGCACGGTGGGCCGATCGGGCCGTCACGACTCCGCGCACCCGGATCGAACCACCCGTAAGCTCGGGCCATGGGCACGCCGTCACCGTCGACACATCCACTCCCCAGCTCGCCGTCGAGGATGACGCGCGCATGAGGCCGGCGCTCGCTCTCGCGGTCGACTTCGGGGGCACCAAGGTCGAGTCGGCCCTCGTCGACTCCGCGGGGCTCGTCGTCGAGGGCAGCCGGTTCCGCGGCGGCACGGGCCCCGCCCGAACGAGCGACGAACTCGCCGAATCCGTGCGGTCGTCGGTGCTCGCGACCCTCGCGAGGGTGCCGGCGGGCGCGGATCTCGTCGGTGTCGGCATCGGCGCCGCCGGCCCCATCACCGAACACGCCGGCCTCATCTCGCCCCTCAATCTCCCCGTCTGGCGCGACTTCCCGCTGCGCGACTTCATCGCCGACCTCGTGCCCGCCCCCGAGGTCAGACTGCGCATGGACGGCCTGTGCATCACCCTCGCCGAGCAGTGGATCGGCGCGGCGCGGGGCATCGACAACGTCATGGGCATGATCGTGTCGACGGGGATCGGCGGCGGCCTCATCCTCGGCGGGCGCACCGTCACCGGACCGACGGGCAACGCGGGCCACATCGGCCACGTCGAGGTCGCGGGCTTCGACGACCCGTGCGCGTGCGGCGGCATCGGATGCGTCGAGGCCATCGCGTCGGGCCCCAACACGGTGCGCTGGGCGCGCAGCCGGGGCTGGTCGGGAACGAGCGGGGAAGAGCTCGCGGCGGACTACGCCGCCGGAGACGAGACGGCTCGTGCGGCCGTGGAACGGTCGGGCCGCGCGATCGGTCAGGCGATCGCCTCCGCCACTGCCCTCGTCGACCTCGATGTCGTCGCGATCGGGGGCGGGTTCTCGCTCGTGACACCCGACCTCTTCGCCCACATCCGCACTGCTGTGGCGTCTCGAGCGGTGTTCGGGTTCGTGACCAAAGTGCGCGTCGTGCCGAGCGCGCTCTCGAGCGACGGCCCCCTCATCGGCGCGGCCGCGCTCGTGCACCGCGAGAGCCACATCGACTGAGGCGCCCGACGACGGCCGATGCGCCGCCCCAGCACCTCAGCGTCTCAGCGTCTCAGCGTCTCAGCGCCTCTCGACCTCGTCTTCGACGAACGCGACACGGCCGAGGGCGATCGCGGGGACGATGCACGCGACGGCGGTCGCGATGAGCACGAGAAGCGGCACCGTCCACGAACCGGTCGCGTCGTGGATGAGCCCCACGGCGAGGGGACCGAGTGCCCCCACGGTGTAGCCGACGCCCTGAACGAAGCCGCTCATGGCGACCGAGCCCGCCGCCGTGCGGGAGCGGAGGTTGATGAGCACGATCGCGACGGGAAACAGGAGCGGACCTGCGCCGGCGAGAACGACCCACAGGAGCGGCACGGCGGTCGGCGCGAGCAGGAGGCCGGCGTACCCTCCGATGAAACACGCGATGCCCGCGAACACGAGCGGCGTCACCGACCGCGCCCGCACGACGAGGGGCGGGAGCAGGATGGCCGCGGGCAGCCCGACGAGACCGTAGACGGCGAGGAGCGCTCCCGCCTCGAGGGGCGTGACCCCCGACACGTCGGTGAGGATCTGCGGCAGCCACGAGAACGCGGCGTAGGCGTTGAGCGACGACAGCGCGAACACCGCGGAGACCGCCCACGCCGTGCGCGAGCGCCACACCGGCCCCGCGAGACGGCCCGTCGGCGCGACGGGGATGTCGGTGCCGGGGGCGGCGGAAGTGGAGGTGTCGGCATCGCTGGCGGTGCCGGCGTTGCGCGACGACATCCGCTCGCCGCGATTCGACGCGAGCACGGCGACCCACGGCACGAGCGCGGCCACGGCGAGCGCCGCCCACACGCCGAGAGACCAGCGCCAGCCCGCCGCGTCGGCGAGCGGCGCCGCGAGAGACGCCGAGACGGCCGTGCTGATCGACATCATCGACACGTAGACGGTCGTCAGAAGCCCGATGCGATCGGGGAAATAGCGTTTCACGAGGGGCGGCAAGAGGATGTTCGCGAGGCCGATACCCGCGAAGGCGACGACGCTCCCGGCGAGCAAACCGCCGTACGACGGCGCGAGCCCCCGAGCGACGTGACCGAGAGCCATCGCGAGGATGCAGAGCACGAGGAGGCGCTCGAGACCCACGCGCCGCGCGAGCGAGCCGCCGACGAGACCGGAGATCGCGAACGCGACAGGCGGAAGCGCCCCGATGAGGCCGAGACCGACGCTGTCGATCGCGATGTCGGCGCGGATGTCGGCGACGATCGGCGAGATCGCGGCGACCGCGGTGCGGAGGTTGAGCGCGACGAGGACGATGCCGATGAGCACCGCGGTGCGGCCCGCCCACACGGGAAGCGGGCGGGGGGTGCGCATTAGGCTGAGTGTACCGACCGACGTGCGATCGAGGGCTCATGAACGACATCTCCCGACACCTCCCGTTCAGTCAGAGCGGCGGCGCAGACGAGACCGGGGTGACCGGCGACTGGCGGCCTCTCACCGCGTCGACACTCGACGTCGTGGCCGACCTCCTCGAGGGCCTCGAGCCCGCCGAGTGGGAGTCCCCCAGCAGGTGCGAGGGATGGCGCGTGCGCGACGTCGCCGGTCACCTTGTGTGGCGACTCGGCAGCTCGGTCACTCAGCTCGCGACGTCGAGCGCTCGAGCGGTGTTCCGCGAGAGGATCCCGCCCTCGAGGGTGGTCGACGAGTTGAGCCGCCGAGCCGCGCGGTCGACGCCCGAGGAGCTCGTCGCGAGCATCCGCTCCCTCGCTCGCGAACGGGTCACGGCGAGCGAGAGCGGTCAGGGTCGAGGGCGAGGTCGCGGGCATCTGGCCGAGCTCACCGAAGCGGTCGTGCACGGCTACGACATCTCGCACGCCCTCGGCCTGCCCCTCACGGTCCCCGCCGTCGCGTCGGGGGCGGTCGCCGTCGCGCGCTCACTCCATGCCCCGAGCACCGTCAAACCCATCGTCACGAGGCGCACCCTGCGAGCGACGGACGCCGACTGGACGGTCGGGCGCGGCGAGGCGATCGCGGCGCCCGCGGCGACGATCATCCTCTTCCTCTTCGGACGCATCGCCCTCGACGCCGACGACGCGCGGGCGGCTCCCCCCGGCGTCGGCCCGGCGCCGGCTGCACCACCGACCGGGTGAAAGCCGACGAGAGGCTCAGGCGAGACCCAAGCGCGTCCTCCGCTTGACGAGCACGTGGCCGCGATCGGTCGAGAGTCGCGTCCACGGTCCCGCCTCGAACACGGCGACATCGCTCGCGGCGGCAGGAGCGACATCCCCCGCGGCGTGACCCTCGACGGCGGGGAGGAAACCGAGCGAGTATGCCGCGAAAGCCGCGCCCGTCGTGACCCTCTCGTTGTCGGGGAGCGGGCGACCCCACACCTCGGATCGCACGCGCTGCACGATCTGCTCGCCCGTGCCGGACGGGATCGCCGCAGCGACCTCGTCGATCCCCGCGCGAGCAGCCGCCTCGAGTGCCGAGCTCGACGTCGATCCGATCGACGACCACCCTCCGCGAGGGGCGGAGATGGCCGCCCACGTGGCGGTGAGAACCTCGGGGGGAACCGACACCCGCACGGCGGCCGTGGCGTCGACCGACTCGTTCTGCAGCCGCACGATGCGGTCGAGGAGCCCCCGCACGGGCACGACGGCGTCGAACTCGGCGGGTTCGGTGAGAGCGAAGGTACGCAACCCGAGCACCGTCGGGGACTCGTCGAGCAGCCCGCTCGGATACAGCACCGCGACGTAGGCCGCGAGCACGCGACCGCTCGCCGTGAGGCGCACGGAACCGTCGTCGACGCGACCCGCCCGGCCGAGGAAGACCTGGAGGTCTGCGAGGGAAAGCGAATCAGTGAGAGAGAAGTCACGGCTCATGTGCCCTCTAAAATACTCTGCGCGGGGGAGCACGCCCTCCACGCGCACAATCGCACACGCACGATCGACAGTCGGGGAGAACCATGACCGATCAGCCACACACCGATCAGCCGCACACCGCTGAGCACGCTGCCGATCCGCTCGCCGGGCTCCTGACCGCCCTCGACCTCACCGACACGGGGGCGCGAACGAGCGAAGACATCTTCACGGGGCCGAGCCAGTGGGTTCCGCTCGGTCGGGTGTTCGGTGGCCAAGTGCTCGCCCAGTCTCTCGTCGCGGCCATGCGCACGATCCCCGACGACCGCTTCGTTCACTCGATGCACGGGTATTTCCTGCGCCCCGGGGATGTCGAGCTGCCGATCACGTTCTCGGTCGACCGCATCCACGACGGCCGCTCGTTCTCGACGCGGCGCACGCAGGCCTACCAGGACGGCAGCCCCATCCTCTCGATGATCGCGTCGTTCCAGATCGAGGATGCCGGCCTCGAGCACCAGGTCGAGATGCCCGCCGACCTCCCCGACCCCGAATCGCTGCCGAGTGCCGCCGAGGTGCTCGGCGCGCTCGACCACCCCGTGGCCAAGTACTGGGCCAACGATCGCCCCTTCGACATGAGGCATGTCCCCTCGCCCATCTTCTTGAGCGTCGAGGGCGCTCACGTGGCGCACCAGGCCGTGTGGATCAAGTCGGTCGGCACGCTGCCCGACGACCCCAACCTGCACCGGGCCGCCCTCGCCTACGCGAGCGACTACTCCATCCTCGAACCGATCTTCCGGCGCCACGGTCTCGCGTGGGTGACCCCGGGGCTCAAGGCCGCGAGCCTCGACCACGCGATGTGGTGGCACCGGTTCGGCAGGGTCGACGAGTGGATGCTCTACGTGCAGGAGTCACCCAACGCGATCGGAGGACGCGGGCTCTCGCTCGGGCGCATCTTCGACCGCGCGGGTCGCTTGCTCGCGAGCGTCGCGCAAGAGGGAATGGTGCGCCCCCCGCGCGCCTGACCCCGCCCCTGCCACCGCCCCCACCGAACACAGTTTCCGCGAGCGTGCGCCGGATCCGGCGCACGCTCGCGGAAACTGCGTTCTTTGGGCTAGGAGCGCTTGGTGAAGACGACGGGCTCCTCGAGGTAGGGACTCCACGCGTCACGGAGCTCGTCGCTGATGCGCGTCGGTTTGCCCGTCGCGGCCGTGACCATCACGAGAGTGGTCGCCGCCCGGGTGAAGAGGATGCGCGGGGTCACGCCGCTCGGCGAGTAGAGCTCGTAGCAGATCTCGAGACTCGCTCCCCCGATGCGTCCGATCCACATCTCGATGTCGATGGGCGCGCGCATGTAGGGAATCGGGGCGACGTACTCGATCTCCTGACGCGCGATGAGGCTGATGAGTTCGGCTCCGGGGCGAGCGTCGAGGATGGCCGTGGCTACAGCGGGTGCCGCCCCCGAGTCGGGTCGCCAGAACGCCTGGATGCGCGCCTCCTCGAGCAAGCGCAGCATCTCGGCGTTGTTGACGTGGGCGTACGCGTCGAAATCCGACCAGCGGAGCGGGATGTCGACGTGGATGCGGGTCATGCCGTCAGTCCCGCGTGAGCTTCCGGTAGGTCGCGCGGCTCGGCTTCGCCGCGTCGGGCCCGAGCCGCTCGATCTTGTTCTGCTCGTACGCCTCGAAGTTGCCCTCATACCAGTACCAGTTGGCCGGGTCTTCCGCCGTGCCCTCGTAGGCGAGGATGTGCGTCGCGATGCGGTCGAGGAACCACCGATCGTGAGTGATGACCACGGCGCATCCGGGGAACTCGAGGAGCGCGTTCTCGAGGCTGCCGAGAGTCTCGACGTCGAGGTCGTTGGTGGGCTCGTCGAGCAGGAGGAGGTTGCCGCCCTGCTTGAGCGTGAGCGCGAGGTTGAGGCGGTTGCGCTCACCACCGGAGAGCACACCCGCCTTCTTCTGCTGATCGGGACCCTTGAACCCGAACTGCGAGACGTAGCCGCGCGACGGGATCTCGGTCTTGCCGACCTGGATGAAGTCCTGGCCGTCGGAGACGACCTCCCACAGCGTCTTGTTCGGGTCGATTCCGCCGCGATCCTGGTCGACGTAGGAGATGTCGACGGTCTCGCCGACCTTCAGGTCGCCGCCGTCGAGGGGCTCGATGCCCGTGATGGTCTTGAAGAGGGTCGTCTTTCCGACACCGTTGGGCCCGATGACGCCGACGATCCCGTTGCGGGGAAGGGTGAAGGTGAGGTTGTCGATGAGCACGCGCTCACCGAAGGCCTTGTGCACCTTCTTCGCGTCGATGACCTGAGCGCCGAGGCGGGGCCCGACGGGGATCACGAGCTCCTCGAAGTCGAGTTTGCGGGTCTTCTCCGCCTCGTTGACCATCTCCTCGTAGCGCGCGAGTCGCGCCTTGGACTTGACCTGTCGGCCCTTCGCATTGCTCCGCACCCACTCGAGTTCCGACGAGAGGCGCTTCGCGAGCTTCGCGTCTTTCTTGCCCTGCACCTCGAGGCGGGCACCCTTCTTCTCGAGGTAGGTCGAGTAGTTGCCCTCGTAGGGGTAGAGGTGACCGCGGTCGACCTCGGCGATCCACTCCGCGACGTTGTCGAGGAAGTACCGATCGTGAGTGACGGCGAGCACGGCGCCGGGGTACTTCGAGAGGAACTGCTCGAGCCACAGAACACTCTCGGCATCGAGGTGGTTGGTGGGCTCGTCGAGGAGCAACAGGTCGGGCTTCGAGAGCAGGAGCTTCGTGAGGGCCACGCGACGCTTCTCTCCACCGGAGAGGCTAGTGACGGAGGCGTCGCCCGGAGGGGTTCGCAAGGCATCCATCGCTTGCTCGAGCTGCGAGTCGAGGTCCCACGCGTCTGCCGCGTCGATCTCTTCTTGCAGAGTGCCCATTTCGGCCAGGAGCGCGTCGAAGTCGGCGTCGGGGTCGGCCATGGCGGCCGAGACCTCGTTGAAGCGGTCGAGTTTCGCCTTGATCGGCCCGACGCCCTCTTGCACGTTCTCGAGCACGGTCTTCGACTCGTCGAGTTCGGGTTCCTGCATGAGGATGCCCACCGTGAAACCGGGGCTCAGTCGGGCTTCGCCGTTGCTCGGGGTGTCGAGCCCCGCCATGATCTTGAGGATCGTCGATTTTCCGGCACCGTTGGGCCCGACGACCCCGATCTTCGCTCCGGGGAGGAACGACATCGTGACGTCGTCGAGAATGAGCTTGTCGCCGACCGCCTTGCGGGCGCGCACCATCGAGTAAATGTATTCGGCCATCTGCCCAGTCTATTTGGGAGAAGCCTCGCCACCGACCCACGGCTCCGATCTCGCCGCGCGCTCGTCGCGAACGCCGCGCGTCGTCACCAGTCGATGGCGCGGGTCACTCCGAGGAGGCATCGGGTTTCGGCGACGACGGGACCGACGCTGCTCGAGTAGCCGGAGGCGCTCGACTGGCCGATGAGGCATTCATCGCCGAACCGCACCGAGAACTGCACGGAGTCGGCTTCGAGGCCCGTGACCGTGCCGTCGGGCGTCACTTGCATGAGGTCTTTGTCGAAACCCGCCTCGACGAGATTGTCGATGATGGGTCGCCCTCCGGGGCGTGCGCCGTCGTCGAGAAGATCGGAGTTGACGAGATCGAAGTAGGCGCGGTTGTCGGCGGCCGAACCGTCGGGCACGAGTTCGGGGGCGGACTCGGGCGCCGACGGGCTCGGAGTCGGCTCCGCGCTCGCCGACGGCTCGGGCGTGAGCGACTCGGTCGAACACCCCGCGAGGGCGAGGGTCGCGGCGACGATCAGTCCCGTGAGGGCGAGCCCTCGGACCGCGCGCCGACCACTCTCGTTGACTCTGCGACGCACCACGCACTCCCGACTCTCACGATCGGAGGCGATCGCGTCGGGTCGAGTGTAGTGGGGCTCTCACCTTCGAGACCGAGAGCCGTGCTCACTCAGAACGGCGGTTCGGAGACCTCGCCGTCACCGAGCGACGCGGTCGCCCATTCGCTCTGCGCCGCGCCCTCGCCTGAGCCGCTACCGACGCTCGCCGGGGCATCGTGCGCGGCCGCGCTCTGGGGTGCGCCACCCCCTCCCGCCGAAGCGTGGGGCGCCGCGGATGGGGTGGACTCGCCCGCGCCCGAATTCGTCGTCGAGCGCGACCACACCGCCGACCCCCACGCGAGGTCGTGGCCGAGCGAATCGGCCTCGATCTCGACCGTTGTCCCCGACTTGTCGTCGGCCCGCCAATCCCGCAGTCGCACCCTGCCGAGCACGACGACGCGGTCACCCTTACTCACGGATGTCGCGACGTTGAGCGCGAGCTGGCGGAAGGTCGTGACGGTGAACCAGTTGGTGTCTCCGTCGACCCACTTGTTCTGAGCGCGATCGAAGCGGCGCTGTGTGGAGGCGAGCCTGAAGCTCGTGATGGCGAGTCCCGCGCCCGTGAGCACGTGACGCGGAACGGTGCCGACTACGCCGGCGATGGTGATGGTGTCTGTCATGCCGAGAGTCTCGGCGCCCGGGCTCGCGAGAAACCGAGGTCGCCCGCATCCGTGGATGCTGCGCCCTCGCACCGCCCTGGGGCGGGGAAGACGAGTCAGTGCTCGCGGAACTCCGGCCACTCCGACCCGGGCACGAGGCTCGCGTGCAGCGCGCGCTTCGCGACCTCGAGCGACGGGTAGGTCGCGCGCTCGCGCTCGTCACGCAGCAAGCGGAACGTGTAACCACCCACGACCCGGTGGACCGAACCGATCGCCCCGGCCGAGCCGAACGCGACCCACGTGTGGCGCTCCATCGTCAAGTTGTCGTTGCTCATCATTGAGCCCCTTCTCTCGTGACCCTCGGCGACCGACGCGAGGAGCGTCAGGACGCGAGGATGTATTCAGAATACGACTTGCGCACCTTATTGACCTTGGGAAGCGCGACGGCCATGCAATACCCCTGCCCGGGATTCTTGGCGAAGAAGTCCTGGTGGTACGACTCGGCCTCGAACCACTCGCCGAGGGGTGAGATCTCGGTGACGATTCCGCCGTCCCAGATCTCGGATGCGCGGTCCCGAGCGGACTCGAAGAGAGCGCGCTGCGCGTCGTCCGTGTAGAACATCGCCGAGCGGTACTGCGTGCCGACATCCGCTCCCTGGCGGTTGAGTTGGCGCGGGTCGTGGAGCGTGAAGAAGACGTCGAGGATGACGTCGGCGGGGATGACGTCGGGGTCGAAAGTGACGGCGACCGCTTCGGCGTGGCCGGTGCGACCGGTGCAGACCGCCTCGTAGCTCGGGTAGGCGGTGTCGCCTCCCGTGTAGCCGGAGACGACCGACTCCACTCCCTTGAGTACGCGGTAAACCGCGTCGAGGCACCAGAAACATCCACCGGCGAGTACGAAAGTCTGCATGGTTCGACCCTACTTTCCCGGCCGCGGGATCTCCTGTGCGGCCTCTCACCTGAACACCGGATGCCGCTCCACCATTCCCCGGTGCCCGCGCCGCCCTAGGCTGGCAGCATGAGCTATGTCGCTGCAGAGAATCGCTACGAGTCCGTCGACTACCCGAGAGTGGGCCGGAGCGGTCTGCGCCTCCCCGCCATCTCCCTCGGCCTGTGGAACAACTTCGGTTCCGACCGACCGCTCGACACCCAGCGGGCGATCCTCCGCCGCGCTTTCGATCTGGGCATCACCCACTTCGACCTCGCCAACAACTACGGACCGGATGCGGGCGCCGCCGAGTCCAACTTCGGCACGGTGTTCGCGCGCGACTTCCGCCCCTACCGCGACGAGATGATCATCTCGTCGAAGGCCGGGTACGACATGTGGCCGGGCCCCTACGGCGACTTCGGTTCGCGCAAGTATCTGCTCTCGTCGCTCGACCAGAGCCTCGACCGCATGGGGCTCGACTACGTCGACATCTTCTACCACCACCGCCCCGACCCCGAGACTCCCATCGAGGAGACCATGGGTGCTCTCGCCACGGCCGTGCAGTCGGGCCGCGCGCTCTACGCGGGCATCTCGAACTACGACCCCGAGCAGACGGCCGCGGCGCACGCGGCTCTCGCCGAGCACAAGATCCCCCTGCTCATCCACCAGCCGCGCTACAACATGTTCGACAGGCACATCGAGAACGGGCTCTTCCCCGTGCTCGACGACCTCGGTATGGGCAGCATCGTCTTCTCGCCGCTCGCCCAGGGGCTGCTCACGAACCGCTACCTCGACGGCATTCCGGCCGACTCCCGCGCGGCCGAGGGTCGATGGATCAACTCGGAGACCATCAGCGACACCTACCTCGAGCGCGCCCGCGGGCTCGAGGAGATCGCCCGCGGTCGCGGGCAGACCCTCGCGCAGCTCGCGCTCACCTGGGTTCTGCGTCAGCCTCAGGTCACCTCGGCACTCATCGGCGCGTCGAGTGTCACGCAGCTCGAGAACAGCCTCGGGGCCCTCGACGGCGCCGCGCTCACCGACGACGAGGTGACGGCGATCGACGAGTTCGCCGTCGACGGCACCGCGCGCTGACCCGCAGACGCGGGCGGATGTTCGCGCACTCCTGAATGTCGCCCGTCGCGTTTAGCGTCGAGTCGACACAGCAGCCGGGCCGGCGGCGCGACAGGAGGAATGATGCCCACTCTCGATTTCGTCGACATCCGCCGCCCGACCGGCCTCGGCGTCGTGCAACTGCACGACGAACTCTGGAGGGTCACGACCGCCGATGGAGACGTGCTCGGATACGTCGAGCGGTTCACGGCCCCGGCAGGCCAACGGTTCCGTGCCAAGAGGTTCCTCGCGCGTCAACGCCGATTCATGGTCGACGGCGAGTTCTGGGCGATGAACGACGCTCTCGCGTGCTTCCGCGGCTGACGACGACGCGCGGCCCTCGCCTGCGCTGGCGCTAGCCGCAGCCTCATCCGACCCGCATTGTCGTGACACTCGGGCGATGGCCGACGCGGCGGGTCCGCGGCGGGCTATCTTGCCCCTATGCAGTGGTGGAATGACTTTCTCGAGTGGTTCGGTTCGAATGACGGGCAGACCGTCGTCGTGAGCGCGATCATCCCGTTCGTGGCGATCGTCGTCGCCGGCCTCGTGGCGGCCCTCATCGGGCGCGGGTCGACGAAGCGTCTCATCACCCTCAACGACCGGGAGAACCGCATCGCCGCCGTCGCGACGATGATCGGCGCCGCGCGCAAGGCGTCGGTGTGGAACACCCTGAGCGTGCCCGAGCAGCAGCACGCCGACCACGTGGCGAGCGAAGCCGATGTGCGCGTGCGACTCCTCGCCGTTCCCGGTTCGGGTCTCGCCGCCGATTGGGCCGCGCACCAGATCGCGTCCATGAAGAACGACTCGATCTCGTTCAGCTTCCAGGCCGAGCAATCGCTCCTCGAGTTCCGCGACCGGATGGTCACGTGGCAGGCGAAGCCGTCGCGCGCGAAGAAGCTCTTCAAGAACGACCTCGAGCTGTGGGCGTACGAGGACTCCAAGAACTCGAAGGATCTCGTCACACAGCAGGAGGCGTGGGCGGCCGGGCAGGCGTCGAGCGGCTCGGGCTCAGCGGCGACACCTCCTCCCGCGGATACCGCGCCCGCCGCTGCCCCGCGCAGTCTTGCTCCTCGCGCGGGAGCGTCGAACCCGGTTCCGCTGACCCCCCCGGTCGCGAGCGCGCCGTCGGCTCAGTCGCCCGCCGCCGTCATCGAGAACGATCCCGCGACGACTGTCGCGATGCCGGCGTCGCCCGAGCTCGTTGAGCCGACCGGGGCGCCGCGTCCGGCGTCCGCATCGACGCCGCCGACGCAGGGACCGTCGCCCGCCGGCGAGGACGACGATCTCGCGGAGGACCGCGGCGACGACATCTACTCGCCTCCCGTCAACGCGAACAGCGTGAGCAAGCGCATCAATCCGCCGCACGTGGGCGACGACGGCCGGTAAGCGCAGGGCTGGGCGGCCCGCGTCGGCGGGATGGTGCCCCCGGCAGGATTCGAACCTGCGACCAAGAGATTAGAAGGCTCCTGCTCTATCCCCTGAGCTACGGAGGCGCGGAGGGCGGTCCCACGATACCTCAGCGCGTGTGGCGCGCGGTCGTGACGCTCGCGAGCGGTCGTCGGGGTCAGATCGCTTTCGCGAGGGCGACGAGCACGTGGTCGCGCGTGGGCACGCCTTCGGCGCGGAAGACTTCGGCGTCGCTCGCGTCGAGCACCACGATGGTGGGGGTCGAGCGGATGCCGGCGCGCTCCGCTTCGGCGGTGTGGGCGGCGACATCCAGCTCGACGATGCGCACGGCCGGCACGAGCTTTTCCACGTCGACGAGCACGGCGCGCGTTTCAGCGCACGGGTCGCAGAACGCCGAGGAGAAGAACAGCAGTGTCATGCCGCGCGGAGGGTGTGCCGGCTACTGCCGGCCGCCGCGGTCTTCGGGGTCTTCGGCGGGCTCGCTGTCGGCTTTGTCCCAGCGGTAGGTGGCGTGCACTTTGCCGTCGACCTCGGTGGCGGAGACGATGTCGTAGTTCTCGAGGGTCTCTTTGCCGTCGACGGCCGCGATGGCGGTCACCGTGGTGTCCCACGAGCCGTCGGTGCTGATTCGCTGGTCGGTCTGTCCGTCGTAGGGTCCGCCGACGTAGATGACGAGGTATTCGTCGCCGCGCTCGATGGAGGGTGTGGTTTCTGTCATAGTCCAGTCCTACCACGCTCCGATGCGCCGTCTCCTCCCCACCCTGCTGCTCGGCCGGGGCGTCGGGGGCTCGACGTTAGACTCGGCCCATGGGTACTGCTGCGGATCGTCTCGTCTGGATCGACTGCGAGATGACGGGACTCGATCTCGCTGTCGACGAGCTCGTCGAGGTCGCGGTGGTGGTGACCGATTTCGATCTGGAGCCGGTCGACGATGGATTCTCGGTCGTCATCAGGCCCGACCAGTCTGCGTGGGACAACATGGGCGATTTCGTGCGCGAGATGCACGCGTCGTCCGGCCTCGCCGACGAGGTGCCGAACGGCGTGAGCCTCGCCGACGCCGAGTTCGCGGTGCTCGAGTACATCCTCAAGTTCGTGCCGTCGGGTCAGCTCGCTCCGCTCGCCGGAAACACGATCGGCACCGATCGGGCGTTTCTGGCCAAGTTCATGCCGCGCGTCGACGGTCACCTGCACTACCGCTCGGTGGATGTCTCGTCGATCAAGGAGCTCGCGAAGCGGTGGTTCCCGCGCGTGTACTTCAATGCGCCGTCGAAGAACGGCGGCCACCGCGCTCTCGCCGACATCCTCGAGTCGATTCGCGAGTTGCAGTACTACCGTCTCGCCGCGTTCGTGGCCGACCCCGGGCCGTCGAGCGACGAGGCAGCCGCGGTCGCGTCGTCGGTCGTCGAGAGTTTCGCCCCGCGCCTGGGCTGATAGCGCCGCGTCTGGGTTCGCCGCATCAGGCGCGTTCGCCGCGGTCGGCGTTCGTGTATTACGATGGTGTGGTTGTCGTCGTCGCAGTTCTGCGGTTGCGACTCGTGGTGGGCGTAGCTCAGTTGGTAGAGCGCTGGCTTGTGGAGCCGGATGTCGCGGGTTCGAGCCCCGTCGTTCACCCCAATACAGTGGGCCCCGCTTCGGCGGGGCCTTTCTGTTGGGGGTCCCGCCTGCTGGAGGCTCGGCCGGGTGTGACCATGGAGGAAGGGAGCGGTCGTGACGATCTCGTCTCCCGTCGGCGTGCTCGACCCCGAGGTCGTCGAGGCCCCGCGCACGGCGCCGCCCTGGTCGACGGTCGTCTGGAACGACCCCGTCAACCTCATGACCTACGTCTCGTGGGTGTTCCGCAGTTACTTCGGTTTCTCGCGCGAGCGTGCCGAGCGCCTCATGCTCGGGGTGCACAACGACGGGCGCGCGACGGTCGCGACCGGTTCCCGCGAGGAGATGGAACGCCACGTCGAGGCCATGCACGATTTCGGCCTCTGGGCGACCCTCGAGCGGGACGACTCGTGAGCACCGCATCGTGAAGGCGTTCACGCGCGCGGACCGCGGACTGGTCTCCGCCGAGTTCGAGCCCGTCGAGGCGGCCCTGCTGACGCAGCTCGCGAGCCAGGTCGCCGGGGTGCTGAGCACTCGTCGCGACGACGCGGCGCCCGCCGATCCGGTCCTCGCGCGCCTCCTGCCCGACGCCTACGCCGACAGTGACGATGCCGCGGAGTTCCGTCGGTTCACCGCGGATGGCCTGGGCGCGCGCAAGATCGGCAACGCGCAGCGCATCATCGCCGACGTCGCGGAGTGCCTGACGGCCGAGACCGAGACCGCCGTGCTGCTCGACGAGGCCGCGGTCGGGGCCTGGCTGCGCTCGCTCACCGACATCCGTCTCATGCTCGCCGTGCGACTCGGGATCTCGGATTCGGATGTCGACGACCCCGCGCCTCCGAGCGACGAGCTGCTCATGCTCGGCGACATCTACGACTGGCTCGGCTGGGTGCAGGATTCGCTCGTCGACGCCGTGGACGAGCCGTGAGCCCCGACGATGTGGACGGCGAGGAGTTCGACAGGCTCGTCGTCGCCGAGCTCGACGAGCTCCCCGACGAGATGGTCGACGGACTCGACAACGTCGTGTTCGTCACGGAGGATCGCCCCGACGACGGTTCGCTCGACCTCCTCGGAATCTACGAGGGTGTCGCCCTCACCGAGCGGGGCACCTACGGCTTCGGGGAGTTGCCCGACCGGATCGTGCTGTTCCGGGAGCCTCTGCTCGCCGCGTGCGCCGACCTCGAGGAGCTGCGCGACCAGATCCACGTGACCCTCGTGCACGAGATCGCCCACTTCTACGGCATCGACGACGACCAATTGCACGAGCTCGGCTGGGCCTGAGCTTCGCCCCGAGCGCCGGCGCGGGTGCGGGTGCGAGCCCGCGCGCGGTCAGCGTTCCGCGTGCGCGGTCCCGGGTGTCTCCGCATCCGTCTCGAGTGGCAGGCTCTCGTCTGTCGACCACTCTTCGAGCGAGCCGTCGTAGATGCGCACCGAGTCGATGCCGATCGCGGCGAGGGTGAGTGCGTTCGCCGACGCCGAGATGCCGCCTCCGCAGTAGAGCAGCACCTCCTCGGAGCCGTCGACGCCCACCGCACGGTAGGCCTCGGCGATCTCGGCCGCCGGCAGCATTGTGCCGTCGGGGGCGAAGAGGGCGCGAGCGGAGACGTTGACGCTCCCCGGGATGCGACCGCGGCGCGAGTAGCGGCTGACGGCGGTTCCCGCGAAGCTCCCCGCGGGCAGACCGCACACGAGGGGGCGCTCGTCGGCGGTCGCCCGCGCGACGAGCTCGGTCCGCGTGACCCAGGCCGCGCGGGTCTCGCGCGCCGACCACGGGGCGACGGCGGCGGGCGGCGCCGTCGGGCCGGTCTCGACGTCCTGCCCCGCCGTCGTCCATGCGGCGAGCCCGCCGTCGAGCACGCGCGCGTCGACGCCGACCCAGCGCAGCAGATACCAGAGGCGCGCGGCGAAGATCGTCTGCGTCGTGTCGTAGACGACGACAGGCGCGCCCTCCCCGATGCCGAGCCGCGCGAGTTCGTCGACGACGGCCTGGGGCGAGGGGTGGGTGTAGTGCGTCGACCCGCGAGGGTCGGAGAACTGGCGCGCGACGTCGACGTAGAGCGCGCCGGGAACGTGGGCCCGCTCGAAGCCCTCACGAGCGTCGGTCGAGCGGTAGTCGCCGTCGAACTCGGGGTGCTCGAGGAGGTAGCTCGCGTCGAGCACGACGGGCGGGGTGGGGCCCGCGAGCTGGGCGACGAGTTGCGGCGCGGAGATCGTCGGGGGCGCGGTGGTCTGGGCTGCGGTCGTCACGGCGCAATGGTACGGCCGTCGATCACGAGATCGGCGGATGTCTGGGGCGACTCGAGCGCGATGAAGCGGGCTTCGTCGCGCGCCCACGCCGACCAGTGCGGGGCGAACGTGTCGCCGTCGCGCTCGAGGGCGCGGCGTCGGCGCTCGGGTTCGTCGAGTTCGACCCACACGGTCGTCGTCGCGAGCGCCCGGTTGGCCGCGCTCGCGACGCCGCAGCCCTCGACGACGAGCGCCGATCCCGCGTCGACGCCGTGCCACTCGGCCGCGGTATCCGCTTTCCAGTCCCAGCGTCTCCAGCGACCGTCGACGCCTCGCGCGTGCGGTTCGAGCACGTGCTCGGTGACGTGTTCGCTCGCGGCGCGGAGCCCCGACCAGCCGGGGTAGATGTCGTCGAGCCGGATGAGGTCGACGACGCGGGAGTCGCGCCATCGGGCGACGAGTGCTTCGGCGAGCGTGGATTTGCCCGCGCCCGACCGGCCGTCGATGAGCACCACCGGCGGACGCCCGGAGAGCCCCTCGACGTGCGAGTGCTGCGCGGCGTCGCGCCCGAGAATGACCTCGACGGCACTCGCGTGACCCTCAGCCGCCGACAATGAAGTTCCACTCCCCCAGCGCGACCGACACCGTCGTCGCCGTGGTCGCGACGACCACGGCGATCGCGATGAGCGTCCACTCGGGCCAGGAGAAGCGCGAATCGCGTGCCCACGTGCGCGGGGTCGACGATCCGAACCCTCTCGCCTCCATCGCGGTCGCGAGCTTGGTGCCCCGTCGCACCGAGAGCACGAGCAGCGCGAACGCCTGCCCGGCGAAGCGCCGGAGCCTGCCCGTGTCGCCGATGCCGCGCGCCCGGCGCGCGAGCTCGAGCGAGCGCCAATCGTCGGCGAAGAGGCCGACGAGTCGGAGGCCGGCGAGCGCCCCGAGCACGAAGCGAGCCGGGAGCCGCAGAACCTGCGCGAGTCCGTCGGCGAGGTCGGTCGGGTCGACGGTGACGAAGAGCACGACGGCCGGGAGCCCGATCGCGAGCACGCGCAGGGTCGTCGCGATGGCGAGTTCGATCGACCCGTCACTCACGACGATGAGCAGAAAACGCGCGAAGACCTCGCCGTCTTCGCGCCCGTAGAGCAGGGTCGTGATGCCCCCGAGCGGCGCGGCGATCCAGATCGGCAGGGTGCGCAGAAAGAAGCGGCGGGGGGTGAGGCCCGCCAAGAGGAAGAGCACGGCCTCGCACGCGAGCGCGACCGACGCCGAGACCCAGTCGATGCTGAGAACGAGAACGATGCTGACGATCGCCGCCGCCCCGAGCTTCGCGACGGGATTGATGCGGTACACCGCCTGGGGCCCCGCGACGGGGGTGAGGATGCTCACGACGAACTCGCGGTCGCGAGAATGTGGCCGTCCGCGCTCATCCGCAGCTCGACGTCGGCGAGGGCGTCGACAAGATCCCGGTCGTGCGTGATGCACACGACCGCGGTGCCGGCATCGAGCAGCTCGGCGAGGAGGTCGACGAGTTCGCGCCAGGTGCGGGCGTCTTGCCCGAAGGTCGGCTCGTCGAGAACGAGCACGCGCGGTGCCGTGACGAGCATCGTCGCGACCGAGAGACGCCGCTTCTCGCCGCCCGACAGCGTGAAGGGGTTGGCTCGCGCGAGAGCGGTGAGCCTGAGCCTGTCGAGCAGAGCGGTGACGCGAGAGGTGGCGGATGCCTCGTCGAGCCCGGTCGCGCGGGCGCCGACCTCGAGCTCCTCGCGCACCGTCGCGGTCACGAACTGGTGCTCGGGGTCTTGGAAGACGGTGCCGACACGGCCCACGAGGTCGCTCGATCGCCACGAGAGGGGAGACGCTGCGAGTGATCCGGCGAGCGCGGGAGTGGCCGAGACCGTTCCGGAGACCGGGGCGAGCAGCCCGGCGAGGGTGAGGCCGAGGGTCGACTTGCCCGCGCCGTTCGGTCCGGTGATCGCGAGACACCGACCGCCGAGCACCTCGACGTCGAGAGCGGAGTGCACGACGGTCTTCGCCCGGCCGACCGCGAGGTCTGCGGCGCGGAGGAGAGGCACGACGTCGTCGGGTGCCTGCTCCCGCTCGGCGCGATCGGGTTTCTGCCCCGGAATCCACACCCCGATGTCGGTCAGCGCGTCGGCTGCGGTCTCGAGAATCACGTCGGGCGCGGCATCCGCGATCACCGACCCTCCCGGCCCGAGCACGACGACGCGGTCGACGAGGTTCCACCAGACCTCGACGCGGTGCTCGATGACCACGAGGGTCGCCCCGGTCGACTCGAGCACCCTGTCGACGGCGCCGCGCACCTCGAGCACCCCGTCGGGGTCGAGGTTGGCGGTCGGTTCGTCGAGCACGAGGAGGTCGGGCCGCATCGCGAGCACTCCCGCGAGAGCGAGGCGCTGCTTCTGCCCGCCGGAGAGTTGCGCTGTCGGGTGCGCGAGAGGCAGATCGAGTCCGACGGCCTCGAGAACGCGGTCGACCCGCTGCCAGATCTCGGCGCGCGGCACCCCGAGGTTCTCGCACCCGAACGCGACATCGTCGCCGACGCGCGCGAGAACGACGCTCGCATCGGGGTCTTGGAGCACGAGACCGACCGTGCCGCGCACCGCGTCGGGGGCGAGTCCGTCGACGAGGAGCGACCCCTCGCTCTCGCCGTCGTCGTCGCCCCCGAGAACGCCCGCGAGGGCGTGCACGAGCGTCGACTTGCCCACGCCGGACGCTCCGAGCAGAAGCACCCTCTCCCCGGGCTCGATGCGCAGGTCCACCCCGCGCAGCGCCCAGGCGGCGCGCCCGGCGTGCCGCCATCCCCACCCCGCGATATCGACGCTGGCACCTCGATCGTCGTCCGCCGACGTCATCCGGGCGCCGTCATCCGCTGGTCGTCCTCACGCATGGATTCGCGGGCTCAGACGAGTTCCGTGGCCTCGCGGCCGGAGGCGAATCGGCCGAGCGCTCCCGTCTTCGCGAGTCCCCGTGCGAGCAGCCACGATCCGAGCCCGGCGATGACCGCGCCCGAGATCACGGCCGAGACCGCGTAGATGGCTTGGAAGCTGAAGCCGACACCGGGGTACCAGAGGAGGAGGTCGTTGATGGCCATCGCGACGCCCGCGCCGGCACCGGCGAGGATCGCGACTCCGACCTTCCAGTTCGCGTAGAAGAACAGGAGGAAGACCAGTTCGGCCCCGAGGCCTTGAACGAGGCCCGCCTGGATGGTCGCGAACCCGCCCCACTGCGCACCCAGCAGCGCCGAGACGACCGCGGCGACGAGCTCGGTGTAGAGCGCGGCACCCGGCTTGCGGATGACGAGGGCGCCGAGAACGCCCGCGAAGAGCCAGACACCGTAGAGCAGCGCCTGTGATCCGGGGAGGAAGGCCTCGAACGGCGCGGTGACGGGGGTGTAGAGCTGATTCCAGGCGAAGAAGACGAGGGCGGCGGCGACTCCGAGAACGCTCGCGACGACGATATCGACGACGCGCCACCGGAAGGTGATGCGGCGACCGGTGGGGGTGGATGTTCCTGGTGTTGTGGTGTGCACTGTCGTGCCCTTTCAGTCTCTGAAGCGGGCACGGGTGTGGGGCGCGGCGGTTGCCACGACCCGGAGAGAATCTGCCTCCCTGCGCTGGCATGATCCAGATCAGGTTCGACGGTCGAAGCTTGGAGAAGCTTCCTCTCAGCCCGGCTCACCGGACTCCCGTGTTCTCGACCAGCATACGACGCGATCGCCGCCGCGGGCACTTTCGATGTCCTCCGCGGCCCCCGTGTCAAGCACCCGTGGTCGCGCTGCCGTCGACGCGGGGACCGGTTACGGTTAGGCGACCCCTCATCGAAGGAAACGCATGGAAACCTGGCCTGGATCCGCCTACCCGTTGGGCGCCACTTTTGACGGCAGCGGAACGAACTTCGCCCTCTTCAGCGAGGCGGCCGAGAAAGTCGAGCTGTGCCTCTTCGAGGAGGACGGCACCGAGACCCGCGTGCAACTGCACGAGGTCGACGCCTACGTCTGGCACTGCTACCTGCCGCAGATCCAGCCGGGTCAGCGCTACGGATACCGCGTGCACGGCGAATACGACCCCGAATCGGGCAAGCGCGCGAACGCGAACAAGCTCCTCCTCGACCCTTACGCCAAGGCGACATGCGGCACCTTCGACTGGGATCAGTCGCTCTTCAGTTACAACTTCGGCGACCCGCTCTCGGTCAACAACGACGACTCCGCCGCGCACATGATGCTCGGCGTCGTCATCAACCCGTTCTTCGACTGGGCGGGCGACCGTCACCCGAAGGTGCCCTACGCCGAGAGCGTCATCTACGAGGCCCACGTCAAGGGGCTCACGCAGCTGCACCCCGACGTTCCCGAGGAGCAGCGCGGCACCTACGCGGGACTGGCGCACCCCGTCATCATCGAGCACCTCCAGCGCATCGGTGCGACCGCGATCGAGCTCATGCCGGTTCACCAGTTCGTTCAAGACTCCACGCTGCTCGACAAGGGTCTGCGCAACTACTGGGGTTACAACACGATCAGCTTCTTCGCCCCGCACAACGAGTACGCCTCGACGGGCGATCTCGGCCAGCAGGTGCAGGAGTTCAAGGGCATGGTGCGCTCGATGCACGACGCCGGCATCGAGGTCATCCTCGACGTGGTCTACAACCACACCGCCGAGGGCAACCACATGGGCCCGACCCTGAGCTTCCGCGGCATCGACAACGAGGCGTACTACCGCCTCGTCGAAGACGACGAGCAGTTCTACATGGACTACACCGGCACGGGCAACACCCTCAACGTGCGCCACCCGCACTCGCTCCAGCTCATCATGGACTCGCTCCGCTACTGGGTCACCGAGATGCACGTCGACGGTTTCCGCTTCGACCTCGCGTCGGCGCTCGCCCGCGAGTTCTACGACGTCGACAAGCTCTCGACATTCTTCGAGCTCGTGCAGCAAGACCCGATCGTGTCTCAGGTCAAGCTCATCGCCGAGCCGTGGGATGTCGGGCCCGGCGGATACCAGGTCGGCAACTTCCCGCCGCAGTGGACCGAGTGGAACGGTAAGTACCGCGACACCGTCCGCGACTTCTGGCGCGGCGAGCCCGCGACGCTCGGCGAGTTCGCCTCACGGTTCACGGGCTCGGCCGACCTCTACGAGCAGGATGGCCGCCGCCCGGTCGCGTCGATCAACTTCGTCACGGCGCACGACGGCTTCACGATCACCGACCTCGTGTCGTACAACGAGAAGCACAACGACGCCAACGGCGAAGACAACAACGACGGCGAATCGCACAACCGCTCGTGGAACATGGGGGTCGAGGGGCCGACGGACGATCCGCGCATCCAGACGCTGCGCGCGCGTCAACAGCGCAACTTCCTCGCGACTCTCCTGCTCTCGCAGGGTGTGCCGATGGTGCTCCACGGTGACGAGCTCGGGCGCAGCCAGGGCGGGAACAACAACACCTACGCGCAAGACAGCGAGATCTCGTGGGTGCACTGGGATCGTGCGGACAAGCCGCTGAGCGACTTCGTCTCCGCCGTCACCAAGCTGCGTCGCGAGCACCCGACCTTCCGCCGGGCTCGCTTCTTCGACGGCCGCCCCGTGCGACGCACCGAGGGTGAGCCGCTCCCCGACATCGTGTGGCTCACACCCGACGGCGGCGTCATGGAGCCCGAGGACTGGGACTCCGGTTTCGGCCGCTCGATCGGCGTGTTCCTCAACGGCAGCGGAATCCGCGGGCGGGATGCTCGCGGCGAGCGCATCACCGACGTCAACTTCCTCGTCTACTTCAATGCTCACGACGACGTCGTGGAGTTCCAGCTCCCGGCCGACGAGTACTCGGGGCAGTGGGAGACGGTCGTCGACACCGCGGGCGCCGGCGCCGACAGTCCGCCGCTCGCTGCGGGCGCGATGGTGCCGATCGGCGCCAAATCGCTCGTCGTCCTGCGCGCGTTCACCGAGCCCGAAGCCGAACCGGACCACTCGGTCGCCGCGTCTCTCGCGATGACCCAGTCGATCCCGGTGATCGACCCGTCGAGCCTCTGATGCGCGTTCCCGTCTCGACCTACCGGCTGCAGATCCGCGAGTCCTTCGACTTGCGGTCGGCTGCGGCAGTCTCGCGCTACGTGCACGACCTCGGTGCCGACTGGGTGTACTTCTCGCCCATCCTCACCGCGGAGAAGGGCTCGGATCACGGCTACGACGTGACCGACCACGCGAGCATCGATCCCGCGCGAGGTGGGGCGTACGGGTTCGCGGCCGCATCGGCCGCCGCGCGCGAGGTCGGGCTCGGGGTGCTCGTCGACATCGTCCCCAACCACGTCGGTGTCGCGACCCCCGCGCAGAGCGTGTGGTGGTGGGACCTCCTGGCCCACGGGCGCGAGTCGCGCTACGCCGAGGCGTTCGACGTCGACTGGGAGTTCGGCCGGGGCAAGGTGCGCATCCCCGTGCTCGGTGACGACACCGAGGGCGCGTCGGAGCTCGACAAGCTCGAGATCGTTGCGGGCGAGTTGCGCTACTTCGACAACCGCTTTCCGATCGCCCCCGGCACCGCCGACGACGGAGCCTCGCCCGCCGAGGTGCACGCGCGGCAGAACTACGAGCTCATGAACTGGCGTCGCGCCGACGCCGAGCTCAACTACCGCCGCTTCTTCGCCGTCAACACTCTCGCGGGCATCCGGGTCGAGACCCCGTGGGTCTTCGACGAGTCGCACGTCGAGATCGCCCGCTGGTTCAGCGAGGGGCTCGCCGACGGGCTCCGGGTCGACCACCCCGACGGCCTCGCCGACCCCGGCGGCTATCTCGATCGCCTCGCGGGCGTGACGGCGAACGCCTACGTGCTCGTCGAGAAGATCCTCGAGGGAGACGAGCCCCTCCCCACCTCGTGGGCGACCTCGGGAACGACAGGCTACGACGCTCTCGCCGAGATCGACCGCGTTCTCGTCGACCCCGCGGGGCGCGAGCGCCTCGACGAGCTCGACTCGAGGCTGCGTGGGGGCGGCGACACGGTCTCGTGGACCGCCCTCATCCACACGACGAAGCGGTCGATCGCCGACGGCATCCTGCGCTCGGAAGTCCTCCGCATCGAACGCGACCTCGGTAGCGTCGCCCCCGACGAGGTCGGCGGGGTCACGGCCGACGCGATCGCCGAAGTCCTCACGTGCTTCCCGGTCTACCGCTCCTACCTGCCTCTCGGTCTGCACCACCTCCACGAGGCTGCCGAGCTCGCGCGTCACCACCGGCCCGACCTCGCCGACGAGGTCGGGCGACTCCTTCCGGTGCTCGAGAATCCCGGCCACCCGGCCGCTCGGCGGTTCCAGCAGACCTCCGGGATGGTCATGGCCAAGGGCGTCGAAGACACGGCGTTCTACCGCTACACGAGGCTCGGAACCCTCACCGAGGTCGGCGCCGACCCCTCGGAGTTCGCCGTGGCACCCGAGGAGTTCCACGCGAGGCAGGCACGCCGCCACGCGAATCACCCCGCCTCGATGACGACCCTCTCGACTCACGACACCAAGCGCGGCGAAGACGTGCGTGCCCGACTGAGCGTGCTCGCCGAGATCCCCGACGAGTGGGCCGGGGCGCTCGGCGACCTGCGCGAACTCTCGCCTCTCGGAGACGGTCCCCTCGAGTCGCTCCTCTGGCAAGCGATCATCGGGTCGTGGCCGGCGTCACGCGAGCGACTGCACGCCTACGCCGAGAAGGCGTCGCGCGAAGCGGGCAACTCGACGGCGTGGACGGCGCCCGCCGAAGACTTCGAGACGCGGATGCACGCGCTCATCGACAGCGCGTTCGATGACGAGCGCGTGGCGGCGGTTCTCGATCGCCTTCTCGGTCGCATCACCGCGGCCGGGTGGAGCAACTCGCTCGCCGCCAAGCTCCTCCAGCTCACGGCCCCCGGCGTCCCCGACGTCTACCAGGGCAGCGAGCTGTGGGAGACCTCGCTCGTCGACCCCGACAACAGGCGCGAGGTGGACTTCGGTCTGCGCGCGCTCTACCTCGCGGCGATCGACGGCGGCAGCATGCCCGAGGTCGACGAGACGGGTGTCGCCAAGCTCCTCGTCGTGTCACGCGCGCTGCGCACCCGGCGTGACCACCCCGAGCTCTTCACCCGCTACGTCGGGGTGCCCGCGTTCGGTGCTCGCGCCGACAACGTCGTCGCCTTCGACCGCGGCGGCGCCATCACCGTCGCCACTCGACTGCCGCTCGGGCTCGCGCGCGACGGCGGCTGGGACGACACGATCATCGAGCTCGCCGGTCGCCCCGTCGTCGACGTGCTCACGAACCGTCGATTCGACGGCGGCACGATCCCGCTCTCCGAGCTCCTCGCCACCTATCCCGTCGCCTTGCTCGTCCCCGCAGAAACGGTTCAGCCATGACCTCGACCCCGATGTCGTCCCCCGCACACCCGTTCGACATCTGGGCTCCCCTCGCCTCGGCGATGACCCTCGTGGTCGACGGCACCGAGCATCCGATGGTCTCGGCCGACGGCGGATGGTGGACGGCGCGCGAGGTCGACGCGACCCCCGGCGCCGACTACGGCTACCGGGTCGACGGCGACGAGACCGTTCTGCCCGACCCCCGCTCGCGGCGTCAACCCGACGGCGTACACGCGCTCTCGCGCGTCGACGACCCGGGCGCTTTCGCGTGGACCGATTCCGACTGGACGGGCAGGCAGCTCGGCGGCGGAGTCATCTACGAGCTCCACATCGGCACCTTCACGCCCGGTGGCACCCTCGACTCGGCGATCGAGAAACTCGACCACCTCGTGTCTCTCGGTGTCGACTTCGTCGAGGTGCTGCCGGTCAACGGCTTCAACGGAACGCACAACTGGGGTTACGACGGGGTGCTCTGGTATGCCGTGAGCGAGAGCTACGGCGGCCCCGAGGCCTACCGCCGCTTCGTCGACGCGTGCCACGCGCGCGGGCTCGCCGTCATCCAGGACGTCGTCTACAACCACCTCGGCCCGAGCGGCAACTACCTCCCCCGGTTCGGTCCCTTCCTGCACGAGGCGAGCGCCAACACGTGGGGGTCGTCGGTCAACCTCGACGAGCCCGTCGTGCGCCGCTACATCCTCGACAACCTGCGACTCTGGCTCGCCGACTATCACGTCGACGGTCTGCGCCTCGACGCCGTGCACGCGCTCGTCGACACCTCCGATACGCACATCCTGCAGGAGATGGCGGAGGAGACGGATGCGCTCTCGGCCCACTTGCGCAAGCCGCTCACCCTCATCGCCGAATCCGACCTCAACGACCCCACGCTCATCACCCCGCGTGAGGCGGGGGGCTACGGTCTGCTCGCGCAGTGGAGCGACGACTTCCACCACGCCGTGCACGTCGCGCTCTCGCGCGAGACGACCGGGTACTACGGCGACTTCGCGAAGCTCGAGTCGCTCGAAAAGGTGCTCACGCGCGGTTTCTACCACGACGGCACCTACTCGTCGTTCCGCGAGCGCGACCACGGCAAGCCCATCGACACCGAGTCGATGCCCACGTGGCGTCTCGTCGTCGCGAACCAGAATCACGACCAGATCGGCAACCGTGCCGTGGGTGATCGCCTTGCGGCGACACTCGACACGGGCGAGCTCGCGATCGCCGCCGTGCTCACGCTCGCAGGTCCCTTCACACCGATGCTCTTCATGGGCGAGGAGTGGGGGGCGTCGACGCCGTGGCAGTTCTTCACGTCGCACCCCGAGCCCGAGCTCGGCACCGCGACGGCGGAGGGTCGCATCCGCGAGTTCGAGAAGATGGGGTGGGACCCCGCGGTCGTGCCCGACCCTCAGGATCCGGCGACGTTCGAGAACTCGAAGCTCGACTGGGCAGAGGCGGAGTCGGGCGATCACGCGCGACTTCTCGCGCTCTACCGCGAACTCGCGATCGTGCGCCGCACCGTTCCCGACCTCACCGATCCGCGATTCGCCGAGCTGTCGGTCGAGCACGTCGACACCGACGCGCAGCGGACGATGATCATCAGTCGCGGTGCGACGACGATCGCCGTCAACTTCGGCGAGTCACCGGTGACTCTCGCGGTGGGCGGAACGACGCTCTTGTCGACGGATGCCGCGGCCGACGTCTCCGCCGACTCCACGACGCTCCCCGGGCACAGCGCGGTCATCCTCGGCTGAGGGTGTGACGCCGGCGGCGCGGGTCACCCCTCGTCGGGGTCGACTCGACGCTGCCGCGCATCGCCGAGCTTGCCCCGCTTCACGAGGTGGGTCGCGGGGCCGAGGAGCGACGCCGGCCGGAGGGCCGAGCGGCCGAACCTCTCGGCGACCCCGTCGACGACCTTCTCGGTCTCACGCCAGGTCTCGTCGTCGTCCCACAGCGAGGCCACTTGCGCCTCGGCCGGCGACAGCTGCTCGACCCGCACGCCGATGAGTCGCACCCGGTCGTGCGCACCGAGGGCGTCGTAGATGCCCCGCACCTCCTCGTAGATGCGTCGGCCGAGGTCGGTCGGCTCCGTGATCGTGCGCGATCGCGTGATGGTGCGGAAGTCGCTGTACCGGAGCTTGAGAACGATCGTGCGGCCGACGAACCCCGCACGCCGCAGACGCACGGCGACGGCATCCGACTGTCGCAGTAGTTCACGCCTGAGTGTCTCGGCGTCGTCGACATCGACCTCGAACGTCACCTCGTGCCCGACGCTCTTCTCGTCGACCTCCCGCACGACAGAGCGGCCGTCCCGACCGTTCGCGAGGGCCAGGAGCTTCGCCCCCGCCGCGACGCCGACGGCGCGCTCGAGAGCCGTGATGGGCGTCGCCGCGATGTCGCCGATCGTGCGGATGCCGCGTGACACGAGAGCGTCTTCCGTCGTCTCCCCCACTCCCCAGAGCGAGCCGACCGGCAGAGGGTGCAGGAACGCGAGAGTGTCGGAGGCGGGCACGACGAGGAGGCCGTCGGGTTTCGCGCGTTGCGACGCCATCTTGGCGACGAACTTGGTCGACGCGGCGCCGACCGAGCACGTGAGCCGAGTCTCGGACTGCACGCGCGCCCGGATGAGGCGGCCGATGTCGGCGGGTGACCCCAGCAACCCGCGAGCCCCGGCCACATCGAGAAAGGCCTCGTCGATGCCGATGCGCTGCACGAGAGGCGTGACGTCGTCGAAGATCGACATCACGAGCTTCGAATAGTGCGTGTACTTCTCCCGGTGGGGCTCGAGAACGACGGCGTGCGGGCACAGGCGCATCGCTTGCGCGAGGGAGATCGCCGAGCGGACCCCGAACTTGCGCGCGGGATAGTTGGCGGCGGTCACGACCGATCGCATCGACCTGCCCGCGACGACGACCGGGCGGTCGGCGAGTTCCGGCCTGTCGAGGAGTTCGACCGAGGCGAAGAACGCGTCGAGGTCGACGTGCAGGATGGTCGCGGTCGAGCTGTCGACGGACTCGTCGCTCACCTGGCGATCGCTGCCGTCCTGCCGACTCACCGATCTCCTCCTGTCGAGCGCGCTGCCGAGCCGCGCGCCACGCTGACGACCCTAGCCGCCGCTACCGTCACTCGGCTCGCGTCGGGACGAGCGGATGCGCGCGATACGCGCTCGAGCGGCATCCTCCGAGGTCGACGACTCCCCGAGGAGCCCGCGCACGAGGCGGAGGATGACTCCGGTCGCCCAGACGGCCGGCAATCGCGATCGTCGGAGACCGAGCATCTCGCGATAGTGGTCGGGGAGAGAGGCGGCGGCACCCGCGAACATGATGCGGTAGAACGGCATCATCGTCGGCCGGAGCGGAGGGTTGCGGATGAATCGCACGGCCTCCGCGACGCGCTCGTCGGTCTTGAGGATGCCGCGGTCGCGGAACGAGTCGAGTTGCGACGCGAGCTCGGCGCGCGATCGCGGCGGGTCGGAGACTCCCACGAGCTCCCCCGCCTTCGACCACTCGGACACGTAGCGGTCGGCACCGCCGGGAATCGGCCCTCCCCACAGCTCGTGCGAGGAGAGGAACGCGTCGGTGAAGACGACGTGCACCCAGGAGAGCAGTTCGGGGTCGCCCGCGGCATACGGTTTCTCGACCCCGTTCGCGTCGAGGTACGTGCCGACGACGCGATCGTGGAAGCGGCCCACCCGCCCCGACTCGACCGTCGCGAGTGTCGTGTCGGCGAAGGTCACCGTGATGAGCCACTGGATGGTGCCCGAGAGCCGACCGAGGGGGTCGTCGCGGTAGCGGGACCAGTCGTGCACGCCGGCCATCGCCCCGGGGTGGAGGGTCTGCATGAGGAGCGCGCGGATTCCCGCGACCATCGTCGGCATACCGCCGTGCACGGCCCAGGCGGCGGAACCGGGACCGAAGAACCCCGCGTCGTCGCCCTGCTCGATCTTCGCGACCCAGTGCGGTCGACCCTCGTCGTTGCCCGAGAGGGTGGTCAGCAGGTGAGACCGCCAGCTGTCTGCGAATCGACCCATGGGCCGAGGCTAGCCCCGTGACGCTGAGCGTCGTCCCCGAACGGCTATCCGAGCCGCGCGGAGAGCCACGCGACCGGGTCGACGGCCGCGCCGCCGGGGCGGATCTCGAAGTGCAAGTGGGTTCCCGAGCATCGGCCCGTGCATCCGACGGCTCCGAGGGGCTGCCCCGCGGTCACCGAGTCTCCGACCGACACCTGCAGCGAACCCTCTTGCAAGTGCGCGTACACCGACTCGACCTGCTGGCCGTCGATCACGTGCTGAACCCGAACGTGGGTTCCGAGGGCGCTCCAGTTGGGGGCGTTGATGACGGTCACGACTCCCGCGGCCATCGAGAATGCGGGCGAGCCCGCGGGAGCGCTGAAGTCGGCGCCCTCGTGGAAGCTCGAGCACATCGCGCAACTGCGCGGGCCGTAGCTGCTCGCGATGACGGTGCTCGGCGGCACAGGCCACTGCAGTTCGGCGGACGACGTCGACGGGGAGAGGGCGTAGGACACCTCGGCTGCGGGCGGCGCTTCGGCGGCGGCCACGGGAGCTTCGGCGGCCACGACGGGCGGCGGAGTGGGTTCGGGCTTGTCGGTCACCCCGTAGGAGTCGCGCGCGATCGCGGCACCGGCGGCTCCGGGAGTGACGGGCGCGGCGACTTGCGCGTCCGCTCCGTCGTAGGCGGTTTCGGCGGGGTTCGCGGTCGCGACGGTCGCGGCGTTCGGAATGACGTACGAGACCGACATCGCCATCGCGGCACCGACGGCCATCATCGCGAGGACCTTGCGCCCCGCACGCATGACACCGAGGGTCGAGCGCTCCGGCCGGTGCGCGCGAGCGCCTGCGGCGTGATCTGCCGCGCGGCGGGTGGCGGCGGCTCTCTTCGGAACGAGTGACGTGGAGCGGTGGGAAGGCAGAACGGGACCGGTTTCTGGTAGTCGGCGCACACGGTTCGTGCGCCAGACGAGAGCGGGGCATCTCATCGCTGGCGGGGGCGAGCGTGCCGGCCATCGTGGTGCGCCGACCTCCCCACAGTAGGCCACGCGAGAGCGGAGCGGAAGGCGGGACCGGCGCGTAACGTTGACCCATGGAATTCAGATACCTCGGAAACAGCGGACTCAAAGTCTCGGAGATCACCTACGGCAACTGGCTGACCCACGGCTCGCAAGTGGAGAACGACACCGCCCTGCAGTGCGTGCGCGCCGCCCTCGACTCGGGTATCACGAGCTTCGACACCGCGGACGCCTACGCGAACACCGCGGCCGAGAAGGTGCTCGGCAAGGCCCTCAAGGGCGAACGTCGTGAGTCTCTCGAGATCTTCACGAAGGTCTACTGGCCGACCGGTCCGAAGGGACCGAACGACTCGGGTCTCTCCCGCAAACACATCATGGAGTCGATCGACGGATCGCTCTCGAGGCTCAGGACCGATCACGTCGACCTCTACCAGGCGCACCGGTTCGACACCGAGACGCCTCTCGAAGAGACCATGCAGGCTTTCGCCGACGTCGTGCGCCAAGGCAAGGCGCTCTACATCGGTGTGTCGGAGTGGGACGCCGACCAGCTGCGCGCGGGCCACGCGCTCGCGACCGAGCTCGGTTTCCAGCTCATCTCGAACCAGCCCCAGTACTCGATGCTCTGGCGCGTGATCGAGGGGGAGGTCGAACCGACCTCGCGCGAACTCGGCATCAGCCAGATCGTCTGGTCCCCCATCGCTCAGGGCGTGTTGACCGGCAAGTACAAGCCGGGAGGGTCGCTCCCGAAGGGGTCACGCGCGACCGACTCCAAGGGCGGGGCCGACATGATCAAGCGATTCATGACCGACGACGTGCTCTCGGCTGTGCAGGGCCTCAAGCCCATCGCGAAGGATGTCGGGCTCGATCTCGCCCAGCTGGCGATCGCGTGGGTGCTGCGCAATTCGAACGTCGCGTCGGCGATCATCGGGGCCTCGCGACCCGAGCAGGTGACGTCGAACGTCAAGGCCGCGGGAGTCCCCCTCTCGCTCGAGACGCAAGAGCGAATCGACTCGGTCATCGGCTCGCTCGCCGAGTACGACCCGCAGCGCACGCGCGACACCGCGCCGACATCGCGCCCCTCCTGACGGCCGCGCGTGCACGAGTCGCGCTCGTGTGGGAATAGAGTCGCGGTCGATGCGATTGCATAGAATCGTGCGCTCAGCGCCGCCCCTGTCCCCTTCGAGAAAGAAGTCACCATGACCATCACCGCAGAATCGATTCCCGGATACGTCGCCGGAACCTGGAAGCTCGACCCCACCCACTCGGCCATCACCTTCTCGGTGCGCCACCTCG
This sequence comes from Marisediminicola sp. LYQ134, assembly GCF_046599635.1. NCBI lineage: Bacteria > Bacillati > Actinomycetota > Actinomycetes > Micrococcales > Microbacteriaceae > Marisediminicola > Marisediminicola sp. LYQ134. The sequence continues at coordinate 1,385,230 of NZ_JBKIWP010000001.1, forward strand.
CGATCTCCAAGGTCAAGGGCTCCTTCGGCACCTTCGACGTCACGGTCGTGACGACCGACGACCCGCTCGACACGACGCTCACCGCGACGATCGACGTGGCCTCGGTCACGACCGGCCAGAAGGACCGCGACGGCCACCTCCACACGAGCGACTTCTTCGCCATCGACCAGTACCCCACGATCGAGTTCGTCTCGACCGGCGTGCGCAACGACGGCGACGAGTGGCTCATCGACGGCGACCTCACCCTCCGTGGCGTCACCAAGCCCGTGACCTTCCGCGGCGAGTTCGGCGGAGTCATCGTCAACGGATACGGCCAGACCGTCGCCGGTGCCGAGTTCACGACCGACATCAACCGTCACGACTTCGGTGTGAGCTGGAACGCGGCCGTCGAGGCCGGCGGACTGACCCTCGGAGACAAGGTCACGATCTCGATCGACGCTCAGGTCGCCCTCCAGGCGTAACCTCGCGCACTCCCGCTCGCCTCATCCGAGGCAGCACCCGAGAGCACCGACTCCGCCCTCCCGGGCAGCGAGTCGGTGCTCTCGTCACACTTACAGTGGGGAGATGACTCCCGCCCGACGCCAACGCACCGCGGGCGTCGTTCTCCTGTTCGGTCTCGTCTACCTCGTGTTCGAGTTCGTCTCCGCAGCCGCGTGGGTCGATCCGCCCTACGACTGGGTGCGCAACTACATCTCCGATCTCGGTTTCGCGGACTGCGCGACCGTCGACGGCGACAGACTGTGCTCCCCGCTGCATCCGCTCATGAACGCCGGATTCATGGTGCAGGGCACGGTCTTCACGATCGGCGGCGTTCTCGTCGCACGCATCCTCTTCGCCGAGGCGGCACAACGCGTGCTCGTCGCCTCGTTGCTCGTCGTGTCCGGTGTCGGAACCTTCTTCGTCGGGGTCTTCCACCAGAGTCTCGCCCTCTACGACGCAGGGCTCAACGGACTGCACGTGCTCGCGGCGACCCTCGCGATCGGCCCCGGCAACGTCGGAATCCTCCTCCTCGGCATCTTCGCCCTCGCCCTCCCCGCATGGCGCGGCTACGCGATCGGGGTGATCGTCATCGCGGTCATCGGCATCGTCGCTGCGGTCGCCCTCGCGCTCGGTGACCCGCTCGGCATCGGCATCGGGCTCGTCGAGCGCGTCGCGGTCTACCCGCTCAACACCTTCACGATCGGCACGGGTGTCGGGCTTCTCGTGCGAGGCTCCCTCGAGCGTCGGGCACGCGCCCGAATCGCGGCGGAGTCGTGAGCGTGAGGCTCGTGCTCCTCTCCGACACCCACCTGCCGAAGCGCGCGCGCGACCTCGCCGAACCGCTGTGGACCGCGATCCGGGCTGCCGACCTCGTCGTTCACGCGGGTGACTGGGTGGATGTCGCCACCCTCGATCGGGTCGAGGCGGCGGCGACCCGACTCGTCGGGGTGTGGGGCAACAACGACGGCGCCGAGCTGCGCGCGCGACTGCCCGAGACCGCGCGATTCGCGGTCGAGGGGGTGCGCTTCGCCGTCACCCACGAGACGGGAGCTCGTGAGGGGCGGGAGACCCGCGCAGACCTCGCCTTCCCCGACACCGACGTGCTCGTCTTCGGCCACAGCCACATCCCGTGGGACACCACGACGCCGAACGGTCTCCGGCTCCTCAACCCCGGCTCCCCCACCGACCGACGACGGCAACCGCACTGCACGTACATGTCGGCGACCGTGCACGATGGCGTAATCGCGGATGTCGCGGTGCACATCGTGCCCCGAGTCGGCGTCGCGGCTGCCGCTCCGGTTCAGTAGTTCTCGCGCACGTAGGCCGCGAACCCTCCCGGCGTTCGCCCCGACGTGCGTGCCGACGTGACGACGGGCCCTCCCGCCGCTCGCGCGATGCGCGCGTCGCCGCAGCGCAGCCGGTCGACGAGGTCGGCGTCTTCATGCTCGGCGAGAGCGTGGAATCCGCCCGCCTCGAGGTAGACGTCGGCTCGCACCCCGAGGTTCGCTCCGTGGACGTGCAGCGCGTCATCCGACTCTGCCCGCAGCTGCCAGGTGTGCACTTGCGCCGGCGTGAGGTCGGCGGGATCGGGACGGATGGAGCCGAGCACGACGGTCGCGCCCGTCGCGGCGTGATCGAGCTGGCTCGTGATCCACTCGCGCGGAACGCGCGAGTCGCCGTCGGTGTGCGCGAGCCACAGTGCCGCGGGGTGGACGCGGGTGGCACCGAGCGCGTGCGCGGTGCCGTGAGCCCGCACCGCGCCGACACAGCGGAAGGAGACCTCGACGACGACGACACCCTCACGCTCGCGGGCTATCGACGCTGATCCGTCGGTGCAGTCGTCGAGCACGACGACGACGACGATCTCGACCGATCGCCATGTGGGCGACCGCCGCACCTCGTCGATGGCCGCGTCGATCGCGTCGAGACTCGCTCCGAGCAGAGCCTCCTCGTTGCGCACGGGCACGACGACGGCGACCGATCGGATGCCTGTCGCGCGAGCGCTCACACGAGCCCCGTCTCGGCCGCGACCGAGAGAGCGGGGGGCCGCACGAACACGTCGAGGAGGAAGTCGTCTTCACGGTGCTCCGACAGAAGCGCGAGCGCGGGGTGCTCGCGGAACGCGCGATGCACGTCGTCACCGCGCTGCGGGTAGCCCTCGACGGGGTGGCGCCAGTGGCACGCGACGACGACCCCGTCGGGCGTGAGAGCGAGGGCGATGCGTTCGAGCACCCGATCGAGATCCTCGGCGCTCCAGTAGTAGGCGACCTCGGAGACGACGACGAGATCGAACTGTCCGTCAGGCCACTCGGTCGGCACGTCTGCTCGCGTGATCTCGACGTGGTTCTGCTCGATGAGTCGCGCCCGCGCTGTCGCGATCGGTTGCTCGGCGATGTCCGTCGCGAGCAGGCTCGCGCATCGCCCGGCGAGGTCGGCGGTGAGCACGCCGATCGAGCACCCGATCTCGAGCCCCGACGCGAAGAGGGGGCGCGGGAGCGACGCGACCGTCAGCTGGCGCTTGCGGATCTCGTACCACCGCGTCTCGAATCCCCACGGGTCGCTCTTGCCCTCGTAGAAATCGCTGAAGAAGCTGCTCGAGAGGGTCGCGCTCCCGAGCGGGGTGACGAAGACCTCGAACGGTCGGCAGAAGTGGTCGTGGAATCGGTCGCCGAGGAGCACTTCGTCTCCCGGCGCGTCGGAGAGCGGAGCATTCTGGCTCGTGTGGGCGCGAATCGCGAGTTCTTTGCGCTCCTGCTGCTCCTCGGTGAGCGCGAGTGTCACGAGCCGCGACCAGGGCACGCGGGCATCCGTCGGTGTCGCCCAGTGCCACATCCACACGGGGTACTCGAGCACTTGCGCGCCGCGATTGCGTGCGATCCTGCCTGCCGTCGCGCCCGCCGCCTCGTGGTCGCCGTGGCCGTCCCCGCGCCACGGCGCGACGATGAGGTCGCGCGGCCCGAGCTCGAGCGACCCGAGGTGCGCCGCGAGGGTGTCCACGTGCTCCCTCAATCGACCGTCCGGGAGCTCGAGGAAATCGACGGATGCCCCGGGGGCGAGGTGTTGCACCGCCGAGAGCAGCTCGGCGCGACGCACCGCGGCGAGCTCGGCCGGTGTCGTCGACGGAGAGTCGGGATGCGAGGCGTCCCCGTTCGTCGCGACGACGACGTGCACGGGCACGCCGAGCTGGGCCGCGTGGATGATGAGCCCGCTCGCGCCGAGTGATTCGTCGTCGGGGTGCGCCGACACGACGACGAGCCTCGCGAGGTCGGTGAGCACGAGGGCGGGGACCTCGGCCCACTGCGGCGCCGCGAGCCACACCTCGTCGGCGGTCCCCTCGGTGCGGTGGTCGAAATCCATCATCGGGCTCCCTCGGTCACGAGCGCGCGGCCGAGTGCCGCGTCGTCCCGCTCGGCGTGATGCTGGCGCACATACAGGGTGAGGTCGGCGACCCGACGCGCGTGCTCCGCGTCGAGGGCGAGGGGCGCGGGGCCGAGCGAGTGCCCGCACCGCGAGAGGGTCTCCTCGACCGCCCTCGCGACGATCGACCGCGTGCGAGCAGCGAGGATGCGCGCCTCCGACCTCGTCGCGCCCCCCGCGTCGACGATCGCCGCGGCGTGAGCGAGCGAGACCCCTGCCGCGTGCAGAGCGGCGTCGACGGCACCGAGATGGGAGAGGGCGATCTGGTCGGGCTCTCGCGTCGACGCCGAGCGCGCGAGACTGTCGGCGAGCCCGAGGGCCCCGCCCCACCAGATCGCCGCGACACCGATGCCACCCCACGCGAACCCCGCCCGCTCGAGATACCAGCCGTCGGCGCCCACGGGCACCGCGGAAACGTCGTGGAAGTCGACGGGGCCGCTCGGCACTCCCGAGAGTCCGCGCGCCACCCAGGCGTCGTCGCGCACGGTGATGGCGGCGGATCCGAGAGCGACGGCGAAGAGCGCGCGCGAACCGCGGTCGGTGTGCGCCGTCACGAGAGCGTGGCTGAGCCGACCGGCGAGAGAACACCACGGCTTCGTGCCCGAGAGCCGGGCTGCGGGCGGTCGGTCCTGCGCCTCGAGCCGCGTGTCGGGTGACTCGGCGGCGAAGACCCCCCACGTGCTCGACGGTCCGGCGCCGATCGCCGCGAGGTCGACGGCCGTCGCGGTCGCGAGGATGTCTTGGGCGTCGAGGTGGGGTTCGACGGCGCGCGCGACGGTCAGGTCGGCCCGGGCGATCGTCGCAAGAGCGCTCCACCGCGTGGCCGTCGACACGCCCCCGCCGACGTGCGGTGCGATGTCACGGGCGAGAGCGAGGGCTTCCGCCGCGTCGCCGGCCCGGAGCCGCGCGTCGTCGCGCCAGCGCACGAGGCGGTCGAGATCCGCGGAGTCGAGAGGCGAACCAGGGAGAAGGGCGACACCGAGCGCAGCCCTGCGGGAGAGGGCGTCGTCGATCACGTCGTCAATCTAACGGACGACATCGCGCGGGCGCGCGCCGTTGCGGGCGAGCCCGGAGTGAGCTAGGTCACGCGAGCGGGAGGGCGTCGGAGGCGCCGTCGCCGACGCGCGCGGCGAGAAGCGCCACGACGACGGTTCCGCCCTTCGTCGACTGACGACCGACCTCGACGAACCCTCGCGCGGCGTGGAAGGCGAGGGACGACGGGTTGGGCGGCTCGACGTTGACCTCGCACGTCACCTCCCGGCGATCGGCGGCGCGCGCGCGATCGAACACCTCCCGGTAGAGCGCGCGCCCCACGCCACGACCGCGATCCGCGGCATCCACGACGATGCGGTCGACGTAGGTGAAGTCGCGCGATCGCGCATCGAAGTACACGTAGTTCTCGCTCGCGTAGTCGCGCCCGGGCTCGAACCCGATCACGAAACCGGCGACGAGGTCGGGGCTCTCGTCGTCGACCGCCGCGAAGGCGTGGTCGCTCCGGGCGACGAGCCCGCGCATCTCGTCGACGTCGGTGAGGGGCACCGCCGGCACCGCCGCGTTGTTGAGCGCCGTGATGCGCTCGAGGTCGGTGTCGACGAGTTCACGAATGCGCATCGTCGCCCCCCGCTGTCACCGCGCGCCCCTTGCGCACCCTGCGCACGATAAGGAGCACGACGACGAGCACGATCGCGGCGATCACGACGACGTCGAGCACGCCGGAATACCGATCCACGAGCTCGTACTGCGTCCCGAGAGCGAACCCTCCCCCCACGAGGAGGGCGTTCCACGCGAGGCTGCCGCCGACGGTGAACACGGAGAAGACCCCGACCGGCATGCGCGCGGCACCCGCGGGCAGAGAGATGAGACTACGGACGCCGGGGATGAGCCTGCCGAAGAAGACGGCCGAACGACCGTGCCGCGAGAACCAGCCGGATGCCCGCTCGAAATCCTCCCGATCGACGAGAGGCAATCGCGACAGCACGCGGATCGTGCGCTCCTCACCGACCCAGAGCCCGAGGTAGTACAGGGCGAGTGCTCCGAGATAACTCCCGGCGGTCGCGCTCACGAGCACGAGCGCGAAGTCGAGATCCCCCGTGTTGGCGAGGAACCCCGCGAGAGGCAGGATGACCTCGCTCGGAATGGGAGGGAAGACCGTCTCGACGAGGGTCAGGAGGCCGACACCCACTTCACCGAGCGCGGCGATGATGCGCGCCGCGATGCCGACGAGACCGGAGAGGTCGTCCGCCGCCGCCGACGACGACGATGCGAGGAGGAAGAGCGGATGCATCAGAAGCCGAAGTCTCCCCCACCGAAGTCGCCGCCGCCTCCGAAGTCACCGCCTCCGAAGTCACCGCCCGAGTCGCCCGCGGCATCACCCGACTCGGCACCGCTCTCGGTGCCACCGTCGGCTCCCGCCTCCGTCGCGGGGTCGATGGGCGGGAGGAATGCGCCGACGAGGGCGGAGCCGATCACGTAGCCCGCGACGGACCCGAGAAGCGAGCCGCCGACGATCGACCCGAAACCGGGGCCGTTCTGCGCGCGACCCGCTCCGTCGCGAGCCGAACCGTTTGCTCCGCCGAACGCCCGCTCGAGAGAGCCGGGCTCGCGGAGCTCTGATCGTGTGGCGGCCTTCGCGAGGCTCGCGGGCGCGGCGTCGGCGGGACGCTCCGACTCGGTCGCGTTCGCACTCAACTGGGCGAAGAGCAGATCGCGCTGCTCCGACGTCAGCTTTCCGAAGGCCTCGGTGTGCACGCTCTCGATCGTCTCGGGCGGTGCGGTACGCAAGAGGTACCGGTAGCGCTCGACCGCGATCTCGTCATCCGATCGCGCCGCTGCCGGCGACGCCGTCGCCGAGGTGCGGGGGGATTCGGACTCGTCTCTGCCGAGCAGTCTGTCGAGGAAACCCATGTCATTTCTCCGTTTCTGCGCTCAGGAGAGCGCCCACGCGTCGCCGAGCAGCGGGGGTGCGAGCTCGAGGTACTTCTCGTGCACGGGGGCCGAGAGAAACGGTCCCTCACCGTCGGAGCGCGTCTGCGGCTCGTCGAACTCGACCCACCACACCCGGCCGACACTGCGTCCCCACACTCCCGCGAGGGCCGAGCCCGCCGACCGCACGACGATCCCGGTCGGCTCGCCCGGCCAGGGGCAGACGTCGGCGGCGGATGCATCGCGCACGTGCACTTGTGCGCCGATTCCGACCGCAGCGATAGAGGCACTCGACATGATCGAAGTCAACCACGTCGGCCGCCGAGTGCGAACCGAGTTGCGATGTCTCTCGGGATACTCAGGATTGGAGGCCAGGATGTCGCCTATGAGCGCTCGACGTCGACCGAACAGGGCAGTCCGCATCGCCGAATACGGCGGTCTCGAGAGAATCGAGGTCGTCGAGGTCGAGAGACCGGCCCCGGGGCCGGGTGAAGTGCTCGTCGAAGTGCTCGCCGCGGGCATCAACCACGTCGAGGCGTATCTCCGTGCGGGCGACTATCGGGACGAGTTCCCCGTCGACTTCCCCGTCGGTCAGGGCAGCGACTTCGCGGGTCTCGTCGTCGCGGTGGGCGAGGGGGTGGCCTCCTTCGCGCGGGGCGCCGAAGTGCTCGGACACGCGGTCATGGCCTCGCACGCCGACTTCGTGGTCGTACCCTCGGCGAATCTCGTCGCGAAGCCCGCGGCCCTCTCCTGGGAGGTCGCAGGCAGCCTCTTCCTCGCGGGCCTCGCGGCAGACGATGCCGTGCGCGCCGTCGGCGTCGGGGCGGGCGACACCGTCGTCATCTCGGCGGCAGCGGGCGGGGTCGGGAGTATCGAGGCACACCTCGCGCGGCACGCGGGCGCGACGGTCATCGGCACGTGTGGCGAGCGCAACTTCGACTACCTGCGCCAGATCAAGGTCAAGCCCGTGGTCTACGGAGACGGTCTCGCCGAGAGGATCCGCGAGCTCGCGCCGCAGGGTGTCACGGCGTACATCGACAACTTCGGGCGCGACAATCCCGATGTCGCCGCCGAACTCGGCGTCTCGCCCACTCGTTTCCGATCGAGCGAGAACCGCCGCGAGATCGAACTGCGCGCCATCAGGCCGCCGGCCGACGTCGCCATCGAGCACACGCGCGTGCTCGCCCGACTCGCGGGACTCGCCGCTGAGCGCACGATCGACGTGCTCATCTCGGGCTTCTACCCCTTCGACAGGGTCACGGATGCCTTCGAGGATCTCGAGCAGCGCCACGCTCGCGGAAAGATCGTGCTGGGCATGCGCCCGGTCGACAACTCGTTCCACGGCATGGGCGGCCGCAAGTCCCGCGACCTGCACGAGAACACCTGAGCTCGCGCGCGATCAGCGACGCGGGCGCGTCACGCTCTCGACGGCACCGTGACGAAGTCGATGAGCTCTTCGACCCGGCCCAGGAGCACGGGCTCGAGGTCGGCGTACATGCGCACCGAGGCGAGGATGCGCTGCCACGCCCTCGCGATATCCGCCTGGTCCTCGTGCGGCCATCCGAGAGCCGCACAGATGCCGTGCTTCCACTCGATCGAGCGCGGCACCTCCGGCCACGCCGCGAGCCCGATTCTCGCGGGTTTCACCGCTTGCCAGACGTCGACGAACGGATGCCCCACGACGAGCACGTGCGCACCGTGCGGTCCGCGCGCCACGGCCTCGGCGATGCGAGACTCCTTCGACCCCGGCACGAGGTGGTCGACGAGGACGCCGACGCGGCGACCGGGCCCGGGAGCGAAGTCCCGCACGATCGTGTCGAGATCATCGATGCCCTCGAGGTATTCGACGACGACGCCCTCGACCCTCAAGTCGTGGCCCCAGACCTTCTCGACGAGTTCGGCGTCATGGCGACCCTCGACGAAGATGCGGCTCGGTGACGCGACTCGCGCGGGAACGTCGGCGACGGCGAACGAGCCCGACGCCGACCTCGCCGTGCCGGTCGGGGCGCGACGCGGGGCGACGAGAGTCACGGGCTCGCCCTCGAGCAGGAACCCGGGACCGAGCGGGAAGACGCGCACGGCTCCGCGGTAATCCTCGAGCGAGACGAGCTTGCCCTCGAGTCGCACGACGGCACCGCAGAATCCGGTCGCGGTCTCTTCGACCACGAGATCGCGGTCGGCGGCGACCTCGCGCAGGATTCGCGGCGCGGGCCTGCGTGAGAACCCGGCGAGCACGTCGCTGCCGTACCTGTCGTCGTTCATCCGGCGAGGCTAAGCGACCCGGTGGTGGCCGTGCTCGCGACACCCCGAAAACTGTGTGTTCGTCGGGGTGTGGTGCAAAACGTCCGGATGGGGCTACGCTTGACTGAGAAGTTGATGTGCATCGCACGTCGCAATCGCCTCGGGTATCCCCTGGGGCGTCTCACAGTGAGGGCGACTTGCGGGCTCCTCGGCGCGAGGCCCCGACGTTCGGGTCCCGCATAGCACTCCAGGAGGAGCTTGCAATGACTACCGGTACTGTCAAATGGTTCAACGCTGAAAAAGGTTTCGGCTTCATCTCTCCCGACGACGGAAGCGCCGACGTGTTCGCGCACTTCTCCGCCATCTCGGGCAACGGCTACAAGTCGCTCGACGAGAACCAGAAGGTCGAGTTCGACGTCGCCCAGGGCCCCAAGGGTCTCCAGGCTGAGAACATCCGTTCGCTCTGATCTTCTGACTCACGTCAGCTGATCGGATCGCACTGATCCGACTCACGACACGAATGGCCCGGTTCCTCGGAACCGGGCCATTCGTGGTTCTGCGGTGCGAACTACTTCGTCGGCTCGCCCGAAGACTCGATGTCGTCTGCCTCGATCTCGCCCGCGGCGACGGCTTCGGCGTATTTGCGCATGTCGGGGCCGGGCTCGAAGTCGATGAACCGGTCTTTCATGGCCGCGTTGAGGTGGGCGAAGACGTCTTCCCACGGCTCACCCTTCATCGTCGTCGCAGCATCGAGCACGGCGCCGCGGAGCACCGCGTCGGAGTCGTCGAGGATCTTCGCCCGCGCCTCGTCGTTCCAGCGGATGTCTGCCGCCTTCACGAGCCCTGGCCCCGACCGGTCTTCGACTGCAAGCGGTCGATGTGCTCGGAGGCCTCGGCCTTCGTGAGGTCGGCGGGCAGTTCTTCGCCCGCCTCGCGCGCGAGAGTGTCGAGGTAGCTGCGCTGCGCGCCCGTCATGGCTTCGTCGCCCGTGACCCAGTCGGACGGATCTTTCTCTGCGGTGTTGCCGGCCGGAGCGCTCGCGTCTCCGAGGGTGTCTCCGGACGACCCCAGGGTGTCGCCGCTCGTTCCGCCCACGGTCGGGGCGCCTTCGTTCGGGTCTGCGTCGGAGCGTTCGGCTAGCGTCTGCTCGGTGACGATTTGTTCGGACTCGATCTGGTCCGGGGCTTTCTGGTCTGATGTGTCTGACATACTCCGACGCTAGACCGAGGGTCCGACATCGACCAGGGGTTGTACTCCCAGGTGGATCCGGTGTCCACCGACCGCATCACCGGGCGATGTCATCCATCCGTGCGCTTGAGGATGTGGAACGGGATGACGATGCTCCCGGTGATCGCGACGAGACCGGCCGAGAACATGATGCCGTCGAACGCGAGGCCGTCCCAGGCATAGCCGAAGAGCAGGATCCCGCCGACGAACAGGATGGCGGCGATGACGAAGGCGACGACGTTCATGGGTTTCCTCTGCGGGTCGAAAGTGCGCTCGGTCGAGTTTAGCCGCCCGCGGAGCTAGTACCCCCCGGGTGCCGAGCGCAAGCGGTTGAGCGCGCCCACTCCTGCTGGCATCGTGGCCGCATGACACGATTCGGATACACCCTCATGACCGAACAGAGCGGGCCGAAAGAGCTCGTCGGATATGCCGTCGATGCCGAGAAAGCCGGCTTCGACTTCGAAGTCTCGAGCGATCACCACTCCCCCTGGCTCGTGTCGCAGGGCCACGCGCCCTACGCCTGGAGCGTGCTCGGGGCCGTTGCTCAGGCCACGACGACGGTGGGCCTCATGACCTACGTCACGTGCCCGACCATGCGCTATCACCCCGCCGTCGTCGCGCAGAAAGCCGCGACCATGGCCCTCCTCTCTGACGGGCGGTTCACCCTCGGGCTCGGCTCGGGCGAGAACCTCAACGAGCACGTCATCGGGGAGGGCTGGCCCGCCGTCGCTGTGCGACAGGACATGCTCGAGGAAGCCGTGACGATCATCCGCGAGCTCCACGCGGGCGAACTGGTCACGTGGGAGGGTCAGCATTTCCGGGTCGACTCGGCTCGCGTGTGGGATCTTCCCGACGACGGAGTGCCGATCGCTCTCGCCGTCTCGGGCGAGCAATCGGTCGAGCGCTTCGCGCCGCTCGGCGACCACCTCGTGGCGGTCGACCCCGACGCCGATCTCGTCTCCCAGTGGGATGCACTCCACCCCGGAGGCGGGTCTCGCAAGATCGGGCAGATCCCGATCAGCTGGGGTCCGGACGAAGACGAGGCGATCGCCCGAGCGCACGACCAGTTCCGCTGGTTCGCGGGAGGGTGGAAGGTCAACGCCGATCTCCCGACGACCGCGGGCTTCTCGGGAGCGACCCAGTTCGTGCGCCCCGAAGACGTGGCCGAGAGCATCCCGTGCGGCCCCGACCTCGACGCGATCGTCGAATCGGTGAGCGCCTATTGGGAGGCCGGTTTCACCGACATCGCCCTCGTGCAGGTCGGCGACGAGCTGCAGCAGCGTTTTCTCGACGAGGCCGCGGCACCGCTTCTCGAGAAGCTGCGGGCCGCGAGCCCGTCGTGATCGCTCGCGGTCAGCGACCGCCCTCGATCTTGCGGTGGCGCTGAGCGACCCCCGCGGTTCCGTAGGGATAGTCGTCGACGCTCGGCGCGCTCGCACTCGTGAGCGCGTCGAGCTCGGCGCTCGACAGGTCGACGTCGACGGCGCCCATGTTGTCGACGAGCTGATCGACCGTGCGGGCCCCGAGCACGATCGAGGTCATCGCGGGGCGCGAATCGAGCCACGCGAGTGCGACCTGCGACGCGGTGACACCGCGATCGGAGGCGATCGAGGTGACCGCGTCGACGACGTCCCACGTGCGCTCGGAGGCGTTGCGGGCCTCCCACGCCTCCATTCCGCGCTTCGGATCCTCGCCGAGCCGAGTCGCCCCCGTCGGGTGCTCGTCGCGGCGGTACTTGCCCGTGAGCCATCCGCCCGCGAGCGGCGACCACGGCAAGAGCCCGATGCGAGCGTCGAGCGCGGCGGGCACGACCTCGTGCTCGATGTCGCGAACGAGGAGGCTGTATTGCGGCTGGAGGGTGACGGGCGGCGTGTATCCCGCGGCCGCGGCCACGTGGACCGCCTTCGTGAGCTGCCACCCGAGGTAATTCGAGAACCCGTAGTGGCCGATGTGCCCCGCGGTCACCGCGTCGTCGAGAAACCGGAGGGTCTCGTCGAGGGGCGTGAGGGCGTCCCACGCGTGCATCTGGTAGAGATCGATGTGATCGACCCCGAGTCTCCGGAGCGATGCCTCGAGCGCGACTCTCAAGTGGCGGCGGGACGTGCCGAGATCGTTCGGCCCCTCGCCCCGGGGGAAGCGCCCCTTCGTCGCGAGCACGGCGTTCGCCGCCTCGGTCGGGTGCACCGCGAGCCACCGACCGATGATGCTCTCCGACTCCCCCGCCGAATACACGTCGGCGGTGTCGATGAAGTTGCCGCCGCGCTCGGCGTAGGCGTCGAGCACGGCGTGCGACGCCGCTTCGTCGGCTTCGGCGCCGAAGGTCATTGTTCCGAGGGCGTGCACCGACACGATCGTGCCGCTGTTGCCCATGGTGCGATATCGCATGATGGTCCTTTCTCGCTCACCTCGTCGAGAGGCGGCACTCGACGGTAAGCCCCCCGGTGCCGTCTCGGGGGAATTCTGTGTGTTCCCGGCGGGGGTCGATTCTGCGGCCCGCACTGGCTAGCGTGAAACGATGAGCACCGACAACGACGCGGCATCCGCTTCGCCCACCCCACCTGACACCACCTCGACGAACGCCTCCCCCGAACTCGAGGACATGGTCCGCTCGATCCACGCGATCGGGGAGCGCGGCACCGGGCGTGACACCGGAGACGACGCCGACGGAAACGCGACCGAGGGGGCGGCTCATGAGTGACTCCCTCTCCGTCGGCGACCGCGTGAGTTGGAGCACCCCGCAGGGCCGCACCCAGGGCACCGTCACCGAGCGCAAGACGAAGGACTTCCAGCTCGCCGGTCAGAAATTCACGGCGAGCGACGACGACCCCGCCTTCGTGGTCGAGTCGGAGAAGACCGGGGCCGAAGCGGCTCACAAGGGCAGCGCGCTGCGCAAACTCGCGAAGAAGTAGCTCACGCCACGGGGAGCAGGAGAACCCCGGTCTCGACGAGTTCCCGCACGAGCGGCAGCATCACGTGGCGGAGTCCGGCGTCGTCGGCATCGAGGATCTCGGCGAGCGCCGCGATGATCGCCACGGTCGTGAGGGTTCCGTCGCACGCGCCCACGAAGGCCGCCGTCTCGGTGGCGAGGTCGGTCGTCCGACCGAACCCGCCGCCCTGGCGAAGGGTCATGACCGTGGGGTCGTCGGCTCCCGGCCAGTAGTGCCGCTCCTCGGTCACGTCGGGCGCGACGACGAAGGCGGTCGCCAGCACCTCGTCGTCGTCCATCGAGCGGATGCGCGCGCGAGCCTCGAGCGCATGCTCGAGGTGCCCGCCGAGCGATCCCGCCGCACCGACGGGCCGCGAGAGCCTTTCGAACCGCTCACCCGGCACGATCGGCGGCGACGCGATCGCGTCGGGCCGTCTCAGGGTGACGTAGCCGAACCCGACCGTCACGACGCCGCGGGTCGCGAAATCGTCGAGCCACGCGTTCTCGAGAGCGTCGGCCGCGTCACCGGTCCGCGTGCCGCCGTCGCGGATCCACGTCTCCGCGTAGGCCGCGGGGTCTTGCCTCTCCCTCTCGACGACCCACACGTCGACGGGTTCGGCTCCGGGCGAGGCGACCCACGACCGGATGCGATCGAAGGCGTCGCCGCTGAAGTTCTCGTCCGCGTTCTGATCGCGGTACTCCCAGTTGCCGAGCATCTGGGCTATCCCTCCCGGTCGGAGGTGGCGCACAGCGTTCGAGAGCACACTCTCGACGAGGGCGTCGCCGTCGAGACCCCCGTCGCGGTACTCGTATCGGGGCACACCGGGAGCCCGAGGGGTGATGACGAACGGCGGGTTGGACACGATGTGGTCGAAGACCTCCCCCTCGACCGGGTCGAAGAGGCTCCCGTGGCGGAACTCGATCGAGTCGACACCGTTGAGGGCCGCGTTGAATCGAGCGAAGTCGAGGGCGCGAGTCGAGATGTCCGTCGCGACGACGCGCGCGGCGTGACGCGAGAGATGCAGTGCCTGGATGCCGCACCCCGTGCCGAGATCCAGGGCCGCCTCGACGGGACGGTGCACGATGAGACCGCTGAGCGTCGTGGACGCCCCGCCGACTCCGAGCACGTGGTCCTCGCGCAGAGGGCGGCCGACGGCGACCTCGCCGAGGTCGGAGGCGATCCACCAGCCACCGACCCCCGTGCTGTCGACGAACGAGTAGGGGCGCAAATCGACGAGCGGACTCACCGAACCTCCGACGGGCTCGGCGACGATGCCGAGGGTCACCGCTCCCGGCACCGTGAGCGTGGGGAGCGCCGCGGCGAGGGCGACCTCGGAGACGGCGCTGTTGAGCACGAGGAGTCGAGCGAGCACCGCGAGCCGGTTGCCCGAGCCCGAGTCGTCGAGAAGACGATCGACCGCTCGCAGACACGGAACGCGGTGACCGCGATGCAGCGCCGCCGCCGCCGCGTCACCCCACAGCGTCGTGAGCGTGTCGACCCCGAAACCGGCGGCGGCGAGATCCGCGCGCAGGGCCTCGACGAGATGTGGCACCGACGTCGACGCGGGTGCAGATGGTGAGGAGGCGGGCGATGCGGACATCCGTCTATTCAACGCCACTCGCGGGGCCGAGCAGTCAGCGCGCCGCGGTCGTCGACGAGCCGCTGCCCTTCGCGCCGCTCTTCGCGCTCCCCTTCGCGCTCCCCTTCTGGGGCAGCAGCGTGTTCGCCTCCTCGAGCGACATCCCGTTGGTCTCGGGCACCTTCCAGAACACGAAGACGAACGAGAGGGCGGCGAAGAAGGCGTACATGCCGTAGGTGAAGGTGAGCGACGCCGCGGAGAGCGGCGGGAACGACACGGTCACCGCGAAGTTCGCGATCCACTGTGCCGCCGCCGCGACACCGAGCGCCTTGGCGCGGATGCTATTCGGGAAGATCTCGCCGAGGAGCACCCACACGAGCGGACCCCACGACGCTCCGAAGCTCACGACGAACACGTTGGCCGCGATGAGGGCCACGATCCCCCACGCGCCGGGCAGGTTGGGCTCGCCGTCGACGACTTGCGACTGGCTGAACGCGAGAGCCATCGTCGCGAGAGACGCCGCCATTCCGATCGACCCGGCGAGCAGGATCGGTCGGCGCCCGATGCGGTCGACGAGCGCGATCGCGATGAGGGTCACGAGAACGTTCGTGACCGACGTGATGACCGAGTAGACGAGCGAATCGGACTCCTCGAATCCGACGGCCTGCCAGAGGGTCGTCGAGTAGTAGAAGATCACGTTGATGCCGACGAACTGTTGGAACACCGAGAGGGTGATGCCGATCCAGACGATCGGTTTGAGCCCGAACGCGGACCCGCGCAGCGACCCCGTGCGCTTGGCTCGACGGTCTTCTTCGATCGAGGTGTAGATGTCGCGGATGCCGCGATCCACGTCGTCTGCGGGCCAGATCCGGGCGAACACCCGACGGGCGTCCTCCTCGCGGTCTTTGAGGATGAGGAAGCGCGGAGACTCCGGGAGTCTCAGGGCGATGAGTCCGTAGGCGACCGCGGGAACGGCTTCGGCCGCGAACATCCACCGCCAGGCCTCGAAACCGAACCAGAAGGGCTCACTCGCCCCACCCGCGAGTTCGGCGAAGACCGTGTCGGAGAGCAGGGCGGCGAAGATGCCGATCGTGATCGCGAGCTGCTGGAGTGAGGCCAAACGCCCGCGGAGCTTTCGCGGGGAGATCTCGGCGATGTACGCGGGAGCGATGACCGACGCGATGCCGATGCCGAGCCCCCCGATGAGACGCCAGATGATGAGGTCGACGACACCCGTCGCGAGGGCCGACCCGAGCGCGCTCACGAAGAAGAGCACCGCCGCGAGGAGCATGACGGGGATGCGACCGAACCGATCGGCGATCGAGCCGCCGAGGTAGGCCCCGGCCGCACACCCGAGGAGAGCGCTCGCGACGGCGAGCCCCGTGAGGGTCTCGGTGAGCCCGAACTGGCCCTGGATGGCGTCGACGGCGCCGTTGATGACGGAGGAGTCGAACCCGAACAGGAACCCGCCGAGCGCGCCGGCGATCGCGAGGCCGATGACCCGGCCGTTGGTGCTCGTCTGCCGGGTGTCGTCTGCCATGGTGCTCCTCGGTCGTGACTTCTCGGTCGTGATTCGGTCGTGAGTCGGTCGTGAACTGTCGGTCCTGACTTCTCGTCACGACGACCCTACGCCCGCTCGGGGCCGTGACGTCGTCGGTCGACAGCCCCCTCGTCCTCGCGGCCGCAGCGGGTTACGCTGGATGACCCCATCCCCGAGGAGACCGTGAAACCGCTCGATCCACGCGACATCCGCGGCAGCATCGTCAACGCCTCGCACGGCGAGATCGAACGGATGCCGCTCCCCGGACTCCACGAGGTCATGTGGGAGTCGCGCGAGTACCTCGGCTGGCTCGATCCGCAAGCGCCCGGCCGCGGGTACCTCGTGCACTGGACGGAGAACGGCCCCGTCGGCGTGACCCTCCGGGCGTCGACGAGTCGGATGAACCCCGGCATCTCGGCGATGTGCTCCCTGTGCCGCACCGCTCAGCCCGGCGACCAGGTGCGTTTGTTCTCGGCGCCGCGCGCGGGCCAGGCCGGCAGGGAGGGCAACACCGTCGGCACCTACATCTGCGCCGATCTCGCGTGTTCGATCATCATCCGCATCACCCCGCCGGCGTCGCCCATCCAGCCCGACCCGGCAGCCGTCGTCGAAGCGCGCGCGGTCGCCTTGCTCGCGCGAGTGCAGTCGTTCACCGCGGGGGTCATGAAGACCGCCTGAGACGGCGATCGTGCCGACCGGACGGTCTCGACGACGTGGCGGGTCGCGTGCGGTCGCGACTACTTCTTGAGGGCGCGGATGACTTTCGAGAGCGCCTTGCCCGCCACGACCGTCAGAGGGATCGATACGGCGAGAAGGGCGATGATGTTGGGCTCGAACACGAGACCGTCGCGCCCCTTCGTGTAGACGCCGATCGGGATGATGGTGCCGCCTCCCCCGCCACCGCCGGCCTCGGCGCTCTCGTCGTTTCCGGCACCGAAGCCGAACCACACGAGCGACACGGGGATCATCTCGACGCCGTCGACGGTCACGGGGTCACCGTAACTGCGCTTGGCACCGATCGAGGTGACGGAGTCTGCGATCTTCTCTACGAGGTTAGCCATGCGCCGACCCTAGCCCGCGAGCCACCAGGAGAGAACCCCCGAACGCAACCCCCTTGAGCCGAACGGACGCAGGGCTTTGTGTGGGAGGACACACAAGGGAGACCCTCATGACGAACACACCACCCCCCTACCCGGCCGCCGGCGACGACCCGGCGTCGACTCGAGCCGCCCACGCCGACACGAGCGCCACTCCCGGCGCTCGCTCCACGTCGGATGCGACCCTCCGAGACGAGGTCGTCGGACGCGAGAAACAGGAGTTCGGCGGAATGAAGTTCGGGGCGGCCTTCTTCGGGTGGCTCGCGTCGTTCGGCGCCGCCGTCATCCTCACCGCGCTCGTGGCGGGGGCGGGCACCGCGATCGGCCTCGGAACCGAGGTCGACATCGACGAGGCCGCAGACAACGCGAGCACGATCGGCATCGTCGGAGGCATCGTGCTCTTCGTCGTGATCTTCGTCGCCTACTTCTGCGGAGGTTACGTCGCCGGTCGGATGGCCCGCTTCGACGGGGTGAAGCAAGGCATCGCCGTGTGGCTCTGGGCGCTCATCATCGCGATCGTCGTCGCCGTCGTCGGCGCGATCGCGGGAAGCCAGTTCGACGTCCTCGCCGGGCTCAACGCCTTCCCGCGCGTGCCGCTCAACGAGGGCGACCTCACCGTCGCGGGCATCGTGACACTCGTGCTCGTCGTGATCGCGAGCCTCGTGGGCGCCGTCGTCGGAGGCATCGCGGGCATGCGCTTCCACCGCAGGGTCGACCGAGCGGGTCTCGGGCGCTGACCGCGAACCGCTAGACCGCTCGAGCCGGCGCCCTCGATCGAGGGCGCCGGCTCGAGCTCGTTCCGCGGTGTCGGGAGGCGGGCCTGCGGCGTGCCAGAGTAGGCGAGTGACGAGACGCCATACCCTTCTCGCGCTCGTCGTCGTTCTCCTGTGGGGGTTCAACTTCGTCGCGATCGACCTCGGGCAGGCCGACGTCCCGCCCCTCGTGTTCCTCGCGCTGAGGTTCGTCGTCGTCATCATCCCGGCGATCTTCTTCATCCCGCCTCCCGCGATCGGCTGGCGCAACATCGTGATGATCGGGCTCTTCTTGAGCTTCGCGCAGTTCGCCCTGCTCTACATCGCGATCGATCTCGGGATGCCCGCGGGGCTCGCGTCCCTCCTGCTGCAGACCCAGGTCATCCTGACCGTGCTCGTCTCGGCGATCGTCGTCCGCGAGCGCCCCACGAGGCGGCAATTGCTCGGCATCGTCATCGGCATGGTCGGCCTCGCGATCGTCGTGGTCGGGCACGGGGCGACGGCGCCCTGGTTGCCCATCGTCGTGACCCTCACGGCGGCGCTCTCGTGGTCGATCGGCAACGTGCTCAGTCGGCGCGCCAAAGCGGCGTCGGGACTCTCGCTCGTGGTCTGGTCGGCTCTCGTCGTGCCGGTGCCGAGTCTCGCGCTCGCGCTCGTGCTCGACGGCCCCGACACCGTCGTCACGGCCATCACGAACCTCTCGCTCGTCGCGATCGCGAGCACCCTTTACACCGCGATCGGCGCCTCGCTCATCGGCTACACGATCTGGAACTCGCTCCTCGCGCGCTACCCCACGAGCGCGGTCGCGCCCTTCACCCTCCTCGTTCCCGTCATCGGGATCCTCACGGCGTGGCTCGTCCTCGACGAATCCCCCTCGCTCACCGAACTCGCGGGGGGAGCGGTCATGCTCGGGGGCCTCGCCGTCGCCGTCATCACGAGGTGGAGTTTCGGTCCGCCGACGAGCCGGGCGAAATAAACCCGCTCGACTCGCGTTGTAGCTCCCATGCCACTCACCGGAGAATACGAACCGAGCACGTCGGACTGGGCCCGCGAACAAGCGGAACTCTACGAAGCCACGGGAGGCGCCGAAGGCGGCACCATGCGCGGTATGCCCGTCATCATCCTCACGACCGTGGGAGCGAAGAGCGGGAAGCTGCGCAAGACGGCGCTCATGCGCGTGGAACACGAGGGGCGGTATGCCGCGGTCGCGTCGCTCGGCGGGGCACCCCGGCATCCGGTCTGGTACTTCAACATCGTCGCGCAGCCCCACGTCGAGCTGCAGGACGGAGCCGTCAAGCGCGACTACACCGCGACCGAGGTGACGGGCGAGGAGAAGACCGAGTGGTGGGCCCGCGCGGTCGCCGCGTATCCCGACTACGCCGACTACCAGGCGAAGACGGAGCGCGAGATCCCCCTCTTCGTGCTCACCCCGATGGCCGACTAGCGCCGATCAGCTGAGGTCGAGCTTCGCGATGTCGACGGGGTCGAACCCCATGGTCTGGCCGTAGAACGACAGCTCGGATTCGGCGGCGTGGATGATGGTTTCGGCGCGACGGAAGCCGTGCGACTCCCCCTCGTAGGCGATGTAGGCGTGCGGTATCGATGTGTGCGCGAGGGCGTCGCGGAACATCTCGGCTTGCGACGGCGGCACGATCGGATCGTCGAGACCCTGGAGAAGAAGCACGGGCGTCGCGAGCCTGCTCACGTTGTTGAGGGGGGCGCGCGATCGATAGAGGTCGAGGGCCTCGGGGAGCGGCCCGACGAGGCCGTCGAGGTAGCGCGACTCGAAATCGTGCGTGTCTTCCGCGAACTTCTCGAGCTCGGCGACGCCGTAGTACGACGTTCCCGCGGCGAACACCGTCGAACTCGTGAGCGCCGAGAGCACCGTCCACCCGCCCGCCGAGCCCCCGCGGATGGCGAGGCGGTCGCGGTCAGCGAGTCCCGCGTCGGCGAGCCCGAGCACGGCCGAGACGACATCCTCGACGTCGACGACGCCCCACTGCCCCCGCAGCCGCTCGCGGTAGACCCGGCCGTACCCCGTCGACCCGCCGTAGTTGATGTCGACGACCCCGATGCCCCGACTCGTGAAGAAGGCGATCGTCGGGTTGAGTGTCGCGGAGACCTTCGACGTCGGTCCGCCGTGCACGAACGCGACGTAGGGCGGCAGCTCCCCCTCGGGTGACGAGAAATCGGGGTTGCGCGGCGCGTAGACGAACGCGTGCACGTCGCGTCGCTCCTCGGGCTCATCGAGAACGGGGCGGAACTGCTGCGGCGACGAGGTCGCCTCCGACGCGAGCGACGCCGAGGCGGCCGAGCCCGTGCGGGCGCGGAACGTGCGCGCTCGCGCGACCGGGAGGTAGTCGGCATCCGGGAGGGCCTCGACTCCGAGACGCACATCGGTGAGGTCGCCCGACGACAGGTCGAGGATGCGCACCCCGGACGCGAGTGACGACGACCCGCCGATCACGAGAACCCGTCCGCGACGGCGAGCGCCCAGAGTGATGGTCGTGAGGGGCGTCCGGATGCGCGCCGCGTCGTGCTTCTCCGCATTCACCACGACGAGGGTGTCGTCGCCGCTCGAGCGCACGGCGAGCAGCCGACCGTCGTCGAGCTGATCGAACCAGCGGGAGCCGAGCATCCAGAGCGCGCCTCCGTACTCGGCCTCCTCGAGGAACGCGGGGTTGCGTGACCCGTCGAGCCCGACCGTCTCGAGATTCCACCACCCGGAACGGTCGGAGATGGCGATGAGCGACTCGTCGTCGACCCACTCGGGTTGGAGTACCGACTCGGTCGTCGACCCCGCGAGCACGCGCCATCCGAACGCCGCGGCGACCGACGGCGCCGACGCGGTCCCCTCCGGTCCCGCGGTCTCCCCCGTGATGCCGAGAGCGACGACCCGGCCGTCGGCATCGAGCTCGCCGACGCGCAACTGGGTGCCGTCCCACGGCATCTGCGGGTGATCCCAGGCGATCCACGCGAGACGCGAGCCGTCGGGCGAGAAGCGCGGGTAGGCGAGGAAGTCGGAGCCGGCGACGATCGACCTGATGCGTGCGGCGTCGGCGGCCGCGCTCCCGTCGAGAGGGATGGCGACGATGTCGCGCGAGACGACGGGGTCGCCCGATGCGCCTACGTCGTGGGTCTCACGGACCGCGATGACCTCGCTGCCGCGCACCGCGAGCTCGGCGAACCGGAAGCCGCCACTCTCGGGCGTGAGCGGAATGGGCGTCGAGGCTCCGGCGTCGAGGCAGTACACCCGCTGATCGGTGAACTCGCTGAACACGAGGAGCCCCGCGTCGGTGACCGCCCACGCGCCTCCGCCGTACTCGTGCACGCGCGTGCGGGCGTTCCACGGCGCGGGCAGGATGTCGACGGGCTCCCCGTCGGCCCCCGAGGTGCGCACCGCGAGCCTGCCGCCCTCGCCGGGGCGAGACTCCAACCACCAGACGTCGTCGCCGACCCACTGGGCCCCGCTCACGGGGTGCCCGCTCGCGGCGAGATCGTGAGCGGTGATGGGTGAACGCCAGGTTCCGTAGGGAGCGATTGTCGTCATGCCCCCATTCTTTCGCGCTTGCGCCGACTCACTACCCCCTTGCACCGACCGTCGACCCCGTCCGTTCGTAAGCTGGGCTCATGAGATTCGGACTCTTCATTCCCCAGGGCTGGCGCCACGACCTCGTCGACATCGATCCCGCGGAGCAGTGGGCCGTGATGAAGGGTCTCGCGGAGCACGCCGACGCGGGCGCGTGGGAGTCGATCTGGGTCTACGACCATTTCCACACCGTGCCGGTCGCGAGCGAGGAGGCGACCCACGAGGCGTGGACCCTCATGTCGGCCTTCGCCGTGACGACCTCGCGCGTGCGTCTCGGGCAGATGTGCACGTGCATGGGATACCGCAATCCCGCCTACCTCGCGAAGGTCGCGGCGACCATCGACGTCATCTCGGGTGGGCGCACCGAGATGGGGATCGGAGGCGGATGGTACGAACACGAGTGGCGCGCCTACGGCTACGACTTCCCCACCGCGGGCACACGGCTCAGCATGCTCCGCGAAGGCGTCGACATCATGAAACAGGCCTGGACGACGGGCTCGGCGACACTCGACGGCAAGCACTACCAGGTCGACGGGGCGATCGTGCGCCCTCTGCCCCTGCAAGACGGAGGCATCCCGTTCTGGATCGCCGGCGGCGGCGAGAAGGTCACGCTGAAGATCGCGGCGCAGTATGCGAGCTACACGAACTTCGCCGGCGACCCCGAGGAGTTCGACCACAAGAGCTCGATCCTCCGCGGGCACTGCGAGGCGCTCGGTACCGACTTCGACTCGATCGTGCGCTCCTCCAACTACAACGTGGTCATCGCCGAGACTCAGGCCGAGGTCGACGAGCGCATCGAAGCGATCCGCACCCGCGTCACGCCGTACCTCGGAGAGAAGACGGATGCCTTCATCGCCGAGTACACCGACGGCGCACTCGCGGTCGGCACTCCCGACCAGATCATCGAGCGCCTCACCGACATGCAGAGCCGCGGAATGACCTACGGCATCTTCTACTTCCCCGAGGCCGCGTACGACCGATCGGGCATCGAACTGTTCGAGCGCACCGTGCTCCCCGCACTGTCCTAGGAGTCGATCCCGCCGGGTCGGGAATACCCGCCGCGCATCGTCCGTTGACTGACGCGGTGCGCCTTCGCTGCGCCCGATCTCCAGACCGCGCCGACGGAAGGCCCACCGACTCGTGACCGACACCATCCCCACGATCACCCCTCCGGAGGCGGAGTCTCCGGCCGACAACTCGAGGCGCAACACCCTCGTCATCCGCCTCCTGCTCGTCTCGGCATTCGTCGTGATCTTGAACGAGACGATCATGGGGGTCGCCCTCCCGCGGCTCATGGACGACCTGTCGATCACGGCGACGTCCGCCCAGTGGTTCACGACGGCGTTCATGCTCACGATGGCGATCGTCATCCCCATCACGGGCTTCCTCCTCCAGCGGTTCAACACACGGCCGATCTTCGTGACGGCGATGGCGCTCTTCAGCGTCGGGACTCTCATCGCAGCCGTCGCCCCCGGCTTCGAGGTCCTGCTCGCCGGTCGAGTGGTGCAGGCGATGGGCACGGCGATCATGATGCCGCTGCTCATGACGACGGTCATGACGCTCGTCGCTCCGGCCTCGCGCGGCCGCACGATGGGAAACATCTCGATCGTCATCTCGGTCGCGCCCGCGGTCGGCCCGGCCATCTCGGGCCTCATTCTGAGCGTGCTCGACTGGCGCTGGCTATTCATCCTCGTGCTCCCGATCGCCGTGGGGTCGCTCGCACTCGGCGCCGCTCGCGTGCAGAACGTGACGACCCCGCGCGCCACGAAGGTCGACGTCGTCTCCGTCGTGCTGTCGGCCTTCGGTTTCGGCGGCATCGTCTTCGGGCTCAGCAACTTCGGCGAGGGTGCGGGCGGCGGCCCCGTCGTCGGCGGCACGGCCCTCGCGATCGGGGTGCTCTCCCTCGCGCTCTTCGTTCTGCGCCAGCGCACCCTGCAGCGCGCCGACCGAGCCCTGCTCGATTTGCGCACCTTCTCGTCACGCACCTTCGCTTTCGCCATCGCGATGCTCGCGATCAGCATGATGGCCCTCTTCGGAACGATCATCCTGCTGCCGATCTACACGCAGACCGTGCTCGGCCTCGACTCCCTCCGGGCCGGACTGCTCATGGCCCCGGGCGGGCTCACCATGGGGTTGCTCGCGCCGTTCGTCGGGCGCATCTACGACCGCATGGGGCCGACGACCCTCCTCGTCACGGGCTCGATAATCGTGAGCGCCGTGCTCTGGTCGATGACGATGCTCGACGAGTCGAGCGCCGTGTGGATGGTGCTCGTCGCCCACGTCGTGCTGAGCGTCGGGCTCGCGCTGCTCTTCACCCCGCTCTTCACGTCGGCCCTCGGCTCGCTCCGCCCCTCGCTCTACTCCCACGGGAGCGCGATCGTCGGAACGGTGCAGCAGGTTGCGGCAGCCGCGGGTACCGCGCTCTTCATCGCGGTCATGTCGGGTCAGATCGAGCGCCTGACCGCGGGCGGAACCTCGGAGATCATCGCGACGGCGTCGGGAATCCAGACCGCTTTCCTCTACGGCGCGATCATCTCGCTCTTCGCGATCCCCGCCGCGTTCTTCGTGCGCAAGCCCGTCGATGCGCCGACCGGTCCCGTCGCGATGCACTGATCCCCGCTTGCGCGTGCAGTGAACGACGAAGGGCGGATGCTGTCGCATCCGCCCTTCGTCGTCTCGGCGCCCGACGACGCCGATGGACCGGCTACGCCGGGATGTAGTTGAACTCGTCGGGATCCGGTCCCGTGCGCTCGTCTTTGTTGAGGTTGCCGATGACCGCGACCTCTTCTCCCGTGAGCTCGAAGTCGAAGAGGGCGAAGTTCTCTTCGACGCGCGAACGGGTGACCGACTTCGGGAAGACGATGTCGCCGCGCTCGAGGTGCCAGCGGAGGGTGACCTGCGCGGGGGTCTTGCCGTAGCGCTCCCCGATCTCGCCGAGGACCGCCTCGTGCAGCACGTTGCCCTGGGCGATGGGGGACCAGGCCTCGGTCGCGATGCCGTGCTTCGTGTTGACGGCTCGGAGCGCGTCTTGCGTGAGGTACGGGTGCACCTCGATCTGGTTGACGGCGGGCACGGTGCCGCTCTCGGCGATCACGCGCTCGAGGTGGTGTGCCTGGAAGTTCGAGACGCCGATCGCTTTGACGCGACCCGAGGCGTGCATCTCCTCGAGTGCCTTCCAGGTGTCGACGAAGTCGCCGACGGCCGGGAGCGGCCAGTGGATGAGGAACAGATCGAGGTAGTCGAACCCGAGAGCCTCGAGGGTGCCGTCGAACGCGGTGAGAGCGTCGTCACGGTCATGGAAGCCGTTGTTGAGCTTGCTCGTGACGAAGACGTCGGCGCGGTCGAGGCCGGACTCGGCGACGGCCTGACCGACCTCCTTCTCGTTGCCGTACATCTCGGCGGTGTCGATGTGGCGGTAGCCGACCTCGAGGGCCTCGAGGGTCGCCTTCTTCGTGTCTGCGGGGTCGATCTGGTACGTGCCGAAGCCGAGCTGGGGGATCTCGACACCGTTGTTGAGGGTGATGGTGGGAACGGACGTCATTCGGGTTCTCCTTCGATGGGTCGACGCCGCGCTGAACGCGGGCGTCTCGACCAGGACAGTAAGCCGCTCGAGGCGCGGATTGTTCCTGACTCGGCCGATTCGGCCCACTGTGGTGCCCCCACCTGGGTGTTCACCCCATTGGCCCCCACGGTGCCCCCGGCAGGAGTACGGTCCTCCCAACGGAGCCAGCTCTTCGGGTGAGCCGCTTCGTGAGCGTCGGGGAGGTCTTCGGGTAAAGATCTCCCCTGGCGCGGCCCGGCCCTCGCCCCCCGGCTAGGACTGGGTTTCGCCTGGGCTGCGTCAGCCCGTCGGGGTCGCGCTCACTTGCGGTACTTGTCGTCGACCACCCGGGGCACGCCTGGCCCGAAGACGGCGTCGATCGCCCAGGCGAGGGCACGCCACCCGAAGAGGAACGCGCCGAGCGCGATCGTCGTGATGAACATGAAGCGCGTGTCGGTCGGCTCTCCGACTGCCACGCGGATCGCGAGCCCTCCCAGACTCGTCGACAACCACACGGCGAGCGCGGTCGGGATGAACCCGCGCGGGGCGCGCCACCCGCGCGCGACCGCCCAGCCGAGCAGCGCGCCCGTGACGAAGGGCAGTGCTTCGAGCACGAAACCCCCGACATCGGTTCGCCGTGTCTCCCGCCCGGCGGTGATGAAGAGTCCGATGACGACGAGGTCGACGACGAGGTAGGCGATGGCCGCGAACATCCGCGCTCGCTTCGTCGTCATCGACACAGCGTAGGTCGCCCCGTGGCGCGACCGGGCCGGCGTTCAGGACCTTGGAAGCATCGTGCCCGCGCCCGACGCGCGGGGGGCGCTCGTCGGCCGCAGGTAAGAGCGCACGATGAGGTCTCCGCGTATCACCGCCATCTCGTCGATCATGCGATCGACGAGCTTCGCCGAGACGCCCGCAGCGAGGATGTCGTGCTCACCGATCGCGAGAAGCGGGGCGAGGCGCACGCGGATGACCTCCCACCCCGTCGACCGCAGGGCACGGTCTTTGCGGCGATCCACCGTCTCGCGGGCACCGACGTGCTCGAGGCCGTCCCGCCCGACGGTGTCGAGCTCGATCGCGATCTTGAGTTCGTCGATCACGAGGTCGGGCCACGCCTCGAGGTGGGTGAAGAAGGGGGTTGCGAGCCGCACCGCGGTGAACCCCTCGTGCACGTCGAGGCGCGCGAAGAGCCGAGATCGCAACGACCCTTCGACGGCGGACGCGGGACGGGGAGCGCACGGGCTCGAGAACGCCTCTCCCACGGCGAGAGAGGGCGCGGGTGATCGGGAGCACAGCGGGCTGCCCGCCGCGGGGGACGACGGCCTGGCTCGCGGTGACGCTGCTTCGGGCACCACCGCTCGCGACACCGGGGGTCGAGCGCCGCCGCGAGCGAGCTCCGAGCACTCCGGGCACCACGACGACTTGCGTCTGCTGCAACCGGGTCGACTCCGCTGCTCGTCGGGGGTCGCGACGAAGAGGTGACCCGAATCGCACTGCCACTGCACGTAGACATCGGCCGCGGGCGGAATCTGACTCAGCACGATCCCGCGGTTGAGGTCGGGGTGGTACTGCCTCACGAGCGCGGGGAAGGTCTTCCACGCGTCGCGGTACCGACCGATCGGGTAGGGCACCGCCGTGCCCTTCGACCTCTGACGCCGCTGCCACCACGCCTCGATCTGCTCCGGCATGAATCCTCCCGCGAGCACGGTAATCCGCTCTACCGACACCCGCGCGAGAGTGCCACGATGGGTGGGCGACGCCCCGTGGGAGCGGCCCGCTCCCGCGGCGAGAGCGCACGACGAAGGAGCATCGACGATGACGACGACACTCAATCCCTACCTGGCCTTCGACGGCAGAGCCCGCGAGGCCATCGAGTTCTACCGCCGGATTCTCGGGGGCGACCCCGAGCTGAGCACCTACGGCGACTACGGCATGGGCGACGCCGACGAGGCCGACAAGATCATGCACGCCCAGTTGACGACACCGGCGGGTCTCGTTCTCATGGTGTCGGACACCCCGAGCGGCACTCCCCTCACCGTCGGGGACTCCATCTCGATCTCGCTCAGCGGGGACGACCTCGACGAACTGACCGGCTATTGGACGGGTCTCTCCGAGGGTGGCACCGAGATCGAACCGTTCGTTGCCGCACCGTGGGGTGACACCTTCGGCATCTGTCGAGACCGATTCGGCGTCACGTGGATGGTCAACGCGACCGAGAAGGGCGGCGCGGACTAGCCGGTGCGGCGCAGGGACGCGACGAGGCACGCGACCCCGGCGCCGATGAGAAGCCCGTTGATCACGAGATAGGGCACTCCCTCGCCCGTCCAGTCGGCCGAGATCGTCGACCAGGATGTCGCGAGCCCGAGCAGACCGACGGCGAGCGCGACCATGCCGACGAGCCTCCACGGCGTTCCGCGCGAGTCGTGCGGTGACGCCTCGCGGGGGTCATGTCGGTCGTTCACGCGGGCTCCGTCACACGCTCGCGCGTTCGAGCACGAGTTCGCGCACGCGAGCCGCGTCGGCCTGCCCCTTCATGGCCTTCATGACCGCGCCGATGACCGCTCCCGCCGCTTGCACCTTGC
This sequence comes from Marisediminicola sp. LYQ134, assembly GCF_046599635.1. Lineage (NCBI taxonomy): Bacteria > Bacillati > Actinomycetota > Actinomycetes > Micrococcales > Microbacteriaceae > Marisediminicola > Marisediminicola sp. LYQ134. The sequence goes on from NZ_JBKIWP010000001.1 coordinate 1,413,124, forward strand.
CGTCTTTGATTTTCGCGAGAACGTCGGGTTGCGACGCGAGGGCGTCGTCGATCGCCGCGATGAGCGCGGTGTCGTCGGAGACGACCGCGAGTCCGCGAGCGGCGACGACCTCGGCGGGTGTCCCCTCGCCCGCGATGACCCCCTCGAGAACCTGGCGAGCGAGTCGATCGGTGAGCTCTCCGGAGTCGACCATCGCGACGAGCGCCGCGACCTGGGCCGGCGTCACGAGACTCGCGGCGTCGACGGCCCGGTCGTTCGCGGTGCGACTGATCTCGCCCATCCACCACTTGCGCGCAGCGACCGGGGATGCCCCGGCCTCGACGGTCTCGACGACCTCGGTGAGCAGCCCCGCGTTGACGATCGACTGGAAGTCGATGTCACCGAAACCCCACTCCGCCTTGAGTCGTCGACGCAGCAGCACGGGCGACTCGGGGAGGGCCGCGCGCAGCTCGTCGATGAGCTCGACGCTCGGCTCGACCGGGAGGAGGTCTGGCTCGGGAAAGTAGCGGTAGTCGTCGGCGTCGCTCTTGGGGCGACCCGCCGACGTGCGACCGGTGTCCTCGTGCCAGTGCCTCGTCTCCTGCACGATCGTGCCGCCCGCCGCGAGGATCGCCGCTTGGCGCTGGATCTCGTAGCGGATGGCGCGCTCGACCGAGCGCAGCGAGTTGACGTTCTTGGTCTCGGTGCGGGTTCCGAGCTTTCCCGACCCGCGCGGCGACAGGGAGATGTTCGCGTCGCATCGCAGGTTTCCCCGCTCCATGCGCGCATCCGAGATGCCGAGCGAACGCACGATGTCGCGAATCGTCGAGACGTAGGCCTTGGCGAGAGCCGGGGCATCCTTCTCGGCTCCGTAGATGATGTTCGTGACGATCTCGACGAGGGGCACGCCCGCGCGGTTGTAGTCGACGAGGGAGTACTCGGCGCCCTGGATGCGACCGGTCGACCCTCCGACGTGTGTGAGCTTGCCTGCATCCTCTTCCATGTGGGCCCGCTCGATCGGGATCTGGAAGACCCGACCGTCTTCGAGCTCGACCTCGACCCGACCGTCGAACGCGATGGGCTCGTCGAACTGGCTGATCTGGTAGTTCTTCGCGAGGTCGGGGTAGAAGTAGTTCTTGCGCGCGAACCGCGAGCTCGGCGCGATCGAGCACCCGAGGGCGAGCCCGAGGCTGATGGAGTGCTTCACGGCCTGCTCGTTGACCACCGGAAGGGCGCCGGGGAGGCCCAGGTCGACGGGCGTGATCTGGGTGTTCGGCGGAGCACCGTGGCCCTCGGGCGTCGCGGGGTTGGGCGCGTCGGAGAACATCTTCGACTTCGTGTTGAGTTCGACGTGCACCTCGAAGCCGAGCACGGGCTCGAACATCTCGAGAGCCCTGTCGAAGTCCATGAGTTCAGGCTTGGCCATCAGACTCGTCCTTCCTGTGCTGCGGTCATCTCGGCGGGAGCGAGGTCGGGAGCCATGCTGCTGAGTGTGCGACCCCAACGGTCTTCGAGGAGGGCTTCGAACGCCCCTCCCACCGAGTAGAGGCGCGCGTCCTGCCGCGCCGGCGCCATGATCTGGAGCCCCGTCGGCAGTCCGTCCTCGGGCGCGAGACCCATCGGGAGTCCCATCCCCGGCACCCCCGCGAGGTTTGCGGGAATGGTCGTGATGTCGTTGAGGTACATGGCGAGCGGATCGTCGAGCTTCTCGCCGAGTTTGAAGGCGGTCGTCGGTGCCGAGGGCGACACGAGAACATCCGCCTTCTCGAACGCCGCGTCGAAGTCGCGCTGGATGAGCGTGCGCACCTTCTGCGCGCTCCCGTAGTACGCGTCGTAGTAGCCCGCCGAGAGGGCGTAGGTGCCGAGGATGACGCGGCGCTTGACCTCGTCGCCGAAACCGGCTTCGCGCGTCGCGGCCATGACGTCCTCCACGGTTCCGCCACCGTCGGGGTTGACCCGCAGGCCGAAGCGCACGGAGTCGTACTTCGCGAGGTTGCTCGACGCCTCCGCGGGGAGGATCAGGTAGTACGCCGCGATCGCGTAGTCGAAGTGGGGTGCGGAGACCTCCACGATCTCGGCGCCCGCGGCGGCCATGATCTCGAGGGATTCGGTGAAGCGCTGCTGCACCCCCGCTTGCATCCCCTCGCCCTGGAGCTCCTTCACGACGCCGACGCGCACCCCCGCGAGGGATCGCGAGGCGCGGCCCGTGCGGGCGGCATCGGCGAACGACGGCCACTCGTCGCGCAGAGACGTCGAGTCGCGAGGGTCGTGACCGCCGATGACGTCGTGCAGGAGGGCGGCGTCGACGACACTGCGCGAGACCGGGCCGACCTGATCGAGCGACGACGCGAGGGCGATCGCGCCGTAGCGCGACACTCCCCCGTAGGTCGGCTTGACGCCGACCGAGCCCGTGACGGCGGCCGGCTGGCGGATCGAACCACCGGTGTCGGAGCCGAGCGCGAGGGGCGCCTCGAACGCCGCGACCGCGGCCGCCGACCCTCCGCCCGATCCTCCGGGGATGCGCTCGAGATCCCACGGGTTGTGGGTGGGGCCGAACGCGGAGTGCTCGGTCGACGAGCCCATCGCGAACTCGTCCATGTTGGTCTTGCCGAGCGGCACGAGGTGCGCCTCGCGGAGCTTGCGCACGACCGTCGCGTCGTAGGGAGGCACCCAGCCCTCGAGCATGCGCGAACCGGCGGTCGACGGCATGTCGAACGTGCACAGCACGTCCTTGATGGCGATCGGCACGCCCGCGAGCGGGCCCATCTCCTCGCCGGCGATGCGTCGTGAGTCGATGCCCGCCGCGGTCGAGAGGGCGGACTGCGACACGTGGAGGAACGCGTGCACGTCTCCATCGACCGCCTCGATGCGGTCGAGGTGGGCTTGCGTGACCTCGACGCTCGAGATCTCCTTAGCGGTGAGCTTCTCGGCGAGCTCCCACGCGGGCATACGGGTGACCGACATCACTGCTCCTCACCGAGGATCGCCGACACGCGGAACCTCGAGTCGTCGTGCTCGGGAGCGCCTGAGAGCGCCTCCTCCGTCGACAGGGTGTCGCCGGGGACATCCGGTCGGAACACGTTCGAGAGGGCGATCGGGTGGCTCGTCGCGGGGACGTCGTCACCGGCGACCTCGGAGACCTTCGCGATGGCGTCGACGATCGTGCCCAGTTCACCCGTGAGCTTGGCGATCTCGTCGGGTGTCAAAGCGATGCGCGCGAGATTCGCGAGGTGCGCGACCTGCTCGGTGGTGATTTCAGACATGCGGCTCCGTGCGATCGAGGCGGTGTTCGGCACCCCAGTCTATTCGCCGGTCCCGGCGTGCCCGACTCGTCACGCGAGCGATCACCCGCTCGCCCGCACCGACCCTTCGCGGCGTCCCGGCACCGGGGTCTCGCCGCGATCATCCGTCACGAGGTCTCCCCTGTCGATGCTCACGAGGGCCATGTTGCGCATCGCGGTCGATCCCGCGTCGAAGTATCCGAGGTGACCGAACGCCGCCGCGGTTGCCTGCCCCGTCACGGGGTCGCGCTGGGCGCCGACGTTCATCGAGCTCGCGCCGAACGAGTCGGAGCCCGGGTCGCTTCCGAAGAAGGCGGTGTGCACGACGGGATCCCACGCGGCTTCGCCGACGAAGACGCTGTCGGACGACATCCCGAGATCGTCGACGGATTGTGCGGCGCCGCCCGGTGACCCGATGATGACGAGCGCATCGGCCTCGACGCTCCCGTCGGCGAGCGCCATGAGCGTCGCCGTCGAACCGTAGGAGTGGGTGTTGAGCGTGATGAAGGGTTCATCACCCGCGCGAGTGACCTCGAGGCCGTCGACGGCGCTACCGATGCGCTTCGCCCCCTCCTCCGCGAGATCGAGCGAGGTGATGTCGAGGATGCCGGGGGTCTCGTAGCCGATCCATGCGACCGTCGCCGCGGTCGCCCCCAGGAGTGCGGGGTCGGTGGCAGACAACCGGTCGATCCACGCCGTCTGCTCGGTGTTGAGATCCTCGGCGATGACCGTCCAATCGACGATGAGGCGATCGGTCGTGAAGAACATCCCCGGAACCATGTAGCTCACGTAATCGGCGCTCTCGAGGTCGCCGACGACGACGGCGGCGCGGCCGGGCCACTCCGTGTCGACCGAGAGCAGGTCACGATCGGGTCCGCTCGAGCTCGGCACGATCGCCATCTCGATCTGCCGGAGCATGTGGAGCTGTTGCGACGCTTCCGCCCGCTCGGTGCGACCGAGACCGTCGAGCAGGCTCTCCACCCGGTCGATCGACTCGGAGAGATGACGGCGGTTCGCGCTGTCTCGAACGCTCGGGGGCACGCCGTCGAGGTTGCCGACGACTTCGGGGGCGCTCTGTAGCAATCGCGCTTGAGCCGAGCGGGGAGCGATCGACCACCAGGTCGCGACACTGCGGGCGGATGGTTGGTTGTCGAGAAGTGCCGCCACCGCGGCGGGCTCGCCCTCGAGGAACGCCTCGATGTCGCGCGACGTCATGAGGGTCAACTGGTCGAGGAGCATGCGCCCCCGCAAGGTCGGGAGCACATCGGCATCGACGCGGGCCGTCACCGTGGCGAGGGTCGACCCCGTGACGCGTGCGAGCTCGGGGCTCGCGGTCGCCGTCGCCGTCGAGTCGGCGGTCGCGAGGACCCGGGATCCGGTGACGCTCGACACCGGGCGTTCAGGCGCGCCGGACACCCCGGTGAGCCCCGTCAGGGCGACCGAGGTCACGAGAATCGCAGCGACATCAATCAGCAAGCGTGGATGGTTCCCTGTTCAGGGCGGCCGCATCCTGGTCAGGGGGCGAACGCGTGGTGTTGATCTGTCCCCCATGATAGGGGGGTCGACACGCCGCGATCCAGGCGAACGGGCAGGCTTAACACACTGTTCGCTTCGGGGGACGACGAACCGGTCAATTCTCCCCGACGTCGTCGCCTGTCGCCTCGAGTGCCGCGGGCCCCTCCGAGACGAGCACGGCGAACTCGGCGGCGTCGATGATCCGCACCCCGAGCGTCTCCGCTTTCGTGAGTTTGGAGCCCGCTCCGGGGCCTGCCGCGACGAAATCGGTCTTCTTGCTCACGCTGCTCGCCGCCTTGCCCCCCGCTGCGATGATCGCCTCGAGCGCCCCCTCTCTCGTGAAGCCCTCGAGGCTCCCGGTCGCGACGACCGTCACTCCGTCGAGCACTCCCCCGACCCCGACCGCGGCGCCCGGCCCCGCGTGCCCGACGATCTCGAGGCGAGCGCCCGCGGCGGCCCACCTGTCGACGATCTCGCCGTGCCAGTCGACGGCGAACCAGTCGATGAGAGCGTCGGCGATGATGCCTCCGACCCCGTCCACCGCAGCGAGCTCGTCGCGCGACGCCGCCCGGATAGCCGCGATCGACCCGAAGTAGGTCGCGAGGGCGCGCGCCGCGACCGGACCGACGTGCCGGATGCTGAGCGCGACGAGAAAACGCCACAGGTCGGCGGTCTTCGCCCGCTCGAGGTTCTCGACGAGCCGCGTCGCGCTCGACGACGGCACGAAGAGGGCGTCACCGCCGAAGCCGGGCGCCGAGGCATCCCACTCGCCGTCGCGTTTCTGCCGACGACGACGGAACGGTGTCTCGCGCTTCGGCTCGCCGTCGTCACCGAGCTTGGGCATCCCCGTCTCGCTGTCACGCACGACGACCCTGATCGGAAAGAGGTCTTCGAGAGCGAGCTCGAAGAGCCCCGCTTCGGTCACGAGGGGAGGCTGCTCCGGATACTCGGGTTGAGTGAGCGCGGCGGCACCGACCTCGCCGAGCCCCTCGATGTCGAGACCACCGCGGCTGCCGACGTGCTCGACGCGACCGCGCACTTGCGCTGGACAGCTGCGCGCGTTGGGGCAGCGCAAGTCGACGTCTCCCTCTTTCGAGGGCGCGAGGGGTGTGCCGCACTCGGGGCAGTCCGTCGGCATCACGAAGGCACGCTCTGACCCGTCGCGCAGCTCGACGACGGGCCCGAGGACCTCGGGAATGACGTCGCCCGCCTTGCGCAAGACGACGGTGTCTCCGATGAGAACACCCTTGGCCTTGACGACGTCCTGGTTGTGGAGGGTCGCCTGACGCACCTCGCTGCCCGCGACGAGCGCCTTCTCCATGACGGCGAAGGGGGTCGCGCGACCGGTGCGCCCGATCGATACGACGATGTCGAGCAGCGTCGTGTGCACCTCTTCGGGCGGATATTTGAACGCGGTCGCCCACCGCGGCGCACGACTCGTCGAGCCGAGCTCGAGGTGCAGGTCGAGATCGTCGACCTTGACGACGATGCCGTCGATCTGGTGCTCGACCCCGCCTCGTGCCGCTCCGAACCGCCGGATGTAGTCGGCGACGGACGCTATGTCGTCGAACACCTCGAAGTGCGTGGAGATCGGAAGACCCCACGTCGCGAGCAGCCCGTAGACCTCCGATTGCGCCGTGACGGGAGTGGTGCTCTCGATCTCGCGCACGGGCCAGGCCCCGATGCCGTGCACGAGCATGCGCAAGCGGCTCAACCTGTCGCGCATGAGCGCGAGCTTCTCCTCGCTCTTGCCCTCCTCCTTCTGACGGAGCGAGCCGCTCGCGGCGTTGCGGGGGTTGGCGAACAGTCGCTCCCCCGCGGCCGCCTGCTTGGCGTTGAGCTCGTCGAACGCCGCCACGGGAAAGAAGATCTCGCCGCGGATCTCGACGAGTTCCGGGTGGTTGTCCCCCTCGAGGTGGAAGGGGATCGAGCCCATGAGCTCGACGTTGCGCGTGACGTCTTCGCCGACGACGCCGTCGCCGCGCGTCGCCGCGGTGACGAGCCGACCGCGCTCGTAGCGGAGGTTGATCGCGAGGCCGTCGATCTTGAGCTCGGTCAGATATCGCACGCGCGACTTGCCCGCGTCGCGCTCGACCTTCGCGGCCCACTCCTCGAGCTCCTCGGTGCTGAAGACGTTGTCGAGGCTCAGCATGCGCTCGGCGTGGGTGACGGGCGCGAAGAGCGTCGTCTCGGCCCGCCCGCCGACGGTCTGCGTGGGGCTGTCTTGGGACTGCAGCTCGGGGTGCTCGAGCTCGAGCTCACCGAGTCGTCGCACCATCCGGTCGTAGTCGTCGTCGGTGACTGTCGACGCATCAGCCCCGTAATAGGCGTCGCGGAGTTCGAGGATGCGCGCGGTCAGGCGCTGCGCTTCGTCTTTGGCCGCGTCGAATGCGTCTGTCGTGCTCGTGTCTGCCACCCGCTCAGTGTACGGACGGCCCCCGACACCGCCCGAGAGGTTCAGACCCCCGCGGGAACGGGAACCGCGCTGACCGTGCGGTCGATCGTGCACTGTCCGAGCACGCGTGTGCCGACGTAGACGACGGCCGTCTGGCCGGGAGAGACCCCGTTGAGGGGCGAGTCGGGCGTGATGACGAGTTCGCCGTCGCGAACGGCCGCCGTCGCGGGCACGGGGTCGGAGTGCGCGCGCACTTGAACCGTGCACGCGAACGCGTCGCCCTCGGCCTCGACGATTCCCGAGGCGACCGGGTCGAGGCCGGCCCAGCTGAATGTCGACCCGGCGACGAGCGCGAGATCGAGGGCCTCTTTCGGGCCCACGACGACCTCGTTCGACGACGGCTTGACCTCGAGCACGAACCGGGGGCGGCCGTCGGCACTCGGCACCCCGAGGTGGAGCCCCTTGCGCTGACCGACGGTGAACGCCGTCGCGCCGTCGTGGCTGCCGACGACGTCGCCGGAGCGATCGCGGATGACACCCTTCTCGGCCCCGACCCGGTCGGCGAGCCACCCGCGGGTGTCGCCGTCGGGGATGAAGCAGATGTCGTGGGAATCGGGCTTGGACGCGACGCTGAAACCGCGCGCGGCGGCCTCGGCACGCACCTCGGCCTTCGACGGCGTCGCTCCGAGCGGGAAGAGACTGTGGTCGAGCTGGTCGGCCGTCAATACCCCGAGAACGTAGGACTGGTCTTTGGCCCAGTCGGCGGCGCGGTGCAACTCGCGATTGCCCGCGGCATCCGTGCGCACACTCGCGTAGTGACCGGTGACGACGGCATCGAAACCGAGGTCGAGCGCCTTCTCGAGGAGGGCCGCGAACTTGATGCGCTCGTTGCACCTCATGCACGGGTTCGGGGTGCGGCCCGCGCTGTACTCGGCGATGAAGTCGTCGACGACGTCGAGCTTGAACCTCTCGGAGAAGTCCCACACGTAATAGGGGATGCCGATGATGTTCGCCGCACGCTGGGCATCCATCGAGTCTTCGATCGTGCAACACCCGCGGCTTCCCGTGCGGAGGGTGCCTGGCATGCGGCTCAGCGCGAGGTGCACGCCGACGACCTCGTGACCGGCATCGACTGCGCGCGCTGCCGCGACCGCCGAATCGACGCCACCACTCATCGCCGCGAGAACTCTCATGAGTCCAGGGTACGCGCGGTCGGCTGGGCGGCCTCACGCGGCGGAGCCCCGCCGGCGGAATCACCCCGCGCGGTCGCTACCGCTGGTCAGCCTTCCGACAGCAGAGGGCTCGCGAGCTGCACCGTGACGACCGATTGGCCCGGCACCGAGAAGTCGGCGCCGACGACGAGGAACCAGGCGCGGTCCGCGTCCTCGCCGCTTGAGAGGGCGGCGAGGTAGCTCTCGTCGGTGTCGGAGACGTCTTCGACGAGCCACCCCTCCCCCTCGAGGGCCGAGACGACATCGCCCGCTTGCCCTGCGGAGTCGACCGTCGGTTGGAGGGTGAGCGTGTGGATGACTCCCCAGTAAGTGCCGCCCGTCGCCGCCTCGACCTCTTGAGACACGAGATCGTCGTTGAGCAGACCCGCGATCGCGACGAGACCCGCGACCCTGTCGGCGACACGTTCGGTCTCCGATTGCGCCGCGACGATCGTCCACGGCTCTCCGCCGTCGGGAAAGACCGGGAGCAGCGGAGACGGCTCCCCGTCGTCGGAATCCCCCGTGCCCTCGGGCACCGGCTGGGTCGTCTGCGTGGGCGAGGGGTCGGCGATCTCGATCTCGTCGGACGTGCACGCAGCGAGACCGAGCGCGACGACCGCGGCGAGCGCCGTCGCGCGAACCGCCGCGGCGACCCGGCGCCCGCGGTCAGCCACGAGAGCCCACCGCACGATCGGCGTATCCCGCGCGACGGGCACGCTCGACCGCGGCCGGGAGGGCGTCGAGCATCGCGTCGACGTCGGCATCCGTCGTCGTGTGGCCGACGGTGATGCGCAGGGCGCCGCGCGCGTCCGCCTCGTCGAGCCCCATGGCGATGAGCACGTGGGATGCCTCGGGGACTCCCGCTTGGCACGCCGACCCCGTGCTCACCGAGACCCCCGCGACGTCGAGGAGGTAGAGCAGTGAATCCCCTTCGCACCCGGGAAAGGTGAAGTGCGCGTTGTTCTCGATGCGATCGTGACGCGACCCGCGCAGGATCGCGCTCGGCACCCGCTCGAGCACCCCGGCGATGACGCGATCGCGCAGGCGGACGAGCGACGCGTGCTCGTGTCGGGCGGCGACGCCGAAGGCGATCGCGGCCGGCGCGTCTTGGGTTCCCGATCGCACGCGACGCTGCTGACCGCCGCCGTGGATGAGCGGCTCGACCGTGGCGGAGCGCGCGAGCACGAGGGCACCGATGCCGAGCGGGCCGCCGATCTTATGCGCAGACACGCTCAGAGCGGCGACGCCCCACTCGGCGAAGTCGATGGGCATGTGGCGGTAGGCCGAGACTGCGTCGACGTGCACGGGCACCCCGTGGGCCGCGGCGAGCGTCGCGACCTCGGCGACCGGTTGGATGGTCCCGACCTCGTTGTTGGCGGCGAGCATCGTCACGAGTGCGACGTCGTCGCCGAGCGCGGCCTCGAGAACGTCGATGCGCACGCGCCCCTCGTCGTCGACGGCGATCCACTCGATCGTCGCACCCTCGTGGGTCTCGAGCCACTCGACCGCGTCGATGGTCGCGTGGTGCTCGCCCCGCGGTACGAGCACTCGGGGCCGTGACCCGTCGGCGTTCCTCGACCAGTACAGACCTTTGACGCCGAGGTTGATCGATTCCGTTCCGCCGGAGGTGAAGACGACCTCGATCGCGTCGGCACCGACGGATGCCGCGACGCGTTCGCGCGCCTCCTCGAGCAGTCGTTTCGCGTTCTGCCCCTGCGAGTGGATGGACGCGGGGTTGCCGACGATGCCGAGCGCCCCCGTGTAGGCCTCGATCGCCTCGCCGAGCATCGGCGTCGTCGCCGCGTGATCGAGGTAGACGGGCATGAGACTCTCCTGGAAGCGCGACGCGGTGGTCGACGGCGGAATCACTACTGTAAGGCGCATGCCTGACACCGAGCCTTCCGCCCCCGCCTCTCAGGACCCGCTGCGCGACCTCGGAGTGACGGCCACCATCGACGGTGGCACGATCCGGGCGTGGTCGGCGACCGCGACGAGCGTCGAGGTGTGTCTGTTCTCCGACAGCGGGGCCGAGCACGTCGCCGAGTGCATCACCCTCGAGCCCGGGCCCGGCTCGGTGTGGAGCGGCTTCTCGCCCGGGCTCGCCGTCGGGGCGACCTACTCTGTCCGCGCCGACGGCCCGAGCGGGCCGACCCACCGCTTCGACCGAGAACGCCACCTGCTCGACCCGTGGTCGCGCGGTGTCGTCGAGTCGCGAGACGGCGGAGTGCGGTCCGTCGTCACCGACGAGGCATTCGACTGGAACGGCGCCCGCAAGCCGGGAACCCCCCTCGATCACACCGTCATCTACGAGATGCACGCCGCGGGGTTCACGAAGCTCAACCCCGCCGTGCCCGCCGAGTTGCGCGGCACCTACGCGGGACTCGCGCACGAGAATTCGATCGCATACCTGCGCGACCTCGGGGTGACCGCCGTCGAACTCCTCCCCGTGCACCGGTTCACGAGCGAGGAGCGCCTCGTGCAGCAGGGACTGCGCAACTACTGGGGATACAACACCCTGAGCTTCTTCTCGCCCCACGCGGACTACGCCTCGCCCGGTGCGAGGCTCTCCGGACCGAGCGCCGTGCTGCGCGAGTTCAAGGGGATGGTCAAGCTGCTGCACGAGGCCGGCATCGAGGTCATCCTCGACGTCGTCTTCAACCACACGGGAGAAGAGGGCCCGAACGGCCCGACCACGAGTTTTCGCGGCCTCGACAACGCCCACTACTACCGGCAGATGCCCGACGGCGACTACATCGATGTCACCGGGTGCGGCAACACCCTCGATTTCTCCCGCGAGATCACGCAGAGGCTCGTGCTCGACTCGCTCCGCTACTGGGCGAACGACGTGCAGATCGACGGCTTCCGTTTCGACCTCGCGCCCGCCCTCGGTCGCGACACCGACGTGCATTTCGACCCCCGGCATCCGCTCCTCACCGCCATCGTCTCCGACCCCACCCTCGCGGGCGTGAAGATGATCGCCGAACCCTGGGACGTCGGCATGGGCGGATGGCAGACGGGCTCGTTCCCGACGGGGTGGTCGGAGTGGAATGACGGATACCGCGACCGGATGCGCGACTTCTGGCTCACCGACATCGCGGCCGAGAGGGCGCACGGCGAGGCGCCGCACGGCATCGGGGGCATGGCGAGACGGCTCGCGGGCTCAGCGCACGCGTTCGCGCACGAGCGGGGGCCGCTCGCATCCGTCAACTTCGTGACCGCGCACGACGGCTTCACCCTCGCCGACCTGACGGCGTACAACCAGAAGCACAACCTCGCGAACGGCGAGGGCAATCGCGACGGCACCGACGACAACCACTCGCACAACCACGGGGTCGAGGGGCCGACCGACGACCCCGCGGTGACCGACGCGCGACGCCTCACGATGCGCAACCTGCTCGGCACCCTCGCGCTCTCGGCCGGTGTGCCGATGCTCACCGCGGGCGACGAGTTCGGGCGCAGCCAGCACGGCAACAACAACGGCTATTGCCACGACGACGACCTCACGTGGCTCTCGTGGGATCACGAACCGTGGCAGCGCGACCTCGCCGAGGTCACGCGGACGCTCTTGAGGCTGCGAAGGGAGAATCCCGCGCTGCGGCCCGTGCGGTTCGGTGTCCTGGGCGAATCGACGCCGTCGGCGACGGAGATGGACTGGTTCGGCTCGGACGGCGCCGCGATGTCGAGTGAGAACTGGGATGCGCCGGGCTCACGCACGCTGCAGTACCTCGCCTCGTCGACCCCGGAGCACGAGGACTTCAACCGCATCCTCCTCGTGGTGCACGGGCGGACGTCGCCGACGACCGTCGTGCTCCCCCGTCACGAGGGCGTGGCGTCGTACCGGTTGCTGTGGGACAGCGCGTGGCCCAGCGACCAGCCGGAGGACGATGAGGGCCGCACGGCATCGCCCGGAGACACTCGCGAGGTGTCGGGCACGTCGATACAGCTGTACCGGGCGGCGTGAGCGGGGCGCGTCGGACTCACTCCGTCGAGCGCGCGCGTTTCGCGACGATGCTCGACCTGATGCCGAGCAGGATCGTGGCCGCGGCGTATCCCAGGAGGGCGATTGCGACGACGGGGATGATGACCGCACGATTCTCCCCGTTGACGACCGAGTTGACGAAGCCGACGTAGGGCACGGAGTACCAGACGCGACCCTGCACCTGCTCCTCGAGGACAGCCTCGGGGTCGGGGTCGGAGTTGTTGTCACCCTGCAGCTGGAACGTGCGCGTTCCGTCGGTCACGGCGGTGATACCGATGATGCGGTGCGTGATCACGGTGGGGTCCCCCGAACGGATCTGGTAGGTCACCACGTCTCCGATGACGAGCTCGTCGGGGTCGACGGGCTCGACGACGATGAGTGTGCCGGGCGGGAGTCCCGGTTCCATCGAGCTCGTGAGGATGGTGAGCGGAGTCGCCCCCGCGAGCTTCGGAACGACGATGAGGATCGCGGCGAGCGCCACGACGAGGGCGAGGAGACCCACGCTCGCGCCGAGACCGATGTAGTGGCCGATTCCGCGCTCACGCGACTCGTCACGCCTGGCTCGCCGCTCGCCTCGCACGGGCGCGGTGTCGTTCGGCGCCTGGGGTGAGTCCGTCATCACTGCCCTAGCGGGGTGTCATCGTGAAGAGCTGGTTGGCCGCACCCGAGCACGGCGCGGTGTTCATCTGCGATCCCGATCCGGTTGACGTCACACACTGATTATTCACCCGGCTGACGATGGTGTACCCACCCGCTGCGGAGACGATAGTGAACGCCTGGTTGGCTCCACCGGTCTGCGACCACAGCTGCATTCCGCGCGAGTTGGTGTTGACGTCCCACACGCGGCTCGTGTTGACGCCCGAGTGCACTCGGAAGGTGCCGTCGTTCAGCTGCACGAACTGGAAGAGCTGCGCGGTCGACGTGGAGCACGACGCGCCGTAGAGCAGCGCTCCGTCGTTGCCGCTCGTCGTCGTCACGCACACGCCCGTCGAGGGGTTGGCGAGACGCATCCAGCGCCCTTCGGTCACGGGGAGGGTCGTGATCGTGACCGTCGACACGGCGGACCAGTTGCCCGCGGCGTCTCGCGCGCGGAGGTCGTAGCGGTAGGTCGTGCCCGCGGTGAGCGACGTGTTGGTGATCTGGTACGACGGAGCGGCCGCGGGGCTACCGGAGTACACGACGACGTTGTCCCGTCGCAGCTCGTAGCCGGTGACGCCCACGTTGTCGGTCGACGCCGCCCACGAGAGGGTCGTCTGGGTGCGCGTGGTCGCGCTCGCCGTGAACGATCCGGGAGCCGAGGGGGCGGCCGAGTCGGTCGACGTCTGGGTCGCGTTCGCCGAGACCGATCTGGTCCACGACCCGAGGGTGGCGGTCATAGTGGCGAGCACTCGCGTCGAATCGGTCGAGAGCCCCGAGGCGGTCGACGCCGTGAGCGACGTGCGCACGCAGTAGACGGCCGTCGCGCCGGCCTTGACGGTCGCCGAGACGGTTGCGCCGCGCTCGAGTTTGGCCGAGGCGGTCGCGGTCGCGGGCACGGGGGCGCTCGCGGTGCACGCGCTCGCGGCCGCGACGGGCCAGGTCTGCGTGTCGACGGCGCGGGCGAGATTGTTTCCCGTCTCGCTCTTGTAGGTCATCGACAGGGTCGACTCGACGCTTCCCGTATTGGTGAGGGTCACGGGCACGGTGCGCGCGAGGGCGCTCGCGGTGTAGGTGTGGGCGAGCGAGGAGAAACCGGATTGGCCGACGCCGACCGCCCCCGTCGCGACGGTTCCGGATGTCGTCGCGGTGCTGCTCCAGTAGGCGTGACTCGCCCCCGTGCCACCGAGAACGGCGAAGACCACGAGACCGGCGATGACCGCGATGCGGCGGGTAGGCCGCATCAGGAACGCACCTGCGTCGCCGAGACGTCCATGCGGAACGTCGCGCTGCTGTTCTGGGTCGACGCCGGCGCGTCGAGGTCGACCGTGACCTTGAGGCACAGAGCCATCGACTGTCCCGGCTGGAGGACGACGGGCGACGCCGAGGTGGTGAAGCCGACGAGGCGACCCGTCATGCCTCCGGTGACGGCGGGAGTGCACGAGGCCGTCGGGACGAGGGTCACGGCGAGTTCGTTCGCGAGAGCGTTGGTCTGCGCGATGATCGTGGTCGTCGCGACGCTCGCCGCGACGGGGGTCGTGCCCGTGTTCTGGAGGGTGAGCGGCGCCGCGACCGACTGGCCGGGACCGATGGTCGAGAGATCGAGGCTCGCGAGGTCGTGGGTCGTCGACCCGTCGATGGTGACGGCGGTCGAACCCGACGAGACGACGGACGCGTCGACCGAGGTGCTCGAGGTCCAGAGCGCGTAGCTCGTGCCCGTCGCGGCGAGGGCGATGACGACCGCGATGAGGACGACGACGACGGCGGCGAGAAGCGCGCGGATCGCGGAGAGACGGGGCCGAGAGGAGATCGCCGTGGTCGCGCGGTGCCTGGCCATGGGATCTCCTCTCGGTGACGCACGAAGCGCCGCATCATTCGGGCGGTGCGGGTCGTGCTCTTCGGGTGCCGCACCGTTCGGGCGGTGCGGGTCGTGCGGGGTGTTGCGTCATCCTCGGGGGGAGGAGGCTCGGTGTCCCGTGAGGGAGGGGATCCGGCCGGTCGCGCTCGGTTCGGGCCGAGCGCGACCGTCGGATCGCGCGCGGATTAGGCGCGGGTCTGCTGCAGCGCGAACTGGATGGCGCTGAGGTCGAGAGTCGCGCCCTGCGCGGTCTCTCCGGTCACATCGGCGGGGAGCTCGACGGTCGCGGTGATCGTCGCGGTCGACGGCGTCGCCGAGTCTGCGGAGATCGTGTAGACGCCGGGGGCGGTCGCCTCGTCGATCGTGTCGCCGGCGACCGCGACGTCGATGTCGACGAACGGGAGCAGGGCGCCGCTGATGCTCGTGGGGACGAGCGTGAGGGTCGCGTCGAGGTTGTCGCCGGTCGCGTCGATCGTGACCGTCTGGACGAACTCGAGTCGGTCACCCGGAACGATGCGGTAGTCCGCGATGTTCGCGATGGCCTCGCCACCGGCGGGTGCGTCGCTCGAGACGTTCTTCCAGGTGCCCGCGGCCGCGGCGTCGATGGTGAGCGTGCCGGCCGAGACGGCACCGACGTTCATGGTCTCGGTCGAGTTCCACAGCGCGAAGGTTCCCGCGCCACCGAGCAGAAGGGCGATTCCGGCAGCTCCGGCGATCGAGCCTTTGACGAGCTTGTTCATGGTGAATCCTTTCGTGGCGCAGGACGGCGCCGCTGATCCGCGCTACGGGCACGCAGCAGCAATCGCCGCGATGCCCGCAGCGTCGCGGTGTTCGGGTGGTGGGGATGTTCGGGTGGTGAGGTCGTGCCGACCGGGGAGAGTGGGTGGCTGCGATCTCAGCGATCTCATGCAAGCGCATCGTTTCCCGATGACTCAACCGTAGAACGGACAGACCGCCCTGTCTATCCACACAAGACCCCCACTACGGGGGCCGGGATGTGCCCCTCGGGCCGCGTGATCAATGTGCGGATATCGTTGATTTTGCGACGCCAATCAACGGATTCTTCGCTTCGAGACGTGGGCAACGAGGCAATCATTCTGTATATGCGTTTGCATACAGCAACGCGACGGGCAATGGGGTACAAAACCATTCGCGCACTAGACAGAGTCGTCTATCGGCGTTCTCTGCGTGCTCGGCAGATCTCGCGACCCTCCACCCGACCGCGGTGCGATCGCGACGTGCTCCCTCCCGGCCGCGCAATCGCCCTATCGCTTTCCCCCGCCGCGGTATAGGGGCACCCTCAAGGTCGGGCGAAGGGCGCGTGCGCCGGGATAAGCGGGTACGGTCGAATGGTGGCCACCTCACTCGAAACGAAGATGGGCCGTATTCCCATCAGACACCTGTCCCCCCAACAGCCCGAGAATCTCTGGCCGGCGAAGGCCTACGTCGGCGAGGTCGTCCCGTTCGCGGCGACGGTCTTCAAAGAGGGCCACGATGTCCTCGGCGTCGACGTCGTTCTGACGACACCTCGCGGCGTCGAGACCGTGCACCGGATGCGCCCGGGCGCGCCGGGAACCGACCGCTGGCACGCGAGCGCGATCGTCGACGAGTCGGGTGAATGGACCTACCGCGTGAGCGCGTGGCTCGACGACTGGGAGACCTGGCTCCACAACGCCGAGATCAAGATCGCGGCGGGAGTCGACGTCGACCTCATGCTCACGATGGGTGCGGAGTTGCTCGCGCGTGCCGCTGCGGCGACCCCCGCTTCGACCGTGCTCGCCGACGCGGCGACTCGCATGGCGAGCGAGAGGCTCCCCGTCGAGGCTCGATTCAGCGTCGCGACGGATGCCCGCGTGGCCGCCGCTCTCGCGACCGCTCCGCTCCGCAGCCTCATCACCGAGAGTGGACCGCGCCCCATCAGGGTGGAGCGCGAGCGCGCCGGGGTGGGCGCCTGGTACGAGTTCTTCCCCCGCTCCGAGGGGGCGAAGCAGAAGAAAGACGGCTCGTGGGTGAGCGGAACCTTCCGCACCGCCGCCAAGCGCCTCCCCGCGATCGCGTCCATGGGCTTCGACGTCGTCTACATCCCCCCGATCCACCCGATCGGCACGACCAATCGCAAGGGACCGAACAACACCCTCACCGCGGGCCCCGGCGATCCGGGATCCCCCTATGGAATCGGCTCGGCCGACGGCGGTCACGATTCCATCCACCCCGAGCTCGGCACCGAGAAGGACCTCGCGTTCTTCGTGCGCGCGTGCAAGCAGAGCGGACTCGAGCTCGCGATCGACATCGCGCTGCAGGCATCCCCCGACCACCCCTGGGTGACCGAGCATCCCGAATGGTTCACGACCCTTCCCGACGGCACGATCGCCTATGCCGAGAACCCGCCGAAGAAGTACCAGGACATCTACCCCCTGAACTTCGACAACGACCCCGAGGGCATCTACCAGGAGATGCTCCGCATCTTCCGGGTCTGGCTCGGCTACGGAATCAAGATCTTCCGCGTCGACAACCCGCACACGAAGCCCCTGCAGTTCTGGGAGCGCCTCATCGCGGAGATCCTCGACGACGACCCCGACGTGATCTTCCTGTCCGAGGCGTTCACCCGCCCCGCGATGATGCGTTCCCTCGCGGGGGTCGGCTTCCAGCAGTCGTACACCTACTTCACGTGGCGCAACACCAAGGTCGAGCTCGAGGAGTACCTCGTCGAGCTGTCGAAAGAGACGAGCGACTACTTGCGCCCCAACCTCTTCGTCAACACCCACGACATCCTCCCGCCCTACCTCCAGTTCGGCGGCCAAGCGGCCTACAAGGTGCGTGCGGCGATCGCCGCGACCGCGTCACCGACCTGGGGCGTGTACTCGGGCTACGAGTTGATGGAGAACATCGCTCGCCCCGGGTCGGAAGAGAACATCGACAACGAGAAATACGAGTTCAAGCAGCGCGACTGGGCGGCAGCCGAGGCCGAAGGGCGCACGCTCGCTCCCTACCTGACCCTCCTCAACCGCATCAGAGCGCAGCATCCGGCTCTCGCCCAACTGCGCAACCTCGACGTGCACTGGAGTGACGACGACTCGATCCTCGTGTTCAGCAAGTTCATCGACGGCGAGTTCACCGCGTCGGGCGAGAGCGACGCGATCATCGTCGTCGCGAACGTCGACCCGCACTCCGTGCGCGAGACGACCGTGCACCTCGACCCGACGAGGTTCGGCGTCGACCCCGCCTCGCTCTTCGACGTCACCGACCTCGTCACCGGCGAGACATTCACGTGGGGCCTCGACAACTTCGTGCGCCTCGACGCCTTCACCGAGCCCGCGCACATCCTGCGCGTCGAATTCCCGAAAGGCACTCCATGACCGGATCGCTCGACCTCACTCCCCCGACACCGTCGGGCGGACCAGCACTCCCCGACCTGCACCCGGGCCTCGTCGCCTCGATCGTCGAGGGCAGACATCCTCGTCCGCACGACACCCTCGGCCAGCACGCCTTCGAGGGCGGCATCGTCATCCGCGCCCTGCGGCCCCTCGCCGAAGGCGTGACGGCGGTGCGGGCCGACGGCTCACGCATCGCGCTCACCCACGTCTCCGACGGGCTGTGGCAGGGCTTCGCCCCGGCACCCGCGTCGGCATACGAGCTCGAGACGTCGTACTCCGACGGACCCGACTGGATAGCGGGCGACCCCTACCGGTTCTCGCCGACCGTCGGCGACCTCGACCTCTACCTCTTCGGCGAGGGGCGCCACGAGCAGATGTGGACCGTCTTCGGTTCTCACCACCGCCCTCACGAGGGTGTCGCGGGAACGTCGTTCAGCGTGTGGGCTCCGCATGCGAAAGCGGCGAGGGTTCTCGGAGACTTCAACGGCTGGCACGGCGTCGGGCACGCCATGCGCCGACTCGACGACAACGGCGTGTGGGAGCTCTTTGTCCCGGGCGTCGAGCCCGGTGCGACCTACAAGTTCGAGCTCCTCACGCAGAGCGAGGAGTGGGTCTCGCGGGCTGACCCGATGGCTCGCTACACCGAGGTGCCCCCCGCGACCGGATCCCGCGTCGGCGTGAGCGACTATGAGTGGAATGACGGCGACTGGCTCGCCGCTCGCGCCGCGAAAGACCCGCACAACTCCGCGATGAGCGTCTACGAGATGCACGTCGGGTCGTGGCGTCCCGGACTCGGATACCGCGAACTCGCCGACGAGCTCATCGACTACGTCATCGACCTCGGGTTCACCCACGTCGAGTTCATGCCGCTCGCCGAGCACCCCTTCGGCGGCTCGTGGGGCTACCAGGTCACCGGCTACTTCGCCCCGACGAGCCGCTTCGGCCACCCCGACGACCTCCGTTATCTCATCGACCGCCTGCACCAGGCGGGCATCGGCGTGATCATGGACTGGGTTCCCGGCCACTTCCCCAAAGACGAGTGGGCCCTCGGCCGATTCGACGGCGAAGCGGTCTACGAGCACTCCGACCCCCGCCGGGGCGAGCAGATGGACTGGGGAACCTACATCTTCAACTTCGGCGACTCCCAGGTGCGCAACTTCCTCGTCGCGAACGCGCTCTACTGGATCGAAGAGTTCCACATCGACGGGCTCCGCGTCGACGCCGTCGCGTCGATCCTCTACCTCGACTACTCGCGCGAGGCGGACGAGTGGCTCCCCAACGTCTACGGCGGCCGGGAGAACCTCGAGGCGATCAGCTTCCTCCAGGAGGTCAACGCGACGACCTACCGGCGCAACCCCGGCGTCATCGTCATCGCCGAAGAGTCGACCGCGTGGCCGGGCGTCACGAAGCCGACATCCGTGAGCGGTCTCGGGTTCGGCCTCAAGTGGAACATGGGCTGGATGCACGACACGCTCTCGTACATGCAGACCGACCCGATGTACCGGGCCTATCACCACAACGAGATCACCTTCAGCATGGTGTATCAGTACACCGAGAACTTCCTCCTGCCGATCAGTCACGACGAGGTCGTGCACGGCAAGGGGTCGCTGCTCGCGAAGATGCCGGGCGACCAGTGGCAGAAGCTCGCGAACCTGCGGGCCTACCTCTCGTTCATGTGGGCGCACCCCGGCAAGCAATTGCTCTTCATGGGCCAGGAGTTCGGTCAGCCGTCCGAGTGGTCGGAGGAGCGGGGTCTCGACTGGTGGATCCTCGACCAGCCCGTGCACCGCGGACTCCAGCGCCTCGTCGCCGAGCTCAACCGCGTCTACCGCGATGAGGCCGCTCTGTGGGAGCAGGACAACGCCGAGACGGGGTTCGAGTGGATCGACGGTGGTGCCGCCGACCAGAACGTCGTCTCGTTCCTCCGGTGGTCGTCCGACGGTCAACCGATCGCCGTCGTGATGAACTTCTCGGGTGCGCCCGTGGGCCCCTATCGACTGGCTCTCCCGTTCGCCGGGGTGTGGGAAGAAGTGGTCAACACCGACGCCGAGCAGTTCGGAGGCTCGGGGGTCGGCAACTTCGGCACCGTCACGGCGACCGACGTGCCGTGGGCCGGTCGCCCCGCGAGCGCCGATCTGACTCTGCCTCCCCTCGCGGGGCTGTGGCTCAAGCTCCGACGCGAGCCCTGAGGCACGAGACTCGGGAACGACGAAGCCCGGGAGTCGACATGACTCCCGGGCTTCGTCGTGCTCGTACTGACGTCGTGGCGGGTGCTCAGTAGAGCAGCATCGTGAGGCGGCGCCTCGCGGCTGTGACCCGCGGGTCGTCGGCACCCGCGATCTCGAAGAAGTCGAGCAATCGGGTGCGCACGGCGTTCTTGCCCGCAGCGTCGAGATCCGGGAAGAGCGAGAGCAGCCTGTCGAACGCGTCGTCGAGGTGACCGCCCGAGACGTCGAGGTCGGCGACCGCGAGCTGGGCATCGACGTCACCGGGAGCGGATGCCGCGGCAGACCGGATGCTCTCGGCCGACTGCGAGCCCAGGCGGTGCAGGAGCGACACTTGCGCGAGCCCCGCGACGGCGAGCTGATCGCGCGGGTCTTGCGCGATCGCCGTGCGATACGCCGCGATCGCCGCGGAGTAGTCACCGCGGTCGATCGCGTCGTAGGCCTCCTGGTGGTGAGGCGGGAGGGGCTCCTCGACGGGCTCCGCGGCGTCGTTCTCGTCGGGAGCGGGAACCGTTCCGGTCACCCCGTTCTGCGCGGCGAGGGTCAGGACCTGGTCGAACACGCTGCGTGCCTCGGCCTCGGGGAGCTCCCCCTCGAAGAGCGAGAGCGGGCGTCCGCCCACGACGGCGGCGACGGTCGGGGCGACCTGGGCCTGGAACGCCTGCTGCAGCTGCGGGTTCGCCGTCGCATCCACGCGCACGAGCACGAGACGCCCCGCGAACGACGTGACGAGCGTCGAGAGGGATTCACTCGGGGCGCCCGCGTAGAGCTCGACGATGACGGGCACCGTCTTCGAGAGCTCGAGAACGCTCGTGAAGCTCGCGTCCGAGCCCTCGACGACGAGCTGCTGACCCGAGGGCGCCGCCGTGCCACCCGCCGGGGCCGGCGCCGCGGAGCCCGCGGGCGGGCGGACGAGAGATGAGAGGTCGACGGCGCCGCGGAGGCTCGCGGCAGACGGCGGGACGTTGGTCATGGAATCTCCTGTGCGCTGATGAGGCCTTGACTGAAACCGAGAAGAACGATCTTCTCGTCACTGCCGACCGGGGGGACGGAGAACAGCAATTGGTCACCGTAGGTCGCGGTGACGCCCGTCTCCGAGCCGGTCACTCCCGAGAGCGTCTTGGTCGCGCCCTCGGGGTTGATCGTCGCGCCGTCCTCGACGGGGGTGACCGTCTCGGTCTCGGTCACGTAGACCGACACGAGGGCGCCGGACTCGTTGGTCGCGAGGGCGATGGTCTCGGCGTCGCCCGCCTCGACCGAGAACTCGATGGCGGCATCCTCGTCGAGAGCCTCCTCGCGCGCCTCGCGCGCCTCGACACCGACGTTGGCGACGAACCCGTCGTTCTCGACGTCGAAGAGGTCGAACGAGTCACTGTCGGCACCGGAGTTGAGAACGTCGATGTAGGCGGGGAGCAACTCACCTGGGGCGAGCGAGAGCAATCGCGATTCGGGGCCGAGTCGCGGCGCACCGACCCCCTCGGGGGCGAGCGGCGGGATGACGACGTCGGGCTCGAGAGTCACGGCGTAGTGCACCTTGTACATCGAGCGCGGGGTCTCCTGGATGAGCGTGAGCGCGATCGGCGCGGCGTTCTCGTCATCGTCGGCTCCCGAGACGACGGCGAAAGCCGTTCTCGGCCAGGCATCCGCGTCGCGGGGAAGCTGCTGGGGAAGGCTCACCTCGACGGGGCCCGAGGGGATCACGGGAAGAGCGGCGAACGAGCTGTCGTCGGAGCGGATCTCGTAGTTGCTCGCGCGGAGCTCGAGCGCGGGTCCGGCGAATCGCTCGGCGAGCTCGTCGGCGTCGAGCGAGGCGTCGGCGTTCTCCGCGACCTCCGAGACGTCGCGCACGATCGACTCGATCTGCCCGACCGTCACGGTCGGCGGCTGGATCTCCTCGACGGTCACCGCTGACGGTGACGGGCTCGCGGAGGGCGACGGAAGCAGATCCTCGGCATTGAAGTCGTCGAAGAGGTCGGTCGAGCATCCCCCGAGAGCGAGCGAACCGATGAGCACGGTCGGAAGCACGACGGTCATGCGGCGGATCGATCTGCGCCCCTTCGTCTGCGTGACCGCCTTCGGCTTGCGCACGCGGTAGCTCTTCTGTCTCGGGAGCTTCGGCATGCGCGGTTGCTTCGGCGGGGCGATGCTCTTGCGTCGCGGGCCACGGGATCGACGCTGGTGCAGGAGGGCCCACAGCAGGAAGACGAGCGCGAGGAGGAGCATGAAGGCTCCCGCGAGGATGAGGGGACCGGCCCACGGCGTGCGATTGTCGAGCGGCCAGGTGATCGAGACATCCGTCGGGGCGGGGGCGACGCCGTCGGAGACGACGAGGAGCGAGAGCTCGTCGTTGAGGCTCATCTGCATGTCGAGGGATCCCTCCCCCTCGTACTCGCGCAACCACAGGTCCGAACCGGCGGGAGACGGGACCTCGATCTCCTCCCCCTCGACAACCGACGATTCGAGCGACTGGGTCTCGGCGTCGAACGCCACGGTGTTGTAGGAGGTGTCGCCGATCCACGCGAGCACGTCGCCGGTGCGGCCGTAGGAGGCGAAGACGGTGTCCGACCCGGCGAGAGCGACAGACTGGCGCCCCTCGAGGGCGTCGAGGGTCGCCCCGTCGATGACGGTGACGGTTGCGTCTCCCGTCGTCTGCACCGAGGCGGTGAGCGAGTCGGGGTCGGCGAGCACGGTGCGCTGAGCGACCCCGTAGCCCGCGAGCACGACCGCGATGACGAGGCTCACGATGGCCAGAACAAAACGCACGGATTACTCCTCTCGTGTTGCCGAACCCGCACAGCGGAACCCCGGTCCGCTCATCGAAGCACGCGTCGCGCGCGGAGCGGTGGGGGGTCGATCCGGCCGATGACGACCGGAAGGCAACAGGCAAAGACAGTCAAGAATAGCCGAAGACGCGCGAACGGTAGCCGAGGGTTCGCTGACCGGGCAACGAAAACGCCGCCGTCGCTACACTCGTGACTGATTCGACGGCACCCGGGTCGAGCCGAACTGCAAGGAGATACCGTGGCGAGCGACGACGAGACTTTCACGACCGCGATGCGCGGATACAACCGCGACGAGGTCGACAAGGCGCTCGGCGATCTGCGCCGAGAGCTCATCAAGGCCAACAGCGACAAGGCCGAGGCGGTCACCGAGGTCAAGCGACTGCAGGGTTCGGTGAGCCAGCTCGAAGCGGAGATCGAGGAGAACGGCGCCCCCACATACAGCGGTCTCGGCACGAAGCTCGAGAACATGCTCCGGGTCGCCGAGGAGCAGTCGACTCGGCTCATCGGTCAAGCGGATGTCGATGCCGAACGCATGCGGACGAGCGTGCAGAACGAGGTGCACTCCCTGCGCGTCGAGGCGATGGAATCGTCGGAGGCGTTCGTCGCCCGCGCCGAGGAGCGCGCCGCGGCGATCATCGACGACGCCGAGAACGAGGCGCAGCACACGCTCGAGCGCGCCGCCGCCGAGGCACAGCGGCTGACCGACGACGCTGTGCGCGAGGCCGCCGCCATCCGCGGAGCGGTTGCGACGGAAGCCGCAGAATCGAGAACGACCGTGCGACGCGAGGTCGCCACCGTTCGCGCCGACGCCGACAGGGATGCCGCAGAGATCCGCGCCGTCGCGGCACGCGAGACGAGCGAGGCTCGCGAGCACGCTGCGGCCCTCGCACGCGACACCGCGAAGGGCAGGGCGGAGTTCGAGAGCATCGACGCGAAGCGCCGGGGTGACCTCGACCGCGAGGTCGAGCAGAAGACCACCGACCTCACCCGGCACGTCGAGACCACGACGGCCGAGCTCGAAGCGACCGTCGCTCGCGTGACGGCGGAGCTCGCTCGCGAGGTCGAGGCGACGCGAGCGGACATCGACGCCGACGTGACCGAGACGCGCGCCGCGCTCGAACTCGAGACGACGACGAGGCGTACGGAACTCGACCGCGACGAGACGACGACGCGAGCGACGCTCGAGCGGGAGACGGCCGATGCGTGGGCGGCTCTCGCCGCGGCGAAGGCCGATCAGGAGGCCGAACTCGCTCGCGAGATCGACGAGGGCCGCGCCGCTCTCGCGCGCGAGATGGAGGACGCACACGCGAGGCTCGCCGCCGAGACGGAGCAGCAGCGCACCGCACTCGAGCGCGACATCCTCGACGGCAGAGCGGCGCTCGATCGCGAGGTCACCGACCGACGGGCCGAACTCGACCGAGAACTCGAGGCCAAGCGAGTTGAGCTCGACGCCCGCACGACTGCGGCCTACGCGGTGCTCGACGAGACCACGACCGCGACCACGACGCGTGTCGACGCCGAAGCCGAGAAGGCTCGCGCCGAACTCGCGGCCGAGATCGCGACGGCCAGAGCGACCCTCGAGGCCGACACCGCCACCGCGCGGGCCCAGCTCGAGCACGACATCGATCAGCAGCGAGCGGATGTCGCACGCGAGGTCGCTCAGGAGCGCGCCGACCTGCGGCGCGAGGCAGACGAGACCCGCGCCGCTCTCGCGTTCGAACTCGACGAGACGCGCACTCGCATCGTCGCCGACACCGACCAGGCGAGGATCGACCTCGACGTCGAGTTGACCGCGAGGCGAGGCGAGGCGGAGCAGGAGTTCCTCGCGAAGCACCAGGAGGCCGTCGCCCAGCTCTCGAAGTTCCAGGACGAAGCGGACCGCCAGCTCGCCGAGACCACCGCGCGCGTGGCCGACCAGCGCGCCGAAGCCGACGAGCTCGAACGGGAGTCCCGCGAGAGGGCGGCGGCGGCGCGGGCCGAGGCCGACGCCACGGCGAACGAGGTCATCTCGACGGCCGAGGCGCGAGCACGCGCGATGATCTCGGAGGCGGAGACGCGCGCGCAGGCGCTCGTGTCCGACGCGGAAGAGCGACTGGCCAAGATTAGGATTGAGCGCGAAGCGGTCGCCGGCTACTTCCAGGGGCTCCGCGGCATGTTGAATCACGCGGAAGAAGCCTCCGCCGACTGAGCGGAAATCGAGGGGCCCCGTGAAGATCCACAACGCGTTCCGATTCGGTCTATTCGGTGCACTCGGCGTGCTCGTGGCAGTCGCGATCGGGGCGGCCATCACGTCGCTCGCGACGATCCTCACCTACATCGGTGCGGCCATCTTCCTCGCCCTCGGATTCGATCCATTCGTCACGTGGCTCGAGAAGAAGGGCATCAGGCGGCCGTTCGCAATCCTCATCGTTCTCGTCGGCGTGCTCTCGGTGGTCGCGGGACTCGTCCTCGCCATCGTCCCCGTGATCGTCGATCAGGTCGACACCCTCATCGTGCAGGTGCCCATCCTCATCGCGGGCATCGAAGACGAGTCGCTCATCGACGAGGTCAAGCAGAATTTCCCGTGGCTCGACGTGGACCTCGTGCTCAACGAGATCACGAGCGCCGTGCAGGATCCGCAGTTCATCGGAAACCTCGGCGGCGGAGTGCTGCAGGCGGGCATCACGATCGCGACAGGAGTCACGGGCGCGCTCATCGTGATCATCCTGATGCTCTACTTCATCGCCTCGCTCGCCAACCTCAAGCGCGGCATCTACACGCTCGTGCCGGCGTCGAAGCGACCGGCGTTCATCGACATCACGGAGCAGATCAGCGCCTCGGTCGGTCGCTACGTGGTCGGCCAGGGCACCCTCGCCCTCGTGAACGGTGTGCTGTCGTTCATCGTTCTCACGTTCGTGATCAGGGTCGAGTACTCCGCGCTCCTCGCCTTCATCGCGTTCCTCGGATCCCTCATCCCGCTCGTCGGAACCATCACGGCCTCCATCACGATCACCCTCGCGGTGTGGCTCTTCAACGGAACCCCCGAGGTCTTCTATGTCGCCGGGTACTACCTCGTCTACATGCAGATCGAGGCATACGTGCTCAATCCGCGCATCATGACCCAGGCCGTGCAGGTGCCCGGCGTCATCGTCGTCATCGCGGCTCTCTCCGGCGGAACCCTGCTCGGCATCCTCGGGGCGCTCGTGGCCATCCCCGTCGCGGCCTCGATCCAGCTCGTCATCCGGCAGGTCGTCGTGCCACGGCAGAACGAGCTTTAGTCAGCCCTAGTCGTTCCACTCCTCGGGCAGCGGGAGCACACCGGGGTTCAGTCGCGCGACGATCTCGGTGAGCACGCGCCTCGTCTGATTCTCGCCGACCCACAGGTGTTTGCCCTCCTCGACCGCCACGATCTCGGCGTCGGGGATGCTCGCGAAGCGTTCGATGGCTGCCTCGGGACGCAGATAGTCGTCGAGTTCGGGGATGAGCGCGACGACCCTCTTGCCACTGTCGGCCCACGCGGCGACCTCCGCGTCGGACGTGCGGTGCAGCGGGGGCGAGAGCAGGATGACTCCCTCGACGTCGGCGGAGCGCCCGTGCTTGAGAGCGACCTCCGTTCCGAATGACCAGCCGACGAGCCATGCAGCGGGGAGACCCCGGGCGGCGACGAAGTCGAGTGCGGCTGCGAGGTCGTGCTGTTCGGCGATGCCCTCGCCGAACTCCCCCTCGGAGGTTCCGCGGGGAGACGTCACCCCCCGGAAGTTGAATCGGAGCACCGCGATGTCGGCGAGGGCCGGGAGCCGCGCTGCTGCCTTGCGGATGATGTGGGAGTCCATGAAGCCGCCCGCGGTCGGCAACGGATGCAGGGCGACGATCGTGGCGACGGGCTCCGCGCTCTCCGGCAGAGCGAGCTCTCCGACGAGAGTCAGCCCGTCGGCCGTCGTGAGTTCGATGTCTTCTCGACGCGCCGGTAGCACGA
Source organism: Marisediminicola sp. LYQ134 (assembly GCF_046599635.1). Classification (NCBI taxonomy): domain Bacteria; kingdom Bacillati; phylum Actinomycetota; class Actinomycetes; order Micrococcales; family Microbacteriaceae; genus Marisediminicola; species Marisediminicola sp. LYQ134. The sequence goes on from NZ_JBKIWP010000001.1 coordinate 1,440,315, forward strand.
CAGAACTCTTGATCTCCACGGGGTCTTCTCTCTCGTTGTCGCGGACCCTAGGAGATCCGCCAGCAGTGCGTGTGCCAGTGACGGCGCGCGGCGAGGTCGTCGGCTTCGCCCATGAGTCCGTCGGCGCGCCAGACGACGACGTGCGCCGTTCCCGGTGTCACCGCGAGCGAGCACCCCGGGCACACGTAGGTCTTGGTCGATGCGGGAACCTGCTGCACGGTGAAGGAGCGACCGCGCTTGGACTCGACGGTCGCGCGACCGCGCAATGCGTTCGCGATGTCGTACTCCTCATCGCTCGCGCCGCCCCCGTTGCCGCGACCTCGCGCTGAGCGAGGGCGGTTGCTGCGGGGCATCCGTCCAGTGTACGGCGGAGGGTCAGTACCAGCCCTGGGCCTGGCTCGCACCCCACGCACCGCACGGGCTTCCGTAGCGATCCGCGATGTACCCGAGACCCCAGGTGATCTGAGTCGCAGGGTTCGTCGCCCAGTCGCCGCCGGCCGACGCCATCTTGTTGCCGGGGAGGGACTGCGGAATGCCGTAGGCACCGCTGCTCGGGTTGGCGGCGAAGGTGTTCCAGCCCGACTCCTTGTTCCACAGCGAGACGAGGCAGGAGAATTCGCCTTCACCCCATCCGCGGGCGAGAACCATGTCGTGGGCTATCGCCTGCGCGGACCCGGGATCGGGCGTGCCAGCGACGGGAGCGGTCGCAGGAGCCTCCGGCTCGGCAGACACGACGTCGTCGCTCTCGGCCTCTTCGGGAGCAGCAGCGACCTCGACGGGCTCGGGCTTGCCGGTGACGCCGTAGGAGTCGCGCGACACCGTCGCGGTCTCGACCGTGCCGACAGCGAGGTTCTGAGTCGTTCCCTGCTCGATCTGCGCCATGACCGCGGCCGCGGCGGCGTCGTTCTGCGACATCGGCGAGGTGACCGAGACGAGCACGAACGCGAGGGCCGCGAAGGAGGCGAACATCGGGAGGGTCGTTCCGCGCCGACGCATCTTTCGTCGTTGAGCGGAGTCTCCTGCGGTCGAGAGCGACGGCGTGGAGAACACGAGATCAGTGTGACGGGCCATATTTATAACATTTTAGACCATAGTGTCGGATTCGCCGCATCGAGACCGCTTCCGGTGCCCCGGAAGGTCGGTCACGTCACGCGCGAACCGAGAGCATGACGTCGACCACGGCGTCGAGGACCATGTCGACCTGGGCCTCGCGGTAGCCGTGTCGCACCGACCGGAACGCGACGGTGCGCACGTCGTCGACGGTCACGCTCGCGCCGTCTTGGAAGTACCTCGTGAGACGCTCGGCGAACGCATCGACGTCGCGCACGTCGTATCCCGTCGTCAACCGACCGGCGCGATCGAACTTCGCCCCCTCGGGTCGGGCCAGTCGATCGAGGATCTCCTGTGCGCGCTCCCGAGCGCGCGAGAACCACTCCTCGTCTCCGAGCGCCTGCACGGCGGCCTCGCGCTCACGCACGGCGAACGCATCCTCGAGCCTCTCGAGGGCGGCATCGACGCTCGCGGGCGAGTAGCCGCCTTTCTGCATCGCGAACGCCGTGTTGCGGATGCTCGCGGCGGTCACGACCGTGAGCTCACCGGGCTCGGCCCCGTAGGCGCGTCGAGCATCCTCGAGGAAGTCCTCGACCTGCTCGACGTCGTAACCGAGAACGGATCGACGGGTGCGGGGGAATGTTGTGCTCACGCAGACATTCTGCCGCACGCCCCGACGAGGGCCGTAACCCCGCGGACGGTCACGCGAAGAGCAGGTAGAGCACGTAGGCGGCCGCGGCACTCGGGAGCACCGAGTCAAGTCGGTCGAGGAAGCCCCCGTGCCCGGGGAGCCACGTGCTGATGTCTTTGATGCCGAGGTCGCGCTTGATGAGCGATTCGGTCAGGTCGCCGACCGTCGCCGTCGCGACCATCGTGAGACCGAAGATGAGCCCGAACCACCAGGGCTGCCCGAGCATGAAGAGTGCGAGGAGCACGCCAGCGAGAACCGCGACGAGGGCGGATCCGGCGAATCCCTCCCACGTCTTCTTGGGGCTGATGCGCGGGGCCATGGGGTGCTTGCCGAAGAGCAGTCCGCTTGCGTACGCCCCCGTGTCGGTCGAGATGACCACGATCAGGAAGGCGAGAGTCCACCACTCCCCGCCGTCTTGAGCGGTGAGGAGAACCCCGAACCCGCCGAGGAATGGCGCATAGGCGACGATGAGCGTTCCCGCCCCGATGTCACTCCAGAACTGCTTGGCGGGGACGCGCCCGGTGGGGGTCGCGAGTTGGGCCGTGCGCGCGAGGGCGAGCAGGACGACCGCCGCGAGGAACGAGAACCACAGGCCCTCTCCCTCGAAGTAGAAGATCGCGGGCACCATCGCGACCGACACCGCGACGGCCGCGAACCGGGGGACATCGCGGCCCGCGAAACGGAGCGCGCTCGCGAGCTCGAGCGCCGTGAACGCCACGAGGGCCGAGGCCACGAGCATGAAGAGCTCTTTGACGACGATGAGGCTCAAGAGCATGCTCACGCCGAGAACGAGCCCGAACAGGATCGCGAGGGGGAGGTTGCGCCCCGTGCGCTCCTCGAGCCTCTCGTTTGCCTGATCGAATTGCGCGCGTCTCGCGGCGACCTGAGCCACGATGTCGTCGCGCGTCGCGAAGGCTCGAGCCTCGAACTCGTCGCGACGCCTGGGCGGGCGGTTGTTCGCGAGAGGTGTCTGGGGGCCTTCCGGAGAGTCCGACATTCAGACCTCGAGCAGCTCGGCTTCCTTCTTCTTGAGCGCGTCGTCGATCGCGTCGATGTGCGCCTTGGTCACGGCTTCGAGTTCCTTCTCCCCGCGGCTGACCTCGTCGTCTCCGACCTCGCTCTTGAGTGCGTCGAGATCGTCCTTGGCCTTGCGGCGGATGTTGCGGATCGACACCTTGGCGTCCTCGCCCTTGCTGCGCACGATCTTGACGAACTCCTTGCGGCGCTCCTCGGTGAGCTCGGGGAGCGTCACGCGGATGACTTCGCCGTCGTTGCCGACGTTCGCGGAGAGGTTCGGCGCACTGACGAGGGCCCGCTCGATGTCTTTGAGCGCGCTCTTGTCGTAGGGCGTCACGAGGAGCGTGCGCGCCTCGGGGTTCTGCATGCCCGCGAGCTGCGCGAGGGGGGTCGGCGAGCCGTAGTAGTCCACGAGGATCTTCTGGAAGAGCGCGGGGTTGGCCCGGCCGGTCCGCACGTTGCTGAAGTCGTCTTTCGCGGCCTCGACCGACTTGTCCATCTTGTCTCTGGCTTCGGTCATGACGTCGGCAATCACGCTGTCTCCTTCGGTGGGGCTTGAGTCGAGTTTAGTCGCGGCAGATCAGTTGGAGAGCAGGGTGCCGATGCGGTCGCCGCGGATCGCGCCCGCGACGTTGCCCTCGGGGGCCATCCCGAAGACGACCATGGGCATGCCGTTGTCCATGCACAGGCTGAACGCCGTCGAATCGACGACCTTGAGACCGCGCACGAGGGCCTCCTGGTAGGTGATCGTGTCGATCCGCTCGGCGGAGGAGTCTTTGTTGGGGTCGGCGGAGTAGACGCCGTCGACCCCGTTCTTGGCGACGAGAACGACGTCGGCATCGATCTCGAGGGCACGCTGCGCGGCGACGGTGTCGGTCGAGAAGTACGGGAGCCCCGCTCCCGCACCGAAGATGACGACTCGCCCCTTCTCGAGGTGTCGCTCGGCGCGACGCGGGATGTACGGCTCGGCGACCTGGGTCATCGAGATCGCGGATTGCACGCGCGTGGCGGCACCGGCCTGCTCGAGGAAGTCCTGCAGGGCGAGCGCGTTCATGACGGTGCCGAGCATGCCCATGTAGTCGGCGCGGCCACGATCCATGCCCCGCTGGCTCAGTTCGGCGCCGCGGAAGAAGTTGCCTCCGCCGACGACGATCGCGACCTCGACATCCTGCGCGGCCTCGGCGATCTCTCGCGCAAGGGCGCTCACGACGTCGGGGTTGACCCCGAGGGAGCCACCGCCGAAGGATTCGCCTGAGAGTTTCAGGAGGACTCGACGTCTACCGGTGTCTGATGTCATGGGGGCTCCTCGCGTGCGGCTCGTTACAGGGTAGGGGGTCGGGCATCGAAAAGGGGTCCGAGCCGCTCACGCGACTCGGACCCCTCGACACACGTGGTGTTACGCGCCGACCTTGAAGCGGGCGAACCCGGTGACGGTGACGCCGGCACTCTCCAGCACCTTCGCGACGGACTGCTTGTTGTCCTTCGCGTAGTCCTGCTCGAGCAGTGCCACTTGCTTAAAGAAGCCCGTGATGCGCCCCTCGATGATCTTCGGAAGAGCGGCTTCGGGCTTGCCCTCGCCCTTCGCGATCTCCGTGACGATCGCTCGCTCGCGCTCGACCTCGTCGGCCGGAACGTCGTCGCGGCTGAGCACCTGCGGGTCGGCGAACGCGATGTGCTGCGCGACACCGCGAGCGGTCTCGGCGTCGTCACCCGTGTAGCCGACGACCACGCCGACCTGCGGCGGGAGGTCCTTGCTCGTGCGGTGGAGGTAGACCTCGAAGTTGTCACCCGTGACGACGGCGACGCGGCGGAGCTCGATCTTCTCTCCGAGCACCGCGGCCTCGTCACCGATGAGTTCGGCGACCGACTGCTTGCCGGCGGGAGCCGCGAGGGCTTCCTCGACGGTCGTCGCACCCGCGGTCGACACGAAGTCGAGCACGTTCTGGCCGAGCGCGCCGAAGCGGTCGCCCTTCGCCACGAAGTCGGTCTCGCACGCGAGCTCGATCATTGTCGTCGCACCCGATGCCTGAGTCGCCGCGACGAGCCCCTCGCTCGTGGAGCGGTCGGCACGCTTCGCGTTGCCCTTCGCTCCCTTGAGACGGAGGAGCTCGGTGGCCTTGTCGAGGTCGCCGTCGGCTTCCACGAGGGCGTTCTTGGTGTCGACCATCCCGGTGCCGAGGCGGTCGCGGAGGGTCTTGACGTCAGCGAGGCTTACGTTTGCCATCTGGGTGTCCTTACTTGCTCGACGCAGCGGAAGCTGCGGGCTTCGTGGGGGCGGCGGGGGTCTTCTCCTCGTCGCTCGCTTCGGCTTCGATCTTCGCCTCGGTCTCAGCGTCGGACTCGACGGTGTGCTCGGGGACGATCGTGTCGTCGGCGGCGGCTTCGTTCTCCGCGGCGACCGCGTCGGCGTCGTTCTCTTCGACCGGGAGGTCGGCGGCGGGCTCCTCGGCTGCGGGAGCCTCGGTCGCTGCGGGGGCCTCGGTCGCTGCGGCGTCGGCCGCGGGAGCAGCGTCGGCGGCGGGCGCGTCGGCCTGTCCGAGCAGTTCAGCCTCCCACGCCGCGAGGGGCTCGACGGGAGCGTCGGCCTCGTCGGGCTTCTGGTGACGCTGGATGAGACCCTCGGCCGCAGCATCCGCGATGATGCGGGTGAGGAGTCCGACCGAACGGATGGCGTCGTCGTTGCCCGGGATCGGGTACTGCACGTCGTCGGGGTCGCAGTTGGTGTCGAGGATCGCGATGACCGGGATGCCGAGCTTGTGCGCCTCGTCGATCGCGAGGTGCTCCTTCTTGGTGTCGACGATCCAGATCGCCGACGGGGTCTTGGTGAGGTTGCGGATTCCGCCGAGGCTGCGGTTGAGCTTCACGAGCTCACGCTTCTTGATGAGGAGCTCCTTCTTGGTGAAGCCCTTCGTGGTGTCGTCGAAGTCGAGCTCTTCGAGCTCCTTCATGCGCGCGAGGCGCTTCGAGACCGTCTGGAAGTTGGTGAGGAGCCCACCGAGCCAGCGCTGGTTCACGTAGGGCTGGCCGACGCGCTGAGCCTGCTCGGCGATGGAGCCCTGAGCCTGCTTCTTCGTTCCGACGAAGAGGATCGTTCCGCCGTGGGCGACGGTGTCCTTGACATAGTCGTAGGTCTTGTCGATGTGGGCGAGCGACTGCTGCAGGTCGATGATGTGGCTGCCCGAGCGCTCGGTCAGAATGAAGCGCTTCATCTTCGGGTTCCAGCGACGGGTCTGGTGTCCGAAGTGGACACCGCTGTCGAGCAGCTGGCGAATGGTGACAACGGCCATGGCCGTCTCCTTTTCCGGCAGGGCGAAGCCCGCCAACTCAGTTTGTCGTCGCGGCCGTGTGGCGCGATCCCTGGTGCCCTGGCGCACATCCGCACCGGCGACGGACGAGTCCGTCGGAGAGTGACTGAGTGGATGTGGCGGCCGGATGGGCACGCGTAGTCAGCGCGCACGCGCGCTGCGAGAGTAATACTAGCACCGGTCCTGCAGAACCGGCGCGGTCGCCGGGTATCCACGGACGGACGCCGCGAGCATCTTCCGACGGCCGCCCGGGCCGAGACTCGGTGCCATGTCGCTCCCGTCCCGCCTCGCCGAGGTATCCCGGCTCAGCCTCGCCGCGACGGCACTCGTGTGCCTCGCGATCGTGGGGGCTTCACCGCCCCCGTCGGTGCGCGGCGGGGCGGGAGAGGCTGTCTCCCTCACCGTGCCGGGCTCGGACCCGTCGAATCGGGGCGAGCCTGGGAGGTGGGCGTGGCCGGCGCCCTCCCCCCACGTCATCGTGCGCGAGTTCGTCGCGCCGGCGACGGCATACTCGGCCGGGCACCGCGGCATCGATGTCGGGGCTGCCGAGGGGGCCGAGGTCACGGCACCCGAAGCGGGAACCGTGCACTTCGCCGGCGTCGTCGTCGATCGACCCGTCGTGTCGATCAGACACGCCGACGGGCTCGTGTCGAGTTTCGAGCCCGTGGACCCGTCGGTGTCTGAGGGCGACATCGTGGCGCGGGGGCAGCAGATCGGCACGCTCGAGGCCGGCCACTGCGCGGCACCCTGCCTGCACCTGGGGGCGAGGCTCGACGGAGCATACGTCTCGCCGCTCCTCTATCTCACGGGGATTCCGAGAGCCGTGCTCCTGCCGACCCGCCCGCTCGAGTGACCCCGCTACGCCCGGGGGTGCGCGGAACGGTAGCTGTCTTTGAGTCGTTCAGTGGAGACATGCGTGTAGATCTGGGTGGTGCCGAGGCTCGCGTGTCCGAGCATCTCCTGCACGGCGCGGAGGTCGGCACCGCCGTCGAGGAGGTGGGTCGCCGCGGTGTGACGGAGCGTGTGCGGCCCCGACGATCCGGAACCGGGGAGGTCGGCGAGCATCCGGGCGACGACGCGATAGACGCTGCGCACTCCCAGGCGGCGCCCCTGCGATCCGATGAACAGTGCGGGCTCGATGCGGGGGCGATCGCTCGCCTCGGGCAGGAGGGTGGGGCGCGCGTCGACGAGGTAGCGCTCGACGGCGGACTTCGCCGGCACGCCGAACGGAACGACGCGCTCGCGCGAGCCCTTGCCGGTGACGCGCACCGTGAGCCTCGCCATGTCGACGTGGCGCACGTCGAGACCGGCGAGCTCGCTCACGCGCAGCGCCGACGCGTAGAGCAGTTCGACGATCGCGACGTCGCGGATCGACTCGGGGTGGCCCGTCGCTGCGCGCTGCTCGAGCACCTCGAGGCACGCGTCGACCTGATCGCGAGTCAGCACCCGCGGAAGGTGGTTGTCGGCGCGCGGGGCTTTGAGTCGCACACCCGCGTCGGTCGGCGTGTGCCCCGCTCGCATCGCCCACGCGGTCAGGGCTCGAGCCGACGCGGATCGCCTCGAGAGGGTCGCGCTCGTGAGCCCCCGCTCCGATGCCCGCCACAACCAGTCGCGCAGCACCTCGAGGGTGACGTCGCTCGCGCTCGCGACGCCGTGTTCGGCGGCGAAGTCCACGAGGTCTGCGAGGTCGGATCGGTAGGCGCGCGCGGTGTTCTCGCTCAAACCGCGCTCGACCACGAGATGGGTGGCGAATTCGTCGACGGTGCGCTCGAGGGCGGTCGCGCGCTTCGGTTCCCGCTCGACGGTCATCGGGTGCCGCGCATCATCGGTCTGTCGTCACGGCGCGCTCACCGGTTCTCGATGTCGGCGACGGTCACGGTGGATGCCTTGTTGGAGAAGACCTCGACCCTCTCGTCGGGGGTCATCGCCGCGATGTTGCGCAGAAAGGTCTCGCTGAACCCGCTCACGATGGGCGAGTCGCCGATCGGCACGACGGAGTGCACGACGCGGTCGTCGTAGACATGCACGAGGTTGAACGCGCGCCCGCCGTCGACTCCCGCGAAGGTGCCGGCGAGGGCACTCAAGTCGAGGGTGTAACACGTCGCCGAGGCGACACTCACGGGCACCCCGGCGAAGGTGCTGTGCGTCGTGTAGTGCAGGTGGCCCCCGAGGATGCCTCGCACGTCGGTGTCGCGGATGACGTCGGCGAGTTCGTGCTGCCGCTGCAGTTCGAGAACGCTCATGAGGTCGATGGATGTCGGGATCGGCGGGTGGTGGAGGGCGAGCAGGGTGCCGTGCGCTGCGGGAGTCGCGAGTTGTCCGCGGAGCCACGCGAGCTGATCGGCGGCGAGTTCACCGTGGTGGTAGCCGGGCACTGTCGTGTCGAGCACGATGACGCGGAGCCCGCCGAGGGTGTGCACGCGGTCGTAGGGTGCGCCGGGATCGGTGGCGCCCGAGTCGTTCAGGAGGTGGGAGCGCAGGAGGTGGCGCTCGTCGTGGTTGCCCATGACCCAGATGATCTCGGCACCCAGGCGCGCGGCCGCCGGTTCGACGATGCTGCGGAGTCGGTCGTAGGCCTCGGGTTCGCCGAGGTCGGTGAGATCTCCGGTGAAGACGATCGCTTCGGGCGCGGTTCCGGATCTCTCGAGTTGGCTGAGCGCGAGCTCGAGGGTGCTCTGCGTGTCGACGGCCCCGTGCAGCGGGCGGTTGCCACCGAGGAAGTGGGTGTCGCTGAAGTGGGCGATGACGTGCGCGGGAGCGGCTGGCGTTGCGGGGTGCTGTCCGATGCTGGTCACGCGACCAGAGTAGACGCGGCCGCCGTCACCGCACCCAACCACGCTCGACGCGGCGCACGACTCCCTCCAGGTCGAGGGTGCCGAGCACTCCGCGAACCGTGTCGACCGCGAGGCCGCTGCGCGCGGCGATGTCGTCGACGGTGCGCGGCGACCTCGAGGTGACAGCGTCGAGCACGCGGGTCTGCTCGGCCGACGGTCGGTCTCCGTCGCTGCGGCGGCCCCGACGGCTGTGCGCCTCGCCGGCCGTAGCCGTGTCGGGCTCGGAGTGCAGCTGGGACTCGAGGGGCGCGAGTTCGGCCATCTCCTCCGCGCTCGTGACGCACACGGCGTCGAACTCGCGGATGAGTCGGTGGCACCCCGCAGACGCCGCACTCGTGACGGGCCCGGGCACCGCTCCGAGGGGCCGACCGAGGGCGGCCGCGTGGCCCGCCGTGTTGAGGGAGCCCGACCGCCAGCCCGCCTCGAGCACGATGGTGGCGCCGCTCATCGCCGCGATGATCCTGTTGCGCTGCAGAAACCTCCACTTCGTGGGCGACGACCCGCACGGGAGCTCGGAGACGACCGCCCCCGATTCGACGATGCGTGCGAGGAGGGCGTCGTGTCCGCTCGGGTAGAACCGGTCCACTCCCCCGGCGAGCACGGCGATCGTCTCGCCCGAACTCGCGAGCGCGGCTCGGTGCGCCATCCCGTCGACCCCGTAGGCGGCTCCGGAGACGATCGTGTATCCGCGATCGACGAGCCCCGCGGATGCCTCCATCGTCACGTGTTCGCCGTAGTTCGTCGCGGCACGCGCGCCCACGAGGGAAATGGATGAGGCGTGGGTCTCGAGGGTGGTCTCCCTTCCCCGCATCCACAGCGCGATCGGGGCGTGGTCGCCGAGGTCGTCGACTCCCGTAGGCCAACCGGCGTCTCCCGGGCGGACGAGGCGCACGCCGTAGCGTTGCGCTTGCGTGAGGGAGGTCAGAGCGGTCGCCGACACGACGCGCGGCCGCCAGCGGGCGAGGGCCGCCGCGAGGTCGTCCGTCGACACCGAGCTGGGTGCGGCGGAATCCGCGACGGCGGCGCGTTCGGCGGCACGGTCGGCGAGCCTCTCGGCTAGCTTCTCGACGGGCCACGCGTCGACGACGGCGGTGAGGGCGGGAGCCGCACCGAGCACCCTCACGAGCACGCCGGCCACACGGTCGCCGGGTTCGGCGATGCCGGTCCAGGTCGCGCGAGCGAACCTGTCGGCGATCTCGTCGCGGTCGGGAGAGCGCAGCACCGCGGCATCCGCATCGAGTCCGTTGTCGGGGATGACCGCGCGCACGAGGGGTGCGACGACAGCCTCGGTGAGTCCGAACATCGTCATGACGCCATGGCCTTTCGCAAGTAGAGCGCGCGCCCGATGTGGTCGGCGCCGGGGAGGGGGGATCCGTCGAGGTCGCTCAACGTCCAGGCGACGCGCAAGACGCGGTCGTATCCGCGCATCGTGAGCCCGCCGCGCTCGAGGGCGCGATCGATCGGCGCCGTCGTCGTGGTGCCGAGCCTCATTCGCGGCGACCGCAACCACGCGCCGGGTACGTGGCTGTTGAGCTGCCACCCTGTCGTGGCGAGGCGCTCACGGGCGCTTGCTCGCGCGGTCACGACGCGCGCTCGAGCGTCGGCCGAGCGGGACCGCGGCGCGTCGTCGACGAGGCGGAGCTGCGCCGAGGTGATGCGGTGCACGCGCAACTGGATGTCGATGCGGTCGAGGAGCGGGCCGGAGAGCCTCGCGAGGTAGCGGCGTCGCGAGTGCGGTGGGCACGTGCACTCGGCGTCGCGGTCTCCGAAGTGACCGCACGGGCAGGGGTTGGCGGCGAGCACGAGCTGGAACCTGCCCGGGAAGTGCGCGACGGAGTTGGCCCGGTGGATGCTGATGACGCCGCTCTCGAGGGGCTGACGCAGGGCGTCGAGAACCGACGACGCGAACTCCGGGGCTTCGTCCATGAAGAGCACACCGTGGGAGGCGCGGGCCGCAGCGCCCGGACGGATCGTGCCGCTCCCTCCCCCGATGATGGAGGCGGCGGTAGCCGTGTGGTGCGGGGATTCGAGCGGGGGCCGCGTGCGCAGTGACGTGCCCACGGGCATCCCGACGAGCGACCGCAGGCAGCTGACTTCGAGGGCAGCGTCGGTGTCGAGGTCGGGGAGGATCGAGGGCAGCCGGGAGGCGAGCATCGTCTTGCCCGAGCCCGGCGGGCCGAGCATGAACATGTGGTGGCCACCCGCCGCCGCGACGAGCAGTGCTTCGACAGCGTCGTCGTTGCCGATGACGTCGGCGAGGTCGAGCGAGTCGTCGTCGCTCGGAGGCCCGGTGTCGACGGAGAGCGGAACCGCCTCGACGGGGACGGGGTCGAACTCTCCCCCGTGCCAGATGGCGGCGTCGCGCAGCGAGGCGACCCCGACCACGCGCACCCCGGGAACGAGGCTCGCTTCGTCGGCGTTCGCCTTCGGCACCATGACCGTCTCGGCGCCCGCTCGCGCGGCCGCGAGAACGGCCGGCAGGATGCCCGGGGTGGGCCGCAGTCGTCCGTCGAGCCCGACCTCGCCGAGATGCACAACCCGCTCGACCGATTCGGCAGACACCGTCTGACCGGCGGCGAGGGCCGCAAGCGCGATGCCGAGATCGAACGCCGACCCGTGTTTCGGCAGGGCGGCAGGCGAGAGGTTGATCGTGAGCTTGCGGGTGGTGAGCTCGAGCCCCGAGTTGGCCGCGGCCGCGCGGACCCGATGCTGGGCTTCGGACAGGGCACTGTCGGGCAGTCCGATGATCACGAACGCGGGCAGCGCACTCGAGATGTCGGCCTCGATGTCGACGATCGCTCCCGCGAGTCCGAGCAGAGACACCGCCCTCGTGCGCGCGACGGCCATCAGAACACCCCCTCGAGGTGGTCGACGACGGGCTCGGCCCCCGAGGGCGCGATGACCGCGACGGCGTCGATGCGGACGTGCGCGCCTCGGCCGCCCGCACCGGGGTGCGCCTCGCACCATGCTCCCGCGAGCCGGCGCAACCGCGCGAGCTTGACGGTCGTGATCGCCTCGAGCGGATGCCCGAAGAGCGAACTCGACCTCGTCTTGACCTCGACGAACACGATCGTCGAACCGTCTCTCGCAACGACATCGATCTCGCCGAGCGGGCACCGCCAGTTGCGCTCGAGGATCGTGAGCCCCTTGCCGCTCAAGTGGGCTGCCGCGAGGTCTTCACCCCGCCTGCCGAGCTCGTCTTTCGCCGCCATGAGCACCTCCGCGATCGAGCGTGGCGGAGGTGCGGCGCGCCTGGCGGCGCCGAACTCGCAGCGGAGGCATCCGCCGGGCTAGGCCGACCTGGGGAGGAAGGGAACGATCGGCGTGCGCCCTACTCGTCGAGCGCGAGATCCTTGGGCAACTCGAGCTCCTTCGACGAGAGCTCCTCGACGTTGACGTCTTTGAACGTCAAGACCCGCACCGATTTCACGAAGCGGTCGGAGCGGTAGACGTCCCACACCCACACGTCGTTCATGGTGAGCTCGAAGTAGAAGTCGTGCTCGGTGTCTTGCCTCACGAGCGCGACGTCGTTGGCGAGGTAGAAGCGGCGCTCCGTCTCGACGACGTAGCGGAACTGCGAGACGACGTCGCGGTACTCGCGGTAGAGAGCGAGCTCGACCTCGCGGTCGTAATCCTCGAATACGTCGTCGTCCATGCTGCGGCAATCCTACGCTTCGCGCAGCACGTCGACCGCCGCGCCCGCAACGCCTCGCGAATCGCTCAGGACGCGAGAGCCACGGTCGTGGGCGCGGTCGTGGGCGCCGCCGACTTGAGCCACGAGCGGCGGTGCAGGTCCGTCGCACCGAGCCGTGCGATCGCGTCGAGGTGACGGGCGGAACCGTAGCCCTTGTTTCCCGCCCACTCGTAGCCGGGGTGCCGGGCATCCGCCTCGATCATGAGCCGGTCTCGCGCGACCTTCGCGATGACGGATGCCGCGGCGACCGACGCGCAGTCGCGGTCGGCTTTGACGCAGAGCTCCACGAGCACCGGCGCTCGAAGGGCGGGGTTGAGCCAGTCGAAGGCTCCGTCGAGAAGCACGATCGACGACGAGATGTCGGCTCCGGCAGCGTGGAGTTCGAGCAGCCCGCGCCGCCCGGCGAGGCCGAGCGCGGCCGAGAGACCGATCTCGTCGACCTCGCGGGCCGTAGCCATGCCGACCGAGCAATAGCGTGCCCACGCGTGCGCGAGCGGGGCGAGCTCTTCTCGGCGCTTCTCGCTCAGCATCTTCGAGTCGCGCAGGCCCGCGGGGATGGGGTCGACCGCCGTGTCGACGAGGGCGAAGCCGACGGCGACGGGGCCCGCGAGTGCCCCGCGACCGACCTCGTCGCAACCGATCACGAAGCGGTGGCCGTCGGAGTGCAGTCGAGCCTCGAGGTCGAGGGTCGGATCCGCCACCGCCACGTCAGTCGCCTGCGGGGTCGACGCCGCGGAAGGTGTCGGGGTAGTTGTCGAGCCAGCTCCAGTGACTGATCGGCCACGAGACGACGAAGGCGCGCCCCACGACGTTGTCGATCGGCACGAACCCGAGTGCGGGCGGCTGAGGGTTGTAGCGCGAGTCGCGCGAGTTGTAGCGGTTGTCGCCCATGACCCAGAGCGAGTTCTCGGGCACCGTCACCTCGAAGTCGTCGAACGAGACCTTGGTCACGCCGTCGGGCAGATCGAGGTAGGGCTCGTCGAGGGGGACCCCGTTGACCTCCATCTGGCCGAGCTCGTTGCAGCACGCGACGACGTCGCCGGGCAGACCGATGACTCGCTTGATGAGGTGGTCGTTGCTGTCGGAGGCGCTGAGCCCCACGAGGGTCAAGAACCAGTCGACGGCACCCGCGACGGGGTTGACCTCGGGCTCGGGGCGATCGGGCAACCACCCGCCCGGATCGCGGAAGACGACGACGTCGCCGCGCTCGATGTCGATGGCTGCGGGCACGAGCTGGTTGACGATGATGCGGTCGTTGATCTGCAGGGTGTTCTGCATCGACGAGGAGGGGATGTAGAACGACCGGATGAGGAACGTCTTGATGCCGACGGAGACGATGATCGCGATGAGGAAGATGACGGCGATGTCTCTCACGAAGAGCAACACGCCTCGCGAACGACTGTCGGATGGGCGATCGGCCGCCTCGTCATCCCGGGTCGCGCCCGCGGGCCGCGACGAAGGATCTGTATCTGTCATTAAACCCCTGAGCTCCCCTCCATCGTACGCGGAGGGGAGCTCAGGGTGATGCTGGGGGAAGCGTCAGCGCTTCTCTTTGATCTTCGCCTTCTTGCCGCGCAGGTCGCGCAGGTAGTACAGCTTCGCGCGACGGACGGCGCCGCGGGTGACGACCTCGATGTGGTCGATGACGGGCGAGTGCACGGGGAACGTGCGCTCGACGCCGACCTGGAAGCTCACCTTGCGAACGCAGAACGTCTCGCGGATGCCCTCGCCCGAGCGGCCGATGACGACGCCCTGGAAGACCTGGATTCGCGAGCGCGTGCCTTCGACGATGTTCACGTGCACCTTGACGGTGTCTCCCGCGCGGAAGTCGGGGATGTCGTTGCGCAGTGACGCGGCGTCGACGTGGTCGAGAATGTGCATGGCTGATTCGCTCTCTGTGACCGCCACGGGTCGATCACTGTTCAGGTGAAGCTGGAGTGTGTGAGTGTGCAGTGACGGTTCGACCGTCAGCGCGGACCCCCCTGTGGCAGGGCCGAGCAATGGCACAAGGGGTTATTCTGCCACAGAACCGCGCTGCACCGCTACGAACGCGAGCTGCTGGATCCCGAAGGCGGGTCGATGCGGATGACGTCGCCGTCACCCCGCGCGAATCGGGTCGCCTGATACTCCCCCGCGGGCACCGCCGTCTGATCGAGCGACGCGAGAACCGTTTCGACCCTCTTGCGCGCCGCGGTGATGAGCTGCCACACGGCGACCCAGAACACGGCGACCGTCACGAGGAAGAGCACGCCGGCGAGGAGGCCCGCGAAGAGGGAGTCGGCGACGGCGATCGCCACGCCGTAGCCGATCGCCGTGAGGTACCACGCCGAGAGGGCGCCGACATCGATCCACGAGAGTGTTCGTGTCGATCGCACCGACTTGCGACCCCACGTGAGGAAGAGGACCGCGACCATCGCGATCGCGAGGGTCGGCCAGATGACGAAGACGAGGGCGCCGATGGCGCCGACCCCCTCGGTCGCGATCGATCGGGCGACGACGATCCAGAGCGGAACCGCGACGATCGCGGCAATCTGCACGTAGTAGAACGCTCGACGAAGCCACATGGTGCCAGGGTACGCGTCGAAGCGGGGAGAATGGGGGGATGATCGAGCTGCGCACACCGAAAGAGATCGACGAGATGCGGGCCGCGGGCTCCTTCGTCGCCGACGTCCTCACCGAGCTGACCGCGGCGACCGCCGTCGGAACGAACCTGCTCGACCTCGACCGCCTCGCGCACCGCAGGATCACTGAGCGCGGTGCCGAGAGCTGCTACATCGACTACCACCCGTCGTTCGGCGCGAGCCCGTTCGGCAAGGTGCTCTGCACGTCGGTCAACGACGCCGCCCTGCACGGTCTCCCCTTCGACTACGTCATACGCGACGGTGACCTCGTGAGCCTCGACTTCGCCGTCTCGGTCGACGGCTGGGTCGCCGACAGCGCCGTGTCGTTCGTCGTCGGAACCGCGAAAGAGGAAGACCTCCGGCTCATCGACGTCACGCAGAAGTCGCTCGACGCCGGCATCGCGGCCGCGGTCGTCGGCAATCGCGTCGGCGACATCTCTGCGGCGATCGGCGCCGTCGGGCGAAGTGCGGGCTACGAGGTCAACACCGATTTCGGTGGACACGGGGTGGGTCGCACGATGCACGGCGACCCGCACATCGCCAACGACGGTCGCCCGGGGCGCGGGTTTCCCCTGCGGGCGGGCCTCGTCTTCGCGATCGAGCCGTGGCTCATGCAGTCGACCGGCGAGATCTTCACCGATCCCGACGGCTGGACGCTGCGGTCGATGGACGGATCACGCGCCGCGCACGCCGAGCACACCGTGGCCATCACGGATGACGGCCCCGTCGTTCTGACCGCCCGCTCGAGCTAGGCGGGTAGGGGCTCTACTCGGGCGGAAGCAGGTCGGGACGCACCCTCCGAGTGCGCTCGAGCTGTTGGTCGCGCCGCCACTGCGCGATCGCCCCGTGATTGCCGCTCAAGAGCACGGGCGGCACCGCTCGACCACGCCACTCGGCGGGTTTCGTGTAGCTCGGGTACTCGAGCAAGCCGTCGCTGTGGCTCTCTTCGACGAGACTCGCGGGGTTGCCGACGACACCGGGGATGAGCCTGCCGACGGCCTCGATCATGGCCATGGATGCGACCTCCCCGCCGTTGAGCACGTAGTCGCCCATGCTCACGAGCCGCACGCGCGCCCGCGTCGAGGCGTAGTCCACGACGCGCTGGTCGATGCCCTCGTATCGGCCGCAACCGAAGACGAGCTGGTGCTCCGTCGCGAGCTCGACTGCCATCGCCTGAGTGAAGCGTTCCCCCGCGGGTGACGGGAAGATGATGACGGGGTCGGCGATGCCGCGTCCCTCGCTCGCGTAGAGGATGTTGTCGATCGCGTCGCCCCACGGCTCGGGGCGCATGACCATGCCCGCTCCCCCGCCGTAGGGGGTGTCGTCGACGGTGCGGTGCCGGTCGTAGGCGTAGTCGCGCAAGTCGTGCACGCCGAGTTCGATCCGGCCCGCCTTGCGAGCCTTGCCGAGGAGCGAGACGTCGAGCACCGAGAAGAACTCGGGAAAGATCGTGACGATGTCGATGCGCATCGCGAGCGATCAGGTGGGCTGGTCGGCCGGAGGTGCCGTATCGACGGGTGCCGCTTCGACCGGTGCCGCTTCGACGGCTGCCGCCTCGGCAGGCTCGGCGGTCGACTCCGACTCCGGCTCGTGCTCCGGCTCGTCAGGGAGCTCCTCGAAGAGACCGGGAGGCGGTGTCACGGTCACGGTGCCCGCGGCGATGTCGACGGCGGGAACGATGGCCTTGACGAACGGCACGAGAACGTCGCCCGACTCCGTCTTCACGTGCAACAGATCTTGCGCGGGCAGATGGTCGACGAGCGTCACTCGACCGATCGTCACACCATCACGCACGACCGCGAGCCCGACGAGCTGGTGGTCGTACCACGCATCCTCTTCGTCGGGGCTCTCGGCGAGGTCCTGGTCGACCCACAGGATGGCTTTGACGAGAGACTCGGCGGCATCGCGGTCGGGAACATCCTTGAAGAATGCGACGGCGTGAGAGTTGTACCACTTGAGCTCGACGAGCTCGATGGTCTTGCCGTGCCACGAGGAGCTCGTGGGCACTTGCAGCTGAAACACGGCGCCCGGAACGAAACGTCGTTCCGGGGCATCCGTGTAAAGCTCGACCTTGATCGCGCCCTTGAGCCCGTGGGCCTTTGTGAGGCGACCGACCCGCAACTGGGTCTTGTTCGACGGCGCTGGACTAGAAATCGGTGTCCACCACGTCGACACGCACTCGCTTGCCGTCGGCGATAGCCGAGACGAGGGTGCGCAGCGCTTTCGCCGTGCGACCGGCGCGACCGATCACGCGACCGAGGTCCTCGGGATGCACGCGCACCTCGAGCACATCTCCGCGGGGGGAATTCTTCTCGACCACGCGCACCTCGTCAGGGTGATCGACGATCCCCTTGACGAGGTGCTCGAGTGCGCCAGCGAGCACTGACTACGCCTTGTCGGCGTCGCCGGTGGGAGCGTCGACCGACTCGGTCTCCGCTTCGGCCTCGGCGGGTGCAGCGGGTGCCTCATCGGCCTGGGGCGCGGGCGCGGGCGCCTCAGCCTTGGGCTTGAGCACGGCCTTCTTCTTCTCGTCGGCCTGGAAACCGACCTTGGGCTCCTTGACCTTGACGGTGCTCTCCGAGGCGCTCTTGTCGCCCTTGAAGATGCCCCAGTCGCCCGTGAGCTTGAGAAGCGCGGCGACCTGCTCGGTCGGCTGAGCGCCGACGCCGAGCCAGTACTGCGCGCGGTCGGAGTCCACCTGGATGACCGAAGGCTCTTCGGTCGGGTGGTACTTGCCGATCTCTTCGATGACACGGCCGTCGCGCTTGGTGCGCGAATCGGCGACGACGATGCGGTAGTAAGGAGCGCGGATCTTTCCCATGCGCTTCAAACGGATTTTTACAGCCACAATTCTCCTGAATCGATTTGAGTGATCGAACTGATGGCGTGAGCGTGGGGGCACACTCGACACGAGCTCTGAGGGAATCCATTCGCCGCCTGATTAGAGGGTCGGGCGGGCGAGGACTCGACTGACCATTCTGTCAGAAAAACGACGACACCGCCGAACACGATCGTCGGGCGACGCGCAAACCGCCGCGCGACTGTCAGGATGAGGGCACCGCTCGCGACCGATCGGTCGCAGTCACGACGGAGGGCACGCTGGTGCAGATCGAATTCGCGAGGTCCGACCGCTCCACTCTCGGCATCGAGTGGGAGCTCGCCCTCGTCGACCACGCAAGCGGCGAACTCGCCCCCGCGGCGCCCGAGATCCTCGCTGCCGTGGAACCGGATGACGGCACCGCGAACCCGCACATCACCGCCGAGCTGCTCACCAACACGGTCGAGATCGTCACGGGCGTTCATCGCACGGTGGGGTCCGGCGTCGCCGACCTCGCGCGCAGCCTCGACACCGTCCGCACCATCGCGGAGCCGATGGGCGTCGACGTCATGTGCGCGGGCACCCACCCGTTCAGCCAGTGGTTCGCGCAGCAGGTGACCGACAAGGAGCGCTACGCGACCCTCATCGACCGCACGCAGTGGTGGGGCCGCCAGCTCATGATCTGGGGCGTGCACGTGCACGTGGGTGTCGAAGACCGCGAAAAAGTGCTTCCGATCATCAACGGGCTGCTCGCGTACATCCCCCACTTTCAAGCGCTCTCCGCCTCGAGCCCCTACTGGACGGGCGAATCGACGGGCTACGCGTCGAGTCGCGCGATGCTCTTCCAGCAGCTGCCGACCGCGGGTCTCCCCCCGCAGTTCCAGGCGTGGGCGAACTACGAGGCCATGGTCGACGACATGACGCACGTGGGGGTCATCGACCACTACAACGAGCTGCGGTGGGACATCCGCCCGTCGGCGCGCTGGGGAACGATCGAGATGCGCGTGTGCGACGGCATGGCGACCCTCGAGGAGGTCGGCGCGATCGTCGCGCTCACACAGTGCCTCGTCGAGGAGTTCTCGACGACTCTCGACGACGGACACGAGATCCCGACGATGCCTCCGTGGTTCGTTCGCGAGAACAAGTGGCGTGCGGCGCGGTACGGCCTCGACGCGATCATCATCCGCAACGCGTCCGGCGACGAAGCGCTCGTGACCGACGACATCCGCGCCATGCTCCCCCGCCTCGAGCCGATCGCCGAGAGGCTCGGGTGTCTCGAGGAGCTGCGCTGTGTCGAACGCATCCTCGACCGGGGCGCGAGCTACCAGCGCCAGCTCGCCGTCGCCGAGAGCAGTGGCGGCAGCCTCAAGGCCGTGGTCGCCTCGCTCGTGCGCGAGCTGCGCGACGGCCTCTGACGCGCGCCGCGAATCCCGCGCAGCCCCGCCCGGCTCCAACCCGAGCAGCCCCGCCGAGCCCCGCCGATGTACGCAGTTTCCGCGAGCGTGCGCCGGATCCGGCGTACGCTCGCGGAAACTGCGTACAGGGGGGTGCTAGGCGTTCTTCGCGTCGCGCCAGGCGAGCCAGTCGTGCACGGGAGCCAGATCGTAGTCGGGGCCCGAGAGACCGATCGTGAAGAGCGTCGTGCCGCGATCGTGCAGTTCGTCGGCCGTCTCGACGGTGCGCCCCTTGAGCTCGTTCGAGATCTCGATGTCGCGGATGTCGCGGCCCACCTCGGAGCACCACGAACCGAGCACGCCGAGCTTGTGCTCGAGCGCCGGCACGTCGGCGAAGCTGTGCCAGATGTCGGCGTGCGTCGCGACGATCTTGAGGGTCTTCTTCTCTCCCCCGCCGCCGATGAGCACGGGGATGTCGCGGGTCGGTGCGGGGTTGAGCCTGGCCCAGCGCTCCTCGATCACGGGAAGCCCCGCAGCGAGGGCATCGAGTCGCTGGCCCGCCGTGCCGAACTCGTAGCCGTACTCCTCGTAGTCGCGCTCGAACCAGCCCGACCCCGTGCCGAAGATGAAGCGGCCCGTGCCGCCCTTCGCGCTGATGTGGTCGATCGTGCGGGCCATGTCGGCCTGGAGGTTGGCGTTGCGGTAGCTGTTGCAGTTGACGAGCGCCCCGAGCTCGACGCGGCTCGTCTGCTCGGCGAGCGCCGCGAGCATCGTCCACGACTCGAAGTGCAGGCCGTCGGGTTCGCCGAAGAGGGGAAAGAAGTGGTCCCAGTTGAAGAGGATGTCGACGCCCGCGTCTTCGAGGGCGGCCGCGGTGTCGCGGATCTTCTCGTATGACGCGTGTTGGGGCGCGATCTGCACGCCGATGCGGACGGGACGCTGAGCTGAAGTCATTCCCGCATACTAGGCGCGCGACCCGCAGGGCAGGTCAGCGCCCGAAGTCAGCGCCGAAGATCAGCGCCCGAGGAACTTCTGCAGCGAGGCGAGCTCCTCTTCGGTCGGGCCGCCCGACGACCCCGTGCCGCCGCCGAGCCCGAACCCGGTGCCCGCGGGGGCTCCCGACGGCTTGGTCCCCGCCGCGAGTGCGGCGTTCTCGGCCGCACGCTTGGCCGGGTTGCCCGACTTCGAGCCCTTCTTCTTGGGCTGGCTCTTGCCGCGGCCACCGCCGAACCCCGCTCCCGGGATGGGGCCCATCCCCGGCACCTGCGGCACTCCGCCCTTGGCGACGGTCTTCATCATCTTGGCCGCCTGGTCGAATCGCTGCACGAGGGCGTTGACCTCGGTCACGGTCGTTCCCGACCCTCGCGCGATGCGCACGCGACGCGACCCGTTGAGGAGCTTCGGCTGGCGTCGCTCCTGCAGGGTCATCGATTGGATGATCGCCTCGGTGCGGGTGATCTCCGACTCGTCGAAGTTGTCGAGCTGCTCGCGCATGCCTTTGGCTCCGGGGAGCATGCCGAGCATGTTCTTGAGCGAACCCATGTTCTTGAGCTGCTGCATCTGCGCGAGGAAGTCTTCGAGGGTGAAGGTCGCCGTCGCGAGCTTCTCGGCGACCTTGCGCGTCTCTTCTTCGTCGAAGTTCTGCTGCGCCTGCTCGATGAGCGTGAGGATGTCACCGAGGTCGAGGATGCGACTCGCCATGCGGTCGGGATAGAACGGCTCGAAGTCGTCGAGCCCCTCTCCCGTCGACGCGAAGATGATGGGGCGACCCGTGACGGAGGCGACGCTCAGGGCCGCTCCTCCGCGCGCGTCGCCGTCGAGCTTCGAGAGCACGACCCCGGTGAAGTCCACGCCGTCTTGGAACGCCTTGGCCGTGGCGACGGCGTCTTGACCGATCATGGCGTCGATGACGAAGAAGACTTCGTCGGGGTCGACGGCCTTGCGGATGTCTGCGGCCTGCTTCATGAGGTCGGCGTCGACTCCGAGGCGCCCGGCCGTGTCGACGATGACGACGTCGTACTGCTTATCTCGCGCGTACTTGACGGCGTCTTTCGCGACGCGCACGGGGTTGCCGACTCCGTTGCCCGGCTCCGGTGCGAACACGTGGGCGCCAGCCTGTTCGCCGACGACCTGGAGCTGGGTCACGGCGTTGGGGCGCTGGAGGTCGGCCGCGACGAGCATCGGGGTGTGGCCGTCTTTCGCGAGGAACTTGGCGAGCTTGCCCGCGAGCGTGGTCTTTCCGGCCCCCTGGAGGCCCGCGAGCATGATGATCGTCGGGGCCGTCTTCGCGAACCGGATGCGGCGCTGCTCGCCGCCGTCGAGGTCACCGCCGAGGATCGTGACGAGCTCGTCGTTGACGATCTGGACGACCTGCTGGGCCGGGTTGAGCGCTTTCGAGACCTCGTCTCCGAGGGCGCGCTCGCGCACGCGCGCCGTGAAGTCTTTGACGACCGTGAGGGCGACGTCGGCGTCGAGCAGAGCGCGACGGATCTCGCGCACGGTTCCGTCGACATCCGCGGGGCTCAGTTTTCCTTTGCCGCGGAGGTTCTTGAAGGTATCGGCGAGGCGATCTGTGAGGTTTCCGAAGGTGGCCATGGTGAGTCGAGTTTAACCCCGTCGCGGTGCGACGGTCACCCGGTGCCGGGAGCCCTCGACCGGGGTCACTCCTCGATGAGGCGGCGCCCCAGGCTCACGGAATCGTCGGGGCTGTAGCCGATCGCCTCGTAGAACCCGACGGCGTCGGGGTTGTCGGCGCGCACGAGGAGGTTGAGCTTGGGGCATCCGAGAGCCGTGAGCCGTCGCTCGAGCTCGGCCATCATGCGGCGTCCGAATCCCGAACCGCGGTGGGCGGGCGACACGGCGAAGTAGTAGACCCAGCCGCGGTGCCCGTCGTATCCCCCCATCGCCGTGGCCACGACCGCACCGTTGTGCGATCCGACGAGAAACAGCTCGGGTCTCTCGGCGACGCTCCGCTCGATGTCGCGGTAGGGGTCGTTCCACGGGCGGGTGAGGTCGGTCTCGCGCCAGAGGGCCACGACGGCCTCGGTGTCGTCGGTGCGGTAGCTGCGGATGATCACGGCTCCCACGTTATCGGCGCCGCACCCCCAGAGCGGGTCAAACCCCGTCTTCACGGCTCACGCCGTGCGATCCTGCTGAGACCGGTCGCGCCACGGGGGTGGCGCGCGACCCGGTTCTTCGGGGGAGGGACTCGCGATGCGCGTGACGGCACTGCGCGGAAAGGCCATTCGATCCGCCGTCGTTCTCGCGGTCGCGACCGCTCTCGCGGCGACGCTCGGGGCGACGGCGGCTACTCCGCCCGCCACCGCGAGCGGGGGAAACCCGCTCGCGCCGTCGATCCTGACGCCCCCGGCCGCGACCGTCGTCGGAGAGGGAACAGCCGTGTCGTTCGTCGGACCCGTGTCACCGCTCGACATGAAGACCCCGTCGGAGATATTCCCTGGCGGCCCGATGCGCCAGACCGACTCGAGCGCGGTGAGAGCGAAGGAGCGCTTCCTCGCCGCGGGCGACGCCGCGTCTGCGGAGCTCATCGCGCAGATCAGCGACCGGCCGACCGCGATCTGGCTCGGCGAGTGGTACCGGGGCGCGGTCCTCACCTCGCGGATCACGCGACACGTCGCGACGGCGGCGGCCCAGGGAACGACGCCCGTCTTCGTGACCTACGCCATCACCAATCGCGATTGCGGCAACTACTCGGCGGGGGGTCTCACCCCCACCGAGTATCTGCAGTGGAACCGCGACGTCGCCGACGCGTTGCGGGGTTCGGGAGCGGTGGTCATCGTCGAACCGGATGCTCTCGCGATGCTGTCGGGCGACCGGTGCCCCGGCGAGGCGCCACGCCGCATCCCCCTCGTGAAGCACGCGGTGGAGATCCTCGGGGCCGCGGGACTCTCGGTCTACCTCGATGCCGGCAATTCGAACTGGGTGCCGCCGACGGAGATGGCCGCGCTCCTCGTCGACGCGGGGGTGCACGACGCGCGCGGTTTCGCGACGAACGTCTCGAACTTCAAGACCACGGCAGACGAGACCCGCTACGCCGACACGGTGTCGCAGCTGCTCGGAGGCAAGCGCTACGTGATCGACATCTCGCGCAACGGCACCGGATGGCGCGGAACCTGGTGCAACCCCGCGGGCGCGGCTATCGGCGCCGCGCCGTCCGTCGCGTCCGGGGTCTCCGCTCTCGACGCCCTCCTGTGGATCAAGCACCCGGGTCAGAGCGACGGAACGTGCAACGGGGGCCCGCCCGCCGGCGAGTGGTGGGACGACTACGCCCTCGCGCTCGTGCGCAATCAGCCGCACGCCCGCGGCTAACGCCAGCCCGATCGGCTCCGAGCCCGATCGGCCCCGACCCCGACCAGCACCGCCCCCGAACACCGATGAGCGGCATAGGCTCGACGCATGCGTTTCGGCATCGTCGTCCTCCCCCAGGAGCCGTGGGCGGTCGCCCGGCGTCACTGGGCAGCCACCGAAGAACTCGGGTTCGACCACGCGTGGACCTACGACCACTTGTCGTGGCGCTCGCTCGCGAGTGAGCCGTGGGGCGCGACCATCCCGACGCTCACGGCCGCCGCGACCGTGACGTCGACGATCGGTCTCGGCACGTTCGTGTCGTCGCCGAACTTCCGTCACCCCGTGCCGTTCGCGAAGGAGATCGCTACCCTCGACGACATCGCGGGGGGCCGCGTCATCCTCGGCGTCGGCTCGGGCGGAACGGGCTTCGACGCGACGGTGCTCGGGCAGCCCGAGCTCTCGGCGCGAAAGAGGCACGAGCGGTTCGCGGAGTTCGTCGAGCACCTCGACGTTCTGCTGCGGCATGAGCCCACCGCGTGGGCGGAGGGCATCACGCTCACCGGTGAGTGGTTCGAGGCGCACGGCGCGCGCATGGTCGGCACACCCGCTCAACTGCCGCGCGTGCCGTTCGTGCTCGCAGCCAACGGGCCGAAGGGGCTCCGTGTGGTCGCCCAACACGGCAGCGGGTGGGTCACGACGGGGCCGGAGGGGGCGACGGGACAGGACTGGTGGAACGCCGTCGCCGCGCTCGCGGAGAGACTCGACACCGCGGCATCCGCGACCGGGCGCGATCCCGCGGCGATCGATCGCTACCTCTCGCTCGACAGCGGAGGGTCGTTCGCCCTCGAGAGTGTCGCGGCGTTCGAAGACGCGACGGCGCGCGCGGCCTCCCTCGGCTTCACGGATGTCGTCGTGCACTGGCCGCGGCGCGACGGCGTGTACGCGGGGTCGGTCGACGTTCTCGAGGCGGTCGCGGCGAGACTCCCGACCCTCCGCGCACTGACGGCGCCGGCCCGATGACCGCACTCCCCTTCGACGGGCACTCCCCCGACCTCGATGCGACGGCGTGGATCGCACCGACCGCGACTCTCGTCGGTCGGGTCGCTCTCGGCGCCGACTCGAGCGTGTTCTACGGTGCCGTCGTGCGCGCCGACGTCGACACGATCACGATCGGCCGGAGAAGCAACATCCAGGACAACTGCGTCGTGCACTGCGACGGCGGGTCTCCCGCGGTCATCGGAGACGGCGTGAGCGTCGGGCACGGCGCCGTCGTGCACGGGTGCACGATCGAAGACGACTGCCTCATCGGCATGAACTCGACGGTGCTGAGCGGTGCCGTCATCGGCGCGGGGTCACTCGTGGCGGCGGGAGCCGTCGTGCTCGAGGGCACGGTGGTTCCGCCCGGGTCTCTCGTCGCGGGGGTGCCCGCGAGGGTGCGGCGCGAATTGACCGCCGAGGAGCGGGCGCACATCGCCGACAACGCGACGCGCTACGTGAGCATCGCCCGGCGGCACGCCGCGAGCTGACGTCGGCAAATGCTCTCGCGACCCTCCGGTCTCAGCCCGCGAGGAGCGTGAGCAACGCGATCGACGCGAGGAACAGGCACGGCACCATCACGAGGAGCGTCGTGATGCCGACGACGCGCGTGCGGGCGAGGCACACGGCCCACACGGCCGCGATCGTTCCGAGGCCCGTCGAGAGGATCGCGAACGGCGAGAGGGTCGCACCGGCGGTCGAATAGCCGATGCTCGCGAGAAAGAAGATGATCACGAAGAACAGCGGCGCGAGGATCGCGAAGGTGACGGCCGCGAGTGACACCGTGCGCGTGAGCGCGGTC
The DNA here is from genome assembly GCF_046599635.1 of Marisediminicola sp. LYQ134. NCBI lineage: Bacteria > Bacillati > Actinomycetota > Actinomycetes > Micrococcales > Microbacteriaceae > Marisediminicola > Marisediminicola sp. LYQ134. The sequence continues at coordinate 1,465,884 of NZ_JBKIWP010000001.1, forward strand.
TGCGGACTCGGGTCCCGGCGCGCGACGGGCATCAGCCGACGAGGTGGGAGACGAAGACGTGCGGCGTGAATCCGGTGAGGTCGCCGATGCGCTCCCCCTGGCCGACGAGCTTGATGGGGATGCCGGTCTTCTCCTGCACGGCGAGCACGAAACCGCCCTTGGCCGAGCCGTCGAGCTTCGTGATGACGAGGCCTGTGACCCCCGCGTGCTGGATGAAGGCTTCGGCTTGGGCGAGACCGTTCTGGCCCGTCGTCGCATCGAGCACGAGCAGCACCTCGGCGATCTCGGTCTGCTTCTCGACCACGCGCTTGATCTTGCCGAGCTCGTCCATGAGCCCGCTCTTGGTCTGCAGGCGGCCCGCGGTGTCGATGATGACGATCTCGATGCCCTCGCGCATCGCGCGATCGACGGTCTGGTAGGCGACGGATGCGGGGTCCTGGCCCTGCTGCTGCGGACGCTGGATCGCGGCACCCCCGCGCTCGGCCCACGTCGCGAGCTGCTCGACGGCCGCCGCGCGGAAGGTGTCGGCCGCGCCCACGATGACCGTGCGCCCGTAATTGACGAGGAACTTCGAGAACTTGCCGATCGTCGTCGTCTTGCCGACGCCGTTGACGCCGACGACGAGCACGACGGCGGGGCGTGCGCTGAGGTGGAGCGTCGGGTCGAGTCGCGCGAGGCGCTCCTCGAGGGTCTCGCGCAGCATCCGCTTGAGGTCGACGGGGTCGGTCGTGGTGAAGCGTTTGACCTGGGCGCGCAAGTGCTCGATGACCTCTTCGGTGATCGCGGGGCCGAAGTCGGCGGTGATGAGGGCGTCTTCGAGGTCGTCCCACGTGGTCTCGTCGATCGTCGGCTTCTGGAACATGCCGCGAAGGGCTCCGCCGAGGGACCACGGTGTCGAACGCTCTGCCATGCCCCCAGCTTAAGCGGGCGCGGCCGACCGGGCCGCCTGCCCTAGGCTCGACGGGTGAAAATCGCGCTAACGAGACACGGCCAGACCGAGTGGAACCGAACCGGACGCCTGCAGGGTGTGAGCGACATCCCCCTCAACGACACCGGGCGAGCTCAAGCGGTGGCGTCTGCCGAGCGTTTCGACGGGGGCGAGTGGGTGGCCGTGGTCTCGTCACCGCTTTCCCGTGCTGCTGAGACGGCCCGCATCATCGCGGCGGGGGCGGGGCTCGACTACCGCGGCAGCTACCCCGACCTCGTCGAGCGCGACTACGGAGACGCCGAGGGGATGACGCTCGCCGACGCCGCTGTCGCGTGGCCCGACCTCGACTATCCGCGGCTCGAACCGCGGGAGTCGGTCGCCGCACGCGGGCTCGCCGCGATCGAGGCGATCGCCGCGGATGTCGCAGCCGAGCCCGGCGCCGGCGATGCGATCGTCGTGGCGCACGGCACACTCATCCGCGAGGTTCTGCGCAGGCTCTCGGGGGCGGAGGTGCCGCCGATCCTCAACGCCGCCTCGAGCGTCATCGAGCGCACGGAGACCGGCTGGCACGTCGTCTCGATCAACGACGGGCCGCCCGCCTGAGCGGACGGCCCGTCGCCGAGCTGATCGAAGAGCGGGGTCAGCCCTCCGTGACCTCGACTCCGCCGGTGTTGCGGCGACCGCGGCGACGCGCCACCGCCATCGCCGCGAAGCCCGCGGCGAGGAGCAACGCCGCGAGGGTGGCGAGCCCCGCGAGTCCCGCCTCGTCGACCCCGGTGACGGCCAGGGGGCCGCTCGCGTCGCCCGCCGAATCGGATGCGGGGCCACTCTCATCGTCGACCGATCCGACGCCGCCGTCGACCGGCGGCGCCTCGGGGCTCGGGTCGCCGGGTGCGGGGTCGCCGGGTGCCGGCACTCCCGGGCTCGGCTCGGGCTCCGGCTCGGGCTCCACGACGACGGGCGCGGCGACTGCGGCTCCCTCGGGCCCCGCCCACAGGAGCGCCTCGGCGACGTCGCTGAACGCGCCGACGGGGTGCGTGCGGTAGGTCGGCGTGGTGCCGAACAGGAAGGTGCGCGATCCGCTCGGGGCGATCGACGAGACGGCCGCCGCTTGGCCCGCAGACGACGCGCGCGACTGGCCGACCGAGTCGGACCAGTGGCCCGAGACGAAGGGATCGGACTCCGCGTAGCTCTGCTCCACCGTCACGTCGGCACCGAGAGTCGTGAACCACGTCGCGGGCGACACGAACGCCGTGTCTTGCGCGAAGGTCGACAGCAGCGCGTCGTCGGGCGTCTCGATGTTCACGATGCCGTTCGATCCGCTCGTGCCGTTGACCGTCGTCGCCGCGAGCAGCGAGAAGGTGTTGGCGAAGGTCGCTCCCGCGCCCGCTCGGCCGACGACACCCTTGCCCGCGGCGAGGTAGTCGTTCACCGCCGCGATCCCGGCCCCCTGTGTCGCGGGGTCGAAAACGAGCGATCCCCCGACGAAGAGCACATCGATCTGCGAGAGGTCGGTGGCCCCCGAGGTGATCGACGCCGCGCTCACGAGAACGGGTGAGCGGAACCCGAGCTTCTCGAGCGTCACCCTCTCGTCTTGCGCACCCGAGGCGGGGCCCGAGTAGCCGACCGTGAGCGACGCGAGCCCGACGTTCTCCTCGGAGTCGAGCCTCGAACCGTCGCCCACCGTGAAGGTCACGCCGTACTCGGCGACGACGTTCGCCGCCGAGGCGCGTGATGCGTCGTCGGGGCCGATCATGACGGTTCCGTCGTCGAACTGAGACACGGGGATGCCGTCGAAGAGCATCTCGTTGACCGCCTGGAACTCGGCGACACCGCGCAGCTCGAGTTCGAGGTACTCGCCGGCTGCGGGCAGTGTCGCGTCGACGGGGGTGTCGACGATCGGGGTGGAGGTGACCGCGATGGCGGGGTCGGTCGTCGAGCCGAGGGCCGCGACATCCGCCCCCCACAGCAGCGAGAGACTCCACGCCGAGATGTCGTACATGTCGGGCACGCGGTCGGAGATGTCGGTCCCGTCGGCGAGCAACACGTTCGCGAGGCCTCGGAGGGGCTGGTGCATGTCGACGAAGTACGACCCGGATGCGTAGGTCACCCCGTCGACGGTGAGGTCGGCGGTCGTGCGCTGCACTTCGATGTCGTTGACGAGCAACTGGTCGACGAGGGTCGAGGCGTCGGTGTCCGAGCGCTGGCCCTCACCCATCGGGATCACGTAGGCGCGCGGGAACTCGGCGCGGTAGACGTCGGTCTCGTCCCAGATCTCGGCCCACTGGTTGGGCTCGGGCACTGAAGCGGGGTCGACGTCGGCGGGGATCGTCTGGAGCGGCTCTCCGGCGTCTCCGCGGCGGAAGATCTCGATCTGGTTCTCGAGGAGCGCGTCGCCGTTCTCGACGACGTACTGCACGGTCGAGTCGATGACGACCTCGCCCACGGCCGTGTTCACGACGCCGCGGCGGGTGCCCTCGGGGACGTTGTCGTTCACGCGACCGAGCGGAAGCTCGACGGTGTTGGTGATCGCACCCTGGAAGGCCACGTACTGCGGGGCGAAGATCGGCGGCCAGTCGTCCCAGCCCGCGCGGATGTCGCGGTAGGGGATCCGGATCTGACCGGTGTTCGTCGTCGTCACCGAGCCGTCGGCGGCGAGGTAGGTGTTGCCCTCGATGTCGGCGGCGGCGACGGCGGCTTCGATGTCGAGCGCGGCGTCGTAGGCGTACGGCAGGAACAGGTCGTACTCGTAGTTCTCGCCGTGGGGCGGGCCGCACGGTTCGACCTGCAGCACGTTGGTGTAGCCGTGGATGTCGATGAAGTTGGTCGGCTGGAGGATGCTCGCGAGGTCGCGGATGATCGCCGACTCGGCCGTCGCGCCCGTGATCATGTCGCGGTTGGGGTCGAACCCCGCGGCCACGGCCCGCTGCCCGAGTGCGCGACCGTCGGGGTTCGTCGAGAGGGTGAAGTAGATGCGGTGCCCGGCAAGCAGCTCGGCCGTCTCGGTCGAGTCGTCGCTCAGCAGGTCGTCGATGTAGTTGAGGCTCGAGTCGGTGCCCTCCCACTCGTTGCCGTGGATGTTGCTGTTGAACCACAGCGGCACCTTGTAGCCCGCGGCGAGTTCGGCGTCATCGGCCGCAGCGGCCGCATCGTTCTTGACCTCGTCGCGCCAGGCATCCTGCTGAGCGGTCTGCTCGGCGGTCTCGGGCGCCGTGATCGTCACGAGGTGGATGTCGCGACCGAGGCCCGACTTGCCCACGACCTGCGCCGAGATGAGGTCGCTCTCGGCCATCCACTCGGTGAGCTGCGGGGCGATCTCGTCGTAGGGGGTGAGGCCTCGCGAGAGCGAGGCATCGGTGGGCAGGTCGGGCGTGATCTCGAGCGCCGGTTGGAACGGGTAGCTCTCGGGCATGTCGATGTAACTCGAGGTGGCCCGGACGATCGGCGTCGCCGAGGTGTTCGGGTCCGCCTGGGCGGCGAGCGGGCTGATGGTGACCGCGGCAACGGCGACGGCAATGCCACCGGTTGCTGCGACGACACGGGTGAACGTCATTCGTTCCTTCTCTGTTCGTGATCGTGACGTGCAGGACGAGGCGCGCATGTCGCTCGCGCGATCACGGAAGACGGGGTTGTGCCCGCGAGTGCGGTCGGAGGACCACACGATGCTCAGGTGCCTGAGCCGACGCTATGCGCGCGGTGTTAACCGGATGTATCCGCGGCGTATCTCCCGAGTTTCCGAGTCGGGCTCACCACCGCCGTCCGTCGAGCGACCGACTTCACGTCGGCCGGGCGCGGAACGCCGAAGTTGCCTAGGGTCGGGGGATGACTGTCATCGGCTTCCACTCGTCCCACGAGCAGCTGCACCCCTCCGACCTGCTCCGCGCCGTGCAGCGCGCCGAAGAGGTGGGGTTCACCGCCGCGATGTGCTCGGACCATTTCGCGCCGTGGAGCGAGCGGCAGGGGCACTCGGCATTCGCGTGGGCGTGGCTCGGTGCCGCGATGCAGAGCACGACCCTCCCCTTCGGGGTCGTCAACGCCCCGGGCCAGCGCTACCACCCCGCGATCATCGCGCAAGCCATGTCGACGCTCGCGACGATGTACCCCGGACGATTCTGGGCCGCCCTCGGGTCGGGCGAAGCGATGAACGAGCACATCACGGGCGACGGCTGGCCCCGCAAAGACATCCGCAACGCGCGGTTGCTCGAGAGCGTCGAGGTCATCCGCGGCATGCTCGAAGGCAGAGAGATGAGCGTCGACGGGCACGTCGTCGTCGATCGCGCCCGGCTGTGGACCCGCGCCGAGCACCCACCCGCCATCATCGGCGCCGCCGTGAGCGCCGAGACGGCGGGCTGGGTCGCCGGGTGGGCAGACGGCCTTGCCACGATCGCGCAACCCGCCGAGGCCCTCCGCCGCGTGATCGGCAGCTATCGCGACGCGGGCGGCACCGGTCCCGTGGCGGTTCAAGTGCACCTGAGCTACGCGAAGACCGACGACGAGGCCCTCGCGATCGCCCACGACCAGTGGCGCACGAACGTGTTCTCGCCCCCCATCCCCTGGGATCTCGAGACACCCGAGGCGTTCGACGAGGCGTCGAAGCACGTGACACCCGAGCACATGCGCGACTCGGTGGTCGTGTCATCCGACCCGTCCGTCCACATCGCCCAGATCGAGGAATACATCGCACTCGGCGCGGACGAGATCTACCTGCACCACGTCGGACCGACGCAAGACGAGTTTCTCGACGTCTTCGGCGATCGAGTGCTGCCCGCGCTCTCGCCGACGACGAAAGCACCGATCGGATTCGACGCGTGAAGATCACCGACACGGGCGACCTGTGGTGGAAGACCGCCGTCGTCTACTGCCTCGACGTCGAGACCTTCATGGATGCGAACGGCGACGGCATCGGCGACTTCGCCGGACTCGCCCAGAGACTCGACTACCTCGCCGAGCTCGGGGTCACGTGCCTGTGGCTCATGCCGTTCTATCCGACCCCCGACCGCGACGACGGCTACGACATCACCGACTTCTACGCCGTCGACTCCCGCCTCGGGAGCCTCGGCGACCTCGTCGAGGTCATCCGCACGGCGAACGATCGCGGCATGAGGGTCATCGCCGACCTCGTGATCAATCACACGTCCGACCGGCATCCGTGGTTCAAGTCCGCTCTCGGCGACCGGGATTCGCCGTATCGCGACTTCTACGTGTGGCGCGACGAACCGCCGGCCGACGACGGCGAACCCGTCTTCCCCGATCAGGAAGACAGCAACTGGGAGCTCGACCCGAAAACAGGCCAGTACTACCAGCACGTCTTCTACAAGCACCAGCCCGACCTCAACATCACGAACCCGGTCGTGCGTGACGAGATCGCCCGCATCATGGGGTTCTGGCTGCAGCTCGGACTCTCGGGGTTCCGGGTCGACGCTGTGCCGTTCCTCCTCGAGACCGAGCCCGTCGAGGGTGGCCCCGACCTGCTGCCCGACCCCCACGCCTACCTCGCGTCGCTGCGCGCCTTCCTCGGCCGGAGGACGGGCGACGGCGTTCTGCTCGGCGAAGTCAACCTCGAGCGCGACGACCAGGCGATCTTCTTCGGCGACGGTCACGGCGACGAACTCACGATGCAGTTCGACTTCATCTCGATGCAGAAGCTCTACCTCACGCTCGCCCGCAACGACCCGGCGACGCTCGTCGAGGCTCTCGAATCCCGCACGGGAGGCGGAGCCGACTCCCAGTGGGCCAACTTCGTGCGCAACCACGACGAACTCACCCTCGACAAGCTCAACGACGCGGAGCGCGAGGAGGTTTTCGCGGCCTTCGGCCCCGAAGAGAGGATGCAGGTGTTCGGGCGCGGACTCGTGCGGCGACTGCCGCCCATGCTCGAGGGCGACCCCCGCCGCATCCGCATGGTCTACAGCCTCCTCTTCTCGCTGCCCGGCACTCCCGTCCTGTTCTACGGCGAGGAGATCGGCATGGGCGAGAATCTCGACCTCGAGGGCCGCATGGCCGTGCGCACCCCGATGCAGTGGAACTCCGGAGAGAGCGGCGGCTTCTCGTCGGCGCCGCGGCGCAAACTGCGCAACCCCGTGGTCGACGGCGCCTACGGACCCCGGCACGTGAACGTCGCGAGCCAGCGTCGCGACCCCGACTCGCTCTTGAGCTTCATGCGCGAGCTCGTGCGGCACTATCGCAACTCGCCCGAGTTCGGATGGGGCGACTTCGCGGTCGTCGCGCACGACACCCCCGCGGTGCTCGTGCACTCGCTCACGTGGGGCGAGGGCCGCGTGGTCGTCGCCCACAACTTCGCGGCCGACGCCGTCGACCTCACGGTCGCGCTCGACGTGGGAGAGGGCAGGAGGGTCGTCGACATGATGTCGGGAGCGGATGTCTCGGCCACCGCCGACGGCATCACCCTCGACCTCGACGGCTACGGCTACCGCTGGCTGCGCATCGTCGCGGACCACGACACCGCGCAGTTCTGAGGAGCGGAGCGCTGTGTCGCCCGCCGCGCGGCCCGCGACACCCAGCTCACGCCGCGCGGAATCGCGGGAGTCTCTGCTGAACCCGCAGCGCCCGCAGGAGTTTCGGGGCTCGCGGCACCCGAAACTCCTGCAGCACCGCGAACGCGCAGCTGACCGCTGACCGCTGACCCCGCAGCCTCCGCTCAGCTCGCCTCGCGGTCGTCGGCGCGGTCCCGCGCGACGCGCTGACCGACGACGGCGCTGATGCCGTCGGCGCGCATCGAGACGCCGTAGAGCGCGTCGGCGATCTCCATCGTGCGCTTCTGGTGCGTGATGACGATGAGCTGGGAGGTCTCGCGCAGGTCTTCGAAGATCGTGAGGAGCCTGCCGAGGTTGGCGTCGTCGAGCGCCGCCTCCACCTCGTCCATGATGTAGAACGGGCTCGGCCTCGCCTTGAAGATCGCGATGAGGAGGGCGACGGCCGCGAGGGATCGCTCACCACCGCTCAAGAGCGAGAGCCGCTCGATCTTCTTGCCCGCGGGTTTCACCGACACCTCGATTCCCGTGGCGAGCAGGTCGTCGGGGTCGGTGAGGTGGATGCTGCCCGTGCCCCCGGGGAACAGGATCGGGAAGACGCGATCGAACGCCTCCCTCGTGTCGTCGAAGGCGGCACGGAAGATGTTCTGCATCTTGTCGTCGATCTCCTCGATGATCGTGAGGAGGTCGGCGCGCGTCTTCGTGAGGTCGGTGAGCTGCTCGGTGAGGAACTTGTGCCGCTGCTCGAGGGCCTCGAACTCCTCGAGGGCGAGAGGGTTCACACGGCCCAGCTGTGCGAGGGTGCGCTCCGCCCGCGCGAGGCGTTTCTCCTGGTCGGCGCGCACGTAGGGCACGCCGTCGACGCGACCCTCGGCGGCCTCGGCGCCCTCAGCGGTCTCGGCGCCCTCAGCGGTCTCAGCACTCTCGGTCGCCGAGTCGTCGGGCACGAGCGTCTCGGGTCCATATTCGGCGACGAGCACGTCTTCGACGAGCCCGAGCTCGTTGCCCGCGCGTTCGAGCAGCGCCGAGAGGTGCAGTTTGCTCTCGTAGAGCTGCATCTCGAGCCCGTGCACGTTCTCGCTGATGCCGTGCAGTCGTTCACGCAACGACGCCTCTTCGACACGCAGCGCCGCGAGCTCGGTGTTCTGCTCCGCTCGCTCGGCCTCCCGCGCCGCGAGTTCCACGCGCGCCATCGACACCGAGCGGTCGATGGCGTCGAGCACGGTCGGGAGCGCGTCGAGCACGCGCTGGGCGGAGTCCACGCGCCGACGACGGATGACCGCCCGCCGCGCCGCCTCCTCCGCTTGAGCCTGCTCGGCTCGGCGACGCTTCTCGAGCGCGGCCGCCCTCTCGGCTTCGACGCGCGCGCGCTCCCTCGCGGTCTCGAACTGCAGTCGCGCTTCGACCTCGCGCTCGCGCGCCGACTCGAGTTCGTCGAGCAGGGCGTCCCGCGCGGCGACGTCGAGGATCGGGCGCGCGCGGGATGTCACCTCGTCGAGGGAGTGCTTCGCGCGAGTGACGGCCTCCTCGGCATCCCCGACCGAGGCGGTCGCGAGGGCGAGGGCACGCTCGAGACGCTCCGCCTCCCCCGTCGTGGCCTCGACCTGCACGCGCGTCCTGTTGAGTTTCTCGGTCTGCGCCGCGAGCCTGGCATCGAAGTCACGCAGTTCGGCGAGGGCCGCCGCGCTCGCGGTCTTCGCCGTCTGCGCGAGGGCGCGCTGCTCGGCGAGCGCGAATCGGGCCCGCTCGATGTGGGCGGTGACCTCGGTGAGACGGGCGGTCGCGGCGTCGCGATCGGCCACGAGTTCGAGTTTCGAGCGCGTCGCGCCCGAGCCCCCACGAACGACGAACCGGCTCAGCACGTCGCCCGCCCGGGTGATGACCGTCGTGCTCGATGCGACGTCGGGCGCCGTCCGCTCGATCGAGTCCCACGCGGCCCTCGCCACGGCGAGATCGGCGGCGATGAGCGTGTGGGCGAGCAGGCCGAGGACTCCCACGGGTGCGGTCGCGACATCCGACGCCCACACCGCGCCGTCGGGCAGCGCGACGTCGATCGAGCGCTCGTGATCGGTGCCGGGGTCGGCGAGCACGAGCTCGACCCGGCCGAGATCGCCGTCGCTCGCGAAGGCGAGAGCGTCGAGCGCCGAATCGCGATCGTCGGCGAGCACCGCGTCGGCGAGAGTGCCGAGCGCCGCGGCGATCGCCGCCTCGAAACCGGGCTCGACGGTCACGTGTTCGGCGAGGAGGCCCGTGACACCGGGCCGCGCGCTCGCGACGAGGGCGCTCGAGCCGTCTTTCTGGTCGAGGGCACTCGAGAGGGCCGCGACGCGCGCCGACAGGGCGTCGCGCTCGCGCTCGTGACCGTGGAGCGCGTCGCGCAGCCTGTCGATCTCCGCCTCCGCCGCGGTGACGGCGGACTGCGCGCTCTCGTAGGCCGAATCGAGGTCGGTCTCGCCGACGTCGATGAGCGCGGCATCCGCTTCGAGCTGGGTGAAAGCGGCGATCGCGGCGTCTCTGCGGACGGCAGCAGCGTCGAGGGCGTTCTGCTGCCGCAACACCTCGCCCCGCACCGCCGCGAGGCGGGACGCCGCGGTCTCCACGTGCCCCGTCAATTTCGAGACCTCGAGATCGTGCTTCGACACGAGGTCGCTCTGCGCGGCGATGTGCTCGTCGAGGCCGTCGAGAGATTCGCGCGCGAGGGCCGTGACAGCGCGAGCCTCCTGCCACGCGGCATCCGCGTCGCCGATGAGCTCGGCGAGCCTCGCGGCCTCGTCGCGCGCGTCGGCGACGGCCGCCCCCGACACCCCGACATCGGGGTCGACGAGCTCGGCCTGCTGCGACAGGAGCGCGAGCTTCTGGTTGGCGAGAGTGTAGAGACTGCGCAACCGCGCCTGCTCGGTCTCGAGGCCGAACGCGGTGCGTCTCGCGAGGTCGACGGCGTCGCCCACCTGGCGTTCCTCGATGCGCTGCTGGCGCAGTCTCGCCTGATCGAGCTGCTCTTGCACGACGATGCGCTCGGTCTTGCGCTCGCTCTCGCCTCGGCTCTGCGCCGTGATCGCCGCGCGCACCGTGACGACGTCGTCGGCGAGGATGCGGGCGCGGGCGTCGCGCACGACGCTCGCGATCGATTGCGCCTCGCGCGCGATCTCGGCTTGCTTGCCGAGAGGCTTGAGCTGGCGACGGATCTCGCCCGCGAGGTCGCTGAGCCTCGTGAGGTTGACCTGCATCGCGTCGAGCTTGCGGATGGTCTTCTCTTTGCGGCGACGGTGCTTGAGGATGCCCGCGGCCTCCTCGATGAACCCCCGGCGCTCTTCGGGCGTCGCACGCAACACCGCGTCGAGCTGCCCCTGGCCGACGATGACGTGCATCTCGCGGCCGAGCCCCGAGTCGCTCAAGAGCTCTTGCACGTCGAGCAACCGGCAGCCCTGCCCGTTTATCGCGTATTCGCTTCCGCCGTTGCGGAAGAGTGTGCGACTGATGGTGACCTCGGTGAACTCGATCGGCAGCGCGCCGTCGGTGTTGTCGATCGTGAGGATGACCTCGGCGCGGCCGAGCGGGCCCTTCGTCGCCGTGCCCGCGAAGATGACGTCCTCCATCTTGCCGCCGCGCAGGGTCTTGGCGCCCTGCTCGCCCATGACCCACGCGAGCGCGTCGACGACGTTCGACTTGCCCGAACCGTTCGGACCGACGACACACGTGACACCCGTCTCGAACGCGAACGTCGTCGGTTGGGCGAACGACTTGAACCCCTTGAGGGTCAAGCTCTTCAGGTACACGGATGCCTCTCGACTCGCCTCGGCTCGGGCGGCGTCGACGGCCCGATGGTCGGATCTACGGTACCGGAGCGTCGGATCGACCTCCGCTAGCGTCGCGGCGACCCGCCGCGATATCCTGATCGGCTGTCGGAGCGGGCGGTACGGGCGGCAGTGGCACGCGCAGCACGACCCGCGGCGCAGCATCCGCAGCACACGACAGAGGCACCCGACAGACACGAGGAGACGACGCCACCATGAACGTCACGATCGACGAGCTCGTCATCCCCTCCCGCTTCGACGACCCGGCGACGCGCGGTGCCGCCGACGACTTCTGCGAGATGGCCGCGCTCACCAACCTCGTCGAGGCCGACGCGGTCGGAGACGACGACCTCGCCTACTCCGCCGCCGACCTGCTGCCCGAGTGGAACGACCCCTACGAGCCGAAGCGGGCATGGCTCGCGCGGGTGCCGTCGGCCGGGTCGTCGCGCGGCACGGGCCGCATCGTCGGGCGCGGCCTCTACGAGGTCGAGGTCGCCGAGGAAGCGGTCGCCGCGTGGATCAAGGTCGAGGTGCTGCCCGAGTTCCGCGGGCGCGGCATCGGCTCCGCGCTCTTCGACGTGCTCGTCGACCACGCGCGCATCGACGGTCGCACGGTTCTGCAGAGCTACGCGCTTGGGCCCTACCCGGTCGAGAACGCGCCGGAGCCAGAGCGGCTCGACTCCCCGACGGGGTTCGGCGCCGTTCTCCGCAGCAGCCCGGGCACGTCGTTCCTCCTGGCTCGGGGATTCCGGCTCGAACAGGTCGAGAGATACAGCAGGCTCCGCCTCCCGGTCGACGACGCGACGCTCGATGCTCTGCGGGCGTCGGCGCGCGCCTCGGCGGGCGGCGACTATCGCATCGTGCACTGGCTCGGCGCGACACCGGAGCGCTGGCGCGGTGATGTCGCGATGCTGCACCAGCGGATGAGCACCGATGCCCCCTCGGCGGGGCTCGACATCGCAGAAGACCCGTGGGACGACGCTCGCGTCATCGCGATGGATGCGCGCAACGACGCGAGTCCGCGCACATCCCTCGTCACGGCGGTGGAGCACGTGCCGAGCGGCACTCTCGCGGGGTTCACCGAACTCTCCATTCCCGCGGAGGGGCACTTCCCCGTCGCCCAGATGGACACCCTCGTGCTGCGGGAGCACCGCGGTCACCGGCTCGGGATGCTCCTCAAACTCGCGGGCATCGACGCCCTGCAGTCGCAGCGCCCCGGCCACCCGAGCATCACGACGTTCAACGCCGAAGAGAACCGGCACATGCTCTCGGTCAACGAGGCGATCGGGTTCGTCGCCGTCGGCGCCGAGGGGGCGTGGCGCCGGGAGCTCTAGGGGTCAGCGCCGTGTCGGTCAGCGCGTGAGGCGCTGACACCACGTGCACAGGTGCGACCCGCGGTTCATGAACTGGATGCGGCGGATCGGCCGACCGCACCGCGGGCACGGCTTTCCCTGCTGCCCATAGGCGTTGAGCGAGTGGGAGAAGTACCCCGAGGCCCCGTTGACGTTGACGTACTGGCTGTCGAAACTCGTGCCGCCCTCGAGGAGCGCTTTCGCGAGCACCTCGCGGACCTCGCCGAGGAGCGTGCGGGCGCGACGCCGCGACAGTCGACTCGCGGGCTGATCGAAGTGCACCTTCGCCGCCCACAGAGACTCGTCGGCGTAGATGTTGCCGATGCCGCTCACGACCCGCTGGTCGAGCAGCACGCGCTTGATGCCCGACGACTTCGACGCGAGTGCATCGAGAAAGCGGTCGTCGTCGAATGCCGGGTCGAGGGGATCCCTCGCGATGTGCGCGACGTGCGACGGCACGAGCGGAGCGTCGAGACTCGCGTCTCCCGTGAACCCGCCGGGGCCGCCATCCCTCGTCGCAACGAGGCTGTCGATGGCCATCGACCCGAAGATGCGCTGGTCGACGAAATTGAGTCGGAGTGCGCCGTGCTCGGGATGCGCGAAATCGAACCGGATGCGCGTGAGCCTGTCATCGGTCTGCCGATCACGCAAGAGCATCTGGCCCGACATGCCGAGGTGGGCGACGAGAGCGGTGGCGCTACCGACCGCGTCGCGCTCGAGGAGGGGGAACCACAGGAACTTGCCGCGTCGCGCGGCGACCGAGATCGTCGAGCCCACGAGCCGCTCGACGAAGTCCTCGGCGGGCCCCTCGTGGCGCCGGAGCGAGCGCTCGTCAAAGATCGTGACGGCCGTGATGGTCGCACCGGAGACGGCGGGCGCGAGACCGGCACGCACGACCTCGACTTCGGGGAGCTCAGGCACGCGGGGATCCCGCGATCACGACGTGAGCGAGGTCCACGCGAGGAGGGCCGCCGCCATCTCGGCGTGCTTCTTGCTCGACCCGTCGCCCTCGGCGATCGGGCCCTCGGTTCCGAGGCTCACGGCCGCGTGGAAGCGCTTCGAATGGTCGGGGCCGCTGTCGCTCACCGCGTATCGCGGCACTCCGCGGCCCAGCTGCGCCGAGAGCTCCTGCAGGGCGGTCTTCGGGTCCATGGCGGCTCCGAAACGGGCCGGGTCGATGAGGAGCGGGGCGATGAGTCGCATGACGAGTCCGGTCGCCGCCTCGGGGCCCGCCGAGAGGTAGGTCGCACCGATCACGGCTTCGACGGTGTCGGCGAGGATCGAGGACTTGTCCCGCCCGCCGGTCAATTCTTCACCGCGACCGAGCCGGATGTGTCGACCGAGGTCGATGGACCTCGCGACCTCGGCGAGAGCGACACTGCTCACGAGGCTCGCGCGGCGCTTCGCCAGTTCGCCCTCGTCGAGATCCGGGTTCTCGGTGTAGAGCATGACGGTCACGGCTTGCCCGAGGATCGAGTCGCCGAGGAACTCGAGGCGCTCGTTGTGTGGGATTCCGCCGTTTTCGTACGCGAAAGAGCGGTGGGTCAGTGCGAGCTCGAGGAGCTCTTCACTGACGTCCACCGCGAGTTCACGCGCGAGGATCGATCGCACGAGGGGCGCGCCTTCGCGAGGCGCACGAGCGTGACCGTCCGCAGGACGAGTCATCGGCTCAGACGTCGGCGACCTTGCGGCCCTTGTACTCCATGTACAGAGGGGTGCCGGTGGAGTCTTCGACGACCTTCGCGCGGTGCGGGAGGCTGTAGGTGACCTTTCCGCCCTCGATGGTCTTCACGAGGGTGGGAGGCGTGGCCTTCCACTGGGCGCGGCGCGCGCGGGTGCTCGCGCGGGACATTTTGCGCTTCGGTACGGCCATGACTATCTCTTTTCCTCGGTGGCGCCATCGTTCTCTGCGCCAGCAACATCATCGGTTGGGGTGCCGGTCACACCCTGGAGTCCTGACAGAGCGGCCCATCGAGGATCGATGGGTGCTTCGTGCTCGTGACCCGGATCGTCGAGGAGCCTCGCCCCACAAGTCGGGCACAGCCCGGGGCAGTTCTCTTGACAGACCGGTTGAAACGGAAGTGACAACACTACCGCGTCTCTGACCAGCGGTTCGAGATCGATGGAGTCGTCTTGAACCTCGTAGTCGAAAGCTTCGTCATGAGAATACGCGAAAAGCTCCTGTATATCGACCTCGATGGGGAGCTCGACGTCGGTGAGGCATCGCACGCACTCCCCCACTGCGGTCGCCGTGACATCCGCGCTCACGAGGATTCCGTCGTGCAGCGACTCGAGACGCACGTCGATGCGCACCTCGCCGCCGGTCGGCACGCCGATGACCGCGTTGCCGAACCCCTCGGGCACGACGGCGTCGACGAGCTTCTCCCGCATCTCACCCGGACGGTGCATGAGATCGAAGACGGGGACGACGAATGGGGATTTCGAGATGTGCGGCACTCGCGGAATTGTACTCGCGTGCCCGTGTGCGCCTCCCCGACGTTCTCGGTCAGCGCACTCCGCGCGGAGGCCGGCTCTCAGCTCGAGGAGGCCGCCACGGCCGTGAACGCCTCGTCGTAGGCGACCATGGCCCTCTCGACCTCGGCGGGGGTGACGACGCACGGCGGCACGACGTGGATGCGGTTGTCGGCCGCGAACGGCAGCACCCCTCGCGCCAGGAGCTCGCGCTTGAGCGCCGCGATCGTCGCGGGGCCGACAGGGGCGCGGGTCTTGGGGTCGGTCACGAGGTCGAGCGCCCAGAACACGCCGACTCCGCGCACCTCCCCGATCATCGGATGTCTGGCCGCGAGCGCCGCGAGCGCCGGCCCCAGGTGGTCGGTGCCGATCATCCGCGCGTTCTCGATGACGCCCTCGTCGACCATGGCGTCGATCGACGCGACGATGGATGCCGCGGCGAGGGCGTGACCGGAGTAGGTGAGCCCCCCGGGGAAGACGCGCTCGTCGAAGTGCCGCGCGATCTCGTCGGAGATGATCACGCCGCCGACCGGCACGTAGCCGGAGTTGACGCCCTTCGCGAAAGTCACGAGGTCGGGGGTGATTCCCGCGAGCTGGAAGGCGAACCACTCGCCCGCGCGGCCGAAGCCGCTCATGACCTCGTCGACGATGAGCTTGATGCCGTAGCGGTCGCAGATCTCGCGCACGCCCTGCAGATAGCCGGGCGGGGGCACGAGCACTCCCGCGGTTCCCGGGATGCCCTCGAGGATGATCGCGGCGATCGACTCGGGCCCCTCGGCCTGCACGACCCGCTCGAGGTGGTGGAGTGCCCGCTCGCTCTCTTCGGCCTCGCTCGACGCCCAGAACTCGGAGCGGTAGAGGAAGGGTCCGAAGAAGTGCACGTGACCGCGCGCGAACTCGTTGGGAACGCGGCGCCAGTCGCCCGTCGCCACGATCGCGGCTCCCGTGTTGCCGTGGTACGAGCGGTAGGTCGACAGCACCTTGTCGCGGCCCGTCACGAGGCGCGCCATGCGGATGGCGTTCTCGTTGGCATCGGCGCCCCCGTTGGTGAAGAAGACCTTCGAGAACGGGGGGCCCGCCTTCTCGACGATGCGCTGGGCCGCCTCGCCGCGCGCGATGTCGGCGTGGGGTGGGGCGACCATCGTGAGCAGCTCGGCTTGCTTCTGAATGGCCGCGACGACCTTCGGATGCTGGTGGCCGATGTTCATGTTCACGAGCTGGCTCGAGAAGTCGAGGTACTCGCGGCCGTCGAAATCCCAGATCGTCGACGCGAGCCCCCCGGCGATGACGAACGGGTCGAGGGCACCCTGAGCCGACCAGGAGTGGAAGACGTGAGCGCGGTCGAGGTCGTGCGCGCGACGACCCTCCACTGCATCGATGCCGGTCATGGGGTCTCCTGCGGGTCGCGGTCGGATTCTCACACTATTACGAGGCCCGCTCTAGGTGAGGTGCTGCGCGCGGAGCAACTCGGGGATGCGCTCACGGAAGGGGAAGAAGCCCCGACGCGCGTGCGGCCACGCGAGGGTGTCCCACTCGCGACGCACGCGCACGAGTCGGACGCCGTCGGGCAGCTCGCGCTCGATGGCGTCGAGCATCTCGGAGGCGGGACCGACGGGCGCGACGGGAGTCACGATGGTCGAGACGTCGGCTCGCCGCATCCACTCGTCGAGGTCGTCGAGGCCGACGTGCTCGGGCTCGCTTCCCCTCTCGGCGACGTGGGCACGCGCCCGGGAGACGCCGTCGTCGACGGCCGCGATCGAGAACCGCGCGACATCGCCTGCGACACGGAGCGGCGAGCGCGACCCGACCGACGAGAACGCCGTGACCCCCACGATGTCGGCGGGCCCGAGGTCGAGACTCTCGACGTGCAGATCGTCGTCGTGCAGAAGGAGCACGGCACGCCCCGCGGGCGCAGGCTCGGTGGCGGGGAGTTCGCGTGCATCCGGTGCGGGGTCGTCGTCGATCGCGGGGGCTGTGGGGGCGAGCCCGCTCGGGCGGAACCGCCCCTCCGTGAACTTCTCGATGTTGTCTGCCGTCGCGAGGTAGGTCTTGCCCGTCGTCTGGAGACCGGCGACCCAGCGCCACGAGAGGGTGTTCGACGCGGGGTCTCCGTCGAGCAGGTGTCGGTAGAAGAAGTCGGCTCCGAGCTGCCACGGCAACCGGAGGGTGAAGATCCAGATGCTCGCGAACCACATGCGCGTGTGGTTGTGGAGGTAGCCGTTCTCGACGAGCTCGGAGACCCACGCGTCGAAACACTCGATTCCGGTGCGGGCCTCGAGAGCCGCGGCGAGGCCGACCGAGAAGTCGGCGTCGTCGGATGCCGCGGTCAACCGCTCGACGTCTGCGCGGTAGCCCGCCCACACGCTCGGTCGCAGCTCGAGCCAGCCCTTCCAGTAGGTGCGCCAGAAGACCTCCTGCACGAACTTCTGCGCCGCGGCGGGGGAATGCTTCTCGAGCACGCCCTCGATGATCTCGCGCTCGGTCACGAGCCGGTGGCTCACATACCGCGAGAGCATCGAGACGGCGGTGTCGCGGCCGGGGCCGGGGTCGGTGTTGCGCCCGACGGCGTAGTCGCGGCCCGCCCGCGGCACGAAGTCGGCGAGGAGTTCGAGCCCCGCCGCGCGAGTGGGTGCGAACACGGGAGCGTCGGAAGACGTGCGAGGGGCGGTCGACATGGTCGCACCATACCGACCGCCCCAGACAGAACGGCGTGAGCCCGCCGCTACTGACCGCCCTCGGTGACCTCGACCTCGATGGGCTCGAAGTCGGCGCCCGTGAGGTCGATGTCCTCCCCCTCGAGTTCGTCGAGGGCCATCTGGATCCACTCGTTCGTCCACGCGGAGCTCGGCGGCTCCTCGGTGATGAGCGAGGCACCGGTCTCGTTGGTCGCCGAGAGCGCGCCCTCGACGGTGTCGTTCCAGGCATCCTCGTCGATGATTCCGATGCCGTTCTCCGACGGCCAGATGAGCTTGTTGGTCTCGTTGACCATCCACAGCTCGTGCGTGAGCCCCCAGCCCGACCCCTCGTTGATCGTGATGTCGGCCGCCGCCTCGGGCTCGTTCGCGGCGTAGGCCCAGCCCTTGATCACGGCCTTGAGGAACGCGACGGTGGTCTCCTGGTACTCCTCGTCGCTCTCGAGCCTCTCGGTGTCGGCCCAGATGGCGTCTTGCAGCATCGCGCCGCCCGCCTCGTTGTAGTCGATGACCGAGAAGTCTTCGGGCTGATAGAGCTCGCCCGTGTCGGGATCGGTGCTCTCGAGCAGTTGCGCGTACTCGTTGTAGGTCATCGCCTGGGCCGCGTCGATGTCGCCCTCGAGGAAGGCGTTCATGTTGAAGTCCTGCGTGATGATCTCGACCGACGTCGCGTCGAGTCCCTCGGCGGCCATCGCCGCGAAGATCTCCCACTCGTTGCCGAAACCCCAGCTGCCGATGCGCTTGCCCTCGAAGTCGGCGACCGACTCGATGCCGCTGTCGGCCCACGCGACCTGCAGGGTGCCGGAGCGCTGGAAGATCTGGGCGATGTCGGTGATGTTCGCGCCGGCCTCGATCGACCCGAGGGCCTTGGGCACCCACGCGATCGCGTAGTCGACGTCTCCCGCGACGAGGGCGTCTTGCGGAACGATGTCTCCGCCGCTCGGGATGATCTCGACGTCGAGCCCCTCCTCCTCGAAGAACCCCTGGTCGAGGGCTGCGTAGTAGCCCGCGAACTGGCCCTGGGGCAGCCACTGCAACTGGAGACTCACGGGAGTGAGATCGCCGGAGCCACCGGAGCCGCCGGAGTCTCCCGACGACGAGCAAGCCGAGAGGAGGAGGGCCGAGCTCAGGAGACCTGCTCCGAGAGCGACGGCACGACGCCTGCTGTGTGTCATGTCAGTTCCTTTCGTGGTGCGGTGAGGGGTGTTTTCGTGGGGGTGAGTGTCGAGGCGACGGTGAGCCTGCGGGGTGTCGCGGCTCTCTCGAGGGCGGCGGTCGCGACGAAGAAGAGCAGACCGAGCACGATGCCGCCGACGACGTATGCCCACGCCCGGGCGTAGGCGCTCGTCGCCGCCGACGACGAGATGAGCGAGCCGAGCCCGCCGCGCGGGCCGCCGAAATACTCCGCGACGAGGGCCGAGATCACCGCGAGCGACGACGCGACCCTGATGCCCGTGACGATGTACGGACGCGCCGCCGGAATCGTGAGCACGCGCACGACCTGACCCGGCCCCGCGGCATACGACCTCATGAGGTCGCGGTGCACGGGGTCGGTCTGCCGGAGCCCTCGGAGCGTGTTGATGAAGACGGGCACGAACACCGCGAGGCCCGCGATCGTGCGCCTGCCCGTCTCGGAGTCGGCACCGAACATCGTGTTGAGTACGGGGGCGAGGGCGACGATCGGAACCACCGCGAGGCCCGCGACGAGAGGGGCCGAGAGGTGATCGACGACGCGGTTGAGTGAAGCGAGGAGCGCCACGAGGATGCCGACGACCGAGCCGACGACGAGACCGATGAGGGCGTTGAGCCCCGTGCTCCCGACCGCCGCGACGAGTGCGGGCCAGAACTCGACGATCTGCTCGACGATGCTCAGCGGGCTCGGCAGCAGGTAGTCGTCGATCTCGCCCACGATGACGACGAGTTGCCACGCGACGAGCACGACGACCCCGAGCGCGACGGGCGCACCGATCCTCACGATCGAGTCTCGCGACGGCGCCGTCATCGGTTGTCCGTGCCCCTCGCGGGGGCGCCGCGGTGGAGGGCCTCGCGCACGGCCGTGACCATCTCGAAGAACGCGGGGTCTTCGCGGATGCCGTCGCCGCGCTCAGAGGCGGGCCCGAGGGCCATGGGCACGACCGTCTCGATCCGGCCGGGACGAGGCGACATGACGACGACGCGATCGGAGAGGAACACCGCCTCGGGGATCGAGTGGGTCACGAAGACGACCGCTGCCCCGGTCTCGGCGCAGATGCGCGTGAGCTCCGTCTGCATGCGCTCGCGCGTCATCTCGTCGAGCGCGCCGAACGGTTCATCCATGAGGAGGAGGTTGGGCTTCTCGGCGAGAGCGCGCGCGATCGCGATGCGCTGCTGCATCCCGCCCGAGAGTTCGTCGGGATAGCGCTCACCGAAATCGGAGAGGCCGACGAGATCGAGCAGCTCGCGCGACCGCGCGGCGCGCTGCGCCTTCGAGAACCCGTGGAGTTCGAGGGGGAGCTCGATGTTCGCCGCGACCGTGCGCCACGGCAGGAGTCCGGCTTGCTGGAACGCGATGCCGTAGTCCTGGTCGATCCGGGCCTGCTTCGCCGACTTGCCGAAGATCTCGAGGGACCCGCTCGAGGGGGTGTCGAGGTCGGCGATGAGCCTCAAGAGCGTGCTCTTTCCGCACCCGGACGGGCCGATGAGGGAGACGAACTCCCCCGCGCTCACCACGAGGTCGACGCCGTCGAGCGCCGTGACCCCCGCGGCCTCGAAGACCTTGCCCACCCCCGACGCGACGACGGCGTCGGCTCCGCGGGCGTGAACACCCTCCGTCGTGGGGACCGTTTCGTCGAGCGTCATGCGCTCACCTCAGCTCTGCGATAGTTGCGCAACCCGCCGCCGATGAGGGCGACGGATCCCGCGGCGAGGAGCCCCAGGAGGATGGCTCCGAAAATGGGACCCCACGACTTGGCAGGGTCGCCGCTCGCCTGGCCGGCGAACTGCACGATCATGCGACCGAGCCCACCCCGCAGCCCCGTCGAGACCTCGGCCACGATCGCCCCGACGACGGCGTTGGCCGCCCCGAGCCTGAGCGCGGGCAGCAGGTAGGGCACGCTCGCCGGGAGGCGGAGCTTGACGAGGGTCGCCCACCATCCGGCGGCGTACGACGTCATGAGGTCGGTGTGCATCGCGGCGGGAGACGTCAGCCCCCGCAGCGCCCCGATCGCGATGGGGAAGAACGCGAGATACGACGCGATGAGAGCAACCGACATCCAGTCCTGCCACTCGAACGCGCCGATCTCGACCCTCGACCCCCAGCTGCGCACGACGGGCGCGAAGGCGATGAGGGGCACGGTCTGGCTCAGCACGATCCACGGCAGGAGGCTCGCCTCGGCGATGCGCGAGCGCACCATGAGAAGCGAGAGCGCGAAGCCCACGACGAGGCCGAGGAGCCACCCGACCGCGGCGATACCGAGCGTGAGGGATGCCGCACCCGCGACCTCGAGCCACAGGGGCGGGGAACCATCCGCGCGCGTCACCGGTTCGAACAACCGCACGACCATGTCGGGGATGTGCGGCATCGCGAGGTCGCTCGTGCGCGGCAGGATGCGCGCACCGCCGATGACGAGGCCGTCGGCGGGACCAAGCCACTTGTAGAGCTCCCACACGGCGGCCACCGCGAGGATCGCGAGAGCGCCGAGGCCGAGGCGCGACGCCGTCGCGCGAGACGAGCGGGCCCGCCCCCGCGGGGAACGCACCGCGGGAGGCGCGTCGACCGCGGAAGGCGTGCCCGCGCCCGTCACGACCGGGCCACGATCGTGTCGCTCAGGGCCGGGATGACCGTCTCCCCGTAGACGCGCAGGGTCTCCTCCTTGTTGTCGTGCTGGAGGTAGCCGGCGAACTGGTCGACGCCGAGCGCCCGCAGTTTCTCGAGCTTCCCGATGTGCTGTTCGGCCGTGCCGAGGATGCAGAACCTGTCGACGATCTCGTCGGGCACGAAACTCGTGTGGCTGTTGCCCGCGCGACCGTGCTCGTTGTAGTCGTAGCTCTCCCGGCCGGCGATGTAGTCGGTGAGCGCGGGCGGAACCGAACTGTCTGCCCCGTACTTGCTCACGATGTCGGCCACGTGGTTGCCGACCATCCCGCCGAACCAGCGGCACTGGTCGCGCATGTGCGCTCGGGACTCCTCGGTGTCGTCGCCGATGTACATCGGGGCCGCGACGCAGAACTTTATGGAGTCCGGATCACGCCCCACGTTCTCGGCGGCGCGGCGCACGGTCGCGATCATCCACTCGGCGATGTCGAGGTCGGCGAGCTGCAGGATGAACCCGTCGCCCACCTCACCGGTGAGCTTGAGGGCGAGCGGGCCGTATGCCGCGACCCACATCTCGAGCTCGGAACCCCGGCTCCACGGAAACTGGAGGGTCTGCCCGTTGTATTCGACCGACCGGCTGTTGGCGAGCTCGCGGATCACGTGGATCGACTCGCGCAGCGACTTGAGGGTCGTGGGCGCACCGCCCGTCACTCGCACGGCACTGTCGCCACGGCCGATGCCGCAGATCGTGCGGTTGCCGTACATCTCGTTGAGCGTCGCGTAGGTCGACGCCGTCACCGTCCAGTCGCGCGTCGCGGGGTTGGTGACCATCGGGCCGACCTTCACGCGACGCGTCTCGGCGAGGATCTGGCTGTAGATGACGTACGGCTCCTGCCACAGCAGGTGCGAGTCGAAGGTCCACACGTGGCTGAACCCGTGCTGCTCGGCGAGCTTGGCGAGGTGCACCGTGCGCGAGGCCGGCGGGTTGGTCTGCAGTACCGCTCCGAAGTCCATCAGATCCTCTTTCCGCCCGCCGACAGTGCGCAGTTTCCGCCAGACTGTGCCGGATCCTGCGTACCCTCGCGGAAATTGCGTACCTTCGGCATCAGATGAGGTACTGCGACAGGCCGCGCTTGATGTAGCGCCCGTCGCCCTTCGATCCGAGGTACTCGTTGCCGTCGACGACGACCCTGCCGCGGCTGATCACGGTGTCGACGTGCCCGTCGATCTCGTAGCCCTCCCACGCCGAGTAGTCCATGTTCATGTGGTGCGTCTGGTCGACCCCGATGGATGTGTGCCCGCTCGGGTCGTAGACGACGATGTCACCGTCGGCTCCCGGCTGGATCACCCCCTTCGTGCCGTACATCCCGAACATGCGCGCGGGGGTCGTGGACGTCACCTCGACCCACCTCTCGAGCGAGAGTTTGCCGTCGACGACACCCTGATAGAGGAGGTCCATGCGGTGTTCGACCGATCCGATGCCGTTGGGGATCTTGGAGAAGTCGCCGAGGCCCATGTCTTTCTGGCCCTTCATGCAGAACGGGCAGTGGTCGGTCGAGACCATCTGGATGTCGTTCGTGCGGAGGCTCTGCCACATGTGGTGCTGGTGACCCTCGTGCTTCGAGCGCAGCGGGGTGGAGCACACCCACTTGGCCCCCTCGAAGTCGCCCCACTCGTCGCTCGAGGCGCCGAGCTGGTCTTCGAGCGAGAGGTAGAGGTACTGCGGGCACGTCTCGCCGAACACGTTCTGCCCGCGGTCGCGCGCGACGGCGATCTGCGCGACCGCTTGCTTCGCGCTGACGTGCACGACGTAGAGCGGGGCGCCGGTGAGGTCGGCGAGCATGATGGCGCGGTGCGTGGCCTCCTCCTCCGCCTGCCACGGGCGCGTGAGCCCGTGGTTGTACGGCGAGGTGTTGCCCGCGGCGATCGCCTGCTGCACGAGGAGGTCGATGACGCTGCCGTTCTCGGCGTGCATCATGATCATCGATCCGTTCGACGCGGCTTTCTGCATCGCTTTGACGATCTGGCCGTCGTCGGAGAGGAACACCCCCTTGTAGGCCATGAAGAGCTTGAAGCTCGTGACCCCTTCGTCGATGAGTTCGTCCATCGCCGTGAGCGACGAGTCCTGCACGTCGGAGAGGATCTGGTGGAACCCGTAGTCGATCGCGCACTGGCCCGCCGCCCTCTCGTGCCACAGGGCGTACTGGTCGAGCACGTTCTCGCCCGCGTACTGCACGACGAAGTCGACGATGCTCGTCGTGCCCCCGTGGGCGGCGGCCCGCGTGCCCGTTTCGAAGGTGTCGGATGCCTCGGTGCCGCCGAACGGCATCTGCATGTGGGTGTGGGCGTCGATCCCCCCGGGGATCACGTATTTGCCCGCGGCGTCGATGACGGTGTCGACGTTGCGCTCGATGTCGAACCCGAGGAGCGAGGAACCGGGGGCGAGCACGGCGGCGATCGTCTCGCCGTCGATGAGCACGTCGGCCGGGGCGCGCCCCGTGGAGTTGACGACGGTGCCGTTCTTGATGAGGGTCTTCATCGACCTGCCTTTCGTCTGGGGTTCACGGTCACGGCTTGGGGATCGACGTGTACGACTCCGGCCGGCGGTCGCGGTAGAACTGCCAGTCGTCGCGCATCTCGCGGATGAGGTCCATCTCGAGGTCGCGGATGAGGATCTCTTCGGTCGTTCCCGACCCCCGTTCTCCGACGAAGTTGCCGCGCGGGTCGATCACCTGGCTCGTGCCGTAGAAGTCGACGGCGAGCTCGCCGTACTCGTTGTCTTCGCGCCCGACCCGGTTGGGCTGGAGCACGAAGTAGCCGTTCGCGACGGCCGCCGCGGGGCCCTCGACCTCCCACAGGCGATTGGAGAGGCCGGGCTTGGTCGCGTTGGGGTTGAACACGATCTGTGCGCCGTTGAGGCCGAGCTCGCGCCATCCCTCGGGAAAGTGCCTGTCGTAGCAGATGTACAGGCCGACCGGGCCGACGGAGGTCTGGAACACCGGGTAACCCATGTTGCCGGGGCGGAAGTAGAACTTCTCCCAGAACCTGTCGAGGTGCGGGATGTGGTGCTTGCGGTACTGCCCGAGGATGCTTCCGTCGGAGTCGACGACGACGGCGGTGTTGTAGTAGACGCCGGGCATGTCCTCCTCGTAGATGGGGAGCACCATGACGAGGCCGAGCTCTTTCGCGAGGGCCGCGAACCGCTTAACGATGGGGCCGTCGGACGGCTCCGCGTACGCGTAGTACTTCTTGTCTTCGGTGATGCCGAAGTAGGGCCCGTAGAAGAGTTCTTGGAAGCAGATGATCTGCGCTCCGTCGGCCGCGGCGTCGCGGGCGAACTGCTCGTGCTTGTCGAGCATCGACTCTTTGTCGCCCGTCCACGTGGTCTGGGTGATTGCTGCGCGAACGACGGTCATCGGTGTGCCTCCTGGGGGTGCCTCGTGGGTGTCATTGTCAGCGGCTCACGTTTCGGGGTCGTTTCGATCAGTGACGCTGGCGTAAAACCTACGACCGTCGAGCGGCCGTGCATAGTGTCGCTACGCTGGGGGGAGGCCCCCGCACCCGATCTGGTGCGGCGAGTCGATCCCGGTTCTGGGGCGACAGGTCTCGCGTCTCCTGCACCGCCGTGTGCCCGGATCGCGTTCCCTCTCGCCGTCATCCAGGAGCCCGCCCATGACCCCCTCCCGCTTCCGCACCGCAGCCTCCCTCGCCGTCGTCATCGCCGCGACCGTCGCCCTCTCGGGGTGCGCGACCGCTCCCGCCTCCGATTCGGGTGAGGCCTCACCCGACGCCGCGGCGGCCGGCATCCTCGACAACTGCGGCACCGAGGTCGACACGGCGGGTGCAGCGCCCGAGCGCATCGTCACGATCAAGTCGACGACGACCGAGCTCGTTCTCGCGCTCGGTCTCGGCGACCGCATCGTCGGTGCCGCTTTTCAAGACGGGCCGGTTCCCGAGCGGTGGGCGGATGCCGCGGCAGACGTTCCGGTGATCTCCGACTTCGCGCCGAGCCAGGAGGCCGTGCTCGAACTCGAACCCGACCTCGTCTACGCGGGCTGGGAGTCGATGTTCACGGCCGAAGCGGCGGGTGACCGCGACTCTCTCGCCGGCTTCGGCGTGGGCACCTATGTGGCCCCGTCGGCGTGCAAAGACCGCGACTACATGCCCGAGAAGCTCGCCTTCGCCGACGTGTTCGACGAGATCGCCGAGGCCGGCGTGCTCCTGGGCGCCGAGGATGCCGCGACCGACCTCGTGGCCGAGCAGAGCGCCGCGCTCGACGCCGTCGAGCCCGACGACCGCGGTCTCACCGCCCTCTGGTACTCCTCCGGAACAGACACCCCTTACGTGGGCGCGGGCATCGGTGCTCCGCAGATGATCATGGAGGCCGCGGGCCTCGAGAACATCGCGTCCGACATCGACGACACCTGGAGTTCGATCGGGTGGGAGGCGATCGTCGACGCCGACCCCGATGTCATCGTGCTCGTCGACGCGAGTTGGAACACCGCCGAGAGCAAGATCGAGCTTCTCGAGTCGAATCCGGCGACCGCCGAGCTCTCGGCCGTGCGCGACGAGCGGTACCTCGTGGTGCCCTTCGCGGCGGGCGAGGCCGGGGTGCGCAACGTCGATGCCGCGGCCGACCTCGCCGATCAGCTCTCGACCGCCGCGCTGGCCGAGAGTGCGACCGAGGGCTGATCACGGCATGGCGACGATCGAGAGCGCGCGCGGCACCGCGACGCGGCGCACCGTCGCGGTCCCCGTGCTCGTCGGCGTCGCGCTCACGATCGCGCTCGTGGTGTCCGTCGGCGTCGCGGTGACGATCGGCCAGGCAGACATCCGCGTCGCCGACGTGTGGTTGTCGGTCGCGAGCAACCTCGGTCTCGGGGTGACCCCTCTCGACGCCTTGCGCGACGGCATCGTGTGGCAGTTGCGGTTGCCGCGCGTGCTCACAGCGGGTGCGGTCGGCGCGGGCCTCGCCATCGCGGGGGCGGTGATGCAAGCGGTCACACGCAATCCGCTCGCCGACCCCTACCTGCTCGGGCTCTCCTCCGGCGCCTCGCTCGGCGCCGTCGCGGTGCTCGTGCTCGGCCTCACCGTCGCCCTCCCCGGCGCCGCTTTCGTCGGAGCCATCGTCGCCCTCGTCGCGACCCTCGCGATCGCGGGCACCGGTGCGACGCTGACCCCGAGCCGCACGATCCTCGCCGGTGTCGCGGTGTCGAGCCTCGGCGCCGCCCTCACGAGTTTCGTCATCTTCTGGACCGCGACGGGAGACTCCTACCGCGAGATCATCACGTGGCTGCTCGGGTCGCTCGCGGGGGCCCGCTGGCCCGCCGTTGCGATCGCCGTGGGTGCTCTCGTCATCGTGGGCGTTCCCCTCTTGGTCGGCGGCCGCGTGCTCGACGCGTTCGCGTTCGGTGACACGTCCGCCGCCGCCCTCGGTGTCGACGTCGCGCGGATGCGCGTGCTCATGCTCGTCGGCACGGCGCTCCTCACGGGCGGGATGGTCGCGGTGAGCGGGTCGATCGGTTTCGTCGGGCTCATCCTCCCGCACGCCGTGCGCCTCGTCGTCGGTGCCCGCCACCGCGCGCTCCTGCCCCTCTCGGCGCTCACGGGGGCGATCTTCTTGATCTGGTGCGACACCCTCGCACGAACCGTATTCGACCCGCGGGAGCTGCCCGTCGGCATCGTGACCGCCGTCATCGGCGCCCCCGTCTTCGTGTGGCTGCTCGTGCGGGCGAGGGTGCGAGCGTGACGCGCCTCGAGGCGAGCGTCGTCACGGTGACCCTGGGAGGTCGGTCCGTCGTCGACGAGGTCGATCTCGAGGTGCGAGGTGGCGAGGTGACGGCGATCGTCGGACCCAACGGCGCGGGCAAGTCGACCCTCATCCGTGTGCTCGCCGGGGTCGCGCGGCCGTCGTCGGGTGACGTGCGCTGGAACGGCTCCGACTGGTTCGCCCTCGGCCGTCGTGAACGGGCCAGGTCGGCCGCGCTCGTCGAACAGGATGTGCACGCCGAACTGCCGCTCACGGTGCGCGACGCCGTGGCGCTCGGTCGCACCCCGCACCTCTCGGCCTTCGGGGCGCCCTCGCGCGACGACGCCGCGATCGTGCGTGACGCGATGCGCGACGCGGGTGTCGCGGAGTTCGCAGCTCGCCCCCTCTCGACCCTCTCGGGCGGCGAGCGGCAGCGGGTGCACCTCGCGAGGGCGCTCGCCCAGCAACCGGGGTTGCTCTTGCTCGACGAACCGACGAACCACCTCGACGTGCGCGCCCAGCTGTCGATCCTCGGTCTCGCGCGCTCGCTCGCGACAGCGGGCGGCATCGCGGTCGTCGCTGCGCTGCACGACCTCAACCTCGCGATGACGTTTGCCGACCACGTGATCGTTCTCGACCGCGGACGCGTCGTGATTTCGGGCCCGCCCCGCACGGCGCTCACGCGATCGGTCATCGAGTCAGTGTGGGGGGTCTCGGTCACGATGCTCACGCATCCGCTCTCGGGTCTCCCCGTCATCGCGTTTGACGCGGCTCCCGATGAGCCCCCGTCGGAGGCCGCACCCCGAAGCAGAACCAGGAGCACGACATGACGGCGATCACCGTTCTCGCGGGAGGGGTCGGCGGAGCGCGCTTCGTGCGCGGCCTCCGGCAGCACCTCGAGCAGCTCGATGCGATCGGCGCCGGTGGCCCGAGCTCGATCACGGTCGTCGCCAACACGGGAGACGACCTGTGGCTCGCGGGCCTGCGCGTGTGCCCCGACCTCGACTCGCTCATGTACACGCTCGCGGGCGCGAACGACGAGGTGCGCGGATGGGGCCGCGTCGGCGAGAGCGAGAGGGTGAGCGCCGAGCTCACCGCCTACGGGGTCGGCTGGCCGTGGTTCACTCTCGGCGACCTCGACCTCGCGACCCACATCGCGCGAACCTCGATGCTGCGCGACGGCCTCACCCTGAGCGAGGCGACCGAGCGGCTCACGGCTCGCTGGGATCTCGGCGTGACCCTGGTGCCCGCGACCGACGACGAGGTCGAGACGCACGTCGAGGTCGGCGACCCCGTGCGCGAACTGCACTTCGAGGAGTGGTGGGTGCGACACCGCGCCGCCCTCCCGGCCCGCCGCTTCGTGCAGCGCGGCATCGAGACCGCGGCGGCGAGCCCGAGAGCCCTCGAGGCGATCGCGGCCGCCGACGTCGTGCTCGTCGCCCCCTCGAACCCCGTCGTGTCGATCGGAACGATCCTCGAGCTCCCCGGCATGCGCGCGGCACTCTCCGCAACGGGGGCACCCGTGATCGGGGTCTCGCCGATCATCGCCGGCGCCGCCGTGCGGGGAATGGCCGACGCCTGCCTCGCCGCGATCGGCGTCGAGACGAGTGCCGCGGCGGTCGCCTCCCACTACGGCGCACGGTCGACCGGCGGGCTGATCGACGGGTGGCTCGTCGACGACGCCGATGCCGCCTCTCTGCCGGCACTCGAGGCCGCGGGCATCCGCACCGCCGCCGTTCCGCTGTGGATGACGGATGCCGCGGCGACCGCGAAGATCGCCCGCGACGCCCTCGCGCTCGCGACCTGATCTCGTCGCGGGACCCTGGTCGCGCGGCTCTCGTCGCGCGGCCCTAGTCGCGCGGTCGGTGTCGCGCGGCGTGTGCGCCGGTGCGCTCGGCGAGGGCTCGAGCGGTGTGTCGCCCTGTGCCGTGCTGCGCCGCGCGGTCGAGATCGGCCGGGGTGTCGACATCCCACCGCACGCTCGACCCGAGCGCGATGTCGAGCACCTCGTGACCCGCGTTCTCGTGCCGTGATCGCGAGTCGACACCGAATCGGGGGTCGAGGCTCTCGCCGGGTCGCGCGGTGAGGAGGGTCGTTCCCGTTCCGAGGTGGTCGGGCACGACGGCTCGCGGGTGCAGTGCCGCCGCGGCGAGCGCCGCCCCGAGGTCGGCGGGGAGGAGCGATGGGAGGTCACCCGTGAGCACCGCGACCCCCGCCTCGGGAGCGACCGCAAGCGCCGCCGCGACTCCCCCGCCGACCGCGGCGTTGAGTCCGCCTCCCGGGTCGGCGACGACGACACCCCCGATCGCGGTGACCTCCCGCGCGACGGTCGCGTCACTCGACACCACGAGAACGCGGTCGACCCCGGGCGACTCGCGAGCCGCGCTCACGGTGTCGAGCGCGAAGGCGAGGGCGAGATCGGCGACCGGGCTGTCTGGCGCCGGGCTCGCCGGCGCCGCTCCGCCACCGGCACCGCCTCCGCGACCAGCGCCGGCATCGCCGCGCAGCCTCGACTTCGCCTCGGGCAATCGTTTGACCGGGATGACGACGCTCCACCTCACGATCGGGTCGTCCGCCCGCGGTCGAACGCACGCAGGAGCGATCGGGGGAGCACCGTCGCGCGCAGGGCTCCTCCGGCTCCCGCGCTCGTGAGAAGCGCCGATCGCACGGCCGCCACGTCGCCCGGTGCGTCGCCCTCTGCGCCCGCACCGGCAGCGGCTGCCGCCGTGGCCCCGGCGAACGCGTGGCGTTCGACTCGCGCGAGAACCCTCGAGAGAGCCGGCTCCGCACTGAACAGAGCCTCCTCGATGAGCCGCGCGTTCTCGCGAGGCGTCGCGGTGTCGACGAGAGCGACGCCCGTGTCGGTCGCGTCGCGGACGACCTCCCGCCACGCCTCGACGGCGTCGCTCCGCCCGTCGCGCGCGCGACGCACGAATGCCGCGCGCTGCCCGAAGCGGATGAGGGCGGGGGCGAGTGCGAGGCCCAGAATCAGTGCCGCGACACCGACCCACGCGAGCCCACCCTGTGGCGTCTGCGCGGACTCGGTGCTCCCCGTCTCGGGCAGTGCCGAGTCGGGGTCCTGGTCGGTCTCGGGGTCGGTGCCGTCGTCGGGGTCGACGTCGGGGTCGGGCGCGTCGTCGGGCTCGTCCGGTTCGGCTTCCGCCGGGGGCGTCGCCTCGGGCACACCCTCGATGCTCACATCCGCGTAGGTCTCGAGCGCTCCCCTGCCCGGGGTCGGCTCGAACTGCACCCAGCCGATGCCGTCGAAGTAGAGCTCGGGCCACGCGTGGAGGTCGTGGGTCGACACCTCGAAGATCCCGGGCTCCTCCCCCGTCGAACCGGGCAGGAAGCCGACGACGACCCGCGCGGGGATGCCGAGCTCGCGAGCCATGACGGCCATCGCCGACGAGAAGTGCACGCAATACCCCGATCGTGCCTCGAGGAACGTCGCGATGACCTCCATCCCGGTTCCGTCGTAGCCGTTGTCCACGGGCGCGGTCTCGGAGTAGTCGAAGTCGCCGGAGCGGAAGAACTCCTGCAGGCGGATGGCCGAGGTGTAGGCACCGTCATCCCCCGCGACGGTGCGCGCGGTCTCCCCGATGACCTCGGGGAGGTCGTCGGGGAGCTCGAGGTAGTCGTCGACGTCGTCCGTGCCCGGCACGGCCGCGAGCAACTGCTCGGGGGTCGGCGTCACGCGCACGCTCGAGACGGTGTAGTCGAGACCGGTCGCGGTCTCGCCGACTCCGGATGCCGACAGCCCGCGCGGTTCGAAGAACCACTCCCCCTCGACCCCCGAGACCGACAGCGCGGGGTAGGGAAGCGGGAGCCACGGGGAGGAGAGCCGCGCGACGTCGATCGCCGTCGTCTCGGGTTCCAGAGGGACCTCGCTCTCGAGCCCCGGAATCGCCCCGAAGTCGTCGAGCGTGTTGCCCGTGTCGACGCGCGTGGGGGTCGGCGCCCACTCGTCACCCGTGAAGCGCTCGAGGGTCACGAGGCGCAGGTACTGCGCGCTGCCGCTCTCGGTCGAGTATTCGAGCACGGTGCGATCGGTCGTGCGACGCAGATCGTCGCCGAGGTTGAGCACGGGGTTGATGCCCGTCGAGAGCCCGGGGCCGAAGGCGACGGACGGCTGCACCGCAGGGAGCACGAGCGGGGTGAGGAGTGAACCGACGACCGCGACGGCGCCGATGCCGACCGCCACCCCCGGTTGCCGGGTTCCTCGCACGACCACGAGGAGCGCGAGGAACGCGGCGCTCGTGGCGACGAACGACGCGATGTCGAAGCGGCCGGGGGCGACGACGGGGGGTATCGCGAGGATGACGAGGAGCGGGACAGCCACGAAGAGGGGGCGCCTGAGGGTGATCGCGACGACGTCGCCGACCCACGCGAGGGCACCGATTCCGACCGACGCCGCGAACACGATGGCGACGTTCGCGGTCGCGGGAACCGTCTGCTCGGAGATCGACGTCTGGGCGGCATCCGCGAGCGCACGCCACACCGCGATCGTGTCGGGCGTCGGGATGATGCCGAGGATCGCGCTCCCCGGCGCGAAGAACAGAGTGGTGACGACGACGAACACGACGGCGGAGACGATCGGGGCGAGGGCGGCGACGCGGGCTCTCGCACGCGTGAGGGCGGCGGCGCCGAGCACGATGAGCACGACGAGAGACACGACCGCCCACCACGAGAGCCCGTCGAGGAGAGCACCGAGGCCGAACGCCGCCGCGAGGAACGCCCCGGCGAGAGACGCACTCGCGAGAAGTGTCGAGCGCGGTTTCTCCCGCCCTCGGCGCGCTCGCGGCCCGCCACGCACGGGGCCGCGCGCCGTCGACGATCGCCCCTCCCGGGCGGGGCTGCGGGTGTCAACGGCCATGACGCACCCCGTGGATGTCGGCGACCGCGGCCCACACGTCGACCGCGGTGTCGCCCGGCCTCACGAGCACGACCGTCCACCCCGCCCGGTCGAGCGCGGCCGTCGCGGTCTCGCGGGCGCCGTCGTCCGAACTCGCGTCGGCGATGGCATCCGGATCGACGACGCACGCGACGGCGAGCCCGAACCCCGACCGCTGCCGTTCGAGCCGGTCGAGCGTCTCCTGGTCGGGGTTGCTGACGACGGCGAACAGCGATCCCGAGCCGCGGTCGAGTCTCACGGGGGCACCGAGGGGCGAGTCGGGTGAGACCCGCCCGGTCTCGCCACTCAGCTCGATCGTCGCGAGCGAACGCAGGAACTCGGGGAGGGGCGCGACGGGCGCGAGCTGGGCCGCGCTCGACTCGACGACCTCGACCGCGAAACCGCGGTGGGCGAGGTGGATGGCGATCGACCCGGCGATCGAGAGCGCCCGCTCGAACTCGGGGCTCGACCTCGGCGTCACGGGCGCGAGCGGACCGTATCCGCTCGCCCTCGTGTCGATCACGACGCGCGCCTCGGCGTGACTGCGAGGCTCCTCCTGCCGCACCATGAGCTCGCCGTATTTGGCCGTCGCCCGCCAGTGCACGCGGCGCATCGCGTCTCCCGTGCGGTATTCGCGTGTCGAGAGGTCGTCGTCGGCCCCGCTCGCGCGGCGCACGAGCGCCGAGGCGCCCTCGCTCGCGATGACGGCGAGACCCGAATCCCTCAGGGTCTCGAGCGCGGGGGTCACGACGAGTTCGTCGAGAGGGCCCGCGGGCACCACGCGAGTCGCGAGCGCGAACGGATCGATGACGGTGACGGCGAACGGGCCGATCTCGAACACCCCGCGACTCGTCGCCTCGAGGCGATAGCGCACGTGGGCGACGCTCGGCTTCGCCGACGAGCCCCGGCGGTCGGGGCCGAGGGCGGGCAGAGCGAGGGAGCGGTCGCGATTGATCGCGCCGAACGGGCGGAAGTCGACGGCGTCGCTCGCGGCGAGAGTCGTGCGCGACGTGTTGCGCACCGTGACGTCGACCGACACGACCTGCCCGATCGCCGCGACGGCGGGCGCGAACTCCCGCACGACATCGAGCCGCACGCGCCGCGAGACCACGAGCGTGAACGCGACGGCGACGAGCACGAGCGCGAGGCCCGCGACATAGAGCAGCTCGGGCACCCCCGCCGCGAAAGCGCCGGCGGCACTCGCACCCGCCGCGACGACGAACCACCACCCGCGCGCCGTCAATCGGATGCCGTAGCCCTCCCGGCGCCGAGACGAGCGACGCACGCGCCCTGTCGTCATTCGGGCCCCGCAGTCATTCGCGCCCCGCCGTCACTCGCGCTCCCGCGCCACGAACCGCATCAGGGCGCGGTCGACGAACCGAGGGGAACCTCGACGCGCGCGACGATGCGTTCCACGACATCGTCGAGGGCGGACGCCGACGCGGGCGAGCCGCCCGACGACCTGTTGGCGGGAATGAGCCGGTGGGCGAGAACGGGAACGGCGAGGGCGTCGATGTCGTCGGGGAGCACGAACTCACGGCCGTCGAGTGCCGCTCGCGCTTTCGCGGCCCGCACGAGCTGGAGCGTCGCTCGCGGGCTCGCGCCGAGGCGCAGCGCCCGCTCGGCGCGCGTCGCCTGCGCGATCGCGACCGCATACTGCTCGACGGCTCGCGAAACGAAGACCGACCGCACGGCGGCGATCATGCCGATGAACTGGTCGGTAGAGACGACGCTGCGCACGTCGTCGAGGGGACTGTGGGTCTCGCGCTGACGCAGCATCGCGAGTTCGGCCGCCGCATCCGGATATCCCATCGACACCCGCATCATGAAGCGGTCGCGCTGCGCTTCGGGCAGAGGATAGGTGCCCTCCATCTCGACCGGGTTCTGCGTCGCGACGACGACGAACGGTGCCGCGAGCGGGTGGGTGACGCCGTCGACGGTGACCTGGCGCTCCTCCATGCTCTCGAGCAGAGCCGACTGGGTCTTCGGGCTCGCCCGGTTGATCTCGTCGCCGATGACGATGTTGGCGAACACCGGCCCGGGCTTGAACTCGAACTCGCGGGTCGCCTGGTTGAAGATCGAGACACCCGTGACATCCGACGGCAGCAGGTCGGGCGTGAACTGGATGCGCGACACCGTGCAGTCGACCGAGCGAGCGAGGGCGCGCGCGAGCATGGTCTTGCCGACGCCGGGCACATCCTCGATGAGCAGGTGTCCTTCGGCCAGGAGCACCGTGAGCGCGAGCTCGACGGGGCCGCGCTTGCCGTCGATGACCTTCTCCACGCTCGCGACGATGAGGGTGCTCAGCCGTTGGAACTCACCCGCATCCAGCACGGGCACCCGAACCGATCGGGCCGGATCGGTCTGTACGTCACTCATCGAGCTCTCCACCATCAACCGTGCTCCTTCGCGTGTTCTCGGCGCAGTCTGCCAGACGCCGGTGCGGGGGTGCTCAGAGAGCGCGATCGGGTGCGGCGTGTTCGGCGCGCTCCGCCCGCCCCGCCGCGAGTCCGGCGGCGAACCCCGCGGCGTGCGCCTCGGCGCTGCCGACCCGGAACATGTCGTTCTCGGGCGACCTCACGAGAACGCGCGCGCCGGGGAGGTCGACGTCGCCGACGAGGTGAGCGAGCCCCCGCACGATCGCGAGGGGTCGGCCCGACGCTTTGCCTTTGACGAGGTCGGCCGTCGCGGCGATCTCGTCGGCCACCGCGGGCGCGGTGACGGCGAGGGGCTTGCCCGAGGCATCCGTCGACCCGCGCAAGTCGTCGAGAACGCGCAGCCCCGCCGCTCCGATCGCCGCGTCGGTCTGCCCCTCGCGCCACGGCCTGCCGAAGGTGTCGCTCACGACGACGCCGATGTCGAACCCGAACCGCTCCCGCCACGCCGCACACAGCTCGCGCGCGGTCGCGTCGGGATCTTCGGGGAGCAGCAGCACGACGCCGTCGGGCGTGTTGCTCGCATCCACTCCCGCCGCCGCCATCACGAGACCGAGCGGGTTCTCGACGATGCGCGTGACCCCGTTCGGATGCTCGCGGCTCGCGACGAGACGCACGGTCTGGCTCGTGATCGCGTCTTCGCGATCGGCGGCGGCGACCTGACGCCCCTGCGCCTTGCTCACGATCTTGCTCGTCACCGCGACGATGTCGCCGCTCTCGATGACCGGTTCGAGCGCGTCGCCGAGGATGCGCGCGAGGTCGTCGCCCGCCTGGAACTCGGGGAGGCCGGGGATCGAGAACGCGGTGAGCTGCACTCCCCCATTGTCCCGTGTCGCGTGCGCCAGACCGCTGTGCGTGGTGGCTGACACGGGCCGAGCACGTCGCTTCGACCGGGGGGTGTGCCCATCGCCATGCTCGTCAGCGGCTTTCTGGCTTGGCAACTCCCCCAGCGCGACGACGGTTCCGCCGCCACTATCTCAGAGACGCACCCGTCAGACCTTCTTGTGAGTGATGGCCATTTCGCCCCCGGACCTGCGTCTACGGCCCGAACTCCCGAGCTCGGGAGGCGTCGCTCGGCGATGCACACCGGCATGGTGACTCGAGAGGCTCTTTCGCTGACCACCTGAGGTGAGGGATCATCGCGGTATGAGGGCTCGATTTCGCAGTGCAGGTGCGACCATCGTCGCGGTGTCGGTCATGGCGGTGCTCGCCGGATGCGTGGGAGGGACTTCTGATTTCGCCGTGCTCGAGCGAGAGCTGGGTCCTGGCGATGCCCTCCCCGACCTGCCTGGCTACGCATTCGACGACCTCGATATGTCGTCGGCACGGTTCGTGGGCGAGCATGACGGAACCGATGTCTGGCTCGCGCGGAGCGGAGATTCCGTGGTCGGGCTCGGCGTGTGTCTCATCGTGTCACCGGAGGGCGGCGACTGGCACGTCGCGTGCGGCGGGACAGGGCAGCTCGAGATCGACGGTCCCGGAGGGCGCTTCGAGGTCCGCCCCGACGACAGTCCGACGCCCGAGGGGGCCACGGCCGTCTCCGAGAACGTCTTCGCCTTCGACTGACACGCGACGAGGTCGACCTTCTCGGCGACGACTCCGAGGGCTGACAGACCGTGCGGCCAGCGCTACTTCCGCAGCGCCGGCAGCACCTCGCGCGCGAACACGTCGATCCACTCTCGCTGGTTGCGCCCCACATTGTGCAGATAGATGCGGTCGAAGCCGAGATCGACGAACTGCTGGATGTACGCGCGGTGCACGTCGGGGTCGGAGCTGATCGGCATGCGGCCCTCGAAATCGTCGGGGCGCACCATCCGCGCGATCTGCTCGAGTTCGAACGGCGAGCGGATGTCGCCCTTCGGAAAGCGGATGCCGCCGTTGGGCCACTCGGTGAGCGCGTTGCGCATCGCCTCGGTGTCGGTCGCCGCCCAGCTCACGTGCACCCGGAGCACCTTGGTCATCGTCGCGGGTTCGCGACCCACCTCGCGGGCTCCCTCCGCGAAGCGCTGCACGAGCATCGCGACCTTCTCGACCGGCGCGGCCTCGGTGATGAGCCCGTCGACGGTGCGACCGGCACGCTTCGCCGCCACGGGCCCGGCCGTCGCGACGAGGAT
This sequence comes from Marisediminicola sp. LYQ134, assembly GCF_046599635.1. Taxonomy (NCBI): domain Bacteria; kingdom Bacillati; phylum Actinomycetota; class Actinomycetes; order Micrococcales; family Microbacteriaceae; genus Marisediminicola; species Marisediminicola sp. LYQ134. The sequence continues at coordinate 1,502,596 of NZ_JBKIWP010000001.1, forward strand.
CTCGGGTGCGACCTCGGGCATCGTCCACAGCCGCGTCGACTCGAGCTTGTAGAACTGCCCGTCGTGCCGCACGTCGCGGTGGCTGAGCCCCGACACGAACAGTTTCTTGATGATGTCGACGGCCTCGAACATCCGGTTGATGCGCTCGGGCGCCTCGGGCCAGTACTGCCCGACCACGTGCTCGTTGAGGGCCTCGCCGCTCCCGAGGCCGAGCCAGTGCCTGCCCGGATACATCGCGGCGAGAGTGGCGGATGCTTGCGCGACCATCGCCGGATGCCAGCGGAACGTCGGCGCTGTCACCCCCGTGCCGAGGTCGCCCGACGTCGTCTGACCGAGGGCGGAGAGCACGTTCCACACGAACGAGGCGTTGCCCTGGCCCGGCACCCACGGCTGGAAGTGGTCGGCGGCCATGACGCCCGTGAACCCGCGGGACTCGGCGTGCGCCGCGAACTCGAGGATCTCGTTCGGGTGGAACCGCTCGAGCATCGCGGCATAACCGATGTGCACGCCCGGAGAGGTCACCCCGCCGAACCGCCGGCGACGACGTAGGACCACAGTTCACTGCTGAGACCGACGTGCCCCTTCGGGGCGTCACCCTCCGCTGGGGTGGGGCCGCGGTGACCGTGGCCGAACGCGGGCGAATCGACCCAGGCCTGGAACGACTCGTCGTCGCTCCAGCGGGTGATGACGAGCCACGTCGTGCGATCGTCGGTCGGCTTGAGCAGTTCGAACCCCTCGAAACCGGGTTGGCCGTCGACGGCTCCGGCGCGAGCGGCGAAGCGCTGGGCAAGTTCGTCCCCGCTGTCGGCCGCAACGGTGATGGCGTTGATCTTGATGATGCTCATGGGGATCCTCCACTGGATGAATGCTTCCCTCATGCTGTCACGACGCACGGCTGCTCGAGGCGGCGCGAGTCCCAGCCTCGCTCCTCTAGCATCATCACGACCGCGCGTTCCGCTCGGCGAGACCGGAGGTGCACGTGAAGCTCACCCTGCCCTTCGACGAGGCACTCGCTCTCGCGACCTCGGGCGCCGCCCTCCCGGTCATGCTCGACGACGTGCGGTGCGAGGGCTCGACGATCCACACCGAGGTCGACCTCACGCAGATCGAGACGACCGCCTTCGCCAAGCAACTCGCGTTCGCGGCCGCGGGCACCGTCACGGTCACGGCGCGTTTTCTCGGCTTCACCTCGGGCGTCGTCTCCTTCGCGATCACCGCGCACGCGCGGGGCCTCCCCGCACACAAACTCGTGCCCTACCTCCTCGACCCGATCAACCGGGGTCTCAACGAGAGCGGCATGCCTCCCGGGCTCGTCGAACTCGAGCGGGGCGAAAGCGAGCCCGTCGTGCTCATCGACCTGCAGAAAGCCGTCGACTCGAGGATGGCCGGCATGACCATCACGGCGTTCGACCTCGCCGACTCGACCCTCGTTCTCGAGGCCGTGGTCGAGGCTGCGGTGTCTGAGCGCTAGCGGGTCGCCTTCCGTCGCGGATGTCTGCGGCCAGCGCTACATTTCCCGCATGAACATCGTCCTGATCCCCGGTTTCTGGCTCGACGGCGATTCGTGGGGCGAGGTGACGACGGTGCTCCGAGAGCACGGTCACGGTGTCACGGCCCTCACCCTCCCCGGACTCGAACGCGACGACGCGGCGAATGCGGCGAAGCCCGCGAAGCCCGCGAAGCCCGGGATCGACAGGTCTACGATCTGTCTCCGCGACCACGTCGACGCGGTCGTGGCCGCGGTCGACGCGTCAGACGTTCCGGTGGTGCTCGTCGGCCACAGCGGCGGTGGCGCCCTCGCGCACGGCGGGGTCATCAACGACGAGTTGCCCGCGGTCGACGGCGTGATCCCCCTGCCCGACTGGAGTGTCTTCGACGAGCCCGACCTGACCGACCTCGACGACGCCGCACGGGAACACTTCCGCAGCATCGCCCACCCGCAGCCGGTGCACGTCGCCACCGACGCGCTCGAGCTCCGTGACCCGAGGCGATTCGATGTGCCGGTCACCGTGATCTGCTGCGAGTTCCCCGCCGACATGCTCCGGCAGTTCATGGCCGAAGACCATCCATACACGGCCGAGCTCGCACGCATCCGCGATCGTGAGCTCGTCGACCTGCCGACGGGGCACTGGCCCCAGTTCACCAAGCCCCGTCAGCTCGCCGAGACGATTCTCGCGGCTCTGTAACTCGAGGTGCCGAAGCTCGCGGCGCTGCGGCTCACCGCCGGCTCTCGCGGGCGCGCGCCGCCTCGAGCAGGGCGAGCGACACGGTCCACAGCCGGCGCGCGGCCTCGGGGTCGAGCGCGTGCGCCACGACACCGTGGAGGCCGTCGGCGAGGTGGTCGACGACATCCGCCTCGTGGCAGTCCTCGAAGTATCGGCCGCCGACCCCCGCGAGCGTCGGCGACGTCGCCACGAACACCGATGTCGCGGCACCCTGCTCAGGTGTCTTCGCGGTGAACCCCGCCTCGGTGACCTGGCGCTTGGTGGTCTCGAGCACGGTCGGATCCCAGTGGCGTTGCAGGTTGGTCCAGATGCCGCCGGGCATCACGGCGTTGGCGGTGATGCCGTCGCCCGCCCAGCGCCGCGACGCCTCGACGGCGAAGAGCACGTTCGCCGTCTTCGACTGCCCGTAGGCGACACCGGCGTCGTACGGCCGCCTCTCGAAGAAGAGGTCGTCGAAGTCGACCGACGACGACGCGTGCCCGCTCGAGCTCACCGAAACGATGCGCGAGCCGCCGGGTCGTTCGGCGGCACCCGCGGCGAGCGCCGTGTGCAAACCGGTCGCGAGCGCGAAGTGCCCGAGGTGGTTGGTCGCGAACTGAAGCTCCCAGCCTTCGGGCGTCCGCGTCTCGGGGGCCCACATCACGCCCGCGTTGTTCACGAGGATGTGCAGCGGCCCCGCCCACGCGGCCGCGAAAGCGTCGACAGAGTGCAGATCGGCGAGATCGAGTCGCGCGACCGCGACATCCGCTTCGCGTGACGAACCGCGGATGTCGTCGGCGACCCTCTCACCCGCGGCGACGTCGCGCACGGCGAGCGTGACACTCGCGCCGGCGGCGGCGAGCGCACGCGCCGTCTCGACGCCGATGCCCGAAGCGGCACCCGTGACGATGGCGACAGCACCGCGCAGGTCGACGCCCTCGACGACGTCGGCTGCCGTGCTCGTGGCGCCGAAGGCGGCTGGGGAGGCGTCCATACCGCTCACGCTACGCCCGCCGGCCTCGTCGACGAGATGCCGCCGTCGACGTCGAGCACGACCCCGTGGATCATCGCGGCCGCGTCCGACACGAGAAAGACGACGGCGTTCGCGATGTCCTCCGGCTGCACGACGACCCCGGCGGGGGTGCTCGCGGCCATGGCGTCGAGCACGGGGCGCGCGCCCTCGTTGCCCGGGGTCAGGGTGACGCCCGGGGCGACCGCGGTCACGCGAACGCCGCGCGGCCCGAACTCGGCAGCCCACGATCTCGTGAGCTGCTCGTCTGCCGCCTTCGTCGCGGAGTACATCGCTGCGAAGGGGTTGCCGACGCGGCCCATCCACGATCCGACGGTCACGATCGCCCCCGAGCCGCGCTCGGCCATCGCCGGGGCGGTCGCCGCGACGAGCACGTGGGGTGCCCGCACGTTGACGGCGAGCATCGTGTCGAGGTCGGCATCCGCGAGTTCGGCAGTCGACGTCGCCGGGTAGATGCCCGCGTTGTTCACGAGGATGTCGACGCGACCGCCGAGCATCTCGGTGGCGTCGGCCGCGAAGGCGCGCAGCGCCGCGTAGTCACCAGCGAGGTCGACGGGAACGAAGATCGCCTCCCCGCCGGCGGCGGCGATCGACGAGACGACGGCCTCGCCGCGGGCCCGGTCACGGCCGCTCACGGCGACGAGCACCCCCTCGGCGGCGAGAGCGCGGGCGATCGCCGCGCCGATGCCGCTCGTCGAGCCGGTGACGATGGCGGTGCGCCTGTCGGGCGCCGAGGCGGTGGAGGAGGAGGGTGTGTTCGCTGATGTCATGTCTCAGGTCTAAACGGCCATCGCCGCAGCCACCAGGTCAGGCTCAACCTGGGCATGACGGGACCAGGATGCAACCGACACGGGCTCCTAGGGTGGCCGTATGACTCGTGACCGCGCCGCCCTCGGAGAGTTTCTGCGCTCGCGCCGCGATCGACTCACGCCCTCGACGGCCGGTATCGAGGCGTTCCCCGGCCCCCGCCGCGTGCCCGGACTGCGCAAAGAAGAGCTCGCCGTGCTCGCGGGGGTGAGTCCCGACTACTACAGCCGCCTCGAGCAGGGGCGTCAGGCCACCATCTCGCGGGAGGTTCTCGACTCGCTGGCCCGAGCACTGCGCCTCGACGATGTCGAGCGGGCTCACCTCCACGACCTCGCTGCGCCAGCGCGGAGGGCGCCGATGTCGACGACCACGACGCAGCACGCCGACCCCGGGCTGCTCAGACTCATGACCGCCGTCGAGCACCTCCCCGCACTTATCATCGGGCAGCGCGCCGAGGTGCTCGCGCGCAACGCCCTGCTCGCCACCGTGCTCCACGACCTCCCGGTGGGGTCGTCTCTCGCTCGGTTCATGTTTCTCGATCCCGTCGCGCGCGAGCGCATCGTCAACTGGGAGACCTTCGCGTCGACGACGGTCGCGTCGCTGCGCCGCGACCTCGCGAGGCACCCGCACGATCGCAGGCTCGCCGCCCTCGTCGACGACCTGCGGGCGGCGGATGCCGACGCCGAACGCTGGTGGAACGACCACGGTGTGCGCGACTACGCCTCGGTCGCGAAGAAGATCCGACACCCTCTCGTGGGCGAGCTCGAGTTCGACCTCGAGATCGTGACGGCACCGCACGACCCCGAGCAGCGCCTCATCGTCTACACGGCCGAACGGGGCTCCCCCACCGAGCGGATGCTGCCCGTGCTCGCGAGCTGGGACGCCGATCCGGCGCCTACGGCCCCCCGAGCCAGTGATCGATCCGGTGGTGGTCGGGCGTGAAGCCGTGCTTCACACCCCACAGCACCGCTTGGGTGCGACTGTCGGCACCGATCTTGCGATAGATGCTGCGGATGTACGACTTCACGGTGTTGGGGCTCAGATAGGTGAGTGTGGCGACATCCGCGTTGCTCTTGCCCTGCGTGATGAGCGCGAGCACCTCGGACTCGCGATCGGTGATGCCCTCCCGGCGGCCCGGCCAGTCGAGCCCGAGGTTGCTCGTCGCGCGCTTCGGGCTCTCGCTCACGACGGTCTCGCCCGCGTGCACCCGCTCGAGCGCGGCCACGAGGTCGCGGGCGGCGAGCGTCTTCGACAGGTAGCCCGTGACGCCCTGCGCGAGGGCATCGTCGATGAGTCTCTGGTCGAAGTTCCACGTGTAGACGACGACGTGGGTCGCGCGGGGGTTCGTGACGAGGGCGCGGATCTCGTCGTGGTCCGACTCCGGCTGCGCGAACGAGTCGTACATCACGATGTCGATGACGTCGTCGAGTTCGGCGTTCGCGGCGATCTCCGAGACGATCACGCGATCGCGATAGTCGTCGAACATGTGCGCGAGGCCCGTGAGCACGACGTCGTAGTCGTCGACGAGGGTCACCGTGATGGGTGTCGAACGGGGCGGGGTCATGGGATGACTATTCCACCCCGAGGGGTGTAGTGGCACACCCGAGGGGGTGGTTTCGTGGACTCACTGGTTCTCCACTGCCACTGACCCGACCTTCGGGCGTCCCCCGCGGAACCCCCTCCGCATCACGAAAGGAACACCATGCTCGGTCTCATCATCAGCATCATCGTCATCGGCCTCATCGCGGGCTTCGTCGCTCGCCTTCTCGTCCCCGGAAAGCAGAACCTCTCGGTTCCCATGACGATCCTCATCGGCATCATCGGATCGTTCGTCGGCGGGTTCCTCGGCTACCTGCTCTTCGGCGCCGACGCGACCGACGGCTTCTTCCAGCCCGCCGGCATCATCGGCTCCATCATCGGCGCGATCATCGTGCTGCTCATCTGGATCCGCGTCGGCGGCCGTCGCAGCGTCACGCGCCGCTGAACCGCCCCTCACCAGAAACGACCCGCACCTCACCGAGGCGCGGGTCGTTTCTCCGTGCCGGGGCCGACCGCCCCGCCGATCAGGCTCTCGCGCGCAACCGCGGCGCGATGTCGCGCTCGAAGAGCTCGAGAAAGCGGCGCTGGTCCTGCCCGGGGGCGTGGAACACGAGGTGGTTCATGCCGTAATCGAGATACTTGCCGATCTCGTCGACCACGGCATCGGGGTCGGAGCCGACGATCCAGCGGGAGGCGATCTTCTCGATGGGGAGGGCATCCGCGGCCCGTTCCATCTCGACGGGGTCGGTGATGTCGTGCTTCTGCTCCTTCGAGAGGGCGAGCGGCGCCCAGAAGCGCGTGTTCTCGAGCGCGGTGTCGTGATCGGTGTCATACGAGAGCTTGATCTCGATCATGCGATCGATGCTCTCGAACTCGCGCCCCACCTTGTCCGCCCCCTCTTTGACCGCGGGGATGAGCGAATCGGTGTAGAGCTCGGCGCCCTTGCCCGACGTGCAGATGAACCCGTCACCCGAACGACCGGCGTAGCGCGCGACGACAGGGCCGCCGGCCGCGATGTAGACGGGGATGCCGCCCTCGGGCCGGTCGTAGATGCTCGCGTCGTGGGTCGAGTAGTACTCGCCCTCGAAGTTGACGCGGTCCTCGGTCCACAACTGCCGCATGAGCTGCACCGCCTCGCGGAGGCGCGCGAATCGCTCCTTGAACTCGGGCCAGGTCTGCTCGCCCGCCCCGCGGAATCCGGTCGCGACCTCGTTGAGCGCCTCACCCGTTCCGACACCGAGCATGATGCGCCCCGGGTAGAGCACCCCCATCGTCGCGAACGCTTGCGCGAGAACGGCGGGGTTGTAGCGGAACGTCGGCGTCATCACGGAGGTGCCGATCTGAATGGTCTTCGTGCGCTCGCCCACCGCGGCCATCCACGAGAGCGAGAACGGTGCGTGACCGCCCTCGTGCCGCCAGGGCTGGAAGTGGTCGCTCACCGCGACGCTCTCCATGCCGTGCGCTTCGGCCGCGACCGCGATCTCGACGAGCTCGCGGGGGTCGAACTGCTCTGCCGATGCCTTGTATCCGAGTTTGAGAGTCACCCTGACAGTCTGCCGCTCCGACCACCCATCACCGCACCCTCGCGAGTATTCACTCCCCGTTCGCAGCAGTAGACCCGCGGAACACGTGCGTCATCCACCACCAGATGAGCCACCCCGCGATGCCGACGACGATGACGGAGAAGACGAGCCCGACGGCTCCGGTCGCGAGTGCCGCCGTGAGAGCCGCGGTGAGGTCGCCCTCGGGTGATCCCGCTGGCGCGGCCGACGTGGTCATGGAGCTGAACGCCGCGATCGATGCCGCGACTCCGACGAATTGAGCCACCGTCGCGCCGACGAATCCGATGACGACGAGCACCGGAAGCGAGATGCCGATCGAACTCCAGGTGACCGCCCACGGCTTGCGCACTCCTCGCCCGCGCAGGATCAGGCCGCTCGCGATCACTCCGAGAGCGACCACCGCGAACCCGACGAGGGCAGCAATGGTGAGCCACGCCCACAGGTCGATGCTGTCGACCGCTTCGGCGAACCCGTCTTGCGAGGCCGAGGCGTCTGGCGAACTCGGGAGCGACGATGACCCGGTCGAATCCATGGCCGCGCTGAGGAAGGCGACGAACGCGGCCACTCCCGCCGCAGACACGAGCAGTGAGCCACCGAGGCTGACGAGGTTGAGCCCGACGAAGCCCGCCCAGAATGCCCCGCGCTTGTGTCGTTTCGAGAGCGGTGGGCGGAGGGATGCCGGGGCGTACGGGTTCGGCACGTACGGGTTCGGCGCGGCGGGGTTCGGCACGTACGGGTTCGGCGCGGCGGGGTGCGTCATGCGCCGAAGCTTAGTGGCGTCCATCCCGCGCTCGAGCGGCGACTCGTGCGGAGGCTGTGTCATCTCCTCCCCAGCCGACAACGACTACCATTCATCCACAGCTAAAAACCCCTCTGACCGGGAGATTTCGAATGTCAGTGGCTGGTGTCACCGTGTGAGCATGAACAGACCACCCCGCACCGATCTCGCACTCGCCGTGCGTCGATCGGCGAGTGAGCTCGGGTCCGCCATCAGCGGTGCCGATGCAAACGGGCGTGGTCGCGAGGGTAAGGGCGAGGGCGACGCCGCCGCCGCTCTCGCCTCGCAATTGACGGGGCTCGACGACGGCGCGGTCGTGGCTCTGCTCCGCGACGTCGAGCACGCGGGCAGAGTCATCGACGCGCTGAGGGTTGCCGTCGCCGGCGAGCTCGCCGAGCGCTCTCGCGTCGAACTCGCCGGCGATTCCCTCGCGCGTCGTCTCGGGCACTCCACCCCGGCGCACCTCCTCGAGCAGCACACCCGGGTGTCGCCGTCCGAAGCCGCCCGTCGACTCCGCCTCGCCGCCGGCCTCCGCCCGCGGCGCGAGCTCGGTGGCCGCCTCTCGCCACCGAGCTACCCGGCCGTCGCCGAGGCGGTGGCCGAAGGAGAGGTCGGCGCCGACGCGGCGAGGGCGATCATCCGCTGCCTCGACTCGGCCTCGAGCTCAGCCGACCCCGCAGACGTCGACCGAGCGGAGCGCGCGCTCGTCGATGTCGCGCGTTCCGATTGCGCCGACCTCGTGTCAATGCACGCGCTCGCCTGGCGAGAAGCGATCGACCCCGACGGAGCGGAGCCCCGCGACGAAGACCTCCGGCAGAGGCGCGGTTTCACCCTCGGCCGCGAAACGAACGGGATGACGCGCGGCACCCTCGTGCTCGATCCGCAATCCGCCGCGCTCGTGCGTTCGATGCTGTCCCACGGCACCGACCCCGGTCGTGAGCCGCAGTTCATCGACGAAGCCGACGAGCGCACGGGAACGACGGTCACGCCCACACCCGACGGCGACCTCGTCGAGACCCTCGCCGACCCGCGCACGAGAGAACAGCGGCGCCTCGACGTTCTCATCGGAACCATCACCGCGGGACTCCGCTCCCGCGACACCGAACGCGCCGTGCCGACGGAAGCTGCGCCGACGGGAGCCGTGTCGACAGGCGCTGTGCCGAGGGGCGCCGCGACGGCCGGACCCGGGTCGCTTCGGCCGATGACCGCAGTCATGGCGGTCATCACCCTCGACGAGTTGCGCTCCGGGGTCGGCGCAGGGTGGCTCGACGACGTGACCGAACCGGTCTCGGCGCCGACGGTGCGCACGATGGCGTGCGACGCCGGGTTCCGGCCCGTGCTCGTCGGTGACGCGGGCGAGATCCTGCACTTCGGTCGCACGAGACGCCTGTTCTCCGCCGCACAACGCAAAGCCCTCGCCGTTCGCGACGGCGGGTGCGTGTGGCCGAGATGCATGGCTCCCCCGTCGTGGTGCGAAGCGCATCACGTCACCGAGTGGGAGCACGGCGGCACGACCGACATCGCCAACGGCGCCCTACTGTGCTCTGCCCATCACCATTTGCTGCACGCCTCCGCCTTCACGATGCGGATGTTCGCGGGCCGCCCCCGACTGCTCGCCCCGCCCTGGCTCGACCCCGACCAGGTGTGGAGACCCCTCGGCCGCAACCGCGCACTCATGACCGCGTTGCGGCGGTGAGACGCGCGGCGCACCGCAGCTAGCCGCGGGGCTTCTGCAGAAAATCGGCGACGGCGCGAGGAACATAGGGCGAGACATCCCCGCCGAGACCGGACACCTGACGCACGAGCGAACTCGACACGTGCGCGTGCGCGGGGTCGGGGAGCAGGAACACCGTTTCGACGCCCGCGAGGTTGCGGTTGACGATCGCCATGGGCGTCTCATACGCGACATCCACTTGCGACCGCACGCCCTTGACGAGCACGCTCGCCCCGACATCCGTGCAGTAGTCGACGAGCAGACCGACACTCCACGACGTGACCCTGATGTCGCCCGCGAAACCGGCGTCCTGGATCGCCTTCTCGATGAGCGACACACGCTGCGCGACCGGCAGGAGAGCCGTTTTGGCCGGATTGTGAACCACGAGCACGTGCAACTCGTCGAAGATTCCCGCCGCGCGTTCGATCACATCCAGGTGCCCGAGAGTCACAGGGTCGAAGGAGCCAGGGACGACAGCGATCCGGTGCATGACTCGACCCTAACCGCCCGATGTTGCCGTTCTGTGACATCCAGCCCAGCTCGCATCGGGGCAGCAGTGGTAGGCGGCGACCCCGCGTCAGTTCTTGGCGAGGAAGTCGCGGCTCGACTCGTCGAGGCGGCGCTCGAGAGCCTCCCGGAGCGCCTCGTGAGACTCGAGCTCGGGGTCGGCGTCGAGCACGAACCCCGCCGCCTCCCGAGCCTCCAGAATCAGGTCGCCGTCGGTCACGACGCGCAACAACCGCAGCGATGAGCGCCCCCCGGCCTGGTTGCGACCGAGCACGTCACCCTCGCGCCGCAACTCGAGGTCTTTCTGGGCGAGCTCGAAACCGTCGAGGGTCGACGCGACAGCCTCGACACGCTCGCGCGCGAGCGACTCGGCCTCGGCGTGGGTCACGAGGAGGCACAGCCCGGGCACCCCGCCGCGCCCGACCCGGCCACGCAACTGGTGCAGTTGCGACACCCCGAACCGGTCGGCGTCGAGCACGACCATGACCGACGCGTTCGGCACGTCGACACCGACCTCGATCACCGTCGTCGCAACGAGCACGTCGATGTCGCCCGCGGCGAAGGCGCGCATGACCTGATCTTTGAGCTCGCCCGGCATGCGGCCGTGCAGCTCCTCGACGCGTCGGCCCGCGAACTCGGGTCTCGCGCGGATGCTCGCGAGCACGTCGGTCACGTTGGCGCGCGCGACGGGCGCTTCACCCGCATCCGCGGCATCCCGCACCTCGGCGGCGTCGGGCTCGTCGCCGACCTCGACGACCGTGCTGTCGATCGCGGGGCACACGACGAACGCCTGCCGCCCGAGCGCGAGCTCCTCCGAGATGCGCTGCCAGATGCGCGACCCCCACGCGGGTTTCTCGGCGAGGGGCACGACGAACGACTCGATCGGCACGCGGCCCGCCGGCAGCTCGGCGATCGTCGAGACGTCGAGGTCGCCGAACACGGTCATCGCGACGGTGCGGGGAATCGGGGTCGCCGTGAGCACGAGCACGTGGGGCGGCGTGTGCCCCTTCTGTCGCAGCGATTCCCGTTGTTCGACACCGAAGCGGTGCTGCTCGTCGACGACGACGAGACCGAGGTCGAAGAACTCGACGCTCTCGCTCATGAGCGCGTGGGTACCGACGACGATGCTCGCGTGCCCGCTCACCGCCGCGAGGGTCGCTTTGCGGCGATCGGCGAGAGGCATCTGCCCCGTGATGAGGGTCGGTCGCACTCGCGCGGCCAGCTCCGGCCCGAGAACGCGCGCGATCGAGCGCACGTGCTGCGCTGCGAGCACCTCGGTGGGGGCGAGGAGCGCCGACTGCCCGCCAGACTCGGCGACCGCGAGCATCGCGCGCACCGCCACGAGGGTCTTGCCCGAGCCGACCTCGCCCTGCACGAGGCGGTTCATCGGGGCGTCCGAGGCGAGGTCGGCCGTGATCTCTCTCCCGACGAACTTCTGGTCGCCCGTGAGCTCGAACGGGAGGTCAGCGTCGAACCGCTCGAGCATCCCGCCCGCCCCGGCGACGCGCGTCGTCGCGGTGCGCGAGCGCAACCTCGCGCGCTGCTGCAGAAGGGCCGCTTGCAAGACGAACGCCTCCTGAAACCTCAGGGCGTCGCGCGCGGTTCGCCAGTCCGAGTCCTTCTCGGGCCGGTGGATGAGGTCGATCGCGCGCGAGAACGACATGAGCTGCCGCTCGCTCCGCACCGACTCGGGAACCGGGTCGGCGAGCGCCGGAAGCGTGTCGAGCACGACCCCGATCGCTTTCTGCACTTGCCACGACGCGACACTCGCCGTCGCCGGGTAGATCGGGATCGGCTGCTGCGCCCACTTCGACACCGACGCCTCACCGCGCCCCAGCTCGACGTCGAAGAGTTCGTAGTCCGGATGATTGAGCCCGCGCGTTCCGCGGTAGTCGGTGACCTTGCCCGCGAAGATGCCCCGACTGCCCGGCCGGAGCTCTTTCGAACGCCACGACTGATTGAAGAACGTGAGGGTGAGGATGCCGCTGCCGTCGCTGATCTTGACCTCGAGGATCGACCCCCGACGCGCGCGCATCGGGCGCTCGCGCACCTCGAGCACCTCGGCCACGATCGTGACGTTCTCATCGAGGGGCAGCTCGGCGAGGGCCGTGAGCTCACCGCGGCGCGCGTAGCGGCGCGGGTAGTGCGAGAGCAGGTCGCCGACCGTCGAGACACCGAACGCCTTCGCGAATGCCGACGCCGTGCGCCCCCCGAGCGCGCCGCTCAGGCGCGCGTCGAGAGGCGAATCCGGCATGCTCCGATCGTAGGCGAGGGGTGTGACTGCGGCCGCGCTCGCGGCGCGCTCCTGCCCGGCTCGCGCGGGCTCAGATCCAGCCGCGCTTGCGGAACACGACGAAGAGCGTTCCGCTCGCCGCCACCATGAGACCGAGCGCGAAGGGGTAGCCGAACTGCCACGAGAGCTCGGGCATGTTCGCGAAGTTCATGCCGTACACCGAGCCGATGAGCGACGGCGCGAAGAGGATCGCCGCCCACCCCGAGATCTTGCGGGCCTCCTCCGCTTGCCGGTTGCTCGCGACACCGACGCGCTGCATCTCGTCGTTCTGACGCTGCGCCACGAGAGTGGCGTTGACGGTGAGCATGTCGCGCAGCACCTCACGGAACTCGGCGATGCGCTCGGTGACCGCGACGACGTGGTCGTCGACATCCCTCAGGTAGGCCCGCAGCCTCGGGTCGATGTCCGACTCGTCGAAGGCGTCGGTGATCGACCTGAGGATGCCGCTGAGCGGCTTCGCGGCGAGCTGGAAGTCGATGACCTCGCGCGAGAGCTCGTAGATGCGTCGAGACACCGCGGGGTCGCCGTCGAACACTTGCGACTCGATCTCGTCGATGTCGTTCTCGAGGCCGTCGACGACCGGGGAATAGCCGTCGACGAGGGCGTCGAGGATGCCGTAGAGAACCGCTTCCGGCCCGAGGGCGAGCAGCTCCGGGTCGTCTTCGAGCCGCGTGCGCACGATCGAGAGGTCGGGTTTCTCGGCGTGACGCACCGTGACGACGTATCCCTTGCCCACGAAGATGTGGAGCTCGCCGAACTCGACGCGTTCCTCGGCGTCGAGGTAGCGCGCCGCGCGGAGCACGAGGAACACGCTCTCGCCGTAGCGCTCCATCTTGGGCCGCTGGTGCGCGAGCACGGCGTCTTCGACGGCGAGCTCGTGGAGATCGAATCGCTCCGCGAGTTCGGCGAGCTCGGCCGCGTCGGGGCGGTAGAGACCGATCCACGCCATCGAGTCGGGGTGCGCCTCGAGTTCCGCGAAGGTCGCGGCGAGATCGGTGGGCGCAGCGGCACGCTTCCCGTTCGCATAGATGACGTTGGCGACGACGCTCGAGCGCGATTCGGCAGACATGCGAGAACGCTACAACTCGAAGCGGTACCCCTTCGACGCCCGCACGTTCGACCCGATGACGCGCGTGTACCTGTCGTCGTTCTTCTCGAGTGACCTGAGCTGTCTCGCGACCTCGCGCTGGCTGCTCTTGAGGAAGTTGATGGCGACCGTCTTCTCCGCGGCCGACTCGTCGAGCCCGTCGCGGGCGATCGTCGCCGACGCCCGCCCGATCACGGCCACTTGCGAGTAGATCCCGGATGCCACGGCCGTGAGCCTCTTCTGCAGGAGCTGCTTCTCCTGCACCTTCTTGCCGTGTTTGCGCAGGGCGGCTTCGGCGGCGTCTCGAAGCCGCACGGTCTGCTCGCTCACCGCGGAGCTGTGCCGCGCGAACGCCGCGTGGGGCCCGGCGAGCCTTCCCGGGCGGATCACGCGGTTGATGCGACCGGACACGTATGGCGCGAGCACGCCGATCGCTTTGCCGGGGTCGCTGATGCTGAGCGACCGCACGTCGGGGAGGTCTTCGCTGAGCGCCTTGATGCCGTTGAGTGCCACGAACGCGCGCATGACGTCGTTCGCCCCCTCGAAGATCGGAAAGATCCGGAAGTCGCGCAGAGCCTTCGCGAGAGGGTGGTCGTCCATGTAGGCCGTGCCGCCGTGCACTTGCACGGCCTTGTTGAGGCCGTACCAGCCGGTGTCGCTCGCGACGATCTTGGTCATCGCCGATTCGAGCGAGTAGTCGGCGACGCCGAGGTCGACGAGGCCCGTCGTGAGGTACGACATCGACTCGAGGCCGTAGATCTGCGTCGTCATCCACGCCGTCTTCTCTTCGACGAGCTCGAAGTCGATGATCGCGCGATCGAACTGGCGGCGCGATGTCGCGTGCTCGAGGGTCAGGTCGAGGAAGCGCTTCATGCCTCCCGCGATCGAGGTCCCCATCGACATTCGCCCGTTGTTGAGGGTGTTCATCGCGATGCGGAAGCCGTCGCCCGGCTCCCCGAGGAGGTTCTCGGCCGGCACGCGCACGTCGTTGAAGTGCACGCGCTGCAGGCGATTGGCTTTGAGCCCGAGGGTCTCGAAGCGCGGGCCGGTGCTGAGCCCCTCCGAGCCCTTCTCGACGACGAGGGCCACGTGGCCGAGCTCGGATCGGGCGAAGACCGTGAGCACGTCTTGATCGCCGTTGCCGATCCAGCGCTTCTCGCCGTTGAGGATCCACGAGCCGTCGGACTGGCGTTCGGCCCACGTCTCGAGGTTGTAGGCATCCGACCCGACGTTCGGTTCGGTGAGCACGAACGCGGCGAGCTTGCGACCGGCGGCGAGATCGGGAAGCCAGCGGGCCTTCTGGTCGTCGGTGCCGAACAGGTGGATGGGTTTCGTGCCGATCGACTGGTGCACGCCCATGACCACGGCGAGCGCGCCGTCCATGCGCCCGAACTCCTCCATGACGCGGCAGTAGCCCGACTGGCTGAGCCCCTGGCCGCCGTACTGCTTGTCGACGAAGAGGCCGAGGAGGCCGCGCTCGCCGAGGTCGCGGATGGTGTCGTCTCCGACCCAGCGTTCGCGCTCGGCCTTCTGCGGGTCGTAGACGTTCTCGAGGTAGTCGCGCGCCGAGGTCACGAGCGCCGAGACGGTGCGCCGTTCCTCCTCGGCCATCGTCGGATACGGCAGAACGAGGTCTGACGCGAGATGCCCGAGGAAGAGTGATTTGGTGAACGAGGGTTTGGTGGATCGGTCGACACTGGCCATGACGCCAGTGTCGAACATCCACCCGTTTCGACCGAACGGGTTGTCGTTTGTCTACAGTCTCGGCGCCGGGGAGCGCGCCCCGGGTGCGGTCGTTCCGCCAAAGCCGCCGGTAACGTGGATGCTCATGACGCGCATCATCGCCGGCTTCGCCGGCTCCATCGCCATCCGCGTGCCCGATGCGGGCACCCGCCCGACGAGTGATCGGGTGCGCGAGGCGATCTTCTCGGCGCTCGAGTCGCGCGACGCTCTCGACGGCGCGCGAGTGCTCGACCTCTTCGCCGGGTCGGGCGCGCTCGGGCTCGAGGCGGCGAGCCGCGGAGCCCGGTCGGTCACTCTCGTGGAGAAGAACGGCAAGGCCGCGGCGGTATGCCGCAGCAACGCGAAAGCGGTGCTCGCGGGGGCTCCGTCGCCGGCCCCGCTCGTCGAGGTGCGGGCGACGAGCGTGGAGGGGTTCTTGGCGGCCGCAGCGGGGGCCGCGTGGGACCTCGTCTTCCTCGATCCGCCGTACGACCTGAGTGACGACGACCTCGCACGCACGCTCGAGGCTCTCGCGCCGCAGCTCACGAGCGACGCGATCGTGCTCGTCGAGCGCAGTTCGCGAACATCCGAACCCCGCTGGCCCGCCGCCCTGCGGCTCGATCGGCGCAAAGACTACGGCGACACGACGCTGTGGTGGGCGGGGCCGACTCGGCCCGCCGTTGAGGACTAGCCGGCGCGCAGGACTAGCCCGCCGCGCCGTCCCAGCCCGCGTAGGGGTCCCAGCCCGACCGCGCCGGCGTCGCACCGTCGACCGTGACTCGCGGCCCGTGTTCGGCCTGCGCTTCGACGACCGTTCCGATGCGGCGGAACCCCCCGGGGAGGGCTGCGCCGTCGGGGAAGGTCGCGAGGAGCGAGTGGTCTTCGCCGCCCGCGATCGCCGCGTCGGGGTCGTCGCCGAGCAGCGCCGACTCGAGGTCGATGCCGACACCGCTCGCGCGCGCGATGCGGGCCGCGTCGAGGGCGAGGCCGTCGCTCACGTCGAGCATCGCGGTGACCCCCGATTCGGCCGCGAGAGGGCCGTCGGCGATCGGCGGCGTCGGGGCGAGATGGGCAGCGAGCAGATCGGGATGCTCGCGGCGCAGCTCTGCGGTCGCCGCGGCATCCGGCTCCCCCGCCGCATCCACCCCGCGGGTGAAGAGCAGCTCGAGTCCGCGCAGGGAGCGCCCGAGTGCCCCCGAGACCGCGACGGTGTCGCCGACCCTCGCACCCGAGCGCAGCACCGGGTCGCGGCCCTCGAGGTCGCCGAACGCCGTGACCGCGATCGTGAGGGTCGCCGACACCGAGAGGTCGCCCCCCACGACCCCGCACCCGGGCGCGAGGCTCTCGCAGCCCTCCCGCAGTCCGTCGGCGATCAGCTCGAGGGTCGAAACCGGGGTGTTCGAGGGAGCGGCGATCGCCACGACGAGCGCCGTGGGCACGGCGCCCATGGCGGCGACATCCGCGAGGTTGGAGGCCGCCGCTTTGAGTCCGAGCTCGACGGGGGTCGACCACGCGAGCCGGAAGTCGGGGCCGTGCACCATGAGATCGGTCGTCACGACGAAACGGCCGTCGGGTGCCGCGACGACGGCGGCGTCGTCTCCCGGGCCGATGAGAGCGGATGCCGCCCCCGGCAGCCGAGGGAAGATGCGCTCGAGCACCGCCCCCTCACCGACGCTGCCGAGGGTGTCTGCGTTGCTTGCGCCGTCAGCGGGGGTCTCAGGTGGCGTCATGCGCTCAACGCTAACCTGGTCACGATGAACTCGACGGGCACACGCACGGGCACACGCTCGCGCACGCGAGCGGTGACGACTGCCGCTCGCATCCTCGTGACCCTCGGCCTCGCGGGCGTCGCCCTCACGGGGTGCACGGCGACGGTCCCGATGGAGGCCGCTCCCGAGGCGACCGACCCGCTGTGCGCCGAGATCACGGTGCGGTTGCCCGACACGATCGGCGAACTCGAGAAGCGCCAGACGGATGCCCAGGCCACGGGTGCCTGGGGGGAACCCGCCGTCGTGCTGCTCACGTGCGGTGTCGCGGTGCCCGGTCCGTCGGAGCAGCGCTGCGTCACGATCGACGGTGTCGACTGGCTCGTCGACGACTCCGACGACGCCTTCGGCCGCTTCACGACCTACGGTCGCGACCCCGCCGTGCAAGTGATCGTCGACTCCGAGTTCGCCGAGGCCACCGCGCTCAACGAGCTCGCGACCGCTGTCGGCGTCAACCCCGTCGACCGCGAGTGCACTGTCGCCCAGGACTTCACGACGGGCGACAGCGAAGTGCTGACGCCCGCACCCTAGGGCGGGGCAGGGCTCGCTAGCGGGCGGTCTCGAGGCCGAGCGTGATGAGCTCGTCGAGCAGTTCGGGGTAGCTCATGCCCGACGCCATCCAGCACTTCGGGAACATCGAGATCGGCGTGAAACCCGGCATCGTGTTGAGCTCGTTGATGACGAAACCGTCTGCCGTGAGAAAGAAGTCGACGCGCGCGAGACCGGACCCGTCGATGGCGACGAAGGCGTGCGCTGCGAGGTCTTGCATCTCGGCGAGCTGCTCGGGGGCGAGGTCGGCGGGGCACTCGAGTCTCGCGGCGTCCGCGTCGAGGTACTTCGACTCGAAGTCGTAGAAGACGCCCGACGGGGTGATGATCTCCCCGGCGACAGACACGCGAGGGGCACCACCGTCGCGCCCCGCGAGCACCGCGCACTCGACCTCGCGGCCGACGATCGCGGTCTCGACGAGAACCTTGGTGTCTTCGCGCAGAGCCGTGTCGATGGCCTCGGTGAGGCTCGCGGCATCCGTCGCCTTCGAGACGCCGACACTCGACCCCGCGCGCGCGGGCTTGACGAAGAGCGGGTAGAGCGAGCCGTTCGAGGCGAGAGCGTCGATCGCGGTGAGCTCACGGTCGGGGTCGCGCCGCCACGCCGACTCGGTCACGGTCACCCACGGCGCCACGGCGATACCGGATGCCTGCAGCACCGTCTTGGTGAAGTGCTTGTCCATGCCCACCGACGACGCGAGCACGCCCGCGCCGACGTACGGCAGCCCGAGCAGCTCGAGCAAGCCCTGAACGGTGCCGTCCTCACCGAAACGGCCGTGCAGGATCGGGAACACGACGTCGACATCGCCGAGCGAACGCGTGACGCCCTCCTCGGTCACGGTGAGCTCTCGCGACACCGCGGATTCGGGCCAGTGCACGCGTGACCCGGTGTCGATGACCGACGACAGTTCGCCGGTCATCGCGAAACGGTCGGGGTCGTCGCTCTCGAGCACGAACGCCCCGTCGCGCGTGATGCCGACGGGGATCACGCGACACTTCGAGCGGTCGATCGCCGAGAGAACACCGCCGGCGGTCGCGCAACTGACCGAGTGCTCACTCGACCGGCCGCCGAACAGAACGACGACCGTGAGTTGTGCTGGCACCTAGGACTCCGTCTGCGGTTCGTCGCTGTCAGTGGTGAGATGGGGCGCGATGTCGCGCGGGTTCATCGTACCGGCGAGCACCCCGGCCACCTGCTCGACGATGGGCATGTCGACACCCTTGGCGCGAGCGAGCTCGAGCACGGGCGCGACCGACGAGAGGCCCTCGGCCGTCTGGTTCATCTGCGTCACGACGTCGTCGAACGCGTAGCCCTGCCCGAGCAGACGGCCCGCGGTGTTGTTGCGCGAGAGGGGCGAACCGCACGTCGCGATGAGGTCGCCGAGCCCTGCGAGCCCCGACAGGGTCTCGGGGCGCGCACCGAACGCGACGGCGAACTCCGTCATCTCCACGAGGCCTCGCGTGATGATCGAGGCCTTCGTGTTCTCTCCGTGCCCGACGCCGTCGACGATACCGATCGCGACGGCGATGAGGTTCTTGAGCACTCCCCCGAACTCGGTGCCGATGACATCCGTGTTCACGAAAGAGCGGAAGTAGGGGTTGGTCGCGGCGACGGCCACGGTCGTCGCCGTCGCCATGCTCACCGACGACACGACGGCCGCGGTCGGCTGCTGCTTGGCGATCTCGAGGGCGAGGTTGGGTCCGGATGCCACGGCCACGCGCTCGGGGTCGATGCCGAGCTCCTCGTGGATGACCTCGCTCATGCGGAGGCCCGACCCCTTCTCGACGCCCTTCATGAGGCTCACGACGATAGCGTCTGCGGGGATGAGCTCTTTCACGATCGCGAGGTTGCCACGGAGAGACTGGCTCGGAACCGAGATGAACACGATCTCCGCGCCGTCGAGCACGTCGGGCAAGCGCGAACTCGACCACAGGTTGCGCGGGAGGTTGATGCCGGGGAGGTACTCGCTGTTGCGCTTGCTCTGCGAGATCTCGCGAGCCAGCTCGGCCCGCCGCGCCCACAGGGCGACGTCGCCTCCCCCGTCGGCGAGCACCTTGCTGAAGGTCGTGCCCCAGCTGCCCGCGCCGAGGACGGCGATCCTCGTCGCTCCGGGGATGGGCAGGCGGATCGGCATGGTCATGCTCAAAAGCGACCGGTCTCTTTCTGGTTGTTCTTCGACGGGTCCCACCGCGTCGCGGGGGCCTTCTCGTCTCGGAGGTCTTCGAGCAGGGCGGTGATCGCATCCATGACGAGCGACGTCGCGGCGGTCACCGTCGCGCCGTCGAGGGGTTTGTCGCGGAAGGCGGAGAGGTCGACGGGGTCGCCGAACTTGATGTCGATGGTCTTGCGCGGAAAGACGCTGATGCGCTTGGCGTAGCGCGGCATGACCTTCTGCGTTCCCCAGTGAGCCACGGGGATGATGGGGATGCCCGACTGCAGCGCCATGCGCACGGCCCCCGCCTTGCCGCGCATGGGCCAGAGGTCGGGGTCGCGCGTGAGCGACCCCTCGGGGTAGATGACGACGGCGAGCCCCTTGTCGACGATCTTGCGTGCTGCGACGAGGGGGTCGCTCCCACGAACGGCGCCCGTCCGCTCGACCGGGATCTGGTCGGAGGCGCGCAGAAGGGTGCCGATGACGGGGTACTTGAAGAGGTCGGCTTTCGCGAGGTAGCGCGGCATCCTCCCGAGTTTCCACATCGCGACCCCCACGACGACGGGGTCGATCTCGCTGTAGTGGTTGGGTGCGAGAACGAACGCTCCGTCTTTCGGGAGCTTGTCGCCGTCGTGGAGGCGATACCGCGCGAGCACGTGCATCACGGGGAGCAGGAGGAACGCCAGGAACCGGAAGATCGGGGTCTTCTCGGACGCGCGTTTCGTCACGCCGGATCAGCCTTCGTAGACGAAATCGGCCCCGAGCGCCTCGAGCTTGTCGATGATGTGCTCGTAGCCGCGGCTGATGATGCCCATGTTGCTGATGACCGATCGACCTTCGGCGCTCAACGCCGCGATGAGGTGACTGAACCCTCCGCGCAGGTCGGGAACGTAGATCGCGGCGCCGTGCAGCTTCGTCGGTCCCGTGATGACGGCGGCCTGCTCGAAATCGCGGCGAGCGACGCGACGCGGGTGGTCGGGCAGTCCGGTCTTGTGCACGACGATGTTGGCGCCCATCTCGTTGAGCGCGTCGGTGAAGCCGAAACGGTTCTCGTAGACCGTCTCGTGCACGATCGATTCGCCGTGAGCGTGCGTGAGCGCGACGATGAGCGGCTGCTGCCAGTCGGTCATGAACCCGGGGTGTACGTCGGTCTCGATCGTCACGGGCTTGAGGTTGCCTCCGGGGTGCCAGAAGCGGATGCCGTCGTCTTGCACGTCGAACGCGCCGCCGACCTTGCGGAAGACGTTGAGGAAGGTCATGAGCTCCGACTGGCGGGCACCCTTGACGAGGATGTCTCCCCCGGTCACGAGTGCGGCCGACGCCCAGCTCGCGACCTCGTTGCGGTCGAAGAGCGCGCGGTGCTTGTAGCCGTCGAGGCTCTCGACACCCTCGATGAGGATGACGCGGTTGGGCTCGACCGAAATGATCGCGCCCATCTTCTGAAGGATGGCGATGAGATCCATGATCTCCGGCTCGATGGCCGCGTTCTTGAGCTCGGTCGTGCCCTCGGCGAGCACAGCCGTGAGCAGCACTTGTTCGGTCGCCCCGACGCTCGGGTACGGCAGCTCGATGTCGGCACCCTTGAGGCCGTTCGGAGCGGTGAGGTTGATGCCCTCGTAAGTCTTGTCGACGATCGCGCCGAACTTGCGCAGCGCGTCGAGATGGAAGTCGATGGGGCGGTCGCCGATGCGGCAACCACCGAGGTCGGGGATGCGCGCGTGACCGAGGCGGTGCAGGAGGGGTCCGCAGAAGAGGATCGGGATGCGGCTCGCTCCCGCGTGCGCGTCGATCTCGGCGAAATCGGCCGTCTCGACCTTGCTCGTGTCGAACCGCAGCTCTCCGCGCGCCTCGCTCGTGACCTTGACCCCGTAGACCTCGAGGAGTCCGCGCACGACCTGCACGTCGCTGATGTCGGGAACATCGCGCAGAACACTCGGGGTCTGCCCGAGGAGTGCCGCGACCATCGCCTTGGTCGCGAGGTTCTTCGCCCCGCGCACCTCGATGGTTCCCCTGAGGGGTTTACCGCCGTCGATGATGATCGAGTCGGACGTCATTCCCACGCGCTGACCCGCCTTTTGGGCGTCTGTGACGAGAGAGTTCATTGAGTTCACCTGCACTGATTTCTGATCGGTCGATCTACTTTACGGGCAGAGTGCGCGGTCGCCAGGATGCCCGGCGCCCCTCGAACTCTGTGATCTGCGCTTCGTCACGCAGGGTGAGACTGATGTCGTCGAGGCCCTCGAGAAGACGCCAGCGGGTGTAGTCGTCGACCTCGATCGCCACGGTGCGCTCGCCGATCGTCGCGGTCCGCGCCTCGAGGTCGACGGTCGCCTCGATGCCGGGGTTCGAGCGGATGAGTGCCCAGAACTCCTCGGCCTCGGCCTCGGTGATCTGCGCCGCGAGGAGCCCCTGCTTGCCCGCGTTGCCGCGGAAGATGTCGCCGAATCGCGGGCTGAGCACGGCGGCGAACCCGAAGTCGCGCAAGGCCCACACGGCGTGCTCGCGGCTCGAGCCCGTGCCGAAGTCCGGTCCGGCGACGAGCACCCTCGCACCCTGGAATTCGGGTCGGTTGAGCACGAAGTCGGGGTCCTGCCGCCATCCGTAGAAGAGTGCGTCGTCGAAACCCGTCTTGGTGACGCGCTTGAGGAACACGGCGGGGATGATCTGGTCGGTGTCGACGTTCGCGCGCTCGAGCGGCGCGGCGACACCCGTGATGACGGTGACCTTGTCCATCAGATCGCGCCCCTCTCGGCGGCGACCGCGAGGTCGGCGGGGCTCGAGAGCGTTCCGCGCACCGCGGTCGCGGCTGCCACGAGCGGCGACACGAGGTGCGTGCGACCGCCCTTGCCCTGGCGTCCCTCGAAGTTGCGGTTGGAGGTCGACGCGCAGCGCTCGCCGGGAGCGAGCTGGTCGGGGTTCATCCCGAGACACATCGAGCACCCCGCGAATCGCCACTCTGCTCCGAAGTCTTTGACGATCTGGTCTATTCCCTCGGCCTCGGCCTCGATGCGCACGCGCGCCGACCCCGGCACGACCATGACGCGCACGCCGTCGGCTTTCTTCTGCCCCTTGATGATCGAGGCGAAGGCTCGCAGGTCTTCGATCCGGCTGTTGGTGCACGACCCCATGAACACGGCGTCGACGGCGATGTCCTTCATCGGGGTTCCGGCCTTGAGGGCCATGTACTCGAGGGCGCGCTCGGCCGAGGCCCGCTCGTTGTGGTCGACGATCGTCGCGGGGTCGGGAACGCTGTCGTTGAGCGAGACGCCCTGGCCGGGGTTGGTTCCCCACGTCACGAAGGGCTCGAGCTCGTTCGCGTCGAGGAAGACCTCGGCGTCGAACACGGCGTCGTCGTCGGTCGCGAGCGTGTTCCAGTAGGCGACCGCGGCATCCCAGTCGGCACCCTCGGGAGCGTGGGGCCTTCCCTCGAGGTAGTCGTAGGTCGTCTGGTCGGGCGCGACCATCCCCGCGCGGGCGCCCGCCTCGATCGACATGTTGCAGATCGTCATGCGGCCGTCCATCGACAGCGAGCGGATGGCGCTGCCGCGGTATTCGAGCACGTAGCCCTGCCCACCGCCGGTTCCGATCTTCGCAATGACGGCGAGGATGATGTCTTTCGCCGTGACACCGGGGCGCAGCTCACCCTCGACCGTGATCGCCATGGTCTTGAAGGGCTTGAGCGGAAGGGTCTGGGTGGCGAGCACGTGCTCCACCTCGCTCGTGCCGATGCCGAACGCCATCGCTCCGAACGCGCCGTGGGTCGAGGTGTGCGAGTCACCGCACACGACCGTGATGCCCGGCATCGTGAGACCGAGCTGGGGGCCGACGACGTGCACGATGCCCTGCTCGACGTCGCCGAGGGAGTGCAGCCGCACCCCGAACTCGGCCGCGTTGGTGCGGAGGGTCTGGATCTGGGTGCGGCTCGTGAGATCGGCGATCGGTTTGTCGATGTCGAGGGTCGGGGTGTTGTGATCTTCGGTCGCGATCGTGAGATCGGGGCGCCGCACGGGCCTACCCGCCATGCGCAATCCGTCGAACGCCTGCGGGCTCGTGACCTCGTGCACGAGGTGGAGGTCGATGTAGAGGAGGTCGGGTGATCCGTCGTCGCCTTTGACCACGAGGTGGTCGTCCCACACCTTCTCTGCCAGCGTCCTGCCCACTGAAGCGCCCTCTCTCTTCGTGACGTGCTCTCGACCGCGTGTAACACGGGCGTAATCTCGCAAGTCTACGACGCGCACCGCTGCGCGCTCGTTGCGACGGGGGTCAGCCGCGAGAGACGTCGAGAGCGAAGTCGCCGAGTTCGACGCGAGCGCCGTCCGGAATGGCGGTGGTCTGGCCGGGGGTCGCGGCACGCTCGGCGTCGCCGGGAGCGGTGATGTGCACGCCGTTCGTCGAGTCGAGGTCGACGACCAGCAGGTCGGTGCCGTCGAGCACGAAGAGGGCGTGCGTCTTCGACACCGTCTTGGCCGGGTCGACCACGGCGACGAGTCGCGCGCCCGCGGTCGCGAGACCGGCGACGTCGGTCGCCGAGGGGTTGCGCCCCACGAAGACCGCCCGGTCGACGAGGATGCTGTCGCCACCGGGCAGGCGCAAGCGCCACGTGACGGCTGCCGTCTGCCCCGTCTCGACGTCGTGTTGCGCGGCGGGCGCGGGGGTGGCGGGCGGCGCGTCGCGCACGGGCGGCGCAGGAGCTCCGATCGGTGCAGGGGCTCCGATCGGCGCAGGGAAGAACGTGATCCCGCCCGGCGCGGCCGGCGCGGTCGGCCCGCGGGTCGCCGCGGGCTCGGCGATGTCCGGTCTGGCCCGCTGCACGCGGCGTGTTCCCGAGTCGGGATCGGGGATGTCGACGACGCCCGGCGGGAGGCTGATGAAGTCGTCGGGGGCGGGGTCTCCGGCGGAGCCGTCGGTAGCGCTGCGCCCCGGCCCGTCCGAACCGTTCGAACCGTTCTGAGTGGGCGGCGCGGCATCCGCACCCGGGGGCGGCGCGATGAACGGCCGACCCTCGTCCGCGTGCGGATCTGTTGGCGTCATCCCGCGACCTCCCCGCTCAGCGACGAACGCCATGGTAGCCGAGTGGTCACGCGCGACCGCGGCGACGCCGACGGCGGTGCAAGCGATACCTGCTGAGGATGCGGCGGGAGCGCGTGACGGCGCGACGCGCGATCTCGACGGCCGCGATGGCCTCCGACCACACCTCGTCGGTGCTCACCGCATCGAGGTCGGCACCGGAGAACACGGCGCGGTCTGTCGCCGTCGCGAGCGATCGCAGCGGGAGCGGCTCCTCCCCCGGCACCTGGCGTTCGAGGTCGCGCGCGATCATCGGGCGTGTCGATCGGGCGGGCACGGCGTAGCCGAGTTCGGTGTACTGGTCGACGAGTTCGTCCCACGCTCCCGCGGCTCGGGCGTCCCCCGTCGCCGCGTCCCGGCGACGGCGAGCGCGTCGAGCCTTGAGCGCGCCGATGATGAGCGCGGGGATGAGGATGATCGCGGCGGGAATGAGGATGCTGAGCGCGAGCACGACGAGCCACGTCGGAAAGACGAAAGCGTCTTCGTCGTCGGTGTCTTCGTTGTCGAGCTCGACGGGGGTGAGGAGGTCTTCGGGGTCGTTGTCGGCACGCGGCGGTTGACGCACTTGCGGTTGCGGTTCGATCTGCGGCTGCGGGGTCTGGTCTTGCGGGATGTCGGTCTCGTCGGGGGTGGGGTCGTAGGCGACCCACCCGATGTCCTCGAAGGCGACCTCGACCCACGCGCTCACGTCTTCACCGCGCACCTCGGTCACTTGCCCCTCGACGACCTCGGGAGCGAATCCCATGACGACGCGAGCGGGGTAGCCGTAGGTCGACGCCATGAGGGCGAACGCCGAGGCGTACTGCTCTTCGTCTCCGATGAGCTGGTTTCGACTCAAGAGCTCGTCGATGCGATCGGCTCCGTGACCCGCCCGGGAGGGCACGGCGTCGGACGCGAGCCCCCGAGAGAGAAAGCCCTGCTCCGCGAGCCCGAGCCGGATGGCCTCGAGTTGCGCCGCCGGTTCGGTCGCGCTTCCGGCGAGCTCCTGGGCTTTCGCCGTCGTGATGTCGGGGTTGTCGGTGATGGGCGGGAGCGAGATCGCGGCGGGGCTCGCGTCGGCGAGGTCGTCGCCCGAGAGCACGCGCTGCACATCCGCGTCGATCGTGTAGCTGTCGCCCTCGCTCACGCCCGTCGTGAGCACGCTCGTGCCCGTCGCCTCGTTGTAGCGCAGGCTGTCGGTGTCGTCGGCGGCGTCTCCCGCGGTGAACTCGAGATCGGTCGGGTAGCCGACGCTCGGCACCCACACGTCGTCGTAGGCCTCGATCGTCACGGTGACGTTCTCGCGCCGATCCGCGGTGATGAAATCCTGCCGGGGAAGTTCGCGACCGACGAGAGCGAACGACCCCGAACCGGCGGTCTGGAGTTCGGGGCCCGTGACGTTCCAGAGTTTGCCCGTGAAGGTGTCCATCGTCGCGAGACGCAGCCGATCGGCGGGCGCGAGCCCGTCGACGGTGAAGAGCACGTCTTCCTGCATGAGCTTGCTGTACTCACGGAACCCCGCGAGCGGGCTCGGGTACTGCAGGGGGTCGAACGGCGGTTCGATCTCGTCGCGCAGAACAAATCGCTGGTCGTTCGGCGGAGCGAGCACGAGAGCCGATCCGGTGCCGACGACGACGGACGCCGCGACGAGGATGGCGGTGCCCGCGAGTTTGCGGCGCCGGTTGCGCGCCGCGGACTCGGCCGCGAGGGTGCCCTCGCTCGAGCGTCGCCAAGCGAGCCACACGAGGGCGAGCACCGCGAAGGTGACGCCGCGAACGCCCGCTTGGAACGGGGTGTCGGTGCCGAGGAGGACCCCCGCGAGGTAGAGCAGCACGGGCCCGATGAGCATGACCCCGTGACGCCACGCGGCACGCGGGCGCGACGGCAGCCATCGCGCCGCGAGTGTCGTCGCGATGAGGGCCACGAGCCAGGTCGCGACGAAGGGCACGACCGCGATGTACTGCGGCGCACCGATCGGGGTCTGGAGGGTGACGATGTCGGCCCACCCGTAGACCGCGCCGACGGCGAGGGAGGCGAGCGACTGCAGGCTCGGGAAGACTCCCGCGAGCGCCTGGCCGGGAACCGCGAAGGCGCTGCCGAGGAGGAAGTAGCCCGTCACCGCGACGAGGGTCGTCGTGATCACGGGCAGACGGTAGATCGAGGTGAGGATGCCCGTGGCCGCCCCCACGGCGAGACCGCCGATTCCCGCGAGCAGGAACCCGAACCCGCCGAACGGCGGCTCGAACCCGACGACGCCGAGCATCGCGAGGGTGAGCAGAACGGCGATGTCGGCCCACGTGCGGGTCGACGGCATCCGCTTCGGAGTTGCCGGTCGAGGCGCACGCACCGGCTTCGCCTGCGTCTGCTGCGGCGCCGACGCGCTCACGAGGCGACCCTCACGAGCATGCCGAGGTCGCTGAGCCTGCCGACCGTCACGAGGGTGAGCGAGCCGACGGCCGAGATCGACGGCGCGGCCCCCGCCGAGATGCGGAATCCGATCTGCGTCGTGTCCTGCCCGAAGAGGCTCTCGATGCTGCGGAACTCGGCCGTCGACATGAGCGACCCGCCCACGATCATGACGATGCTCGGTGCGGGCAGTCGCTTGGTCTGCTCGCGAGCGAAACTGCGCGTGCTCTCGAAGATCCGTCCCGCGGGTTCGATACGGCTCGAGTGGTCGAGCATCGACGTGACCGAGGGGGTGCGCCACACCCCGCTCTCGCTCACGATGTTCATCTGGGTGCCGTCGCGCAACACTTGAGCGCCGATCGACGCCGTGACTGAGACCGCGAGCTCGAACTCCTCCTCACTCGCGTAGAGGCTCTCGAGACTGTTGTGGATGATGGTGAGCTGCGACCGACGCGTCTCCTCGAACTGGCGCACCATGAGCTGTCCGATGCGCGCCGACGTGCGCCAGTGCACGTATCTGCGATCGTCTCCCGGCACGTAGGGCCGGAGCGCGTGGAACGCGATGTCGCTGTTGGTGATCTTCTTCGACACCTGCCCCTCGAGGTCGCGCACGAGGCCCGACGCCGTGGCCGCGAGGCGCACCGTCGCGGGGTGCACGAAGAGTTCCACGGGTTCGGTCCAGCGCACCGCGCGGCGCATGAGCCCGAGCTGGTCTCCCCGCACCGACTCGGCGGGACCCGCGACGATCACGGCCCGCTTGGTCGTGGGCACGGCGAAGAGCTCCTCGTGTTCCTCACCCGGCGCCATCGCGGGCAGCTGGAACTCCGCGAGGCCCTTGCCGACCGGAAGTTCCATGCGCACGGGAGAGAGCGGTCGCGCACCCGTGTTGGTCACGACCATGCGCCCGAGGGCGCGGTCTCCGACCACGACGCGTCGGGGGTTGAGTTCGATCTCGACGCCGTACGACGAGCGACCGATGAGGAACACGGTCGCGAGCACGAAGGCGGCGAGCAGCACCGAACCGAGGTAGGTGAACTCCTGCCACGCGAAGACGAGGCTCAGTGTCACGGCGACGACGGCGAACGCGAGCACCGTCCAGCCCGCGGGGGTGACGACGCCGAGCACGGGGCCGACCGCGCGCCCCACGACGCGCGCGAGAGCCGCGAGCCGCGGCCCGGTCGCCGCGGCGAGTGCGCGCAGCGGCGCGACGATCGAGAGACCGGCTCGCTGTGCTCGCTCGACAGCGACCTCGTGCGGAGCGGTCACGCGGCGCGGTAGACGGGCGGTTCGATGTCGACGAGGATGCGGCTCACGAGGTCCTCGGCCTTGACACCCGCGAACTCCGACTCGGGGTCGATGATCATGCGGTGGGCGAAGACGGGAACGGCGAGGTCGCGCACGTCGTCGGGTGTGACATACGTGCGCCCGGCGGCGATGGCCCACGTTTTCGCGGCCCTCGCGAGGGCGAGGGCACCTCGCATGCTCACCCCGAGCAGGATGTCTTTGTTGACGCGCGTGGCATCCACGATCTCGCTCAGGTAGGTCATCACCGACTCGTCGACGAAGACCTCCGTCGCGAGAGCCGTCATCGCGACGATCGAATCGGGCTTGATGATTGGCGACACGAGTGAGGCGCGCGCTCGCGACGACGACGACATGAGCAAGGCGACCGTCGTCTTGGTGTCGGGGTAGCCGAGCGAGGTCTTGATGAGAAACCGGTCGAGCTGGGCTTCGGGCAGCTTGTAGGTTCCGGCCTGCTCGACGGGGTTCTGGGTCGCGATGACCATGAAGGGGGCGCCGACCGGGTTGCTCTCGCCGTCGATCGTGACGATGCCCTCCTCCATGACCTCGAGGAGCGCGCTCTGGGTCTTGGGGCTCGCGCGGTTGATCTCGTCGGCGAGCACGATCGACGCGAAGATCGGGCCGGGGTGGAAGGTGAACTTGCCCTTCGACTGGTCGAAGATCTGCACGCCCGTGACGTCGGAGGGCAACAGGTCGGGCGTGAACTGGATGCGCGACGTCGTGCCGTCGAGGGTGTTGGCGAGCGCCTTCGCGAGCACGGTCTTGCCTGTGCCGGGGAAGTCCTCGAGGAGCACGTGACCGTCGGAGACGAGCGCCGTGAGCACGAGCTTGATGACCTCGTCTTTGCCCACGATCGCCTTGTTCACATTGCCGATGAGCTTGCGGAAAGCGTCGGCGAACCAGTCGGCTTGCTCTTGGGTTACGGGCACGGTTTCTCCTGGGTGTGGGCAGAACGGGAGGACGAGGGGGCGGGGCGACGGTCACGGGCCATTGCGACATCCGCTCCCGGTGTTGAGACACGACGAGTTGCCCCACGACTTCGAGGCGTTGGCGACGCCCTCGATCCGCACCGCGAGGGTGTTGTTCGGCCAGCCGCGGAATCCCTGACCCGTGAACTGGTGGCTGCCCGAACTCGCGATGTTCACGCGCTGGCAGCCGCTGATCGCATCGTTGCCCGAGAGGGTGTAGCAGAGGTTGTAGCTTCCGGGCTCGACATCGTTCCACGACATCGCCGGGTAGGCGCAGCTCCAGCTGCCACACTGCTGCTGGCCGACCCTTCCGTCACCGCGGCGCGGTTCGACACTGGGGTTGCGGGCCGGTGGCGGCGGGGCGTCGACTCGCACCGAGGCGGTCTGCGCCGGGCCGTCGCCGCTGTCGTTGAACGGCACGACGGTGATGGTGTGGTTGCCCTGACCCTTGCCGTTGAGGTTCACGGTCGTCGCGGTTCCGGTGCCGCTTCCACCCGTGTTGACCGACCAGCGGTAGCGCAGGCCGTCGCCCGCGGCATCCGCGGTCGCGTTGTTGGGCGGGTTCCACGAGAACGTCAGGTCGGCGTTCGCAGTCGGCCTCGACGCCCTCGCCGAGAGGTTCCGCACGGCGTTGGGGGTGGGCTGCTGCCGCACCTCGGCGGGAGCGGAGGTGCCCGTCTGGCCGTCCCTGCCGCCCGAGTTCCGCGCGTAGACCGAGAGCGTGTATGTGCCGGGACCGAGGCCCGACACGGTCGCCGACGTCGACGTGCCCTGACCCTTCTGCCCCGAGTTGAGCTCCCAGAAGTACGTCGTCGATCCACCGCGGGCGTCGACCGCCGGCCAGCTCCAGGTGATGTTCGCGGGCGACCACTTCGATTGCGTCGTCTTGGTCGGCTCGGGTGTTCCCGGGGTGCCGAAGGGCGTGATCGGGTCGCTCTGGGGCGAGAAACCGCCGCGACCGCGCATGTTCTCGGCGGCGGCGCTGATGCGATACGCCGTGCCGTTCGTGAGCCCGGTGAGCGTGCAGCGTGCCCCCGCCGTGCACGTGGGCGGGTTGCTGATGGCCGGAGTCACGGTGATGTCGTACGACGTGATCGGTTTTCCGTTGGTCGCGGGAGCCTGGAACACCCACGTCGCCGTGCCGTCGGCACCGATCTCGTTGTTCGGCTGGCGCACCGGTTTGGCGACGGCGTCGGGAACGTCGCTCACGACGAGGCTCACAGTGCCGTTGACCTCGCGATCGGGATCGTTCGTCGCGTCAGCGATGCGATAGATGACGACGATCTCCCCCGACTTGAGGTTGGGGTTCGGGGCGATGCGCACGCTGTCTTCGGTGAACGTCACCGATGCCGGCTCACCGCTGTTGTCGACGTTCGCGTCGATCACGCGCAGCGACTGCCCCGTCGATTGGAACGGGTTGGAGTCGTTGGCGAGAACGGGCACGACCGTTGCGCCATCGCCGCGCGCGGCCTCCGCCGAGTCGCTCACGGCGACGGCGAGGGGCCTCGACGACGACACGACCGTGACGTTGACGGTGCCGGGGACCTCGAAGTCGCCCCAGCGCAGGGTCACGCCGAGGGTCGACGCCGTTCCCTTGACGGCGTCGATCGGCGCCGAGAGGGTGAGCGTCGAACCGGCCTGCTCGACCTGCAGACCCTCGCTCGCGCCCGTGATGTCGGAGTAGGTGATCTCCTGCAGGATCTGCGGGTTCGGGTGCCCCGTCGACTCGCGCAGGTCGATCGTCGCCGACTCGCCCGCCTCGACCTCGACCGAGGGCGACGTGAAGGTCGGCTCGACGTCGCGCGACTCGGGGTCGCCGACGATGATGTTGAGCCGCAGCGACGAGACGTTGCCATTGGGGTCGTTGGGGTTCGACCCGTCGGTGACCGTGAAGTTGATCGCAGCGGGGCCCCGGTAGTCGAGCGGCGGGGTGAAGCGGATGGTGTCCTCGTCGACGTAGTTCGAGTCGCCGTTGCTCTGCACCGCGCTCACGCTCGCGGGGTCGGTGATGATCACGTCGCGACCCGACGGCACGAAGACGATCTCCGAGAGATCCCACTCCTTCGTCTCGTTCTGGTCGATGTACTGCACCGGGAGCGACGGGTCGATGATCGGCGGATCGTCGAACTCCTCGCCCGTCGCCGCGGGCACGATGATGAACGCCATCGCGTCGAGGTCTTCGACGTCGTCGGTCACGCGATAGGCGATCGCCTGACGCGTCTCCCCGGGCGTCACCTCGACCCTGCCCCCGTCGAGCACTTCGGCCGACGACGCGTTGGGCCCCTCGAGCGACACGGCGAGGTCGGAGTTGCGCCCCCCGGGGTTGAACACGTTGTCGTAGATGTCGACCGAGATCGACTGCTCGCCCGCGATGTCCGCGGTGTCGATGATGATGTCGTCGGCGCTCGGCGGGAGGATCGGGGCATCCGGAGTCACTTGTACTTGCACGTAGCTCACCGACGAACCGCCGAGGTTGTTGGTCAGTTCGTACCGGAACGAGAACGACATCTCCTCGTCCGGCGCCTCGATGATGACCGTCTGGCTGCGCTCGACCTCGACCGGGATGTCGTCGGGCACGTCGATGAGCTCGTCTTCGACCTTGATCGCCGCCCCCTGCGGGTCGGAGTCGTTGGCGGTGACATCCACCTGGGCGACCCTGCCGGGACGCACCGCGACGCTGTCGGGAACGGCGTTCGGCGGAAGACTCTCGGTCGGCTCGGGGATGACGGCGATCTTGACCGTCGCGATGCCCGTGGCCCCGAACGCGTCGTAGACCTCGTAGCTGAACTCGTCGGTGCCCGCGAGCCCGCCGACAGCCTCGTAGACGAAGTAGTCGATGCCGTCGTCGACGATCGTGCCGAGCGTGGGGTTGACCGGGAAGCCGAGCAGTTGCGCGGAGTCGCCGTCGGGGTCGATGCCGTCGAGCGGGATCTCCACGCGGATCGACCCGCCCGAGAGCACCCGCGCGGTGAGGGGCTCGGGAACGGGTTCCTGGTTCGCGTCTTCGTCGACCGGCGTGACGGTGAAGAGCACGTTCGCGGCGGAGGTCTCCCCGTAGGGGTCGACGACCGAGTAGTCGACGCTGTACTGCCCGGGCTCGTCCGGAGCCTGGAAACGCACGGTGTTCGCGTTGACGAATGCGAGCCCCTCGGCGGGCTCGCTCACGAGTTCCTCCTCGACCGACATTGTGACGTCGTCGGGGTGGTAGTCGTTCTCGAGCACGTCGACCGTGACGATGTCGCCCTCGCGCACCGTCGCGGTGTCGTCATTCGCGATCGGGGGCTGATGCTTCGTGAGGGGAGGCACGGGCACGACCGTGACCCCCGCCGTCGCCGTGTTGGCGCCGTCGGAGATCGTGTAACTGAACGACACCTGCTCGGTGAGCGCTTGGGGCGAGGTCACGCGGATGAGGGTGCTCTCGAGCAACTCGACGACGAGCCCGCGCGCGAGGAGGTCGTCGTCGACGTCGAGGGATTGCACGGCGAGCACGCGACCCGACGGACTCGTGTCGTTCGACAGCACGGACACGATCGTCGGCGCATCCCCGCGCAGATAGGCGGTGTCTTTCACGGCGATCGGCGGTCGTTCGTCGTCGATCTTGTCTGTCACGTCGACGCGGATGATGCTCTCGCTCGACATCCCGCCCGCGCTCACCATGTAGGTCACGTAGTAGATGCCCGCGGTCGGAGCGCTGAACGTCACCGTGCCCTGATCGGCGTTGAGCGACGCGGTGGCTCCCCGGCCGGGCTCGGCGATGCTCGAGAGCGAGAGCTGAGCGCCCGAGGGCGAGAGGTCGTTGTCGAGGGGCTCGACCACGACGGGCTCACCCGTGAAGGTCTCGGCGAAGTCGGGAGTGCCGATGGGGCTGAGCGATCCCGTCGCTTGGACGTCGACGGTGAGGACTCCCTCGACGGGATCCCCGATGCCGTCGCTCACCTGCACGGTGACCTCTTTGACGCCGATCTCCGACGTGCGGTGCGAGAAGGTCACGTAGCCGTCGGGAGTGAACTGCACGAGGTCGCCCGACCGCGGGCTCGCGCCGACGAGGTAGAGGTCGTCGCCGTCGGGGTCGAGCCAGTCGTTCAGCACGTTGTAGGTGATCTGCTGGTTCGCCTCGGCCGTCGTCGCCGAGAGCCGCTGCGATTCGGGTAGCTCGTTGATCTCGGGCGGTCGCACGTTGACGGTCACGCGAGCACTGTCGGTGCCCCCGCGCCCGTCGTCCACGGTGTAGCTGAAGGCGAAATTGCCGACGAAGTCTTCCGACGGCGTGAACTGGAGCGCCCGGCCTCCGTCGATCGGGTCGAGCTTGCCTGTCGACGACGCGATGTCGTCGAAGCGCGAGATGACGAGGATGTCGCCGTCGGGGTCGGTGTCGTTGTCGAGAACGGGGAGGATCGTGGTCTTCTCGGGGCGCACGCCGAACTCGTCGTCGGTGGCCGTGGGCGGCCGGTTGTTCTCGGTGCGCTCGGCGAGGGTGTCGGAGAGCGACTGGGTCGCCGACTTCTCGTCACCCTCGACGCCGTCGGCCTCCTCGGGGGGCGTGACGTCTTCCCAGTTGTCGACGAGACGCATGTTGTCGTCGACGAGCCACGTGTTGCCGTTGGTGAGGTTGTTGAGCGCGATGACAGAGCGGTTGACACGGAATTCGAGGGTGTTCCCCGCCGTGGGCTCCGTGATCTCCTGCGCTTGACCCTCGGCACCCTCGCACGCGAGGAGGTAGCGCTGCGCCCCCGCCCACGCGCCGTGCGCGCACCCGTCGAGGAACACGGGGGCCGAGGCATCCTCGGGCGAGGTGAGGGGCGTCTCGATGGATGCCGCGTGCTCGACGGTCTCGCCCGACCCGAGATCGACCTCGAGCAGGGCGTCGCCGGACGCGACGTAGACGGCCTCGTTCGCGGGGCCGGCCTGCTGGATGCGCAAGCCGTCGTGCTCGAGCTCGAACACCGTTCCGTCTTCTTTGACGACCGTGCTCGTCGTCGTGTCGAGCGCGACCGCTTCGTCTCCGACGGCGGTGAGCTCGAACGCGCCGATCTCGGGAAACTCCGTCTCGACGATCTCGGCCCCGAGCGACTCGATGCGGTAGGCCGCGCCCTCCTCGGGCGAGACGGCGATGACCGCTCCCGCCTTCGTGACGACCGCATGGCCACCGTCTCCGAGGCGCACGAGGGGGTCGGTCTGCGCGTAGTTGAAGACGAGGTCGCCGACCGAGCCGGTCATCCACAGGTCGCCCTCGGGCGAGACGATCGCGAGCACGTCGCCGCCGTAGTCGACCTCCGAACCCACGGGAACGTCGATGGACGAGGTGACCTCGGTCGTCGAGGGGCTCACCGACTCGACGCGACCCCCGACGGGATCGACCATGAAGAGGGTGTCTCCGTTTTGCAGGACGTCGAACTCCGAGCTCGATGCCACGACCGAGGCGTTGAGTTCTTCGATCTGACGGTTGAGTCGCCCACCCTGCAGCTGCTCACCGTTGGTGACCCAGACGTCGCGCGCCGTGAGGTCGACGTCGGTCACCGGGAATCCCGGGTGCAGGGCGGCGATCGTGAGCGGCACCCCGGCGACGAGAGCGACGACGAGCGTCGAGGCGACAGCCTTCTTCCGCTTCGTGATCCACGTCGTCAGCGCGCTCAAGCGCGTACCCCCAGAAGCCCCAGAATGAATTCGCCGGCCGCGATGCACACCCCCGCGGGCCGGTCGGTGACCAAGCTAACAGAACGGCGGCGCGGAGCGTGGCCCCCGAGAGGGGCGGCGCCCGCCGGTTTCACCCGTTCGCGTCGAGATCCCGGTTGTCGAGGTCGTTGCGATCGAGCAAGTAGAGGTCGTCGGGCCCGACGAGCCGCGTGGCGACGGCGTATTCCACGAGGCGCAGTCGACGGTTGGTCGCGAGTTTGCCCTTGGCTCCGCGCAGCCCCGCGACACCGATCTTGTCGAGCTTCTCGCACACGTTGTCGAGCTTGCGGTTGAAGGTCGTCATCGACCAGTGCAACCGCGCCGCCGCCTCGGCGGAGGTCGGGATCTCCCCGCGCCCGGGAGACGACTGGCGCAGCACGTGTTCGGCGAGCGAGACGATGAGCAAGCGCTGCGAGCTCGTGAGTGGCACGGGTTCGATCGTCGTCGACCCGCCCGAGCCGGCCATCGCGGTCGAGGTGTTGTAGTAGTCCTCGGCCGAGTGGATGGTGAACTCGTAGGTCGTCGACCCCGCACTGAAGAGCACGATCATTTTCTCGAAGACGATCGGGAGCCTCGCCCCGGGAGCGAGCCAGGCTTGCACTTGCCCCGTGGCGTCGGTGACCGTCGCCGAGAGCAGGTTGCCGACGTTTCCGAGCCACCACATGCCGAAGTCCTCGTAGATGCGCAGGAACCGCCGGTGCAAGTAGGGGTTGTCGTCGATCACGAGGTCGGACTCCCGGCCGACGTGGAAGTCGGCCGGATGAACGACGTCGTGCCACTCTCCGCAGAACTCGACCTTCAACGGCTTGACCGTCGCGAGGGGTGTGGTTGTCACGAGAATCACTTCCTGATCGTCGAGGTACCGGTCGGGCCGAGCGTGGAGGCCCCGGCCGCCCCCGGAGACTACTCGGGGTAGCACGCCTCGAGGGGGTTGGCCGACGATCGACCGTCGCGGATGATGCTCGCCTCGATGCACACGCGCTCGCCCGCCCAGGGGTCGATCGTAATGACCCCGTCGTCGGTCGTGCGCGGCGGGTCGGTCGAGACCTGCGGCAAGCGGGCCCACCGGATGGTGTCGCCCTCCTCGGCGTCGGGGTTGGAGACGGTGAAGACGAGACTGTCGCCCTCGTCTTCTGCACCCTCGAGCTCGGGAGCGGGGATGGTGTCGAGCACGGCGGGTCCGCCCGCGGGCGCGCTCGGACTCGTCGCGGTGTCGGGGCCCGCGGGCGGGCCGAAGACGACGAGGCTCACGACGACCGCGATCGCGATCGCCGCGGCAGCGGCACCCGCGATCCACGCCGTCAGACTCCGCGGTCGGGAGGCGACAGCATCGCCTGACCCCGCGGGTGCCTCCGCTGCGGACGCCTCCCCCGCAGCCCCGACCGCGGCCGCGGGCGGGTCGGCAGCGGTCCGCTCGGTGCGCGCGGGCCGAACGACGGTCTCGTCGGCGACGGAACCGGATGTCGCGGCAGCGCCGGTAGCCGCAGCGTCGGTTGAGGTGTCATACGTCAAGGCACCCTGCGTCGACGCGGCATTGGTCGAGGCGGACTGGGTCGAGGCGCGCCCCGTCGTCTCGCGGGTGCGCGGCCGCACGACCGTCTCGTCGGGAGCGGGCGTGCTCGGTTGCGCCTCGATACTCGTCGACCGGCGCGCCACGGTCTCTGCGGCATCCGCACTCGGAGGGGGGATCACGGGAGCCGGCGAATCCCCCGGGGTCAGCGGAGCCTTCGGTTGCGCCTCGATGGTCGCGACGGATCGGGCTCGAGTGGCGTCGGGGTCGTCTCCCCCCTCGACGCGCTCATCGGCGACGACGTCGAGGTTCGGAACGTCGATCGGCGTCGGGGAGTATCCGAGCTCGAGCTCGACGCGCTGGAGGGCCCGCGCGAAATCGATCGCCGACTCGAATCGCTGCGCTCGATCGGTCGCCATACCCTTCTGCAGCACGGCGACGAGCGAGCGGGGAACGTCGGTGCGCGAGATCGGGGTGACGGCGCCGCGCTCGATGCGTCCGATCAGATCGAGGGTGCCGTTCGAGCGACCGCGCACCTCGAACGGGGTCTGCCCGGCGATGATCGTGTAGATCGTGGCGGCGAGCGAGAACACGTCGGAGCGCACATCCGGCTTGGGGTCGTCTTCGAACATCTCGGGGGGCGACCAGGGCACCGACATGCCGATCGAGCCCGTTCCCGTCGCGCCGCTCTCGTCGATGAGTTCGCTGAGCGTGCCCGTGTGGGCCTGCAGAGAGTCGTCCTCGACGGCCGAGGATATGCCGAAGTCGGTGAGGGCCGGCCACCCGTAGTCGTTCGTGAGCACGTTGGCCGGCTTGATGTCACGGTGGAGGATGCCCGCCGAGTGCGCCGTCGCGATGGCGCTCGAGAGACGCACGCCCGTGCGCAGCGCGTCGGCGACGGCGAAGGTCTGCTGTTTGTAGCGCTCGGCGAGACTCGGGCCGGAGCAGTACTCCATGACGAAGTAGGGCCGGTCGTCGCTCGCGACGTCGGCGTGGTAGATCGACACGATGTACGGATGCGTCGAGAGCTGGGCCATGAGGTTGGCCTCGCCCACGAACGCCGCGCGGTCCGCCCCGGAGATCTCGTCGGCGAGGAGCACTTTGACGGCGACACGACGCTTGGGGAGCTGCTGCTCGTAGAGGTAGACGTCGGAGAAACCGCCCGAGCCGAGCACGCTCACGAAGGTGTATCCGGGCAGCGCGGGAGGCTGGGATGCGGGGCGGCGCATCAGTCCTCGTCCACCGTGAGCGAGATGCCGCCGCCCAGGTCGATGATCGTGCCCACGATGACAGGGGTGGGCTCCCCCGCACGCAGTTTCTGCGGCGACTTGCCCGGAAGCACCACGAAGGTGCCGTTGCGCGAGTGGAGGTCGGTCACGACGATGGTGTCGCCCTCGAGAGCGACCTGGGCGTGGTTGCGCGAGATGTCCTGATCGCCCGTGCCGAGCGACACGAGACGCGGAAGCGACCCGCCCGAGACCTTCGAGACGCTCGGCGCACGCCCCACGAGAACGGGTTGCGTGAGCGACTCGCGTGAGCCGTCGGGCAGGCGCACCGAGACCCGGGGCTGAGCGAGGACCGCGGGCGATCCCGTGGCCGCCGCCTCGCGACGGCGACCCCGGAGGGCCGCGATGTCGCTCGTCATGATCGTCTCGCCGTCGTGGTCGCCCGCGAGCGGAACCGTGGCGGGCTCAGCCTCGGGGGCGGCGGGCGGGTCTGCGTTCGGCAGATCCGCGCTCGCGAGAGCGGCGCTCGCGAGGTCGGCGCTCGTCGGAGCGGGAGCAGCGGCGGCGTTGCGTCGCGGCCGCACGACCGTGTCGCCCGAGACATCGTCATCATCGTCGCCGTCCCCGTCGGACGACGGTGTCGCGGCCAGGGTCGACTCGTCGGGCACCGATTCCTCTGGCAGCGGCTCGACTGGCAGCGGCTCGGCTGGCGCCGGCTCGGGCACCGGCGCCACCGCGGGCGCGCCCTGCTCCGACACCGCGAGCTCGATCGAGAGCGACGCCGCGACGACGGCGCCCGCGGTGACGGGCAGCAGCGGAGACGACGACGCGACGGTCGCGGCATCCACCGTGAGGGTCGCGGACCGCACAGACGAGAAGTGCCGCTCGATCCAGGTCGCCGCTCCGGCACCCGAGAGGGTGTCGTGGGCGCCCTCGTCATCGGTGACGTCGAGGGTGACGCCTCCCCGCACGATCGCCCGGATCTCGCGCGTCGACGCGGTCCAGTCGACGACCGCGAAGGGCGGGGTCGCCGAGAGGCCGTCCCGGGTGAGGAGGTCGAGGAGTGCGGGCAGGGCGCTCTCCCCAGTGATCGCCGACCAGGCGGCGTCGACGACGGCCGGCCCGGGCTCGACGTCGAAGACGACCGCGAGGCCGTCACGGATCACCCCGAACCACCCTTCGGCTTCGGCTGCGGCATAGTGCACGCTCACGCGCTCATCTCCTCGGGCTCGTGTCCTCGAGGTGTCGAGAGACGCCCCGTCGGTCGATCGTGTCGTCGTCGGCGCCGTCGTCGGCGGTCGGGTCGGCACGGATGTTCGCGACATCCGCTTCGACGACGACGGCCGTGACGTTGTCGGATCCGCCCGCCGCGACCGCGGCCCTCACGAGCCGCTCGCTCAGCGACATCGCGAGCTCGTCTCCGAGGCTCAGCGTCGCGTGGAAGACGATGATGCGCGCGATCTCGTCGTCGCTCAGCTCTTTCGTGAGGCCGTCGGAGCAGATGAGGAACGTCTGCCGCCCGTCGGCGGGCAGGAGCCAGATGTCGGGGTCGACGTCGGAGTCCGCTCCGAGGGCGCGCGTCACGACGTTGCGGTCGGGGTGCCGCTCGGCTTCGCCGCGCGAGAGCACCCCCGCGTCGACGAGCTCTTGCACGACCGAGTGGTCGACGCTCAACTGGGTGAGGCTGCGGCCGTCCCAGCGGTAGACGCGGGAGTCCCCGACGTTGAAGGCCATCCAGTGGTAGCCGCCCGCGGGGCTCACCGCGACGAAGGCGACGCCCGCGAGGGTCGTTCCCGAAAGCGACTCGCCCGATCCGGCGAGCGCGAGCACGTCGTCGTTGGCCTCGCGGATGGCCGCGAGCACGTCGTCGGGCCGCGCGGGGGCGGCGTCGCCGAAGCGGCGGGAGAACACGGCGATCGCGGTCTGGCTCGCGCGGTCGCCGTGCGAGTGGCCGCCCATGCCGTCGGCGACGACGAACACGGGCGGGCGCGCGAGGAAGCTGTCTTCGTTGATGCGCCTCACCGAGCCGCGATCGCTCGAACCGCCGAACTCGAATGCGGCCGTCGCGGCGCCCGCGGCGAAACGGACCGTCTCGTTCTCGCTCACGTCACCCCCGCTCACGCCGCCCCTGGCCCGATCAACTCGAACGGCCCCGATCACGTCGACCGGATGGATTGAGGCAAAGTTATCAACAATCGTCCGGTCGACGCGTCGGGGCGGTGAGCGGCGGCAGCCGAGGGATGCCTCGGGTCAGGCCTCGGGGTCTTCTTCGGCGTTGAAGTGGGTGTCTTCTTCGGTGACGCTCACCGCGAGTCCGTCGTCGGAGTCGGGGATGGTCTTGTCGTCGCCCACGCCGCCGGGCTTCGGGGTGCCCTCGTCGTCGTGGCTCGCGGGGGTCGAGTCGGTGGTGTCGCTCATGATCGTGTCCTCACTGCTGGTCGAGACACCATCGTGTCACGACGACCTCGGTGAGACCGGGGGCTTGCCCTCGCGCGATTCGCGGCTCCGGACGCCAAAAAACCCGGAGATCGACACGGTACTTCGTTCAGTACGGTGCGATATCCGGGTTTGTGGTGACCCCAACGGGATTCGAACCCGTGTTACCGCCGTGAGAGGGCGGCGTACTAGGCCACTATACGATGGGGCCGAAAGTGGACAACTCCACGAGTATGCCACACGCGCAAGCGGCCGACCAAACCGAGCGAGTGACCGCGCTGCCGTCGCACGCGACTCGGCGAGCGTAGGCTCGACGCATGAAGGTCACCAAGCACGAACACTCCTGCCTCGTTCTCGAGAAGTCGGGTCAGTCGCTCATCGTCGACCCCGGCATGTTCACGACTCCCCTGTCGGATGCTCGCGGCGTGACGGCCATCGTCATCACCCACGAGCACCCCGACCACTGGACTCCCGAGCAGTTGCGTCGCATCCTCGACGTCAACAGCGGAGCGACGATCTACGGCCCCGCCGGAGTCGCCGCCGCCGCAGGTGACGACGTCGACGTGACCGTGGTCGCCGCGGGTGACGAGATCGAGGCCGGGCCGTTTTCGCTGCGGTTCTTCGGCGGAACCCACGCGGAGATCCACCGTTCCATCCCGCTCGTCGACAACGTCGGCGTCCTCGTCGACGGCGAGCTCTACTACGCGGGAGACTCCTTCTTCATCCCCGAGGGTGTCGACATCCCGACCCTCGCGGTTCCGGCGGGTGCACCCTGGCTCAAGATCGGCGAGGTCATCGACTACGTCGAGGCGATCGCCCCGCGGCGCAGCTTCGCGGTGCACGAGATGGTTCTCTCGGTCGCGGGCAAGGGCATATCGAACGACCGCATCAAGGCCGCGACAGAGAAGGGGGGCGGAGAGTTCTTCGCCCTCGAGCCCGGAAGCTCACTCGACCTCTAGCGCTCAGGGTTCGGTGACGAACCCGCGGTCGAGCATGAAGTCGAGTGCGACATCCGCCGGCTCCTCGCCCGCCGAGTCGACTCTGAGGTTGAGTTCGCGGAGGGTCTCGTCCGTGATCTCGGGGGAGATCTGACCGAAGACCTGCTCGAGCTCGGGGTACTCCTCGAGAGTCTCGGTCGCGAGAACGGCGGCGACGTTGTACGCCGGGAAGAAACCGCGGTCGTCTTCGAGAACCGTGAGGTCGAGCTGATCGATGCGGCCGTCGGTCGTGAAGACCTCGCCGAAGTTGCAGGTGCCGCGATCGGTCGCCGTGTAGACAGCGCCCGTGTCGAAGATCCCGATGTTCGACTCGGGCACGCCGTCGTCGGAACCGCGCTCGAGATCGTAGGCCTCGAGCATCGGGCTCATTCCGTCGGCACGAGAGTTGAACTCGGGCTCGACACAGAAGGTGCGGTCCTCCACGGGCAGAGCCGCGACATCCGAGAGCGTCGCGACGCCGTCGAGTTCTTCGACCGCTTCGGTTCGCACCGCCATCGCGTACGTGTTGTTGAGCGGAGCCGTGGGCAACCAGGTGAGCCCGTTCTCGGCGTCCGCATCGCGCACCGCTTCGTACTGCTCCTGCTGGTCGGGGATCCCCTCCTCCTCTGCCAGGAAGGTGAGCCAGGCGGTTCCGG
Source organism: Marisediminicola sp. LYQ134 (assembly GCF_046599635.1). Classification (NCBI taxonomy): domain Bacteria; kingdom Bacillati; phylum Actinomycetota; class Actinomycetes; order Micrococcales; family Microbacteriaceae; genus Marisediminicola; species Marisediminicola sp. LYQ134. The sequence goes on from NZ_JBKIWP010000001.1 coordinate 1,544,506, forward strand.
TGTACTCCCACGTCATGTCGGCGTCGCCGGAGAGCATGAGTTCCCGCACCGGCACGCTGCCGGGCACGTTCGTGAGGTCCTCGACCTCGAAACCCGCCGCCGACGCCGCGATGACCGCGATCTTGCCGAGGATCAGTTGCTCGGTGAAGTTCTTCGACGTGATCGTGATGCTCGCGTCGTCGGGCAGATCGAGTTCCTCGATCGAACCGGGGCCGACGGGCGGAACGTATGCCGTCGCGGGCTGCAGTCCGCAGCCCGCGAGAGCGGTCAGAGCGGTGCCGGCGACGATCGTGGCGAGGAGGGGACGACGGAAAGACGACATTCGAGACTTTCTGGGGTTGCGACGCGACATCACAGGCCCTTCGGGCGAGCGACGAACTCGACGACGCGGCCGACCCAGTCGATCGCGAGCGCGAGGAGTGCGATGAGGAGGGCGCCAGACACGAGCACACTCGTGAGGTACAGGTTGACGCCCGTCGTGATGAGAAGCCCGAGCCCACCGCCGTTGACGAACGCGGCGAGCGCCGCGGTTCCGACGAGTAGGACGAGCGCGGTGCGGATGCCCGCGAGCATCACGGGCACGGCGAGGGGCAGCTCGATGCGGAACAGCACCGACGTGGAACTCATGCCCATTCCGCGCCCGGCTTCGACGAGCCGAGCATCGACGCCGCTGATTCCGATCATCGTGTTGCGCAGAACCGGGAGAGCGGCGTAGAGCACGAGAGCCGTGATCGACGCCCAGAAACCGGAGGCGATGAAGATCGCGAGAAGCACGAGGAGCCCCAGAGCGGGAGCGGCCTGACCGAAGTTGGCGACGACGAGCACGGGAGGAACGAACTTGCGGAGCGCCGACCTCGTGAGCAGGATGCCGAGCGGAATGGCGATCGCGAGCACGATGACCGCCGCCGTGAACGTCAGCGCGAGATGCTCGACCGTCGCACTCCAGAGGGCGCCGGGGTCGAGTGTCGTGCGCTCCGTCGCGGTGAGCGGCGCGAAAGAAAGCCAGGCCAGGAAGCCGCCGAGCACGACGAGGATGCCGATCGGCTGGGCGATGAGGCTGCGCCACGAGACCGTGGGCGGCGCGGCATCCGCCTTGGTCTCGACCGCCGTGACCTCACTCACGGGTGTCGCCACCCGACACTGCGGTTGGCCCCCCAGCGGGGGTGCGGGGAGCGTGCTCGTCGGTGCCGCGGCTCGCGACACCGCCGATGGGTCCGGTGTTGGTGCCGACAGGCGCTGATGCCGCCGTCGAGGCCGCTTCTCTCGCGGCCGTGATCGCGGTCATGACCGTCTCGACGTTGATGACACCGATGAACGCATCGCGTTTGCCCGTGACGAGCGCGGCCCCCGCACTCGAGACGAGCATCTCGTCGAGGGCGTCGTTGAGGGTCGCGCGACGCCCGACGACGGGAAGGCGCGGGTCGGGGGTCGAGTCGATGGAGTCGAGTCGATTGAGCTGCCGACGGCTCAGCCACTGGATCGGGCGGTCACGCTCGTCGAGAACGACGACGTGATTGTGTCCGGCCTGTTCGATCGCCCCGAGCACCGCCCGCGGGTCGTCGCCGGGTTTCGCGGTGATCGCGTCGGCGAGTTCGACCCCTTCGACACGCTGGAGAGTGAGTTGCTTGAGTCCGGCACCGGAGCCGATGAAGTTCTCGACGAACTCGTTCGCCGGCTCGGCGAGGATGCGCTCGGGGGTGTCGTACTGCACGATCTGCGCCCCGTCGGTGAAGACGACGATCCAGTCGCCGAGCTTCACCGCCTCGTCGAAGTCGTGGGTGACGATGATGATCGTCTTCTGCAGCTCCTCCTGAATCCGAATGAGCTCGTCTTGCAGTCGCTGTCGCGTGATCGGGTCGACCGCGCCGAAAGGCTCGTCCATCAGCAACACGGGAGGGTCGGCGGCGAGGGCGCGCGCGACACCGACACGCTGTTGCTGACCACCCGAGAGTTCTTTCGGGTACCGGTCGCGGTAGGCGGCGGGGTCGAGAGACACGAGATTGAGCAGCTCGTCGACGCGAGCCGCGATACGGTCGGGCTTCCACCCGAGCATCTTCGGCACGATGGCGATGTTCGCGGCGACGGTCATGTGCGGAAAGAGTCCGCCGGCCTGGATGACGTATCCGATCCGGCGGCGCAACTCGTCGCCGTCGATGCTCGTGACGTCTTCGTCGCCGAGGACGATGCGACCGTCGGTCGGCTCGATGAGGCGGTTGATCATCTTGAGCGTCGTGGTCTTGCCGCAACCGGACGGCCCGACGAGCATGACGATCTTGCCCGCGGGGATCTCGAGCGTCAGGCCGTCGACTGCGGCCCCCGATTGCCCGGGGTACCTCTTGGTGACCTTGTCGAGCAGGATCGACTTTCCGCTCACGCCCGCGGGTTCGCCTGCGGAGTCGGAGCGGTCGGCGGTGACGGTGGGTGTTTCAGACACGGATACCTCGCGAAGTGGTCAGTCGGCCGATGCCGACGAGGATGAGGTCGAGCACGAGAGCGAGCAGCACGACGCCGATGACGGCGGTGAGCACGGACTCGAGGGAGTTGGCTCCGCCGAGTCGGGAGAGGCCGGAGAAGATGAGCCCGCCGAGGCCCGGACCGAGAACGAACGCGGCGACGGCGGCGATGCCCATGACGAGCTGCGCCGAGACACGGATGCCCCCGAGGATGACGGGCCACGCGAGGGGCAGCTCGATCTGGAAGAACGCGCGGACACGCCCCATCCCGATGCCGCGCGCGGATTCGACGATCGCGGGGTCGACGCCGGTGAACCCGACGATCGCGTTGCGCAGGATCGGCAACACGGCGAAGAACGTGCACACGGCGACCGCGGGAGCGACGCCGAACCCGAGCGGGGTGACGAGCAACCCGATGAGGGCGAACGCGGGGATCGTGAGCCCGATCGCCGAGATGCCGTTGGTGAGCGCACTCAACCGGGGGCTGCGGTACACCAGGGCGGCGATCGCCACGGCGATGACCGTGGCGAGGATCACACACTGCACCACGAGGCTGAAGTGCTGCAGCGACGCGAACGCTATCTGGTCGAAGCGCTCACTCAGGAATTCCCACATAGCGCACCTCGTCACATCGGTTATGTATCAGCGTCAGTCGAGCCGCCCGACGGGGCGACCAGCCACTGACCATACCGAGAGCGTGATGGCCGAACCACCCCTTGCATCCTCGGCGGAACAGGGAATCCGCGGTCGCGCAGCTCCCCCGATGCCAGTGGTCGTATCGACGGATCGAGGATGGCGCCCGGCCATTAGCGCCCCTCTGCGCGGCCCAACCGTTACCGAAACGAGATGCGCTCGGGCGATGTCGGCGCTAGTGTTCGCTCGATCGATCGGCGGGGCGCGGAATCGTGATCGCGAGAAGCGCGACCGCGAGGAGGAACACCGCACCGACGGAGAACGCGGCGCCGTAGGAGACCGAATCGGCGAGGAGGCCCGCGGCGATCGGACCGACGATCGCACCGACATCCGAGAACATCGAGAACACCGCGGCGGGCCTGCCCCCGCGACCCGCGACGGCGTCTCCGACGAGAGCGGCCGGCGCCGTGCCCATGAACGCGGCGGCGACCCCGTAGACGCTCAGGAGCACCGTGAGCATGACGATGTCGTTCGAGAACGGAACGGCCGCGACGGCTGCGGCGGCGAGAGCGAAACCCCCGATGACGGCGGGCTTTCGACCGACCGTGTCGACGAAGCGAGCGGCAGGGGCGAGGGCGACCGTCTGCGCGACCGCGGCGATCGCGAAGGCGACGCCCGTCGCGGCGGTCGGGTTGCGCAGGACTTCGACGATGAAGAGCGGAACGAGGGCTCCGCGCACACCGAAGGAGGTCCAGCCCTGCGCGAAATTCGCGGCGCACGCGGTCTGGAAACGGCGGTCGCGTGCCACGACGCGCAGCGGCACGCGAACGGCCGCCGCGTCATCCGCCGTCGGCTTCGCTCCCGACCTCAGCAGCACCGCACCGACGGCCCCCGCGACCGCGAGGGTCGCGGCGTAGAAGAAGAACGGTGCCTGGAGCGAGATGGTGGCGAGGAGCCCGCCGATCGCGGGCCCCGCCATCCCGCCGATGAGGAACCCGCCCTGATAGAAGCCGACCGCGCGAGCCCGCATCGTCGGGGCCGTCGAACCGAGCAGCAGCGTCATCGCGGCGACGCTGAACATCGCCGAACCGATGCCGCCGACCCCGCGGAGGATGAGCAACTGCGGGTAGTCCTGGGCGATGCCGACGAGTCCGCTCGACACCGCGACGATTCCGATGCCGATCGAGAGCACACTGCGCTCTCCGAGCGCGTCGATCATCCGGCCGACCACGGGGCTCGCGAAGAGCCTCATGAGGGCGAACGCCGAGACGACCGCCCCGACCTCGACGTAGCCGACACCGAAACTGCGGGCGTAGACGGGGAGCACGGGGATGACGACTCCGAAGCCGACCATGACGAAGAACGCGATGACGCCGAGCACGTAGACGTCGCGCGAGAGGCGCGGGCGGTCGGCGCGAGGAACGGAGTCTCGGCGGGTGCGGCGCCACCACGGAGCGGAGCGTGGCGCAGGCATTACCTCAGGGTAGGCGGTTTCGCCGACGCGATCAGACGAGCCTCGATGCTCCCGCTCGCGAGCGCCACAGCACCCACGCGAAGTACGGCGCCCCGACGAGCGCGGTCACGAGACCGGCGGGCAACTGGTCGGGGGCGATGACCGTGCGGCCGACGACATCCGCGACGCACACGAGGAGCCCGCCGAGGATGGCGGCGACGGGGAGGATGCGCGAGTGTCGCCCGCCGACGAGAGCGCGCGCGGCGTGCGGGGCCACGAGTCCCACGAACGAGATGACCCCCACCGACGCGACCGCGGTGGCCGTGAGCACGACCGCGACGCACAGGAGAGCGAAGCGCGCTCGGGAGACGTCGATGCCCGCGAGTCGCGGTGTCTCGTCGTCGAGCGCGAGCAGGTCGAGGTCGCGGCGGCTCGCGACGAGCAGGGGGATCGCGACGACGATCGCGATCGCGACGGGGGCGATCGCGGCGAACGAGCGTCCGTAGGTCGACCCCGCGAGCCACGTGAGGGCTTTCGTGCTGTTGAAGGGGTCGGTGAGCACGACGAGGAGCGTGATCATCGCGAGGCTCGCGGCCGAGACCGCGATTCCGATGAGCACGAGGCGGTTCTGCGCGAGACCCCCGCGCGCGGCGAGCCCGAACACGATCGACGCGGCGACGACGGCACCGACGAGGGCCGCTCCCGTGACGAGCCACGCGCTCGCGAGCGGCACGATCGTGATGACGGCGATCGCGGCGAGCCCCGCTCCCCCGACGACGCCGAGGATGCCCGGTTCGGCGAGGGCGTTGCGCGACACCGCTTGCACGAGCGCTCCCGCGAGCGCGAGCGCGGCGCCCGCGAGCACCGCGGCGAGCACGCGAGGCATCCGGGTGTCGAGGATGAATGTCACCCCCGTGCCCGCCTGCCCCGTGATCCAGTTGGCGACGTCGCCGAGCAGCAGCTTGGCGTCACCGAGCAGGCTCGAGGCGACCACGAGGGCCACGAGGAGCACGACGGCGACGACGAGGGTCACGAGGTAGCGCCGCACCGATCGCACGCGCGTGAGCCCCGCCGCGGTCGAGGTCGCCCCGGTGTCGCGCATTCGCCACGCGAGCGCGGTGAGGAACACCGCTCCGAGCATCGTCGTCACGACGCCCGTGGGCACGGCGACACTGCGGTCGCTCCCGACGAACACGCGCAGGAGCACGTCGGCCCCGAGCACGATCGCGACCCCCGCGAGCCCCGCGAGCGGAATGAGTGCGCGGTGGCGGTGCAGCCCGCGGATGCGGGGAGCGAGGAGCCGCATGATCGCGGGCGCACACAGCCCGACGAAACCGATCGGGCCCGCGATCGTGACCGCCGCGGCCGCGAGCAGCACCGCGACCACGACCGTGAGGATGCGCGTCATCCGCGGGTTGACTCCGACGACACGCGCGGCGTCGTCGCCGAGACCGAGGATGTCGAGTCGGCGGCCGAGCAGGAGGAGCACGATGACGGCGACGACGATGACGGGGGCCATGCTCCGGGCGGCGGCGATGCCGATCTGCGCGAGGCTGCCGCTCCCCCACGAGAACAGGCCGACGGTGTCTTGCGCGAAGAGAAGGAGCAGCATGCTCGTGACGGCCGAGAGCCCGAGGGCGATCGCCGACCCGGCGAGCACGAGCCGCACGGGACCGCTGCCACCCGAGGAGAGCCCGAGAACGAGGGCCGCCGCGAGAAGGCCACCGGCGAAGGCGACGAGACCCGTGGGGATCACGGGGAGGCTGATGCCGAACGCCGCGACCGCGACGATCGCGAGGTGGGCTCCCGCGTTGACCGCGAGGGTGTCCGGCGAGGCGAGGATGTTGCGGGAGACCGATTGCATCGCCGCCCCCGCAGCCCCGAGGGCGAACCCGACGAGTAGTCCGGCGACGAGTCGCGGTGCCCGCGACGCCACGAGGACCGCGGCCGCGTCATCCGAGCCGTCGGCAGCGCGCCCGCCGAGAAGCGCGAGGAGGTCTGCCGCGCCGACCGCCGCGGTGCCCTGGGTCAGGTGCACCGCGGCGATGACGGCGATCGCCGCGATGAGGCCGGCCGCGAGCGCAGGCACTCCCCAACCGACGCGTCGCCCCGGGTCCGTGCGCCCCTCGGGCACGGCGGATCTCGGGGCGAGCGCGGTCTGATTCACGGGGTCGGCGGGGTGCGGGTCGGCGGCTCGGCGGGTCAGCTGAGGGCGTCGACGAGGGAGTCGATGTAGACCTCCATCGACGAGGCGCCGCCGAACATCCAGATGCCGTCGGGGAGCCTCGTGACGTCGCCCGCTTCGACGAACGGGAGGGACTCCCACACGGCGTTGCCCGCGAGGGTCGACGCGTAGGCGTCGTCTTCTTCGGACCCGTTGGTGATGTAGACGAAGTTCACGTCGTCGGGCAGCGCCGTGAGGCCTTCGACGTCGGTTGCGGCGAGACCGTATGCCGGGTCGCCCTCGAGGTCCCACGGCATCGTGAGGCCGAGCTCCTCGTTGACCGACGCGATGAGAGAACCCTCGACGTACGGCCGGATCGAGACAGCACCGCCCGCGACGTACGCGTCGGAGAACGCGACGGGCGCCCCCTCGAGACCGGCGTCCTCGATGGCGGCGGCACCGTCGGCGACCGCCGTCTCGAAGCCCGCGAGCACCTCGTCGGCGACGTCGCTCGTGCCCGTCGCTTCGGCGATCATGCGCGTGTTGTCATACATCCGCTCGATCTGCGCGCTCGCGTCTGCCGAGGTGATGACGATCACGGGGACGATCTCCTCGAGCTGCGCGATCGCGGCTTCGGGGAGGTCGCTCGTGGCGACGACGAGGTCGGGGTCGAGGCTCGCGATCGTGTCGATGCTCGGCTCGCCGCGCGTGCCGATGTCTTCGACGTCGCCGTCGAGCGGCTCGGAGGTGACCCACGCGGAGTAGCCCTCGACGTCCGCAGCCCCGACGGGCATGACACCGAGCGACACGAGGTGCTCGACGACGTTCCACTCGGTGCCGACGACGCGCGTCGCGGGTCCGTCGAGTTCGACATCGACACCGCGGGCGTCGGTGATCGTGATGGGGCCGCCGCTCACCGCGGCATCCTCGTCGGTGGTCGACTCGGTGGTGCCGCAGGCGGCGAGGGCGAGAGTGACGGATGCCGCCGCGACGAGCGCGGTGAGGGTTCTGCGGCGTGCTGCTGACTTCAAGGGTGAGGTGATCATCGCGGTGTGGGTGTTCTTTCGTGTCGTGAGTGGTGGCGGCCGATCGCGCGAGTGCGCAAGCCGCCGGTGAGGGGATCGTGGTCGACGTCGATGCGGATGCCGTAGACGTCGCTGAGGCGCTCGGGGGTGAAGACGTCGGCGGCGGCCCCCGTCGCGACGATCGCGCCGTCGGCGAGCAGCACGACGGTGTCGGCGACGGACGCGGCCTGGTCGAGGTCGTGGAGCACGACGCCGATCGTGACGCCGTGGTCGTCGGAGAGTTCGCGCACGAGGTCGAGGATCTCGACCTGGTAGCGGAGGTCGAGGAACGTCGTGGGCTCGTCGAGCAGGAGCACTCCGGTCTCTTGCGCGAGGCAGCTCGCGAGCCAGACCCTCTGCATCTGACCGCCCGAGAGCCGGTCGATCGCACGGCCCGCGAACTCGTGGACGCCCGTGACGGTCATCGCGTGCTCGATCGCCGCCGCGCCACCGGGGTCTCCCCCGCGCCAACGGCCACGGTGCGGGTGCCTGCCGAACTCGACGACGTCGCGCACGGTGATGCCCGTGGCCGGAGGCCGTGTCTGAGCGAGGAGGGTGACGCGGCGCGCGAAGTCGCCGCGCGCGAGGAGGAGGGCGTCGGTGTCGTCGTCGAGCTGCACGCCGCCGAGTCGCGGGGCGTGCAGTCGCGCGACAGCACGCAGGAGGGTCGACTTGCCGCTCCCGTTGGGCCCGACGAGGGCCGTGACCGTTCCCGCCTCGAAGCTGATGCTCGCGTCGTGCACGACGTCGGTCTTCTCGTAATCGAGAGTGAGCGCACGGCCGCGGATGCCGGTGGGGACGCGTTCGCTGCTCACGTATCGAGACGTTAGCTTAGGCTTACCTAAACACGCAACTCGCTCTCCTGCGAACCCGCTCGACAACCGCCGGGAATCGGCGGGCGGGCCTCACCGGGCGTCGCGATACCTCCACATCGTGAGTGATCCGAAGACTGCGATGAGCACGGCCGACCAGGCGAGCGTGAGCGGCAGAGTCACGCTCCGACACGACGTCGGGGGCGGAGGCGGAGGCGATGATTGCAGGCTCCCAGAGCGGAGCGGCGGAGCCTCGTGTGTTTCAGTGCTGGGGTACCTGGACTCGAACCAAGAACAAAAGAATCAGAATCTTCCGTGTTGCCAATTACACCATACCCCACCGTTTCCGACCGGAATCGGGACGACAGTCCACTTTAGCCTACGAGCGGAGCCGAGTCATACTCGGGCGCACGAACGCCGCTCGCTGGTCGCTCGCACCCGCCGCAGTCGCACGCCGAAATCGGTCAGAGCGCGCCGAGGAGGTCTTCGTTGAGAGCCGACGCGACGCGTGCTCCCGCACCCGCGGCGACGATGAGCTGCTGGGGTCCCGGCGGTGTCGAATCGCCCGCGGCGTAGACGCCGGGCACGGTCGTGCGCCCCCGCGCGTCGACGACGAGGAGGCCCAGGTCATCGACCTCGAGCCCGAGGGATGCCGCGTACTCGAGTTTCGGGGCATACCGCGGCCGCACGAACGCCGCCGTGCGCGGCACGACCTCACCGTCGGCGAGGCGCACGCCCGTGAGTCCGGTCTGGTCGCCCTCGACGTCGGCGAGGGGGCGCCGGTCGACGCGGATGCCCCGCTTCAGGAGACCCGCCCCATCCGCCGCCGTGATCTCGCCGACGCCGTTCGTAAACACGATGACGTCGTCGCTCCACTGGGAGACGAGGAGGGCCCTCGAGGCGAGGTCGTCGGTCTCGCCGATGACGGCGATCGGTTTGTCGCGCTCCTCCCAGCCGTCGCACTCGATGCAGCTGTGGATGCTCGTGCCGTAGAACGCGCGCAGGGTCGGGAGCGCGGGCATGATCTCGGTGAGCCCGGTCGTGATGACGACGGAGCGCGCGCGGTAGACCGCCTTCGTGAAGCCCGGGCCCTTCGTCGAGACCTCGAAGGCGTCATCCGCCCGATCGATCGAGACGACCATCGACTGGTGGAACTCGTAGTTCGGGTAGGCCTCGAGCTCCTCGCGACCGAGGCGCCGCAGCTCGAGGGGCGAGACGCCGTCGCGCGTGATGAAGCCGTGCGAGTGGAACGTCGCGGCGTTGCGCGGACGGTTGCTGTCGATCACGACGAGGCGTCGACGCGCGCGCACGAGGTTGAGTGCGGCACTCAGACCCGCGGGACCGGCCCCGATGATCGCGACGTCGCTGATCGGGGCGTCGACCCCGGCGGTGCTCACCTCGCTCATAGCGACGCCGCGAACCTCTCGATCCGGCGCAGCGACGACTCGCGGCCGAGCAGTTCGAGGGACTCGAAAAGGGGCGGGCTGATGCGGCGCCCCGAGATCGCGGTGCGCACGGGGCCGAACGCGAGGCGGGGCTTGAGCCCGAGCTCGTCGATGAGGGCCGTGCGCAATGCCGCCTCGGTGCTCTCGGTCGTCCACTCGTCGAGACCGCTCAGTGCGGTGAGCGCGGCGTCGAGGGTCGGCCTGACGTCACCCTTGGGCATCGCGTCGGCTTCCCACACGATGTCGTCGTCTGCGGTGAAGAGAAAGGCGAGCAGCCCCGGCGCTTCGCTGAGAAGCTGCATGCGCTCCTGCACGAGAGGCGCCGCGGCGAGAATCGTCGCGTCGTCGCGCGGCGACTCCGCGATGCCGGCGAGGTAGGGCGTGAGGCGGCGCGCGAACTCGTCGACCGGGAGCATCCGGATGTGGTCGCCGTTGATCGACTCGGCTTTCGCGAGGTCGAAGCGCGCGGGGTTCGGGTTCACATCGGCGACGTCGAACGCGGCGATCATCTCGTCGATCGTGAAGACGTCGCGATCGTGGGTGAGCGACCAGCCGAGCAGCGCGAGGTAGTTGATGAGGCCCTCGGGCACGAAACCGCGGTCGCGGTGGTGGAAGAGGTTCGACTCGGGGTTGCGCTTGCTGAGCTTCTTGTTGCCCTCGCCCGTGACGGTGGGGAGGTGCCCGAAGCGCGGGATCGCCGTGGCCACGCCGATCTCGATGAGCGCGTGATAGAGCGCGATCTGACGCGGGGTCGACGAGAGCAGGTCTTCGCCGCGCAACACGTGGGTGACCCCCATGAGCGCGTCGTCGACGGGGTTCACGAACGTGTAGAGCGGTGCACCGCTGGGCCTCACGACGACGAAGTCGGTGAAGCTCCCGGCGGGAAAGGTGATCTCGCCGCGCACGAGGTCGTCGAAGCTCAATTCGGTGTCGGGCACCCGGAGCCTGAGCGCCGGAGCGCGGCCCTCGGCGCGGTAGGCCTCGCGCTGCTCGGCGGTGAGCTCGCGCTCGAAGTTGTCGTAGCCCTGCTTGGGGTCGCGACCGGCGGCGACGTTGCGCGCCTCGATCTCCTCGCCCGTCGCGAAGCTCTCGTAGAGGTGCCCGCTCGCACGCAGCTTCTCGATGATCTGCGAGTAGATGTCGGAGCGCTGCGACTGGCGGTAGGGGCCGTGAGGGCCACCGACGTCGACGCCCTCGTCCCAATCGAGACCGAGCCAGCGGAGGCCCTCGATAATCTGCGCGTAGCTCTCCTCGCTGTCGCGCGCGGCATCGGTGTCTTCGATGCGGAAGATGAGCTTGCCCCCGGTGTGCCGCGCGTACGCCCAGTTGAAGAGGGCGGTGCGGATGAGCCCCACGTGAGGCGTTCCCGTCGGCGACGGGCAGAAACGCACGCGCACGTCGCTTCCGGTCGCAGTGGTGAAAAGGGCGGGAGCGGAGGTGTCAGACATGGCTCCCCGATTCTAGAGGGCCGACCCTCGAGAGCCCCGCGGGTCACGACCCGAGCGACCCGAGCGACCCGACCGTCCCGGGCCTCACGACCCGAGCGTCACGAGGGCGAGCGCGGCCGACGCGATGAACGCCCACGAGGCGAGCCCGACCACGAGCGCTCGCCAGCCCGTGCGCACGAGGGTCGCGATCCTCACCGCCGAACCGAGCGCCACGAGTGCGGCCGCGAGCACGATCACCTGCACGCCGTCTACGACCTCGAGCATCGGAGTCGGCAGCGGCACGAGGGTGTTGACGAGCACGGCCGCGAGAAACCCGACCACGAAGAGGGGCACGATCGGTGCGCGGCCGGTCACGCCCTCGCGAGGCGTGCCCGCGGCATCCGCCCGACGATCGCGCACACGCAGCGCCGTCGTCGCGATCGCGACCATCGGCGCGAGCATGAGCACGCGCGTGAGTTTGACGACGACGGCGATCGCGAGAGCGGCCGCCCCCGCGGTCTGGGCTGTCGCGACGACCTGGCCGACGTCGTGCACGCTCGCGCCGACCCAGCGCCCGAACTGCTCGGGGTCGAGACCCACGAGAGAGCCGGCGAGCGGCAGCACCGCGATCGCGAGGGTGCCGCACAGGGTCACGAGAGCCACGGGGGTCGCCTGCTGTCGGGCGTCACTGCGCGTCGCGGCCCCCATCGCGCCGATCGCCGATGCCCCGCAGATGGAGAATCCGGCGGCGATGAGGAGCGGCTCGTCGCCGGGTAGCCGCATCGCGCGCCCGAACCCCCACGTCGCGAAGAACGTCGCGACCACGAGCGCGACGATCGCGAGAACCGCGACGACACCGAGATCGGCGATGTCGACGAGGCTCAGTCTGAATCCGAGCAGCACGATTCCGACCCTCATGAGGGTCTTCGAGGCGAAGCGGATACCCGGCGCGAGCGGCCCGTCGAGCAGCGGCTTCGCGGCGGGGAGCTGCCCCACGACGATGCCGAGCACGACGGCGGCCGTGAGGAGCGGCACCACGGGAAGGGCGAGCGCGACGATGGCCGCGAGCAGAGCCCCCGCCCCGGCGACGGCGAGACCGGGGGCGAGAGCGCGAGCGCGCGCAGCCACGATCAGCGGTTGCGTGCGGGGTTCGAGAGCGTGCCGATGCCCTCGATCGTGATGTCGACGGTCTGACCGTCGGTGAAACCGCCGAGCCCGGCGGGAGTTCCGGTCATGATGATGTCACCGGGCAGGAGGGTGAAGACGTCGGAGGCGAACTCGATGATCTCGGGGATCGTGTGGATCATGTCGGCGGTCGACCCCGCGCGGCGCTGCTCGCCGTCGACGAAGGTCGTGATCGCGACGTTCTGGGCGTCGAGGTCGGTCTCGATCCACGGCCCGATGGGCGCGAAGGTGTCGTAGCCCTTCGCCCTCGCCCACTGACCGTCGGCGAACATGACGTCGCGCGCCGAGACGTCGTTGCCGATCGTGTAGCCGAACACGACGCTCGCGTAGTCCTCGGCCTTCACCTGCTTCGCGATCGAGCCGATCACGACGACGAGTTCACCCTCGTGCACGATGCGACCCTCGACGGGAGGGATGACGATGGTGTCGCCGGGGCCGACGACCGCGGTGTTGGGTTTGAGAAAGATGAGCGGGTTGGTCGGGCCGATGTCGCCCATGTCGCTCTTATGATCGGCGTAGTTGAGCCCTACGCAGATGACCTTCGAGCGCGGGATCACCGGCGCGAGCAGTTTCGCCTCGCTCAGCGGCACCCTCTCACCCGTGGTGTCGAAGCCGCTGAACATCGGGTCACCGGCGAGCACCACGAGGGCGTCATCGTCGACGATTCCGTAACGAGGGTCTCCACCGGTGCTGAATCGCGCGATCTTCACGGTGTCGAGACTATCGCCTGGGCCCTGCGGCCCCCGACGGCACAGCGCGGGCGCGCTCGCCCACGCCCCTGCCCGCACCCGCGCTCACGCGAGTCGCGTCATCCACCCGTGGGGGTCGTCGCGACGGCCGTACTGGATGTCGGTGAGCTCGTCGCGCAGCGACATCGTCAGTTCACCTGGCGCGGCATCCGCCGACCCGATCTCGACACCGTCGCCCTTGAGCTGAGCGATGGGCGTGATGACGGCGGCCGTGCCGCACGCGAACACCTCGGTGATGTCGCCGCTCGCGACGCCGTCGCGCCACTCCGCGAGAGACACCCGGCGGCGCTCGACACGGTGGCCGCGGTCTTCGGCGAGCTCGAGCACGCTGTCGCGCGTGATGCCCTCGAGGATGCTGTCGGATTGCGGTGTCACGAGGGTGCCGTCGCGGTAGACGAGCACGACGTTCATGCCGCCGAGCTCCTCGATGTAGGTCTGCTCCTCCGAGTCGAGGAAGAGCACCTGGGCGCACCCGTGCTCGTATGCCTCGGCCTGGGGCAGGAGCGACGACGCGTAATTTCCGCCCGTCTTCGCGGCGCCCATTCCGCCGCGACCCGCTCGCGAGTAGTGATCGGAGATCCAGATCGACACGGGCGTGACCCCGGTCGCGAAGTAGGCGCCTGCGGGAGACGCGATGACGTAGTAGCCGACCTTCTGGGCGGCGCGCACCCCGAGGAACGCCTCGGTCGCGATCATGAACGGGCGCAGGTAGAGGCTCGTCTCGGGCGCCGACGGCACCCACGCCGAGTCGATGCTCACGAGGCGGCGGAGCGACTCGACGAAGTCGGCCTCGGCGAGCTCGGGAAGGGCGAGCCTCGTCGCCGATCGCCGCAGTCGCGCGGCGTTGGCCTCGGGTCGGAACGACCAGATCGAGTCATCCGCGTGACGGTAGGCCTTGAGCCCCTCGAAGATCTCCTGGGCGTAGTGCAGAACGGATGCCGCGGGGTCGAGTTGCAGTGGTCCGTACGGCGTCACGCGGGCCTCGTGCCACCCCGCGTCGACCGACCAATCGATCTGCACCATGTGGTCGGTGAAGTGTTTGCCGAAGCCCGGGTCGGCGAGGATCGCCTCGCGCTCCGCCGACTCGCGCGCGCTCGTCGACGGGACGTGCTCGAACGTGAGGGGGAAAGTCGTCGCATCGCTCATGGGGTGCCTCCGTGGGTCGCGCTCGAGGTGTCGGGTGAGGTCGGGGTGAGCTGGTGATCGGAGAGCGCTGCGACGATCGCCGCGCCGATCTCGCTCGTCGAGCGCCGGGGGTCGCCGGGGCCGCGGGCGGCGAGGTCGCTCGTGACGGCGTCGCGCACCTGCGCGGCGGCATCGGGCAGCTCGAGGTGGTCGAGGAGCATCGCAACCGACAGGATCGCGGCGGTCGGATCGGCGATGCCCTTCCCGGCGATGTCGGGGGCCGAGCCGTGCACCGGTTCGAACATGCTCGGAAAGGCGCCGTCGGGGTTGATGTTGCCCGACGCGGCGAGGCCGATCCCCCCGCTGATGGCGCCGGCGAGGTCGGTCAGGATGTCGCCGAAGAGGTTGTCGGTGACGATCGTGTCGAACCGCGACGGATCGGTCACCAGGAAGATCGTCGCGGCGTCGACATGGAGGTAGTCGACCGCGACATCCGGAAACTCGCTCGAGACGGCGTCGACGGTGCGCTGCCACAGACCGCCCGCGTGCACGAGCACGTTGGTCTTGTGCACGAGGGTGAGCGTGCCCCGACGCGAGCGCGCGGTCTGGAAGGCGAATCTCACGAGGCGCTCGACACCGAAGGCGGTGTTGACGCTCACCTCGTTGGCGATCTCGTGCGGAGTACCGACACGGATGCCTCCGCCGTTGCCGACGTACGGACCCTCGGTGCCCTCGCGCACGACGACGAAGTCGACGTCGCCCGCGTCGGCGAGCGGCGAGACGACCGACGGGAAGAGCACTGTCGGCCGCAGGTTGACGTAGTGGTCGAACGCGAACCTGAGCTTCAGGAGGAGACCCCGCTCGATGATGCCGCCCGAGAGCCGCGGTTCTCGGGGGTCTCCCCCGACGGCGCCGAGAAGGATGGCGTCGTGAGCGGCAAGAGCCTCGAGATCGCCCGTCGTGAGGATGTCGCCCGTCTCGAGATAGTGGCGGGCGCCGAACGGATACTCGGTCGTCTCGACCGACACCTCGTCGGGCGTCGCGGCCGCGAGCACCGCGAGGGCTTCGGCGACCACTTCGGGCCCGATTCCGTCTCCGGGGATGACGGCGAGGCTGATTCTCCGAGGCATGGATTCACAGTAGCGGAGCCGCCATCGCCCCGATTTCCCCGACCTGAACGTCTGCTGAGGTTAGGGTTGTCGCACATCGAAGTCGACATCGACGTGCTCACCACGATCGGGCGGCCTCACGAAAGGGCAGGCAATCACATGGGTATCGGTTCGGGAATCTTCCTCTTCGTCGTGGGAGCCATTCTGGCTTTCGCGCTCAACGTCGAAACCAGCTTCGTCAACCTCGACCTCGTCGGCTACATCCTCATGGGTGCCGGAGTCGTCATCTTCCTCATCTCCCTCGCGTTCATGCTCAAGAAGCGCTCGAGCGTCGAGGTCACCCGCAACGTCGACGGTGGTGTGCAGCGCGAGACGCGTCGCGACAGCGACCCGCTCATCTAGGGACACCGCTTCTCGACAGACCCGCACGACAGAACGGGCCCGGCACACTGTGCCGGGCCCGTTCTCGTCGTCTCGCGCGACTCAGGTCGTGATGTCGATCTCGCTCATGACGTCGGCGTCGATCGCGAGACGCAGCGACTCGAGCAGGGCTTCGGGCGCCGGGGAGTCGACCGTGAGCACGGCGAGCGCCTGCCCGCCCGCCTCGCGCCGGCTGATCTGCATGCCCGCGATGTTGATGCCCGCCTCGCCGAACTCGCGACCGTAGATCGCGACGATGCCGGGGCGGTCGGTGTAGACCATGACGATGAAGTGGTCGGCCATCGGCACTTCGACGTCGTAGCCGTTGATCTCCACGATCTTCTCGATCTGCTTCGTGCCCGTGAGGGTTCCCGAGACCGACACTTGCGAGCCGTCGCTCAGGGCCCCGCGGATCGTGAGGATGTTGCGGTACTCGTCGCTCACGGCATCCGTGATGAGGCGCACGTCGAGCCCGCGCTGCTCGGCGAGGAGCGGAGCGTTCACGTACGACACCGACTCCGAGACGATGTTCGTGAAGATCCCCTTGAGCGCCGCGAGCTTGAGCACGCTCACGTCGAACTCGACGATCTCGCCGCGCACCTCGATGTCGATGCTCGTGACGGGGCTCTTGGCGAGCCCCGAGAACACCTGACCGAGCTTCTCCATGAGCGGGATGCCGGGGCGCACCGTCGGGTCGATGACCCCGCCTGCCACGTTGACGGCGTCGGGCACGAGCTCTCCCGAGAGCGCGAGGCGCACCGATCGGGCGACCGACACGCCGGCCTTCTCTTGAGCCTCGTCGGTCGAGGCACCGAGGTGCGGGGTGACGATGACGTTGTCGAGGGCGAGGAGCGGTGAACCGGTGGGCGGCTCGCTCACGAAGACATCCAGTCCGGCTCCCGCGATCTCACCCGAGCTGAGGGCTCGGTGCAGGGCGTCTTCGTCGATGAGACCGCCGCGCGCGACGTTGACGATGTAGGCGCTCGACTTCATGAGGGCGAGTTGCGCGTCGGAGATCATGCCCGTGGTCTCGGGGGTCTTCGGCATGTGGATGGTGATGAAGTCCGATTGCGCGAGCAGCTCGTCGAGTGACAGCAGCGTCACGCCGAGCTGCTGGGCGCGCTGGGCGGTCACGTAGGGGTCGTACGCGACGACCCTCGTGCCGAACGCCTGCATGCGCGCCGTGATGAGCGCCCCGATGCGGCCGAGGCCGATGATGCCGATCGTCTTCTCATAGAGCTCGGTGCCCGTGTACTTCGAGCGCTTCCACTGGCCCTGAGCGAGCGCCGCGTGCGCTGGCGGGATGTGCCGGGCGAGGCTCAGGATGTGTCCGACCGTGAGTTCGGCGGCCGAGATGATGTTCGACGTCGGCGCGTTCACGACCATGATGCCCGCGGTCGTCGCCGCCTTGATGTCGACGTTGTCGAGCCCGACACCCGCGCGCGCGATGACCCGCAGCGACGACGCGGCCGCGATCGCCTCGGCATCCATGTGCGTCGCCGAGCGGATGAGGATCGCCTCCGCGTCGGCGAGCGCCGAGATCAGCGCCGCACGATCGGTGCCGTCGACCGATCGCACGTCGAAGTCGGGCCCGAGGGCGTCGACGGTAGCGGGTGAGAGTTCTTCTGCGATCAACACGATCGGCTTCGCCACGGAGAGTCCTTCGATAGCCCGGAAAGTACCGTTGAGAGCCTACTGGGCCGACGAGCGCAAACCGGAAGGGCGCAGACTGGGCGCATGACCGACTCGCCAGCAGACATCGTCGGGGTCGTGCTGCGGGTCGTCGTCGCCCTCGTGTTCGTCGGGATGGGCGTGAACCACTTCAGGCCCGGACCCGCGCGAGTGATGGCGAAGCTCATCCCGCCCCGGCTGAGATTCGACGGGATCGCGAACCCCCTCGCCCTCGTCTACCTCACGGGGGTGTGCGAGATCGCCGGGGGCGTCGGCATCCTCATCCCGGAGCTGCGCGGGGCTGCCGCCGTCGGACTCGTGCTGTTTCTCATCGCGGTGTTCCCCGCCAACGCCTACGCGGCCGAGCACCCCGAGAGGTTCGGTTCGCTCGCGATCCCCTTCTGGCCGCGATTCGCGGGGCAGCTCGTGCTCATCCTCGTGGTCGTGCTCGCCGCGATCCTCTAGGCGAGGGCGGTGAGGCTCGCGGTGAGGGCCGCGACGACCGCGAGGCCCGCGGCGAAGACGAGCGCGGCCGTGGTGGCCGAGTGCCGTCGGCCCACGAGCGCGGCGATCGCGAACCCCGCGACGGGCAGCACGATCGTCACGACGAGCAGTGCCCACGGGGGCGAGATGAGGTCGAGGTCTACGGATGCGCGCACGGCGTTCTCGGCGTCGACGACGGCGAGCACACCCGTGAGGTTGGCGAGAGCCTCGAAGAGGTCGTAGGCGAAGAGCAGCCCGAACAGGATCACGACCGCCCAGCGCACGAGGCTCATGCGCTCGCGATGCGGCTGCGGGGGCTGCGGCGTGTTCGGCTGCGGCTGCGGCGTGTTCTCCGGCGCTCCGGTCGTCATATGCCCGCCCCCGAGACGATGAACGGCCACGGCGCCACGATCACGAGCCCCGCGACGAGCCAACCGACGCGCGCGATCGCCCGGCGACGACGCGTGAGCACGAGCGTGGCGGTGAACCACAGTGCGGGCGAGGCGATCGACAGGAACTCGCCGAACTGGAACATGATGTCGATGAAGAGGTTGCTCGCGACGAACACCGAACTCTGGATGGCGATGACCCACCCCACGGTGAAGAGCAGGTACGCGCCCGCAAGCACCCCGTAGACCACGAGGAGCACCGACCCCGTCGCGGACGCGGACTCCGGCCCGGACCCGGTGCCGCGATCGGAGGTCGTGTCGGGATCGGTCGGGCCACCCTCGAGGCCGGGAACCGCAGCATCCGCCTCGTGATCGATGTGGCTGGGGTCGCCGATCTCGTCGCCCCAACTGAGGGCGTCGTCGTCGTCGTCTCGAAGCCTCGCCACTCCCCGAGCCTAACCGCGCCGACCGACCTCGACGTAGGGTGAGACCGCTCGACCGAACAGCAGCGCCGCTGCCCTCGCCGCCACCCCGGACCGTAAGGGACACCCCGATGAGTTTTCTCGACCGTGAACGATCAGTTGCACCCCCCGGATTCAATCGCTGGCTCATCCCCCCGGCGGCGCTCGCGGTGCACCTGTGCATCGGGCAGGCCTACGCGACGAGTGTCTACAAGACCGCCCTCGTCGACCACTTCGAGGCGAGCCTCACCCAGATCGGCATCATCTTCTCGATCGCGATCGTCATGCTCGGGCTCTCCGCCGCGATCCTCGGCACGTGGGTCGACAAGAACGGACCGCGCAAGGCGATGTTCACCGCGGCCCTCCTCTGGTCGGCGGGCTTCGTGATCGGCGCGCTCGGCATCTTCTCCAACCAGCTCTGGCTCGTCTACCTCGGCTACGGCTTCATCGGCGGCATCGGGCTCGGCATCGGGTACATCTCGCCCGTGTCGACCCTCATCAAGTGGTTCCCCGACCGCCCCGGGCTCGCCACGGGAATGGCGATCATGGGCTTCGGCGGTGGCGCGCTCATCGCGAGCCCCCTCTCGACCCTCCTGCTCACGGCCTACGATCCCGAGTCGGGCACCGAGGGGTGGGTGGCGAGCGGCGACGCCGTCGGCAAGCTCTTCCTCACCTTCGCCGCGATCTACCTCGTCTACATGATGTTCGGCGCCTTCACGATCCGCGTGCCCGCCGACGGCTGGAAGCCCGCCGGCTTCGACCCGAGCACGGTCAAGACCAAGGCGCTCGTGACGACCGACAACGTCTCGGCGAAGAACGCCATCAAGACCCGCCAGTTCTGGCTGCTCTGGGTGGTGCTGTTCTGCAACGTCACCGCGGGCATCGGCATCCTCGAGCAAGCGGCCCCCATGATCCAGGACTTCTTCCGCGACGCCGACGGGGCGTCGGCGGTCAACGCGGCCGTCGCCGGCGGGTTCGTCGGACTGCTGTCGATCGGCAACATGGCCGGGCGTTTCGTGTGGTCGTCGACATCCGACATCATCGGTCGCAAGCGCATCTACATGGTCTATCTCGGTGTGGGTGCCGCTCTTTACATCCTGCTCGCGCTCTTCGGGTTCAGCACGACGTTCCTCTACGTCGCGCTCGCGTTCGTGATCATCTCGTTCTACGGCGGGGGGTTCGCGACGATCCCGGCGTACTTGCGCGACCTCTTCGGCACCTTCCAGGTCGGCGCCATCCACGGTCGGCTGCTCACCGCGTGGTCGGCGGCGGGCATCGCGGGTCCGCTCATCATCAACGCGTTCCTCGACGCCCAGGGCACCCCGGGCGAACTCACGGCGCAGGCCTACCAGCCGGCGCTGCTCACGATGGTGGGTCTGCTCATCATCGGATTCATCGCCAACCTCCTCGTGAAGCCCGTCGCGGCCAAGTACCACGAGCCGGCAGACATGCGCGCGGATGCGACGACCGCCGCGAAGGGAGCCTGACATGTCGACGACGAACACCGCACCTGCCGCACGATCGGGCGCGACGACCGCGAAGATCACGGTCGCGTGGGCGCTCGTGGGGGTTCCGCTGCTCTACGGCGTCATCGTGACCCTCACGCGCGTCACGGCCCTCTTCACGGGCTGACCCATCCCCCGAAAGTATGCAGTTTCCGCGAGCGGGTGCCGGTTCCGGCATCCGCTCGCGGAAACTGCGTACTGTGGCGCGGGCGCGAGCCGCGGGCGCGGGCCGCAGGGTCAGCGGGGCGGGGACGTCGTTCCGCGGGGCACGAGCCTCGTGGGGAGCTGCACGTGCGTCACCTCGGGCTTCTCGCCCTTGAGCAGAGCGAAGAGCATCGACGCCGCGATCTCACCGAGCAACTGCATCGGCTGACGCACCGTGCTGAGCGGCGGCGAGTGCCGCGATGCCTCGGCGATGTCGTCGAACCCGATGATCGAGAGCTGGTCGGGAACCGAGATCCCGAGCTCGGATGCGACGGCCGCGACGGCGATCGCCGAGAGGTCGTTCGCGGCGAAGATCGCGGTCGGCCGGTCTGCGCGGGAGAGCATCTCGAAGGCGAGCTGCCTCGTGGCGTCGACCTCGTATCGACCGATCCCGACGAGGGACGGATCGAACTGCAGTCCCGCCTCGATGAGGGCGCTGCGGTACCCCGCGTCGCGAAGCCCGGAGGAACGCAGATCCGGGCGGCCCGCGACGAACCCGATGCGCGTGTGCCCGAGCCCGATGAGGTATCGCGTCGCGAGTTGCGCCCCGTGGTAGCTGTCGGATTCGACGGTCGGCAGGTCGGCGCGACCCGTGTGCGGGTCGATCGCCACGACGGGGACCTCGCCCGAAACCGAGACGACCGACGGGGTCACCATGATGAGTCCGTCGACGAGGGTGCCGCTGAGTCGACTGACGGACCGGCGCTCCCATCCGTCGCCCGAGCCGTCCTCCGATCCGGAGTAGGCGAGAAGGTCGAACCCGGTTCCGCGAACCGCCGAGCCGACACCCTTGAGGATCTCCGCGCTGAAGGGCTCGAAGCCGGGAACGAGCACACCGATGACACCCGTGCGCTGCGACCGCATGCTGCTCGCGCCGAGGCTCGACTGGTAGCCGAGCTTCTCGACGATGTCGATGACGCGGCGCACCGTCTCGGGCGAGACCCCGTATCGCCCGTGCACGGCTTTCGACACCGTCGAGACGGAGACGCCGGCGGCCGCGGCGACGTCGTTGATTGTTGTCCGGCGTCCCATGAGCTGACTATAACGAATGGAAAAGGTTTTCGAAAACGTTTGACACCCCAGCGCATCGATGAACACACTGGAGGAGATCTTGGACGCTGGGGTTTTCCGGGAGCAGCGAAGCCGCCGCTCTCACAGTGCTCACGCACTCCCCGTTCCGCGACAGGTACGACTCAATGAAGAGAAACGGACAGCACATGAGAACCAAGAAGTTCCTCGCAGGCTCGGCCCTGCTGGTGGCGGGTGCCCTCACCCTCACCGCGTGTGGTGGCGGCGGGTCGGGCTCCGACAACGCCGACGGGAGCGTCGAGATGACGTTCTGGCACAACTCCACGACCGGCCCGGGTGTGGAGTACTGGGAAGACACCGTCGCGGCGTTCGAAGAAGCGAACCCCGGCGTGACGATCGACGTCCAGTCGATCCAGAACGAGGAGATGGACGGCCGCCTCCAGACCGCCCTCAACTCGGGCGACGCCCCCGACGTCTTCATGGCGCGCGGCGGCGGCAAGCTCGCCGACGTCGTCGAGGCCGGCCAGGTCATGGACCTGACCAGCGGAGTGTCGGATGCGACACGCACCGCCCTCGGTGACGCCGTGCTCAACGCCTTCGCGATCGATGACGCGATCTACGGCATGCCCGTCGCCGTTCTCCCGTCGGGTCTCTTCTACTCGGGCGACGTGCTCGACGAGGCGGGCGTCACCACTCCGCTCGAGACCTTCGACGACCTCGAGGACGCGACCGACGCCCTCAAGGACTCCGGCGTCGCACCGATCGCCGTCGGCGCCAACGACGCGTGGCCCGCCGCGCACTGGTACTACAACTTCGCGCTGCGCGCGTGCTCGCAAGACGCGATGAACAGCGCGGCCGAAACCCGTAGCTTCGACGACCCGTGCTGGCTCGAGGCCGGAGAGAACCTCGAAGACTTCCTCGAGACCGAACCGTTCAACGAGGGCTACCTAACGACCGCCGCACAGCAGGGCGCAGGATCGTCGGCGGGACTCATCGCCAACAAGCAGGCCGGCATGGAGCTCATGGGCGCCTGGAACCCCGGTGTGATCGCCGGGCTCACCCCTGACGAGCAGCCCCTCCCCGACCTGGGCTGGATGCCGTTCCCCGCAGTTGACGGCGGCGACGGAGAACCCGGCGCGATGATGGGTGGAGTCGACGGGTACTCGTGCTGGGTCAACGCGCCCGAGGAGTGCGTCGACTTCCTGAACTTCACGGTCGAGCAGGCCAACCAGGAGGCATACGCCGAGGCGTTCGTGACACTTCCCGCGTCGCAGGAAGCCCAGGGCGTCGTTGACGACCCCTCGCTCCAGAGCGTGCTCGAGGCCTACAACGAGGCCCCGTACGTGATCGTCTGGCTCGACACCCTCTACGGCCTCAACGTCGGAAACGCACTCAACGTGGCGGTCGTCGACATGTTCGCGGGCAACGGAGACGCTCAGTCGATCGTCGATGCCGTGAGTGACGCTGCGGCCCGCGGTTAGTCCGACAGAACCATGACATCGGCCCAAGACACGACCCGCGTCGACGCGGGCGCGCCAGGGGCGACGAACAACGACGGGGGCAGCTCAGCCAAGCTGCCCCCGTCGGGTTCGCCCGCCCGCCTCCCCACGGGGGAAACCCGCCGGCGTTCCGCCAGCTGGATCCCCCGCCTCGAACTCGCACTCCTCATCGGGCCCGCGCTCGTCGTCTTCGTCGCGTTCGTCATCTTCCCCGTCGCGATCGCGGCCTACTACGGCTTCTTCAGCTGGTCCGGGTTCGGACCGGCCACGGAGTTCGTCGGCCTGAGCAACTACGTCACGATCCTCACCGACTCGTCGTTCCACGATGCGCTCGGCAACAACGTCTTGATCGCCGTGGCATCCCTCATCATGCAGGGCCCCCTCGCTCTCGGCCTCGCACTGCTCCTCAACCGCAAGATGCGCGGTCAGTCGGTCATCCGCGTGCTGATCTTCGTGCCCTACGTCATCGCCGAGGTCGTCGTCGGAATCGGTTGGAGCCTCATGCTCCAGACGAACGGCGCCCTCAACGGTCTGCTCGTCAAGGTCGGACTCGGTGACCTCGCGCAGGACTGGTTGTCGAACCCCGCGATCGCCATCTGGACGCTCCTCGTCATCATCACGTGGAAGTACATCGGCTTCGCCGTCATCCTCTTCCTCGCGGGACTGCAGGGTGTTCCCGAGGAGCTGTCCGAAGCGGCGTCGATCGACGGTGCGTCCTACTGGCAGGTGCAGCGCTACATCGTTCTGCCCCTGCTCGGACCGACCATCCGCATCTGGGCGTTCCTCTCGATAATCGGGTCCCTCCAACTGTTCGACCTCGTCTGGATCATCTGGGGTCAATACGTCGCCGGGACCGCGGGAACATCCACCATGGCGACCTACATGGTCGCGAACGGGCGAAATGCCGGAAGCTACGGATACGGCAGCGCCGTCGCCGTCGTCATGTTCCTGCTGTCGCTCGCGATCGCGCTGCTCTACCAGCGCATCCTGTTGCGCCGCGACACCGCGGGCGCTGTCACCGGAGGTAAAGCCTGATGGCCACCGCACTCACAACCGCTCCGCGCGGCCCGTCCCCGGTGGTGCGCAAGCAGCCGACGACCTCGTCGGTCGCACCGAAGCGCTCGAAGTCCCTCGTGATCTACTTCATCGCTCTCGTGCTCATCGGGCTCATGCTCACGCCCGTCGTGTTCATCATCCTCGGCGGCTTCCGGTCGAACTCGGAGATCACCGTCGACCCCTCGGGCTTCCCCGTGGCGTGGCAGTGGCAGAACTACGTCGAGGTCCTCTCGAACCCCGTGTTCTGGCAGCAGGTGGGCAACTCGTCGATCGCCGCGATCTCGACGACGGTCATCGTCGTCGCGCTCGGCCTCATGGCCGCGTTCGGTCTCGCGCGCTACTCGTTCCGGGGTCGCGGGCTCATCTACGCGATCTTCGCCGCGGGACTGATGTTCCCGATGACGGTTGCGATCACCCCGCTCTACATCCTCGTGCGTGACCTCGGGCTCACGAACACCCTCGCGGGTGTCATCGTGCCTCAGGTCGCGTTCGCGCTGCCGATCACGGTCATCATCCTCGTGCCGTTCCTCGCGGCGATCCCGAACGAACTCCAGGAGGCGGCATCCATCGACGGATGTTCGCGACTGGGCTTCTTCTGGCGCATGGTGATCCCGCTGTCGGTGCCCGGGGTGATCACGGTCGGCATCCTCGCGTTCATCGCGAGCTGGAACAGCTACATGCTCCCGCTGTTCATCCTCAACGACCCGGGGTTGTTCACGCTGCCGCTCGGAACCCAGGTGTTCTCGTCGCAGTACTCGGTCGATACGGCTCGGGTTCTCGCGTTCACGGCCCTGTCGATGATCCCGGCTCTCGTGTTCTTCAGCCTGTTCGAGCGTCGCATCGTCGGCGGTCTGACCGGCGCTGTGAAGGGCTGAGAGACAATGTCTACCGTGAATACCGCTGTTTCGTCGCGCGTCCGCGCACTCATCGAGTCGATGACGCTGCGCGAGAAGTTGGGCCAGCTCGGAAGCTTCTGGGTCGATCAGGGCGATGAGGTCGTCGCGCCCATGGCCGGGGAGATGGCCTCCTCGACGAAGTACGAGGAGATCTCGCGAGACGGGATCGGGCACCTGAGTCGCGTCTACGGAACCCGTCCGGTCGATCCGATCGAGCGTGCGGGGTGGCTCTGGGCGGAGCAGCGCAGGCTGCGCGCCGAGACGAGGCTCGGCATCCCCGCGATCGTGCACGAGGAGTGCCTCACGGGTCTCGCCGCGTGGAAGGCGGCGACCTTCCCGACCCCGCTCGCGTGGGGTGCGTCGTTCGACCCCGACACCGTGGAGGAGATGGCCCGCAGCATCGGTGACTCGATGCGCAGCCTCGGCATCCATCAGGGCCTCTCCCCCGTGCTCGACGTCATCCGTGACGCTCGCTGGGGTCGCGTCGACGAGTGCATCGCCGAAGACCCCTACGTGGTCGGAACGATCGGCACCGCCTACGTGCGGGGACTGCAGGATGCCGGCATCGACGCGACCCTCAAGCACTTCGTCGGGTATTCGGCGTCCCGGTCCGGTCGCAATCACGCTCCCGTGTCTGCCGGCCCCCGCGAGATCGCCGACGTGCTGCTCCCGCCGTTCGAGATGGCCGTGCGCGACGGCGGCGCCCGCAGTGTCATGAACTCCTACGCCGAGATCGACGGGATGCCCGTCGCCGCGACGGCGCAGTACCTCACGGGAATCCTGCGCGACGAGTGGGGGTTCGACGGGGTCGTCGTCTCGGACTACTTCGCCGTGAAGTTCCTCGAGACGATGCACGGTGTGGCCGCGGGTCCGGCGGATGCCGCGCGCTTGGCTCTCACGGCGGGGCTCGACGTCGAGCTCCCGACGACGGACGCGTTCGGGGAGGCTCTCCTCGACCTCCTCGAGTCCGGGGGCATGGATGTCGCGATCGTCGATCGCGCGGTGGAGCGCGTGCTCGCGCAGAAGGAGCGTCTCGGTCTGCTCGACGAGACGTTCGACACTCCCCCGACGTCGATCGATCTCGACAGCGCGACGCACCGTCGTCTCGCGCGCCGCCTCGCCGAGGAGTCGGTGGTGCTGCTCTCGAACCACGCGGTGCTCCCTCTCGTCTCACCCCGCCGGATCGCCGTGGTCGGACCCAACGCCGACTCGGCCGAGGCCCTCATGGGGTGCTACTCGTTCGCGAACCACGTGCTCGCGCACCACCCCGGGGTCGAGATCGGGTTCGAGATCCCGACGGTGCTCGAGGCCGTCCGCGCCGAGTTCCCCGACGCGGAGATCACCCACGACACCGGGTGCACCGTCGAGGGCATCGATCGCTCCGGCATCGCCGCCGCGGTCGCCGCTGCAGACGACGCGGATGTCGCGGTCGTCGTCGTCGGCGATCGCGCGGGGCTCTTCGGCCGCGGCACGGTCGGCGAGGGCAACGACGTCGAGAGCCTCGACCTCCCCGGCGTTCAGAGGGAGCTCGTCGAGGCGCTCGTGGCCACGGGCACCCCGGTCGTCGTCGTCCTGCTCACCGGGCGGCCGTATTCGCTCGCTTGGGCCCTCGACGCCGCGACGGTTCCCGGTGCGGTCGTGCAGGCGTTCTTCCCCGGGGAGGAGGGCGCATCGGCTCTCGCCGCCATTCTCTCGGGGGCGGTCAACCCGAGTGGTCGCTTGCCCGTCTCGCTCCCCCGGTCGGCGGGAGCGCAGCCGTACTCCTACCTCCACCCGGTTCTCGGGGGTCCGAACGAGATCACGAGCGCGAGCAGCGCTCCCGTGCGTCCGTTCGGTTTCGGGCTCTCGTACACGTCGTTCGAGCACCGCGACCTCGCGGTGGACGCGACGGGCCCGACCGAGAGCTCGTTCCGGGTCTCGGTGCGCGTGACCAACACGGGCGAGCGAGCGGGAACGGATGTCGTGCAGCTCTACGCTCGCGACGTGCAGGCCCAGGTCACGCGACCGGTCGCGCAACTGCTCGGCTATGCGAGGGTCGACCTGGACGCCGGGCAGGAGACGGTCGTGGAGTTCGACGTTCCGCCGACGAGGCTCGCCTACACGGGGAGCGCGGGCACGCGCATCGTCGAGGCGGGAACGGTCGAGCTGTGGGTCGGGTCGTCGTGCGACGACAAGGAGACCACGGGGTCGATCGAGCTCGTCGGTGACGAGTACGCGACCACCGCAGACGACCGCCGCCTGACGACGACGCGCGTCGGCTCGGTCACGCGGACCTCTTAGCGCCGCTCTCCCCGCGCCGCCCTCCCCGGCGAAACGAGGACGAAGAAACGAACGAGGGGCAGTCGCGACCGATCCGGTCGCGACTGCCCCTTGTTCGTGGTGCGGCGTGCGGGGTGCGGGGTGCTGACGCTTAGCGGGCGGCGCTGCCGTCGGTGTAGTCGGCGTCCTGCTGCTTCCACGCGAAGAGGGCGCGGAGCTTCTGTCCCGTCGCCTCGATCGGGTGGGCCTGGCCCTTTTCACGCAGCGCGAGGAACTCGGGGGCTCCGGCATCCTGATCGGTGATGAAGCGCTCAGCGAAGGCACCGGACTGGATGTCCTTGAGCACCGCCTGCATGTTCTCCTTCACCGAGGGGTCGATCACGCGGGGGCCCGAGACGTAGTCGCCGTACTCGGCCGTGTCGGAGACGCTCCAGCGCTGCTTCGCGATGCCGCCCTCCCACATGAGGTCGACGATGAGCTTGAGCTCGTGGAGAACCTCGAAGTAGGCGATCTCGGGCTGGTAGCCGGCCTCGATGAGGGTCTCGAAACCGTACTGCACGAGCTGCGAGGTGCCACCGCAGAGAACGGCCTGCTCGCCGAAGAGGTCGGTCTCGGTCTCTTCGGTGAAAGTCGTCTTGATCCCCCCGGCGCGCAGTCCGCCGATGGCCTTCGAATACGACCACGCGAGATCCCACGCGGCGCCCGAGGCGTCCTGCTCGACGGCGACGATCACGGGCACACCGCGACCGGCCTCGTACTCGCGGCGCACCGTGTGGCCCGGCCCCTTGGGAGCGACGAGGAGCACGTCGACCCCCGAGGGCGCCGTGATGTAGCCGTAGCGGATGTTGAACCCGTGGCCGAAGACGAGAGCCTTGCCCTCGGAGAGGTTGCCCGCGATGTCGTCGGCGTAGAGGTGACGCTGGTGCTGGTCGGGGGCGAGGATCACGATGACGTCGGCCCACGCGGCGGCCTCGGCCGAGGTGAGCACGCGGAACCCGGCCTCCTCGGCCTTCGCGATCGACTTCGATCCCTCTTTGAGACCGACGACGACCTCGACGCCCGAGTCGCGCAGGTTCTGCGCGTGAGCGTGTCCTTGCGAGCCGTAGCCGATGACGGCGACCTTCTTGCTCTGGATGATCGACAGATCGGCGTCGTTGTCGTAGACGATTTCAGTCACAGTGTTCTCCTTGATGGTGGGGGTCGGCGTCCCGGCCGGTGCGGCAGGGCGATTCGGTGCGGTCAGCTCTTGAAGACGCGCTCGGTGATGCTCTTCGAGCCTCGACCGATGGCGAGGAGACCCGATTGGGCGATCTCCTTGATGCCGTAGGGCTCGAGCACCCTGAGGAGCGCGTGCACCTTGGGGGTGTCACCCGTGACCTCGATCACGAGGGCGTCGGTCGAGACATCCACGATGCGCGCGCGGAACAGGTTGGCGGCCTCGAGGATCTGGCTTCTCGTCGTGTTGTCGACGCGCACCTTGATGAGCATGTGCTCGCGCTCGACGGTCTGCGCCGGCTCGAGTTCGACGATCTTGATCACGTTGACGAGCTTGTTGAGCTGCTTCGTCACTTGCTCGAGCGGCAGCTCTTCGACGTCGACGACGACGGTAATGCGCGAGAGCCCGGGGATCTCGCTCTTGCCGACCGCGAGCGACTCGATGTTGAACCCGCGGCGGGCGAAGAGCCCCGCGACGCGCGTGAGCAGACCCGGTTTGTCTTCGACGAGGAGGGACAGGACGTGACTCATGGCTCTACTCCTCTTCCCACTCGGGGGCGTGTTGTCTCGCGTATTGCACCGACGAGTTTCCAACTCCCTGCGGAACCATCGGCCACACCATGGCGTCTCGGCTCACGATGAAGTCGATGACCACGGGGCGGTCGTTGGTCTCGTTGGCGAGACGGATGGCGGCGTCGACATCCTCTTTCTTCGTCACGCGGATGCCGAGGGCACCGTATGCCTCGGCGAGCTTCACGAAGTCGGGAACCATGACGGTGTCGTGGCCCGTGTTGAGGTCGGTGAACGAGTGGCGGCCCTCGTAGAAGAGCGTCTGCCACTGGCGCACCATGCCGAGGGACGAGTTGTTGATGACCGCGACCTTGATGGGGATCTGGTTGATCGTGCACGTCGCGAGCTCCTGATTGGTCATCTGGAAGCATCCGTCGCCGTCGATCGCCCACACCGTGCGGTCGGGCTGGGCGACCTTGGCGCCCATCGCGGCGGGCACGCCGTAGCCCATGGTGCCCGCGCCGCCCGAGTTGAGCCACGCGTTGGGGCGCTCGTACTTGATGAACTGCGCCGCCCACATCTGGTGCTGGCCGACGCCCGAGGCGTAGACACCCTCGGGGCCCGTGATCTGGCCGATGCGCTCGATGACGTACTGCGGCGAGAGCAAGCCGTCTTCGGGCTCGTCGTAGCCGAGCGGAAACTGCTCGCGCAGACTCTCGAGCCGTTCCCACCACGCGGAGATGTCATTGCTCGTGCCCGAGGAGATGGTCGTGTACGCCGCGGTGAGGTCGGCGATGACGTCTTTCGCGTCACCCACGATCGGCACGTCGGCGACGCGGATCTTGGAGATCTCGGCGGGGTCGATGTCGACGTGCACGACTTTGGCGTCGGGCGCGAACTCGCTCGGCTTGCCCGTGACCCGGTCGTCGAAGCGCGACCCGAGTGCCACGAGGAGGTCTGCCTCCTGCAGTCCGAGAACGGCGGGCACGGTTCCGTGCATGCCGGGCATCCCGAGCTGCTGGGGGTGCGAGTCGGGGAAGGCGCCGCGCGCCATGAGGGTCGTGACGACCGGGGCACCCGTGAGCTCGGCTAGTGCGAGCAGTTCGGCAGACGCCTCCGCGCGCACGACGCCGCCTCCGACGTAGAGCACGGGGCGCTTCGCCTCGAGGATCAGTTGCGCCGCGGCCTGAATCTGCTTTCCGTGCGCTTTCGTCACGGGGCGGTATCCGGGCAGGTCCACCTTGGGCGGCCACACGAACGGGGCACTCGCCTGCTGGCAGTCCTTGGTCACGTCGACGAGCACGGGGCCCGGGCGCCCGGTCGTGGCGATGTGATACGCCGCGGCGAGGGTCGCCGGCACGTCTTCGGGCTTCGTGACGAGGAACGAGTGCTTCGTGATCGGCATCGTGATCCCCACGATGTCGACCTCCTGGAACGCGTCGGTGCCCATCGACGTGCTGAAGACCTGGCCCGTGATCGCGAGGAGGGGAACGGAGTCCATGTGGGCGTCGGCGATGGCGGTGACGAGGTTCGTCGCGCCCGGACCGGATGTCGCGATGGCGACCCCCACGCGACCGCTCGACGAGGCGTACCCCTCGGCGGCGTGGCCGGCACCCTGCTCGTGTCGCACGAGGATGTGGCGGATGGCGTCGGACGACATGAGTTCGTCGTAGAACGGCATGATCGCGCCGCCCGGGAGCCCGAAGACCTCGGTGATCCCGAGCTTCTCGAGGGTGCGCAGGATGGCGCCCGACCCGGTGAGGATCTCCGGTTGCGTCGTCGCGGCGCGACCGGGTTCGGCGGGACGCGCGACAGGCGTCGGCTTGGATTCGGTGGACATGAAGATCGGATCCTTAGTCGCGGGAGCGAGTGCGTGGGCGAACGGGGTGACCGGGGCTGCTCGGCCCTCAGCCCGTGACGGCGCCGACAGCGGCGGAGCGCACGAGCTTGGAGTACTTGGCAAGCACCCCTCGCGTGTAGCGGGGTGGCAGTGGAGCCCAGCCGTCTCGGCGAGCTGCGAGCTCTGCGGGATCGACAAGTAGGTCGAGCGAGCGAGCTGCGATATCGACCCGTATCAGATCACCATCGCGCACGAAGGCGATCGGACCGGAGTCGACCGCTTCGGGAGCTAT
The DNA here is from genome assembly GCF_046599635.1 of Marisediminicola sp. LYQ134. Taxonomy (NCBI): domain Bacteria; kingdom Bacillati; phylum Actinomycetota; class Actinomycetes; order Micrococcales; family Microbacteriaceae; genus Marisediminicola; species Marisediminicola sp. LYQ134. Next base: position 1,575,854 of record NZ_JBKIWP010000001.1, read on the forward strand.
GTGGCCGATGCACAGGCCGGTTGTGCCGCCTGAGAATCGTCCGTCCGTCAAGAGTAATACATCTTTTCCGAGCCCCGCGCCCTTGATGGCGGCCGTGATCGCGAGCATCTCGCGCATGCCCGGCCCTCCCTTGGGCCCCTCGTATCGGATGACGACGATGTCGCCTTTCTCGATGAGGCCCTCGGTGAGCGCATCCATCGCCGCTCGTTCGCGTTCGAAGACCTTGGCCGGCCCCTCGAAGATCTCGGCGTCGAACCCGGCCGTCTTCACGACCGCACCCTCGGGTGCGAGCGAACCGTGCAGGATCGTGAGCCCGCCCGAGGCGTGGATGGGGTTGTCGAGGGTGCGGAGCACCTTTCCGTCGAGCGGCTCGGGGTCGAGCTCCGCGAGGTTCTCGGCCACCGTCTTGCCCGTCACGGTGAGAGCGTCGCCGTGCAGGAGTCCCGCCTCGAGGAGCGCGCGCATGAGCACGGGGATGCCCCCGTGACGGTCGACGTCGTTCATGACGTACTGCCCGAAGGGCTTGAGGTCGCCGATGTGCGGCACGCGGCTGCCGATGCGGTTGAAGTCGTCGAGTGTGAGCTCGACCTCGGCCTCGTGCGCGATCGCGAGGAGGTGCAGCACGACGTTCGTCGAGCCTCCGAGCGCCATGGCCACGGCGATCGCGTTCTCGAAGGCATCTTTCGTGAGGATGTCGCGCGTCGTGATGCCGAGACGCAGCATGTTCACGACGGCTTCGCCCGAGCGGTGGGCGAAGTAGTCGCGGCGGCGGTCGGCCGAGGCGGGCGATGTCGACCCGGGGAGGCTCATGCCGAGGGCCTCGGCGACGCTCGCCATGGTGTTGGCCGTGTACATTCCGCCGCACGCCCCCTCTCCCGGGGCGAAGGCGCACTCGATGCGCTTGGCGTCCTCTTCGCTCATGCGGCCGGCCTTGACGGCACCGACGGCCTCGAACGAGTCGATGATCGTGATGTCTTTCTCGGTGCCGTCGCTGAGCTTGACCCAGCCGGGCGCGATCGAGCCCGCGTAGAGGAACACCGAGGCGAGGTCGAGTCGCGCGGCCGCCATGAGCATGCCGGGGAGCGATTTGTCGCAGCCCGCGAGCAGCACCGACCCGTCGAGGCGCTCGGCCTGCATGACGACCTCGACACTGTCGGCGATGACCTCGCGGCTCACGAGGGAGAAGTGCATGCCCTCGTGCCCCATCGAGATGCCGTCGGAGACGGAGATCGTGCCGAACTGCAGGGGGTATCCCCCACCCGAGTGCACCCCCTCCTTCGACGCTTGCGCGAGGCGGTCGAGCGAGAGGTTGCACGGGGTGATCTCGTTCCACGAGCTCGCGATGCCGATCTGCGGCTTGTCCCAGTCGGCGTCACCCATTCCGACGGCGCGCAGCATGCCGCGCGAGGTCGTGGCTTCGATCCCGTCGGTGACGACGCGGGAGCGGGGTTTGAAGTCGATTTCCGGCATGTTACGAGAGTATCCCTCCCCGTCGCCCCGCATGCCCGTCGTTCAGCATGCCCGCCGTTCAGGCGCCGTCTTGGGGGGAGCGGATGTCGTCGGTCCTGGATGCGCGCTCGACCGCGTCGTGCAGTTCATCGACCACGACCAGGTCGCCGCGGAAGTTGCCCGTGCGATAACCGGCGCGACCGACCATGTGCGCCGAGATCGGCGCCGTGAGCACTTGGAAGACGACGACGGGCACGAGCGTCAGGAGCACGGACCAACTGCGGGCCTCGAGGGCGATCGCGACGACGATAAACAGCAACCCGAGCACTTGCGGCTTGGTCGCCGCGTGGAGTCTCGAGAGGGCGTCGGGGAAACGCACGAGACCGACCCCCGCCGCGAGGGAGAGGAACGCCCCGAGCATGAGGCAGATCGCGGCCGCGAGGTCGAGCCAGTCGTCGAGCATCATCGTTCGGCCTCCGTCGGTCTCGCGGAGGGAGCCTGGGCGGCATCCGGTGAGCCTGTCGTCGCGAGGTCCTGCTTCGAGACGTACCTCGCCACAGCGACCGTCGCGAAGATGGCCGTGGCCGCGAGAACGACCATGAGGGGGATCGTGCGGGTGTGCCCGTTGTAGACCATCTCGGCACCGACCACGAGCATGAGGGTCGTGAGGAGCACATCGGAGGCGATCATCCGATCGAGGATCGACGGACCGCGAACGATGCGAAAGATGATCGCGAGCGCCGCCCCCGTGAAGAAGACCCCCGTGATGATGTTGATGATGGTCGTGATCGTCACGAGCAGATCCTCTCGACGTCGACCTTCGACCCGAAGATGCGCACGAGCCGCTCCTCGATCTCGAGAGCGCGACCGTGCATCGCGTCCGCGTCGGCGGCGCTCTTCGTGTTGAACACGTGGAGGTAGAGCACCGAGCGCTCGCGATCGGTTTCGACGACGAGCGACCCCGGGATGAGCGAGAGATTGATCGCCGTGAGCGTCAGGATGAAATCGGATCGGGTGCGGAGGTTGACGCCGATGACGGCGTTGCCCCGCACCCCCTTGAGATCGAAGGCCTTGAGGGCGATCTGGAACGACGCGCCCACGAGCTCGACGAGGAAGCGCGCGAGATACCAGACGAACCACAGCACGTTGAAGCGACCCGAGAGCTCGACGGGTGGCAGGTAGAACACGCGTGTCACGACGAGAGCGAGCACGATGCCCGTGACGAGGTTGAGCCACGAGACCGAGCCCCACAGGAGCATCCACAGCGCGACGAGCACGACGAGGAGTGGAAGCTGCTCGCGCAGGCTCGCCCGACGCTCGACGCGGGTCTGGCCGTCAGTCATCGATTCCTCCCGTCTCGTCGATCGATGCCGGTTCTTCGACGGCGCCCGGGAAGACGAGGTCGACGTAGAACGACGGTCCCTCGAGATTCTCCCCCGCCCGACTGCTCACGCCGAAGAGCGGGCCGGCGAAGACGGTGAGGGCGACACTCAGGGCGACCATGCCCGCGGTCGCCGCGACCATGACTCGCGGGATCGCGAGCCTCGCCTTGACCGACGTGTCGCCCGGCGCCTCGCTCACGTTGTTGAGCAGCGTCGACTCGTAGCCCTCGACCTCGTCGGCCGGACGCCAGAACGCCATGTTCCACACGCGCACGAGAGCGTAGAGGGTGAGGAGCGAGACGAGGGCGCCGGCGCCGATGAGGATGTAGGCGAGAGGCGTGCCTTGCTCGGCGCTCGCCTCGAAGAGGGCGAGCTTGCCGATGAACCCCGAGAACGGGGGGATGCCCCCGAGGTTGAGTGCCGGGATGAAGAAGAGCACGGCGATGATGGGCGACGACGCGAGGAGCCCCCCGAGCTTGTTGATCGACGTCGTGCCACCGCGGCGCTCGATGAGGCCCGTCGCGAGGAAGAGCGTCGTCTGCACGACGATGTGATGCACGATGTAGAAGATCGCCGCCGAGGTCCCCTCCGACGTGCCGAGGGCGACTCCGAGGATCATGTAGCCGATGTGACTCACGAGCGTGAACGAGAGCAGTCGTTTGATGTCGGCTTGCGCGACGGCCCCGAGCACGCCGACGACCATCGTCAGGAGGGCGATGATCATGAGGGCGGGGTTGAGCTCGGGCCCGGGGAAGATCACGGTCTCGGCACGGATGATCGCGTAGACACCGACCTTCGTGAGCAGCCCGGCGAAGACCGCGGTGACGGGAGCCGGCGCCGTCGGGTAGGAGTCCGGGAGCCAAAACGACAGCGGGAACACCGCCGCCTTGATGCCGAAGGCCACGAGCAGCATGACGTGCAGGATGATCTGCGTGTCGACGGGGATCTCGGCGATGCGCAGCGAGATCTGCGCGATGTTGACCGTGCCGACCGCCCCGTAGATCATCGCGATCGCGGAGAGGAACAGGATCGACGAGACGAGGCTCACGACGATGTAGGTCACGCCGGCGCGGATGCGGCGCTCGGTGCCCCCGAGGGTGATGAGCACGTAGCTCGACACGAGGAGGATCTCGAACCCGACGTAGAGGTTGAAGAGGTCGCCCGCGATGAACGCCATGAAGATGCCGGTCGCGAGGATGAGGTAGGTCGGGTAGTAGATCGAGACCGGGGTGTCGTCATCGGGATCGGCGAGGCCCTGCCCGATCGAGAAGATGAGAACCGCGAGCAGCACCGCTGCCGAAACCGAGAGCATAAGGGCGGCGAGGCGATCGACCACGAGCACGATGCCGAACGGGGCCTCCCATCCGCCCACCTCGACGACGAGGGGCGAGCCCTGGTCGACGACGACGAGCATGACGATGCTGATCGCGAGCACCGCCGCGAGCACGATCGTCGTGATCGCGCGCTGTGTGCGGGGATGACGACCGACGGCGAGAGCCGCCGCCGCCCCGAACAGCGGGAGGATGACGACGAGGGGGACGAGTGACTCGATCATGATGTGCGGTCCTCGTCGTGATCGGTCGCGGTCGACGCGTCGGCGGCTGCCGCGTCATCCGACGCGCGATCTGTGCTCGCGGCGATGCGCGCCGCGAGTTCGTCGCGCTCCTCGAGGTCGCGCGCTGTCGAGATCGCTGCCCGCGCTCGCACGCCGAACTCGGTGTCGTCGCCCTCGATGTCGATGCGGTCGTCGACGACGCTCGGCTCGCCCGAGCGCATCGCGACATCGTCGGCGTCGTCGAGCAGCTCGTCTTCGCGCGCGAGTCGCCACGACCGGTAGATGAGGGCCATGAGGAAAGCCGAGACCGCGAACGTGATGACGATCGCGGTGAGGATGAGAGCTTGCGGAAGCGGGTCGCTCATCTCGCCGGGTTCGACGCCGCCCCCGACGATCGGCGCCATGCCCGCCTCGCCCGCCATGATCAGGATGAGCAGGTTGGTCGCGTTGCCCGCGAGGAGGAACCCGAGCAGCACGCGCGTGAGGCTGCGCTCGAGGATGAGGTAGACGGCGCACGCGTACATGATCGCCATGACGATGACGAGGGTCAGGGAGAGGCTCATGCGTCGACCCTCTCGGTCTCATCCGCCGCGCTGTCGGAAGCGGCGCTCTCGTCTTCCTGCTGCCGATCGACCTCGGCACCGAGGCTCCGCAGCACGTCGAGCACGAGGCCGATGACCACGAGGTAGACCCCGACGTCGAAGATCGTCGTCGAGACGAACTCGACGTCGCCGAAGAGCCAGACGGTTCCCTCGATGTATGCGGAGGTCAGCGGCGGCGCCCCGAAGAAGAGCGGCACGAGAGCGGTGCCCACGGCGAGGGCGAGGCCCGTGCCGAGGAGCTTTCCCGCGTCGATGGGCGCGGCGGCGCCGAGCTCGAAGCGGCCGCCCGCGAGGTAGCGCGCGACGAGGGCGAGCCCCGCGACGATCCCCCCGGCGAACCCGCCGCCCGGCAGGTTGTGCCCCGCGAAGAGCAGGTAGACCGAGACGATGATCACGGCGTGGAAGGTCAGCCTCACGACGACCTCGAGCAGGATCGAGCGGTTGCGGGGCGCGAGCGTGCGGCCCGCGAGCAACCAGGAGTTGCGCACATCCGTGTTCGCCGAGTCGCGCGCCTTCTGTCGACGCTCCCCGATCGTCTTGCGCGCCTCGCGGCGACCGACACGAGGCAGGGTGTCGAGCCTGCCGCTGATGAAGATGAGGCTCGCGACTCCCGTCGCCGCCGCGATGACGACCGAGAGCTCCCCCATGGTGTCCCAGGCGCGGATGTCGACGAGGGCGACATTGACGACGTTGCGGCCGTGCCCCTCGATGAAAGCGAGGTCGGGCCACTCGAGCGAGATGGGTGAGGCGACCCGACTGCCCGCCGCGACGAGCGCCACGAGCCCCATGAGCACGCCGAACGAGATTCCGATGAACGCCCGCAGTCCGCGGTGGGTGCTCCCGTTGCGCTTGCCGAGCCGAGGGGGGAGGCGTCGGAGCACGAGCACGAAGGCGACGAGGGTCACGACCTCGACGAGGGCTTGGGTCAGAGCGAGGTCGGGTGCGCCCTGGAGCGCGAAGAGCGCCGACATCCCGAACCCCGTGACCCCCACGAGGACGACGGCTTGGAACCTCTTGCCCGCGCGAGTCGCCGCAAGCGACGCGACGACCATGACGACGCCGATCGCGAGCTGGGCCGGGTAGTCCCACGGCCGGAGTGTGACGGTCCACGAGTCCGAGAACGCGAGAGAGGCGCCGACCGCGACGACGAAGACGAGCAGGATGATGCCGAGGTAGAACGGCAGCGATCCTCGCTGCGTCACGCTCGTCGTGCGCGCCGCCGTGCGGTCGATGAACCGCATCGACGCCCAGTAGATGTCGGCGGCCGAGATGCCGGTTCCCGCCTTCGCCTGGAACTCGGAGACGCGCGTGCGCATCGCGAACATGACGAGACCGAGGATGAGGGTGAGTGCCGAGATTCCGAGCGCGGGCTCGAACCCGTGCCACAGAGCGAGGTAGTAGGGCTCCCCCTCGGAGGCGAACACGCTCGAATACCCGGTTATGGAGTCGTCGACGAGAGGCGCGAAGCCCCCGAGCACGACGCCGCTCGCCGCGAGGAGCCCCGGAGCGAAGAGGAAGTCGATGTGCTCGTCGACGGGGCGCACGCGCTCGCAACCGGGCTTGCGCATGAACGCCCCCCAGAAGAACCGCGCGCTGTAGGCGACCGTGAGCACGGTGCCGATCGCGACGCCGATGATCGCGACGGCGCCGATGACACTTCCCCCGACCGCATCCTCGAAGAGCGCCGTGAAAACGGCCTCTTTGGCGACGAACCCGAAGGTGGGCGGGAGTCCCGCCATCGACGCGAGGGCGAGTGCGGCGATCGTCGCGAGGATGGGTGCTTCGCGGCCGAGGCCCGAGAGCTTGCGCAGGTCGCGCGTGCCAGCCCGGTGGTCGACGATTCCGATCACGAGGAACAGGGTCGACTTGAAGAGGGCGTGGGCGAGGAGCATCGCGACGCCCGCGAGCGCGGCGTCGCGGGTTCCGTAGCCGACGATGACCGTGAGGAATCCGAGCTGGCTCACGGTTCCGTGGGCGAGCACGAGTTTGAGATCGTATTGCTTGAGCGAGGTCCAGCCCCCGACGAGCATCGTCGCGACGCCGAGGATCACGAGCGTTTCGCGCCAGCCCGGGATCTCGGCGAAACCCGGAGCGAATCGGGCGATGAGGTAGATGCCGGCTTTGACCATGGCGGCGGCGTGGAGATAGGCGCTCACGGGGGTCGGGGCGGCCATAGCGGCGGGCAACCAGAAGTGGAACGGGATGATCGCCGACTTCGAGAGCGCCCCGACGAGCACGAGGAAGATCGACACGATCGAGAGGGTGTCCGTCGGCGCCATCGCGATGATCTCGGCGAGGCTCGAGGTGCCGTTCTGCACCGCGAGGATCACGAGACCCACGAGCATCACGAGTCCGCCGAGCGTCGTCACGAGGAGGGCTTGCAGCGCCGCGCCCCTGCTCGACTTGCGACTCGCGTAGTGCCCGATGAGCAGATAGGAGAAGACGCTCGTCGCCTCCCAGAACACGAAGAGCAGGAAGACGTCGTCGGCGAGCACGAGGCCGTACATCGATCCGGCGAAAGCGAGCAGCACCCCGGCGAAGCGGCCGATGCCCTCTTCGTCAGCGCGGAAATACCGCGCGCAATAGACGAGCACGAGGCTTCCGACGCCCGTGACGACGAGCGTCATGATCCACGAGAGCGTGTCGAGGCGCAGCGAGATCGCCATGTCGAGCTGCGGGATCCACTCGAGGCGATCGACGACGACGTCACCCGCGATGATGCGCGGCGCGAGCGTCGCGGTGTGGATGAAGGCGGCGAGCGGCACGGCCGCCGCCACGAGGAACACGCGCCGGCCGAGCACGCGCGTGAGCGGGAGGACGATGATCGCGACGAGACCGAACACCGAGAGGAGCGTGATCATGCAACCTCCCGAATCGTCAGGGCGGCGAGACGTCGTCGCTGGGGAGTACCGGTCGGTTCCTCGACAGCCGCACCCTCATATTACCCGGCGGGCATGCCGAGGCCGTCGGCTACTGCTCGTGGACGTCGCCCTCGCGCAGATCCGCGAGCAGCCCGAGAGCGCGCGCGACCTCGCGGGGTCCGGGCACCCGATGCTGGGCGAGCGTCGCGCCCTCCCCGCTCTTGAGCCCGAGATCGTCGGGCTCGAGAGCGGCGAAGCCGTCTTCGTCGGTCACATCGTCTCCCGCGAAGAAGACCGCCGTCGCCTTGGTGTACGCGCGCAAGTGCTCGATCGCTTCGCCCTTGGTCGTCGAGCGCACCGAGAACTCGAGCACGTTCTTTCCGGAGCGGACCGTCAGATCATCGACTTCGGCAGACGCTTCGCTGAGGGCGACGAGGTGCGCTATCCGGCTATCGTGCGCCGTCGCGAGGCGAGTGTGCAGGGCGAAACCCGCGGGCTTCGGTTCGAGCCACACCTGGTCGAGGGAGTCGGCGACCTCCCCGAGCACGTCGCGCAGCACGTCGCGCTGCTCGAGCTCGTCGGCGTTGAGATCGATCCGGGTGTCGGGGGTATCGAGTCGCAACTCGATGCCGTGCGACCCGATGAGGAGCGCGTTGTCGGGCAGGTCGGCGACATGCTCGAGGCTCGCGACGGAGCGTCCGGAGACGAGGGCGACGCGCGTGTTCGGCATGTCGAGAAGGCGGAGCACGGCGTCGCGCGCCTCCGGAGTCGCCCTCGCCTGCTCGGGGTCGTCGACCTCGGGGGCGAGGGTTCCGTCGAAGTCGAGCGCGACGAGCAGCCGCCTCGTGCGAGCGAGCTCACGCATGGCACCGACGAGCGTCTCGGGCAACCGGGAGAAATCCGGGGGCACGTCGACGTCGACCACGGGGCTCACGACTCCCGCGGCGCCGAGCCGCGACTCTCTGCGAGCACACGGAGGAACTCGGCCGACCACTTCTCGACGTCGTTGTCGAGAACGCGCTTGCGCAGCGACTTCATGCGCGTCGCGCGCTCGCGCGCGGGCAGCTCGATGGCCTCGAGGATGGCGTCCTTGAGTCCCTCGATGTCGTGGGGGTTGATGAGCGTCGCGCGCTTGAGCTCGTCGGCGGCTCCCGCGAACTCGCTCAGGATGAGCACTCCGTCGTTGTCGAAGCGCGACGCGACGTACTCCTTGGCGACGAGGTTCATACCGTCGCGAAGCGCGGTCACGAGCATGATGTCCGCTGCCAGGTAGAGGGCGACCATCTCCTCGCGAGGGTAGCCGTGGTGGTGGTAGCTGATGGCCGTGTGACTGATCGTCGCGTAGTCGCCGTTGATGCGACCGACCGTGAGTTCGATCTCGTCGCGCAAGTGCATATAGGTCTGCACCCGCTCGCGACTCGGGCTCGCGACCTGCACGAGAGTCGCGTCCTCCACGGAGAGCTGCTCGTCGGCGAGCAGTTCGCCGAAGGCCTTGAGTCGGTGACCGATGCCCTTCGTGTAGTCGAGCCTGTCGACGCCGAGCATGATCGTCTTCGGGTTGCCGAGGTCCTCGCGGATCTGCTGCGCACGAGCCTGGATCGCGGGGGTTCGAGCGAGTGCCTCGTATGCCGCGGCGTCGATCGAGATCGGAAACTGCTTCGCGACGACCGTGCGCGACTTTTGGCCGGTGCGCGTCGGTCCGTGCGTTCGCACCCCCTCGGACTCGTCGACGAGCGGAACCTCGATGCGCGGGTTCTTCGTCGTGTAGCCCTTGAGCCTGCGCACGGCGCGCGAGAAGTTGTTGGCGTCGGCGAGCCGTTGGAATCCGATGACATCGGCTCCGAGAAGCCCCTCGATGATCTGCGTGCGCCACGGCAATTGCGAGTAGATGCCGTATGGCGGAAAGGGAATGTGGTTGAAGAAGCCGATCGTGAGGTCGGGCCGCAGTGCGCGGAGCATCTTGGGCACGAGCTGGAGCTGGTAGTCCTGCACCCACACCGTCGCGTCGGGGCCACTGATCGCGGCGGTCGCATCCGCGAATCGCTGGTTGACCTCGACGTAGGCCTCCCACCACTCGCGGTGATACGAGGGGGGTGCGATGACGTCGTGGTAGAGCGGCCAGAGGGTGTCGTTCGAGAATCCCTCGTAGTACTGCTCGACCTCCACGGCGCTCAAGCGCATCGGGACGACGCGGATGCCGTCGTTGTCGAACGGCTCGAAGTCGAGATCGGGTTGACCCGACCACCCCACCCACGCGCCGTCGCGCGCTCGCATCACGGGCTCGAGCGCGGTCACGAGTCCGCCGGGCGACTGGCGCCACGTCGCCGAGCCGTCTCGACCGACGACACGGTCGACCGGGAGGCGATTCGAGACGACAACGAAGTCGTAGACCGCCGTCTCCTGACCCGGGGCGGGGTGGGCGGTGGTGTCGGCTGGTGAAGTCATGTGTCGGCGTGCTCTCTCATCGGTATGCCACGCAGCATCGCGAAATAAGCACACTCGACGGTAGCAGGTGCCCCGACTCGACCGCGGGGGTGGCGGCCCCTCTAGCGGGCCGGGTGCCGCGCGTGTTACGCGGCCCCGATTGGCCTTCACCCGGCCACCCGATGTTTGACCTGCGCCTCTACGATTGTCGTGATGATCACCGTCGGGATGAGCACGAGCAGCGTCTATCCACTGTCGACCGAGGGCGCCTTCAGGCTCGCAGCAACTGCGGGTTACGACGGCGTCGAGGTCATGATCACGAGCGATCCGTCGACGAGGTCCGTCGACACGCTCCGGACCCTGTCCGACCGGTATGGAATGCGAGTGCTCTCCGTCCACGCCCCCGTTCTGCTTCTGAGTCAGCTCGTCTGGGGTCGCGACCCCGTCGGCAAGCTCGAGAGGTCGGCGGATCTCGCGGCGCAGCTCGGTGCGCCCGTCGTCGTCGCGCATCCGCCGTTCCGGTGGCAGAGATCGTTCGCGTCGCGGTTCGCCGAGATCGTGCGGGCGACGGCCGAGAGATCGGGCGTCTCGATCGCCGTCGAGAACATGTTTCCGATCACGACGCGGGGGATCACCGTCGACGCGTTCGCGCCCGGCTGGGACCCGACGCTCATGGACGTCGACGCGATGACCCTCGACTTCTCGCACGCCGCCTCCGCAGGACTGGACTCCCTCGACATCGCGCGGAACATGGGCCCGAGACTCCGCCACGTGCACTTGTGCGACGGCATCACCTCGGGAAGACACGTCGACGAGCACTTGCGGCCGGGAGACGGCGACCAGCCTGTCGCGGCGGTGCTCGAGAGGCTCGCGGGGCTCGGCTGGAGCGGCTCGGTCGTCGCCGAGATCAACACGCGCGCCGCGCGCAGCGAGGCTCGCCGACTCGAGATGCTCGGCGTCACGCTCGACTTCGCTCGGCGAGCGCTCTCCGCGGGGTCGGCATCCGCTCGGTCGTCATCCGCTCCGCCGGCGTCCGCGGGGTCGGCATCCGCTCGACCGGCACGGCGAACGCCGGCACGCGAGGTGCCGGCGTCGACCGAACGGTCTCTCCCGCGCAGCTAGCTCGCCGGCGCGAGCCTCGCGATGGCCGTCGTGCGGCGCACCCTCGACAGCACCGCGACCGACAGCAGAGCGCTCAGCACTCCGAAGGCGAGCAACGCGAGGATGCTTCCGACGATCGCCCCGGGGTCGGCTCCCGTGAGCACGGCTTGCATTCCCGCGACACCGTAGGTCAGGGGTAGCGCGGGGCTGATCGCCTCGAACGGACCGGCGAGCACCTCGACAGGGTAGACACCGCCCGTCGCCGTCGCCTGGATCGCGAGCAGAAGCAGCGACACGACGAGGCCGACCCGCCCGAACGCGAGCGTCAACAGGTAGTGCAGCGCCGTGAAGCTCACCGCCATGACGATCGCGAGCGCCGTCGTCCACCCGACGAGGCTCCACGCGACGTCGAGCGTCGTGTGCAGGAGAAGCACGAGCAGGAGGGCTTGCACGGCGGCGACGATCGACGCGCGACCGAGTGTGACCCCCACGATGCGCGTTCCCCGCGCGGTCGACCCGAGCGAGGAGGCCGAAGGCAGGCGCGCGACGAGGAAGATCGCGAGGGCTCCGAGCCAGAGTCCGAGCGGCACGAAGAACGTCGACACGAGCTGGCCGATGTCGGTCACCTCGTTGTCGCGGTCGACCTCGAGCCCGACGGGGTCGGAGGCGACGTCGATCGCGTCCGTCGTGTCGTCCGCGGACGCCGGCACTTGCTCGGCGCCGGTCGCGAGCCCGTCGGCGAGCTCCCCGAGCCCGTCGGTGAGCTGACGCGACCCGTCGGCCGACGCCGCGGCTCCCGTCTCGAGGTCGGTGAGTCCCGACGCGAGCGATGACGCTCCCGAGTCGAGCGCCGCCGACCCTGCCGCGAGCTGCTGAGCGCCGGTCGCGCTCTGCGCGATGCCCGACTGCACGCCCTGGAGCGCGCCCGTGGTCTCGGCCGACAGTTGCGCACCGCCGGCCGCGGCATCCTGCAACTGGGCGCTCAGCGCCGCGAGGGTCGCTTGAGCGACGGCGTCGTTGCTCGGGTCCCCGTCGCCCAGCGCCGCAGTCGCCCCGGCGATGCCCGCCGAGAGTTGACTGACGCCGCTCGTGTAGGTTCCGAGCGACGAGGAGATCGTCGAGAGCCCCCCGGCGCCGGTCTGCAACTGGCCGAGCCCACTGCTGAGCGCGCCGACCCCGTCGGTGTATTCGCTCACTCCCGAGGAGAGCGTGTCGGCACCCGACGCCGCGGTCCCCGCACCGGTCGCGAGTTCGTCGAGACCGTCGGTGAGGTCGCCCGAACCCGACTCGAGTTCGGTCGCGCCGTCCGCGGCATCCGAGAGCGCCGCCCCGAGTTCGCCGAACCCGCTGTAGAGGCCGCTCAGGTACTGCGCGGTGATCTCGCTTCCGAACGCCGAGGTCAGGCTCGATCCGACGGTCTCGGCCACGGCCCCGGCGAGGTAGCTGTGGCGGTCGTCGGTCCGGATGTCGATCGTGGCCTGCTGGGGGTCGTCCCCCTGGAGCGACAGGATCGATTCGGAGAAGTCCTCGGGCACCGTGAGGATCGCGTAGACCTCACCGGAGTCGAGCATCTCCTCGGCGTCATCCTCGTTCGTGATGGTCCACTCGAACCCCTCGACATCGTCGGCCGTGAGCTCGGTGACGAGCTGGCGCCCGGCGAACACGGGGGTCTCGGTGCCGTCGTCCGCGGTCTGATTGATGAGTTCGTCGGAGTTGACGATCGCCGCGGGGATGCTGTCGAGGCCCGAATCGGCTTCGCTCAGCGCACCGACGACGAGGCCCGCGACGGCGAGAGGCACGAGGGCGACCGCCGCGAGGGCGGCGATCCCCCGGCTACGGCGAGGGGTGCGGGAGCTGCGGCTCATGAGAGGACGCCTTTCGAAGCGGATGACGGCTCGAGCGAGCGTCGGGAGAGATCGAGGGTCACGACGACGCGGTCTGCCGCGAGGTCGGCGCCCGAGGGCGGGAGCGGGGTCGACGTGCCCACGAGCAGGGTCGTCGAGGCTGGCGCGAGTCGGGAGACGCGCAAGAGGAGCGCGGCGTGCGCTTCGGGGTCGAGGCCCAGTTCGCCCTCGTCGAGCATGACGATGGGAGCCCCCTCGGCGATCGCGAGGAGAGCGAGGGCGAAGGCCCGGTCTGCGGGCTCGAGAGCCGAGACGGTGTCGGTCGCTCGCACCCGCGTCTCGCCGCGCGAGGTCGCGTCGGCGGCTCGCGAGATCCAGTCGTCGACTCCCCCGCCGCGCGACCGCCCGGCCGCCGCGGTGCGCGTGAACCGGAGTCGCTCGGCGAGCATGCTCCCGAGCGTCGCGCCGCCGTCGTCGGCGGTGCGGCCGTCGAGATCGGTGAGGGCGACGAGGCGCGCGACGTCGCCCGACTCGGTCGGGAGCACGCGCCCGGCGACGCTCGCGCGCCCCGACTCGAGCTCGACCCTGCCGGCGAGCCCCGCGAGCAACACGCGGCGCTTCGCGGCGTCACCCGTGACGAGCACGAGGCTGCCGTCGGGGATCGTCACGGTGACGGGGTCGGTGCGGGAGTGGCCTGTTCCCACCACGACGTCCTCCGTCACGATCGCGCCGGGCTCGCGCGTCGCGACCCAGTCGACCGCGTCGCGGTGGTGCCCGAGTCGCTCACCCTCGATGTCGAGGTTGGGGAGAATGCGATCGAGCCACGCGGGGAGCCACCAGGCGTGCCGCCCGAGCAGGGTCATGATCGCGGGCACGAGCGTCATCCTCACGAGGAACGCGTCGAAGGCGATGCCGACGGCGAGCCCGAGGGCGATGGGCTTGATCGTTCCCGACCCCTCCGGCACGAAGGCGAAGAACACGAAGAACATGATGAGCGCGGCCGCGGTCACGACTCGCGCGCCACTCGAGAACCCTCTCCTCACCGAGAGTCTCGCGTTCTTCGTCTTGACGAACTCCTCGCGCATCCCCGAGACGAGGAACACCTCGTAGTCCATCGCGAGCCCGAAGAGAACGGCCATGAGGAGGATCGGCATGAAGCTCAGGATCGGGCCCGGCGTCGCGACGTTGAGCAGGTCGCTCAACCACCCCCACTGGAAGATCGCGACGACGACGCCGAACGAGGCGACGACCGAGAGCAGGAACCCGAGGGCGGCCTTGACGGGGACGAGCACCGAGCGGAACACGATCATGAGCAACACGATCGAGAGACCGACGACGACGATCCCGAAGGGGAGGAGCGCTTCGGACAGCCGATTCGAGATGTCGATGCCGACGGCGGTGGCCCCCGTGACGTTGATGGGCGTGTCGTACTCGGATTCGATCGAGGGCGCGAGGTCGCGGATCGACTGCACGAGCGCTTTCGTCTCCTCGGTGCTCGGGCCGCTCTCCGGAGTTACCTGGATGATCGCGGTGTCGAGCCCGGGCGAGGGGATGCCCTGGCTCACAGCGGCGACGTCGTCGAGCTCGCCGATCTCGTCGCCGATGGCCTCGAGGTCGTCGAGGATGTCGACGGTCTGGGTGATGTCGATCGCGACGACGAGGGGGCCGTTGTATCCGGGGCCGAACTCGTCGCTGATGAGGTCGTAGGCCTGACGCTGCGTCGTGTCGGGGGCTTCCGACCCGTTGTCGGGGAGGCTGAGCTCGAGACTCAGTGCGGGCACCGCGAGGGTGCCGAGGATCGCGACGACACCGAGTGCCGCGAGGATCGGCGCCTTCATGACGATGCCGACCCAGCGCGCACCCATCGTGGGCTTGGCGTTCTCGTCGTCGTGGGCGATCGCGCGACGATAGGCGCGCGAGCCAGGCTTCGGGGTGAGCTTCGACCCGGCGAGCCCGAGGAACGCGGGCAGGAGGGTCACGGCGACGAAGATCGCGATGAGTACCGCGAACGCGGCACCGACGCCCATGACGCTCAAGAAGGGGATCCCGACGACGAGCAGCCCGAGGAGGGCGATGATGACGGTGACCCCCGCGAACACGACGGCGCTGCCCGCGGTTCCGACCGCGATCCCCGTCGACTCCTCGGGGTCCTCTCCGACGGCGAGCTGGTTTCGATGTCTCGACAGGATGAAGAGGGAGTAGTCGATCCCGACAGCGAGGCCGATCATGAGGGCGAGCAGGGGCGCCGTGCTCGACACCGTTGCGAACGCCGAGATGCCCGTGATGCCGCCGATGACGATGCCGACTCCCACGAGCGCGCTCGCGAGCGGCATTCCCGCCGCGCGCAGCGATCCGAAGGTGATGAAGAGCACGATCCCAGCGAAGATCACGCCGAAGACCTCGGTCACGGTGATGCCGAACTCGTTCTCCTGGAAGACCTGGCCGCCGAACTCGACGTCGAGTCCCGCGTCGCGCCCGATCTCGGCGCTCGCGACGAGCTCGTCGAGGGTCTCCTCGGTCACGTCCGTCGCGACGCCGTCGAACTGGATCTGGATGAGCGCGGACTGATCGTCGTCGGAGATCGCGCCGTCGGCGAACTCGTCGAACGGGCTCAGTGCCGATTCGATGCCGTCGATGGCGGAGATCTCGTCGACGAGCTCGCCGATGGTGTCGACGACGTCGTCGTCGGTCACCGATTCGCCGTCGGGGGCGACGACGATCCCCTGCGCGCTCGCACCCGCGACCTGCGGGAACACCGCCTCGAGCCGATCGAGCGCCTCCTGAGACTCGGTGCCGGGGATCTCGAACGACTCGTTGGTCTGGCCCCCGAGGGCGAAGCCTCCGCCGAGCACGGCGACGAAGAGCACGAGCCACACCGCGATGACGGTCCACGCGTGCCGGAACGAGAACCGACCGAGTCGGTAGAGCAGTGTGGCCATTGTGCGGGTCTCCCGAGGGTCAGGTGGTGGAGTTCGCACCCACGGGCGCGAGGAGTTCGGTGATGATCGTGACGAGAGCGACCCTGGTCTCGTCGATCGGCTGGGCTTCGCGTTCGAGATACTGCTCGGCGCACAGCATGTAGGCGGCGCCCCCGAGGGCGACCGCGAAACGCATGCGGTCTTCGAGAGCCGGTGACGCCGATTCGAAGAAGTCGGCGAGACGACGGATGACCTCCGTCGCCCTGTCGACGACGGGCACGTCGACGAGAGAGGGACCCTGGTTGATGAAGAGGTTCACTTCGCGACGGTGTTCGAGAAGGAAGTCGACGAAGCCCTCGAGGAACTCCTGCCGCGTCTCCGGGCCGAACGGTCTGCTCGAGAAGCGCGCGATGTGGGCCTCCATGGTCGTGATCGCGGGGGAGATCGCGGCTTCGAGGAGAGCCTCTTTCGAGCTGTAGTGGTAGAGCACGGCGGACTTGGACAGCCCCGCGAGCTCGGCGATGCGATGGATGGAGGTCCCGGCGTATCCGGCGGTCGCGAATTCGGCGAGAGCTATCTCACGGAGGTCGGTTGCGCTGGACACGCGAACGACCCTAACTGACCGATCGGACAGTTACTGACCGCTCGGTCAGCCTCCCAGTGTCTTCGCAGGTCCGCGGGCGCCGGGGTACCGTTGACCCACACCGTCTTGGAGGACCCGTGCGCAAATACATCTTCAGCAGCAGCGTCATCGCCGCCCTTTTCAGCGGGTGGAGCACCCTGCAGGCGACGAAGGAGGGACCGCGCGACTGGCGACTCCTTCTCATGTGGGTCGGCTGGGGCGTGTCTCTCGCGATCGCGATCGGGACCGTCATCGACGAAGACCGTCGCGGCGAGCTGGACGACTAGCGGTGGGCTACTCACCCGCGTGGAACGACTTCGGTTTCGGCGGAGTGCTGTTCTCCATCCTCAACCTCGCGATCGCCTTCGTGGCGTTCGTCGTCGTCGTCGGACTGCTGTTCCTGTTCGTGCGCTTCCTGCTCGTGGGCACGCGCGCGGCCCAGCTCTACGTCGACCGCAACGCTCCGCGAGCACCGAAGGCGGGATCGACGCCGGCGGGCGCGCCCGAAGCGCCGTCGCCCGAGCCCACTCCTGCGCCCGAGCCCGCACCATCACCCGAGCCCGCGCCTGCGCCTGCGCCTGCGCCTGCACCATCGCCCGAGTCCGCCCCTGCCACGACGCCGGCCCCCGCACCCGCGGCGCCGAACAAGACCCCGGCGAAGGCACCGGCGAAGGCACCCGCTAAGGCACCGGCGACCGCGCCGAAGACCCCGCGCACGCGAGCGAAGACCACTCCGACGGTCGACCCGTCGGCGCCGACGCCCGACGCCGACTGACCCGCGCGGCCCGGCTCAGTAGCTCTAGCGGTCGGCGTCCCACGGGCCGTCGGCCGACTCGTCGTCGCGCGCGGTCTGGATCGGAATCGTGCCGGTGAGCTGACCCGCGCGTTCGATCGCTCGCTCATCGCCCGTGAAGAGGCCGACGCTCTCGCGCGGGCGGCGCTGACCCGCGTCCGGTTGCGCGGCACGGTCGCCGCGCGCATCCGACTCGGCCGTATCGGAGACGAGAGCGACGCGACCCCGGGGCACACCCACCGAGCCGATGCTCCGCAACCACGTCACGAGGCCCTCGCGCACGTCGCAGCGCAAGTCGAAGAGCGTCGGGGCGTCGACCGCCGTCACGAGCACGCGCACGCGCACGTAGCCGCCGACGGCATCCGTCACCTGCAGCACCGAAGCGCGGCCATCCCACAGTTCGGAGTCCGCGAGCAGCCGGTCGAGTTCCGCGCGCATGTCGTCGAGCGGCACGTCCCAGTCGAGGTCGAGCTCGACGGAGCCGAGCAGCTCGGAGCTGCGGCGGGTCCAGTTCTGGAACGGTGTCGTCGTGAACCACGTCGAGGGCAGCACGAGGCGACGGTCGTCCCACAGGTGCACGACCACGTAGGTGAGCGTGATCTCCTCGATGCGCCCCCACTCGCCTTCGACGACGACGACGTCGTCCATGCGGATGGCGTCACTGAACGCGAGCTGCATACCCGCGAAGAGGTTGGCGAGACTCGATTGTGCCGCGAGCCCCGCGACGATCGAGATGAGACCGGCCGATGCGAGGATGCTCGCACCGAGCGCCTCGACCCCGGGAAAGCTCAGCAGGATCGCGCCGAGCGCGAGCACGACGATGATCACGACCGTGAGCCTGCGGATGATGAGCACCTGGGTGCGCAGTCGCCTCGCGACCCTGTTGTCCGGCACGTCGACGCGGTAGCGCCCGAGCCCGAGGTCTTCGAAGAAGATCGCGATGGATGCCACGAGCCACGCGAACGCCGCGATGAACGCGATGCGGAACGCGAGGGTCACGGCCGGGCGCCAGTCGCCGCCGGGGAGGGTGACCTCGAGAGCGATCCACACGAGCGAGAGCACGAGCGTGATGCGGAACGGTTTGCGCGCTCGCGCGATGAGGTCGGCGGGCCACGAGCGGTGGCGCCCCACGACGCGGAGGACGGCGGCGATGACGGCGGTGATCACGATGGCGACGATGATCGCGATCACGACCCCCGCGGCCGCGACGACGGCGGGCATGAGTTCGGGCATGGTGCTCCAGGTGAGTCGGGCGGATGTGCCGACGGCGCTGGCGCGGTGAGTCTGGAGTGCACCCCCTGGGACTTGAACCCAGAACCCACTGATTAAGAGTCAGTTGCTCTGCCAATTGAGCTAGGGATGCGCGGTTTCGGGGCGAAGACCCGAGCCGAGGATCAAGGTTAGCATGAGACGGCGGCGGCTCTTCAACGTGCCGCGCACCGACGATTCGGAGACGACATGAGTGACACGACCACGCGACTGGCGGCCGGAGACACCGCTCCCGACTTCACCCTCAGTGACTCGGAGGGCGCGAGCGTCTCGCTCGCCGACCTCGCGGGTTCGAAAGTGATCATCTACTTCTACCCCGCCGCGTCCACGCCGGGGTGCACTACTCAAGCGTGCGACTTCCGCGACAGCATGGGTTCGCTCGCGGGTGCCGGGTATCGCATCCTCGGCATCTCGAAGGACCCGATCGACGCGCTCCAGAAGTTCGTGGAGGAGCAGAGCCTCACGTTCCCGCTCCTGAGCGACGACGACCTCGCGGTGCACCACGGCTACGGGGCGTACGGCGAGAAGTCGCTCTACGGGAAGACCGTCACGGGCGTGCTGCGCTCGACCTTCGTGATCGACGAGAGCGGCGTCATCCAGCTCGCGCTCTACAACGTGAAGGCGACGGGCCACGTCGCGTCGCTGCGCAAGAAGCTCAGCGTCGACTGAGGACGGGCCGACCGCGTCCGGGGAGACCGGGCCCGGCCCGTCGTCCTCTCGGGTCGACGGTCGGCTCAGATCTCGTCTCGCCGCGCCGTCGCCGCGACGACCGAGCGCGTGAACAGCAGCACGAGGGCGATGACGGCGGGAACGAGGATGGCCCATCCGACCGCCGGTTGCGCGAAGAGACCCTGAAAGCTCCCGATCGAGATCGCGACCTGGAGCACTTGCGTCGTGATGGCCGCACCTCGCGTCCACGCCCGACCGCGGAGCAGGTTGACGGCGATCGCCCCGAGCCACGCGGCGGCCGCGCCGGTCAGGAGGGTCAGCACGACCGCGCTCCCGTACGACACCGGAACGGCGATGACGAGCTCGACGACGAGCACCGCGGTGAGCACGGCGAGCGCCGCACCCTGCAGGAACAGGATGCCCGCGAGCACGAGGAGGGCTACGGGTCGGCGGGGTGATCGAGCGCCCTCAGGCGCGCCGGTGTCGGGGTGGCTCACAGCGGAATCCAATACAAAACTATTGATTTGGTTAAGTCGATATGAGAGTCTATGTGAGGCTGTTTTTGATGCTTACAGGGCCGTGAGCGCAGCCTCATCGTCGACAACCCAATCGGCGAGCGCGCGATTTCTCGCGAGATCACCGGTCGACTCGACCTCACGTTCCGTATGCAACTAAGGAGTACACCCATGGATTGGCGCGACAACGCAGCCTGCCTCACGGCCGACCCCGAACTCTTCTTCCCCGTCGGAAACACGGGACCCGCTGTCGACCAGATCGAGAAAGCCAAGTCGGTCTGTGGCCGATGCAGTGTCTCCGAGCAGTGCCTCCAGTACGCCCTCGAGACGAGCCAGGATTCGGGCGTCTGGGGCGGACTGAGCGAAGACGAGCGTCGCGCCCTCAAGCGTCGCGCCGCCCGCGCCCGCCGCGCATCCTGACCCTCGCACCGCCGGTTTAGCCCCCCGCTCGATCCCGGCGGTCGAACCCCGACCCCGGTCGCACCACTCGGTGCGACCGGGGTCTTTCCGTTCGGGCGTGTGTTGAGGAACGCCCCTCCGACGGGTCGGGTGCTCCGGGCCCGCGGGTCGGTCAGCGTTCGGTCGTGATCCACGCGAGCGGGATGTCGATCGTCACCTCGGTGCCGCTGCCGACCATGGTGTGCCAGTCGATCGTGCCGCTCAGTTCGCCCTGGATGAGCGTGCGCACGATCTGCGTGCCGAGCCCCGACCCGACCTTGCCCTCGGGCATCCCCGCGCCGGTGTCGCGCACCTTGACGCTCAATCGCTCCTCGGATCGCGTCGCGTCGATCTCGACGTCGCCTTCGCGGCCCGCGAGGCCGTGCTCGACGGCGTTCGTCACGAGTTCGGTGAGCGCGAGGGCGAGCGGCGTCGCGTACTCGCTCGGGAGGACCCCGAAACTCCCCGTCGACTTCGGGTGCACCTTGGTGTTGTGGGTCGAGGCGACCTCGGCGATGAGCAGGAGCACCCGATCGAAGACCGCGTCGAAGTCGACGTTCTGGCTCAGGCCCTCGCTCAGTGTGTCGTGCACGACGGCGATCGCCGCGACGCGCCTCATCGCCTGGTTGAGCGACTCCCGCGCCTCCTCGGAGTGCGATCGTCGCGCTTGGATGCGCAACAGCGAGGCGACCGTCTGCAGGTTGTTCTTCACCCGGTGGTGGATCTCCCGGATGGTCGCGTCCTTCGTGATGAGCTCGCGCTCCTGGTGACGCAGCTCCGTGACGTCGCGGCACAGCACGATGGCGCCGACTCGCTCACCGCGGTCGCGGATCGGGATGGCTCGGAGCGACACCGTGACCCCGCGAGCCTCGATGTCGGTTCGCCACGGCGCGCGCCCCGTCACGACGAGGGGAAGCGACTCGTCCACGACGCTCTGGCCGCTCAAGAGCATCGTCGTGACCTCGGCGAGCGACTCCCCCTCGAGTTCGCCCGCGAACCCCATGCGGTTGAACGCCGAGAGACCGTTGGGGCTCGCGAAGTTCACCATCCCGTCGGTGTCGAGCCTCAGCAAACCGTCGGATGCCCGTGGCGCACCTCGGCGCGGTCCCGTCGGCGCCCCGAGATCCGGAAAGTCTCCCCCCGCGATCATCGCGAAGAGGTCGTTGGCGCACTCGTTGAAGGTGAGCTCCTGCCGGCTCGGGGTGCGCGCCTCGCTCAGGTTGGTGTGTCGCGTGATGATGGCGACGGGAGCATCCGTCGTCTGGGCTCCCGTCGCGGCGAGGCGTCGCAAGACCGGGACGGCCCGCACGCGAGTGGGGGTCTCCTCGTACCAGTCCGGCGCTGCGGAGTCGATGATGTGGCCGGAGACGAACGCATCCGTCACTTGCTTGCGCCACTCGGGCTTGATGTTCTGCCCGACGAAGTCGCGGTAGAAGAGGGTCGCCGAGCTCGAGGGGCGCGCGTGCGCGACGGCGACGAAGGAGTCGGTCGTCGTCGGGACCCACAGCACGATGTCGGCGAACGCGAGGTCGGCGAGGAGCTGCCAGTCGCCGACGAGAAGGTGGAGCCATTCGACGTCGGCCTCGCTCGAGCGGCCCTGGGCGAGAACGAGATCACTGAGGGTCGACACGCGTCTAGCGTAACCGCCGGGGGGTGCGGCTCACTCCTCGTCCGACCACGACGCGACGAGGGTCTCCGACGCGGCGACGGCTTCGGTCGCCACCGCGACGAGCAGGTCGCGAAGCGACGAGCTGCCGAGGAATCGCAACTGGTCGAGCTCCGACACGGGGGCGACCCCCGCCAGTTGCCACGAGCCTTCGACGGGATCGCTCGAGATCTCGACACTCGCCGCCCACGGTTGCTCGACGAATTCGCTCGCGATCGCGAGGGCGCGACGCACCGCCTGGTCCGCCTCGGCCTTCTCTCGCTCGAGATTGTCGCTCCAGGCGAGCTCGGGCAATTCGTGAACGAGAGCGCGCGGGTAGGGGTCGTCGGGCAACCACTCGTCGACGACGATGCGGTTCGTGCCCGTCGCGGCGAGCCCCACGAAGCCCTCGCCCGACTCGAGCTGCGTGATCTCCGCGACGGTGCCGACCTCGAAGCGTTTCTCGGCGTTCGCCCCGGTGAGAGCCTGGCCGCCGACCTCGTGACCCCGCTCGATGAGGACCACCCCGAATCGCGGCTCCTCCGTCTCGATGAGGTGCGCGAGCATCTGCAGGTAGCGGGGCTCGAAGAGACGCAACTGGATGGGCATGTGCGGAAACAGCACCGACCCGAGCGGGAACATCGGCAACTCCACGGTGCCGGGCGGCGTCGGGTTCGGCGTCGGATTCGGCGTCGAGGTCATGGTTCAAGCGAACCACTTTTCGTGCGTCGCTTCGAGAGACGCAGGATGTTGGCAGGAGCGGGGCCCGGGGCGTGAGCACGCCGCACGACGGCTCCGCGGAGTCGACACCCGACATCCGACATCCGACATCCGATGTCAGCGCCGTGCCCGCTGTGCCCGCCGAGCCCGTCTCGTCGTGGGTCGCCCCTCCGGCACGAGGGTGGCCTCGACGAAGCGCTGGATCGCCACGCGCGCGGATGACTTCGGCGCGGTGTCTCGCACGGTGCGCCCCTCGAGCACGGCGGTGTCGAAGGCGTGGCGGTCGTCGGGCACGAGAGCGGTGGGCACGATGCCCCCGAACCGTCGGAGGGTCTGCTCGACGTGCGCCGCAGGGTTGAGCCCGACCGCGCTCATGCGCACGCGGTTCACGACGACATCGATGTGCGCGGTGTCGACGACCTCGAGCAGGTCGGCGTGCGAGCGCAGAAAACGCGAGAGCCCGACGGGGTCGGCCGCCCCCACGGCGACGATGCGGTCGGCCGAACGCAGAGCCGAGACCGTCGCGGCGTTGCGCCGTGGGGCGAAGAGGTCGCTGCTGATCTCCTCGTCGTCTTCGAGGCTCGAGGCGGTGTCGACGACGGTCACGTCGACCCAGTCGCGACACGCCTCGAGGGTCGCCGTCACGCGGTCGCCGGAGAGCTCGGGCCACCGACTCGGTCGTCCGAGCCCCGTGAGCACCCAGAAACTCCCGTGTCCGGTGAGGTATCGCTGGCCGATCCGCTCGAGCTCGGGCACCGTCAGACTCCCGGCCCCCGCGAGTCTGCACGCGGCGGCGAACCCCGGGGACTCGTCGAGCAGGCCGAGAGACGGCGCGATCGACGCGCTGTGGGTGTCGACGTCGGCGAGAGCGACCGTCGAGCCCGCGGCCGCGAGCTCCGCGGCGATCGAGATCGCGAGAGCCGTGCGCCCGGGCGACCCTGCAGGCCCCCACACCGCCACGACGCGACCGCGCGCGGGGCGCGATTCCCGCGGCGGCACCGAGGGCAGCCCCGTGAGCATCCGCTCGACGACCGAGAACGGCGCATCGGCGTCGACGGTCTCGAGCAGTCCGACGGATGCCGCGTGCCTCCGGTGCGCGTCGGTTGCGACGATCGCGACCACCCGCACTCCCGCCGCGTCGCACGCCGCGAGCAGGTCGACGGTGAGCATCCGTCGATCGGCCGTCACGATGGCCGCGTCGATCCGCGACACGGGCCCGGCAGTCGCGATGGCGATCCGACTCCCGATCGCGTCGGTGAGCTCTGCGACGTCGTCGCACCGCGCGACGACGGTGTGCCCGTGACGCTCGAGGTCCCGGGCGACCGCCTCGTCGAGTCCGGGCGGGAGCGCCAGGGCGACGGCGACCACCTCAGCCTCCGATCGGGAGGCTCGTGGGCACGAGCGACACGGCGTCGTCGTTGGCGAGGGACTCGAGCACGCGCGCGACGCTCTCCCGAGGCACGAGCACTTCGACGGCGAGGTCGTCGTCACCCGCGATGATGCCCTCGCTCTCGATGATCCTCACGACCGTCGCATCGCCGACGAGCACGGCGGGCGCGCCGAAGACACCGGGTTCGTTCTCGCGCGCGCTCCAGATGTCGACGCTCGCTCCCGGCCCGACGCCCGCGGGGAGCCGCCCGGGCACCCCCACGACGACAGCCGCTCGCGTCGTCCCCTCGCGAGAGCCGACCGCGGCCGCGGGAATGAGTTCGCCCCTCGACACGACCCTCGTGACGACGAGATCGGCGATCGGCCTCTCGTCGGCCGCCAGATACAGACCGTGGGCGTCACCGAGGGAGACGGAGCGCACCGTCACGTCGTCGCTCTCGAGAACGTCGCCGGGGCTCAGAGCGGCGCTCGCCACCCAGACATCGACCGTGCGGTCGAGCGACGACACGAGTGTCGTGACCGCGGCGACCGAGACGACGATGAGCCCGATGCCGACCGCGAATCTCGGGTCGAACCAGGCGGAGCGCGGAGGTCTCTCGAGCGCTGTGCGCGGTTTCGCCATCTCGTCCCCACCCTTTCGCGGCCATCCCTCGCGATGCCGTCGCCGTCGCCCTATCCAAAACTCCCGGGCGCCGACGAGAGCGAGTTATCCACAGGGCCGCCGGGGTATCGCTGCGGCCTCGATAATCGACGCATGGACGAGTTGGCGAGCGCAGACGGCCTCGGCCGTTTTCTCACGCTCGCCGACACCGCCGAGATCCTCAACATCTCCGCGAGTCAGGCTTACTCGCTCGTCCGATCGGGCGAACTGCCGGCGATCAAGGTCGGCGGAGCCGGCCACTGGCGCATCGAACGCACCGTGCTCGAGGCATACATCGAGGGCAAGTACGAGGAATCCCGCCGCATCGGACTCTGGAACCAAGCCGAATACTCGTCACTGCCCGAGTACTCGTTCGACCCCGACCGACCCCGCGGCGGTCAGACGCGCACGAGCACGACCTGATCGAACGGCACGATGCGGTACTCGCTCACGAGCGACTCGCGCCGGGGCACGCCCCGCTCGTGGATCGCGAGGTCGAGATGGTCGCGGCCGACCCTGTCGATCGTGCCCACCGCGCTCCCCGAGCGCAACCGGACCTCCACGGTCGATCGGCGTCGACACAGATCGCGCAGGACGAAACTCAGGGTGAGCCTCGCGGAGAGCGAATCGGGCGGTCCCTCCCTCCCGGTGGAGGGGGCGGAGATGCTCTCGACGACGCGCTCGCGAGACAACACGACGCCCGCGATCGACGAGAACGGCACGATGCACTGGTCGCGCCTCGACGTGTCGCCCGCGACATCCGCCGACAGCCAGTCTCTTCCGATCGTCGCGGGGGCGACGTCGATCGCGGTGCCGTCGCACAGCAGCAGGCGGACGATGCGCGAACCGTGCTTCCCCGCCGCGCTGCGGATGCCGGCCACGCGGTCGCGGAGCGACAGTCGCCCGATGCGCAGCCGCTCCTCCTCGGCACGGACGTCGAGTTCTTCGGCGAAGAGCTCGTGTTCGAGTTGACCCTCGAGGTCGTCGAACAAGTCGTCCCAGCGCATCGTCGAAAGCTAGTGGCGGGCATCCGGCGCCATGCTGGTTATCCACAGCCCCGTTGTGGGGCGTGGACTCGGGTAGACCGAGCTGTCACGATGATTTCTCACGGCGCCGCATCCCCTGTTCGGGGGGCATGCCGTGACGACCAACGACCTCGGTTCGGAGATGCCATGAGCAACGCGATGCCAGTCCAGCCCGCCGGTTCCGCCCGGGCCGCCGCGCCCGAGAGGGCGCTCGCCACCGCGAGCCCCTCCCCCGCCCCAGCGGATCGCCCGAGACCGCGGTCCCGCATCGAGGCCGAGGAGTTTTTCGGGCACCAACCCGCGAGCACCTCCTCGCTCCCGAGCCCCGAGCCGCTCCTCGAGAATCTCACGCGGTGCGTCATCGAGATCCTCGCGGGCGCCCGCGATCTCGAGCAGATCTCCCGCTGGGTCACCGACGACGTCTATCGGCACTTGCTCAAGCGCGTCGTGATCTCCGCCCGCGCCCGGCACGCGAAACACCAGCCCGTCGTGCGCCCGACCTTCGCGATCGGGTCGACGACGATGTGCGAGCCGCGGGACGGCGCGGTCGAAGCCGTCGTCATCGTGCGCGGTCGGGCGCGAACCCGCGCCGTCGCCATCAGGCTCGAAGGTCTCGACGACCGATGGCGCGCGACCGCGATCAACGTGCTCTAGACAGACCCGTCGGCTGCCGTTCTGCTGCCTCTACTTGCCCTTGGTCTGCGAGCGTCGCTGAGCCCGGTTCGCCGGTGCGGCAGCGGCCCCCGACGATTGCTCGCCGAACGCTCCGCGCGACGCGGGAGCCGAGGCTCCCCCGGCTCCTCGTCCGCCTGGTGACCGCGTGGGGCCGCCCTGAGTCGGCTGCGACGCGGGAGCCTGCGGGACACCCGACTTCTCGTCGCTCTCGCGCTGCGCCCGTGCCGTCGCGGCCTGCTCGATCTGCCCGCGCTGGTTGCGCACCTCGACCTCGCCGTCGGGGTTGGGCGCCGAGTAGGTGAGCTTGTCGACGGGAGCGCCAGACGCTCCGAGTCCCTTCGCCGCGACCGTCGGCATCGCCGCGGTGGCACCGGCAGGCGAGACCTCGACCTCGAGGTTGAAGAGGAACCCGACGGTCTCCTCGCGGATCTGGCCCATCATGCTCTGATAGAGCGTGAAACCCTCGCGCTGATACTCGACGAGCGGGTCACGCTGAGCCATCGCGCGCAAGCCGATGCCGTCTTTCAGGTAGTCCATCTCGTAGAGGTGGTCGCGCCAGCGGCGGTCGATGACCGAGAGCACGACACGACGCTCGAGTTCGCGCATCGCGGGCTCGCCGAGGGCCTCGGTGCGCTTGTCGTAGGCGAGCTTCGCGTCGGCGAGGATCTCGTCGGCGAGGAAGTCGCGCGTCAGCCGACCGCGCGATCCGGCTTCGGTGAGCACCTCGTCGACGGTGATCGACACGGGGTAGAGCGTGCGCAGCTCGGTCCACAGGGCGTCGAGATCCCAGTCATCCGCGCTGCCTGCGGCGGCGTGCTCGTCGACGACCTCGGAGATGACCTCCTCGAGGAACTTCTGGGTGCGGTCTTGCAGATCGTCGCCCTCGAGGATGTGGCGGCGGTCGCCGTAGATCGCCTCGCGCTGCCGGTTGAGGACGTCGTCGTACTTGAGCACGTTCTTGCGGATCTCGGCGTTGCGCGACTCGACCTGGCTCTGCGCGCTGCGGATGGCGCGGCTCACGACCTTCGACTCGATCGCGAGATCGTCGGGCACGTTTCCGCGACCCATGAGCGACTCCGCGGCGGCGGAGTTGAAGAGGCGCATGAGGTCGTCGGTGAGCGAGAGGTAGAACCGGCTCTCGCCGGGGTCACCCTGTCGACCAGACCGCCCCCGCAGCTGATTGTCGATACGGCGGGACTCGTGACGCTCGGTGCCGAGAACGTAGAGGCCGCCGGCTTCCCGGACCTTCGCCGCTTCCTCCTCGACCTCCGCCTTCACGCGGGAGAAGACGTCGTCCCACTCCGCCTCGTACTCGTCGGGGGTGTCGACGGGGCTCAAGCCCTTGGCGTTCATCTCGGCGACGGCGAGGAACTCGGCGTTACCTCCGAGCATGACGTCGGTTCCACGACCCGCCATGTTCGTCGCGACGGTGACCGAGGCGAGCCGCCCGGCCTGGGCGACGATCGCGGCCTCGCGCGCGTGGTTCTTGGCGTTGAGCACCTCGTGCTTGATGCCCCGTTTCGCGAGCATCTTCGAGAGGTATTCGCTCTTCTCGACGCTCGTCGTGCCGACGAGGACCGGCTGGCCGTTCTCGTGGCGCCCCGCGATGTCTTCGACGACCTGCTCGAACTTGGCCGTCTCGTTCTTGTAGACGAGGTCGGACTGGTCGATGCGCACCATGCTGCGGTTGGTGGGGATCGAGACGACGCCGAGCTTGTAGGTGCTCATGAATTCGGCGGCCTCGGTTTCGGCCGTACCGGTCATGCCCGAGAGCTTCTTGTAGAGCCGGAAGTAGTTCTGCAGCGTGACGGTCGCGAGGGTCTGGTTCTCGGCCTTGACCGCGACGCCCTCCTTGGCCTCGATCGCCTGGTGGATGCCCTCGTTGTAGCGACGCCCCATGAGGATGCGGCCCGTGTGCTCATCGACGATGAGCACTTCGCCGTTCATGACGACGTAGTCCTTGTCTTTCTTGAACAGCGCCGCGGCTTTGATCGAGTTGTTGAGGAAGGAGATGAGCGGGGTGTTCGCCGACTCGTAGAGGTTGTCGATGCCGAGGTAGTCCTCGACCTTCTCGATGCCGGGCTCGAGCACGCCGACGGTGCGCTTCTTCTCGTCGACCTCGAAATCGACGCCGGGCTCGAGCTTCTTCGCGAGTCGCGCGAACTCGGTGAACCAGCGGTTGGCCTCGCCCGACGACGGCCCCGAGATGATGAGGGGGGTCCGGGCCTCGTCGATGAGGATCGAGTCGACCTCGTCGACGACCGCGAAGAAGTGACCGCGCTGCACCATGTCCTGCGCTTGCCACGCCATGTTGTCGCGCAAGTAGTCGAAGCCGAACTCGTTGTTCGTGCCGTAGGTGATGTCGGCGGCGTACTGCTCGCGGCGCACCGCGGGAGTCTGCCCCGCGACGATGCAGCCCGTGGTCATTCCGAGGGCGCGGAACACGCGCCCCATGAGCTCGGACTGGTAGTTCGCGAGATAGTCGTTGACCGTGATGACGTGCACGCCGCGCGACGCGATGGCGTTGAGGTATGCCGCGGTCGTCGCGACGAGGGTCTTGCCCTCACCGGTCTTCATCTCGGCGATGTTGCCGAGGTGGAGGGCGGCGCCACCCATGAGCTGAACGTCGAAGTGCCGGAGCCCGAGCGTGCGCTTGGACGCTTCGCGCACCGCCGCGAACGCCTCCGGGAGGAGGTCGTCGAGGGATTCGCCGTTCGAGTAGCGCTCGCGCAGCTCGACGGTCTCGTTCTTCAGTTCCTCGTCGGTGAGACCCGTGAAGTCGTCTTCGAGGTGGTTGATCGCCTCCGCATACCGCTTGAGTCTGCGCAAGGTGCGGCCTTCTCCGACTCGGAGAACGCGCTCGAGAACATTTGCCACCAGAAACTCCCAATGCTTTTCGTGAGGCCGCCAGATCGATCCGGGCCGTGAAACCGGTCCGTGACCGATCCGTGATGCTGACCAATCCTAGCGATGCGCCACTAGGAGCGTGCTGAGGGGCGCCGATCCTCGTGGATCGACGCCCCTCAGCGTGTTCTCTCTTGCGAGCGGGTCAGCTCGATCGCTTCCGCGACGCCGTCACGCTCTCTTGGATCTCGGCGGCGTCGTCGTCGAGACCGATGACGCCGTAGTCCCAGCCCTTGCGTCGGTAGACGACGCTCGGGCGGTCGGTCTCGGCGTCGATGAAGAGGTAGAAATCGTGCCCGACGAGTTCCATGTAGTAGAGCGCGTCGTCGACCGTCATCGGCATCGACGCGAACACCTTCTTGCGGATGACGACAGGGCTCCAGTCGTCTTCGGTCTCGTCGGCCGTCGCCGACGGCACGATGTCGATTCCGCCCGTGCGCACGCGATCGAGCACCTCGGGATCGGCGGGGGTGATGTCGACGACGCTGAAACCGTCGGCGCTCGCCTCGCGCAGCGAGGTCGGTCGGTGCTTACCGCGATGGACCTTCGAGCGGTCCTTCGCCTTGCGGAGTCTCTGCACGAGTTTGTCGAAGGCCAGATCGAATGCGACGTACTTGTCGGATCCGTTCGACTCGGCCCGCACGAGCGGCCCGGGGCCGATGAGCGTCAGCTCGACGCGGTCATCCCCCGACGACCCGTTCTTCCCGCTGTGACGGGAGACTTTCACTTCGAAGGCTTGGGCCTTCTCGGCGAGATGCGCGATCTTCTCGGCCTTTTCGGTGGCGTAGTCGCGGAATCGATCGGTGATTCCGAGGCCCAGTCCGTTGATGGAGATTTCCATGACGTCCTCCCAGTTCGCTCGGCACGGTAGTGCTGCACCCTCGTGAACCACGCGGTGCTCCGCGCCTCTTTCGCCCAACCTAGTCTCCGGAAACGGTGATGTCATCCGATGCCCGGGTATTGCTCGAGCGTCTCGGCGTGGCCGCCGCGGCGGCGGCCGCCACGACGTTACCGCCCGCCGCCGTGATCGCCCGTGTCGCCTCGGCGAGAGTCGAACCGGTCGTGACGACGTCGTCGACGAGCAGGAAGAAGCGGCCGTCGAGACGCGATCGGGCGGCGAGCGACCCGTGCGCGTTGCGGGCACGCGCGGCGCTGTCGAGCGACTTCTGGGCGACGGTCGAGCGGGCGCGGCGGAGCACTCGGGCGGGCCCCGGGAGCCCTCCCCGCCGCACGAGGAGCGCGACCGGATCGAACCCGCGCGCGCGATAGGCGGATGCCGACGACGGCACCATCGCGATCTCGATCGCGGGCGCCCCGGCATCCACCCTCACCCCCTCGAGGGCTCGGTGCACGGATGCCGCGAGCGCGAGTGCGACGGGTGTCGCCGCGTCTCGTCTGCCGTTCTCCTTCACCGCGACGATGACCGCGCGCATGACCCGCTCGTAGCGCGCGGAGGCGGTCACCGACACCGTGCTCCCCGCGAGGTTCGCGGCGTCGAGAGTCAGGGGAGCGAGAGGCTGTGGGGCGAGGGCGGCGAGACACTCCCGGCACACGCTGCGCCCGTCGGCGCCGCACCCGGCGCACGACACGGGCAGCACGACCGCCGCGGCGTCGAGCACCGCCTCGCGCACGAGCGCCGGCAGCGCCTCTCGCGCGCGCCCCGGCACCGCCTCGCGCGCGAGCGGGTGTGGGGCAGGCGGGCGGCGCGGCATGAGCCGAGCCTCGCGCCCGGGGCGGCTCTCGAACGTCGCCAGCACCTCACCGTGGAGCGACCGTGCCGCGTCACCCCCGGGGAGGGGGCTCACTCCGGGTCAGCGCTGGGTCGCGATGAAACCCACCTCGACGCCCGTCTCCGTCCATCCGCTTCCGCTGCGTAGGAGGATCATCCCCGAGTCGTCGATCGCCCGCAGGTTGGATTCCCCGTTCCCGCCCACGAGGGCGACGGCGCCGGGCGCTGCACCGAGCGGGGTGCGGTCGCCACCCACGGTGTGTGCCACGACGGCGCTGCCCGATCCCGTCGTCGAGAGCGTCGCGACGGTGAGCTCGTCGACCCACGTCGCATCGAGGGCGTCCGCCCCGGAGACGACGGAGTCGAGCACCGACTCGCTCAGGGCGAGCGGCACCCCGTCGGCGTTGGCGTCGCGGCTGATCGCCTTGACGACGAGCCGCGTCCCCTCCTCGGACTCGACGAAGATCAGGATGCGCGCGCCGTCACGGGAGATGTCGATCGCAGCGACATCCGCGTCGGAGGGGAGTCCGGTCGCGAGTCTCGTGACGGCCCCGTCGAAGCTGTAGGCCAAGACTACGGAGGCGTCGGTCTGCGACGCGACCCAGACGAATCCGACGTCGTCGAGAGACGGGGTCACGAGGGACTGCCGCGTGTCGAGGAGGGTCGCCGCGCCCTCGCCCGCCCTCACGAGCGAGACGCCTGACGAGCTGCGCACGGCCGCGACCCCCTGCTCGAGGGCGACGGTCGCGCCGACGGCGTCGAGGTCGGCGATCTTCTCTCCGAGCGACCCGATCGAGGCGACCCCGTCTCCCGAGACGAACCCGACGCTCCCCTCGCGCTCGACGAGCGCGCGCGAGTCGACGGAGGGTTCGGGCTGGGGAACGGTGTCGGAGACCTCGCTCGAGATGAGCGGTGTCCCGCCGACCGTGAGGCTGACGCGGCGGATGTTCGGCACGGTCGCGAGGCTCTCGGTCAACTGCACTTGCATGAGCTGCCGCTCGGCGTCGTCGGCCGAGAGCGCCTCGGTCGTGAGGCCGAGGTCGGCGACGCCGGCCTGCACGTCGATGCTCGGACCGTCGAGCTGGGTGCCCTCGGGAAACGCGGTTCGCACGGCCCCGCTCAACCACGGGGGCGGACCGCTCAAGAGCGTCGTGACGATGCGCTGAGTCGCCGAGCCGGTGGCGAACCACCGCAGGTCGGGAACGAGCTCGTCGTTCTCGGGGTCGAGGAAGTAGAGCGTGTGGGTGTCGAAGAGCGAGCGGAAGGTGATGTCGGAGAGCACGATGCCGTCGTCGGCCGAGCTGATGCGCCACTCCCCGTTCTCCTGCACGAAGTCGAACGGCAGCACGAGCGCCGCGGGCTCGGAGTTGCGGCGGTACGCCCCCGCCGAGTCGACGGTTGCGACGGAGGCGAGGGAGTATTCGACGGTGTCGTCGTCGACCTCGGTGAATCGCCCCTCGGTGTTGCGCACCGTGACGGAGCGACGCGGGTTCCACTCGGCCTCGAACCCGTCGCTCAAGAACTGCCTCGCGACCTCGTAGTCGTTCGCCGATCCTGTGAAGGCATCGACGAATCCGCGCGCGATGTCGGCGGGCTCGGCGCCCGCGACGGGACCGAGCGGAAAGTACTCGAATCCGGCGTCTTGCTCGACGAGGTCTTCGCCGACGATGACCGAACCCGACGACGGGATGCCGACGCACCCGGCGAGCGCGACGGCGACGAGGGCGGCCCCGGCCACCGCCCGCACCGACCGGGCCGCGAGCGAGCGAGCGTGGCGCGTCACGATGGGCCGTCCTCACCGGGCGGCGCGTCGACGAGCTCCTGCGGGGGCAGCTCGAGTGGCGACCTCGCGATTCCGACGCCGCGCACGCGCGGCAGGGTGAGCCTGAAGCACGTGCCGGTGCCGACCTCCGACCAGACATCGAGGTGGCCGTCGTGCTGGATGGCGTCTTCGAGAGAGATCGCGAGCCCCAGACCCGTGCCGCCGATCGTGCGCCGGCGAGAAGGGTCGGCGCGCCAGAATCTCTCGAAGACCTTCTCGACGTCACTCTCGCTCATGCCGATGCCGTGATCGCGCACGGCGATGGCGACCGCGGTCGCATTGCTGTCGACCGTGACGACGATCGGTCGCCCCTCGCCGTGTTCGACGGCGTTGCCGAGGAGGTTGCGCAGGATGCGGCGGATGCGCCGGGCATCCACTTCGGCCTCGAAATAGCCTCCGGGCGCGACGACGACCATCTCGCTCCCCCGCTCGTGGGCGAGGGAACCCATCTGGTCGACGGCGTCGTCGACGAGACGCACGAGGTTGGTCGGCTCGAGGTCGAGTTCGACGGCCCCCGCGTCGTAGCGACTGATCTCGAGGAGGTCGGCGAGGAGGACCTCGAATCGCTCGACCTGGGTGTGGAGCAGTTCGGCCGTGCGCTCGGTCGCGGGCGGGAAGCTCTCGCGCTGGTCGTAGAGAACATCGCCCGCGAGGCGGATGGTCGTGAGCGGTGTGCGCAACTCGTGCGAGACGTCGGAGACGAAACGCTGTTGCACTCGCGAGAGGTCGGCGAGTTTGGTGATCTGCTGCTGCAGGCTGTCGGCCATGCCGTTGAACGATCGAGCGAGGGTCGCGATGACATCCTCCCCCTTCTCCGGTATCCGGACCTCGAGCTCGCCCGCCGCGAGCCTCTCGCTCGTTTCGGCGGCGAGTCGCACCGGGCCGACCACGAGCCGCACGACGATGTAGGTCACCCCGCCGATGAGCGCGACGAGCGCGAGACCGCCGGCGAAGAGAGTCTGCTGCACGAAACCCAGAGTGCGCTCCGCGTCGCTCAGGTCGTAGACGAGGTAGAGCTCGTAGAGCCCCGCGGAGGGCACGGTCAACCTCGACCCCGCGACGAGCCCCGGTGCGTCGTTCGGCAGGTCGACCGACTGCAGGAACACGCGCTCCGACGTCTCCGAGACGGCGACGCGCATCTGCGGCGTCACGACCTCGTCCGGAAAGTCCCGGCTGCTCGTCGGCTGCAGGATCTGCGGCGTGGGCGGTTGGTCGGAGCGCAGGATCGCGATGCCCGTGCCTCCCGGGCTCGTCGTCGAGCTCGCGACGGCCGTCTGCACTTGCACCCCGAGGGTCGCGAGCTCGACGGGGTTGGCGTCATCGGTCGCGTCGAAGATCTGCTGCGCGATGAGGTTGGCGCGCACCGCCTCGGAGTTGACCTGTTCCTGTCGCGACGCGAAGAGGTTGCCGCCGATGCTCACGGACATGTAGGCCCCGATGATCGTCACCGCGGCGCTCGAGAGGATGACGGTGATCGCGACCGTGCGGAACTGCAGCGACGTGCGCCAGAACCGCAGCAGTCGCGCGAGCGCCGAACGCCACGTCACGCGGAGCCCGTCAGTGGGAGCCCGCGCGGTAGCCGACGCCCCGCACGGTCATCACGATCTGCGGGTTGTCGGGGTCGACCTCCACTTTGGCGCGCAGACGCTGCACGTGCACGTTGACGAGCCTCGTGTCGGCCTTGTAGTGGTAGCCCCACACCTGCTCGAGGAGCATCTCCCTCGTGAACACCTGTTGCGGTTTGGAGGCGAGGGCGAGCAGGAGCTCGAACTCGAGCGGGGTGAGGTTGATCCTGCTGTCGCCGCGACGCACCTCGTGGCCCGCGACGTCGAGCTCGATGTCTCCGACGGTGAGCACGTCGGTCGAATCGGACGCGGTCGGTCGAAGCCGCGTGCGGATGCGCGCGACGAGCTCTTTGGGGTTGAACGGTTTGACGACGTAGTCGTCCGCTCCGCTCTCGAGGCCGCGCACGACATCCGCCGTGTCGGACTTCGCCGTGAGCATGATGACCGGCACCCCGGACTCGGCGCGGATCTCGGCGCACACCTCGATGCCGTCTTTGCCCGGGAGCATGAGGTCGAGGAGGACGAGGTCGGGCTTGGATGCCACGAACGCGTCGAACGCCCCCGAACCGTCGGCGCAGAAGACCGGGTCGAAGCCCTCGGTGCGCAGCACGATGCCGATCATCTCGGCGAGCGCTGTGTCGTCGTCGACCACAAGGATGCGTGCTGTCATCGTCTCCGTCTTCGGATTCGCACGCCCGTCGCGCGGACGTGGGTGGAGCTTTGGCACAACAGTAGTCGAGTGTGAAAGCATCGTCGGGTGGCGCCCACGACCTGGGGCGCGGTTCGAGGGGGATCGAGTGACCGACAACCACGCGTGGCAGTCGCCGGAGGCCGCGGGACCCGTGCGCCCGAGCGGGAGCGAGCCGTCGTACAGCCCGGCGACGACCCCCGCGACACCTCCGGGTGCGGGGCCCGGCGCGAACGCCGGATGGACGCCGCCGCCGAAGCCCGGGCTCATTCCGCTGCGGCCTCTCGAGTTCGGCACGATCCTCGGAGCGCCGTACCGTTTGCTCCGCCGCAACCCGCGGCCGACCTTCGGTGTGAGCCTGCTCCTCGTCGGCGTCGCCTACCTCCTGACCTTTCTCGTCACGGGGCTCGTGACGTTCTTCGCGTTCTCCCGCATCGACTCGGCGGCGAGCGCCTCCGACGCCGACGACATCGCGGCGGGAGCGGTCGCTCTCATCGTGCTGTCGACCCTCGTGCCCATGATCCTGCTGCTCGTCGCGACGGCCATCATGCAAGCGATCGTCGTGCTCGAGGTCGCGAGGCAGTCTCTCGGTGAGAAGCTCTGCTTCCCCCAGTTGTGGCGCCTCGCGAAGGGGCGCATCGGCGCCGTCGTCGGGTACACCCTCGTCGTGACCGTCATCGTGCTCGTCGCCCTCGTCGCGGCGATCGCCGTCGTCGTCGCGGCTTTCGTCGCGGGCGACGCGGGCATCGCGATCGGCATCGGTCTCGCGGTGCTGCTCGTTCTCGGGGGGATCGTGCTCACCGCGTGGCTCACGACGAAACTCGCTTTCGTGCCGAGCGCGATCGTGCTCGAGCGCGTGTCCATCCGCGCGGCGATCTCGCGCTCGTGGCGGCTCACGAACAACGCTTTCTGGCGCACGTTCGGAACCCTCCTCCTCGTCGCGATCATCCTCAACGTCGCGTCGAGCATCGTGAGCGCCCCGCTGCAGATCGCGGCCTCGTTCCTCCCCGCCATCCTCGCGCCCACGGGTGACGAGACCGTCGTCATCGTCGTGCTCGTCGTGACCGTCGTCGTGAGCCTCATCGCGACGGTCGTCATCTCGGCGGTCATTCTCGTGATCCAGTCGGCGACGACCGCCCTGCTGTACCTCGATCAGCGCATCCGCAAGGAGGGGCTCGACCTCGACCTCATCCGCTACGTCGAGGCGAGGCAAGTGGGCGACGCCGGAGCCCGCAACCCGTTCGAGACGGTGCGCGAGACGGCATGAGGCTCGCCCCCATCGAGCCGGACGTCGACGAGGCCCGCGATCTCCTCGAGCGCGAACTCGCGAAGACGGTCTACACCGAGGCGCAACCCAACCTCTTCGACAGGCTCGCCTCCGCCGTGTGGGACTGGATCCTCGGTCTCCTCGACGGCATCGAGGGCGGCCCGCCCTCGCTCGCCTGGATCGTCGTCGCGGTCGTCGTGATCGCCGGTCTCGTGGGCCTCTACGTGATCTACGGAGCCCCGCGCATCAACCGCAAGAGCGCGGTCACGGGGGCTCTCTTCGGCGATGACGACGAACGTGACGCCGCGGCCATCCGCCGCGCGGCCGAAGCGGCGGCGCGCGACGCCCGCTGGGATCTCGCGATCGAGGAGATGTTCCGCGCCATCGCGCGCGGGCTCGCCGAACGCGCCGTCGTGACGCCGACGCCCGGGATGACGGCGAGCGCGTTCGCCGCGGCCGCGGGAGCGCACTTCCCCGACTCCGCCGCGGGGCTCGCCGCCGCGGCATCCGACTTCGACGAGGTGCGCTACCTCGATCGCACGGGAAGCGAGGAGCAGTGGTCGCGCGTGGTCGCCCTCGAGGCTCGCGTGAGGTCGGCTCGCCCCCTCTTCGACGCACCGGTGCCCGCGTGACCGCGCCAGCGCCCGCTCCGGCCCTCGCGCCCGCGTCGGACTCCCGCGCGACGGTCCTCACCCCGACCCTGAGGCAATCGGGGCGCAGGTCGCTCTTCTGGATCGTGGCGTTCCTCGGTGTCGTGTTGCTCGCGGTCGGGTCACTTCTGCTCGTGGGCGCGTCGGACGATGCCCGGAGACTCTCCCCCGCGAACCCCGCTCCCGAGGGCACGATGGCCGTCGCGGAGGTGCTCCGTCAGCAGGGTGTCGATGTCGTCGAGACCTCGAGCCTCGACGAGACGCGGCAGGCTCTCTCGGGCGCGTCGGCCGAGTCGGTCTCGATCGCCCTCTTCGACCCCGACGGCATCCTCGACGCCGACCAGCTCGCCGAGGTCACGGCGCTCTCCGAGCGCACGGTGCTCATCGAGCCGGGTTTCACGATGCTGCGCGAGCTCGCCCCCGGCGTGAGTGCCGCGGGAGCCCCCGACGACGACGCCCTCGAGACCGGATGCTCGCGCCCCGCGATCGCGGCAGACGCGACGGTGTCGCCCGGCGGGGTGTCCTACCGCGTCGACGACGATGCCGCCGCGACGGCCGACGTGTGCCTGCGGAGCGAGAGCGAGGGGAGCGACCCCGCCTACTCGTTCGTGAGCATCGATCGCGACGGTTCGACCCTCGACATCCTCGGGGCGACCGACGCCCTCACCAACGGGCAGATCCGGTCGCTCGGCAACGCCGCATTCGCGCTCACGGTGCTCGGCGAGACGGACACCCTCGTCTGGTACCTGCCGTCGGCATCCGATTCGTCGGAGATCGTCAACCCGGCGGACTTCACTCCGCCGTGGGTGACGCCCGCGATCACCCTCGCGGTGGCTCTCGTCGTCGTCGCCGCCGTCTGGAGGGGTCGCCGGTTCGGTCCGCTCATCGTCGAGAACCTCCCCGTCACACCGCGGTCGAGCGAGACCATGGAGGGTCGAGCGCGCCTCTACCAGAAGGCGGCGGCACGCTCCCGGGCCCTCGACGCGCTGCGCATCGGCAGTGTCGCTCGCCTCGCGCGAGCGTGCGGACTCGCGAGCTCCGCGACGCTCGACGAGGTGATCCTCGCGGTCGCCTCCGTGCTCGGCACCGATCCGCGGAGCGTGAGGGAGACCCTCGTCGACTCGACCCCCGAGACCGACGTCGACCTCGTGCGCTCGAGCGACGACCTCCTCGCCCTCGAAGCCTCCGTGCGCCGCGCGGTGGCCCCGTGACGACCACCCACCCCACACCTTCCACCCCACGCCTTCCCCACCAGAGACCACCGATCGATCCGGAGACACCACGCTCATGACAACCGAGTTGAGAACAGCTTTCGCCAACGTGCGAACCGAGGTCGGCAAGGCCGTCGTCGGCCAGGATGGCGCGGTCACGGGCCTGCTCATCGCCCTTCTCGCGGGCGGCCACGTGCTGCTCGAGGGTGTGCCGGGGGTCGCGAAGACCCTCCTCGTGCGCTCGCTGAGCCACGCACTGAGCCTCGACACCAAGCGCGTGCAGTTCACCCCCGACCTCATGCCCGGCGATGTCACCGGATCGCTCGTCTACGACGCGAAGGTCGGCGAGTTCGAGTTCCGGGCCGGTCCGGTCTTCACCAACATCATGCTCGCGGACGAGATCAACCGCACTCCCCCCAAGACGCAGTCCGCGCTTCTCGAGGCGATGGAGGAGCGCCAGGTCTCGGTCGACGGCGAGAGCCGCTTGCTGCCCGTGCCGTTCATGGTCGCGGCGACGCAGAACCCCGTCGAGTACGAGGGCACGTACACCCTGCCCGAAGCGCAACTCGACCGCTTTCTGCTCAAGCTCGTGCTCGATCTGCCCGATCGCGACGTCGAGGTCGAGGTTCTGCGTCGCCACGCCGCGGGGTTCTCGCCGCGCGACCTCACCGCGGCGGGGGTCACTCCCGTGTTGACGGCGGCCGAGCTCGCCGAAGCTCAAGCCCTCGTGGCTCGCGTGAACACCAACGCCGACGTCATCGGGTACGCCGTCGACCTCGCGCGCGCCACCCGGAGCAGCCCGTCGGTGAGACTCGGGGTCTCGCCGCGCGGGTCGACCGCACTGCTCGCCGCGTCGAAGGCGTGGGCGTGGCTCACGGGGTCCGACGGCGTGACCCCCGACCACGTGCAGGCGATGGCGCTCCCGGTGCTGCGCCACCGCATCCAGCTCCGCCCCGAGGCGGAACTCGAGGGCGTCACGTCGGACACGATCCTGCGCTCGATCATGCAGCACGTGCAGGTGCCGATCTAGTGGCCATCTCCGGCTGGTTCGTCGCCCTCGTCGCGGTCGGCATCGTGCCGATCGTGCTCTCGGGCGAACCCGCCGCCGCGGCCGTGTGGCTCGCTCTCGCGATCGTGCTCGGGGCCGTTGACATCCTGCTCGCGGGTTCTCCCCGGGCGGTGACCCTCACGCGCGACGTGCCGTCGCGCGTGCGACTCGGTGAGAGCGTCACGAGCACTCTCACGATCACGAATCGCGGCGTGCGGCGCATCCGCGGCATCGTGCGCGACGGTTGGCAACCGTCGGCGGGAGCGGCGAGCACGAGGTCGGCCGTCTCGATCCCGGCGGGCGAGAGGCGCATCGTCACGACCATCCTCACCCCGTTCCGTCGAGGTGAGCGTCGCGCCGTGCACGTGACCATCCGGTCGTTCGGGCCGCTGCGCCTCGCCGCGAGACAAGCCACAATCGCCGAATCGAGCGTTCTGCGGGTGCTCCCCCCGTTCAACTCGCGCAAGCACCTCCCGTCGCGCATCGCGCGCCTCCGTGAACTCGACGGCGCCACGAGCGTGCAGGTGCGCGGCCAGGGAACCGAGTTCGACAGCCTGCGCGAATACGTGCGCGGAGACGATGTGCGGTCGATCGACTGGCGCGCGACCGCGCGACGCGACGACCTCATGGTGCGCACGTGGCGCCCCGAGCGCGACCGGCGCGTGGTCGTCGTCATCGACAGCGCGCGCACCTCGGCCGCGCGCATCGCCGACGAGCCGCGCATCGACACGGCCTTCGAATCGGCCCTGCTCCTCGCGGCCCTCGCGAGCACCGCGGGTGATCGCGTCGACACCGTCATCTACGACCGGCGCATCCGCGGTCGCGTGCAGGGGGTCAACGGTCCCGAGCTCCTCAACCGCATGGTCACGACGATGGCTCCCGTGAATCCCGAGCTCATCGAGATGGACTGGTCCGCGGTGCCCGCTCTCGTGAACTCTGTCACGTCGCAACGGGCACTCGTGGTTCTCATGACGTCGATCGACGCACCGGGCGCCTCGCGCGGGCTGCTCTCGGTGCTTCCCCAGTTGACGCGCAAGCACCTCGTCGTGGTGTCGTCGGTGAGCGACCCCGCCATCGTCGAGGCTGTGGCCGATCGCAGCGATCGGTCGTCGATCTATCGTGCCGCCGCCGCCGAGCGCTCGCTCCTCGACACCGCGCGCGTGACCGAAGCCGTCGTGAGGCTCGGAGCGGATGTCGTGACCGCTCCCCCCGCGGACCTTCCCCCCGCGGTCGCCGACCGCTACATCGCCCTCAAGCGCGCCGGCCGCCTCTAGCCACCGGGTCGCGCGATCCGGTCAGCCCGCGACGATGCGACGGGCTCCGGCCTCGAACTCCTCGAGGTCACCCGTCTGACCGGCCCGTGACGCACGACCGCCGAGGCCCCACTGGTAGGCGAGGAACGCCGCGAGGGCGATCGTGCCGATGCCGATCTTGACGGGCCACGGCCAACTCTCCTGGCGGGTGACCCAGCCCTCGATGACACCGGAGACGAGCAGGGCGATGATGAGGCCGATCGCGACGGTGAAGAGGGCTCGCCCGTCTTGAGCGAGAGCCTCGCCTCGCGTGCGAGCGCCGGGGGCGACCCACGACCAGAAGATGAGGAGGCCGGCCGCCGCGGCGACGAAGACCGCGTAGAGCTCGAGCTGGCCGTGAGGGGAGATGTAGAGGAAGAAGTCGCCGAGACGCCCGAACTCATTCATGATCGCCGCGGACTGCCCGAGGCCCATCGCGTTCTGCATGATCACGTAGGGCACGAACAGCCCGGTGATGCCGAACGCGATGCACTGCGCGGCGATCCGCGCGTTGTTCGTCCAGACCTGGCCGGCGAACGACGCCTCGGGGTTGTTCGAGTAGTAACCCACGAACTCCTCCTCGGCGTAGGCCCGCCTCGTCGCCTCCGAGCCGAGACCCGTGAGGAGCGCGGGGTTGTCGATGAACCACAGCGCCGTGAGGAACCCGATGAGCCCCGTCGCGAAGGCGACGGCGAGGGTCGTCCATCGGATCCGATAGAGCGCGGCGGGCAACTGCAGGAAGAAGAACATCCGCATCTGGTCGACGACGTTGACGCCGACCCCCGTGAAGCGCAAGCGCGCGCGGCTCAGACGCAGCGACAGCCGGTCGGCGTGCGTCGACGAGCCCGTCGTCGTCTTCATCGTCGACAGCTGCGCCGTCGCCGACTGATAGCGCTCGATGAGCTCGTCGGCTTCGGCCCCCGTGTGGCGGCGTTGATTGCCGAGCTGGGCAAGCCTGTCCCATTCATCGCGGTGGGCGGCGGAGTATGCGTGAAGATCCATCTGCTTAAATACTAGGCATGGCTCAGCTCCCCGAGTTCGAACCGGACTACGAGACCGACGACGAACTCGTGACGGGCGAGGCGGTCGCCCTCGATCTGCGGCCCGCGAGTTTCGTGTTGCGTGCCGCCGGAGCGATGATCGATTTCCTCCTCGTGGTCGTTCTCGGCATCGGCGGGGTGCTGCTCCTCACGAGCCCGCTCGTCTCCGGGTCACTCGACGATGCGGCCGTCGCGGCCATCTCGGTCGCGCTGTTCGTCTTCGTCACGATCGTCGTGCCGACCGCGATCGAGACGCTCACGCGGGGCAAATCGCTCGGCAAACTCGCTGTCGGCGCCCGCATCGTGCGCGACGACGGCGGAGCGATCGGCTTTCGGCACGCGTTCATCCGCGCTCTCACGGGTTCACTCGAGATCATCACGACCCTCGGTGGACTCGCGGCCGTCGTCGGGCTTCTCAACTCCCGCACGAAGCGCATCGGCGACATCCTCGCGGGCACGTACAGCCAGCACGAGCGCGTGAGCTCCGCGGTCGAGCCGGAGTTCTCGGTGCCGACGGAGCTCGAGGCGTGGGCCGAGACGGCGGATGTGCGGCGGCTCCCCGATCGGCTGTCGAGGCGGATCGCGCAATTCCTCGTGGGCGCCCCCGGCATGACCGCGACGGCTCGCATGAGGGTCGCCGACGAACTCGCGGTCGAGGCGACTCCGTTCGTCAGCTCGGTTCCCGACATCCACCCCGAAGCGTTCCTCCTCGCCGTCACAGCCATCCGACGCGATCGTGACAGCGCGGCTCTCGCGCTCGAGCGGGCAAGGCTCGATCAGCTCGATCCGGTGCTCACGGGGATGCCGCACCGGTTCCCCGATCGCGACTGACCTCTCGGCCGCGGCGAGGCGACCGGCACCCGCGGGCTCCCCGCCCCGTCCGGCGTGACACCATTCGGACATGAGATTCCTCGTCCTCGGCGGTACAGCCTGGCTCGGTCACCGGATCGCCGCGACGGCGCTCGAGCGGGGGCACGACGTCACGTGCCTCGCGCGCGGCTCAGCCGTGCCCGACGGCGCGGAGCTCGTCGTCGCGGACCGCGACGACCCGCGCGAGCTCCCGCTCCCCGCGGGAGCGCGCTGGGATGTCGTCGTCGATGTCGCGAGGCAACCGGGGCACGTGCGCCGCGCCGTGCGCGAGCTCCGATCGCGGTCCGGACGCTACGTCTTCGTCTCGACGGGCAACGTCTACGCCTCGCAGAGCGACGAGGGTGCGGACGAGACCGCCGAACTCCTCCCGGCGCTCGTCGCCGACAGCTTCACCGACCCCGACCACTACGGGCCGGCGAAGGTCGCGTGCGAGAACGCGGTGCTCGCGGCGTTCGGGTCGGGCCGCTCGCTCATCGCCCGAGCAGGGCTCATCGGTGGTCCGGGAGACCCGACAGGACGCACGGACTACTGGCCCCGACGCTTCGCCCGGGAGACGGCGGGAGACTCGATCTCCGGCGGTCCCGTGCTCGTTCCCGACGCCCCCGAGCTCCCGACCGCCCTCATCGACGTCCGTGATCTCGCCGACTGGCTCGTGCGCGCCGCCGAGGCGGGCACCGCGGGAGTGTTTAACGCCGGGGGCACCCCCGTGCCGTTTCCCGCTCACCTCGACGCGGCGAGAGCAGCGGCGAGAGCGGTGACGAGAAGCACCGCTCCCACCGTCGTCGCGGCGGAACGCTGGCTCCTCGACCGAGGTGTCTCCGAGTGGGCCGGTCCGCGATCGCTGCCCCTGTGG
The DNA here is from genome assembly GCF_046599635.1 of Marisediminicola sp. LYQ134. NCBI lineage: Bacteria > Bacillati > Actinomycetota > Actinomycetes > Micrococcales > Microbacteriaceae > Marisediminicola > Marisediminicola sp. LYQ134. The sequence goes on from NZ_JBKIWP010000001.1 coordinate 1,619,329, forward strand.
GTGTCGGATCGCTCGTGGTACGGCATGAACGCGAGGTCCTCCGCCGCCGCGCGCGCAGCGGGACTGACCGTGCGCCCGCTCGAAGACACCCTCCGCGACGCCGCGCTCGCACACGAGAGCGACTCGCCCTTCCCCGGCGGCGCGGGACTCACACCGGCTCACGAACACGACCTCGTGGTCGAACTCGAGACTGCGCGCGAGAGCCCGCCCGCGGCACCTCAGTAGCGGTAGTGGTCGACCTTGTACGGCCCGGCCTGGTCGACGCCGATGTAGGCGGCCTGGCGAGGGGTCAGGGTCGTGAGCGTGACCCCGAGGGCGTCGAGGTGCAAGCGCGCGACCTTCTCGTCGAGGTGCTTCGGCAGCACGTAGACCTTCTTCTCGTAGTTCTCGCCGTGGGCGTAGAGCTCGATCTGCGCGAGGACCTGGTTCGTGAACGACGTGCTCATGACGAACGAGGGGTGGCCCGTGGCGTTGCCGAGGTTCATGAGGCGGCCCTCGGAGAGCACGAGGATCGCGCGACCGTTCGGAAGGCGCCACTCGTGCACCTGGGGCTTGATCTCGACGCGCTCGGCGCCCTCGAGGGCTTCGAGTGACGCCATGTCGATCTCGTTGTCGAAGTGACCGACGTTCGCGACGATCGCGAGGTGCTTGAGGCCGAGGAGGTGCTCGACCGTGATGACGTTCTCGTTGCCCGTTCCGGTGACGACGATGTCGATCTGGTCGAGCACGCTCTCGATCGTCGTGACCTGGAAGCCGTCCATGACCGCCTGGAGCGCGCAGATCGGGTCGACCTCCGAGACGATGACGCGGGCACCCTGGCCGCGCATGGCCTCCGCCGCCCCCTTGCCGACGTCGCCGTAGCCCGCGACGAAGACGACCTTGCCGCCGATGAGCACGTCGGTCGCGCGGTTCAGACCGTCGGGGAGCGAGTGGCGGATGCCGTACTTGTTGTCGAACTTCGACTTCGTGACCGAGTCGTTGACGTTGATCGCCGCGAACAGCAGATCGTCGTTCCTCGAGAGCTCGTAGAGGCGGTGCACGCCCGTCGTGGTCTCCTCGGTGACCCCGAGGATGTCGTCTCCGATGCGGGTCCAGCGGTCGGAGCTCGACGCGAGCGAGGTCCGGAGGGTGTCGAGGATGACGCGGTACTCGGCCGAATCGCCGGGCGCGGCATCCGGCACCGCCCCGGTCGCCTCGAACTCGCGACCCTTGTGCACGAGGATCGTCGCGTCGCCACCGTCGTCGAGGATCATGTTGGGGCCGGTCCACGAGGCGCCGGCGGCCTCGGCCTCGGCACTCCAGTCGAAGATCTGCGAGGTGCACCACCAGTACTCCTCGAGCGACTCGCCCTTCCACGCGAACACCGGCACACCCGCGGGAGCCTCCGGGGTTCCCGTCGGACCGACGGCGACGGCCGCGGCAGCCTCGTCCTGGGTCGAGAAGATGTTGCAGCTGGCCCATCGCACCTGGGCACCGAGCGCCACGAGGGTCTCGATGAGCACGGCCGTCTGCACCGTCATGTGCAGGCTGCCGGCGATGCGCGCGCCGGCGAGGGGCTTGCTGTCGCCGAACTCCTCGCGGAGGGCCATGAGCCCGGGCATCTCGTTCTCGGCGAGACGCAACTGGTGGCGCCCCGCGGTGGCGAGAGAGAGGTCGGCGACCCTGAAGGGGAGAGTGGTGGTGGCGAGCGTCATGGCGCCATTGTCTCAGGTCGGCGGGCTCACGGGCTGTGCGTTTGCGCGCCGACGCGGGGGTGTCAGCGCCGGATGAGCTCGAGCACCGCGTCGCGCACGCGCGTCATCTCGGTCGAGGTCTCCGCCTCGACGTTGAGGCGCAGGAGCGGCTCGGTGTTCGACGGCCGCACGTTGAACCACCAGAACGGACCGTCGGCGAGCCGCGTTCCCGTGACCGTGAGCCCGTCGAGCTCGTCGAACTCCGCCGTCGAGGCGAAGGCGTCGACGATGCGGGCGTATGCCGCCGAGACGTCGGTGACCGTCGAGTTGATCTCGCCGCTCGCCGAATAGGGCGTGAACCTCGCCGAGAGGGCGGACATCGTTTCGTCGTTCGACCCGAGCTCGGCGAGCGTGTGCATGGCCGCGAGCATCCCGTTGTCTGCGCCCCAGAACTCTTTGAAGTAGTAGTGCGCCGAGTGCTCGCCGCCGAACACGGCTCCCGTCGACGCCATCTCGTCTTTGATGAGCGAGTGCCCGACCCTGGTGCGCACGGCGACCGCTCCCGCGGACTCGATCGTCTCGGGCACGAACCTCGAGGTGATGAGGTTGTGCAGCACGACGACCTCGTCGTCGCCGAGCGACTTCGCCCGCGCGATCGACCGGAGGGCGACGATCGCGGCGATCGCCGACGGTGTGACGGCCTCTCCACGCTCGTCGACGACGAAGCAGCGATCGGCGTCACCGTCGAACGCGAGCCCGAGGTCCGCGCCGTGTTCGACGACGGCGCGCTGCAGGTCGACGATGTTCGCGGGGTCGAGAGGGTTGGCCTCGTGGTTCGGAAACGTGCCGTCGAGCTCGAAGTACAGCGGCACGATGTCGAGAGGCAGCTCGGGGAGCCCGGCGGAGCCCCCGAGCACGGCGGGCACGGTGAGCCCGCCCATGCCGTTGCCCGCGTCGACGACGACCTTGAGAGGGCGGATGCCGCGCAGGTCGACGAGCTCGCGCAGGTATCCCGCGTAGTCGGCGAGCACGTCGCGCTCGCCCACGACGCCGGGCGTCTCCACCGCGTCGATCCCGTTCTCGAGGTAGCGCGTCGCGCGATCCCGGATCGACTCGAGCCCCGTGTCGAAACTGATTCCCTGGGCGCCCGCACGACTGAACTTGATGCCGTTGTAGGTCGCCGGGTTGTGGCTCGCCGTGAACATCGCGGCCGGGAGGTCGAGTCGACCAGACGCGAAGTACGTCTCGTCGGTCGAACACAGCCCGATCGACACGACGTCGACACCGCGAGCGACGACACCGCGGGAGAAGGCCTCGACGAAACCGGGAGACGAGTCCCTCATGTCGTGGCCGACGACGACCGACGACCCGGGGGTGCCGACCTCGTCGGCGAACGCCGCCCCGAGGGCCCGCACGACGTCGTCGGTCAGTTGCGACCCCACGAGGCCTCGCACGTCGTAGGCCTTGATGAACGGGGAGAGGTCGATCGGGCCCGTGCCCTCGTCAGTCATGCCGAAAATCCTAGGTCACGCATGACGACGTGCCTCACGACCTGCCACCCCTGCGGAACAGACAGGCGCTCGGAGTGCTTGGGGCACAGGTCGTAGCTGTGCGGCTCGGGGGCGTAGCTGAGGGGGCCGAGCACCGCCATCGAGTCGCCGTAGTCGTAGGTGAGTGTCGACACCGCGTCACTGACGCAGGCGACCTTGCTGCAGAGCCGTCCATCCATTTGCCGTCAGCCTAGACTGAGCTGATGACAGGGCCCGCGCGACGCGCGACCGGACGCGGAGTGTCTCGAGGGGTATCTCGCGACCGTCACGGTCGCGGCATCCGCTCGTCGGTCACAGTGCCGCCGCTTCCGCGATTGCGCACGCGCGCCGACCTCTTCGAGTCGACCGTTGCATCGACGGCCGACTACCTGCGGGATCTCTGGGCCGACGACCTGCACGACGTGCGCGTCGAGGTCGCCGACCTCCCGTCGCGGCTCGGCGTCGAGACCGACAACCCGACCGACACCGCCGGTGTGGAACGCTGGCGTGTGGCTCCCTCCGAGAAGAGGATCACGCTCTTCCGCGTGCCCATCGAGCGCTTCTCGAAGCTGCAGCGTTCGGACGACGTGCAACGGCAGCTCCTCGTCGAGAGCTGCGTCTTCCGCGCCGTCGCGGAGTACCTCGGCAAAGACCCCTGGGATCTTGCGCCCGAGCGCTATCGATCGCTCTGACGAGCTCACGACGGGATCGGGCGCGCGGCGGTCAGCGCGCGACAGGGCGACCGCGATACACGGCGATGTCGCTCGACCCGGCGCCGGGGGAGCTGATGCGGTACGACGCCGCTTGCGCCTCGCCCGAGTAGGTCACGGCGGCGGTGACACCCTCGACGCCCTCGAGGTCGACCTCGTCACCCGCCCTGACGGCGAGCGAGACGCTCCCCGACGCGTCGAGTGTCACGGCGGTCTGTCGTTCGGTCACCTCGTCGTCGTCGTCGCGACGGATCGTCACGACGACGTCGCGTTGCTCGCCGCTCGCGTTGGCGAGGTGGATGCGGGCCGCGGGCCCCGGCGCGACGGTCGCGATCGCGGTCTCCCGCAGCGGGCTCGGCGCCGTGAGCCACATGAAATCGCTCGCGACCTCGTCGGCCACGACACTCACGCGAGCGGCCGCGACGACGGGCTCCTCGGAGTCGACCCTCACGGTGTAGCGACCGTCTTCGAGCCCCGCGACAGGGATGTCGGTGACCTCGCCCGCGGTGACCTCGACCTCGAACGACGCGGCGTCCGCGGTCGCGTCGGACCCGACGCCGTCGCCGTCGTCGCCATCGCCGGAGCCCGAGGACGACAGGTCGGTCTCGGGAGTGATGGTGACCGTCGCGGTCGTGTCGGTACTCCCGGGCGCGAAGATCCGCACGATGCTCTCGAGGTCGACGAACCCCGTCTCGGTCTGGGCCGCGACGACGTCCTCGCCGTCGACGACGCGGAATCCGGGGATGACCGCCGACCGCGACGGCGTGGCCGTGGTGCCGACGATGTCGACCCCGCCGGGAGCGAGGGTGCGCACCGTGGACTGCTGGAGGTTGGCGACGACGAGGCCGCCCTGGCTCGACACGTGCACGACGGGCGAGACGAGATCGGGGGCGAACCCGGCGAGCGAGAACACGCGCTGCGTGCTCGGCGCCACCGTGATGCCCTCGGTGCCCGGCGCGATGATCTCGCCTTCGTCGCCGTAGATGCGGAGCGAGACGACCGCGGCGACGGCCGAGGGGTTGCTCAGGGTCACGAGGGTGTTGCGCCCGACATCCGTCGCCCCACCGACGAGCCAGGAGTCGCCTGCGGCCTCGGAGCACTCGGCCGCGGTGAGACCGACGAGGTCGCCCGCCGACACGTCGGCGGACTGGGCGCCCGCGAGAGCGACATCGTCGCTCGACGGACCAGACGCGCTCGACGGCGGGAGGGTCACGAGAGTGGGAGCGACGTCGCGAGAGTCGTCGGTGTCGTCGAGCGGCGCGGACTCGGCGCCCGGCTCCGTCGCCCGCACGACCTCGTCGACCTCGCCGACCGACGAGACGACCGTCGCGCCTCCCGACTCGTCGCCGAATTGCAGGAGCGGACCGGGGCACACCCGCTGCTGCGCGGTCGCGAGGGGCTCGACGAGCGAGACGGGAGGATCGACGGTGTAGGCGCGATCGGTCACGACCGTCGCGGCGCCGATGGCCACGACCGCGACCGCGACCGCGATGGCGCCCGTGAGGCCGCGAGCGGTCACGACGATCGCGCCCTTGCGGGTGACACGGCGGAAGCGGCGAGCGCGCGGGTTCTGCTCCCCCGTCGGTTCGGGGAGCGGGGTCTCGAGAGACGACTCCTCCTCCGGCTCGAGCCCCGTGGGCTCGGCGGCGGTGGGCTCGGCGGTCGGCTCGGCGGCGCCCGGCTCGGCGGCGCCCTGCTCGACCGGGTCGGGGCCGGTAGCGGGTGGCTCCGTTGGGCCGGCGCCGTCGTCGCGTCCCGTGCGGTCAGTCATCGTCGGTCCTCTCGAACGTCGTCGCGGGTCGATCGCTCACCCGGCCGCGATCGGCGACCTCGCGCCGACCCAATCCGGTCGGGATAGCGAGCAGCACGGTGAGGCCGACGACGAGGCCCTGAACGACGAGCACGAGGATTCCGTAGACCGACTCGGTGTTGCGGCTGCCCCGATCGAGCTGCGCGTCCGCTTGCTCGCCCGAGGCCGTCTCGTCACCCGAATAGCGCCACAGTGATCCCGCGGCGGTGTCGCCGACAGGGACGAACAGCGCGTTGCCGTCGAGCGCCTCCTTCGCGCGCGTGGTGACCGCGTCGGTCTCCTCGCCCTCAGAAGTGGCGAGCAGTACGAACGCGATCGAGAGGCGGTCGAGTTCGGCCGCGGAATCGAACCCGCTGCGCGACACGAGGTTGCCCGCGAGAGTCGCGACGGCGACCTCCTCGGCGCCCGCATCCGTCGTCGTCCACCACAGGGTCGACTGGTCGTCGAGGTGCGTGCCCCGACCGCGCTCGAGCGTCGCCGAGATCTCGTCGCCCGCGACAGGGTCGAGAACGAGGGTGCCCACGTCGGGGCGCGACTGGGCCTCGGCGTCGACGAAGGCCGGGAGCATCCGATCGGTCGACGGCGCGATCGTCGTCGACCCGAGGAAGACGGCGGAGATGAGGGGCACGGCGACGAGAACCGAGGCGACCCCGACGAGAAGAGCGGCGCTCGTCGCCGCCCGCCCGATGGCGTCGAGAGCGACGATCGCCGACCCGAGCAGACCGAGCCAGTAGAGACTCGCGCCGGCACCGGACCACAGGGCGACGGGGGCGTCGGCGATCGAGGTCACGGAGATCCGCGACGCGAGCACGGCGGTCGCATAGCCGACGAGGGCGACGGCGAGCGCGGGGATCGCTCGGCGCGACCCGCGCACGAAGAGGGCGAGCACCGCGAGCACCGCGAGGGGGAGCAAGAGTGCGGACGCCACGATCGGTCCCGCCGTCGACGGGAGCGAGAGCTCGCCGAGCAACTCCGTCCAGCCGTCGGAGCCTCCCGTGAGCGAGCCGAGCGCGAGCTGGAGTCCCGACAGGGTGCCGCCACCCGACGGCACGCCAGGGTCGGCGAGCAGACCGAGCGGGGTGCCCCGCGTGATCTGGTCGACGACGAGCGGCGCGAAGAGCACCGCGGCCGGAAGCGGGATGGCGAGAACACGGTGCGCGTTCGACGGGCGGAACACCATGAGCGCGACCCACGCGAGAACGAGAACCGGAACGGTCGACGGAGCCGAGGCGGCGATCACGGCGAAGACGAGGGCCGCCCCCGCGGATGCCGCCCACGAACTCGAGGCGCCGAGCAGGAGCACGACGAACACCGGCAGCACGATGTGCACGATCGCCGCGCCGAGGTGGCCCGTGTGGAGGGAGCCGAGGAACGGCGGGGCGACCGCCCACAGGATGGCGGCGAGGGCGGGGAGCCACGGCCTCTCGCTCAAGCGTCTCGCGCAGAACCACGCGCTCAGTGACGCGAGAGGGAGGGCGACGAGGTAGAGCAGCACTATCGCGAGCGACGGTTGCCAGAAGGTGATGCTCCCGAGCACCGCGAGGAGGGCGGCGAACGGGTCGGCTGCACCGTCGAATCCGGTGCCGATCGACCTCGCACCCCACCCGACGTTGCTCCACAGTTGCGACACGGAGTCCGCGAGCGGCACGAGTGACCCACCGACGACCGTCGTCGAGCCGAGGAGAGTGCCGAAGGCGATGAGCCCCAGGAGACCGGTGATGACGACCGCCCAGAGTCCCCCGCCCGAGATGAACCCGAGCGGTTCGACGAGGGCGACGGGCACGGCACCGCGCGGCGCAGTGCCGGATTTGCGGGCGCGCTGTTCCCGCGCAGCCCGCGCCGTGATGCGCAGCGGCTCGATCGACGACCATCCGAGGGTCTTCGTGCGACGCAGCGTTCGGCGCGCGGCGGCGACCCTGCCGATACCGACGGCCGCCGTGAGGGCCGCACCGAATTCAGCGCCGACGAGCCCCGGCCGTTTCGCGAGGAGGTGCACGATCGATCGGGCGATAGCGAGGGGCAGGAGCGACAGCCAGTGCAGCAGGACCGCCGCGAGGGGGGCGTAGGTGAGCCGCCGGTGCAGTTGGGCTGCGCGGGCGATCGTCGTGCGCTTGGCGGAGCTCACGCGCGGTGCGTCGAACAGATAGGGACCACCGGCACTCGCGACCTTGGCCGCGGGAACGCCGATGACACGGTGTCCCGCGAGTCTCGCGCGGACGGAGAAGTCGAGCGACGCGTCGGTCGAGCCGAGGGCGGGGTCGAACCCGCCGAGCTCGGCCCAGAGCGACCGGCGAACGAGCATTCCCGAGGCGGAGACACCCAGGACGTCGTTCTGCACGTCGTGCTGTGCTTGATCGAGCTCGCTCGCGACGAGTCCGACCGACGCCCCGAGCTTCGTCATCGATTCGCCGAACTCCGCGATCACGGCAGGGTCGTCGATGCGCATGAGCTTGGGTCCGGCGATCGCGACCGAGGGTGCGATCTCGACCGCGCCGAGGAGCGCGGCCAGCGCGTCCGGTTCGGGCACGTTGTCGTGCGCGAGGAGCCAGAGCCACTCCCCCGGCTCCCCCGGGGGCACGGCGACGTCGAGGGCGTGCGATACGGCCGCACCGAACGACGAACCGGACGGCGCGGCGACGAGGTGCGCTGCCGAGGAGCGCGCGAAGACCTCGCTCGACCTGTCGACGGACGCGACATCCACTCCGACGAGGTTGTCGGGGAGCCTCGATTGGCGTCCGACGGCCTCGAGGGTTCGCTCGAGGAGGTCGGCGCCCGAGTGGGCGACGACGATCGCGGTTACTCGCTGACGCATCTGACCGAGCCTAAAGCCGCGTGGCGCAGATCAGACGGGTGACACACGCGGGCGGGCAAAGCCCCGAGCTCGACGACTCAGGTCACGCGCTGTCGCGCTTGCGCAGTTTGCGTCGCTCGCGCTCGGAGAGTCCGCCCCAGATACCGAATCTCTCGTCGTTCTGGAGGGCGTACTCGAGGCAATCCGACCGCACTTCGCACGAGAGGCAGATCTTCTTCGCGTCGCGAGTCGAACCGCCCTTCTCGGGAAAGAAGGCCTCGGGGTCCGTCTGCGCGCACAGCGAGTCGGTCTGCCACGCGAGCGGGTTGTCATCGTCGAGCTGGGGCTTGCGGACCCCGGGGACTCCGAGCTGAACCGGGTCGACGAACCAGTCGTCGGGAACCCCGCGCCTCACGGAACCCGACTCCCCCGAGTCCAGTTGCCTGCTCGACCTGTCATCGTTGGCCATAGCCATATCACGATCTCCCCTCCGCGCGGCGTTCCGGCGTCCGCCTGTCGCGTTAGGGATAATTACACCCGTGTAGTTAGCTCGCGTCAAGTCGCGAATCGTAAAGCCTCAACCGGCTATCGAGAGTTGGCGACGCGCCGACGGTTTGATGCCGATGCGCAACCGTCACGACGCGGCAGTGCCCCGTCTCGCGCTCCAGGCGCTCGACACCATGTCGTGGAGCGAGTGCCGCATGCGCCAATCGAGGTCGCGCGCGGCGAGGTCCCCCGCCGCGACGATGCGCGCGGGATCGCCGGGGCGGCGGGGTCCCACCTCGGGAGAGAACGGGATGCCCGTGACCTCGGCGATCGTCGTCATGATCTCGCCGACCGAGACCCCCGCGCCGCTCCCGAGGTTGTAGGCCGCCTCGAGGCCCTCTCCCGCGTCGAGGCGCTCGGCGGCGCGCACGTGCGAGTGGGCGAGGTCGACGACGTGGATGTAGTCACGCACGTTCGTGCCGTCGGGCGTGTCGTAGTCCGCTCCGTTGATACGCGGCGTCCTGCCGTCGAGCAGGGCCTCGAAGACGATCGGAAAGAGATTGTGCGGGCTCACGTCGAAGACGCCGTCACTGCCGGAGCCGACGACGTTGAAGTACCGCAGTGACGTGTGACGCAACCCGGCGGCGACCTCCTGATCGCGCAGGAGCCACTCGCCGATGAGTTTCGATTCGCCGTAGGGCGACTGCGGGTTCTTCGGGGTGTCCTCGGTCACGAGATCGGTGTCGGGCGTTCCGTAGACCGCGGCGCTCGACGAGAACACGGCGCGATCGACCCCGCGATCCTCCATCGCCGCGAGGAGGGTCGCCGTGCCCGTGACGTTCTGCGCGTAGGTGTGGAGCGGGCGCGACACCGACACCCCCGCGTACTTGAAGCCGGCCACGTGGATGACCCCCGTGACACCGTGCGCGTCGAAACTGCGCACGAGAGCGTCACCGTCGAGGATGCTCCCGCGCACGAAGGGCACGCTCGCGGGGACGAACTCCTCACGACCACTCGAGAGGTCGTCGTAGACGACGGCCGCGAGGCCGTTGTCGACGAGAGCGCGCACCACGTGAGAACCGATATAGCCGGCACCGCCGGTCACAAGCCAAGTCATTCCGCAAGCCTATGACCGTCGGCGGACCACCCCGTGGCACGCTTGCGGGATGCACCCTCGGCTCCGGACCCTCCTCGCCGACGAGCGCACACGGTTCGTTGTCATCGGGGGTGTCAACACGGTCGTCGCCTACGCGCTCTTCCTCGCCTTCGAAGCGCTCCTCGACGGGAGGTACTTCGTGAGCCTCGCGCTCTCCTACGCTCTCGCGACCGTGCTCGCCTTCGTGCTGCATCGGCGCGTGACCTTCGGCCTCACGGGGCGGTCGAACGTCATCCTCGACTTCGTGCGCTTCGAGAGCGTCTACGTCGTGATGTTCGCCGTCAACGCGGCACTCCTGCCCGTGTTCATCGAGCTCGCGGGGTGGCCGTCGTGGCTCGCTCAAGCGACGATCGTCGTGATCACGACGATCATGAGCTACCTCGGGCACAAGTTCTTCTCGTTCCGGAGGCGCCCCCGATGACTCCCGCCGCTCAGCCGGGCATCGCGACGAACAGTTCGCCCCCCGAGACCGCCACGGCGGTGACCTCGGGCGTGAGGTAGCTCGCCTGGCCGGGAGACAGGGTCGCGTTCTCGCCCGTCGTCTCGTCGCGGATCACGACCTCTCCTCCCGTGCAGAGCGCGATCGCGGGGCCCGTGAGGCCCACGAGCACGGGGTCCGACCCGTCGCGCGACGCGGCGTCGACTCGCGCGAGAACGAAGTCCCTCACATCGGGCCGGAAGATCTCGATCCCCTCGGACGGCCGCTCGGGCTCGATCACGGGCGGCGGCGTCGCCGAGAAGTCGAGCACCGAGGTGAGCTCGCCGACGTCGACGTGCTTGACCGTGAGCCCCCCGCGCAAGACGTTGTCCGACGCCGTCATGATCTCGACGCCGAGGCCGTGGAGATAGGCGTGGATGTTGCCCGCGGGCAGGTAGAGCGCCTCACCCCGCCGAAGGGTCACCCTGTTGAGCAAGAGGGCGACGGCGATCCCCGGGTCACCGGGGTGGTGCTCCGCGAGGAGGGTCACGGTGCGCGCGGCGAGCAGCGTCGCGGGCGGAGCGGATTCCTCCGCCGACACCGCCGCCGACGCGCCCGTGAGCACGCGCACGATCTCATCGACCTCGGATCCGCCAGCGCTCAGCCACGCGACCGCGTGCTCGAGGGGGTCGGCGCCGTCGGGGATCCCGTGACCCTCGAGCCTCGACGCCCAGAGCTCGAGGGAAGACGACGCCTCCGCCCGCTCGGCGAGGTCGCGGATGACCGCCCGTGACTCCGCGAGCTCACGGAAGCCGCACACCGCCTCGAATGTCTCGCTCAGCGCGACGAGGATCTCGGGCTTCGCGAACTCGTCGCTGTAGTTGCGGTTCGGCGCGTCGAGGGGCACCCCGGCGCGATTCTCCCGCGCGAAGCCCTCTCGCGCTTGCCCCGGGGTCGGATGCGCTTGCAGCGAGAGTGGAGCCTCGGCGGCGAGGAGCTTGAGCAGAAACGGGAGTCGCTCGGCGTCGGGCGACCCGAGAGCCGCGACGGGGTCGGCCGAGATCCACTCGTCGAGGGTCCGCGCTCCGCCCACGGCTGCGGGGTCGACGATGACGCTCGGCGAACCCGAGTGGGCCCCGAACCACAGCTCGGCTTCGGGCTCGACCGACCTCTCGCGACCGACGAGCTCGGCGATCGCCGAGCGGGAACCCCACGCGTACGGCCTGGGGGTGTTGGTGATGCTGACGAACATCCGGTGCTTTCGCTCGTGAGGCGACTGCCTCGGGATCGGCCGACGAGTGGGCGCGACCTACAAAGGTGCCCGACTCGGGCTGGCGCCGCGTTAGACCAAACTACCAACCCGTTCGCCCCTCGCCCCTCCCCGATCTAGGCTCCGAGAGCCGCACGACGTGACACCGTGCCGCCGAAACCAGCAGCGAAACCGAGCAATGGAGCAGGTCATGACCTTCGAGCCCCTCAGCAGCGACTTCTACGGATACGAGAACGCCCTCAGCGACGAGGAGAAGGCCCTCATCATCGAGTTGCGCGCGTTCCTCGAAGCCGAGGTCCGCCCCCTCGTCAACGACCTGTGGTCGAACGCGGAGTTCTTCCCCCGCCACATCGTGCAAGGGCTCGCCGACCTCGGACTCTTCGGGCAACCGTGGGAGGAGACCAAGCGCTTCGACAACTCCGCGGTCTTCCGCGGCTGGGTCGCTCTCGAACTCGCGCGAGTGGATGCGAGCCTCGCGACCCTCGTGGGAATGCAGAACGGTCTCGTGATGGGGTCCATCGCCGTGGCGGGGTCGCCCGAGCAGCGCGCCGAGTGGCTCCCGAAGTTCGCGTCGGGAGAGCTGCTCGGTGCATTCGGGCTCACCGAACCGCTCTCGGGCTCCGATGCGGCGCAGGGGCTGCGCACGACGGCGACCCTCGAGGGGGACTCGTGGGTGCTCAACGGCGCCAAGCGGTGGATCGGCAACGGCTCGATCAGCGACGTGACGATCATCTGGGCGAAGGACACCGCCGACGGCCAGGTGAAGGGCTTCATCGTCCCGACGTCGACGCCCGGGTACTCGGCGACGCGCATCGAGAACAAGCAGGCCCTGCGCATCGTGCAGAACGCCGACATCACCCTCGAGAACGTCGTCGTTCCCGAAGCCAACCGCCTGCAGAAGTCGAAGTCGTTCCGCGAGACCGCGGCAGTGCTGCGCCTCACGCGCGCCGAGGTCGCGTGGGCCGCCGTCGGAAACTCGGTCGGCGCCTACGACGCCGCCGTGAAGTACGCCGACGAGCGCGTGCAGTTCGGCAAGCCGATCGGCAGCCACCAGCTCGTGCAAGACCTGCTCGCGAAGAGTCTCGGCAACATCACCGCGTCGATCGGCATGGTCACTCGCGTGTCGGCGATGCTCGACGAGGGCACCCAGCGAGACGAGCACGCCTCGCTCGCCAAGTTCTACACGACGGCGCGCATGCGGGAGACCGTGGCATGGTGCCGCGAGCTCATGGGTGGCAACGGCATCGTGCTCGACTACGACGTCATCCGCTACTTCGCCGATGCCGAGGCGATCTACTCCTACGAGGGCACGCGCGAGATGAACACGCTCATCGTGGGTCGCGCGATCACGGGCAAGGCCGCGTTCGTCTGATCGGCGCCGCCCACCCGCGCTGCCGCCCTCCCGCCGCGGGATCACCGGGGTGCGGGCGGTAGCCTTGCCCCATGACGACGCTCGATAGCCGCGGGTTTCTCACGGGGTTCGCGGCCTTCGTGTTCTTCACGGGCTTCGCCGCCGACGCGTGGCGCAATTCGATCACGTGGTGGGGCTACGGCGTCGTCGTGATCGCGTCGCTCGTGCTCGCGATCGTCGTGCTCGTGAGGCACCGCCTGGTGCTCCGCGCGAGCGATGTGCCCGTGCCTCTCGTCGCGTTCCTCGCGCTGTGCGCCGCGTCGATCGTGTGGTCGCGCTATCCGCTCGAGTCCGCCGCCGGGCTCCTGTTGCAGCTCCTCACGACGACGATCGGGCTCGCTGTCGCGCTCACGGTCGATCGCGCGGCGATCCTCCGGGCTCTCGGTCGAGCGCTCACGGCGATCCTCGCTCTGTCGCTCGTCTTCGAACTCGTCGTGGCCTTCGTCGTGCGTGCCCCCGTGCTGCCCGTGTGGGTCGTGGGCGCCGATCGCGTCGACCCGCCCCTCCTGCTGTTCTGGTCGCGCAACGTGCTTCTCGACGGCGAACCCGTGCAGGGCATCGTCGGATCGTCGAGCCTCCTCGCGATGGTCGCTTTCCTCGCGATCATCGTTCTCGGCGTGCAACTCGCGGCGGGCATGATCCGCCGATCACGCGCGATCGCGTGGCTCGCCCTCGCGGGCGCAACGGTCGCGATCACCCGATCCGCGACCGTTCTCCTCGGCCTCGTCGCCGTCGCCGTCGTGCTCGCCATGATCCTGATCGTGCGACGCACCCCCTCGGGTCGGCCGCGCGCGATCGTCTACGGGTCGCTCGCGGTGGCGGGCGTCGGTCTCGTCGCGATCGCCCTCGTCGCGAGGGAGGGCATCCTGAGCACCCTCGGCAAGAGCTCCGACCTCACCGGGCGGGCGGGGATCTGGGAGGCCGTCATCGGACTCGCCGAGCAGCGCCCCGCCCTCGGGTGGGGATGGATCAGCTTCTGGGCGCCGTGGCGCGAGCCGTTCGCCGACCTCGTGACCCGCAACGGGGTCGTGCAGCTGCACGCCCACAACGCGTGGCTCGACGTGTGGCTACAACTCGGGATCGTCGGGCTCGTGGTCTTCGGCGCCCTCGTTCTCTCGACGACACTGCGCGCGTGGTTGCTCGCGACCGATCGCGTGGTGACCTCGGCCTCCGAGCGCGGACGATTCTCGTCCGTCTCACTCGCCGCCCCCCTGCTCATGACGGCTCTCCTCGTGCAGTCGCTCGCCGAGAGTCGGTTGCTCATCGAGGGCGGCTGGCTCCTGCTCGTCGTCCTCGCCGCGTCGACGAAGGCGAGCCACCCGTCGAGGGCGCGCTCCCTCCCCTCAGTGGTCGACGCCGAGGTGCGATCGTGACCCCACCGCCGCACCGCACCCTCATCGAGGTCGGGGTGTCGGTGCTCGCGTCGGCACGGTTCACCCAAGCGCTCACCGTCGCGATCCTCGGCACCGCCTTCCTGTCGTCGACGGTCAAGGCGACGATGGGGTGGGAGGGGCTCATCGGCGCCCTCGTGTGCCTCGTCGTGCTCGCGGGCGCCTCCCTCGCTGTGTCGCGCGAGGAGATCGAGTGGCGCGGGTTGCTGCCGATCTCGCTCATCCTCTTCATCGGATGGTGCGGAGCGACGATCCTCTGGAGCGATTACCAGTGGGCGACACTCGGCTCGATCGCGTACCAGGTCGCGTTCGCCTCACTCGGGGTCTTCGTGGCGCTGCGGCGCGATCTCATCCAGATCGTCCGCGCGGTCGGTGATGTGCTGCGCACCGTTCTCGTCGCGTCGCTCGCCCTCGAAGTGCTCGTCGGCATCCTCCTCGACACCTCGGCCCCGTTCCTGAGGATCGACGGGTCCCTCGCCGACGGCGGCCCCATCCAGGG
Source organism: Marisediminicola sp. LYQ134 (assembly GCF_046599635.1). Lineage (NCBI taxonomy): Bacteria > Bacillati > Actinomycetota > Actinomycetes > Micrococcales > Microbacteriaceae > Marisediminicola > Marisediminicola sp. LYQ134. The sequence continues at coordinate 1,634,473 of NZ_JBKIWP010000001.1, forward strand.
CCTGCTCGGAACGCGCAACCAGCTCGGCCTCGTCGCGGTCATCGCGCTCATCACCTTCTCGATCGAGCTCGTCACGCGGTCCGCCGATCGTGGGCTCGCGGTGGGGTCGATCGTGCTCGCGGCCCTCTCGGTGTGGTTCACCGGGTCGCCCGTGAGTCTCGGGGTGCTCGCCGCCGTCGCCGTGACCTCGGCCGTGCTCGTGTGGTTGCGCCGGCTCGATCCCGACCCTCGACGGGTCGCGCAGTTCGCGCTCCTCGGCACGACGGTCTTCGTGCTCACCGCGGCCTTCGTGTTCCGCTCGCGACTCATCGCCGTGCTCGACGCGGGCAGCGAGTTCGAGTTCCGCTACAGCCTCTGGCTCGACGTCGTCGAGCGCGCGGCCACGAGAACCGTCGAGGGCTTCGGATGGCTCGGCCTCTGGCGGCGCGACCTGCCCCCGTACATCGGCATCGACCCCTTCGGGCCCGCGCACTCGTCGGCACTCAACGCCTACCTCGACGTCCTCCTGCAGACCGGCATCGTCGGGCTCTTCGCGTTCATCGCGCTCCTCGGGCTCACGCTCGTGCGATCGTGGCTGCTCGCGTCGAACAAGCGGAGCGTCGTGTTCGCGTGGGTCCCCCTCGTGCTCGTCGCACTCATCCTCACCTCGGCGGCCGAGAGCTCGATCCTCGTCGAGTTCGGCTGGCTCCTGCTCGTGATCTGCTGCGTGCGCTCGGCGCACGAGCTGAGCTGGAGATCGCGACTCCCCGAGGCGTAGACCGCGTCGCCCGGCGCCGGTAGGGCGGCGCAGCGCGGCTGTCGAGTGCCCGCTCAGCGCCCGCGCAAGCGCTTCAGTCGGCTGCCGACCTTGCGGGCGACCGTCGAGATGCCACCGTGCTTCAAGTAGTGCGCGGCGAGCTGCACGTCGTGACGGATGCCGTGCGGCCGCTGCCTGCGCCGCATCGCCGCCGAATCGGTCGCCCTGCCCGACGCCCCGACGACACCCTGTCGGTCACCCGCGTGCGCCGGCTGGGCCATGAAGTCGGTGAGGGGGCGCAGGGTCTCCTCCCAGAAGAACCGCGTGCGCACCCTGCGGATGTTCCGTCGGCTCGTCGCGATGAACTTCTCGTCGAAGAGGATGCGGTCGAGCGCCGCCGCGAGAGCGTCGACATCCCCCGAGGGCACGACGATGCCGAGCTTCTCGGTCGCGACGAGCTCGGCGAAGCTGTCACCCTCGGTCACGACCATGGGCAGTTCGGCCCAGAGGTAGTCGAGGATGCGCGTGCGGAACGAGAACGTCGTCTCGACGTGCGAGAAGTGCGTGCTCACCCCCGCGTCGGCCTCGGTGAGGTAGTTCTGGCGGTCGGTGTAGTCGACCCACGAGTCGTTGAAGAACACCGAGGTGTCGAGGGCTCCGAGTTCGGCGGCGAGGCGACGCGATTCGGCGACGATCGCCATCTCGGGCACGCCGGGGTGCGGGTGCTTGGTTCCCTGGAAGAACAACCGCACGTCGCCGTGGGTCTCGCTGACCTTCGCGACCGCGCGGATGAGGGTCTTCGGGTCGAACCAGTTGTAGAGCCCTCCACCCCACAGGAGCACCTTGTCGTCGGCACCGATGCCGGGCTTCACTCCCTTGAGCACCGTCTTCTCGTGACGGGGCGGGGTGCTCGTCATGCCGAAGGGGGCGACGGCGATGAGCCCGTCGAGGTCGGGGTCGTCGGCGTAGTTCGCCGGGTTGATGCGGCCGAGGGCCGCGAGCTGACCGAGGTAGAAGTGCCGCTGACGCTCGGAGGCGCACAAGAAGAAGTCGCCGCGCGCGAGCTGCTCGTTGAGAACGTCGGTCGCGTCGTCCACTTGCTTCGCCCACGTGGCCGCCGGGAGTTCGCGGCCCTGCTCGAGCTGCTCGAGGTGCATGGGGTCGTAGATGTCGACGACGACGATCTTCGACGTCGACCGCAGGGCCGAGAAGACCGCCATCGCGTGCCCCTGGAAGATGATGACGTCCGCCCACTTCTCGTAGGGCGCGAACGCGCGATCGTCGCCCGCTCGCACGTGGGCGATGTCGAACGGCGCGTCGAGCGGCTCCGCTCCCGAGAGCGTCACGACCGTCACGGCGTTGTCGTCGGCGAGAGCGACGGCCATGTTCCACGCGCGGATGGCGGGGCCCGCCATCTTGTCGCCGAGAGGGTCGCCCGTGATGATGAGCACGTTGCGCGTCGCGGGGGGCTCGGTCACGTTGAAGGTCGTCACGAGATTCTCATACCCCCGGAGATAGCTCTCCTCCTGATAGACGGGCGCGTCGGCGTGCCCGAAGAGGCGCCAGATGCGGTTCTCGGGAACGACCCTCGTCGCTTGGATCCGCTCGCGGTCCGTGCGGAGCGACGGCAGCTCCTCGACGAACCGGTCGATCGCGAAGAGGGGCGCGAGCGTGGTCGACGCGATCGTCGTCTCGGGCTCGTTCGCGCCCGGCGAGCGCAACTCGAACTGCTCGGAGTCGACGGCCCCCTGCGAGATGCCGCGGCGCACCGACAGGGCCATGGCGGCGGGCAGTATCTCGGTGAGCGACTCGTCGCCGAGATTCTTGTAGAGCGTGAAGAGCGCGTTGCGCTCGAGCAGGTAGGTCTCCTTGTGTGCACCGAACGACGACATCGACGCGTGGTGCTTGTGGTAGGCGAGCGAAGCGGGCGCGTAGGCGTATCGCCACCCGCGCAGGTTGAGTCGCCACCCGAGGTCGACGTCTTCGAAGAACATGAAGTAGCGCTCGTCGAAACCGCCGAGCTCGTCGAACACCGACCGGCGCACGAACATCGCCGACCCGGTGCCGAACAGCACGTCGGTAGGGTCGTCGACCCTCTTCGGGATCGCCTGGGCGGTCCAGGGCTTGAACCCCATGCCGTACCAGGTCATCGCCGACCCGATGTAGTCCACGAGTTCGCCGTCCCAGTCGAGCACGCGACTCGCGACGGCACCGATGCGGGGCGATTCGCCGAACTTCGCGACCGCGGCGCTGACCCACGCGGCATCCGGCTTCGCATCGTTGTTGAGCAGCGCGATGAACTCGCCCGAGCTCGACGCGACACCGAGGTTGCACCCGCCGGCGAACCCCGTATTGGTCTTCGACACGATGAGCGTCACGTGCGGGGCGGCGGCACGGATGCGCTCGGCGCTGTCATCGCCCGACGCATTCTCGACGACGACGATCTCGAGCAGCTCGCTCGGCCACTCGAGTTCACCGAGAGTGCGGATCGCCTCGATGGTGTCGTCGGCACCCCGATAGTTGACGAGGACGACAGACACGACGCCTGGGCGCAGCTCAGGCATGGGGACCCACTTCCACTCCGTTGACTCGGACGATCCTACTGGTGCCGGTGCGGGAGACCCGGTCGGCACGACGCGGCGGCTGGCCGACGGGTGTACCACCGGGGATTAGACTGTCTGCACATCGTGGATATGGAGCGCGGCTCCGACGCCGCCCGACTGCGACATCGCTCGAGGAATTTTTGTGAAGCTTTTTATCCAGATTCCGTGCCTCAACGAAGAAACGACTCTTCCGCTCGTGCTCGAATCGATCCCCCGGCAGATCGACGGCATCGACGAGATCCACATCCTCGTCATCGATGACGGATCGAGCGACCGCACCGTCGAGGTCGCGAAATCCTATGGGGTCACCCACTTCGTGCATCACACCCGCAACATGGGTCTCGCCCGCTCGTTCAGCGACGGCGTCGACTACGCCCTCCTGCACGGCGCCGACATCGTCGTCAACACCGACGGCGACAACCAGTACCCCCAGGCACGCATCGCCGACCTCGTGCAGCCCATCCTCCGGGGTGAGGCGGAGATCGTCATCGGCGATCGCCAGACCGCGACGGTCGCCCACTTCTCCCCGTTCAAGAAGCGGATGCAGCAGTTCGGCAGTTGGGTCGTCAGTCGCGCCGCGGGGCTCAGCCTCCCCGACGCGGCGAGCGGATTCCGCGCCTACTCGAAGTACTCGCTCATCCGACTCAACATCGTCACGCGGTTCAGCTACTGCATGGAGACGATCATCCAGGCGGGCTACAAGCGACTCGCGATCGCGAGCGTGCCGATCGAGATCAACGCGAAGACGCGCGAGTCGCGCTTGTTCAGCAACATCTGGGAGCACATGTTCCAGTCGGGGTCGGCGATCGTGCGCGCCTACCTCATGTATCGCCCCTACGCGCTCTTCGCGTGGATCAGCGCCCTGCTCGCGGCCCTCGGCCTCATCCCCTTCATCAGGTACCTCGTGCTCACGACGCTCGAGGTCGCGGGTGACCACTTGCAGTCGCTGCTCCTCGGTGTGCTCCTGCTCATCGGCGCTCTGCTCTCCCTCGTCATCGGCGTCGTCGCCGACCTCACGAGAATCAACAGGACGTTGAGCGAAGACACGCTCGACTACCTCAAGATGCAGCGATATGGCAGCTGACGCCCGTCCGGTGCGACCGCGGTCGTCTCGCCGCGAACGTCACGCCCTCGTGGCCATCACGGCGGCGTTCTTCGCGATCCTGACCCTGTGGGCGTTCCTGACCCCGGCGTTCCGCGCCCCCGACGAGGGTGCTCACTACAGCAGTGCCGTGCGCATGGCGACAGATCCGGAGTGGCCAGCCCCGGGCGACGGTGAGTACCTCGCCTCGGTCCACCTCATGGACAAGTTCGGTCCGGGAACCCGCGCCGACGAGCGTGAGACGTTCGACGAGCTCACGGCCGAAGCGCCCGGAGACAGCGACCGCATCGACCAGATGAGTCAGCACCCGCCGACCTACTACGTCATCGCGGGCGCGGTTCTCGCCGCCACCGATTTCGAAGACGAGCGGTGGGACATCGGGTTGCTCACGCTCCGCATGCTCAACGTGCTGTTCCTCGTCCCCCTCCCACTGCTCATCTGGAGCGCCGTGCGACGCGTGACCGGGTCGCCCCGCGCGGCCCTCGTCGGCGCCGTGTCGATCCTCCTGATCCCGCAGGTCGCCCAGATCGGGTCGTCGGTCACGAACGACTCGATGGTCATCCTCGGCGCGGCGGCCCTCACGTGGCTCGCCTCGAAGGTCATGACGGGCGACTCCCGATGGCGCACCCTCGTCGCGATGGGCGTTGTGCTCGGGCTCCTCATCTTCACGAAGGGGACGGGTCTGCCCGCCGTACCGTTCGTCGCCGTCGTCATGCTCTTCGGTCGGGGCCGCGCGATCCCGTGGGGGCGCCGCATCCTCGCGGCACTCGTTCCCCTCGGCATCGCGGGAGCTCTCGGGGGCTGGTGGTGGATTCGCAACATCCTGCTCTACGGCGAAGTGCAACCGAGTGGGCTCGCCGAGGCGCGTCCCCGCGTGCCGTGGGCCGAGGGGAGTGGGCCAGACATCCACTTCTACCTCACTCAGTTCTGGAACGGTCTCTCCGCGAGCTTCTGGGGATACTTCGGTCGACTCGAGATTCCGATGTCGTCGATCGTCACCGACCTCCTCACGGTCGTGAGCCTCCTGGTGATCGCGATCTACGCCTTCCGGCGCGGGCCGCTCCGGCGCGACGCCTGGGTCCTCGCGTCGTTCCCGATCGCGACGCTGCTGTTCCTCGGCTACACGACGTGGAGCGTCTACGAGCGCACCCAGGTGACCTACGCGATCCAGGGTCGCTACCTCTTCTCCGCCGTCGTCGCCCTCATCCTGCTCGCGGCCATCGGTGCGCTGCGCGGGATCCGCGACGAGCGCGCACGGGTGAGGTTCGGCTTCGCCGCGACGTGCGCGGCGATCGCCGTGAGTGCCTACGGCGTCATCCTCGCCTTCGACGGCTTCTACAACAGGGAGAACAACATCTCCCCCGTGAGCTCGCTCGGCAACTGGGCGGCGACGTCGACCTTCGGCATCGTCGGTCTCGCGATCGTCGGCACTCTCGTCGCCGCGACGTGCACCGTCACCCTCGTCGCGATGTGGCGCGCCCTGAAAGCTCCGACACCAGCGACAGCGGCGGCCATCCCCGCCACCACCGACGGCGGCTCCACGCCCGAAAGGGCCCCAGCGCCTCGATGACAACACTCACGACGTCCCTCAGGCGGCTCGACCCCGGCGCCGTCACCGTCGCGCTCGCGTGGATCGCGATCGCGGTGACCTTCCTCTCGGTCACGATCGTCGGCATCCTGACCCTTCCGTGGGTCGGGACCGCCGACGCGTTCGATCACCTCGACTACGTCTACCAGGTCTCACAGGGACAGCTTCCGCAGCCCGTCGGCCACGAGTGGACCACGCACGGCGAACCGTCGTTCGAGGCGAAGATCGCCGCGCGGCAATTCTCGTCGGCTCACCCCCCGCTGTGGTACGCGATCGGAGCCGCGCTCGTGGGCGACACGCTCGCGGGCCCGGACTGGCGCCACGGCGTTCTCGTGTTGCGGCTCGTCAACACCGCGATCGGTCTCGCCGGCCTCGCCGTTCTCGCCTGGGCGGGATGGACTCTCGGCTACACCCGACGCGTCGCCCTCGCCATCACCCTCCCGGCGATCGGCGGCTTCACCTTCTACTACCTGCGGTTCTCCGCCGAGGTCTACAACGACCTCCTCGTGACGCTCCTCTCCCTGCTCGCCGTGACGATCAGCTGCCGGCTCATCCAGGGCGGCATCTCCGCGAGACTGTTCGTTCCGCTCGTCATCGTCTCGACGCTCGGCTTCGGAACGAAAGCGACGTTCGTGCTCTCGTGGGGAGTCGCGGTCGTCGCGGTCGTCGTCGCGGGCATCCTGCACCGTAGGGCGGGCGGTCGACGCTGGTACCTGCGGCCGCTCGTCGCGACGGGAGTGCTCCTCGCCGTGCCGATCGCGGTCTTCGGGTGGTTCTACGTGCGCAACGCCGAGCTCAGCGGAGCCTGGTACCGCTCGACCCCGAAAGCCCCCGTGGGCACGCGGCAGGAGCGGAGCCTCGTCGACAACCTCGTCGACCCGGACTTCTACACGATCGTGCCGCGCGCGCTGCTGCACCGCGGGACCACGGACTACCGCGCGCTCGCCGAATCGGCGTCCGTCGCCCTCTTCGCCGTGCTCGTCGCCATCACGATCGCGGTCGTGATCCGCTGGATCGTCCGTCGCAAGCAGAATCCTCTGACGCCCGCGGGCCGAATCGAGATGGCTCTGCTCACGACCCTCATCCTCGGTCACCTCGCGGGCTCCTACGTGCTGCAGCTCAGCCACGCGAGCGGCTACGGGGCCTACAACTGGAGGTACTTCCTCCCGTCGACGATCTCGATCGCGATCATCCTCGGTCTCGGTATCGCCGCCCTCCCGCGCGCGCGCATCGTGCTCATCCCCGCGGCCATGACGGTGCTGTGGGGATGGAACCTGTGGGCCTTCGTCGCCTACCGGGCAGACACCGTGCCCGGAATCGGCGACATCGTGGCGACCTCGATGGTGCTCGCGGGCCGCAACGGGGCTCCCGAGTGGGCTCCCGTCGTCGGCATCGTCGGCGCGGTCGCGGGAACCCTCGCCCTCCTCGCCGTGCTCGTCGCCCGCAGGGCGACCCTCGCCGAGGCTCCGCGCGCGCTCGAGGACTAGCGCTTCGAGAGCACGAGCTCCGCGATGAGGTCGGCCTGCTGCACCGAGAGCGCCTTGACGGCGGGCAAGTGCTCTTCGAGCTTCGCCCTGACGCTGTCCTCCGCCGCCTCGAGCTCACGGAACCGCGCGATCATGGCGTCGGCGGATGCTGTCGCGAACCCCATGGCCCACTCCTCGAGGTCGAACATCTCGAGCACCTCGCGGTACTTGTGGCTCCACCCGATCACGAGGGTCGGGACCTTCATCGCGAGAGACGAGACCATCGCGTGGAACCGACTCGCGATGAAGAAGTCGCAGCGGCCGATGAGATAGCGCAGAACCTGCGACGGCAGCTCGGTGTCGGCGAAGAGAACGCGATCGCGGTGGTCGATGCGGGCGAAGAGGTCGCGGCACAGCGGCAGGTCGTTATTGTGCGTCGCGTCGGTGCCCGTGCGCACGCTGTGCGGCACGAGGAAGACTTTGAGGCCCCGCGCGGTCAGATGGTTGATGAGAGCGACGACATGCGCGCTGTAGTCGCCCGCGGCGCCGGCGGCATCGACCTTCTTCTGAACGACGACACTCGGGCTGATGCCAACGACGCGCCCCTCGTCGAAGAACGCGGTGTCGAGCACACTCGAGGCGACATCGTGCTCGGTGCCGTCGAGCTCGAGCGAGAAAGCGTAGTCGGCCCCCGCGTGGATGTTGGTGAGACCGAGCCCGCGAGCGAAGTCGTGCGTGATGCGCCCGCGCGTGACGATCGTCGCGACCTTGGGCAGGAACGTCTTGGCGGCGATCCTGTTGACGGGCGACATGAACGGCCCGACGGCCTGAGCGCACTTGAACACGGCCGTGCCGATGTTGAGCGCGGGGAGTATCGAGGCGACGTTGTAGAGCAGGAACTTCTCACGCCCGTCGGCGAAGGTGATGCCGCCCTGATCGAGCAGCACGTCGGACTTCGCGAGGGCCGCGACGGCGCGCGAGCGGCTCCTGAGGATGGACCTCGCGGGCCGGAGCACCCGGTAGGCGAGAGCGAGGGTGTTGATGTTGACCCCGAGCTGGCGCGGTCGCGCGTCGATGATCTCGACGTCGGCGTGGTCGTTGAGCGCGGCATCCTCCGACGGATACATGCTGAACAGGGTGAAGGTGACCCCGGGGATCCTCGCGCGGAGCGTCGTGATCGCGCTCTCGAGCATCGCCGAAGCCCCCTTGTTGCCCGAGAATGCGGAGCCGATGATCGAGATGTGGGGAGAGCGCACAGTCAGGAGTCTTTCTTGGAGAGGGCACGGAGGGACCCATAGAGCATAGCCACGACCGCGTCGGCCGCCGTGCTCAGGAGGCGCGCGAGGATGGCCGCGACGATGGATTCGGCGATCGTGAAGCCGCCGGCGACGAGACACACCGCGAGCACGCCCTCGCGCACACCGAGGCCGCTCGGCACGAAGACGGCGAGGATGCCGATCGCCCCGGCGAGCACGTAGGCCGCGGAGAGCAGCGCCCAGTCCGACGGCTCGATGGGCCGGAACGACGCGACGACGGCGACGAAGCCGAACGCGTTGACGACGCGCGGGAGCGTGAAGGCGAGGATGAAGCCCGCCGACGCTGTGACGGGCAGGAAGTAGGCGGGCGGGAGGTCACGCTTGATCGCGCGACGGCTCACGACGTCGAGCACGCGACGGAACAGGGGCGGTGTGAGCACGACGACGAGGAGACCGGCCGCCGCGATCGCGAGCACGATCGTGAGGCCGTCGAGGGCGAAGGCGTCAGGCCCCGCGACGACGAGGAGGATGATCGCGCTCGGCACGATCGACGCGACCTGGAGGAAGACGTTCTCGTAGATGAACGTGATGACGATGAGGGCGCGGCTGAACCCCTGCTTCGCGCCCCACATGACCTTGTTGACGAGCGAGCCCACTTGCCCGGGGATGTATTTGAGCAACCACGAGGCGGAGTGCACCATGACACCGTCGCGCACGGAGACGTGGAGCCCCGGCTCGCTCAACCTGTTGACGATCGCCGCCCACAGCACTCCCGAGAGGGGAACCGCGGCCGCGAACAGCACGATCGCCGCGATCCAGAGCCAGCTGAACGAGAGGTCCTGTTCCCGCACCTGCGCCCAGTTCTCGACGAGGGCGAGCGTGAACAGCACGCCCACGACCCCGACGATCACGACGGTCGCGACCCGACGCCAGAGTTTCTTCGAGCGCAGCCACTGCGGAACCCGCACGATCAGCCGAGCGCGTTGAAGCGGCGGATGGAGTCGAGCTCCTTCTTCTGCGAGTAGGGGACCATTCCTTCCGGGTGCGCATAGCCGACGGCGATGAGCATGACGACCCGCTCCGAGACCTCGAGGCCGAGCGTGCGCTGCATCTTGACCTCGAGAGGCTCGAAATCGGGCCAGTTGATGACGCTCGAGCTCAGGCCGAGGGTCTCGAGGCCGAACATGAACGACATCGCCGCGAGAGACGAGTCGACGTAGATCGCGTGGCGGTCGCGCGGGCTGAAGTAGCTGTCGAGCTTGCCGACGACGACGACGATCGCGGGGATGTTGTGGGCGTATCCCGCCGCTCCGAAGGGGATCGACGAGACGGTGCGGACCATCTTCTCGTCGTCGAAGACCCGGAACTCGTAGGGGAGCCTGTTGCACGCGGTCGGGGCCTGACGCGCCACTTCGAGCGCGCGGTCGATCGACTCGCGCGGCACCGGCCGGTCGTCGAACCAGCGCACCGAGCGGCGCTGCATCGCGAGTTCCTCGAGCTGTTCGAACGTCACCGACGAGATCTGCTTCTTGTGGTACGGCACCAACCCGGTCTCGCTCGGACGGTAGCCGACGGCCTCGAACGCCGCACGGGCGGCCGAGATGGTCGGGTCGGTCGTGCCCGTCGCCGAGAAGAACTCCTCGAGCACGTTGTGCGCCCAGTCCATCTCGCCCCGGTCCATAGACGAAGGCGATGCGGCGACCTGCTGCGCGGCGAACCGGTAGAACTCGAGCGTCTCGCCGATGTAGTCGCGCGCGAAGACCTCGCGCCGCGGCCGCATGATGAGGCCCTTCTCCAAGCGGTGGATGTTACGGCGCAACTCGACGTGCGAGCGGCGGTGCGCCTTCTTGTTGCGGTAGTAGTTGCGGCGCCCGCGGAGCGTCGCCGCTTGCTCGCGGTTGAACGTGATGAAGCTCACGAAGAAGAACAGGTGCGAGAGGATGCGGCTCGATCCGAAGGTCTCGAGGAACGCCCTGTTGACGTTCTCGTAGATGCGGCGGATCCACGCGATCGCGAGGAGGTCCTTCGCGACGTTCTTGAGTCGGTTCAGCACGCGCGGCTCCTCGGAGTCGAGTGGGCGGGTGTGGTCGAAACGGTCATCGGTCTCTCTCCGGGTCGCACAGGTAGTCGTAGATGTGGTCGAGGGCGGCATCCCAGTCGGAGTGCTTCTCGGCGATGGTCTCGAGCCCACCGCTCGCGATGCGCGCGCGCAACTCGGGGTCGGTCACGAGACGGTCGAGTTTCGCGACGACGTCGTCGAAGGAGCGCATCGACATCTCGGCGTTGACGCCGTCGTCGAAGAGCCACGTGAACCAGTGGCTGTCGGGCACGACCATCGCGACCCCGCTCGCCATGAGCTCGAGCGGGAGATACGAGGGGTGGCGCGAGATCTGCATCGTGATACCGATGTCGGCGTCGCGATAGAGCCGCCCGGTCTCGCGATAGTCGATGAGGCCGAGGTCGATGAAGTCGGCGCTGTCGGGGAGGTACCGAGCGCCCGCAGCGACGATGCGAACCCCGTCGCCGTGACGGCGCTTGATCTCGGCGAGGGCGGCGTAGACGAGCTCCCAGCAGTTGCGGAAGTGGTCGCGCGCGTACGCGAAGATCGTCACGGGAGCGTCGGGATCGGGGGTCTCCCGCCCCTCGGCGTGGAAGATCGACGCGTCGACGGCCGGGATGAACGACGTCGCCTTGCCGCCGTACTCGCCCGTGTAGCTCTCGAACATGCTCGGCGTGTTGCAGATCGCGTAGAGACCGAGCCTGTACGACTCCTCGGCCATCGCGAACATCGTGCTCGCGGCGTAGAAACCGGGCTCGAAGTCCTGCACGAGGTAGAACTTGCGCTTCACGTCGTTCGAGCGCGCGACGTGCATGGCCGTGAGCCACAGCGTCGCGACGGCCGCATCCGCCCCGGGGATCTCCTCGATCGATGTCGCGCTGCCGTCGTAGAAGTGCACCTCGGCGTCGGCGAGGTTCGGGAACGCGGCGGCGAGGGCCGAGGTGAAGAAGAGCGGGTTCGGTGCCGCGAGCACGACGAAGCGGTTGACGACGCCGTGGTCGCGCGCGAGCTTGTCGGCGAGGCGGAACGCCGTGTTGAGCCCACCGAAGAACGGCATGTCGATGTCGGGGATGAACCAGTTGACGGTGCGGATCTCGAACGGTGCCGCGTTGTCGGCGTGGGTCTTGTGCACGTCTTCGACGGTCTCGCGCGAGACCGACGCGGTTCCCAGGAGGCCTCGGGCCTCGTCGGAGATCGACGCCGACTGCGCGACGCTTCCGTAGGGTCGGCCGAGGGTCTCGAGGGCGCGCTTGATCGGCACCTCGTCGTCGGTGCGTGCGAAGCGCGGGACGGCGGCCGACCGGGAGATGTTGGGCGACGAGTAGGGGTCGCCGTTGCGCAGCCACGGGTTGTACCGCCAGTAGCTCGCGAAGAAATCTTGCGGGGGAACGTGCGTGCCGCGCGTGATCGACTCGTAGTGCCTCACGACGTCGAAGGGGATGACCGCGTTGCGACGGCCGTGGATGACCTGGTCGAGCCCGAGCACGACGTCGCTCCCGGTGAGTTCGAACCTCTCGTCGAAACCGCCGACCTCCTCGAAGTCGCTGCGGCGGATCGCGACGCACGCGCCCGTGACGGCGAGGGAGTTGCGGTACCAGTTGGTCGGCCCGATGAGGGTGTCCTCGTGGGGGTCGAGGCCCACGAAGAGGTTGTCGGCGAAGCCACCGGGGCCCACGACGACACCGGCATGCTGGATGAGCCCGTCGGCTCGGAGATGACGGAATCCGACGGTGCCGACTCCCTCGCGCAGAAGGAGTCCGACCGATTCGCGCAACCAGCGGGGGTCGACGATCTCGGTGTCGTCGTTGAGGAACACGATGACGTCTCCGACAGCGGACCTCGCCCCGACGTTGTTGACCCGCGAGTAGTTGAACGGGGTCTCGCTCCACCAGGTCACCGAGAGGTCGAGCTGCAAGTTCCACTGCTCGTACCACTCGCGGTTCTCGGGCGACTGCTCGCCGTTGTCCATGATGGTGACGTCGAGGTGCGGGTAGTCGGATGCCGCGAGGCTCGGCAGGAGCACCGAGAGGTTGGAGCGGGAGTGCCGCGTCGGGATGACGACCGACACGGTCGGCCACACGCTCGGCTCGAAGAAGGTGCGCACGATGCCGTCGTCGACGACCGCGCGAGCGACCTCGCCGCGGCGCGCGAGGGCCGACTCGACCATCTCGGCGTCGGCGGCGACGACGCGATCGTCTGCCCCCTCCACCTCGGAGAGGAGCACCTCGGGGATGGACCCGACGCGCGTCGTCGTCGGGTCGATCGCGAGGAGGTTGCGCCAGAGGGCGCGCGGCCCGAGCGATTCCCCCGCCTCCGCATCGAGGATGCGGGGCGAGATCGCGAACGCGCGACCGAGGTAGTTGGCTCCGAGGAGGATCTCGGGCGACCACTCCGGGCGGAATCGCGGCGATTCGCGGCGCCGTGCTCCGCGCGTATCGGAGTCGAAGTAGATCAGGTCGAGGCGCGGGTCGATGCGGTGCTTCTTGGCGATCTGAGCGAGAGCGGTCGGCTCGAGCACGTCGCCCTCCCTCAGGAAGAGCACGAAGTGCGACGTGAGAGTCTCGAGGATCGCCGCGAGATCGTCGCCGTCGTGAGCCCAGCGGATGTCGACGCGACCGACCGACTGCCGGTGGATGCTGTCGACCGTCGCGCTCGAGCTCTTGGCGTCTCCCGGGCCGCCCCGCAAGACGACCGTGAAGTCGGTCGTGACCGCGCCCGAGCCCTCGACGATGACCGGATCACGGTGCTGTCGGCGCCATGCGCCGTAGGCGTCGTCTCCCGCGCCGGACACGACCTCTTCGCGGATCGCGGTCGAGACCGATCGGGTCACCCCGCGCGCGTCGCGCAAGGCTCCGTAGCCGATCCGGGCGACGCGTCGGCTCGAGCTGTCCTGCGGAAGAACGCGGCGCAGCCGCCCCACAATCCACTGCTTCACGGGGGTGGGCCTTTCCTCGAGGGTGTGGTGGTCACACGACGCCGGACAGGAGTCTGCGGTGAACATGCTAATCGCTCGACGCCGCGCGCCCGGTGCGCCGCCGGCCGACCCGCGCCTCTCGCGCTCCGGCTCACCCCTCCTGACCGACTTGCGCGGCCCAGACGCGTAGGCCACCCTCGGGTGGAGCCCCAACCCGAAGGAGTCCACGTGAAGCTCGGACTGACGATGATGGTTCGCGACGAAGCGGACATCATCGAGAGCACGGTGAATTTCTATCTCGAGCAGGGTGTCGACACCCTCGTCATCACCGACAACGCGTCGACGGACGGCACGACGGAGATCCTCCAGCGCCTCGCGGATGCCGGCAGCATCCTCCTCGAGCACGACCCCGTGCATCGCAAACAGCAAGCCGCGGTGGTCACTTCGATGGCCCGCCGGCTCTCGACGGAGCACGGTGTCGACTGGGTCATCAACGCCGACGCCGACGAGTTCCTCCTCCCCGTCGACCGCACCCTCGACTTGCGCGCGGTGTTCGAGGCGATGCCGACATCGATCGGCTCCTTCCTCGTTCCCGTCGTCAACATGATCGGTCCGCTCGTGCGCCGCGGCTCCCGCCTCGCAGACTTCGTGTGGCGCGACGGCCGGACCGTCGACGAGCTCCGTGCTGTGGGGCTTCAGAGCCACCCGACCCCCAACGCGATCCACGTCGGCGCCCCCGACGTGACTGTCGCCCAGGGCAATCACGCCGCGAGCATCCCGAACTCGGGAGGTGTGCCCGCGGGCCTCGAGCTCGAGGTGCTCCACGTGCCGTGGCGCGCGTGGGAACAATACGAGCACCGCGTCGACATCTCGGGGGCGGCGTATCTCGCCAACCCCTCGATCACGCCGAGCCCCAACCACCACGGCATGCTCGACTTCGCGCGCTTGCGAGCGGGCGTTCTCCTTCCCTACTACGCGGCACGATTCCCCTCCCCCGACGACCTCGAGGCTGGCTCCGCCTTCACACGGGACGACGGCCTCCTCGCGCGGTTCGGCGGCGCGGCCGACTCGACCTCGCCCCCCGTCGATTTCCCCGCCGACCTCGTGCGCGTGCTCTCCGACTCCGGCCGCGCCCTCATCGCTCGTGAAGCCGACGTCGCGACCGCGCGAACGGAGCTCGTGCACGCACGCGACGACCTCGAGAGCGAGCGGATCGCGCGACGTGAGCTCGACGAGGTCGTGCGCACGCAGCGCGCCGAACTCGACGCGCTCCACGCCGAACTCCACTCCCTGCGCTCGAGGACGGTCGTGCGGGCGACCGACGCTCTCGCCTCCCGCGTGCGAAAGCTCAGGCCCGGTGCCTAGCGCCCCCGAAGCAGACGGGGATGTCGGCGCGTGTAGAGTGATGCGGTTGTCGACTAACCCGCCGGGAGGCTCCGATGGACCCTGCTGAGAGATTCGCCAGCCTCGAGAAGCTCCCCTTCGTGAACACGACCAAGTCGCGGTCGTTCACGGGAGCCGTGCAATCGATCCAGGACATCTTCCGTCATCGCGAGATGCTCAACCTGCTGATCAGGCGCGACCTCAAGTCGCGATACAAAGACAGCGCCCTCGGTTTCGTGTGGACGCTCATCCGCCCTCTCACGCAGCTCATGATCTACTACGTGGTCATCGGCAAGTTCCTCGGGGCCGAGCGCGGCATCCCGGACTTCGCCATCTACGTGTTCACGGGGCTCACGGCGTACGGCCTCTTCAGCGAGATCATCGGCGGGTCGACGTCATCGATCGTCGCCAACGGCGGGCTCATCAAGAAGGTCTACCTCCCCCGCGAGGTCTTCCCCCTCGCGAGCGTCGGGTCCGCGCTCTTCAACTTCTTCATCCAGCTCGGCATCCTCATCATCGCGACGATCATCGCGGGGGCGATCCCCCTCTCGGTCGACATCTTCTACCTCATCCCGTCGCTCGCGATCCTCGTCGTCTACGGCACGGCGTTCGGGCTCCTGCTCTCCGCCGTCAACGTCTACCTCCGCGACATCCAGTACCTCACCGAAGTGCTCCTCCTCATCATGCTGTGGGCCTCGCCCGTGGTGTACGCGTGGGAGATGGTGCGCGACATCGTCGGATACGGCCTCCTCCTCGACATCTACACGAACAACCCCGTCACCCTCGCGGTACTCGGTTTCCAGCAGGCGTTCTGGGTCGGGGGAGACGGCGTCGTCGACTACCCAGGCGAACTACTGCCGCGCATGCTCGTGGCGATCGTCATCGGCCTCGGTCTGCTCATCGGCTTCCAGCGCGTGTTCGCCCGCCTCCAGGGCAACTTCGCACAAGAGCTGTAACCGGTGCCGCGCATTTCGAGTGAGAGAGAACCAGTGACAGAAGTACCGACCATCGCCGTCGTCGACTCGGTGTCGAAGCGATTCGTCATCCGCCGCGACAACTCGCTCAAAGAGCGCCTCGTGACCCTCGGCCGCCTCGGGCGTCGTCATCGTGAGGAGTTCTGGGCACTGCGGGACGTCTCGATCTCGATCCCCGCTGGCACGACCGTGGGGCTCATCGGACACAACGGCTCGGGCAAGAGCACCCTCCTCAAGGTCATCGGCGGAATCATCGACCCGACCTCCGGATCGGTCAAGCGACGCGGACGCATCGCGGCCCTCCTCGAGCTCGGGGCGGGGTTCCACCCCGACCTCACCGGTCGGGAGAACGTCTACCTCAACGCCTCGATCCTCGGCCTCAGTCGCACCGAGACCGACGAGAGGTTCGACGACATCCTCGCCTTCGCCGGCATCGGCGACTTCATCGACACCCAGGTCAAGTTCTACTCCTCGGGAATGTACGTGCGGCTCGCCTTCGCGGTCGCGGTGCACACCGACCCCGACCTGCTCCTCGTCGACGAGGTTCTCTCCGTCGGAGACGAGGCGTTCCAGCGCAAGTGCCTCGACAAGATCCGGTCGTTCCAGGCCGAGGGGCGCACGATCATCCTCGTGTCGCACTCACTTGGCCAGGTGTCGGAGATGTGCGACCACGTCGTGCTGCTCAACAAGGGCAACGTCGAGTTCGAGGGTGACCCCGTCGAAGCCGTCGCGCGATTCCGCGACCTCCTCGAAGACCAGCGCCTCGAAGACGCCTCCGTCGCTCCCCCCGCGCCCGAGACGCTCGGTCGCGTGCGCGCAGCGACCGCGGGGCCGGTCGACGGCAAGCCCGGCGACCCCGTGGCGCCGGGAAGCGACTTGCGCATCACCGTCGATCTGACCCACCAGGCCGTCATGACCGACTGGGTCTGCGCGATCCAGATCGACACGGCGCTCGGGCACGCGACCTACGGAACGACGTCGAAGCGCCTGGGCGCCGAGCTCACGCCGCTCTCGGGCGACCGCCGCGTCGAGTTCATCCTCAAAGACGTGCAGTTCGGAACCGGCAAGTACTTCGTCAACGTGTCGCTCATGGACAGCATCGGGCGACACATCCACGATCGACCGCAGTCGTGCGCCTTCGACGTTCCCGACTACGACCTCGCCGTCGGCATCGTGCACGCCGTTCCCGAGTTCCGCGACCTCGGAGAACGCTGACTCACGTCGTCGCGCGCTTCTGACCTCCGAGGTACTCCCAGAAGTCCTGCTTGAGCTCGGCCTGACCGTGCGCCTGATTGGTCTCGTCCATGACGAACGCGATCTCGACGTCGAGTTTGGCCAGCCTGAGTCCTCGCGCGAGCGCGAAATGGTTGAGCCACATGTCGTCGAGCAACCAGAACGGCGCGGGGATGTCGGTGAAGAACCGAGGGTCGCGGAAGAGCGTCGCGGGGCACACCATCCCGCCCGTCCCCGCGTAATCGACGCGGTCGCCGACGCGCGCGGCGGTGCGGTCGAAGTAGACCGAGTGCACCGTGAACGCCCACCACGAGGTGAGGGCGAGAGGGTCGTACTGCTCGAGGGCAGACGAGACGAAGCGCGAGTCGACATCCTCGTCGTCGTCGAGAACGATGATCGGGCCCTCGTAGCCCGCCACCGCGAGCCGACGAGCCCAGTAGAACCGCGCGATCGCCCCGAGGTTGAAGGGCGAGTGCACGATGTCGACGCGGCGGAGCGATCCCCGGGACTCGTGCGCAGCGATCGCCGCGTCGTAGGTCTCCCTGTCGGCGCGCGTGTTGTTCCACAGAAGGAGCACGACGCCCTCGGGGTGCTCCTGACCGTCGAGCATCCGGAGGATGTGCTCGAGACGGCTCGGTCGATTCCACAGGCACATGACGACGATCGCCTCTCGACCGCTGACCGCGGAGAAGTCGTGGCGATCGAAGCGGAACCGGCCGGCGAGGAGCCGTCGACGGATGGCGTTCTTGACGAGGGACTTGATGCGGCGCGGTGTCACGCGTCGAGCCTAGAGCGCGCCACGCCCCGGCCGGGTCGTGGACACCCGCCGCGAATGATGACAGCATGGCCAGGTCTGCGGCGTCGGGGTCGACGACCGGCCACCGGAGTTCGCGGGGGTGCGTAACAACGGGGGAATGACTTTTTCATGGATACACGTGTCTCGAATGCTCCGCGACGACGACCGGTGCGATGGCTCGTGACGGTCGCGCTCACCCTCACGCTCGCGGCGACAGGCCTCGTGCAGGGCACCGACCGCGCCGAGGCCCTCACCGCGAGCGACTTCAAGGCCGGCACGATCATCAGCGACAGCGAGTTCTACGACAGCTCCGCGATGACCGAGAAGCAGATCCGGGACTTCCTCAACGCGCGCATCGGAAACTGTCTGACCGATCAGTGCCTCAACGTGCGCACCGACAGGGTCGCGTCTCGAGCCAGGATCGTCTCCGACAGCACGGGCAACGTGCGGTGCGAGGCGTTCCAGGGCGGGACGGCGCTGAGCGCGGCGACCGTCATCTTCCGAGTGCAGCGCGCGTGCGGCATCAGCGCCAAGGTCATCCTCGTGACCCTGCAGAAGGAGCAGGCCCTCGTGACGAAGAACAACCCCTCGAAGGCCGCTCTCGACCGGGCCATGGGATACGCGTGCCCCGACACGGCCCCGTGCGCCATCAACTCGCTCGGCTTCGGCAACCAGATCTACCAGGGGACGCTGCAGCTCAAGACCTACAAGGCGAGCCGCTTCGGCATCCAGCCGGGATCGCGCGCGATCCAGTGGCACCCCAACGCCGCGTGCGGCAGCCGCACGGTCAACATCACCAACTACGCGACCGCCGCGCTTTACAACTACACGCCGTACCGCCCCAACCAGGCGGCGCTCAACAACCTCCGCGGAACCGGTGACGCGTGCTCGTCGTACGGCAACCGCAACTTCTGGGTGTTCTACAACGACTGGTTCGGCTCGCCCATCGTCGACACCCCCGCCCCGCTGCCGCCCAACATCACTCCCGCCGCAACGGCGACGCGCACCGCGGGCGTCAACCGCTTCGACACGGCCGTGCAGATCTCGCGCGCCAACTACGCCCCGCGGACGAGCACGGTCTACGTGGCCAACGGATTGAACTTCCCCGACGCCCTGAGCGCCGCCCCGGCAGCCGCGACGAACAACTCCCCGCTCCTGCTCACGAGGCGCGACGGCATCGACCCGGCGACGCGCGCTGAGATCCAGCGACTGCGACCGTTGCTCATCGTCATCTCGGGGGGTGTCGACGCCGTCTCCGAGGCCGTCGCAGCCGATCTCGCGACGATCGCGCCCGTGCGTCGAGACAGCGGGGGCAATCGCTACTCGACGTCGCTCGAGGTCGCTCGCGGCGCATTCGCGGCGAAGGGTGCGACGGTCGCCTACCTCGCGACGGGGCGCGGCTACGCCGACGCCCTCTCCGCCGGTGCGGCAGCGGGATCGGTCGACGCCCCCGTGATCCTCGTCGACGGTAGCGCGAGCACCCTCACCGACGAGGCGATCACCCTCCTCGGCGACCTCGGCGTCGAGGAGGTCAGGATCGCGGGCGGGGTCGCGGTCGTGAGCACCGACATCCTGCGCAACACCAAGGGAATCAACGGCGGCACGGCCGTGACGCGCATCGCGGGCGTCAACAGGTTCGAGACGGGCGAGAAGCTCAACGCCGCAGCCTTCGCGAACGCCCGCATGGGAACGATCTACGCGGCGTCGGGCACGGCGTACTCCGACGCCCTCGCCGGCGCGGCGCTCGCCGGCAAGAACAACAACCCTCTGTATCTCGTGCCGAAGAACTGCATGCGCATCCCCCTCGCGCAGAAGATGATCGCGGCGAGGACCACGAGCATGGTCATCCTCGGGGGCACGTCGGTCGTGACGGGCGAGGTCGCGAAGTACACCAACTGCCGCTAGGCCGAGCGCCCCGGACGAACGAAACGGGGCGAGGGAGTCATTCGACTCCCCCGCCCCGTTTCTGCTGCAGCGTTCTGCCGCAGCGGTTGTGCTGCTACCTCACTCAGCCCGCGAGCAAGCGGCTCAAGTAGGTTCCGTATCCACTCTTCACGAGGGGGGCGGCGATCGCGGCGAGTTCCTCGTCGCTGATCCACCCGGCACGCCACGCGATTTCCTCGATGCAGCCGATCTTGTAGCCCTGGCGATCCTCGACGACGCGCACGAACTCGGTCGCCTGCACCATCGACTCGAACGTTCCGGTGTCGAGCCACGCCGTTCCGCGGTCGAGCACCTGCACCTGCAGCTTTCCGTCGTCGAGGTACATCTCGTTGATCGTCGAGATCTCGAGCTCCCCGCGCGCGCTCGGCGTGATGGTCTTGGCGACCTCGACGACCGAGTTGTCGTAGAAGTACAACCCGGGCACCGCGAAGTTGCTCCGCGGCTCGACGGGCTTCTCCTCGATGGAGAGCGCGCGGAAGTCGTCATCGAACTCGACGACGCCGTAGGCGCGGGGATTCGACACGTGGTACGCGAAGATGAGCGCGCCGTCGACGTCGTTGTGGCTGCGGAGGTTGGACCCGAGTCCGACACCGTGGAAGATGTTGTCGCCGAGCACGAGGGCGACCTTCTCGTCACCGATGAACTCCTCGCCGATGATGAACGCTTGGGCGAGGCCGTCGGGAGACGGCTGGACGGCGTAGCTCAAGCTCACACCGAGCTCGCTGCCGTCGCCGAGCAGTCTCTGGAACTGCGCCTGGTCATCGGGTGTCGTGATGATGAGGATCTCGCGGATGCCGGCGCGCATGAGCGTCGACAGGGGGTAGTAGATCATCGGCTTGTCATAGATGGGCATGAGCTGCTTCGAGATGCCCCGCGTGATGGGCCACAGGCGCGTTCCGCTGCCTCCGGCCAAGATGATTCCGCGCATGGGTCAGACCTCCCCGTTGTCGAGCTGCTGGTAGAACGAGCGCGTGGCTTCCCAGGTCGGCAGCAGCCCGGTCTCGGCCGCCTCGGCGAGCGACGGGGCCGACGTGTCTTTCGGCGACAGGAGCGCTTCACCCGCTTCATCGGGGAACTCGAGGCCGATCTGCGCATCGAGGGGGTTGATGCCGTGCTCGGCTGCCGCGTTGTAGACGTCCGACACGAGGTAGCTCACCGTCGCGTCGTCGGTGAGGGCGACGAAGGCGTGCCCGAGGCCCTCGGGGATGTAGACGGCCTTGCGGTCGACGGTGTCGAGGCGCACGGCGTCCCACTGTCCGAACGTCGGCGAACCGACCCGGATGTCGACGATGTAGTCGAGAACGGCTCCGTGGGTCACCGTGACGTACTTGGCCTGACCGCGCGGGATCGACGCGAAGTGGATGCCGCGCACGACGCCGCGCTTCGAGACCGACGTGTTGGCCTGCCGGAGCGACAGCGGGTGGCCCACAGCCTCTTCCAGCCGGTCGAAGCGGTACCACTCGAGGAACACACCTCGGTCGTCTTCTCGTTGGATCGGGGTGATCTCGAAGGAATCAGGGATCGACAGCTCACGGATTAGCACGTGCAGAATCCTATCCGGACCCTCACGAGGCCGGTTGCACGAGGTCGCGCACGGCATCCTGCGCCCCGCCGCCGAACCTCGCATAGTCGCCGCGCCGCAGTGCGCGCGCGATCGGAACCACCCGGAGCGGGCGGGAGCGAGCGAGCGACGAGCGGAACGTCTCGTGGACCACCTTGCCCGCGGCGAGCGCGAGAACGGATCCCGGAACGGGCACGGCGAGGGCCCCGAGTCGGTCGACGAGGATGCGCGAGTTCTCGAGCAGTCGCGCGTTGCGCGCTGTCCGCGGCTCCGCGAGCTTCGCGAACCGGCGCCGCACCGTTAGCGCGGTCGCACCGATCGCGTTCGCGCCGTGCTGCCGGTAGTCGATGAGGGTGTCGTCGACGAGATCCGCGCCGCCGAGCGCCGCCGCGACAATCGCGAGCCACTCGTCGTGCACCCACTCGCGGGGAAAGTCGAGGGCGAGGTCGAGCAGTCGCCTCCGCACCATCGTCGTCGCCCCGGTCGCGAGGTTGCGGCGGATGTAGACCGCGAACCCGTCGCCGTCGTGTATCGCTCGCCGTTCCTCCTCCGAAACGCCGAGGGTCACGAAGAGTCCGATCCCGCTCGGCACGCCGTCGCGGTCGACGATCCGTGCGTCGGAGTGCAGGAGCAGCAGCTCGGGTCGTCGGGCGAACTCGCCGGCCGCACGCTCGAGCCGGTCTTCGCGCCACACGTCGTCTTGGTCGCACAGCGCGATGAGGTCGTTCGCGCACACGCGCATGGCGCTCTCGAAATTGCCGGTGACCCCGAGCGGCTCGGGGTTGACGACGACCGTCAGAGCGACCGCGTTACCGTGGGCCTCGGCATGCGCCTCGACGATGCGGCGCACGATCTCGACGGTGTCGTCGGTCGACCCGTCGTCCGAGAGCACGATCTCGGCGGGTCGGAGGGACTGCCCGAGGATGCTCTCGACCTGCGCCCCGACGAACTCGGCGCCGTTGCGCGTGCACAGCGCCACCGAGACGGCTATGGGCACTCTGTCGCCGGGGGATCCGTCGGGCGCTGGCACGCCCGCAACTCTAGCGACGGCGCATCACTTGCTGCACGCACGCAGGTCGAACACGGCATCGGAGAGCACGCTCTCGCCACCGAGCAGCACGACGTCCGTGACATCCGACTCCGAGATGCGATCGACGATCGCCCGCGGGATGCACGCCGCCTGGCTGATGAAGAGGGGGCTGTCTCTCGTGGCGGCGAGCACCGACCCCGCGAGCGCGTCGGGGAAGTCGTAGCCGGTGGCGATGAACGCCGTCGCGCTCGACGCGAATGCGGCCTCGTTGATCGCCGCAGACGTCGTGAACCGGTTGCTTCCCGCCTGCCGGGTCGCGGGGATGCCCGCGCTCGCGAGGGATCGCTGGATCCCCGCCGAGACGACGCTCGTGCCGCCGACGAGCACGGCGCTGTCGACGTCGAGCTGGCGGAGCAGACCGAGCGTCGCGGAATCGACGCTCGACGCCGACCCCTTCACGAGCACGATGGGAGCCGATTGGGCTCCCGCGGCGGACCCCGCGGAGAGGGCATCCGGAAACCCGTTGCCCGTCGCGAGGTAGGCGGCCGACACGCGACCGTCACCGAACGCGTGCTCGGCGATGAGCCGCGAGGTCTCGAAGCGGTTCGATCCCGACACGCGCGTCACGGGCGCGATGCGCTCGAGGCTCGAGACGACAGCCCCCGACACCGCGCTCTCGCCGCCGACGACGACGATCGAGCTCGGGGCGCGACGCGCGATCTCGGTCGCGACACCGGCCGGAAGGGCGCCGGGCTTCGTGAGGAGCAGCGGAGCGCCGTCGTGCGCTGCCGCGGGGCCCGCGCTCAGCGCGTCGGGGTAGTTGACGCCGCTCGCGACGTAGACGACCCCACCCGAGCGCACGGGGATGCTCTTCGATAGCGCGATGGCGGAGGCGTAGCGACTCGCTCCCGCGACCCGCGTCGCGTCGATGTCCGTCGTGACGGCCGCCGTCGCGGCGCTCGTCTTGGCGACCGAACGATATCCGCTCTTCGACCCCGTGACCTTCACGGTCACGCGGGTTCCGACGTCGTAGGAGGTGACGAGGTGCGTCTTCTTCGTCGCCCCCGCGATCGCCTTGCCTCCCGCATACCACTGGTACTTGAGCGTCACGGGCGCCGGCCCCCACGTTCCCGGGGCGGCCGTGAGGGTCTTGCCCACGAGTGGGCTCCCTGTGATCTTGGGTGTCGGCGTGGCCGAGAGCGACGGGGTCGGAGGCGTCGAGTCCGCGGGGTAGCCCGCGAAGATCTGCACCCAGTAGTGCCCGGTGGAGGAGTAGCCGACGCCCATGCGGGTGTAGCCCGAGCGCAGGATGTTCTCGCGGTGGCCGGGCGAATTCATCCACCCGCTCATCACCTGGGCCGAGGTGCGGTAACCGTAGGCGATGTTCTCGCCGTTGAGCCGCCAGCCCGAGGCGAGGCGGGCCGCCCGCCACTCGTTGGTGCTGTGGGCGAAGTTGCCCGTGCGACTCATCTGGTTGGCCCACTCCTGAGCGATCGCATCCATCTTCGCGTCGGCGCGCAACGGGGCGAGCGACGCTTTCGCCCGCTCACTGTTGACCGACGCGAGCACCTCGTCCTGTGGTGCGGCGACCGCGGCGGTCGTGACTCCCCCGACGGCGAGCGCCGCCGCGATCACGACTGTGAGAAGCGCGCGGAATTTCATTCGTGCAATCATCTGTCCCCCGACTAATGTCCCCCGATGGGTTGACCGTATCAAACATCCGTACACCCCGTACTGTCCGTGTTGTCGCCCGTCGGTCCGGGGACTGGCGGGTAGGATCGGATTTCCATGGCCCTCTCACCTCCCGATCCGATCGGTCACCCTCGTGTCGCCGTCGTGACGGTCAGTTTCGGGTCGTCGTCCGTGCTCGGGCCCTTCCTCTCCTCCATCCCCTCCGCCGCGGTCACCGAGTCGCCTCTCGTGGTCGTCGCCGACAACAGGGTGGATGAATCCGAGCACCTCGACTCACTCGTCTCGCGTGCGGGCGCACGCTACCTCCCTCTCGCCTCGAACCTCGGCTACGGCGGAGCCGTCAACGCGGCGACACGGGAGCTCCCCTCCTCCGTCGACTGGATCCTCGTGAGCAACCCCGACGTCGTGCTCGGCGAGGGCGCGATCGACATCCTCGTGCGCGAGGGCGACGCCGACGAGACGGTCGGGGCGATCGGACCGGCCGTGCTGACCGGCGTCGAGGGCGCGGTCTACCCCTCGGCGAGATCGGTGCCCTCACTGCGCACGGGGATCGGTCACGCGCTCTTCGCCAACCTCTGGCCGAGCAACCCGTGGAGCCGCGCGTACCGCCGGGACTCCGACGACACCCCGCTCCGCCGCGACGCCGGATGGCTCTCGGGCGCGTGTCTCCTCGTCAGACGGCGCGTCTTCGACGACCTCGGGGGCTTCGACCCCTCGTTCTTCATGTACTTCGAAGACGTCGACCTCGGCTACCGCATCGGGAAGGCGGGGTACCGCAACGTCTACGAGCCCTCCGCCACCGCGGTGCACACGGGCGCGCACTCGACGACGACCGATTCCCAGCGGATGATCGACGCCCACCACGAGAGCGCGCGGCAGTTCATGCACAAGAAGTACCCGGGGGCGCTCCTGTGGCCCGTGCGAGCCGCCCTCACGGTCGGTCTGCGCGTGCGCGCGGCCGTCGTCGGGCGGCGCACCTTCGGCGAACCGCACCACTAACTAGACTGTCGGGGGCACAGAACGCAGTATCAGAAGGAGTGGGCATGAAGATTCTCGTCACCGGCGGCGCCGGATTCATCGGTTCGAACTTCGTGAGGCGTGCCCTCGGCGACGCCTACGAGGGGCTCGAGGGAGCCGAGATCGTCGTGCTCGACGCCCTCACCTACTCGGGCAACCTCGAGAACCTCGCCTCGGTCTCCGACTCCCCGCGCTTCAGCTTCGTGCACGGAGACATCCGCGACTCCGACCTCCTCGACTCGCTGCTTCCCGACGTCGACGCCGTCGTGCACTTCGCCGCCGAATCGCACGTCGACCGCTCGGTGCGCGACGCCTCGATCTTCGTCGAGTCGAACGTGCTCGGAACGCAGAAACTCCTCGACGCGTCGCTCCGTGCCGGGCTCGAGCGCTTCGTGCACGTCTCGACCGACGAGGTGTACGGCTCGATCGCCGAGGGCTCGTGGGACGAAGAGCGCCCGCTCGAACCCAACTCGCCGTACTCGGCATCCAAAGCGGGGAGCGACCTCCTCGCGCGCAGCTACTTCCGCACGCACGGCCTCAACATCTCGATCACTCGCTGCTCGAACAACTACGGCCCCTTCCACTTTCCCGAGAAGGTCATCCCCCTCTTCGTCACGAACCTCATCGACGACAAGCACGTTCCCCTCTACGGCGAGGGCAACAACATCCGCGACTGGCTGCACGTCGACGACCACTGCCGCGGAATCGCCATGGTTCTCGTCGGCGGTCGCGCCGGCGAGATCTACAACATCGGCGGCGGCACCGAACTCACCAACAAGGAGCTCACGCAGCTCCTCCTCGACTCGACGGGCAAGGACTGGTCCTACGTCGACCGCGTGCAGGATCGCCTCGGTCACGACCTCCGATACTCCGTCGACATCTCCAAGATCCGATCCGAGCTCGGCTACGAGCCGCGCGTGCCGTTCGACCAGGGTCTCGCCGAGGTCGTGCAGTGGTACCGCGACAACCGCTCGTGGTGGGAGCCGTTGCGCGAGCGCGCGGCCCTGAGCTGATCATGACCCGGTTCCTCCTCACCGGCGCGAGCGGAATGCTCGGCCGCGATCTCCAGTCCGTGCTCGACGGGCGCGACGTCACCGCGCTCTCGAGGTCGGACCTCGACGTGACCGACCTCGACGCCGTGCGGTCGGCCGTCGCCGGCCACGACGTCGTGATCAACGCCGCCGCGCACACGAGGGTCGACGATGCCGAGACCGAGCGGGATGCGGCGTTCGCCGTCAACGCGACCGGTGCCGGCCATCTCGCGACCGCCGCGGCCGAGGTCGGGGCAGTGCTCGTGCAGGTGTCGACCGACTACGTCTTCGACGGCGTCGCGACCTCGCCCTACCCCGAAGACGCCCCCCACGCGCCCGTCTCGGTCTACGGCGCGAGCAAAGCCGAGGGCGAGAGGCTCGTCGTCGAGGCGAACGGAGCGCGGAGCTACATCGTGCGCACCGCGTGGCTCTACGGCGAGCACGGGCCGAACTTCGCCAAGACGATGCTGCGTCTCGCCGCCGACCGCGACACCCTCACGGTCGTGAGCGATCAGGTCGGTCAACCGACCTGGACCCTCGATCTCGCGAAGCAGATCGTGACGCTCGTCGACTCGGCCGCACCGTTCGGCGCGTATCACGCGACCAACTCGGGTCAGACGAGCTGGTTCGACTACGCGCGGGTCGTCTTCGCGAACGCGGGTCTCGACCCCGAGCGCGTGACTCCGACCGACAGCGGGAGCTTCGTGCGCCCCGCCCCTCGCCCCGCGTACTCCGTTCTCGGGCACGACGCGTGGACCTATGCCGGCCTCGCGCCGATGCGCGACTGGACAGACGCCCTCGCCGACGCGATGAGCAGGGGAATCATGGACCCCTCGTGACGACGACGCTCCGCGTCGTCGTCGACGACATCATCGCGCCCGGGCCCACGGGGGTCGGGCGCTATGCCGAGGAGCTCACGAGAGAACTCATCGCGACGGCTCCCTTCGGCTGCGAGGTGAGCGGTGTCGTGTCGTCGTCGGCGTCGACCGAATACGACCGGCTCGCCACGCTCCTCCCCGGCATGGTCGACCTGTTCAAGAGCGCCCTCGCGCGCCGCGAATTGCAGCTCGCCTGGCAGCACGGCATCACGAGACTCCCCGGAAGCGGCATGGTGCACGCTCCGAGCCTCCTCGCCCCGCTCTCGAAGCACGATCCCGTCAACGACGTCGGAACGCAGACCGTCGTCACGGTGCACGACGCGGTGCCGTGGACTCATCCGCACCTGCTCAAGAACCGGCAGGTCTCGTGGCACCGGTCGATGCTCAAGCGAGCGCACCGCTACGCCGACGCGATCGTCGTGCCGAGCTACAGCGTCGCCGAGCAGATCGGTGACGTCTTCGACTTCGGTGAGCGCGTCAGAGTCATCGGCGGGGCCGTGAGCAGCAAGCTCGTCGTGCCCGTCGACGCCACCGAGCGCGCCGCGGCTCTCGGCCTCCCCGAGCGCTACCTCTTCACCCTGAGCTCCCTGCACCCCCGCAAGGGCCTGCGCGAGCTCCTCACCTCGCTCGCGACGGGTGACGACTCCGGACTGCCGCTCGTGGTCGCGGGCACCCCCGAGTCGGGCCACGAGGACATCCGCAGCGTCGCCGCCGAGCTCGGTCTCGATGCGGATCGCGTGATCATCCTGGGCGTCCTCACCGACGCCGAGCTCTCGGTCGTCTACGACCGCGCCACGGTCTTCGTCTTCCCGAGCCTCGCCGAGGGCTTCGGCCTCCCGGTGATCGAGGCGTTCAGTTTCGGCACCCCCGTCGTGCACTCCGACTCGCCCGCCGTCGTCGAGGTCGCGGCGGGTGCCGGCGTCACCGTCTCGACCGTCGACATGCAGACCTACCCCGAGCGACTCGCGGCCCGGATCGCGGACATCGTGAGGGACACCGACCTCGCCGGTCGCCTCGCCGTCTCGGGATCGGACCGCGCGGGCGCATTCGCGTGGCGGGACTCCGCGCAGCGGGTCTGGCAGTTGCACGCCGACCTCTAAGCGCGCCCGAGCTCGTCGCTCGTCGCTCGTCAGGCCGAGTCAGGTGCCGAGTCAGCCGCCGTCGGCCGTCGCGGCCGTCGCGATCGTCGACCTCACGAGCGCGTGGATCTGGTCGTAGTCGGGGTAGAGCGTGTCGACGACCCCGGGCACGAGCTCGAGGGTCGTGATCGGGATGCTCCTCCCGTTGTCGGCGAGATCGACGAACCCCGGCAGCATGACCGCGGGGATGTCCGTGTCGACCACCTGAACGCCGGCCGCCGCGATGTCCTGGAACTTGGTGAGCACATTGGAGGGGTCGAACTGGGTGAGCACGGCCTCCTGCACTTGACGCTGGCGCGCCATGCGGTCGTAGTCGTTGGAGTCGAAGCGCGACCTCGCGTACCAGAGGGCTTCGCCACCGTTGAAGTGCTGCTCCCCTTGCTCGACGTAATAGAGAGGATCGGGCGCCGTGATCGGGCCGATCGCCGTGCGGGACGGCACCTCGATGTCGACACCCCCGAGCGAGTCGATGAGATTCGCGAAACCCTGCATGTCGATGAGCACGTAGTACTGGATCTCGAGGCCCGTGACCCCCGACACGGCGTCGCGCGTCGCCTCGATACCCGAGGAACTGCCCTCGGCCTCGGCCTCGGGATACAGCTCGGGGTGCTCGTCGCCGTAGGTGTAGAGGTAGTTGATGAGGCACTCGTCGCCGCAGTCGTACCCGGTCGGGAACGCTCCCCACAGGGGTGATTCGGGAGCGAACTGCGCGCGTTCGAAGTTGCGCGGAACGCCGATCATCGTCGTCGCACCGGTCTCGGCGTTGACGCTCGCGACCGAGAGACTGTCGGGCCGCAGCCCCTCCCGGTCGGGGCCGGCATCCGCACCGAGGAGGAGGATGTTGTACTGCCCGTCGACGGGCTCCTTGTATTGCCCGTTCGCGAAGATGGCCTCGATCGTGCTGCGGGTCACGCCCGCGACCATGGCGCCGTAGCCGACGACACCCGTCGTCGCGACGAGCGCGACGACGGCGAGCGCGGCGATCGCGGGCCTCGCCCTCGGGTATGCCCGCACGATCTTGACGAGCCTGAGGGTGTCGAGTGTGAGAACGACCCAGAGAACGAGGTACGCGACGAGGCCGATCTGCACGACGGTGAGCGCGATCGGATTCGACGCGACACCGTAGATGACGCGCGGGAGCACGAAGAAGAGCACGGCGGCCACGACGACGAGCGTCCACAGCAGGAACGTCATCGAGACGCCGAAGCGCCCGAGCCGGCGATTGCCGGCGATGAGCTGGGCGGAACCGGGGATGAGGATGTTGAGTCCCACGAGCCACCACGCCCGACGGGTCATGGTCGAGGGTGACTTCAGGTCGGGGTGCCTGACGGGGCTGATCGTGCTCACAGGCTCGCTTTGAGGTTCTCGTTCTTCGTCGCGACGAGATCCTTCAGATCGGACGCGTGCTGCGCGAGAGCCGTCGCGAGGGCGGGGTCGGTGGCCGCGAGCATCCGGATGGCGAGGAGTCCCGCGTTACGAGCACCGCCGATCGACACCGTCGCGACGGGAACACCCGCGGGCATCTGCACGATCGAGAGGAGGGAGTCGAGGCCGTCGAGGGTCGCGAGCGCGACGGGAACGCCGATGACGGGGAGTGTCGTGACCGACGCGAGCATGCCGGGGAGGTGCGCGGCGCCGCCGGCACCCGCGATGATCGAGCGGAGTCCCCGCTCGCTCGCACGAGCGCCGAACTCGAGCATCCGCTCGGGCGTGCGATGCGCCGAGAGCACCTCGACCTCGTGCGCGACACCGAACTCGGTGAGAACGACGGATGCGGCCTTCATGACGGCCCAGTCGGAGTCCGAGCCCATGACGACAGCGACGAGGGGCTCAGGCATAACGGCCATCGTACTTCGTGGCGCGCTCTCGCCTCGGCAAGCGAGGGAGCGTGTTCGCTCGCTCTGCGGTGGTGTGCACGGTTACGACGTCGGGCGATCGACGGCTTCCGATCCCAGCAGGAGAGCCGCCGCGCGGGCCCTCCAGACGACGTCGTCGAGGTCGTCACCCGTCGCGGTCACGTGCCCGACCTTGCGGCCCGGTCTCGGGTCTTTACCGTAGTTGTGCACCTTGACCGAGGGCTGGTCGGCGAAGGTCACGGGGTAGCTGTCGACGAGGGCGCCGTCGGGGTGACCGCCGAGCACGTTGACCATGACGGCCCAGCCCGCGTGAGCGTCCGTCGCTCCGAGCGGGAGGTCGAGGGTCGCTCGCACGTGCTGCTCGAACTGGCTCGTCGTCGAGCCGTCGATCGTCCAGTGCCCCGTGTTGTGCGGTCGCATCGCGAGTTCGTTCACGAGGATGCGGTCGTCGTCGGTCTCGAAGAGTTCGACCGCGAGCACTCCCGTGACGTCGAGGAGCTCGGCGATGCGGCGGGCGACCGATTCGGTCGCCTCGGCGAGCCGTCCGCTCGACCGGGGCGCGGGCGCGATGACCTCGGCGCACACTCCGTCGCGCTGCACACTCTCGACGAGCGGCCACGCGACGATCTGCCCCGACGGCCGTCTCGCGACGAGCTGCGCGAGTTCACGGCGGAACACGACGAGCTCCTCGACGAGGAGGGGTTCGTCTCCGAACCAGTCGGCGACGTCGGCGCTCGACGCCACGACCCTCACGCCTTTGCCGTCGTATCCGCCCGTCGCGGTCTTGACGACGGCGCGACCGCCGTGGGCGCTCACGAAGTCGTCGAGGTCGGCGGGGGTCGACACCCTCGCCCAGTCGGGAACGGGGATACCCGCGGCGTCGAGACGCTCGCGCATGCTGAGCTTGTCTTGCGCGAAGAGGAGGGCGGCCGGGCCCGGTCGCACGATCGCCCCGGCATCCTCGAGCGCCGCGAGCACGGATTGCGGCACGTGCTCGTGGTCGAAGGTCACGACGTCGACGTCGCGGGCGAAGCGCACGACCGTCTCGGCGTCGCGGTAGTCGCCGACCGCGGTCGCGGCGAGGGATGCCGGCGCGCCCTCCGCCTCGGCGAGCACGCGGATCTCGATCCCGAGGGCTATCGCCGCGGGGATCATCATGCGGGCCAGTTGCCCACCGCCGATGACACCGATCGTGAGAGTCATGCCGACCTTCCAGTTACCGAGACGACGCGACGGTTAGTATTTCGAACCGCCTCGAACCATCTTGGCGCATCACCGCCGCCGTCCAGCATCAGGGAGCCCGCATGCACCGCCTGGCTTCCCAGCTCACCAAGTTCGGTCTCGTCGGACTCGTGGGTCTCGCGGTCGATGTCGGGCTCTTCAACCTCTTGCGGGCGACCGTCCTGTCTCCCGCGGATGTCGCGGAGGGCCCCCTCGTCGCGAAGGTCGTCTCGACGGCCGTCGCGATCGCCGTCAACTGGCTCGGCAATCGCCACTGGACGTTCAGGTCACCCGAGTCATCCGCGGCGACGACGCACCGCGAGACGGTCGTCGAGGGCGTGAAGTTCGCGATCGTGAGCGTCGGCGGAATGCTCATCGCCCTCGTGTGCCTGTGGGTCAGCCACTACGTGCTCGGATTCACGAGCGCGTTCGCCGACAATGTCTCGGCGAACGTCGTCGGACTCGTGCTCGGGTCGGCCTTCCGCTTCGCGCTGTATCGAGCGTGGGTGTTCCGGGAGGCTCCGGCGATGTCGTCAGGGACGCCCGAGAGCGCGGTACGTCCACCCGGCCTCACGCCAGACCACGGGGTCGACGCAGTTGCGGCCGTCGAGCAGAGCTCGGCCCGACACCACTGACGTGAGCTCGGCGGGGTCGAGGTCGCGATACTGCTTCCACTCGGTGAGGAGCAGAACGACGTCGGCGTCCTGTGCCGCCTCGACGGCGGTCGACACGTAGGTGAGCTCGGGGTGGCGAGCGCGCGAGGTCTCGACGGCTTCGGGATCGGTCGCGACGACGATCGCGCCGAGTTCGGCGAGGCGCACGGCGACGTCGAGCGCGGGCGAGTCGCGCACATCGTCGGAGTCGGGTTTGAACGCGAGACCGAGCACGGCGATGCGCTTGCCGCTCACATCACCGTCGAGCACCTCGGTCGCGAGGTCGACCATGCGGCCGCGGCGACGGAGGTTGATGCTGTCGACCTCGCTCAGGAAGCTCAGCGCCTGCTCGACACCGAGCTCTTCCGCCCGGGCCATGAACCCGCGGATGTCTTTCGGAAGGCAGCCACCGCCGAACCCGAGGCCCGCGTTGAGGAACCGGCGGCCGATGCGCGCGTCGAAGCCGATGGCGTCGGCAAGCTGGGTCACATCCGCTCCCGTCGCCTCGGCGACCTCGGCCATGGCGTTGATGAACGAGATCTTCGTGGCGAGGAACGCGTTCGCGCTGACCTTCACGAGCTCGGCTGTCGCGTAGCCCGTGACGACCTTGGGCGTTCCGGCGGCGAGCGCCGCGGCGTACACGGCGTCGAGCACCGACTCGGCGTGCTCGTCACCCTCCCCGACTCCGTAGACGAGGCGATCGGGCGAGATGGTGTCCTTGACCGCGAAGCCCTCGCGGAGGAACTCGGGGTTCCACGCGAGGGTCGCGCCGACCCCCGCGCCCGACACGACGGCCGCGAGGCGCTCGGCGGTGCCGACGGGCACGGTCGACTTGCCGACGACGAGATCACCCTCGGAGAGGTGCGGGAGGAGCGACTCGACGGCCGCGTCGACGTAGGTGAGGTCGGCGGCGTTGCTTCCCGCGCGCTGCGGGGTTCCGACGGCGACGAAGTGCACCGTCGCTTCGGCGGCGGCGGCGATGTCCGTGCTGAAGGTCAGTCGGCCCGATGCGGTCGCCGAGGTGAGCAGCTCTGGGAGGCCGGGCTCGTAGAACGGGGGGCGTCCTGCCGCGAGGAGGTCGATCTTGGCCTTGTCGACGTCGATGCCGATCACCCGGTGGCCGAGTTCGGCCATCGCGGCGGCGTGCACGGCTCCGAGGTATCCGCAGCCGATGACAGAGATGGTGAGGGGAGTGGAGAGAGAAGTCACGTCCGACACACTAACGCCGCTCGACGTCTCTCAGCGGCCACCCCAGGCGGTCGTCTCGCCGCGCACCTCGGCTTGAGCGGCCTGGCGTCGTGCGGCGATCGGATTGACGCTGCTCTCCATGAGGTCGTGGAGAGTGCGCTGCACGAGGTCCGCCGCGGGGATGTCCTTCAGAACGACGGGCGAATCGAGGCCCGTGTTGATGAGAACGTCGCCGCACCGCAGCGAGCTCTGCACCGCGTTCTTGCGCACCGTGATGTCGTAGCCCCGACTGTGCAGGAGCTCTTGCCTCGAGCGGACGAAGAGTCCGCGGCGCAACACGATGCGCCGCGTCGTGATGATGTAGCGCTTCGAGAGCCAGGAGAGCAGCGGGAGGACCCACACGAGCAGAACGAGCGCTGCAGCGCCACCCGCCACCGCGAGGTTCTGCCACTCCTCGTCGAAGCGACCGACGAAGTAGGCGCTCGCCCCGCACGTGGCGATGAGCACGAGCGACGGCCAGAAGAGTGCTCGTCCGTGCGGTCGCAGACTCGCGACGATGCGCTCGACCTCCCCGGTTCCGCGCTCATCAGCCATGCGTCATTCATACCTCAGATGAGTCACATCCCCGGCGGCGACAGACTGCCTGCTGCCATTCGACAGCTCGACCACGAGCCGGCCGGTGTCGTCGATGTCGACGGCGTCCGCGCGGAGCTCCGACCCGTCGGGAAGCACGACGCGCACGGGCCTCCCGATCGAATCGCACGACGCGACGATCCTCGAGCGCACTCCGCTCGCCCGAGCGTCACCTCCGGCCGCGGCGAACGGGAGGTAGAGCCGCGAGAACTCGATGATCCACGTCGCAAGCACGGCGTCCGCGAGAGCATCGACATCGCCGACGGCGCCCTCGATGGCGAGAGACGTCGACGTGGGGGTGGGGAGAGCATCGGGAGCGAGCGTGAGATTGACACCCGCACCCACGACGACGCCGTCACCGGTGGGGAGCATCTCGGCGAGGATGCCGCAGACCTTCCGCTCGGCGATGAGCACGTCGTTCGGCCACTTGAGGGTCGCGCGAGGCGAAGGGAGCACGCCGTCGACCGCGCGACTCATCGCGAGCCCCGCCATCAGCGGCACCCATCCCCAGCGGTCGAAAGGCACGGCGACGCCCGCGGAGTCCCGAGGTCTCAGGAGCACCGACGCCGCAAGGGTCTGTCGAGGCGGGGCTACCCACTCCCGACCGAGCCGCCCTCGGCCTCCCGTCTGCGTCGTCGTCGCGACGATGAGAAACTCGTCGGCGCCCGGGGCGCGTGCGAGCACCTCGTCGTTCGTGCTCACCGTCGACTCGAGGTCGATCACGGGAGCGAGAGCCGAGGCGCGGGGAAAAGGCATTCCCCGAGCCTAGGGGCGCGTCATCCGGCGATCCTCCGACGTCGAACGCATCGACCGGCGCGCCGCTCGCACGGCGAGCACGACGTATCGCGCGGGCATACCGACGGCGAGCGCGACAAACCCCGCCGCCGAGCGGTCATATCGCCCGAGCGCACGCTTGCGATCCCACACGCGCCGGAGTGTGCCGCCGAGGGTTCCGCGGAACTGCGGGCGCACGGCGAGTGTTCCGGCCTCGCGCTCGACGACGAGAGTCTCGAGCACGGCGATGCAGTCCACCGTGTCCGGCGCGTGGAAATAGTTGTCGTCGAGCCAGCGGGCGTCGGCGAGCCTGGCCCCCGTCGTCGCGAGCGACGAGAGCGGCCCGAGCAGGCCGCTGCCCTCGAAGACGGTGTTGATGAGGCCATTGGAGACCCCGAAGTCGTCGAGGACGAGCACCGGGATGTCCCGATGCACGGCTTCGATCGCCGCCGTCGAGCTCACCGTCACGAGGGCCGCCGCCGTGTCGAGCGACGCCGACATTGGCCCGGTGTCGATCACGAGTTTGCCGCGGGCCTCCGGTAGCTCGGCGAGGAGGGTGTCGTAGGGATACCGCTCGGCGTGGGTCTGCGGCTCCCCCGCGAGACCGCGCAACTTGAGCACGACGCGGCGGGAGGGGTCGGCGTCGGCGAGCGTCGCGAGCTCACGGAGCACGTGCTCGCGGTCGGACTTCTCTCTCGGCACCTTCGCTTGGGCGGCGAAGACGATGTCGGTCGCGGCGCGGTCACGGGATCCCCGCTCGCGAGCGGTTCCGGTCGGCCGCGGAGTGTCGGCGAGGAACGGGAGGGTCGAGAGCGCGAAGCGCTGCCCGACCCCCATCGTCGCGGCGAGCGCGCGGAACTCGTCGATCTCCCGCGCGCTGTGCAGGATGAGCGCGTCGACTTGAGCGCGGTAGTAGAGCGCCTTGCGGGTCGCGGGGATCGAGATCCCCGGGAGTCCGCTCACGAGCACGGGACGCCACGGCGTCGTCGCGCCTCGCCCGCCCGGACGACCCGCCCTTGCGCCACTCGCGTCGGTCGCCCGCCGCGCCTCGCGGTCACCGAGGATCGCCCGCACGAGCACCCTCACGACGGGGCCTCGCACCGAGAGCAGAACGATGTCGGGACGTTCGGCGGCGACGCGGCGCGCGATCTCGTCGGCACCGCGGATGTCGACTCCGCGGGTCTCGAACACCGTGCCCGCGAGGGCCGCGGCGACTTGGCGCGCGCTCGGCACCGCGGGTGTCTCCACGACGACGAGGTCGGTCGTCCACGACTGCGGCATGCGACCGAGCGTCGCGGCACCCCACTTGAGGTAGGAGTCCGAGTCGGCGACCGCGAGAACGGTGAGAGGTCTCTCCGTCACACCGTCACGCGTCGGAGCTTCGCGAGGGGTGCGAGCTCCCCGGGGAACACGCGCTTCTCGCCGTCGCCGAGCGCCTCCTCGATGATGCGGATGTCGCGCACGAGCTGTGTGAGCCCGTGGGGCTCGAGCGAGGCCGCGTGGTCGCTGCCCCACATCGTGCGGTCGAGGGTGATGTGCCGTTCGACGGCGACGGCACCGAGGGCGACGGCCGCGATCGAGATCTGCAGTCCGCGCTCGTGACCCGAGTAGCCGACGGGCACACCCGCGTATCGGCGCTGGAGCGTGCCGATCGTGCGCAGGTTCGCCTCCTCGGGAGGCAGGGGGTACGTCGAGGTCGCGTGCAGCATGACGAGGCGCTCGGTGCCGAGCACCGCGACGGCGGCGTCGATCTGGTCGAGCGTCGACATCCCCGTCGACAGGATGACGGGCTTGCCCGTCTCCGCGATCGCCGTGAGGAGCCCGATGTCGGTGACGGAGGCCGACGCGACCTTGTAGGCGACGGCACCGAGGCCTTCGAGGAAGTCGACGGAGGGCTCGTCCCACGGCGACGCGAACCACGCGAGCCCCTTGAGTGCCGCGTAGTCGCCGATCTCGATGTACTGGTCACGATCGAACTCCACGCGGTAGCGGTAGTCGAGGTAGGTCATCGTGCCCCACGGGGTCTCCCGCGGCACGTCGCGCATGTGCTCGGGGGTCGAGATCTCGGGGGTGCGCTTCTGGAATTTGACCGCGTCGGCACCCGCCTCGGCGGCGACGTCGATGAGTCTCTTCGCGAGCTCGACGTCACCGTTGTGGTTGAGGCCGATTTCGGCGATCACGTAGACGGGGTGCGATTCGCCTACGGCTTTTCCGCCAATGACAACGGCCATGACTGCTCCTCTGATGTGGTCGTGCGTGTGGTGATGGGGTCTGTGGTGCGGGGATCGGTGCTGATGGGGATGCCCGTGTCGACGGGGCCGGTTCCGGGGCTCGCCCTCCGGGGCGACCGTGAGCGCAAGACGCGGTCGGCGAGCTCGCGCACCGCGCCGTGTCCGCCGGCGTGGGCGAGCACGACTCGCGCTGCGGTCATCACCGCGGGATTCGCGTCGGCGACCGCGACGGGCCACCCCGCGATCTCGAGCGCGGGAAGGTCGTTGACGTCGTTGCCGAGGTAGGCGAGTCGCGCGAGGTCGATGCCGTTGCGCTCCGCCCAGTCGGTGAGCGCCGTGGCTTTGTCGTCGACGCCCTGGAGCACCTCGACGCCGAGCTTGCGTCCGCGCGCGGCGACGACAGGGTGCCTCTCCCTCGAGAGGATGAGCACGGGAATCCCGGCATCCCGCAAGCGTGCGACACCGAGGCCGTCCGACCGGTTCGTCGTCACGAACTCGCTGCCGTCGGCGCCGATCACGACGGTGTCGTCGGTGTGGACTCCGTCGAAGTCGGTGACGACCGCATCCACATCGATGTCGTGGGAGGGGTCGACGATGGGGGCGATCGCGCTCGCGAGCTCCAGTTGCGGCGCCGTGTCGATCTCGATCGAGCGGCGCTCGTCGGTGAGGGCCACGCCCACGGTGCCGAAGAAGCGGTACTTCTCGTCGCGGAACCCGGCGGCGCGCATGACGTAGAACGCGCCCGTCTCCTGGTAGTGGGCCTCGCGATCCTGACGGCGAGCGCGGAAGGTGTGGTCGTGGTTGACCCCCTCCGCCCCCGTGTCGGTGAGCCGCCAGAGGAAAGCGTGGGTCTCGATCGCCGAGAAGACGACGTCGCACTCCCCCGACTGCACGCGGTGGATGGCGCGGTCGAGGTCGGCGGGGTCGATGAACGGTGAGGTCGCCTGCAGGAAGACGATGATGTCGGGGGTGTGATCGAGTCGCTCGAGCACGTTGAGCAGAGCGGACTCCGAGCTCGCCGTGTCGCCCGAGAGCTTGGCGGGGCGCGCCATGATGTCGGCGCCCTCCGACTTGGCCGCCGCGGCGATCGCCTGGTCGTCGGTGCTCACGATCACGCGGTCGATGCGCTTCGCGGAGCGAGCGGATGCCGCGGCCCGCGCCACGAGCGGAACGCCCCCGACGCGGCGCAGGTTCTTTCCCGGCACCCCCTTCGAGCCGCCCCTCGCGGGGATGACGGCCACGACGGAAGCGCGCGGCGATGGCGTATACGTCACTCCTGCGCCCCCTCTGGTACTCACACCCCGACGGTAGGAACGCTGTCGGTCCGGGCGCTGTCTCGGCAGTGAACGGGAGGGGGACGGGAGGCGACCACTCGGGGACGGAGGGCGGTGGGTAAAGTGAACGCGTGATCGACGACAACGCTTCCCCCGACCTCTCGACGACCGCGGGCAAGCTCGCCGACCTCAAGCTCCGCTACCACGAGGCCGTGACGGCGAGCGGCGAAGCCGCCATCCAGAAGCAGCACGCCAAGGGCAAGAAGACCGCGCGCGAGCGCATCGAGACTCTTCTCGACCACGGCTCGTTCGTCGAACTCGACGAGTTCGTGCGACACCGCACGACCGCCTTCAACATGGACAAGTCCCGGCCGTACGGCGACGCCGTCGTCACGGGAACGGGCACGATCCACGGCAGGCAGGTCGCCGTCTACGCCCAGGACTTCACGATCTTCGGCGGGTCCCTCGGCGAGGTCGCGGGTGAGAAGATCCTCAAGGTCATGGACCTCGCGCTCAAGACGGGCGTGCCGATCATCGGCATGCTCGACTCGGGGGGCGCTCGCATCCAGGAGGGTGTCGTCGCACTCGGCAAATACGGCGAGATCTTCCGTCGCAACACGCACGCCTCGGGCGTCATCCCCCAGATCTCGATCATCATGGGCCCCGCGGCGGGCGGCGCGGTGTATTCCCCCGCGCTCACCGACTTCGTGATCATGGTCGACAAGTCGAGCCAGATGTTCGTGACCGGCCCCGACGTCATCAAGACCGTGACGGGCGAGGATGTCGGCATGGAGGAGCTCGGTGGAGCCCTCACGCACAACCAGAAGTCGGGAGTCGCCCACTACCTCGCGAGCGACGAGGACGACGCCCTCGACTACGCGCGGACACTCCTGAGCTACCTCCCCGACAACAACCTCGCCGAGCACCCCGTGTATGCGAGCGACGTCGAGCTCGAGATCACCGACGCCGACCGCAAACTCAACACGATCATCCCCGACAGCCCGAACCAGCCGTACGACGTCAAGACGGTCATCGAGCACATCGTCGACGGCGGCGAGTTCCTCGAGACCCAGCCCCTCTTCGCCCCCAACATCGTCGTCGGCTTCGGTCGCATCGAGGGGCGCGCTGTCGGTGTCATCGCCAACCAGCCGAACGCGATGGCCGGAACCCTCAACATCGAGGCGGGCGAGAAGGCGTCGAGGTTCGTGCGCTTCTGCGACGCCTTCTCGATCCCCATCATCACGCTCGTGGATGTTCCCGGGTATCTGCCCGGAACCGACCAGGAGTGGACGGGCGTCATCCGGCGCGGGGCCAAGCTCCTCTACGCCTACGCCGAGGCGACCGTTCCCCTCGTGACCGTCATCACACGCAAGGCCTACGGCGGCGCCTACATCGTCATGGGTTCGAAGCAACTCGGTGCCGACATCAACTACGCGTGGCCGACCGCGGAGATCGCCGTCATGGGCGGGCAGGGCGCCGTCAACATCCTCTACCGCCCCGAGATCCGCGCGGCCGAAGCGGCGGGCGAAGATGTCGCGGCGGTGCGCGCGAAACTCGCGAGCGAATACACCTACAACGTGGCGTCGCCCTTCCTCGCGGCCGAGCGCGGCGAACTCGACGGGGTCATCGAACCGGCGGCGACGAGGGTCGCGATCGTCAAGGCTCTCCGCGCCCTGCGGACGAAGCGCGCGAGCCTCCCCGCAAAGAAGCACGGAAACATCCCGCTGTGACACGGGCCACGGAATCCTGCGCGGGCATCGAGGTGCTCCGCGGCTCCCCGACCGATGTCGAGCTCGCCGCGGCACTCGCCGTGATCGACGCAATGGCCGCCGAACCCGACGACGAAATGGCTCCGCCCGTCACGACGAGCGCGTGGCAGCGGACCCAGCGGGCCGGCCGCGTGCCTCTCCACACGATCGGCGCGTGGCGGTCGTTCTCCGGCTGACCCGAGGATGATCGGTGCGTGATCGGGTGTCGGTCGCGAGATTGTACCCCGGCACCCCGTGCGTTCGAGCGCGAGGTGTCGTATGCTGATGCCGGTCAATATCTGGACCGGGTGCGGAATTGTCCCCCAGAAGTCCTCAGAAATGCCGACTTCGGGACACCCGACGAGCGTGCAGACTTGATCGTGCTAGGTGTCTCTTCACGAGTGCACCACCAATCACTGGCCGACTAGGGTAAGCGGGCCAGTGGTTCGGGGGCGAGTCAGGGCGACATTCGGGTTGTCGTCCTGACTCACAGTTTGATGCGGGACCGGTCCACGGGGCCGGTCCCGCTTTCTCGTGGTGCGGAATGTCTCGCCGATCATCCAGGAGACGCGGCCTCACGTTGTCGAGCTCAGACGGCCGTCGCCGCCGCGCCGACGCGGGGGATCTCGAGCCACAGGTCGATCTCGTCGCCGTCATCGTCGTCGTCTGGCTCGTGCCCGAGAAGCGAGTGGATGCCGTCGTTACCCGAACTGAGGCCCACGACCGTCACGGCGATGTCCGAACCCACGGGCACGGTGCGCACGACGATGCGGTCGGTCCTCGTCTCCTCGACGGCCACAGCGAGCCGATCGAGGACACGATCGCGTTCGTCGTCGGGCAGGTCGTCGATTCCCCCCTCGTCGAGGAGAGTCACGGTCGTCCCCCGGCGCCTCGAGGCCATGACGGCGGCACGCACGCGGTCGTTGAGCAGCGTGCGCCCGCGGATCTCGTCACGGATGGCCCCCTCGAGGTAGAGGCACTCCTGGCGCTCCTCCTCGGTGAGGTTGCCGCCGCTCGCCACGATCTGGCGCAGCATCGGTGTCGCCATGCGCGCGGTCTGGCCGAGCCGGAACTGTCGCTCGAACACGTGGGCCTCCTGGGCCGCGCGCCACTCGGCGGCCTCACGCTCGGCGAGAGCGTATTGCCGAGCGTCTCGGGCCGCCGCGGCGAGAGAGTAGGCGAGGGCGTGCGAGATGCCCACCCAGACCACGCTTCCGACGATCCCGAGGTCGGCGAGCTCGCCGACACCCTGCCACGCGATGCTCTGGGCGACGAGAACGCCGACGCCGACCCACGCGAACGACTGCCGCATCCGGGTCGACGTGATGACCATGAGCGTTCCGATCGCGGCGGTGTGCCACGCCGCGTAACTCCCGCCGGGGCCGTCGGGCAGTTGGCTCGTGACGAGGAGGGAGATCGCGATGGTCGCGATGACGTTGAACGCCGCGAGCCAGATCGGCATGCGCGGAGACCGGTAGGGAAGCAGGCTCGCCGTCGTCGCGGCGGCATAGATGACCATGGCGGCGATCACGGGCCCGCGGGACTCGGCGACGTCGAACGACACCGCGGCGAGAACCAGATGATAGGCCGAGAATATCGCGGCGAGGGTGATGATGAGAGATCGGGGAATGGAGATGATCACGCGGTCGTCACCCCGGTTCCCGCCTCGCGCTCCCACGCCGGCGGCCCGTCGTCGGAGGGGTCGGGCCAGCGGATGGTCACGACCGTGCCCTCGCCGGGTGCCGAATCGACGTCGACCTTGCCTCCCGCGTTCGCGACCCTCTCGATGATCGAGACGCGCAGACCGATGCGCGCGGTCGGAACCTCGTCGAACACGAACCCGTCGCCCGTGTCGCCGACCTCGATGACGAGCGGGCACGAGAGCGACCTGCCGACGGACACCCACCGGGCGACGTCCGGGCGCGTGCCCGCGTGCTGCACACTGTTGACCATCGACTGCACGGCGGCCGAATAGACGGCTTCGGCGACATCGCCGGGGATGCCACCATCCGACTCACCCGCCCCGGGAGGAGAACGCACCTCGAACTCCGCCCCGAGCGCGACGACCTCGTCGGAGATGCGCCTCGCGAGCTCGGCGAGGCTCACGGTCTCGGTCGTACTGGGCGACGACGTCGCCGCCTCGCGCACGTACCCCATGGCGTTGAGAGCCATGCGCGCGGAGAGGCGTTGCGAATCCGCCGTCACCGCCCTCGCCGAGGCGAGCAGGGTCGTGAGCACGCTGTCGTGCACGATCGCGTCGACGCGCACGCGCTCGACCTCGGTCGCGTGCTGGCCGATCGCGGTGGAATACCGCTCGAGAGCGAGCGATTGCGCGAGGTCGACCGCCGCGGCGGCCTGGCGCAAGAGCGTGATGATGATGAGCACGGCGCCGCCGAGGAGCACGGCGTAGACGATGTCGAGGGCGACGAGGTCGACATCCGTTTCGCCTCCCGCAGGCGACAGCCTCACGACACCGTAGGTGAGGGGGGCGATGAAGAGCGTCGCGGTCGACGCCCACACGGGCCACGCGACGGCCGCGGCCGCCGTCGCGACGGTGCAGAGGAACCACGGCCACGGTCGGCCGTCGACCGGCGCGGAGGGGTCGGAGAGACTCAGCGGCCACGAGATCATCGCGGCGAACCACGCCACGACGACGATGACATTGGCGGGCACGATCCAGCGCTTGAGCGCGGAGGCGACCCCCGCGAACACGAGAGACCCGAAGACGAGCGTCGTCATCGGAGCACTCCACTCGACGAGCGTCTGACCGGCCTGCTCGAACACCGTCGGGAGAGTCTGCGCCCCAAAGGCGAGCCCGAAGACACCGGACGACCGCGCGATGACCGTCTCGATCTGCCGGCGGCTGATGGGATTGCGCGCTACCCGCGACGGGGTGGCTGCCACGCGAGCGGACTGCCTACCGGCCATCACCGTTATCCGCGTCCATGCCGGGCAGGATGCCGTCTTCGACGGCGCGACGCAGAAGGTCGACCTTCGTCGGGGCGGGACGACCCACCTCGACGTACTTGACCCTGATGCGGTCGAGATACTCGCGAGCCGTCGAGTAGCCGATGCCGAGTTGCTGCGCGGCGAGCTTGAGGGGGAAGCCCGAGGCGTAGAGGTGCAGGATCTCGCGCTC
This sequence comes from Marisediminicola sp. LYQ134, assembly GCF_046599635.1. Taxonomy (NCBI): domain Bacteria; kingdom Bacillati; phylum Actinomycetota; class Actinomycetes; order Micrococcales; family Microbacteriaceae; genus Marisediminicola; species Marisediminicola sp. LYQ134. Next base: position 1,677,592 of record NZ_JBKIWP010000001.1, read on the forward strand.
GCGGCGACCGAGCTGCGCCTTCGCGAAATCACTGTCGGCGTCGATCGCCGTCGCCCACTCGAGGTTGTTGAGCACCTCGCCACGGGCGACCGTCGCGACGGCCGAGATGACCGTGCTCGTCGCCGACGACTTGGGGATGACTCCCGCGGCGCCGGCCGCGAGGGCCTCGCGCACCGAGGCGACGCGATCGGCGATGCTGTGCACGAGAACCGCGGCTCCCACGGCCTGCACGCGCTTGACGTTGTCGGTCACCGTCGACCCGTCGCCGAGCGACAGGTCCAGCACGACGACGTCGCACTCCTTGTCACCGAGCTCGGCGACGAACTCGTCGACGGAGGCCGCCGCGACGACGAACGTGAACCCGGCATCGATGCACGCCGCTTTGACGCCGAGCCGCACCGATTCGTGGTCGTCGACGACCGACACGCGAACACCCGCGGGGGTGGCCGAACGGGGGTCCGAGTCTGTCGTTGTCGTCACCATGGGAATCCCGTCTCGAGCCGGTCGCTGAACTCGCGAGCGCAGCCCCATCTTAAGGCCGCGCGAGACGGCGAGCGCGACTCATCCCGCGCAGAGGGTCATGTCACTCGCGGCGGAGGGTCGCGACGGCCTCGACGTGGTGGGTGGACGGGAACAGGTCGAAGGCTCGAAGGGCCGTGAGGCTGTATCCGCGCTCCGCGAAGAGCGCGACATCGCGAGCGAGCGCGACAGGGTCGCACGCGACATAGACGATGTTCTGCGGCCCCAGAGCCGCGAGATCGGAGACGACGCCCTTACCCGCACCCGATCGCGGAGGGTCGAGCACGACGGTCGCGCGGGTCAGTCGCGCGCGCTCGGCCGCACCCGCCGTCGCGGTGAGGGATCGGAGATAGGCGTCGACCCTCGCGGTGACCGCCGCCGCGCCGACCCAGTCGGAGAGGTTGTGCGCGGCGTGATCGGTCGCCCGCTCGTCGCTCTCGACCGACGTCACCCGCACAGAGCGGCCGAAACGGTCACCGAGAGCGGCCGCGAGCAGACCGACTCCCCCGTAGAGATCGAGGTTCGACGCCGTCGGGTCGAAGTCGGCCTCGTCGACGGAGGACTGGACGGCGCTCGTGAGGGTCGCCGCCGCGTGGCGGTGCACCTGCCAGAAGCCGTCGGCGTCGAGCCGGAACTCGCGGTCGCCCACGCGCTCGACGATGCGATTGGCTCGCGGTTTCTTCTGACGCTTCGCGCCCGCGGCACCGCGCCCCCCTGCCGGTGCGGACTGACCGGCGATCACGAACGGATTACCGGTCGAAGGCACGACGATGTCGACGAAGTCGGCGCCCGAGAAGCTCTCGTCGAGCGGAGCGATCGATCGCACCTCGTCGACGGCGAGCGGAAGAGACTCGACGGGGATGACGCGGTGGGAACGCGCGGCGTAGGGCCCGGCACGACCGTCGTCCCCGACGTGCAGCCGCACGCGCGTGCGCCACCCGGTGCCGTCGACATCGGGAGCCGACGCAGAAGCGGGCGAGGCGTCTGCGGGCACGGACCCGGCGGGCAACGCCTCGACGACGACATCCGACACGACTCCCGCCATGCGCTCGAGCGACTCGGTGAGCACGCGCCTCTTGAGCTCGCGCTGGAAGGCGAGGTCGATGTGACCGAACTCGGCACCGCCCGCGCGGTCGGCCGGGGGCCGATCGACGGCCGCCTCGGCCCAGACGTGCGGTCGGCGGTGCTCCGAGGCCTCGACGACCTCCACGACATCGGCGCGCCAGAACGACTTCTTCGAATCGTCGGTGATCTCCACGACGACACGCTCGCCGGGGATCGCGTCGCTCACGAAGACGACTCGCCCCTCGTGTCGCGCGACCATGACACCGCCGTGGGCGACGCCGGTAATCTCGACCTCGACCCTCGTACCCTGCATTTCACCCATCCCCCGAGCATAGGAGCCGCGTTGCGCCTGTACCTCGCATCGACCTCGCCCGCCCGACTCGCGACACTCCGAGCGGCGGGCATCGAACCCGTCGTCGTGCCCTCGGAAGTGGACGAGGATGCCGCCGTCGACGCCCATACGGCCGCGAACGGCGCGCCGACAGCCCACGACATGGTCGCGCTGCTCGCTCGCGCGAAAGCCGAGGCCGTCGCGGGCACGAGCGTGCTCGGAGAGCCCATCGACGGGTTCGTGCTCGGAGGCGACTCCGCGTTCGAACTCGACGGCGTGACCTATGGCAAACCGCACCGCCCCGAGGTCGCGCGCGAACGCTGGCATCTGCAGCGCGGTCGCACCGGGCATCTGCACTCCGGCCACTGGCTCATCGACCACCGCGGCGGGCGGGTCGGCCGCGGCAGCGGGATCGTGACGACGACCGAGGTGACCTTCGCCGACGACATCTCCGACGCCGACATCGACGCCTACATCGCGACGGGCGAACCCCTCTTCGTCGCGGGGGCATTCACGATCGACAGCCTCGGCGCGCCCTTCATCACGCGCATCGACGGCGATCCCCACGCGGTCGTCGGGCTGTCACTCGCGGCCGTCCGCGGGCTGCTGCTCGAGTTCGACGTCGCCTGGCCGACACTGTGGAACCGCGGCGGCGCCGCATCGTGACTGCCCCCGGTGCCGCGGGTGTCGCCGCAGTGTTGTAGGTCGTGGCAGGGACGCATCCCGCATCTTTGTCTGTGTCCGCCAAAACGGCGGCGCCGGGCGGCAATAGGGTAGAGGACTATGCCCCGCATAACGAAGGTCTTGATCGCCAATCGTGGAGAGATCGCCGTTCGCGTGGTGAGGGCCGCTCGAGACAGCAAGATCGCGTCGGTCGCCGTCTACGCCGACCAGGATCGGGATGCGCGGCACGTCAAGCTCGCCGACGAGGCTTACGCCCTCGACGGCTCCACCTCGGCCGAGACCTACCTCGTGATCGACAAGATCCTGTCGATCGCACGTCGCTCGGGAGCCGACGCCGTGCACCCCGGATACGGGTTCCTCGCCGAGAACGCCGACTTCGCTCGCGCCGTCATCGACGCGGGCCTCATCTGGATCGGGCCGTCGCCCGACGCCATCGAGAAGCTCGGAGACAAGGTCTCCGCACGGCACATCGCCGAGAAGGTCGGCGCACCGCTCGCGCCCGGCACGCTCAACCCCGTCTCCGGTGCGGAGGAAGTGCTCGACTTCGTCGATCTGCACGGTCTCCCCGTAGCCATCAAGGCGGCGTTCGGCGGTGGCGGTCGCGGCCTCAAAGTCGCCCGCACGCGCGAGGAGGTGCCCGAACTCTTCGACTCGGCCACCCGCGAGGCCGTCGCGGCGTTCGGGCGCGGGGAGTGTTTCGTCGAAAAGTACCTCGACGAGCCGCGCCACGTCGAGACCCAGTGTCTCGCCGACGCCCACGGAGACGTCGTCGTCGTCTCCACGCGCGACTGCTCGCTGCAGCGGCGCCACCAGAAGCTCGTCGAGGAGGCGCCCGCGCCGTTCCTCACCGACGAGCAGAACGCGCTGCTCTACACGGCGTCGAAAGCGATTCTCAAAGAGGTCGGATACCTCGGCGCGGGAACGTGCGAGTTCCTCGTCGCGAAAGACGGCACGATCTCGTTCCTCGAGGTCAACACGAGGCTGCAGGTCGAGCACCCCGTCTCCGAGGAGGTCACGGGCATCGACCTCGTGCGCGAGCAGTTCCGACTCGCCGAGGGCGAACCGATCGGCTACGGCGATCCCGTCGCGCAGGGGCACTCGATCGAGTTCCGTATCAACGGCGAAGACCCCGGCCTCAACTTCATGCCCTCCCCCGGCCCCGTGAACGTCTTGCGATTCCCCGGGGGCCCCGGCGTGCGCGTCGACAGCGGAGTGACGACGGGAGACGTCATCACGGGAGCGTTCGACTCCCTCCTCGCGAAGCTCATCGTCACGGGGTCGTCGCGCGCCGACGCCATCGAGCGGTCGAGACGCGCCCTCGACGAGTTCGAGGTCGCCGGACTCCCCACGGTTCTGCCCTTCCATCGCGCGATCGTGCGCGACCCCGCGTTCACCAGTGCCCCGTTCAGCGTCTACACGCGCTGGATCGAGACCGAGTTCGCGGGGGAGATCGAACCGTGGAGCGGCTCCCTCGCCGACCAGACTCCCGCGGCGGAGCGCACGACCGTCGTCGTCGAGGTCGATGGGAAGCGCATCGAGGTGGGGATCCCCCGTCGGCTCGGGTCGGCATCGTCGAGCCCCGCCGCGCTCCTGCCCGCTCCGAGGCGGCACAGCGCCGCAGGGGTGTCGGCGAGCGCATCCGGTGATGCGGTCACGTCTCCCATGCAAGCGACGATCGTCAAGATCGCGGTCTCCGAAGGCGATCGTGTCGTCAAGGGCGACCTCGTTCTCGTGCTCGAGGCCATGAAGATGGAGCAACCCATCACAGCCCACAAAGACGGTGTCGTCGGGCCGATCGACGCCGCGGTCGGCGCGACGGTGCCCTCCGGGCACGTGCTCCTCGCGATCACCGACTGAGGCTCGCGGCGCGCGTGGCGGCGGGCGCTGCGCCGGGCTCCGCGACATCCGCCGTCCTCATTGGCATCCGCCACCCATAATCCGCGCGCAGATGCCGAAACGGTGCGCGGATGCCGCGGCGCAAGTGTGCGGCCGCGCCGCGGCGCCGTCGCCGTGCCGTGCCGCGGGGCCGTCGCCGCGCCGTGCCGTGCGTGCCTCGCCACCGTGCCGTGCCGTGCCGTGCCGTGCCTCGCCACCGTGCCGTCGAGCCGCCATTGCGCCCCCGCGTCCCCGTGCCCCGGTGCCCCCGCCGCCACCCGCCGCCCGGATTCGCATCCGCCGCGCACATTCGCGCGGCGAGTGCCGAAACGGTGTGCGGATGCTGCGGCGCAAGTCCGCCGCAGGGCCGTCGCCGCGCCGCATCCCGGCCCCCGCCGCATCCCGGCCCCCGGCGCATCCCGCCCGGCGCATCCCGCCCGCCACCGCATCCCGGCCCGCCACCGCCCGCCCGCCGCCCGAACCGGCAGCCGCCGCGCATATTCGCGCAGCGAGCGCCGAAACGGTGCGCGGATGCCGCAGCGCACGCGCCCTACCGCACCCCGCGAGCGTGGGGAGCCCGCGGCACACCCGCGGCGGCGAGCACCCGCTCCAGCTCGCTGAGCGACCGCGCGGTGTCCCAACCCCACCGCACCACGCGCGGACCGAGGGCGCGGATGCGGTCCTCCCGCCGTTTCTCAGCCATGAGGGCGTCGGCTGTCGAGTGCGCCCCGAGCATGTCGGATCGCAGATATTTGCCGACACCGTCGAACTCGCCGACGATGCCGGCCTCGCCGCCGTGGGCGCTCGGCCACCAGAAGTCGGCGAACATCGACCCGGCACGATCGCGGAACTCGCGCTGCAATTCGGGTGGCGCGAAGCCGAGGAGGCTCATGGTCACCCGACTGAGCGACTCGCCCGCCGAGTCCGAGCGCGGATCAGCGAACGCGAGAACGCGTCGCGCGCGGGCCGACCCCTTCGGCGACGGGTGGGCCTCCGCCTCGGCGCGCAGGGTTGCGGAGAAATCGCTCGACTCGACGGTGCCGATGGCGAGGGCGCGATCGGTCATCGCCACGGCCCTCGCGAACGGGGCGGTCCGTGCGATGTCGACGGCGGTGCGGGCGAGTGTCGTCGCTCGCAGCCCGTCGATCAGGACGGTGTCGTCGGGCACACCGTCGGGATGCACGGTGAGCGCGCGCCGGGACCGGCCGCCGGGGGCGGGCTCTCGCACGACCTCGGGCAACCGAGGCCACGCACCGAGCACGGGGAGTCGCCACAGCGCCGCGGCGGAGTGGTGCGAGAACAGGAGTTCGCGATGGGGAACCGATCGCGCGCAGGCCCGGACGGTCGCGAGATAGCGCTCGTCGGCAGACATCCCCCGCCAGATCGTCTCGGCGACGAACACCCCGCGCGCGAGCCTGAGGAAACGGCCCGCTCGAACCGCCCGGTACAGCCCGTCGAGGCCACCGGTCTGCGCGAGGTGGGAGGCGAGGACGAGGTCGTCGACGGAGGCGGGAGTCTGCTCACCGGTCGGCACCGGTCCAGTCGGCCACACGGCCGCGGTCGACGGCGGCGGACGCGCGATGTCCGTCGGCACGCTCGATTCCGCGGCCCTGGGGAGGACGGACCCACCGCGCCCACTCGGGCCGCGCTCCGCGCCGCGCTCCGCACCGTGCTCTGCGCCGTGCTCTGCGCCGCGCCGGGCCGCGCTCCGCGCCGGACCGGGCTGTGCAGTCTCGGCCGATCACGGGCGTCCTGGGCGCGGAGCTGGGCGCATGCGCACACCAGCTACCCGCCACCGGAATCGGCATCCGCCGTGCAAATCTGCGGCGCGGATGCCGAAAGCGGCGGCGGATGCTGCGGAATGATCCTGCGCGCCGAGCACCCCCGCCACGCGCCCCGGCCGAGCACGCCCGGCCGAGCACCCGGACCGCGCGACCCCGCCGCGCGACCCCGCTACTCGACCCCGCTACTCGACCCCGCTACGCGACCCCGCTACGCGACGATGTGCATCGCGCGCGCGGCATCCGTGATGCTGCCCGAGAGCGACGGGTACACCGCGAACGCGCGACCGACCTGGTCGACCGTGAGGCGGTGCTCGATGGCCAGTGCGATGGGGAGGATGAGCTCCGACGCGTTGGGGGCGACGATGACACCCCCGATGACGGTGCCCGATCCGGTGCGCGCGAAGAGCTTGACGAACCCCTCCTTGATGCCCTGCATCTTGGCTCGGGGGTTGGAGGCGAGCGGGAGTTTGTAAATGTCGCCCTGGGCGACGCCCTCCTCGATCTGCTTCTGGGTCCATCCGACGGTCGCGATCTCGGGCTGCGTGAAGATGTTGGAGGTCACGTTGCGCAGTTCGGTCGGGTTCACGGCGTCGCCGAGCGCGTGGAACACGGCCGTGCGACCCTGCATCGCCGCGACGGAGGCGAGGGGGAGGAAGTCCGAGCAGTCGCCGGCCGCGTAGACCGAGGGCACGGATGTGCGCGCGACCCTGTTGACGCGGATGTGGCCGCTCTCGGTGAGCTGGATCCCCGCGTCTTCGAGTCCGATGCCCGCGGTGTTGGGGATGGATCCGACGGCGAGGAGCGCGTGGCTCCCCTCGATGATGCGCCCGTCGGAGAGGGTCGCGACGACCCCGTCGCCCACGCGCTCGATCGATTCGGCCCGGGACTTCGAGAGCACGGTCATGCCGTTGCGGGTGAAGACGTCTTCGATCACGCGCGCCGCGTCGGCGTCTTCTCCCGGAAGCACCTGGTCGCGACTCGAGATGAGGGTCACTTTCGAGCCGAGCGCCGTGTAGGCCGAAGCGAATTCGGCTCCCGTGACGCCCGAGCCGACGACGATGAGGTGCTCGGGCACGCTCTCGAGCGAGTAGAGCTGGGTCCACGTGAAGATGCGTTCGCCGTCGGGCTTCGCCGAGGGAAGGATGCGGGGGCTCGCCCCGACCGAGACGATGAGGGTGTCGGCGTCGATCTCGTCGAAGTCGGTCGCGCCTTTGCCCCGCCCGGTCGACACGATGAGTCGCTGTGGGCCGTCGAGGCGACCGGCGCCCTGCACGATGCGCACTCCCGCCTTGATGAGCTGCGACTTCATGTCTTCCGACTGCTGCCGCGCGAGTCGAAGGAGCCGCGCGTTGACGGCCGAGAGGTTGACGGCGATGTCGGGCCGCACGGGGCGACCGGTGTCGCCGCGAGAGTAGAACTGCACGCCGAGGTCGGTCGCGTTGCCGATCGACTTGGAGGCCTCGGCCGTCGCGATGAGGGTCTTCGACGGCACGACGTCGGTGAGCACCGCCGAGCCTCCGACGCCGACCCGCTCGACGAGGGTCACGTCGGCCCCGAGTTGGGCGCCCGCGAGGGCCGCCTCGTATCCGCCTGGCCCTCCCCCGAGGATCGCGATGCGTTGCTTGCGCTCGAACTCATAGGCCATTACTCCATTGTCTCCCCTCGGTCGCGTGCGACCCAAATGGGCGGATGCCGCGCGGCCGGCCGCGCGCCGGGCCGCGACGGGAAGCGCGGCGCGATGAGCAGCGCGATGAGCGGCCCGAGTCGCCGCCCGAACAATAGGGTGGAGGGCATGTCTCCGACCTCAGCACACCCCCTCGACGACCCCGCAGCCGACCCGTTCGAGGTCGCCGCCGCCGCCGCATCCGACATCGCGAGGCTCACGGGGGTCGAGCGTCACGACATCGCTCTCACTCTCGGGTCGGGCTGGGCGAAGGCCGCCGACCTCATCGGCGAGACCGTCGCGACCATTCCGGCGACGGATGTCACGGGCTTCAGTAAGCCGGCCCTCGAGGGGCACGTGGGTTCCCTGAGGTCCGTCGCACTCCCGAGCGGCAAGCACGCCCTCGTCATCGGTGCCCGCACCCACTACTACGAGGGTCACGGCGTGCGGCGCGTCGTGCACAGCGTGCGCACGGCCGCCGCGACGGGCGCGAGCATCATGATCCTCACGAACGGCGCGGGGGGCATCAAGCCCACGTGGACCCCCGGAACCCCCGTGCTCATCAGCGACCACCTCAACCTCACGGCCGATTCGCCTCTCGAGGGCGCGACTTTCGTCGACCTCACCGACCTCTATTCGGCGAGGCTGCGCGCGATCGCGAAGACCGTCGACGCCACCCTCGACGAGGGCGTCTACACGCAGTTCCGCGGTCCGCACTACGAGACGCCCGCCGAGGTGCAGATGGCGAAGACCATCGGCGGCCACATCGTCGGCATGTCGACGGCTCTCGAGGCGATTGCGGCCCGCCAGGCCGGCATGGAGATCCTCGGGATGTCGCTCATCACGAACCTCGCGGCGGGGATCCAGCAGTCGCCGCTGAGTCACGCCGAGGTTCTCGAGGCCGGCCGCGAAGCGGAACCGCGCATCAGCGCCCTGCTCGCGAACATCGTGGGTGCGCTGTGAGCGTCGACACCGTCGACGGTCTGCTCGACGCCGCGCGCGCGTGGCTCGCGCAAGACCCCGACGAGGTCACGCGGGCCGAGCTCGAGTCGCTCATCGGGGCGGTGGAGTCCGGGCGGGGAGCCGAGTCGGTGAACGCGGCTGGCCACACCCCCACTCCCGACGACGCCCTCGGCGCCCTCCAGGACCGCTTCTCCTCGCGTCTCGCTTTCGGCACCGCGGGGTTGCGGGGCGCCCTCGGGGCAGGACCGAACCGGATGAATCGGGTGCTCGTCTCCCAGGCTGCAGCGGGGTTCGCGGCGTTCCTGCTCGAACGCTCGACGGCTCCGAGCATCGTCGTCGGCTATGACGGGCGCATCAATTCGCGCCAGTTCGCGATCGACACGGTCGAGATCATGGCGGGAGCGGGCGTGCGCGCACTCCTCCTCCCCCGCATGCTCCCGACCCCGGTGCTCGCCTTCGCCGTGCGCCACTTCGGCGTGAGCGCCGGGGTCATGGTCACCGCGAGCCACAATCCCGCCGCCGACAACGGTTACAAGGTCTATCTGGGCGGCGACGACGCAGGGTCGCAGATCGTCGCGCCCGTCGATGCCGCGATCGCCGAGCACATCCTGAGCGTCGCCTCGAGCGTCGACATCGCCTCGCTCGCGAGGTCATCGGACTTCGAGACCGTCGACGACGCCGTCGTCGTCGAATACGTCGGGCGCACGGCAGAGCTCGCGGCGCGAACCTCCGATTCCCCCGCCCCGGTCTCCTTCGCCTACACCGCGATGCACGGGGTCGGATGGGAGACGTCGAAGCGCGTGTTCGCCGAGGCCGGTCTCGGTGAGCCGCGATCGGTTCTCGCCCAGCAGGAGCCCGACGCCGCGTTCCCCACGGTCGCGTTCCCCAACCCCGAGGAGCCCGGCGCGCTCGATCTCGCCTTCGCCGAGGCGACCCGGGCGCGAGTCCAGCTCGTCGTCGCGCACGACCCCGACGCCGACAGGCTCGCGGTCGCGATCCCCGCCGAGGATGGCGGCTGGCGCAGGCTCTCGGGCAACGAGGTCGGCTCGCTGCTCGGCTGGCGAGCCGCAGAGCGCGCCGCCGCCTCGGGGGTGTCCGGTGCGCTCGCGTGCTCTCTCGTGAGCTCTCCCGCGCTCGGAGCGATCGCGCGCGCGCACGGCCTGGACTCCGTCGAGACCCTCACCGGGTTCAAATGGATCTCCCGCACCCCCGACCTCGTCTTCGGCTACGAGGAGGCACTCGGCTATCTCGTCGACCCCGGCAAGGTCCGCGACAAGGACGGCATCTCCGCCGCGGTCGACCTGCTCGCCCTCGCGAACGAGCTCGCCGCCGACGGCCGCACGATCGCCGACAGAATCGTCGAACTCGCCGAGCGTTTCGGAGGCTACGCGTCGTCGCAGATCTCGGTGCGCGTCACCGATCTCGCCGACATCTCCCGCATCATGACGCGCGTGCGCACGGTGCCGCCGCGCGAGATCGCGGGCCACCTCGTCGACCGAGTGGATGATTTCGCCGACGGTTTCGAGGCGTACCCGCCGAGCGACATTCTGCGCTTCTGGCTCGTCGACGGGTCGCGGGTCATCGTGCGTCCGAGCGGCACGGAGCCCAAGGTCAAGGTCTACATCGACGCCGCGAGCACGGCCGGCTCGGGGGCCGAGCGCCTGCAGGCAGCCCAGGTCACGGTCGACCAGTTGGATGCGGGCGTGCGCGAGATTCTCGCCTGAACCGTCGGGCTGCTGTGTCAGCCGAGTGACTTCTCGAGCTTCTCGGCGAGCTCCTGCTGGTCGAAGTAGTTGTCGATGACGACGACGTCGGCGAAGGTCTTGCCGATCGCCTCGACGAACTCGATCGACGTGAGGATCACTTGCGCGTCGGCCGCGACGACCTTGACCGAGGCGATGTCGGCGGCCGTGACATCCGCCTCGATTCCGAGTCTCTGCAAGACCCTCTCGGCGTTGATCTTGAGGATTCCGGAGCTTCCGATGCCCGCACCGCAGATGGCGACGATCTTCACGAGTTCTTCTCCATGATGGCGATCACGGCGTCCGCATCGGGTGCCGCGGCGATCGCCGGGATGGCGCTCGCATCGTTGAACACGTTCGCGAGTTCGGCGATCGACTCGAGGTGCCCCTCGATCGAGGTGATCGCGAGGGCGAGCACGACGCTCACGGGGTCGTTGTGCGGGTGGCCGAACGGAACCGGGGTCGCGAGGGTCACGACCGAGAGCCCGTCGGCGAGCACCTCGGGTCCGGGCCGGGCGTGGGCGAGAGCGAGCCCCGGGGCGATGACGACGTAGGGGCCGTGCTCCTCGATCATCCGGATCATCTCGTCGGAGTACCCGGGCTTCGCCGCCCCGATGTCGACGAGGGCGGCGCCGGCGAGGCGCACGGCGGCACGCCAGTCGTCTGCGTGAGCTCCGACGACGACAGCGGGCTCGGTGAGGGTCGGTAGCGCCATCTAGGCCTGCTCGAATCCCGCGTCGATGAGGTCGGCGAGCTCTTCGCGTTCCTCGTGCGGCAGGAAGGCGGCCGCGGCGGCGTTGAGTTGGAAGACCTCGAGGTCGTCGAGGTCGTAGTCGAAGGTCTCGCTCAGGAGGGCGAGCTCCTTGCTCAGGCTCGTGTTGCTCATGAGGCGGTTGTCGGTGTTGACCGTCACGTGGAACCCGAGCTGGTAGAGCAGGTCGAACGGGTGGTCGATGAGGTCGTCGCCGAACGCCGCGATCGCGCCCGTCTGCAGGTTCGACTGCGGGCTGAGCTCGAGGGGGATCTGGCGGTCTTTGACCCACTGCGCCACGGCACCGAGCGTGACGTAGGCGTTCTCGGCGTCTTCGCGATCGACCTCGATGTCTTCGGCGATGCGCACACCGTGGCCGAGTCGCAGCGCGCGACCGTCGAAGAGGGCACTGCGGATACTGTCGACCCCGTCGGCTTCGCCCGCGTGCACGGTCGTCGGAAAGAGGTGGAGGGCGAGGTAGTCGAACGCGTCGCGCATGTTGCTCGCGGGGAACCCGGCCTCGGCTCCGGCGATGTCGAAGCCCACGACTCCGGCGTCGCGGTGGCGCACGGCGAGCTGCGCGATCTCGAGTCCCCGGTCGGCATGCCGCATCGCGGAGACGAGCTGGCCGATACGGATGCGGTGGCCGGTGTGGAGCGCGGCGTCGATCCCGTGGGTGATGCCCTCCTGCACGGCCTCGACGGCCTCGTCGAGGCTCAGCCCGCGCGTGAGGTGCTGCTCGGGCGCCCAGCGCACCTCGCCGTAGATCACACCGTCTGCCGCGAGGTCCTGCACGAACTCGCTCGCGACCCTGACGAGTCCCTCGCGGGTCTGCATGACCGCGGTCGTGACGTCGAAGGTCTTGAGATAGTCGACGAGCGACCCCGAGTCGGCGTTGTCGGCGAACCAGGCGCCGAGTTTCGCGGCATCCATCTCGGGGAGCGCGATGTCGGTGGCGTCGGCGAGTTCGATGATCGTCTGAGGCCGCAGGCCCCCGTCGAGGTGATCGTGGAGCGAGATCTTGGGCAGAGCGCTGATGTTGGCGCCGCCCCGGAGGCGGTAATCCTCGGCGGGAGTGTTCATGGGTCAAATCTACCCGGTGCCACCTCGCGCGTGCGGCGGGAGTCGCGAGGTCACTGCCCGATCCTCTCGACGATGAGGGGGCCGCGCGCCACACTCTCCGACGCGTCGCCGATGCGCCAAGCCCCGTCGAGCGCCTCGAGCGCCCGCGCGAACCGCGCCGGCTCATCGGCGCTGAGGGTGAAAAGCGGTTGCCCCTCGATCACGGTGTCTCCGGGCTTCGCGTGCAGGTCGATGCCCGCAGCGTGCTGCACGGGATCCTGTTTGCGCGCGCGGCCCGCCCCGAGCCTCCACGCGGCGATGCCGAAGGGCAGCGCCTGCTGCTCCACGAGCACTCCCGCGCGCTCGGCGCGCACGACGTGGGTCTCGCGCGCGACCGGGAGGGCCGCCACGGGGTCGCCACCCTGCGCGCGGATCATCGAGCGCCAGACATCCATCGCGCGGCCGTCGGCGAGGGCGGCCTCGACGTCGGCATCAGGTTGGCCCGCGAGCCTGAGCATCTCGCGCGCGAGGCCCACCGTGAGTTCGACGACATCCGCGGGGCCACCGCCCGCGAGGACCTCGACCGACTCGCGCACCTCGTTGGCATTGCCGATCGCGAGGCCGAGGGGAACGTTCATGTCGGTGAGCAGAGCGGATGTCGCGACTCCGGCGTCTTCGCCGAGAGCGACCATCGTGCGCGCGAGTTCCCGCGACTGCTCGATGTCGGTCAGGAACGCTCCCGAGCCGAACTTGACGTCGAGCACGAGGGCCGATGTGCCCTCGGCGATCTTCTTGCTCATGATCGACGACGCGATGAGCGGGATCGATTCGACCGTTCCCGTGATGTCGCGGAGGGCGTAGAGCTTGCCGTCGGCGGGTGCGAGCCCCGACCCCGCGGCGCACACGACGGCCCCGACCTCGTCGAGGATCTCGGTCATGCGCTCGGTGCTCACGCTCGCCTGCCACCCGGGGATGCTCTCGAGCTTGTCGAGGGTTCCTCCGGTGTGGCCGAGGCCGCGCCCCGAGAGCTGCGGCACGGCGACGCCGAACGCGGCCACGAGCGGCGCGAGCGGGAGGGTGATCTTGTCTCCGACTCCCCCGGTCGAGTGCTTGTCGACGGTGCGCTTCGTGAGACCGTCGAAGCTCATGCGCTCCCCGCTCGCGATCATCGCGAGAGTGAGGTCGCGGATCTCGGGGCGTTCCATGCCGTTGAGGAAGATCGCCATGGCCATCGCGGCCATCTGCTCGTCGCCGACGAAGCCGCGCGTGTAGGCGTCGATGAGCCAGTCGATCTGGAGGGTCGAGAGCGTGCGTCCGTCGCGCTTGGAGCGGATGAGGTCGACGACGTCGAATGCCTCGGGTGCGGTCGTGGTCGGTGCGGTCATGATCGGTACTCCTCGAGAGTGCGTGGACCGAAGGCGTCGGGGATGACCTCGTCGATCGTCTTGACGCCCGACACCGTCTCGAGGAGCATGCCGGGAGCCGAGTGCTCGAAGAGCAATTGGCGACAGCGCCCGCACGGCATGAGCGTCGCGCCGTTGCCGTCGACACACGTGAAGGCCACGAGACGCCCGCCCCCGGTCATGTGGAGGGTCGAGACGAGAGCGCACTCGGCGCACAGGGTGAGTCCGTACGACGCGTTCTCGACGTTGCACCCCGCGATGACGCGACCGTCGTCGACGAGCGCGGCGACGCCCACGGGGAACTTCGAATACGGAACGTACGCGTGGGTCATCGCCTCGAGTGCGGTCGACCGCAGGGCGTTCCAGTCGATGGTGTCGCTCACGATTTTATGTACGGCTTGCCCGCTGCCGCAGGGCCGCGCACCTTGCCGGCGAACCCGGCCACGGCGAGGATCGTCACGAGGTACGGGAGCATGAGCAGGAACTCGCTCGGCACCGGGGAGCCGATGATGTTGAGCACGCCCTGGAGGCTGCTTGCGAACCCGAAGAGCAGGGCGGCGAGGGTCGCCCTGATGGGGTCCCACCGCCCGAAGATCACGGCCGCGAGGGCGATGAAGCCCGCTCCCGCCGTCATCTCCTTGCCGAAGGCCCCGACCGAGCCGAGCGTGAAGAACGCTCCGCCGAGCCCCGCGATCGCTCCCGCGATCGACACGTTCCAGAACCGCGTCGCGGCGACCTTGATACCCACGGTGTCGGCCGCTTGCGGGTGCTCGCCGACGGCGCGCAAGCGCAACCCCCATCGGGTGTGGAAGAGCGCGATGTAGACGGCGATGACGGCGATGTACATGAGGTAGACGATGAAGGTCTGTCTGAAGAGCACGTAGCCGATGATCGGGATGTCGCTCAACACCGGGATCGTGATGTTCGCGAAGCGCGGGGGCGAGTTGAGCGCCGCCGAGTTGGGGCTCAAGAGCACGCTGAAGAGGAACCCCGTGAGGCCCGAGACGAGCACATTGAGCACGACTCCGACGATCACCTGGTCGACGAGGTACTTGATCGAGAACGCCGCGAGCACGAACGAGACGAGCACTCCCGCGACCATCGCGGCGATGAGGCCGACGAAGGGGTTGCCCGTGATCGACGCGACGAGTGCCGAGCAGAACGCCCCCGCGAGCAATTGGCCCTCGATCGCGACGTTGACGACGCCGACGCGCTCGGAGATGACTCCCCCGAGCGCTCCGAAGATGAGCGGAACGGAGAGCGCGAGCGCACCCGCGAGCAGACCGGGCACGGGGAGGTTGGCGTCGGCCGAGGCCCACACGAGAAACCCGAGCAGGAGCAGGAACGCGAAGACGGCGCTGAGCCACAGCGGCACCCTCGCGCCGGAGCGCGCCCGCAGGAAGGCGACGACGGCGATGACCACGAGGAGCACGGCGATGACGTACCCGGTCGCGAGCGTCGGAAGGCCGAGCGGCGTGAGCTGGATGGCGTCGGATCGCGTCGAGAGCGCGAGGGTCGACACCCCCTCGCGGCCGAACGGCCCGAACAGCAGGATGCCGACGACCGCGAACGCCGCGAGCACGATGGGCGTGCGGTAGCTGCGTCGGGCGGCACCGGGCTTCGCGTGCGCGTCCGCGGGGGAGGGAGCCGACCCCGTGCTGAGCTTCGTGTCGGTCACGAGGTGACCCCTTCCTTGCGCGAGCGGGCGGGGCGGGCGCCGGGGGCCGGCAGGCGGAAGATCGCCCGCACGAGCGGCGGCGCCGCGATGAAGAGGACGATGAGCGATTGCACGACGACGACGATGTCGATGGGGACACCCTCGGCAGCCTGCATCGAGAAGCCTCCCGCCTTGAACGCCCCGAAGAGCACTCCGGCGAGGAACACTCCGAACGGGCGGGATCGGCCGAGCAGGGCGACCGTGATGGCGTCGAAGCCGATGCCCGCGTCGATCCCGGCGCCGAAGCCGCTCGTCGTCGTGCCGAGCACCTGGTTCACGCCCGCGAGACCGAGGAGTCCGCCGGAGATGAGCATCGCGACGATGTAGACCCTCTTGACGTCGATGCCCGCGACCCGAGCGGCCGCGGGATTCTCACCGACCGCGCGGAAGCGGAACCCGAGACTCGACCTGTCGATGAGCCACCACGCGAACACCGTGGCGGCGATGACGATGAGGAACCCGAAGTGGAGGTTGTATCCGGGCCCGAGGAGGTCGGGGAAGACGGCCGTCGGGAGGCTCGCGGGACTCTGCGGGTTGTTCGACCCGGGGGTGCCGAGCACGGGCGTGCGCAGCAGGTAGCTGATGAGGTAGAACGCCACGTAGTTGAGCATGATCGTCACGATGACCTCGTGGGCTCCCGTGCGCGCCTTGAGCACACCGACGATTCCTCCCCACGCGGCTCCGGCGGCGATACCGAACACGAGCGCCACGACGAGGTGGATTCCCGCGGGCAGTTCCCAACTGAACGCGACCCATCCGCCGGCACCCGCGGCGACGAGCATCTGCCCGCGACCACCGATGTTGAAGAGACCGACGCGGAACGCGAGGGCGACTCCGAGACCTCCCGCGATGAGGGGGGTCGCGTAGGTGAGCGTGTCGGTGAGGGGTCGGATGCCCGCCGCGAAACCCTCGCGACGGAAGTTGTAGACCGACCCTTGGAAGAGGGCCGAGTACGCCCCGCCGACGGCCTCGCCGATCGCGCGCAGCATGTCGGACGGCCGCGAGAAGAAGTACCCCGCGGCCTCCTGCACCTCGTCGTTCGTCGACGCGATGAGCACGGCTCCCACGACGAGGGCGAGGATGATGCTCAGGATCGACATGAGCACGTTGCCCGACGCGATCTCGCGCAGTGCTCTCGACCAGCGATCGCCGTCGTCTCCGGAGGGGGCACGCTGCTCGGGGGCGACCTCCGCCGCCGTCGGAGCGGTGGCCTCGGGGCCGTGGGCCGCTCCGTCACCCGGTGGGGTGGGGGTCACTCGCGGAAGTTGGTTGTCGCTCACGCGGCGGCGTCCTTTCCCGGGGTCTCCCCGGCCATCATGAGTCCGAGGATGTCGCGAGAGGTGGTGCCCGGCACGATTCCGACGATGCGACCGCGGTACATCACGGCGATCCGGTCGGCGAGCGCGACGACTTCGTCGAGCTCGGTCGACACGACGATCACGGGAACCCCCGAGTCGCGCGTCGCGATGATCTGCTCGTGCACGAACTCGATCGACCCGACGTCGAGTCCGCGGGTGGGCTGCGCCGCCACGAAGAGGCGCAGCGTGCGGCTCAGCTCGCGCGCGAGCACGACCTTCTGCTGGTTTCCGCCCGAGAGTCGACCGACGTGGGTGTCGACGCTCTGCGTGCGGATGTCGAACTCGGTGACCTTCTGGTTGGCGAACTCGGAGAGGTAACCGAGTCGCAGGCTCCCCGCCTTGACGAAGGGCTCGGAGTCGGAGCGGTTGAGCATGAGGTTCTCGGCGATCGTGAACTCGCCGACGAGGCCGTCTTCTTTGCGGTCTTCGGGAACGAATCCGACGCCAGCGCCGAGGACCTTGCGCACCGAGAGGCCGCTGATCGAGGAGCCGTCGAGCGTGATCGTCCCGGTCACGCGATCCTGGAGCCCGAGAAGCGCTTCGGTCAGCTCGGTCTGCCCGTTGCCCTGCACTCCCGCGATCGCGAGCACTTCGCCCGCACGGACGGTGAAGCTCACGTCGTCGACGACGACCTGATCGCGCGCGTCGACGACGCTCAGATTCTCGACGATGAGGGCTTCGGCGCCGAGCTTCGCCTCGTGCTTGCTCACGGTGAGCTCGACGGCGCGACCGACCATGAGCGACGCGAGTTCGACGTTCGACGCCGACGGCTGCGCTTCGCCCACGACGCTCCCGAGGCGGATGACGGTGATGCGGTCCGCGACTTCGCGCACCTCGCGCAGCTTGTGCGTGATGAAGACGATCGAGGTTCCCGACTCCTTGAGCTGGCGCATGATCGCCATGAGCTCGTCGGTCTCTTGCGGGGTGAGCACGGCTGTCGGCTCGTCGAACACGAGCACGCGGGCATCCCGCGAGAGCGCCTTGATGATCTCGACCCGCTGTTGCACTCCCACCGGCAGGTCGCCGACGAGGGCGTCGGGGTCGAGGTCGAAGCCGAATCTCGCGGAGATCTCGCGCACCTTCGCCCGAGCGGCGCCGATGTCGAGGCGCCCGCCGAAACCGGTCTCCTCGTGGCCGAGCATGACGTTCTCCGCCACGGTGAAGACCGGGATGAGCATGAAGTGCTGGTGGACCATGCCGATGCCCGCGGCCATCGCGTCACCGGGGCCCGAAAAGGCCTGAACGGTGCCGTCGAGGAGGATCTCGCCCTCGTCGGCCTGATAGAGGCCGTAGAGCACGTTCATGAGGGTGGACTTGCCCGCCCCGTTCTCGCCGAGGAGGCAGTGGATCTCCCCCGCCTCGACGGTGAGGTCGATGTGGTCGTTCGCGACCAGGGCACCGAATCTCTTCGTGATGCCGCGCAGCTCGAGCTTCATGCGAACCAATCTATAAGGTCTGGGTCCCGCCTCTCGGCGAGAGGCCCGATACGCACGGCGGGGAGGCCGGCAACCGCCGGCCTCCCCGTGTGGGCACTGCGTGGTGTTACGGAGTCGAAACCGACTCGACGACGATGTCTCCGCTGATGATCTGCTCGCGGATCTCGTCGATCTCGGTGAGGAGCTCCTCGTCGACGGTCGACTCGAAGTCGTGGAGGGGGGCGATGTCGACCCCTCCGTTCTCGAGCGTTCCGACGTACGGGGCGGCGTCGAAGTCACCCTCGGCTGCGCCGACGGCGACCTCTTCGACGGCGTCGGTCATCTGCTTGAGGATCGACGTGAGGTAGAGGTCGGAGAAGTCGGGCGCGGTGAGGAACAGGTCGCTGTCGACTCCGATGAGCGCGGCGCTGTCGTCGCGGTCGCGGATCGCTTCACCTGCGGAGATGAAGATCGGGCCACCGACGGGGAGCAGAACGTCGGCACCCTGGTCGAGGAGTCCCTCGGCCGTGGTCTTCGCGGTCTGGTTCGCCTCGAACCCACCGGTGAAGAGGCCGTCCTGCGCCTCTTTGTCCCAGCCGAGCACGGTGACGTCGGCCGACTTCTCTTCGTTGTAGTACGCGACGCCGTCGACGAAGCCGTCCATGAAGATCGTGACCGACGGGAACTGGAGTCCGCCGAAGGTTCCGACGGTTCCGGTCTCGGAGGTGCCGGCCGCGAGGTACCCCGCGAGGAAGGCGGCCTCGGCCGTGTTGTAGAGGATCGGCTTGACGTTGTCGAGTTCGAGCGGCGCGCCGTCGTCGGTCGAGAGACCGGAGTCGATGAGGGCGAAGTTCACGTCTTCGTTGGCCTCGGCGGCGTCGCGCGTGGCGTTCGCGAGAGCGAAGCCGACCGTGAGGATGAAGTCGCAACCCTGGTCGACCATTCCTGAGACGTTGCCGGCGTACTGGTCCTCCGCCGTCGACTCCGCCTCGTTGAACTCGACACCGAGGTCGTCAGCTGCGGCTTCGATGCCGGCGTAGCTGCTCTCGTTGAACGACTGGTCGTCGAATCCACCGAAGTCGGAGACGATGCACGGGGTGTAGTCGATCGACTCGCCGCTGCCGCCCTCGTCCTCGGGCGGAGCCGCACATCCTGCGAGGAGCGCGCCGATTCCGACGAGAGCAAGACCGCTGTAGACGGTCCTCCGTGTGGTGTTTCTCAAGGTGTCCTCCAAGATGCCGCCCGAACTCGGTCGTCGGGCCGATTATTGCGACCACGTTACTCAGTGCGACGACGGCCGAGCACCAGTTGGCGGGCCTGACGCCGAATGGTTACAAATCCGCGACCGCCCCGAAACGAGCGCGCAATGAAGCGGAACCGCGACGCCCCGCGGCGAGGTCAGGGCGTGCTGGGCGACGTGACCTCGAGGGAGCCCTCGACGATCTCGGCCTCGAGAGCGTCGAGCTGCTCGGCGAGCTCGGCGGAGACGAGGGACTCGAGCTCGTGGAACGGCGCGAGTGCGACGCCGCCGTTCTCGAGGGTGCCCACGAAGGCGTCGTTGTCGAAGGTGCCGTCGATGCTCTGCCCCACGATCTCGACGACCGCGTCACCGGTGTTCTTGAGGACCGAGGTGAGCACGATGCCCCGGTACTCCTCCGGGAGGGTCTCGTATCCGTCGTTGTCGACCCAGATGATCGACACGTCGTCGGCCTCGACCGCGGCGGCGGCGGCCCCCTGGCCCACTTGACCGGCGACGGGCAGGATGACGTCGGCTCCCTGGTCGATGAAGGCTTGAGCGGTCTGACGCCCCTTGTTGATGTCTTCGAAGTCCCCCGTGAAGACGCCGTCCTGATCGACCTTGTCCCAACCGAGCACCTCGACGCTCGAGTCGGTGTCGGCGTTGTACCGCGCGACTCCGTCGACGAACCCGTCCATGAAGAGGGTCACGGGCGGCTGGTTGCCGCCGCCGAAGGTCGCGACGACCCCGGTCTCGGAGACCCCCGCGGCGAGGTATCCGGCGAGGAAGGCCGCTTGAGCCGTGTCGTAGACGATCGGCTTGATGTTGGCGCCATCGACGAGCTCGTCGACGATCGCGAAGTCCACGTCGGGGTTGAGCTCGCCCTGCTCCGCCGTTGCGGGGGCGAGTTCGTAGCCGACCGTCAAGACGAAGTCGCACCCCGTCGCGACCGCTTGCTCGACGTTGGGCGCGAGGTCGGTCTCGGTCTCGGAGACGAGCACCTGGGCGGCGATGTCGAGGTCGCCCTCGGCCTGCTGGAGCCCCTCCCAGCTCGACTGGTTGAACGAGCGGTCTTCGAGTCCGCCCGAGTTGGTGACCATGACGGCGCAGAACGAGCCCTCGCTCTCCTCGCTGTCCGGCGGGGTCGCGCAGCCGGAGACGACGAGGGTCGCGAGCAGGATGGCGCCGAGGGTGGTCGTGGTGCGGGCGGTGCGGAATCGGGACATGTCTCGAACGGTAGCCAGGAGCCCGTCTCCCCCGCCGGGCCAGACGGGCAGCCCGGAGCCTTCGTTACTCCTTCGTTACCGGTCCCGCTCCGGGTGCCGGCCGGGTGCCTCAGAGAACGTCGTCGCGCCCCGAGAGCTTGAGAGCGTCGACGACGGCCTTGACGCGTTGAGCGTTGGCACTCGTCGTCACGAGGAGGGCGTCCTCCGTGTCGACGACGACGATGTCCGTCACTCCGATGAGGGAGATGAGCCTGCCCGTCTGGCTCACGACGACCCCGCTCGAGGAGTCGGCGAGCACGCGCGCGTTCTCACCGAGGATCGCGAGATCCGACTTGCGGCCGTGCGCGTGGAGCTTCGCGATCGCGGCGAAGTCACCGACGTCGTCCCAGTCGAAGTCTCCCGGGATGACGGCGAGGCGTCCCGCGGCCGCGGCGGGTTCGGCGACGGTGTAGTCGATCGCGATCTTCTCGAGGGTCGGCCACACGCGATCGACGACCGCGCCGCGCTCGGGGGTGTCCCACACGCGCGCGAGCTCGAGGATGCCCGCGAGGAGCTCGGGGCGGGATTCGCCGAGCTGCTCGAGGAGCATCGAGGCCTTCGCGATGAACATCCCGCCGTTCCAGAGGTATTTGCCGTCGGCGAGGTAGGCCGCCGCCGTCTCGGCGTCGGGCTTCTCGACGAACCGGTCCGCGCGCACCGCCGACGGGGCGCGGTCGATCGCGAGCGGCTCCGCGCAGTGCACGTAGCCGAACCCGATGGCCGGCTCGGTCGGGGTGATCCCGATGGTCGCGATGAAACCGTCTTCCGCGGCGGCGACGGCCTCGAGAACGGCGCGACGGAAACCGCGGCGGTCGCCGATGACGTGGTCGGCCGCGAACGACCCGACGATGACTCCGGGCTCACGGTGCTCGAGGATGGCGGCGGCGAGGCCGATCGCCGCGGAGGAGTCCTTGGGCTCGCTCTCGAGCACGACGTTCGCGTCGGCGAGTGCGGGCAGTTGCGCTTCGACGGCCGCGCGGTGCGCGCGCCCCGTGACGACCATGATGCGGTCGGGACCCGAGATGGGAGCGAGACGGTCCCACGTCGCGCGCAAGAGAGTGCTGCCGGATCCCGTGAGGTCGTGCAGGAACTTCGGCGCGTCGGCGCGCGAGAGCGGCCACAGGCGTGAACCGATGCCCCCCGCGGGGATGATGCTGTAGAACTTCTCGAGCCCGTCGCGCTGTCGATTCATGTCGCCACCCTACTGAGCGGACAGAACCGCCCGGACAGCACCGGGCGGACGACACCGGGCGGACACCGCGCACCCCAAGCCGTCATCCGCCATTCACTCGGCAGACACGCGGATATCTCCGGCGCGCCGATCCGCCTCCGTAGCGTGACACTCGTCCACTCGATCGGAGTCGCCATGCGTGTCGCAGTCGTCAGCGAGAGTTTCCTCCCCACCGTCAACGGAGTGACCACGAGCGTGATGAAGGTGCTCGACCACCTTCGGGCTCGCGGCCACGAGGCCATCGTCATCACCCCCTCGGCGGGGTCGCCGAGCAGCTACGCCGGATTCACCGTGCGCCAGGTGCCCGCGTTCGCCTACCGCCAGTTTCCGGTCGGACTCCCGAGCCCGCTCGTGCAGCGCATCATCGCCGACTTCGCACCCGACGTCGTGCACGTCGCCTCCCCCTTCATGCTCGGCGCCACGGCCCTCACCGCCGCGAAGCGCCTGCGCATCCCGAGCGTCGCGATCTTCCAGACCGACGTCGCCGGATATGCCAGGCGCAACAACCTCGCCGCCGCGACCGGGTTCGCCTGGCGCCTCATCAAGTGGATCCACGACGGCGCCGACGTCACCCTCGCCCCGTCGACCGCGTCGATAGCCGACCTCACTCGCGCGGGGGTGTCCCGAGTCGAACGCTGGGCGCGCGGAGTCGACCTGCAGCGCTACCACCCGCGCAACCGTTCATCCGACGCGGTCACCGCGCTCCGACGCGAGGTCGCGCCCCGCGGCGAGACGATCGTCGGATACGTGGGCAGGGTCGCACCCGAGAAGCAGATCGAGCGGTTGCGCGCGCTGCGCGGTGTCGCGAACATCCGCATCGTGATCGTCGGAGACGGCCCCGGGATGCCCTCGGTGAAGCGCGCACTTCACGGGATGCCGGTGACCTACCTCGGTGCTCTCGCGGGCGAACAGCTCGCGTCGGCCTACGCGTCGTTCGACCTCTTCGTGCACACGGGCACCGAGGAGACCTTCGGTCAGACGCTCCAGGAGGCCCACGCGACGGGGTTGCCCGTCGTGGCTCCGCGAGCCGGAGGCCCGGTCGACCTTGTGACGCCCGGCCTCGACGGCTACCTCTTCGACCCCGCAGACGACCGCACCCTGCGCGACGCCGTAGAGAGGCTGAGTCTCGACCCCGCGCTGCGCGCGCGACTGGGCGAGGCGGGTCGCCGCCGCGTGCTCTCCCGATCATGGGACGCCGTGTGCGACGAGCTCCTCGGGCACTACCGCACCGCGCGGACAGCGCGCGACAGGAAGGTTCTCGCGCGCGCGATCTGACCCGGCGACCTTGCTGGGAAGTGTCTCGACGTAGAGCGATTTAGGCTGCCCTGAGAAGCGGGGCCAGCGGGTGCCGAATAGACTGAAAGTCGTTCAGTCGACGAACGAATGCTCGCCCCGGCGTCGGGGCCACAATCATCCGCAGGGAGGGTTACTCGTGTCTGAGAAATCCGCGGGAACTCTGGCCGAACGCGGTCCTGAGAAAAAGTATCCGCTGCCCAAGATCACCGCACCGAAGATCCCTCGAGGAACCCTCTACCGGGGCAACACGGGAATGTGGTCGTGGGTGCTGCACCGCATCACGGGTGTGGCGATCTACTTCTTCCTCCTCGTGCACGTGCTCGACACCGCGCTCGTGCGGGTGAGCCCCGAGGCCTACAACGTCGTGATCGAGAGCTACAAGACCCCGATCATGGGGCTCGGTGAGCTCGGACTCGTTGCCGCGATCGGGTTCCACGCCCTCAACGGTCTGCGCATCATCCTCATCGACTTCTGGTCGGTCGGCCCGAAGTACCACCGCCTCATGTTCGTCGTGGTCCTCGTGATGTGGGCCGTGCTCATGATCGGTTTCGCCCCCCGCCACCTCATGCACGTCTTCGGAGGCTGACGATGACTACCGAGAACATTCAGGCACCCCGGTCGGCGTCGACCGCGGTCGCGAACCGCGGCGTCAACTGGGAGAAGTGGGGCTGGATCTACATGCGCGCGAGCGGTGTCGTTCTCGTCGTGCTCATCTTCGGCCACCTGTTCGTCAACCTCATGGTCGGCGAAGGCGTCAACGCGATCGACTTCGCCTTCGTCGCCGGCAAATGGGCCGACCCGTTCTGGATCGTCTGGGACACCCTCCTCCTCTGGCTCGCGCTCATCCACGGCTCCAACGGCATGCGCACGATCGTCAACGACTACGCGAGCAACAGGCTCGTGCGCACCATCCTCAAGGGCGCCCTCGCGGCGTCCACCGTCGTCCTCCTCGTTTTGGGAACCCTTGTGATCTACACCTTCGAGCCCTGCCCCGTCGGCGCTCCCGCCGACCTTCTGCCCTCCTTCTGTGGAGTGGCTTCTTGAGCCGCGAGGGCACCTCGCCGAGCACCATCGTCGACGGAATCCACTACCACCAGTTCGACGTCGTCATCGTGGGAGCCGGTGGTGCCGGCATGCGCGCGGCCATCGAGGCCGGTCCCCACGCCAACACGGCGGTCATCTCCAAGCTCTACCCGACCCGGTCGCACACGGGTGCCGCGCAAGGCGGCATGGCTGCGGCCCTCGCCAACGTCGAGGAAGACAACTGGGAGTGGCACACCTTCGACACCGTCAAGGGTGGCGACTACCTCGTCGACCAGGACGCCGCGGAGATCCTCGCGAAAGAGGCCATCGACGCGATCATCGACCTCGAGAACATGGGGCTGCCCTTCAACCGCACGCCCGACGGCAAGATCGACCAGCGTCGCTTCGGCGGTCACACGGCCGAGCACGGCAAGTCGCCCGTGCGTCGCGCGTGCTACGCGGCCGACCGCACGGGTCACATGATCCTGCAGACGCTCTACCAGAACTGCGTCAAGCACGGCATCAACTTCTTCAACGAGTTCTACGTGCTCGACCTGCTTATGACCGAGGTCGTCGAAGACGGCGCAACGGTCAAGCGCCCCTCGGGTGTCGTCGCGTACGAGCTGTCGACGGGTGAGATCCACGTCTTCCAGGCGAAGTCGATCGTCTTCGCGACGGGTGGCTACGGCAAGATCTTCAAGACGACCTCGAACGCGCACACCCTCACGGGTGACGGCGTCGGCATCATCTGGCGCAAGGGACTCCCCCTCGAAGACATGGAGTTCTTCCAGTTCCACCCGACCGGACTCGCGGGGCTCGGCATCCTGCTCTCCGAGGCCGCCCGAGGCGAAGGCGCGATCCTGCGCAACAGCGAGGGCGAGAGGTTCATGGAGCGCTACGCGCCCACCATCAAGGACCTCGCCCCCCGAGACATCGTCGCGAGGTGCATGGCGACCGAGATCCGCGAGGGTCGCGGCGCCGGCCCGAACAAGGACTACGTCTACCTCGACATCACCCACCTCGAGCCCGCCGTCATCGACGCGAAGCTCCCCGACATCACCGAGTTCGCGCGCACCTACCTCGGCGTCGAGCCCTACTACGAGCCCGTGCCCGTGCTCCCGACGGCGCACTACGCGATGGGCGGAATCCCGACCAACGTCGACGCCGAGGTGCTGAGCGACAACACGACCGTCGTTCCCGGTCTCTACGCCGCCGGAGAGTGCGCGTGCGTGAGCGTGCACGGCTCCAACCGCCTCGGAACCAACTCGCTCCTCGACATCAACGTGTTCGGCAAGCGCGCGGGCAAGAACGCCGTGATCTACGCGAAGTCCGCCGACTTCGTGCCCCTGCCCGAGAATCCCGCCGCGGGAGTGCTCGCGCTCCTCGACGGGGTACGTCAGGGCGACGGCACCGAGCGGATCGCGGTCATCCGCAAAGAACTCCAGGACTCGATGGACCGCAACGCGCAGGTCTACCGCACCGAGGAGACCCTCGCCGAGGTCACCGAGCTCATCGAGAACCTCCGAGCGCGCTACAAGAACATCAAGGTTCAGGACAAGGGCAAGAGGTTCAACACCGACCTGCTCGAGGCCGTGGAGCTCGGGTTCCTGCTCGACCTCGCCGAAGTGCTCGTGTATTCGGCGCGCTCGCGCAAGGAGAGCCGCGGAGGTCACTTCCGCGAGGACTTCCCGACCCGCAACGACGACGACTACCTCGTGCACACGATGGCCTACCTCACGGGTGACCCCGAGTCCGCGGATGCGGGCGAGCACATCCGACTCGAGACGAAGCCCGTCGTGATCACCAACTACCAGCCGATGGAAAGAAAGTACTGATGAGCACTCCCGTACTCGAACGAGACAACGCGGCATCCGACGAGGTCGAGATGTTCACGGCGACGCTCATCATCCGGCGCTTCGACCCCGAGGTGGATGCCGAGCCGCGCTGGGAGGACTTCGACGTCGAGGTTCTCGCTACCGATCGGGTGCTCGACGCTCTGCACAAGATCAAGTGGGAGCAGGACCAGACGCTGACCTTCCGCCGCTCGTGCGCCCACGGGGTCTGCGGGTCGGACGCGATGCGCATCAACGGCCGCAACCGTCTCGCGTGCAAGGCCCTCATCAAGGACCTCGACATCTCGAAGCCGATCTACGTCGAGGCCATCAAGGGGCTCCCCCTCGAGAAGGACCTCATCGTCAACATGGACCCCTTCTTCGAGAGCTTCGCGGAGGTGCAGCCGTTCCTCATCGCCTCGAGCAAGCCCGAGAAGGAGCGCCTGCAGAGCCCCGCCGAGCGTGCGCGGTTCGACGACACCACGAAGTGCATCCTGTGCGCCGCGTGCACGTCGAGCTGCCCCGTCTTCTGGACCGACGGACAGTACTTCGGACCGGCAGCGATCGTCAACGCCCACCGGTTCATCTTCGACTCGCGTGACGAGGGCTCGCAGGTGCGCCTCGACATCCTCAACGACAAGGAGGGTGTGTGGCGCTGTCGCACGACCTTCAACTGCACCGAGGCGTGCCCCCGCGGCATCCAGGTGACGCAAGCGATCGCCGAGGTCAAGCAGGCGATCATGCGCGGCACCCCGTAACGATCGTCGTTCCCCAACCGGGACACGACGAAGCGCCCGGCCCCGTGAGGGTGCCGGGCGCTTCGTCGTCAGCGGTGCGGGACGGTCAGGGTCCGTCCGCGGTGCGGATCAGCTCGCGGATGCCGCGGCGCGCGCGTCGGCGGCCGTGCGAGCGCCGAGCGCGCGAGCGGCACGCGCCCTGGCCTCGTCGAGGGTGACCGTCAGGAGTGCCGCGCGCACGTCGGCGAGAGCCGCGGGCGTCATGCTGAGAGTCGTCGCACCGAGCCCGACGAGCACGATCGCGAGCTGCGGGTCGGCTGCCGCCTCACCGCAGATACCGACGGGCTTGCCCGCGGCCGCACCGGCGTCACCGAGCTGCTTCACGAGACGCAACACGGCGGGGTGCCACGGGTCCTGATACGACGCGACGCTCCCGAGCATGCGGTCTGCCGCGAGGGTGTACTGGGTGAGGTCGTTCGTGCCGACGCTCACGAAGTCCGCCGACTCGAGCACCTGGTCGGCGACGAGAGCAAGCGAGGGGATCTCGGCCATGACACCGACGGTCGTGAGACCGAGCTCGCGGCCGAGCTCGACGAAGTAGTCGGTCTCGGCGGCGTCGGCCACCATGGGGGCCATGACCCAGAGGTCGGCGTCGGACTCCGCTTCGGCGCCCGCGAGCGCCGTGAGCTGATCGCGCAGGATCTGCTCGCTCGCGCGCAGGGCACGCAAGCCGCGCAGGCCGAGCGCGGGGTTCTCCTCTTCGGCGTCGTTGAGGAAGCTCAGGGGCTTGTCCGCCCCCGCGTCGAGAGCGCGCACGACGACCTTCTTGCCCGAGAAGTGGCCGAGGAGATCGCGGTACTGGGCCTGCTGGTCTTCGACCGTCGGCGCGGTCTTCGCGTCGAGGAAGAGGAACTCGGTGCGGAAGAGACCGACACCCTCGGCCCCGAGCTCGACGGCGGCCTCCGCATCGGCGGGGGAGCCGAGGTTCGCGAGCAGGGGCACCGCGGTGCCGTCGGAGAGC
Organism: Marisediminicola sp. LYQ134; assembly: GCF_046599635.1. Classification (NCBI taxonomy): domain Bacteria; kingdom Bacillati; phylum Actinomycetota; class Actinomycetes; order Micrococcales; family Microbacteriaceae; genus Marisediminicola; species Marisediminicola sp. LYQ134. The sequence continues at coordinate 1,705,566 of NZ_JBKIWP010000001.1, forward strand.
GCGCCTGCCGTGATGGGGGCCGCGAGGGCGGCCGCTCGCTCGGCGATGCGAGCGCGAGCGGACTCGACGGCGTCGTCACTCGGGTCGACCGTGATCGCCCCGCTCGCGGCATCCGCGATGATGAGCGTTCCGTCGGCGAGGTCGAGGGCACCGGTGACGCCGACGATCGCGGGAATCGACTTCGATCGCGCGAGGATCGCCGTGTGGCTCGTGGGACCGCCGTCGCGCGTGATGAGGGCGAGCACCTTGTCGAGGTCGAGGAGAGCGGTGTCTGCGGGGGCGAGGTCGGGAGCGACGAGGATGAACGGCTCGTCGCTCTCGGGAACGCCCGGTGCCGGCACGCCGCGGAGGCGCGCGATGACGCGCTGCGAGACATCCCCGAGGTCGGTCGCACGCTCGGCCATGTAGCCGCCCATGCCGATGAGGATGTCTTGGAACGCCGCGAACGCGTCGAAGACGGCCCTCTCGCCGGTCGACCCGGCGTCGATGCGCGCCTTCACGTCGTCGGCGAGGGTCGGATCCTTCGCCATCATCGAGGCGGCCTCGAGAACCTCCTGAGCCGCACCGCCCGCCGTCGCACCGCGTTCGAGCAGTTCGGCTGCGACGGCATCGAGTGCGTCGATCGTCGAGCGCAACTCCGCTTCGGCGTCTCCGGAATGCTGCGCCTGCTCCGGTTTGGCGAGAGGCTCGGGCATCCTGAGGATGCGCCCCACCGCGACTGTGCTGCCGACTCCGACGCCGCTCAGGTCCATTGTCACAACTTCCGCTCTGGGGCCGCCGTGGCCCCCGTGATGCTCGTCGCCCCGTGTCTCGGGGGCTCGAGTCAGCCTATCCCGGCCTTGTTACGCTGACGGAATGGCGAAGCCGCGCGCGCACGACGAGAGCACCGTCGGGCGCCGAGGCGACGGCGCACACGATCGCGTCACCGCCGACCTCGACGAGAGGGCGGATGACACGCGCTCGGGGGGCGGCACTGGCACCGGCACCGGCACCGGCACCGGCACCGGCACGACCGTCGTCTCGCCCGCGAACGACTCGCGCGACGCCCGCGACGCCCGCGAGGGCACGGCCACCCCCGGCGGCATCGGCGGTGCCGTCTCCCGAATCGTGACGACCGTGTTCGAGCTCAAACCGGTGCGCGTGCTCTTCCACTACCTTTCGCGCATCGGCCCCCTCATGGCGACCGGTCTCGCCTACCAAGCACTCTTCGCGACCTTCGCCGCCCTGTGGGTCGGCTTCTCGATCGCCGGAATCGTGATCCAGAACGACATCGGATTGCGCAACGAGCTCGTCGACACCATCTCCGCCGCGGTGCCCGGGCTAATCGAGTCGCCGGAGCAGCCCGACGGCGCCATCGACCCCGAGGATCTGCTCGAGACCGGCGGACTCAACTGGACGGGCCTCGCCGCCCTCGTCATCCTGCTCTTCATCGCGCTCAACTTCCTTGCGTCGGCGCGCGACGCCGTGCGACGGATGTTCGGCCTCCAGCAGGTGCAGGCGAACATCCTGATCCTCAAGGCGAAGGACTTCGGTCTCGCGCTCGCCTTCGGTGCGGCCCTCCTGCTCTCGACCGTGCTCTCGTCGCTCAGCACCGTGCTCATGGACTTCTTCCTCTCCCTCGTGGGCATCGGCGAGGACTCCTGGTTCTCGGCGACCCTCGGAACGGTCGTCGGGCTCATCATCGTGCTCACGCTCGACACCGTGGTGCTCGCAGCGCTCTACCGGGTGCTCGCGGGCATTCCGATCCCGCGCCGCAGACTCTTCGGCGGCGCGTTGCTCGGAGGGGTGCTCGTCGGCGCGCTCAAACTGCTCGGCAACACTCTGCTCGGGGGCGCGGGCACCAACCCGCTGCTCGAGACGTTCGCGATCATCATCGGTCTGCTCATCTTCTTCAACCTCGTGTGCCAGGCCATCCTCATCTCGGCGGCGTGGGTCGCCGTGGGCATGAACGACAGCGGGATCGCCGCCGACCCCGTGGCCGCCGAAGAGGAACGGCGGGAGCAGGAACGCATCGCCGAGCTCGAGCGGATCGCCGCCGAGGCGCAGCGGCCGAAAGGGCTCGCGCGGGTCTGGGCGCGAATCTCGCGGCGCGGCTCAAAATAGACTGACCTCATGACTCAGCCCCTCCGCATCGCGACCGTCAACGTCAACGGAGTGCGCGCCGCGTATCGCAAGGGCATGGGCGACTGGCTCGACGGTCGCGGTGTCGACATCCTCGCCCTCCAGGAGGTGCGCGCGTCGACCGACGACCTCGCGGGGCTCCTCGGCGACGGGTGGAGCATCCTGCACGACGCGGCCACGGCGAAAGGCCGTGCGGGGGTCGCGATCGCGAGCCGGAACGTCGCGACCGTTCACCGCGTGAGCCTCGGCGCCGACGAGTTCGACAGCGCCGGGCGCTGGCTCGAAGCCGACTTCACCGTCGGAGACGCGAGCATCACGGTCGTGAGCACCTACGTGCACTCGGGCGAGGTCGGCACCCCCAAGCAGGTCGAGAAGTACACCTTCCTCGACGCGATGGAGGCGCGCCTCCCCGAGCTCGCGAGCCACTCCGACCACGCGCTCGTCGTCGGCGACCTCAACGTCGGACACCGCGAGATCGACATCCGCAACTGGAAGGGCAACCGCAAGAACGCGGGGTTCCTGCCCGACGAACGCGCCTACTTCGATCGCTTCTTCGGCCCCCTCGGCGAGACCGTGACGGGCGTCGACGGCTCGACGGGGCCCGGCCTCGGCTGGGTCGACGTCGGCCGCGCGTGGGCGGGCGAGGTCGAAGGGCCATACACGTGGTGGTCGCAGCGCGGCAAAGCCTTCGACACCGACACCGGGTGGCGACTCGACTACCACGTGGCCACGCCCGCCCTCGCGGCGAGCGTGACGTCGTATGCCGTCGACAAAGCCGACGCGTGGGACACCCGATGGTCCGACCACGCTCCCGTCGTCGTCGACTACGTGATCTGACCCCCCTTCCCGCCAAGAAAGCACACCATGACCTCCAAACCCCGTCTCTTCTCCGGGATGCAGCCCTCGGCCGACTCCCTCCACATCGGCAACTACGTGGGGGCGCTGCGGCAGTGGCGCGACATGCAGGAGTCGCACGACGCGATCTTCTGCGTCGTCGACCTCCACGCGATCACCGTGCCGCAGGAGCCGGCCGTGCTGCGCGCGCAGATCCGCCGCACCGCCGCGCAGTACATCGCGGCGGGGATCGACCCCGAGAAGTCGACCCTCTTCGTGCAGTCCCACGTTCCCGCGCACGCCCAGCTCGCGTGGGTGCTCAACACCATCACGGGCTTCGGCGAGGCCAGCCGCATGACGCAGTTCAAAGACAAGGCGGCCAAGAACGGAACGGATGCCGCGTCGCTCGGGCTCTTCGCCTACCCGACCCTCATGGCGGCGGACATCCTGCTCTACCAGACCCACCAGGTGCCGGTCGGCGACGATCAGAAACAGCACGTGGAGCTCACGCGGGATCTCGCGACGCGGTTCAACAGCCGATTCGGCTCGACCTTCGTCGTGCCCGAACCGACGATCCTCGCCCAGGGCGCACGGCTCTACGACCTGCAGAACCCGGTGTCGAAGATGAGCAAATCGGCGGCGTCGACCTCGGGAGTCGTCTTCCTGCTCGACGAGGCGAAGACGACGGCGAAGAAGTTCAAGTCGGCGGTGACCGACGACGACCGCGAGATCCGCTTCGACCGCGGCGCCAAACCCGGTGTGTCCAACCTCCTCACGATCCTCTCGGCGTTCGGAGGTTCACCCATCGCCGACCTCGAGGCGCAGTACGCGGGGCGGGGATACGGAGACCTCAAGGGCGACGTCGCCGACGCGGTCGTGGCCGTGTTCGATCCGATCCGCACTCGCGCGCTCGAACTGATGGATGACCCGGCCGAGCTCGATCGCATCCTCGCCGTGAGCGCCGACCGGGCCAACGAGATCGCGGAGCAGACCCTCGCGACCGTCTACGACAGGATCGGCCTGCTGCCGAAAGTACGCCGATGACCGACGGGAGTGCGGGTGACACCGGCGCAGGGGAGACCGGCGCACGCGAGACGGACGCACCCGACCCCGTCGTGCGCCTCGAGACCGAGCGGCTCGTGCTCGATGCCGTCGTGCCCTCCGACGCCCCCCGGATCGCCGAGTTCTGCCAAGACCCCGAACTGCAGCGCTGGGTTCCCGTTCCGCAGCCGTACACCCTCGATCACGCCACCTCCTTCGCCACCGACTACGCCTCCTCGAGCCGGTCGGGCAGACACCCGGCGAGCGACGGGGTCGTGCTCTGGGCGATCCGACTCGAGGGCGAACTCGCCGGCGTGATCGAGCTGCGACTCGAACCGGTCCGTTCGGCGACCGTCGGGTTCTGGCTCGCACGGTCGAGGCGACGGGCTCGCCTCATGGACGAGGCCCTCGCCGCGGTGATCGACCTCGGGTTCGATCCGACCGCGCTCGACCTCCAGCGCATCCACTGGCAAGCGGTTGCCGGCAACGTGCCGTCGGCGATGATCGCGCGGCGCGCGGGCTTCCGATTCGAGGGGACGGCGCGCAAATCGATGGTGCACCGCGACGAACGCGTCGATGCGTGGCAAGCGAGCCTCCTGCGCAGCGACCCCCGGTCGCGCGCGGGCGGCTGGCCGCTCTGAGCTCCGAGCTCTGAGGGCGAGGGCGAGGGCGGGTGACGGGGAATACCGCGCCCCGAAACGCGTTGACTACACTCGACAGCAGTACGTGCTCCGGGGTCGGTGAGAATCCGAACCGGCGGTGACAGTCCGCGACCCGCACGAGATGGCGACATCCCGTTCGGTTGAGCCGGTGGAATTCCGGGACCGACAGTAATGAGATCGCGAGATCTCTCAGTCTGGATGAGAGGCAGCACGAGCAGGATCGGTCGACCCTGCGCACCATCCCGCGTGCACCGCGCGGAATCCCGGAGACCGTCTCGACACTCGAGATTCAGGACACCGGATGATGAGCACCACGATCGAGGAAGCCATGCGCGCGGCGCTCGCCCTCGCGTCGCGCGGCGTGAAGACCGGACCCAACCCGCGCGTCGGGTGCGTCATCCTCTCCCCCGACGGCACGGTGATCGCCGAGGGCTGGCACCGCGGTGCCGGCACCGCTCACGCCGAAGTCGATGCCCTCAGCCACCTCGTCGACGATGCCGCCCGCGGGGCGACAGCGGTCGTGACCCTCGAACCGTGCAACCACCACGGCCGCACCGGACCGTGCACCGAGGCACTCATCGCCGCGGGCGTGGCGCGAGTCGTCTACGCGGTCGCCGACCCCGGTCACGCCTCGGGTGGCGGCGCCGCGCGACTGCGTGACGCGGCAATCGACGTCGTCGAGGGAGTGCTCGCCGACGAGGCCACCGCCTTTCTGCACGGGTGGCTCACGGCCATGACCCTCCGGCGCCCCGTCGTGACCCTCAAGTGGGCTTCGAGCCTCGACGGTCGGGCCGCGGCCGCCGACGGGTCGAGCCAGTGGATCACGGGAACGGCCGCGCGCCAGCATGTGCACGAGAGGCGGGCGGATGCCGACGCGATCGTCGTCGGCACGGGCACCGTGATCGCGGACGACCCCTCGCTCACGGCGCGCGGGGATGCGGGCGAACTCCTCCCCCACCAGCCCGTGCCCGTCGTGGTCGGCGAGCGCGCGGTCGCGGCCACGGCGCGCGTGCGCGAGCATCCGCACGCGCTCATCGAGGCGCGCAGCCACGATCTCGACGCCGTGCTCGCCGACCTGTTCAAAAGGGGCATCCGCTCGGTGTTCGTCGAGGGTGGGCCGACCCTCGCGAGCGCGTTCGTGCGCGCGGGGCTCGTCGACGAGTTTCTCGTCTACCTCGCCCCCGTTCTGCTCGGCGGCGACCGGCTCGCGCTCGGCGACGTGGGCGTGCCGGGAATCGCCGACGCCCGCAGGCTCGCGGTCGAGCGTCTCGAGATCCTCGGCGACGACATCCTGCTGGTCGCGCGCCCCGCGCCAGCCCCACCAGCAGCGGCCGCGCCCGCACTCTCAGCACCCTCAGGCACCGACGGAAGGACCCTCTAATGTTCACCGGAATCATCGAAGAGCTCGGCGAAGTGGTCGAGTGGTCGCCGGGAACGGATGCCGCGAGGCTCACCGTGCGCGGCCCCCTCGTTGTCGGCGACGCCTCCCACGGCGACTCCATCTCGGTCAACGGCGTGTGCCTCACGGTCGTCGACCAGGGGCCGGACTGGTTCACCGCCGACGTCATGGCGCAGACGATCGCCATGAGCACCTTCACGTCTCCGACACCGGGTGAGCCGGTCAACCTCGAGCGTGCAGCCCAGGTGGGCGACCGTCTCGGTGGACACATCGTGCAGGGTCACATCGACGGCACGAGCGAGTTGCTCTCCATCACCGAGGGCAGCGCGTGGCGGATCGTGCGGTTCAGTCTCTCGGCAGACCTCGCACCCCTCGTGGCGAGCAAAGGCTCGATCGCGATCGACGGCATCTCGCTCACCGTGAGCGACGTGGGCACCGACTGGTTCGAGGTGTCACTCATCCCCGAGACACTCTCGGTCACGACGCTCGGCCGCAAGACCGTCGGCGACACGGTCAACATCGAGACCGACATCCTCGCCCGACACGTGGAGCGGATGCTCGCGTTCCAGAACGGGACCGCATCGTGAGCCTCGCCGACATCCCCACCGCCCTCGACGAGCTGCGTGCTGGCCGACCCGTGATCGTCGTCGACGACGAGGGTCGCGAGAACGAGGGCGACGTCGTGATCTCGGCCGAGCTCGCGAGCCAGGAGTGGATCGCGTGGCTCGTGCGCAACTCGTCGGGGTTCATCTGCGCACCCATGACGAACGAGATCGCCGACCGTCTCGAGCTGCCCGTGATGGTCGCCCACAACGAAGACCCCCGAGGCACCAACTACACGGTCACGGTCGACGCGGCCGACCGGCTCAGCACAGGCATCAGTGCCGCCGATCGCGCCCACACGCTGCGCGTGCTCGCCGACCTCGAGTCGACGCCGTCGAGCCTCAACCGGCCAGGCCACATCCTGCCGCTGCGTGCGGCCGAGGGTGGGGTGCGTGAGCGCGACGGTCACACCGAAGCGGCCGTCGATCTCATGAAACTGGCGGGCCTGACCCCCGTCGGGGCGATCTCCGAGATCGTCGCCGACGACGGCGAGATGATGCGCCTCCCCGGTCTGCTCGCGCTCGGTGAGCGCGAGGGGCTCACCGTCATCACCATCGAGAGCCTCATCGCCTACCTCCACGAGGTGCACGCCGACGTGGAGGTTCCCACCGTCACCCCGCTGCCCGAGAGCTCGCGCGTGATCTTCGAGGTCGAGACGACCATTCCTACGAACCGCGGACCGTTCCGTTTCCGCGCCTACCGCGACCGGATGTCGGGGGCCGACCACGTGGCCGTCATCGCCGGCGAACCGACCGACGGTGCACTCATCCGGGTGCACTCCGAGTGCCTCACGGGCGAGGTGTTCGGTTCGCTCAAGTGCGAGTGCGGACCGCAGCTCGATGCGGCGCTCGACACCATCCAGGAACACGGGGGCGTCGTGATCTACATGCGGGGGCACGAGGGTCGCGGGATCGGTCTCGTCAACAAGCTCAAGGCCTACCGCCTGCAGGAAGACGGGCTCGACACTCTCGACGCCAACCTCGCGCTCGGTTTCCCCGCCGACGGCCGGGACTACGGTGCTGCGGTCGCGATCCTCGAGGACCTCCGACTATCCTCGGTGCGAGTGATCACCAACAACCCCGACAAGGTCAAGCAACTCGTCGACCGCGGCATCACCGTGATCGACCAGGTGCCTCTCGTGGTCGGGGTGGGCGGGGTCAACGAGGCCTACCTCAGCACCAAGCGCGATCGGATGGGGCACATGTTGCCCGACGATGCTGCACTCGACAGGTTCGTCGCTGCCGCGGCGATCCAGACTCTGAAGGAGCAAGAACTGTGACCGGAGCCGGCGCCCCCGACACCACCCCCCTCGACGCGACGGGACTCTCGGTGACGATCGTCGCCGGGTCATGGCACGAGACCATCGCGGAGGGCCTCCTCGCGGGGGCGAAACGGTATCTCGAGCACGCGAATGCCGACGTCAACGTCGTGCGGGTCTCCGGGAGCTTCGAGCTCCCCGTCGTGAGCAAGGCGGCGTTCAACGCGGGAGCCGACGCTGTCGTCGCGCTCGGCGTCATCATCCGCGGCGGAACGCCCCACTTCGAGTACGTCGCGGATGCGACGACCTCCGGTCTCACGCAAGTGAGCGTGCACTGCGGCAAACCGATCGGTTTCGGTGTGCTCACGGTCGACACGGAGCAGCAGGGACTCGACCGCGCGGGACTCCCCGAGTCGAGCGAAGACAAGGGTGCCGAGGCGGCCGAAGCAGCGGTCTCGACGGCCCTCGTGATCCGCTCGCTCGCGAAGCTCGAGTTCGCGAAGCTCGAGGCGGCCCTCTGATGAAGAATCCGATCGTCTACATCAAGATCGTCGTCATCCTCGGGTCGATCGTGCTCGCGGGTTTCTGGGTGCAGCGCGTGTTCTTCCCGGAGCTCTCGGCCTGACCCCGGTCGCTCCCTCCGCGTGACACAGTGGGGGAACACGACGAAAGGCTCACCATGACCGAGGACACCGCCGCCGCTCCCACCGCCACCGCCACCGGCGACACGCCCCTCTCGGGCACGCAGTACGTGATCGAGGCGCACGGCTACCAGGCGACCGTCGCGAGCACCGGTGCGACGCTGCGGGAGCTCACGTTCGACGGGCGCGACCTCACGGTTCCGTTCGCGGCAGACGAGGTCCGACGCAATTTCCGCGGTGCGACGCTCGCCCCGTGGCCCAATCGCATCATCGACGGCACCTACACGTTCGCGGGCGAGGATCGGCAGCTCGCCCTCACCGAACCCGAGCGGGGTCACGCCCTCCACGGGCTCGTGAGCTGGGTGGACTTCTCGGTCGTGGAGCACGTCGGCGATGCGGTGACGCTCGCGGCGATCATCCCGCCGCAGGTCGGCTATCCGCACCGGGTGCGTGTCTCGGTCACGTTCACGGTGTCGAGCGACGGTCTCACGCAGTCGATCGGTGCGACCAATGTCGGCGACACGACGGCGCCCTACGGGTGCAGTGCGCACCCGTACCTCGTGGCGGGCGAGGGCATCGTCGACGACTGGACTCTCGAGCTGTCGGCCTCAGACGTGTTCCTCACCGAGGGCGACCGTTTGCTCCCCGACCGCGTCGCCTCCGTCGATTCGGTTCTCGACGGCACCCTCGACTTCCGCGGGGGGCGGGTGATCGGTGACACTTTCGTCGATCACGCCTACACGTCGCTCGAATTCTCCCCTCGCGCGACCGTGCGCGTCACGACCGCGGCGGGGAGCGGGGTCGCGATCGAGTTCGACGAGGCCTGCCCCTGGGTGCAGATCCACACCGCGGATCGTCCGGCGCCCGAGCCCAGCCGCATCGGGCTCGCGGTCGAGCCGATGACGTGTCCGCCCGACGCGTTCAACTCGAAGACGGATGTCGTCGAGCTCGAGCCCGGGGCGACGCACGAGGTGTCGTGGCGCATCAGTGCGCTGTGAGCCCTCGAAGATGAGCGTAAGGTGATTGGCGGCCGTCACGAACGGCCGCCTCTCTTCTTTCGCCTCGCACTCGTCGACCCCGCATCAGGTGGTCCCGTGCCCGGCGGTCCAGCCCCGTCAGCCTGTCCGGAGTTTCTGCATGTCGTCCGTCACCGCCCCCACCGCGTCTGCCAAGACCAATCCTCGTTCTCGTGTCATCTTCGCGAGCCTCATCGGCACGTCGATCGAGTTCTACGACTTCTACGTCTATGCGACGGCGGCCGTGCTCGTGTTCCCGATCCTGTTCTTCCCCGGGGACGACCCGACCATGTCGCTCCTCAAGTCGTTTGCGGCATTCGGCGCGGCGTTCGTGGCGCGGCCGATCGGGTCGATCCTGTTCGGGCACTTCGGTGACCGGATCGGTCGCAAGGGCACCCTCGTGGCGTCGCTGCTCACGATGGGTGTCGCGACGGTGCTCATCGGGTGCATCCCGACGGCGCTCACGCCCGGCTGGGAGGTTCTCGCCCCCACGCTTCTGGTGATCATGCGTTTCGCCCAGGGTCTCGGTCTCGGTGGCGAGTGGAGTGGCGCAGCGTTGCTCGCGACGGAGAATGCTCCCGAAGGCAAGCGCGCCATCTACGGCACGTTCCCGCAGCTCGGTGCGCCGATCGGTTTCATCGTGGCCAACGGCGTGTTCCTCATCCTCAACCTCACGCTGCCCGAAGACGACTTCCTGTCGTGGGGGTGGCGTGTGCCGTTCCTCGCGAGCGCCGTTCTCGTGATCATCGGTCTCTATGTGCGGTTCAAGCTCATCGAGACTCCCGCGTTCACGAAGGTCATCGAGTCGGGTGAGGTCGAGAAGCTGCCTCTCGCGCGAGTCTTCAAGTCGAGTTGGCGTCAGCTCATCCTCGGAACGTTCATCATGCTCGCGACGTACACGCTCTTCTATCTCATGACGACGTACACGCTCACGTACGGCACGACGCCGGTCGATGCGGATGTCGCGGGCCTCGGCTACACGCGCAACGACTTCCTCATCATGCTCATCGTCGGTGTCGTGTTCTTCGGAATCTTCACGCTCGTGTCTGGTCCGCTCGCGGAGAGGTTCGGCCGTCGTGCGCACCTCATCGTGACGACTCTCGCGATCATCGTCTTCGGTTTTCTGTTCGTGCCACTCCTCGGGGGTGGAGATGTGGGTGTCAACGCGTTGCTCGTGATCGGGTTCACTCTCATGGGGTTGACGTTCGGTCCGATGGGGGCGTTGTTGCCCGAGTTGTTCCCGACGAACGTGCGGTACACGGGGTCGGCGATCAGCTACAACGTCGCGAGCATCCTCGGTGCTGCTGTGGCGCCGTTCATCGCGGTGTGGCTCTGGGGTCTCGCCGACGGGAGCCCGGTGCTCGTCGGTGTGTACCTGAGCGTCATGGGGGCCATCACGCTCGTCGCGCTCATCCTGAGCAAGGAGACGCGGGACCTCGAGTACACCTCGAACGTGAGCTGAGGGTCCGGGTCGGTTCGGGCCGGGTTGCGTCGTCACATCGCTACATCGCGATCTCATGGGCGACCGGGCTCCGGGACGGCATCGGAATGAACACCCGCCCCGGATCGACCGAGGGTGGTGGTTCGAGGAAGTAGTCGGCTCGGTCTCGGTGCACCTGCCACCGGTTGTCGCGGATCAGCAGATGATGCCTCCGACGCAGCAGGATGCCGTCAGCGATGTCGGTGCGGCCCTCGACACCAGCCCACGGGTTGATGTGGTGGGCCTCGCAATACGACGAAGGTCTCTCGCACCCGGGGAACCGGCATCCGCCGTCTCTGACCGTCAACCCGACCCGTTGCCGTTCCGTGAACAGGCGCCGGTCCCGTCCGACGTTCACGCACTGGCCGTCGCGGTCGAAGCCGACGCTGATGACTCCGGTGTTGCAGATCGCCCGTTCGATCGTCGGAGCCGACACGGTGTCGGTGCGGCCCTCGATGAACCCTGGACCTGTCCTGCCCTCGAGCCGGTCCGCGGTCACCACGATCCGCACGGCCGGGCGGCGCCCGCCAAACAGGGTGCCCGGATCCGCATCGACCGCGAGGCGCACCAGGTCGACGAACGCGTCGGCACTGACCTGCTCGTCGGTGCGGCCATCGTTCAGCAACTCCTCCGCGGTCGCACGCGCGGCCGGGTCGACGAACCGGGGACCACCCCGCCGCGGTGACAGGATCTGCGCAAACGCCTCGGCGACGAGAGCGCCGTCCTCGGGGGCGAGCCGCCAGGACCCGCAGTGCATTCCGGTCGCGTTGTCCCACCAGGTGCGCACCGTCCTCAGGTCGCGGTGCTGTTTCTCCCGACGCTCGATCCCGTCAGCATCGAGGAGACCACGCACCTGCCTCGCACGGCGCCAGAGCTGTTCCGGGGTCAGACCCGGTCCCGCGGCGATGAGGTCGTCTGCAGCGTCCTCGAGCACGATCTCGTCGACGCCGGTGATCTCGGAGAACACCCGCCGGATCGCATCCATCGCATCGAGCGAGAGGGCACCTGACGTCACGGCCGCGGCGAGAGCGTCGCGCCACGACGGTGGGGCGGAACCGTCGTTGCCCCCCACTGGCGGCGCGCCCGCGGACGCGGCTTCGGCGAGCAAAGATCCGGTCTCGACCAGGCGGGTGGCTTCGGCGCGGCTCACGTGCGCCACACGCTGGATCATCGCGACCGGGCTCACGAAACCCGCCTTTTGGGCGAGTCCCTGGTGACCGAGTTCAGGGCGCGACCGGTGCGCGACCTCCCCCGCGATCAGAGCGGCGAACTGGTCGACGTTGTGCTGCAGCGCCGCGACGGACTCGACGGCCGCCGTCAGATCAGCGTGGTCGAGAGCGGCGATCGACTCCGCCGTGCCGCCGAGATCGGCGACCACAGCGGCCCGATCGAGGAGAGCGGCGGAGAGGGTGGGCATGCATCAATTCTCCCGAATCGAACGGGTGTTCGAAAGAAGAACGAATCGTCTGCGGAGAGTGGGTTCTCCACAGGGGGCGGGGAGGAGGAGTCTTTCGCGAGGACGAGTACTCGACCCGCCTCTCGCCCTCAGCGAACTCACCACGGGGGCGCACCCCGCGCCGATACGCTGGCACCGGCGCGCCTGGGTGATGCCGACCCGGCCCGAGCCGGCCGGTCCGGAGCCGGTCGCCTCCGAGCCGTCCAGCCCTGCCTGCCACTGCATCGCCCAGTCCACCACCACGCAGCCGACACCACGCACCCACCGCCGCGCACCGGGCACGATCCCCAGAGAGCTTCGATGACTTCCCAGCAGAACCCGCCTCGCCCGCGTCGCTCCCTCTTCGGTCGCCCCCAGGCCGATTCGGGCCCGCGCGCGACGTTCTCGCAACTGCTGCCCTACCTCTTCGAGCATCGCCGCGTGCTCGTCTTCGTGATCATCCTGAGCGTGCTCGGCGCGGCGGCGTCGCTCGCGCAACCGCTCCTCGTGAGCCAGGTGATCACGATCGTGGAGGCTGGTGACTCCCTGCAGCTCATCGTGTGGCTGCTCGTGGCGCTCGTCGTCGCATCCGGTCTCATCAGCGGTTTCCAGCACTACCTGTTGCAGCGCACGGGCGAGGGCGTGGTGCTGTCGAGCCGTCGCCGGCTCGTGTCTCGCATGCTCAACCTGCCCATCAGCGAGTTCGACGTGCGCCGCACCGGCGACCTCGTGTCGAGGGTCGGCTCCGACACGACGCTCTTGCGCGCCGTTCTCACCCAGGGCCTCGTCGAGGCCATCGGTGGGTCGCTCACGTTCGTCGGGGCTCTCATCGCCATGGCGATCCTCGACCCGATCCTCCTCGGCCTCACCGTGCTCGTGATCGCCGCGTCGGTCATCACGGTCGTGACGCTGAGCGCTCGCATCCGTGTCGCGAGCCGCAAAGCGCAAGAGAAGGTCGGCGACCTCGCGGCAGCCGTCGAGCGGTCGATCAGCGCGGTGCGCACCATCCGCGCGTCGAACGCCGCCGCCCGCGAGATCGCCGAAGTGGAGAAGCACGCCGAGGGCGCGTGGCGCATGGGAATCAGTGTCGCGAGGATCTCCGCTCTCGTCGTGCCGATCGCCGGCATCGCCCTGCAGGTGTCGTTCCTCGTCGTGCTCGGGGTCGGCGGGTTCCGCGTCGCGAACGGCGACATCACGGTCGCCGACCTGGTCGCATTCATCCTGTTCCTCTTCCTCATGATCGGCCCGCTCGGTCAGGCGTTCGGCGCCATCACATCGGTCAACTCGGCCCTCGGCGCCCTGGGCCGCATCCAGGAGATCATCGCCCTGCCAAGCGAGACGGAGGGCGACGCCGCGATCGCCCGCAGCGCCTCCCCCGCGGTCGACTCCGACGACGCGCTCGCGTTCGAGAACGTCGAGTTCACCTACACCGAGCTCGCACCCGAAACCGATGCGGCGAGCGCCGCCCCGACCGACTCGGCGGCCGGTGCCCCGCAGGGAACGGATGTCTCGTCCCCCCGCACCGCGGATGCGACCTCCGCCGCACCCCCGGCCCCGACCACACCCACCGCACCGGCCGCGGATCTTCCCCCGACCCGCGACCGCACCGTGCTGCACGGCGTCTCGTTCACCGCACCCCGAGGCAAGCGCACGGCGCTCGTCGGCCCCTCCGGCGCGGGCAAGAGCACGATCCTCGCGCTCATCGAGAGGTTTTACGACCCGAGTTCCGGCGTCATCAGGCTCGGGGGCACCGATCTCCGTGCACTCGACCGCTCCGAGCTGCGCGCCCAGATCGGCTACGTGGAACAAGACGCCCCCGTGCTCGCGGGCACCATCCGTGAGAACCTCAAGCTCGGCGCACCCGACGCGTCGGACGACGACTGCGTGCGCGTGCTGCGCGACGTCAACCTCACCGAGGTGCTCGACCGCAACGAGCTCGGACTCGACGCACCCGTCGGCGAAGACGGCGTGATGCTCTCGGGTGGCGAGCGCCAGCGTCTCGCGATCGCCCGCACGCTTCTCGCGGCCCCGCCCATCCTGCTCCTCGACGAGTCGACGTCGTCACTCGACGGACTCAACGAGCAGATGCTGCGCGAGGCGATCGACGCGGTCGCCGAGAACCGCACGCTCATCGTCATCGCCCATCGACTCTCGACGGTCGTCGACTCCGACCAGATCGTCGTGCTCGACCACGGTCGTGTCGTGGGGGTGGGCACGCACTCGGAGCTCGTCGTCTCAACACCGCTCTACAAGGATCTCGCGAAGCACCAGTTGCTCGTGTAGCCCTCCGACAGGCTCCGAGACCACTCTTCGACGCGCCCTGCGTTCGCGCGGCGCTACAGTTTTTCTCATGGCCACCCCCGACTTCGTCCTGGCACTCCGCGAGAAGATCGGGACCGCGCCACTGTGGCTCAGCGGTGTCACGGCCGTCGTGATCCGCGGCGACGAGGTGCTGCTCGTGCGTCGCTCCGACACGGGAGCCTGGACCCCGGTCACCGGCATCATCGACCCCGGCGAGCAACCGGCCGTCGCCGCCGCGCGCGAAACCCTCGAGGAGGCCGACGTCGTCGCCGTGCCCGAGCGGCTCGCGCGCATCGGCGTGACCGAGCCGATCGTCTACCCGAACGGCGACGAGAGCCAGTACCTCGATCTCACGTTCCGCATGCGCTGGGTGTCCGGCACCCCCGCCCCGGCCGACGGTGAGAACCTCGAGGCGCGCTGGTTCACCCTCGACGACCTGCCGCCGATGTCCGACGACATGCTCGGCCGGCTCTCGGCAGCCGTCGACGACCGGGTCGAGACGCGCTTCGAGATCTAGCCCGCCCCGACTCGCCCCGAACCGTCGCGGGGCGCGCGGAGCCTCAGTCGGCGAGGGCGTACATCGCCACCGCGGCTGTCGCGGCGACGTTGAGCGAGTCGATGCCGTGCGCCATGGGGATGCGCACGATCGTGTCGGCGGCATCGAGCGCCTCGGGCGTGAGACCGTCGCCTTCCGCGCCGAGCACGAGCGCCACTCGCTCGGGGGCTCGTGCCGCGAAGGCGCGCAGCGTCACCGAGTCGTCGCGGAGCGCGAGGGCCGCGACATGGAATCCGGATGCCGCGAGCAGCTCCTTCGTCGCCGGCCACGCGCCGACCCTCCCCCACGGCACCTGCAGCACGGTGCCCATGCTCACGCGGATGGCGCGGCGGTAGAAGGGGTCGGAGCACCGGTCGGTCACGAGCACCGCGTCTGCCCCGATCGCGGCTACCGAGCGGAAGATCGCCCCCACGTTGGTCGGGTCGGCGACGTTCTCGATGATCACGACGCGACGCGCATCAGCGAGGAGGGCCTCGACCGTTGGGAGCGCTGGGCGATGCATCGAGGCGATGAGACCGCGATGCAGCACATAGCCGGTGAGTTGTTCGAGGAGGTCACCGGGCCCCGAGAACACGGGCACGACGACGTCGCCGGGACCGTCGACATCCGCACCGCCCGGTTTCGCCTCGAGCGCCGCGACCGCGTCGTCGACCGACCCGCCGAGCGCGAGAACCGACCGCGGCCGGTGCCCTGCGGCGAGCGCGCGCTGCATCACGAGGAGGGATTCGGCGAGGTAGAGGCCGTGCTCGCTTCCGCGGGACTTCTTGAGCGCGACATCCGTCTGGTGCGCGTAGTCGGCGAGCCGGGGGTCGTCGATCGAGTCGACCTGTTCGACGACGACCTTCACGGCGCGACCCTCACGACGCCGGCGCGATGAGCGTGTACTTGGTCTCGAGGTACTCGTGGATGCCGAGCGCCCCGCCCTCGCGCCCGATCCCGGACTGCTTGACGCCACCGAAGGGGGCGGCCGCGTTCGAGATCACCCCGACGCCCAGCCCCATCATCCCCGTGTCGAGGGCGTCGATCATCCGCTGTCCGCGTGCGAGATCGCGAGTGAAGACATAGCTCACGAGGCCGTACTGCGTGTCGTTCGCCATCGCGACGGCCTCGGCTTCATCGGCGAAGGTCGAGATGGCGAGAACGGGACCGAAGATCTCCTCGCGCAGGATGTCGCTCCCGCGCGCCACACCCGTGAGCACCGTCGGGGCGAAGAACGTTCCGTCGCCCTCGAGCGCTGCTCCCCCGGTGCGCACCGTCGCCCCGCGCGCGACGGCGTCGTCGACGAGCGCTCCCGCTTTGGCGACCGCCTCGTCGTTGATGAGCGGGCCGATGCGCACGCCGTCGTCGGTGCCGCGACCGACGACGAATTCGCTCACGGCCGCGGTGACCCTCTCGGCGAACTCCTCCGCCACCGACTCGTGCACGATGAACCGGTTGGCTGCGGTGCACGCCTCACCCACGTTGCGGAACTTCGCGAGCAGCGCCCCCTCGACAGCCTTGTCGAGGTCGGCGTCGTCGAAGACCACGAACGGTGCGTTGCCGCCGAGCTCCATGGATGTGCGCAGCACTCCCCCCGCGGCCTGCCGCAGGAGTGAGACACCCACGGGGGTCGATCCCGTGAAGCTCAGTTTGCGGAGGCGCGGGTCGGCAATGATCGGCTCGCTCACGTCTCCCGCGGTCGACGTCGTGATGACGTTGACGACCCCCGGGGGCAGCCCCGCGTCGGCGAGCAGCTGCACGAAGAGGAGCGTCGTGAGCGGGGTGAGCTCGGCGGGCTTCACGACAGACGTGCACCCGGCGGCGATCGCGGGCGCGATCTTGCGGGTCGCCATCGCGAGCGGGAAGTTCCACGGGGTGATGAGGTAGCACGGACCCACAGGACGGTGACTCACGACCATGGTTCCGGTGCCCTCGGGGTTGGGGCCGTAGTGGCCCGCGATGCGCACCGCCTCCTCGCCGAACCAGCGGAGGAACTCGCCGCCGTAGGTCACCTCCCCGCGCGACTCGGCGAGGGGTTTGCCCATCTCGAGCGTCATGAGCAGAGCGAACTCCTCCCGGCGCTCCTGCAGGAGGTCGAAGGCCCGGCGGAGGATCTCGCCGCGCTCGCGCGCCGGTGTCGCGGCCCACGACGGCGCGGCGGCGACCGCGGCGTCGAGCGCACGAGCACCGTCGGCCACGGAGGCATCCGCCACGGTCTTCAGCACGAGCCCTGTCGCGGGGTCCCGGACCTCGATGGCCCGGCCCGAGGTCGACTCGACCCACTCGCCGCCGATGAAGAGCCTGTCGGGAACACCCGCGAGTAGTGCGGTTTCGGTCACAGTCATGATCGGGTCTCCTCGGGAGATCGGGCGCGGTCATTCGCTCGTAAGAGCGCGGAGGGCCACCAGATGCGCGGCCCGATGTCGTAGGCGAGCGCGGGCACGAGCAGCGAGCGCACGAGGAGGGTGTCGAGCAGCACGCCGAACGCCACGATGAACGCGATCTGCAGGAGGAACAGGATGGGGATGACACTGAGCGCCGCGAACGTCGCCGCGAGCACGATGCCCGCGGACGTGATGACGCCGCCCGTCACGGAGAGCCCCCGCAGAACCCCTTCGCGCGTGCCGAGACGCAGGCTCTCTTCGCGCACCCTCGTCATGAGGAAGATGTTGTAGTCGATCCCCAGTGCCACGAGGAACACGAACGCGAACAGCGGAACAGACGGGTCGGCACCGGGGAGCCCGAGCACCCCGTTGAAGACGAGCGCGGAGACTCCGAGGGCCGCGCCGAACGACAGCACGACGCTCGCGATGAGCAGCACGGGGGCGAGGATCGATCTCAGCAGGAGCATGAGGATGAGCAGGATCACGACGAGAACGATCGGGATGATGAGGGTGCGGTCGTGGATGGCGGTGCGATCGGTGTCGACGGCGGTCGCCGTCACTCCGCCGACGAGGGCGCCGTCGTCGACCGACCGCACGGCGTCCCGAAGGTCGAGGACCGCCCGGTCGGCCTCCGTGGAGTCCGGCGCGACCGCGAGGGTCGCTTGCAGCAGCACGGTGCCGTCGACGACGGTCGGCTCGCCGGGCGGGCCTCCCGCGGGTCCGACCGCCGCATCCGATCCGGCGGCAACGGTGCCGCTCGGGCTGTCGTCCGACACGGCGACCACGGAGTCGACACCCGACACGTCGAGAGCGGCGTCGGCGAGGTCGTCGATGCTGTCGGCCGATCCGAGGATGAATGCGGGGCTCCCCGATCCGCCGGGAAAGTGTTCGCCGAGCACCTCCTGACCGTCGCGGGCCTCGGATTGCCCGAGCACGAGGTCGCTCTGCGCCACACCGTCGGCGCGCAACTGCAGCACGCCGATCGACGCCACAAGCAACAGCAGGGTCGCGACGACCCACACCGCCCGCGCGCGGGCGGCGATGAGCCTGCTGATGCCACCCCAGACTCCGCGCGCTCGACGAGGGCGGGTCGTCGGAGAGATCGACGACAGCGCGAGCGTCGCGTCGAACCGCGGTCGGAAGGGCCAGAACGACGCCCGTCCGGCGACGAGAAGCAGCGCGGGAAGGAGGGTGAGTGACGCGAGCATCGAGAGGGCCACACCGATCGCCGCGACGGGCCCGAGCGCCTTGTTCGAGTTGAGGTCGGAGAGCAGCAGGCACAGGAGACCCGCGATCACGGTGCCTCCCGACGCGAGCACCGGCTCGAGGCTGCCCTTGAACGCGAGCACGGTGGCATCCCACCTCGACTCGACGGTCTCGAGGGCTTCGCGATAGCGGGAGACGTAGAGCAGCGAGTAGTCGGTCGCCGCCCCGATCACGAGGATGAAGAGGATGCCCTGCACTTGGCCGTTGAGGGTCACGACTTCGGCGCGAGCGAGCTGCCAGACCAGGAGGATGCTCACCGAGAGAGCGAAGAGCGACGTGCCGAGCACGAGGAAGGGCAGGAGGGGTGATCGGTAGACCACGAGGAGGATGAGCAGCACGGCACCGAGCGCCACGAGGAGCAGGATTCCGTCGATGCCGCTGAACGCCGCGCCGATGTCGGCGGTGAACCCCGCGGGGCCCGTGACGAAGTGGGTCAGCCCGTCGGGAGTCTGCGTCTCGAGGTAGACCCGGATGG
This sequence comes from Marisediminicola sp. LYQ134, assembly GCF_046599635.1. Taxonomy (NCBI): domain Bacteria; kingdom Bacillati; phylum Actinomycetota; class Actinomycetes; order Micrococcales; family Microbacteriaceae; genus Marisediminicola; species Marisediminicola sp. LYQ134. The sequence goes on from NZ_JBKIWP010000001.1 coordinate 1,725,017, forward strand.
CGTCGATGATGTCGGCCGACCCCTCGGAGGAGATCGGCACGAACACCTGGAACGCCTCACCGTCGTCGGACTCGATGGCGGGGGATGCCCCGTCGACGACCCCCTCGAAATCACCGAGGCTCTCGGCGATGTCGGCCGCGAAGGCCCGATCGTCGTCGGTGAGCCCCCCGTCGCGGTCGAACACCACGACGGCGGGGATCGCCGAGGAGTCGGTGAAGTCCCCGAGGCTCTCCTGCACCACCGTCGACTCGGATGTCGCGGGCAGAAAGCTCGTCTGGTCGTTCGTCGACACCTCGTCGATGCGGCCGAAGTATGGCCCGCCGATCGCGGCGCCGGCGAGCCAGGCCAGAATCAGCACGATCGGGATGACAGCGCGGAGCCCCCGCCCGAGCATCAGCGCGACTCGGTGATGACGGCCCCGGCGTCCGCGAGGTCGGCGAGCGCTTTCGCGCTCGACTCGGGCGCGACGCCCGCGACGAGGTCGCGGAACACGCGCACGCGGCGACCGGCGTCGAGGGCGTCGCGAGCCGACGCGAGAACGCAGTAGTCGGTCGCGATACCGACGACGTCGATGTCGGTCACGCCGAGCGACTCGAGGGCGGCGGAGACGGTCTCGCCGGCATCCGTCGTGCCCTCGAAGATCGAATACGCGGGCACGCCCTGCCCCTTGGTCACGTGGACGGTGACCGGTGACGTGTCGAGAGACGGGTGGTAGGCGGCGCCCTCGGTCTCGGCGACGCAGTGCACGGGCCACGTGACGACGTAGTCGGGTGTCGCACCGTCGAGAGCGAAGTGGCCCCCGTTGTCACCGACGGCGTCGTGCCAGTCACGGGAGGCGAACACGTGGTCGTAGTCGCTCGCGGCCCGCTCGAGGAGCTCGGTGATGCCCGCCGCGACCGCAGTGCCGCCCTCGACACCGAGCGCGCCCCCCTCGGTGAAGTCGTTCTGCACGTCGATGATGAAGAGCGCTCTGCTCACGAGAATCCGTTCTCTCGAGGTGGTTCCCGCTGCCGTGCGGGTCAGACCGCCATGATATCGGCCGGGTAGTCGAGGCCGATCTGGTGACGGATGTCGTCGAGCGAGCGCATGATGGCGACGCTCTGCGACGGGGGGAGGAGCTCGCCCGCGAGCAGACCGTTCTCGACGAGGCGCTCCATCTCGGCCGCTTGGAACTGCATGCCGCGACCGGTGATGTCGGACTCGTACCGCTCGAGCACGGTACCCGCCCGGTCGAAGACGGTGAACGACGTCGCGTTGTACCAGACGGAGTCCAGTTCGATGCGGCCCTCCGTGCCGATCACGGTCGCCCGGTTCGAGCCGAGGGCGTCGAGCGCCGTGTGCAGCACGGCCTGACGGCCGCCGGAGTACCCGTAGGTGATCGCGGTCTGGCGGTCGACGCCCGTCTCGGTCAGCGCCGCGTGGGCGAGAGTCGTGTCCGGCGCTCCGAAGACGTCCCACGCGAACGACACGGGGTAGATTCCGAGGTCGAGCAGAGCGCCCCCGGCCAGGGCCGGGTTGTTGAGGCGGTGCTCGGGGTCGGTCGGCAGTTTCTGATTGTGATCGGCGAGGAGGGTGCGCACCTCGCCGAGGGTGCCCGCCGCGATGATCTCGCGGATGCGCGCCATGTGCGGCAGAAAGCGAGCCCACATCGCCTCGAGCACGACGAGACCGCGCTGCTCGGCGAGTTCGGCGAGAATCTGCGCCTGATCACCCGTGACGGTGAAGGCCTTCTCGACGAGCACGTGCTTGCCCGCCTCGAGCGCGAGCTTGGTGTGCTCGTAGTGGTGCGAGTGCGGCGTCGCGACGTAGATGATGTCGACCTCGGGGTCGGCGACGAGGGCGTCGTAGCCCTCGTGAACTCGCGCGATGCCGAACTCGTCGGCGAACGACTGCGCCGACTCGAGCGACCGGGAACCGACGGCGACGACCGAGAACCCCGATCCGATCAGGTCGGATGTCTGCTGGCGGGCGATTCCGCCGGGGCCGAGAATTCCCCATCGAAGTGTTCCGGGCATGGGTTCCTCCTCAGTGCGGACCGCGCGGTGCAGCGCCTCCAGAAACCTACCAGCGCGACCTGGCGTCACTCCTCTTGCGCTTATTACGTAATTCCGTAGAATTTGAGCATGGTCAGGACCGAGAGCGATCCGTTCGTCGACCGCCTCGCGGCGATGGAACGCCGCATCGAGTTGCTCGAGCAGCGCCTCGACGACGGCGCCGGCATCCTGTCGGCGGCGGATCAGGGGGCTGCGGCGGCTCCCGGCGCGGGCGACGTCGCGGCGCCGGCACTCGACCCCGAGATCTTCTGGGCACTCACGCGGCTCAAGACCGAACTGCCGCCGCCGGGCGGTGTCGTCTTCACGGGGGCCGTCGACCTGCCGACCGGGATGCACGCGGAGTGGCAGATCGGCGCCGCCACCGACACACTTCTCGGCCGCGACTGGGACACCGTCGCGCCCGCGATCTCCGCGCTCGCCCACCCGACGCGCTTGAGCATCCTGCACGTCGTCGCGAACGGGGCGTCGACGGTCGCCGAGCTCGCCGCCCTCGAGGGGTTCGGCACCACCGGCCAGATCTACCATCACGTCAACCAGCTCGTCTCGGCGGGGTGGCTCGAGTCACCCGGTCGCGGACGCTATTCGATCCCCGCGGCGAAGCTCGTGCCGCTGCTCGTCATCCTCACCGCCGCCGGTCTGTACTGACCCCGACCAGGAACATCCGCCATGCCTCAGACCTCCTTTCGTCTCCGCGCCCTCGCGATCGCCGTCGCCGTCGCCGTGGTCGCTCTCGGTGTCGCCGTGGTTCCCCGCGGGCCCGCTCTGTCGACCGACGTCGCGGGCGACCCCGACCTCGTTCAGGCGAGTCGTCCGATGCTCGAAAGCGCCGGGGCGCTCCGCACGGCGAGTGTCGTCGTGGTCGACGGCGATTCGGTCTCGACCGCTCATTTCGGCGCCGCCGACGACACCGTGTACGAGATCGGCAGCGTGTCGAAGACGTTCACCGCGGCACTCTTCGCCGACGCCATCGAGCGCGGCGACGTCTCTGCAGACGACGAGGTCGGCGAGTACCTCGACCTGGAGGGAGCCCCGATCGCCGAGGTCAGCCTCGCGGAACTCGCGCAGCACACCTCCGGCCTCCCGAGTGTGCCCGGCGGGTTCGGGGCCATCCTCGCCAACTACCGTTCGGTCGCGTTCGGAACGGATCCGTATGGCTACGACTTCGACGAGCTTCTCGACCACGCGCGGAGCGAGTCCCTGGGCGGGCGCGGCGACTACTCGTATTCCAACATGGGAATATCGCTTCTGGGGCACGCTGTCGCTGTCGCAAGCACCCCGGGATTGGCGACGACGGACTATCCCGATGCCTACGCGATGCTGCTGCAGGCCCGCATCCTCGGTCCGCTCGGGATGACGCAGACGACGGTTCCGCAGCGGGCCGACGATCTGCCCGCCGACGCCCCCACCGGGCTCACCGCCGGCGGACGCCACTCCGACGCGTGGACTCTCGGGTCGTATGCGCCGTCGGGGAGCATCCGCTCGACCCCGCGCGACATGGCGATCTGGGCGTCTGCGCTGCTCGACGGCTCAGCACCCGGCTCGGCGGCTCTCGACCCGTCGTCGACCGTGGACGACGCCCTCGAGGTCGGCTACGCCTGGCATGTCTCGACCGAGCCCGGGGCCGCGGCCGAGCCCGACCGTGTCGTCACCTGGCACAACGGCCGCACGGGAGGGTTCGCGAGCATGCTCGCCCTCGACCGCGAGGCCGGGCGCGCGGCGTTCGTCGTCGTCGACAGCGCGACGAACGTCGACGCCGCAGGCGTCGATCTGCTCGACGCCGAGCTCGTCGGGGAGGCGGCATCATGATCGTCACCGTTCTGCTCGTCGCGGGCATCGCCGCGCTCGTCGGTCTTCCCGCCGCCTACGCGGTGCGGTCCTGGCGCCCGGGCAAGAAACCGCCGCGCGACCGCGTGCAGCTCGTGACCTCGTTCGTCGAGGTCGTGTTCATCGCGGTGGCGGTGAAAGCGGTGATCACCGCCAATGCGCCTCTCCCCTGGTGGCTGTGGATGATCGCGGTCGTCGCCATCGCGATCGGCGCGGCCGGTGCCGTGCTGCGATGGCCGACGCTTCCCCTCACCGCCCCCGGCGCAAGCCGCCGCAACCGCCTGATCGGTGGTTCGCTCTCCGTCGTGCTGTGGGCCGGCTTGAGCATCGTGCTCATCTGAACCCGTCTCGATTGCCTCTTCCCTTCGCCGTCACGCGGCTGCTACTGTCAGACCCGGTTCGCAGGGCACCCGCTCGCACCGCATCGATTCACCGAAAGGAGCACGCCATGACGTTCGCATTCACGCCGTCTATCGCCCCCTGCGTCGCTCCGTTCTCTGCCGCCTGAGCAGCACGCTCCCCGCGTAGTCCCGCTCTCGAGCAGTCTCGGCACCTGACCATTCCGGTCTCGCCGACGCTCCCCGCCGCTGTCTGATCAGCGGCCGACCCCGCGACATCCGTCGCAGCGCACGGTCGTGCGTCGGTCGCCCCTCTCCGCCGCGCAGGCATCCGTCTGCCCGGTCCGTGCCCGACCCCCAGGATGCGAACGTGCTGCTGCAGCGGCCGGGGCGCGTCGCCCCGCCGACCGGTTCCCGAGGTCGGCAGAAAGGAGAACCATCATGAACACTGTTCTCGACCGGCCCGCGCGTCAGACTGTCGTCGATACGACGGAGGTCACGGCGACCGCCGCCATCACGGTGACGAGGCGCGTGGTGGTCACGATCGACTCGTCGCTCGAGGGCGAGACGCGGCACGTGTCTCGGCCGACCCCGCTCGGGTCGCTCGTTGCGCGCGTCGGCGTGGCGATGATCGTGTGGGGCTCGCGGCCACCGGTGACCGCCTCGGTTCTCGAGGCTCGAGCCGCGATGGACGACGAGCGCGTGCACGCACAGGCGCTCTCGCACGGCATCATCCGCTAGCGCTGGTCGGGTGCCGCGGTTCGCCGCGGTGCCCGGCTCCGGGCGGTACGCACGGCGAGCAACACGACGCGGACGCCTGATCGAGTGACGGAGCCGCCTGTCAGAATCGAACTGACGACCTTCTCATTACGAGTGAGATGCTCTACCGACTGAGCTAAGGCGGCGTGACGATCCGGTCTCCCGGCGGCACAGCATGAAAGCTTAGCCGATCAAACCGGTGCGGTTCGCCCGGCCACCTGCTGCAGGATCGCGAACGAGTCGAGAACGCGGTCGGCGAGCGACACGCTGCCGTCGGAATCCGCCCAACTCGCCCACGCGTGACGCAGCGCACCGAAGGCCACGAGGGTCACGAGCCTCGCGCGGTCGGCGAGCACGGCGTCGTCGGAGGCGAGCGCGGGATCGTCGTGGGCGAGCCGGCGCGCCACCACGAGGGCGAGCTCATCCTCGAACGAGCGCATCGTCGCGATGCGCATCGCGAAGAGCTGCGGGTTGCCCTTGAGAATGCGGCGACGCATCGCCGAGAGCGCCTTGTCTCCCGGGGTCGCGTCGGCGGCGAGGGTGAGCAGGTGGGCGAGGTCGGGGAGCAGGGCTCGTTCGCTCGCGGCGACCACGAAGAGCTCGATGTCGTCGCCCTCCGGAAACTGCGGGCCCTCACCGACGACGGCGGCCTCCTTCGACACGAAATAGTTGAAGAAGGTGCGGGGGGAGACATCCGCGTGGGCACTGATCTCTTCGACCGTCACGTTCTCGAACCCGCGTTCGTCGATGAGGGTGAGGGCCGCAGACTCGATCGAGAACTTGGTTGCGGCGCGCTTGCGCTCGCGAAGGCCGGGCGCGGGAGTGATCACGGATCTATTCTTGCAGTTACTGCAAACTTGCAGCAAGGGGCTGTCAGCAGAGCGGATCGGTTCGCGGCACCGTGCCCTCGAGGAAGAAGTCGTCGACCGCGTCGTCCACACACGCATTCGACTTGTTGTATGCCGTGTGACCCTCACCGTCGTAGGTCACGAGGTGGCCGTTCTCGAGCTGCTCGCTCAGACTCTGCGCCCAGATATAGGGAGTCGCGGGGTCGTTGGTCGTGCCCACGACGAGAATGGGAGCCGAGCCCTCCGCGGCGATCTCGGTGCGCTCGCGGGTCGACTCGAACGGCCACTCGGCGCAGGACGTTCCCCCGCCCGACATCGTCGGACCGAAGACGGGGGCGACCTCGGCGAGTTGCTCGGCTTCCTCCTCGCGGGATTCCGGCGTGCCCGACGACGTGTAGTCGAGGCAGTTGATGGCGATGAACGCCTCCGTCGAGTTGTCGGCGTAGACCCCGTCGGCGTCGCGGGCGTAGTAACTGTCGGCGAGTTGGAACGCGTAGTCGGCCTCGCCCTGCAGCACCGACGCGAACATCTCGGTGAGCACGGGCCAGCTCTCCGCGCTGTAGAGGGGGAGGATGATCGCGTAGAACATCGTCCGGCTGCCGAGTTGACGGCCGTCTGTCGCCCGGAGGGGACTCGCGTCGAGACTGTCGAGGAGAGCCGCGATATCCCCCGCCGCATCGTCGACCGACCCGCGGAACGGGCACGCCGACGACGTGAGGCAGTCCTCGAGGTAGGCCTCGAGCGCACTCTCGAACCCCTCCGCTTGCGTGCGGGTGACGTCGAAGTCGGTGGTCGCCGGATCGATGGCGCCGTCGAACACCAGTCGACCGGTCTTGCCGGGGAAGAGGTCGGCGAACGTCCCCCCGAGGAGGGTGCCGTAGGAGTAGCCCAGGTAGTTGAGCCGCGCGTCTCCGAGAGCGGCCCGGAGCATGTCGAGGTCTTTCGCCGCACTCACCGTGTCGACATGACCGAGCAGATCACCGGTGTGCTCGAGGCACGCCGCACCGAACGCGGCCGTCACGCGCTCGGACTCGGCGATGAACTCGGGCGTGCCGGGCTCGGCCGACGGGAGATCGAAGAGGTAGGCGTCGAGTTCGGCGGGGTCGTCGTAGCACGACACCGCCGACGACCTGTTGACCCCGCGGGGGTCGAAGCCGACGATGTCGTATCGCTCCTGCAGTCGCGGTGACGCGGCGAAGTCGACACTGTCGCGCACGAAATCGAAGCCGGAGCCTCCCGGACCGCCGGGGTTGATGAGCAGCGAACCGATCGGGTCGCTCGGCGCCGTCGAGCGGATGAGCGCGAGGTCGATCTCGCCGCGCGACGGCTCCGACCAGTCGAGGGGCGCGATCGCGGTCGCACACTGGAAACCGCCCTCGCACGCGGTCCACTCGAGCACCTGGCCGTAGAACGGTTCGAGTTGAGCGGAGACGGTCTCGCCCGTGGGGGTGGATGTCGCGGACCGCTCGGGGATGAAGGCCGACACGCACCCCGTGAGCGCGACCGCCGCGGCGAGGACCGTTGCGAGCACGGCGGCAGCGCGACCGCGGCGGGCCCCGCTTCGACGCTCCACCACAGGCTGGTGCGCCCGCGTCATCCGCGGGTCCCGCGCGCCGCGGTGACGAGCATCGCCTCGAGGGCGAGCGCGGGAGCGACGTTGCCCTCGATGCGCTTGCGCGTGAGCGTGATGGCGTCGATCGTTGCGAGGGTCTGCTCCGCTGTCGACTCGGCACTCGCCGTGCGCACCTCGCGCTCGATGTGCGCGTTGACGAGGGAGCTGCCCACTCCGAGCTGCAGCATGAGGATGTCGCGATAGAGCGAGAGCAGGTCGACCATGATGCGGTCGATACCGTCGCGCAGGCTGCGCGTCGCGCGGCGCTTCTGGTCTTCTTCGAGCGTGCGCAGTTGGGCTCGCAACGCCGGGGGCACCGTGCCGCCCGGGGCGACGCCGAGCGATCGCAGGGCACTCTCGCGCTCCTCCGCGTCGCGTTCGGTCGTGATCGCCTTCGCGTCGTCGCCCGCGAGCGCCAGCAGGGTCGCGGCCGCGACGACCGCGTCGGAGACCGAGCGGATGCCGAGGGCCGTCGAGAGCGTGCGATCGCGGCGGTCCCGTGCTTCGGCGTTGGTTGCGAGACGGTGCGCCATTCCGATGTGGCTCTGCGCCTCGCGCGCGGCGCGCTGGGCCACATCGGCGTCGACGTGATCGCGGCGCGCGATGAGCGACGCGACGTCGTCGACGCTCGGCACCCGCAACCTCACACTGCGCACTCGCGAGCGGATCGTGGGGATGAGGTCTGCTTCGCTCGGCGCGCACAGAATCCAGACGGTGCGCGGTGGTGGTTCTTCGAGGGCTTTGAGGAGCACGTTCGAGGCGCTCTCGCGCATCCTGTCGGCGTCTTCGATGATCATGACGCGGTAGCGCGCGACCGACGGTGAGTAGTTCGAGCTCTTGACGAGAGCGCGCACCTCGTCGATCGTGATGATCACGCGCTCCGTGCTCAGCACCGCGAGGTCGGGATGCGTGCGTGCCGCGACTTGCTTCGACGTCACATCGTCACCGTCGGGGGTGCCACTGAGGAGTGCGGCGGCGAACGCGAACGCGAGGTTCGAGCGCCCGGAACCGGGGGGCCCCGTCACGAGCCATGAGTGCGTCATCGCCCGACTCGCATCGCCGTCGGCGGTCTGCTGCGCGGCAGCGCGGAACGCCGCGATCGCGTCCGGCTGGCCGGTCAGGTCGTCCCACACAGACATGCGATCAGCCTAATCGGCACCGACGACGCGGTTGTGCGAGCGCCGGCGGTATGGGGACTGGCGTCGTGAGCGCTGGCACCGTGAGCACTGCCGGTGTGAGCACCGCCGGTCTGCGCGCGGGCACGACGGGCTCAGCGCAGGGTCGTGACGCGGGCGACGATGAGCGCGTGGATCTCGTCGACGGGGAGGGTCGCGTCGACGACGAGAAACCGGTCGGGCTCGGCGGCGGCGAGGGCGAGGTACCCGTCGCGCACGCGCGTGTGGAATTCGGCCGCTTCGGCTTCGAGCCTGTCGAACACCTTCGCGTCGGCGTCGAGTCGCGCGCGACCCGTCGCGACGTCGAGGTCGAGCAGGACCGTGAGGTCGGGAAGGAGCCCCTCGGTCGCCCACACCGAGAGGTCGCGCACCTCCGTGGGATCGAGCACGCGCCCGGCGCCCTGATAGGCCACCGAGGAGTCGAGGTAGCGATCCTGGATCACGATGTCGCCGCGCTCGACCGCCGGTCGCACTCGTGTGGCGATGTTGTGCGCGCGGTCAGCGGCGTAGAGCAGCGCTTCTGCGCGCGGCGCGATGTAGCCGCGGCGGTGAAGGATGATCTCGCGGAGCTCGATACCCAGCTCGGTGCCGCCCGGCTCGCGGGAGTGCACGACGGTCGCGCCGGTCGACTCCAGCCACCGCGTCAGAAGGGCCGACTGGGTCGACTTGCCCGACCCGTCACCGCCCTCGAGGGTGATGAAGAGACCGGTCACGTCGCGTCGGCCCGGGTGTCCTCGACCGTCACGCTCGCGGCGGTCGCCGCGCCCGCCCGCACGGCAGGCTTGGCTGCTGCCACCTTCGTGGTCGTGGGCGTCTTCGCCGTACTGGAGGCAGCGGGCTTGGCTGCCGGCTTCTTCGCTGCCGGCTTCTTGGCCGCCGGCTTCTTCGCTGCCGGCTTCTTGGCCGCCGGCTTCTTTGCTGCCGTCTTCTTCGGAGCCGGGCCCTTCGCACGCTTGTCGGCGAGCATCTGCACGGCGCGGTCGAAGTCGATCTCCTCGATCGTCTCGCCGCGCGGGATCGTGACGTTCGTCACGCCGTCGGTCACGTAGGCACCGAAGCGACCGTCCTTGATGCGAATCGGCTTGCCGCTCTCCGGGTCGGCCTCGAACTCTTTGAGGGCGCTGGACGCTCGACGAGCGCCGTACTTCGGCTGCGCGAACACCTCGAGCGCGCCGGGAAGGTCGATCTCGAAGATCTGATCCTCTTCGGTGAGCGACCGGGAGTCCGTTCCCTTTTTGAGGTAGGGCCCGAACTTGCCGTTCTGCGCGGTGATGTCTTCACCGGTCTCGGGGTCTTGGCCGACCGTTCGAGGAAGCGAGAGCAGCTTGAGGGCCGTGGCGAGGTCGACGGTCGCGAGGTCCATCGATTTGAAGATCGAGGCGGTGCGCGGTTTGACGGCGGCCGCTTTCTTCGCGGGCTTCTTCGCGGGAGCCTTGGCCGCCGCGCCGAGGATCTCCCCCGTCGCCTGGTCGACGGGTGCCGCGTCGGGCTCGGGTTCGACCTCGAGCTCGGTCACGTATGGGCCGAAGCGGCCGTCTTTCGCGACGATCTGCTTGCCGTTGTCGGGGTTGATTCCGATGACCCGATCGACGACGACGGGCGCGTCGACGAGCTCTTGCGCCTTCTGTGCGGTGAGTTCATCCGGAGCGAGGTCGAGGGGCAGGTTGACTCGGCGAGGCGTCGGTGCCTCCGCGCCCTCGGCGACGGGCTCGTCGGGCGCGACCTCGAGGTAGGGCCCGTACTTTCCGATGCGCAGGGTGATGTCGTCGGTCAGCGGCATCGAGTTGATGGTCTTCGCATCGATGTCGCCGAGGTTGTCGATGACGTTGCGGAGTCCGCGGTGCTTGTCTCCGCCGAAGTAGAAGCTCGTGAGCCAGTCGACCCGGTCTTGCGAGCCTCCGGCGATGAGGTCGAGGTCGCTCTCCATGCCGGCGGTGAAGTCGTACTGCACGAGCTCGGTGAAGAATTCTTCGAGCAGTCGCACGACCGAGAAGGCGATCCAGTTGGGCACGAGCGACTGGCCGCGCGGCGTGACGTAGCCGCGGTCGATGATCGTGGAGATGATCGACGCGTAGGTCGAGGGGCGCCCGATACCGAGCTCTTCGAGGGTCTTCACGAGGCTCGCCTCGGTGTAGCGCGGCGGGGCGCTCGTCTCGTGCCCTTTGGCGTCGACGCTCGACACGGTGAGGCTCTGGCCGACCTCGAGCGGGGGGAGCTTCGCTTCGGCGGGCTCGGCGGACTGGTTGCGCTCCTCGTCTTTGCCCTCCTCGTAGGCGAGCATGAACCCGCGGAAGGTGATGACGGTGCCGCTCGAGGTGAACTCGGCGACGGTCGGTCCGGTGCCGGGGAAGGCCGCAAGGCGCTCGGCGACGCTCGCGGAGAGCACGACGGATGCGGTCGCACCCTTGGCATCGGCCATCTGCGACGCCACGGTGCGCTTCCAGATGAGGTCGTAGAGCTTCCAGTCGTTGCCGCGCAGCGTTCCTTCGAGCTGCGACGGGGTGCGGAAGGTGTCACCCGCGGGACGGATGGCCTCGTGCGCCTCTTGTGCGCTCTTGCTCTTGCCGCTGTACATCCGCGCCTTCTCGGGCACGGTCTCCGAGCCGTAGAGCTGAGCGGCCTGCTTGCGAGCGGCGTCGACGGCCTGTTGTGACAGGTTCGGCGAATCCGTTCGCATGTAGGTGATGTAGCCGTTCTCGTAGAGACCCTGGGCCACGCTCATGGTCTGGCGCGCGGTGAAGCGCAGCTTGCGCGCGGCCTCCTGCTGCAGCGTCGACGTCGTGAACGGTGCGGCGGGTCGGCGCGTGTACGGCTTGGACTCGACACTCGAGACGGCGACGGTGGCGTCGGTGCGCAGCGCGAGCGCGAGCGCTTCGGCCGACTCCTCGACGAGCACGCGAGCATCGTTCTTGAGCTGCCCGCGGTCGTCGAAATCTTTGCCCTGGGCGATTCTGGCGCCGTCGACACGAGCGAGCCGAGCGTCGAACGCGGTCGCGTCGGCACTCGGAGCGAGCTTGGCCGAGAGGTCCCAGTAGGTCGCCGCGGTGAAGGCGAGGCGCTCGCGCTCACGCTCGACGACGAGACGCGTCGCCGCAGACTGCACGCGGCCCGCGGAGAGGCCCGGGCCGACCTTGCGCCACAGCACGGGCGAGATCTCGTAGCCGTAGAGGCGGTCGAGGATGCGACGGGTCTCTTGAGCGTCGACGAGGGCGGTGTCGATGTCGCGGGTGCTGTCGCGAGCGCGTTCGATGGCCTCCTTCGTGATCTCGTGGAACACCATGCGCTTGACGGGCACCGTCGGCTTGAGCTCCTGCAGGAGGTGCCACGCGATGGCCTCGCCCTCGCGGTCCTCATCAGTGGCGAGATAGAGCTCGTCGGCGTTCTTGAGCGCGCGCTTGAGATCGGCGACGGTCTTCTTCTTCTGGTCCGACACGACGTAGTAGGGCTCGAAGCCGTTGTCGACGTCGACGGAGAACTTGCCGAGCGACCCCTTCTTGAGTGCAGCGGGAAGGTTCTTCGGCTCGATGAGGTCGCGGATGTGGCCGACCGAGGCCTGCACCTCATACCCTTCGCCGAGGTACTGGGCGATCGTCTTCGCTTTCGCGGGTGACTCCACGATCACCAGTCGCTTCGTGACTGCCACGGGACTCCTTGCTCATACTGCCGTTGTTGCACTGATGGGTATTGCGTTCACTGGGGTGCTGCATTGATCGACGACGACGGCGTCTTCTGCCGCGTCGAGTGTCGTGCGCTGCGCCGATGCTCCACGGTGCGAATCGCTGCGCGAACCGCGCCACCGGGCGGGTTCTGCGCCCCGGCCGGGCCGATCCGCCCTGAGAGCGACCGACAACGCACACCATACACACCCAACTGCGTAGGCCTCCTAATTCATCCCGACTCGGGCGGGCCCGCGGTGGCGCGAGCGCGCACGGGCAGTCCGGCGACGACGGCACTCGCCTCGACAGTCGCGATGAGCCCGTCGACGACGCATGCCGTGAGCTCCGAACCGTTGACGCTCGCGATGTGTTCGGCGAGCGCACACGGCGCTCCCGCGACGGCGCCGCTCGCGGCGTCGGCTGCCGCGAGCGCCGCCGCATCCGCCGCACCGACCACTCCCTGTCGAATCGTGAGCGCGCCTGCGAGCGACGCGACGGCCACCGCGAACACGACCGTCGCAGCGGCGATCGCGATGGCGAGCACGGCGGCGGCACCCGAATCGTGAGCGGATGCGGCGGCGTCGGGCTCGACCACGTCACCGCCCGCCGCCGAGAGCGCACGACCCGGCCGTGAGCGAGACGAGCTGGAGAACCCCGCCCGCCGCTCCCCCGGGAGCCGTGAGGGTCACGCACTCGAGGTCACCGCGCGTCTCCGACGCGAGCACGGCCCCCGCGACGCGGGAGTTCGCGAGCGCCGATGCCGCCGAGGCGTCGTCGCCGCGGGCGAGGGAGCGAGCCGCGTCGGCCGCGGCATCCTGCAACCGCACCTGCCGCGTGGTCGCCTGCATCGCGAGCAGACACAGCACGAGGACCATGACGATCGCCGGCACCACGACGACGAATTCGGCCGTGACGCTGCCGCGCTCGCCGTCGGCAGACACCCGCTTCACGGCGTCACCCGGCGAAGGTCAGCGCACGCTCGACGAGGTCGGTGAGGATTCCCCGCACCTGGTCGCTGCGCATGATGACGACGAGCAGCCCCGCGAATCCGACGGCGGCCATCGTCGCGATCGCGTATTCGGCAGTGGCCGCACCCCGATCGTCGAGGAATGCGGGGCCGGGGCCCGAGGCGAGCGCCGTATCGATCGGGTCGGACGCGTGGTCGCGGGCCGACGGAGCGAGGTCGGCGACGGCGCGGCGGGCCGCGGCGGGAGGGACGGGAGGGACGGGAGGGACTGCGGCGTGGAGAGTCATGACGTTCCTTACATAAGGGAGAGGCTCGCATCGAGGCTGCCATCCGTGCTCCCGTCGTGGGACGTCGAGACCGACACGGTCGGAGGAGGTCAGAATCCGTCGACTGTGGACGAGATGACCGAGAGCAGGAGCGGCGCGACACCGAGGAGCATGAAGGCGGGGAGCACGCAGATGCCGAGGGGGAGCATGAGCGTCACCGCGAGCGACGCGGCCCGACGCTCTCCCTCGCTGCGCGCGTCGCGGCGCACTTCGTCGGCCGTGCTCCGCAAGAGCACGGCCGCGGGAACCCCCGCGCGCTCGGAAAGCCCGAGCACCGCATCGACGGCGTCGGGCTCACGGGCGGGCTCGCGCGCAGACTCGGCAGCAGACCCGGCTGCGGGTGCGCCCGCGTCCCGCCGCACGCCGCCGGAATCGGCGAGCCCGCACGCGGCGATCGCCTCGCGCACGGTCGTCCGCGCTCGAGGGAGCGCCGCACCCCCGGAGACCGCGATCGCCGTGAGGTCGAGCTCGATGCCGGGGGTCGCGTCGTCGAGCCGCGCTCGTGCGAGCAAGCGCGAGTTCCACAGCGCCGAGACGCCCATGAGCATGGCACCCGCGGTGAGGCACACACCGCCGGGGAGAGTCGTGAAGAGTGCGCCGATCGTGTCGAACCCGAGCGCGACCCCGAAGAGAAGCCCGACGACGGGGAGCACCATGACGAGTCGAGCCGTCGCCACGGGGCCGGCGAGCGCGACACCGAGGTCGCGCTGCACTGCGGCGACCGACCGCAGCGACGCGGCGACCTCGCCGAGAGTCGGGGCGAGCGGGGCGCCGGACACCGTGGCGACGCGCCACGCCGCGGCGACCGCGCGCCACGCCCCGCGATGGCTCGGGTGGGCGAGCTCGAGCCCCTCGAGAATGGCTCGGTCGGCCGGCGCACCCCGCGAGGTCGCCCGCGCGACGGCGGTCAGGAGCGGTGTCGTGTGAGCGGTTCCGAGCGCCGCGACGTGCGCCCAGCTCGAGACGGGCGAGACTCCGGCGCCGAGCAGCACGCCGAGCCGGTGCACGCTCGACGAGACCGCCTCGAGTCCGGGCTCACGCGTGGCCATCGGATTGCCCACCCGCCCCGCCGCCGGTGTCCCCGCCGCCACCACCGCTGCCACCGTCACCGCCACCCATCGGCACGACCGCGAGCCGGTCGCGAGCGTCGAGCGCGAACCGACCGATCGCCACGATGCGCCTGCCGCGATCCGTTCTCTCGAGATGCAGGATGGCGTCGATCGCGCTCACGGCTTGGCGCGCGGTCGCGGTCGCGTCGAGTCCGGCGAGAGCGCCGAGCGCTTCGAGTCGAGCGGGAACATCGGCGAGGGAGTTGGCGTGCAGCGTGCCCGCTCCCCCGTCGTGGCCTGTGTTGAGGGCGGAGAACAGCTCGCGGATCTCCGCGCCGCGGCACTCGCCGAGCACGAGTCGGTCGGGCCGCATCCGCAGTGCTTCGCGCACGAGTCGCGTGAGCGTCACCTCACCGGCGCCCTCGATATTCGCCTGGCGTGCCTCGAGTCCGACGAAGTGGGGGTGGTCGACGCGCAGTTCGGCGACGTCTTCGATCGCGACGATGCGGTCCGCGGCACGCGCCCCCGCGAGGAGTGCGGCGAGCGCCGTCGTCTTGCCGCTGCCTCCCGCTCCGGTCAGGAGGATGTTGCGGCGCTCTCGCACGAGCTCGAGCACCACGGACCGCGCCACGACGGCGAAGAAGCCGCCGCGTTCGAGGTCGTCGATCGTGAGGCGCACGGCCCGGGGGAGTCGCACCGAGAGGAGGGTTCCGGCCGGCGACACGGGTGGAAGCACGGCGTGCACGCGGATGCCGTCGTGCAGCCGCACGTCGACGCACGGCGCGGCCTCGTCGATGTGTCGTCCTCCCGCGCTCACGAGTCTCGTGGCGAGGGCACGCAATTCGATCTCGCTCACGCCGGGGTCGGGTTCCCGCTCGAGCCCCGCACCACGATCGACCCAGTAGGGCCCGACCCCGTTGACGAAGACATCCGTCACGGTGCCGTCGGAGATGACGTCGGCGAGGTGACCGAACTCCGCGGCTCCAGCGCGGTCGGGGGCCGAGCGAACGCCACCACCACGAGCAGCACGACCGGGGGCCTGGCCGCCGCCGCCCACCACCCCCGGATCACCCGAACCGCCCGGGCCACCCTCGACGTCGGTGTGCTCGGGTCGCGCAGCGACGAAAGGAACGGGGGTGGCAAATGCACGCGCTCCCGCCCCCGGGGTGACGCCGTCGGTGTCGCAGTCGAGCCGCATCCCCCGATGGTCGACCCTCGCGAGGCACTTCAGCGCGGAGCTCGCGTCGGCGTGCGCTCTCGCGTCGACCGCCGGAGCGGGAGGAGAGGAGCGTGAACCCGCAGACGCGCTCGTTAAAGAAGAGGGGCGGCACCGGTTGGGGGAAACTGGTGCCGCCACAGCGACGCCTGATTGGGGGGAATCGTCGGCATCGCTCATCGAATCAAATCGACTTCGCCATTGTAGCTCTCGACCCTGCAAAAAAGGAGAGTGCCGGCGCACCATTTTTCCGCGTCGGGTCGACCGCGTCGCCCCCCGATTCGTCCTGACAGACCCTCGGTCTCTCCCTAGACTCGGTCCACGCCCCAGATGGAGCCCGCCCGGGCTTCTCGAGATCGAAGAGGATCCCCATGGCCAGCAACTCGATCGACAGTTTGCAGCTCGAAACCCGGCGGTTCCCGCCGAGCGAGAGTTTCGCGGAGGGGTCGATCGCGACTCCGTCGCTCTACTCCGAGGCCGCCGACGACAGGCTCGCGTTCTGGGCGAAACAGGCCCGCTCTCTCGTGCACTGGCACAAGGACTTCACCGAGACTCTCGACTGGTCGAACCCCCCGTTCGCGAAGTGGTTCGCCGACGGCGAGCTCAACGTCGCATACAACTGCCTCGACCGACACGTGATCGCGGGCCACGGCGACCGCGTCGCGATCCACTGGGAGGGCGAGCCCGGCGACTCCCGCACCATCACCTACGCCGAGCTCACGGCCGAGGTCAAGCGCGCGGCGAACGCCCTCCTCGACCTCGGCATCGTCGCCGGCGACCGCGTCGCCGTCTACCTTCCGATGATCCCCGAGGCGGTCGTCGCGATGCTCGCCGTTGCGCGAATCGGCGCCGTGCACTCCGTGATCTTCGGCGGGTTCAGCGCCGACAGCTTGCGCGCGAGGATCGACGACGCCGACGCGCGCCTCGTCATCACCGCCGACGGCGGGTGGCGCAAGAACGCCGTGCTTCCGCTCAAACCCGCCGTCGATGCCGCCCTCGCCAAGCCGGGCGAGCACAGCGTCGAGCACGTGCTCGTCGTGCGCCGCGGCGAGAACGAGGTGGAGTGGACGGATGACCGCGACATCTGGTGGCACGATGCGATGGCCGACGCCGCCGACGAGCACGAGGCGCTCGGCTTCGAGGCCGAGCATCCGCTCTTCATCCTCTACACCTCGGGCACGACCGGGAAACCGAAGGGCATTCTGCACACGAGTGGCGGATACCTCACGCAGGTCGCGTTCACGCACAGGAACGTCTTCGATCTGCACCCCGAGTCGGATGTCTTCTGGTGCACCGCCGACGTCGGGTGGGTCACGGGCCACAGCTATGTGGTCTACGGGCCGCTCGCCAACGGCGCGACCCAGGTCATGTACGAGGGGGTGCCCGACGCCCCGGAGCCCGGTCGCTGGTGGAAGCTCATCGAGAAGTACCGCGTGAGCATCCTCTACGCGGCGCCGACCGCGATCCGCACGTTCATGAAGCTCGGGCGCGAGATCCCCCAGGCGTCTGATCTCAGCAGTCTGCGTCTGCTCGGTTCGGTCGGTGAGCCGATCAACCCCGAGGCATGGATCTGGTACCGCGAGGTGATCGGGGCCGGCGTCACGCCGATCGTCGACACGTGGTGGCAGACGGAGACGGGGGCGATCATGATCTCCGCCCTCCCCGGGCTCACGACGCTCAAGCCCGGTTCCGCTCAAGTGCCGATCCCCGGGATCACGATCGACGTCCTCGGCGAGGACGGCTCGCGCGTCGACCCGCCCAACGGCGGGCTGCTCGTGGTCTCCGAGCCCTGGCCGTCGATGCTGCGCGGCATCTGGGGTGACCCCGAGCGCTTCCGCGAGACCTACTGGTCGCGCTTCGAGGCACTCGGCGACGCGAAGTATTTCGCGGGCGACGGGGCGCACGTCGATCCCGACGGCGACATCTGGCTTCTCGGTCGCGTCGACGACGTCATGAACATCTCGGGCCACCGCTTGTCGACGGCGGAGATTGAATCGGCCCTCGTGTCTCACCCGATCGTCGCGGAGGCCGCCGTCGTCGGTGCCGCCGATGAGACGACGGGTCAGGCCGTCGTGGCGTTCGTGATCCTGAGGTCGAAGCAAGCGGCGAAGCAGACCGCGGATGAAGCGTCGACTCTCTTGCGCGGGCACGTGGCCGAGCAGATCGGGGCGATCGCCCGACCGCGGCAGATCTTCATCGTCAATGAGCTGCCCAAGACCCGCTCGGGCAAGATCATGCGGCGGTTGTTGCAGGATGTCGCGGAGGGCCGCGAGATCGGTGACACGACGACCCTGGCCGACACCTCGGTGATGCAGATCATCAGCGACACGATGAAGTAAACGGGCCCACGCGAGCCCGCCGGGGGCGGTCTCTAGGCGAACTCGACGACGAGTTCGACCTCGACGGGTGCGTCGAGCGGAAGCACGGTGACACCGACGGCGCTGCGGGCGTGTGCGCCGACGTCGCCGAAGATCTCGCCGAGCAGCTCGGACGCACCGTTGATGACCCCGGGCTGCCCGGTGAAGTCGGGGGCGGATGCCACGAACCCCACCACTTTGACGACGCGCGTCACACGGTCGAGCGATCCGATGACGGATTCGACGGCCGCGAGGGCGTTGAGCGCGCAGGTCGCGGCGAGCGACTTCGCGTGGTCGGGATCGACCGTCGACCCGACCTTGCCCGTCGCGGCGAGCGCCCCGTCGACCATGGGGAGCTGCCCCGCGGTGAAGACGAGGTTTCCGCTCACGACGGCGGGCACGTAGGCGGCGACGGGGGCGACGACCGCGGGGATCTCGAGCCCGAGTTCGGAGAGCCGCGACTCGATCGAGGCCATCACTCGCCGCCGGTCTTCTCGCGCTTGAGGTAGGCGACGAGGCCGCCTTCGGGGCCCGTCACGACCTGCACGAGCTCCCAGCCCTGGTCGCCCCAGTTGTTCAGAATCGCTGCGGTGTTGTGGATCATCAGGGGGGTGGTCAGGTACTCCCACGTGGTCATCTCGGCATCCATTCAGTCAGATTTGGCGGGCGTCGCTTACTCTTGATGATATGTCTGCCCAAAACACCAAGCCTGTCGGCGTGCTCGGGGCCCTCGCCGGTCTGGTCGGGTTGAGCGCTCTCGCAGGCGTCCTCGTGACCGCGATGGTCACCCCCGCTCTCGCCGTGACGAGCATGACGGCGCAGAGCACCGTCGGCATCTTCGACGACCTCCCCGACTACGTGGAGATCAACCAGCAGTCTCAGCGCAACACACTGTGGGCGCTCTCGGGCGGCAAGCAGGTCCCGTTCGCCGAGGTCTTCAATCAGGACCGCGAAGAGGTCGCGTGGGACGACGTCTCGCAGAACGTCAAGGATGCCGCGGTCGCCGCGGAAGACGTGCGTTTCTACGAGCACGGCGGCGTCGACCTCGCGGGGATCACGCGTGCGGCGCTCAACAACGTCACGGGCGGTGACCTCCAGGGCGCATCGACCATCTCGCAGCAGTACGTCAAGAACGCCGCCATCCAGGACGCCCAGAACGCGCCGACGCCCGAAGAGCGCGACGCGCTCGTTCTCGAGGCGCAAGACAACTCGATCGACCGCAAGCTGCGCGAAGCGAAGCTCGCCATCGGTCTCGAGAAGCGCTACACGAAGCAGGAGATCCTGCTCGGCTACCTCAACATCGCCGGGTTCGGCGGCAACACCTACGGCATCGAGGCCGCCGCTCAGCGGTACTACTCCACGTCGGCTGCAGACCTGAACATCGCGCAGGCCGCGAGCCTCATCGCGATCGTCCAGCAGCCCAACCTGCGCAGCCCCAACGACCCCGACAACTGGGAGCGCAACCAGACGCGGCGCGACGTCATCATCGGCACGATGCGTGACGAGGGGATGATCACTCAAGACGAGTACGAGCGCGCGACGAGTTCGACCGTCAACGAGAACTCCATCAAGCTGTCGGCCCCGGCGAGCGGGTGCAACTACGCCACCGGAGCCAAGCAGTTCTGCGACTACGTCGTGCGCAACGTCCCCAACCTCGAGGCCCTGGGAGCCACCCCCGAAGACCGCCAGGCCGCGTGGACCAAGGGCGGCTACGACATCTACACGACGATCGACCTCGATCAGAACGCGCACGCCGAAGGTGTCCTCGCCGCGAACGCTCCCGCGAACGAGACCCGGTTCGCTCTCGGCGCGGCCGCATCGACCATCCAGGTCGGCACAGGCCGCATCGTCGTCATGGCGCAGAACAAGCCGTTCGACAACTCCGAGGTGCCGGAAGACCCCACATCGACGGCCGTCAACTTCAACACCGACCGTGACTACGGCGGATCGTCGGGCTTCCAGTCCGGTTCGTCGTACAAGCTCTTCACGCTCGTCGACTGGCTCAAGAACGGTCGCGGGCTCAACGAATTCGTCGACGGAACCCAGCGGGAGTACACCGCGGCGCAACTTCCCGCCGCGTGCTCGCCGGGCAACGCGACCTACACCGTGCGCAACGACGGCGGTGGCAACGCCGGTCGGATGTCGGTGACGCAAGCGACGGCGGGCTCGGTCAACGCGGCCTTCTACGACATGGCGTCAGAACTCGACCTGTGCGAGATCCGCGACACGGCCGTATCGATGGGCGTCCACCGGGCCGACGGCGGCGAGCTGCAGACGTTCGCCCCCATGGTTCTCGGAACCGACGAGGTCGCGCCCCTCACAATGGCGAACGCCTACGCGACCGTCGCGAGCGGCGGCATCCTGTGCCAGCCGATCGCCGTCGACCGCGTCGTCGACCCCGACGGCAACGAGCTCGTCGGTCAGGAGCAGGACTGCGCGCGGGCCATCTCGCCGGAGGTCGCGGCAGCGGCCGCCACCGCGCTCCAAGCCGTCATGAACGGCGGGACCGGTTCGGCCGCCAACCCCTACGACGGAACACCGCTCATCGGAAAGACCGGAACGGCCGACGCCTTCCACACCTGGATGATCTCGTCGAGCGTCAACCTCGCGACCGCGGTCTGGGTCGGCAACATCCAGGGGCAGCAGTCGCTCCGTGCGATCACCGTCGCGGGCCAGACTGCTGCGAGCGCGCGCTGGCCGATCATGAACAGCATCCTGCAGTCGCTGCACACGAACCCGTCGTATGCGACTCAGACCGGCTTCCCCGAGCCCCCGACGAACCTCCAGCGCGGCCTCACGCAGGCTGTGCCGGATGTCGCGGGCCAGAGCCCTCAGGCCGCACAAGCGCTCCTCGAGGGTGTGGGCCTCGAGTTCGCGCTCGGACAGCCCGTCGCCTCCGACCTCCCCGAGGGCCAGATCGCGTCGTCGAGTCCCGGAGCGGGAGCTCAGGTCTCGCGGGGCTCCGTCGTCGAGGTCAATCCGAGTGACGGGTCCCAGTCGGTCGAGATGCCGAGCCTCAATGGTCGTTCGCCGAGTGAAGCCGTGTCGCTGTTGCGTCGGGCCGGATTCGATCGCGGCAACATCACCGTCGAGTTCGCCGCGGGCGGCACCGAGTGCGAGATCAGCAGCAGCTCGCCCGCCGCGGGCGAAACGGTCTCGACCGAAGACGGCGTGACGATCACGGTCGGTCGGGGAGACTCGGACGAGCGGCCCGACTGCTCGTGATCTCGCGGTCGCGATCCGCGGTCGTCGCGGCGGCCTCCGTCGCCGCGGCCGGCGCGGGGGCACTCGCGTGGGGGGCTCTCGTCGAGAGGAACGCCTTCACGGTTCGTCACGAGACCGTCCCCGTGCTCGCGCCGGGAGCGCGGCCCATCACGGTGCTACACCTCTCCGACATCCACATGGCCCCGTGGCAACGCTCCAAGCAGGAGTGGTTGCGCGGGCTCGCGGTCTTCGAACCCGACCTCATCGTCAACACCGGTGACAACCTCGGTCATGCAGACGGCATCGCCGGGGTGCGCGAAGCCCTGGAGCCGTTCTCGGGAGTTCCCGGGGTCTTCGTGCACGGGTCGAACGACTATCACGGACCCTCGGCCAAGAACCCGCTGCGATACTTCGCGGGCCCGTCGAGCGTGCCCGACCGAGCCCCGTCGCGCCTCGATACGGCGAGCCTCGACGCGGTGTTCGACGAGTTCGGCTGGCTCTCCCTCGACAACACCGCTCGAGCGATCTCGATGAAGGGCTCGAAGTTCGAGTTCGTCGGAGTCGACGACCCGCACATCGGGCTCGACCGCCTCGACAAGATCCCCGGCGCGCTCGACGAGTTGCGGGAGAACGTCGGCTGGCAGTCCGATCTCACGGGCTCCGATGTCGTGACCATCGGCGTGACACACGCCCCCTATCGCCGCGCTCTCAATTCGCTCGTCACCAACGGCGCCGAGCTGATCTTCGCGGGACACACCCACGGTGGGCAGGTGTGCGTGCCGGGGTATGGCGCCCTCGTGACCAATTGCGACATCCCGCGCGACCAGGTCAAGGGCCTGAGCCTGTGGCATCACGCGTTGCGTGCGGCCTACCTCAACGTCTCCGCGGGACTCGGCACGTCGATCTACGCCCCCGTGCGTTTCGCGTGTCGTCCCGAAGCCGTCGTCGTGACCCTCACGGGTGACGATGTGGGCTATTCTGGGTAGAAGCACGGTCGGTCGCGATCGACGGTGTTGATCGGGGTGTGGCGCAGCTTGGTAGCGCGCTTCGTTCGGGACGAAGAGGTCGTGGGTTCAAATCCCGCTACCCCGACATCAGCACGACACGAATCGCCCTCCTCCGGGAGGGCGATTCGCTCGTTAACGGCTACGCGACCGAGGTCGGCGCACGGCCGACAACCGGCAGATCCCGCCCAGTGCACGGGCGGTGGAAACGGCGAAGGGCCGCACACGATTCGTGTGCGGCCCTTCGGGGTTCAGCGTGCTACTCGGTCTGGTGACGACGCGAGAGCGAACGCACGGCGAGCAGGATGAGACCGAACGCGAGAGCCGCGCCACCGGTCACACCGAGGATCGTCGCGACGCTCGAGCCCGTGAAGGCGAGCTCGTCGGTCTGAGAGTCGGCGGCGACGGCGACGGGGCTCGAGTCGGTCACGGCGACGGTCACGCCACCGCACGATCCGTCGGACATGCCGTCGACCGAGAGGGATCCCGACGACGTGAGCGGGGCGGTGACCTCGACGGTCATCGAACCGTTGGCGGCTGCCGCCGTCGAGAGGGTTCCCGCGGCGGAACCGGTTGCCGCAACGATGTCAGCCGATTCGGCCGACACCCCCGCGACGGCGACGGTCACGTCGGCGTCAGGAGTGAAGTATCCGTCGCTCCACGTGACCGCGAAGGTCTCGCCGGGGGCGACCGAGTAGGAGTCTGCCGCCACGAGGCGCCCGTTAGCGTACTCCTCGTCGATCGGCTGCTCGACGACGACTCCGCCGACGCCGACGCCGCAGTGGCTCTCGGGCTGTGTGGCGGGGGCGGCCATGGCTGCTGTGGGCGCCGCGAGCGCGGCGATGAAGGCCACGCTGAGCGCGGCAATAGTGGGTCGAAGCATCTTCGGGTGATCCTCGTGTTTGGTTATGCGCGCTAGGGACGCGTTCGGGTTCTCGGTTGGGTGTGCGCGAGTGTTGGGTGACACTCGGGCCCGAGATTCGCCATACTACCCCGAAGTTCCGCAATCGCGTGAGGAAATTCTCGTCGGCACCTCGCGAATGAGGGGAGTCACCGTGATGACGGGGTCTGTTGCGCCGTCGGTCGCCGCATCGGCCACCTCGGGAGGAGTCTGTCGAGAGAGCTCGAGTGCGAACTCTACGCTCACCGAGGCCGACGTGGTCGGGGGGAGATCGACGATCACTTGCACCGCGGGTC
Organism: Marisediminicola sp. LYQ134; assembly: GCF_046599635.1. NCBI lineage: Bacteria > Bacillati > Actinomycetota > Actinomycetes > Micrococcales > Microbacteriaceae > Marisediminicola > Marisediminicola sp. LYQ134. The sequence goes on from NZ_JBKIWP010000001.1 coordinate 1,748,603, forward strand.
GGCCGAGGTGCTCGACGGTCTGCGCGTCGGTCGGCGCCCCGTCGACCTCCACCGTCGTCACGCGCGAGCCGACCGGTCCGTAGACGATCGCGCGCGTGCGCACGGTGCCGCGCTCCACACCGAAGACTCCCCCGGCCGTGACGCGCTCCGGTAGGCTCGTGCCCCCGTCGAGCGGCACGCTCGACGCGAGATCGACAGTCGTCGCGTAGGTCGCGAGGCTCTCCGCGTTGCACGCGTCGACATCGAGGCTCACGTCGGCGTCGAGGTAGATGCCGAGCTTCGCCCCCGTCGCGTCGTTGAAGTACACCCCGATCGCCGTCGCGCCGTCGTTCGTCGCCGGCAGGCCCCCCGCGAGAGTCGTTCCGGCGAGGCGTGCCTGCTCGTCGTCGCGAGCGTTCCAGAGCAGGATGCGGTGTTCCGCACCCCCGCGCGCGAGCGCATCGGCGAGGGCGGCAGGGTCGAGCGAGTCGGTCGAGAGCGTGTCGAAGACGGCGCGCGCGGCATCCGCGAACACGAGATCCTGCGTGTCGGGATCGGGGTATCGCGCGTAGACGTCCGAGAGCAGGAACGGCACGGCGTTGTCGGAGTCGATGACGTCGCCGGTCGAGAGCTCCACGGGGCCGGATGCCTCGAGGAGGTAGCTCAGGAGCACAGGGTCGACGGCGATGACCCCGTCGACGTCGACGCCGTACTGGCGCTCCCACATCGCGGCGATCGCCTCGGCCGCCGTCGCGAAGTCGGGCGTGGAGTTGGTGTTCTGCATGAGGCGCGCGGTGAGACCGCCGTAGAGACTCTGTGTCGCCGCATCGACGTCGATCACGGGATCGGGGTAGGTCGGAAAGGACTCGGCGGATGCTTGCCCCGTGAGCTCGAAGCGGCCGTCCGACGTCGAGACGAGCGCGAGCGAACCCGGTAGCCCCCCGGTCGCCCGCACCTCGGCGTTGTTCTGGAACACGAGCACGTAGTTGCGGTCGCCGTCCGCCCCGAGCGCGGCCGGGAGGAGATCGGCTGCCCGCGACGCCGAGGAGACGAGGGTCGAGGCCTCGGCGAGCACCGACTCGAGTTCGTCGACGGCGTCACCGACCGGCGAGACCACACGCGAGGTGTCGACCGACCGCACGGCGCCCACGGCGCGCTCGAACGAGCGGTCGGCCGCGGTGAGCACGGGCGCGATGCGCTCGAGTGCCTCGATGTCGATCCGGCCGTCGACGGGCAGCAACGCCTCCACGGAGATCGCCTCAGGATCGCCCACGAGGGGCACGAGAGCGTTGCGGGTCACCTCGTCGAGGCTCGTGATGACCGTGCGGAACGCCTCGAGGTTGGGCCCGACGAACGGCAGCGTGGTCGCGAGCGCGAAGACGGGATCCGAGGTCAACCGCTCCGCGGACACGACGCGCGTCTCGACGTCGCGCACGGCTGCGGCCGCCCCGTCGACGTCGCCCGCGAGGATCGCGGAGCGCGCGACCTCGGCCGCCGGGAGGGCGCCCTCGAGCTCGCCTCGAGCCGCGAGGGAGCGGAATGCGACCCACGCGACGGCCACCGCGAGAACGACGACGACGATGATCGCCGCGAGGAGTGCGCGGCGCCGCCACGGCTGGCGCCCCGCCGAACCGGCGACGACTCCCCCCTCACCCTGGGGCAGCGCTGCCTCGGTCACGCGAAGTCGGGATCGGGTGCGGCGCGATAGCTGAACTCGGCCACGCCGCGGCGACCACTCGTCAACGTGCCGCCGCTCTCGTCGAGGTAGCACGCGCCGCAGAGCGACTCGTAGGCCACATCGACGCCGTCGATCGCCACCTGATCACCGTCGAAGACGAACCGGTCACCGACGCGTCGCGCGTTGAACACGGCCTTGCGGCCGCACCGGCAGATGGTCTTGAGCTCTTCGAGCGAGTGCGCGACCTCGAGCAGGCGCCTGCTCCCCGGAAAGGCCGCGGTCTGAAAATCGGTGCGGATGCCGTAGGCGAGCACCGGAACGTCGTCGAGGATAGCGATGCGTAGGAGGTCGTCGACCTGCGACTCGGTCAAGAACTGCGCCTCGTCCACGAGGAGGCAGCTGACCCGGTCGCCGGTCTCGGCGCGCACCCTCGCCGTCTGCGCCGCGACGAGATCGGCGACGCTGTCGTCGGGAGCGATGACGAAGTCCACGGGGCGCCCGACACCGAGCCTCGAGATGATGGCGGTGTCGCCCTTGGTGTCGATGCGGGGCTTGGCGAGCAGCACGTGCTGGCCGCGCTCCTCGTAGTTGTACGCCGCCTGCAGCATCGCCGTGCTCTTGCCGCTGTTCATCGCGCCGTACCGGAAGTAGAGCTTGGCCACTAGGTGAGATATCCGTCCTCGGCGGCTCTGCGGGTGAGGTCCGCCTTCTTGCTCGCCGGTCTGTCGGCCTTCGCGTATTTCTCGCGGACGCGCCGAATGTATGTCTTCGCGGTCTCGTACTGGACGTTCATCGCGCGAGCGACTTCGACCGTGCTCGAGCCCGACACGTAGAGCCTAAGGGCTTCGGCCTCCCCCGCACTCAACCGCGGGCGCACCGGTCCGACCGCACCGCTCGGGAGAGGCCGCCAGTCGGTCGCCTGGTGGGGGCCGCGCTCGAGCCCCATGACCGCGCGGGCGCCGTCCATGACCTCACGCATGGGAGCCGATTTAAGCAGGAAGGCCGATGCGCCCGCTGCGAGCGCCCGGTCACGCGCCTCGGTCGTGTCGAGGCTCGTGATGACGATGACCTTGGCGCCCGCAGCACGGCACGTGCGCACGCGCGCCTCGATCGAGACCTTCTCTTTGAGCTGGAAGTCGATGAAGACGAGGTCGGTCGGAAAGTTGTTGCTGTGCACGAGCTCTAGCCACGTGTGCGCGCTCAGCACGAGGTCGAAGTCGGGGGCGTTGCTGCGGATCCACGAGCTCATACTGTCGAGCAGCATCTCGTGGTCGTCGAGGATCGCGAGGCGCGTGCGTCTCGCCTCCGCGGAAGGATCAGCCTTGGTCAATTCGGAACCTCGCAATGATCGTGCCTGGCGTGACGTCGACGTTCAACGCCGGAAAGGCGATTCGGAGAACGGCGAAGACGGCGTCGTAACGGGAGTGGATGTCGTGGGCCGTCGCCCCGAGGGCGACGGAGATCACGCAGAACGGGCGATCGAGTCTCTTGGTGAGCCGCACGGCGATCCGATCGAGGCTCTGGTCGCCGTCGAGCTCGATGAAGAGTGCCCGGATGGCGCGGCGCTGGGTTTCACTGAACGAGTCGGCGAGCCCGTGCCGGTCGTCGACGACGTGGGGCCACTCCCCCGATCGCACGACGCTGCCGAGCGCGAGGTCGAGCCAGCTGCGTCCGGCCTCCGAAACCATGATGCCGCGGATGTCGTCGGATATCGCTCGCGCGCGCTCACGATCCGAGGCCGTGATCTGACCGCGCTTGATCACCTCGTCGAAAAAGGGGGAGACGTCTCGACCGAGCACGCTCACGCGATCACGCTGCACCGATTTGATGACCGCCGCGGTGACGTCGCCGAGTTCCGCCGCCGCGACCGTCTTCTCCTCGAGGTTCTGTCGCTCGAGCGACGCGATGATGATCGCCGTCGAGGCCGCGACACCGAGGGCGACGCACACGAGCGGTGCCACGACGATGACGACGAAGGCGACGGCCGGGGCATCCGTTGCGGCGGCGTCGCTCTTGATCCACGTGATGGCACCGATCGCGGTCGCCGAGGTCAACGAGAAGACGAGGATCTCGCCCACGGGGCGGTACGCGCCGATCGCGACGATGAGGAGCGCGAGGCTCAGCGCGGGCCAATCGTCGCGAACCCACGGGTCGACACCGCGGAGGCCCCACGCGAGGATGACCGCCGCCGCGATCACGAGCGCGTGCACGGTCACGTGCGAGAGCCGCGTGAAGGGTGCCCGGAGGGGGTTCGACCCGACGGCGACCACGAGCGCTGCGAGAGCGAGCACGCTGAGGGCGAGCAATTCGTATTCGAGGCCGGCCACCCCGACGCCGTCGTCGCGAGTGCGGCTCACGATCGTGACGCCTCCGGCCCACACGACGGATCCGATCGCGAGGATGACACTCGGAATGTGGGAACCCGTCGTCACGGCGGGGTCGACCTGCTGGCGGGTTCGCTCGAATCGCGCGCCGTGCCCCGCCGTCACGACCTCTCCTCGAAGCTCGGCGTTGCGCTCATCGGCCGGGTCGCCTCGAGGGGCGCAGTCGCCTCGAGGGGCACGTCGAGGATGATGGATGTCCCCTCCCCCGGTGTGCTCCAGATCTGCGTCGACCCTCCGAGACGGTCGATGCGGCCGCGAACAGATCCGCTGATGCCGAAGCGGTCCGATCCGACCGCGGCCTCGTCGAACCCGCGACCGGTGTCGATGACCATGACGATGACGCTGTCGTCGGCGGCGTGCACCGCGACCTCGGCGCGATCCTGACCCGAGTGCACACGCACGTTCACGAGGCACTGCTTGACGGCGAGCGAGAGTTCGGCGAGCCGGCCCGAAGGCAACCGCAGAGCCGCGAGGGGATCTCCGCTGAGCTCGACCGTGAGCCCCGATCTCTCGACCTCGGTGACGGCGCGGTAGAGGACGCTGTCTTCCCATTCCGCGACGAGAGTGGAGCTGGTCGATGACTCCGAGAGCCACCCTTCTCCGAGGATGGTCGCGCGGTCGTACTCGATCTGCCGCGCGAGATCGGGGTCGAGGGGTCCGTCGGGCGCGTGCGCGATCGCCGCGAGGTGGCTCAGGACGGTGTCGTGCAGGAGGGCCGCGGCTTTCGCCTCGACGCGCGCCCGCGCGGTCGCGGCGACCTCGTCGTGGGCGGCCTGACGAATGGGGGCGATCGAGAACGCGTCGCGCCGGTTGCCGATCCACGCGAGCGTGAGGAGCACGAGCGACAGGGCGTAGGCGTAGGTGACGAGCGACCAGAACGGGTACACCTCGCCGGTGCCGAGGAGGGCGATGACCCCCGCGGCCGTTCCCGCGAGATAGCCCGCGGTGTTCCAGATCGCCGCGTCGCCGAGCCGTCGTCGGGGTGATCCGACGAGAACGAGGGCGACGTGGGGCAGCGTCACCGCGATGACGTCGAAGAACTCGTTCTCGCTGACATACGGGGCGAAGGTGCCGACGTAGGCCCAGACGGCGAACGATCCCACGACGAGGTAGGCGACCCCCGACATCCAGGACCGCGTCCACACGAGAAGACCGAGACACGCGAGCGTCGCGACGAGAAGACTCGACTTGAGCAGGATCGGGAGGCCGCTGTCGGAGGCGGCGAACACGAGGGCGACGACGAGAGACGCGACGAGGGCCATCGACGCTGTCGCTCGAGATCCGGCGGCGAATGCCCGACCGAGGAGCGGCCCGTCGATGGTGCGCACTTCGTCGCTCACGTGCGCTCCTGTCCGACTCGTCGACGATTCGGGCGCTGACGACCCGTTCGCCCCACGCTAACCCACTCAGCCGACGAACGATGTACCCCGTTCTGGGCATGCTCACGGCGAGATCACACGTCGGGCGGGCGATGGGGCCGAACGAGAAGCCTCGGCACGTCCCCCATTTGGCCGCCCGACGTCACACGTCGGACCTCCTACAGGTGCGTCAGGCGATGGAGAGCGCCGACTCCGTCGATCGCAGGGTCGTCTTCGCGCGCGTGGCGTCGTCGGACAGGAGGGTGCCGTAGCTCGGGATCATCGCCGTGATGGCGGGAGTCCACTCGGCGATGTGGTCGGGAAAACACCGCTCGAGCACGGTGAGCATGATCGGCACGGCCGTCGAGGCACCGGGCGAGGCCCCGAGCAGTCCCGCGATGGTTCCGTCAGACGCGGCGACGACCTCGGTGCCGAACTGGAGCACCGCACCCTTCTCGGCGTCCTTCTTGATGACCTGCACCCGCTGGCCCGCCGTGATCTGGTACCAGTCGGCCGGGTCCGCCCTGGGAACGAACTCGCGGAGGGCGTCGAACTTGGCTTTCTTCGACGCCGCGACCTGCTTCACGAGATACCAGGTGAGGTCGAGGTTGTCTTTCGCGACAGTGAGCATCGGGATGATGTTGTGGGGCCGGATCGACAGGAAGAGGTCGAGGAGCGACCCGGTTTTGAGGAACTTGGGGCTGAACCCCGCGTACGGCCCGAACATGAGGCTCGCCTCGCCATCGACGACGCGCGTGTCGAGGTGGGGAACCGACATGGGCGGGGAACCGACGGCCGCTTTGCCATAGACCTTCGCACTGTGCTGCGCGACCACCTCGGGCTTGTCGGTGCGGAGGAACTGCCCACTGACCGGGAAACCGCCGAACCCGCGGATCTCCGGTATGCCGGACTTCTGCAGAAGTGAGAGCGCCCCACCGCCCGCGCCGACGAAGACGAAGCGCGCGTGCACGGTCGACCTCGTGGTGCCGACCTCGTCGCGGAGCCCGAGCCGCCACAGACCGCTGCGCTCCTGCTTGAGCGACGTGACCGAGGTCTCCGTCTTGAGCGACCCGCCGTTGCCCGTCACGTAGGAGAACAGTCCCCGGGTGAGGGCTCCGAAGTCGACGTCCGTGCCCACGTCGATGCGCGTCGCCGCGATCGGTTGGTTCTTCGCCCGGCCGGGGATCATCGACGGGACCCAGGATCGGATGACCTCGGCGTCTTCGCTGTACTCCATGCCGGAGAAGAGGGGGTGGTCCGCAAGAGCGTCGAACCTCGCGCGCAAGTAGGCGACATTCGATTCGCCCCAGACGAAGCTCATGTGCGGAACGGGGTTGATGAACGCCGTGGGGTCGGGCAGCACGCCGTCGTTGACGAGGCTCGACCAGAACTGTCGTGAGATCTGGAACTGCTCGTTGACCTTCACGGCGCTCGAGATGTCGATCGACCCGTCCGGGCGCTGGGGCGTGTAGTTGAGCTCGCACAGCGCCGAGTGCCCCGTGCCCGCGTTGTTCCACGGGTTCGACGATTCGAGGGCCACGTCGCTCAATCGCTCGTAGACCGCGATCGACCAGTCCGGTTGAAGCTTCGTGATGAGGGCGCCGAGAGTGGCGCTCATGACTCCTCCGCCGATCAGGGCGACGTCGACCGGCTCAGCTGTGCTCATGACCCCAGTTTACGTTCCGAGACTGTGTCCGTCGGCCGTGAAAAGCCTCCGCATCGTCTCTCGCACGGCTCCCCCGCCCCGTCGTCGCGGTCTCGCGCATCACAGTCCGAGATCGACGAGCGCCGCATCCATGAGCTCGGCCATGTGGGCGTACCCCGCGTCGTTCGGGTGCAGACCGTCGGGCGCCATGAACTCGTCTTGACCCCGGATCCACGTCGATGCCCCGGGGATGTAGTCGGCATCGATCGCCGCTGCGGCGTCGCGCACCCACCCGATGATCGTCTCGACAGAGTCGGGGCGCTCCTCGGTGTACCAGAACGGCTCCACGACGATGAAGCGCGCGTCGGGCAGACCCTCGGTCAGGCGATCGAAGTCGCGCGTGATCTGCGTCTCGATGTCGGCTGCGGCGCGGTCGTACGAGAAGTTGTCGTTGAGCCCCATCGTGACGAACACGATGTCGGGATCCTCCGCGATGATGAGCGCGGGGAGGTCGTCGCCGTCGAATGACTGCCGATTGTTGACGAAGCCGAGCCCGTTGACGCTCGGATTGAACTCGGTCCACCCGCGGTCCTCGGCGATGCGGGTCGACCACCGCTCCGCGGGATCGCTCGCCCCCGTGCCGAGAGTGTAGGAGTCGCCGTAGAACGCGACGACGGGCGCGTTCGGGTCGACGACGGCATCCGCGTCTCCCGAGTCGTCACCGGGCAGCAGGAGAGGGACCACGACGGCTCCGATGAGTGCGACGAGACCGAGCGTCACCCCGAGGGCGAGAAGCGTGCGGCGAGAGGGCATGGTGGTGGTTCGGCGTGGCCGTCAGTTCCGTTTGTCGGCGATGAGTTCGGCGATCTGCACGGCGTTGAGCGCAGCACCCTTGCGCAGGTTGTCGTTGCTGATGAAGAGCGCGAGCCCGCGACCGTCGGGAACCCCCTCGTCGGAGCGGATGCGACCGACGTAGCTGTCGTCGCGACCGGCCGCGTCGAGCGGCGTCGGCACGTCGGCGAGGGTCACCCCGGGCGCACCCTCGAGCAGCTCGTGCGCTCGCTCGACCGAGATCGGCGCCGCGAACTCGGCGTTGATCGAGAGCGAGTGGCCCGTGAAGACGGGCACGCGCACGCACGTGCCGCTCACGAGCAGGGCGGGCAGACCCAGGATCTTGCGGCTCTCGTTGCGGAGCTTCTTCTCCTCGTCGGTCTCGAAGAGTCCGTCGTCGACGATCGACCCCGCGAGCGGGACGACGTCGAACGCGATCGTGCGAGGGAAGGTCACCGGCTCCGGGAACTCGACGGCGCGCCCGTCGTGCACGAGCCCGAGGGTGTCGCCCGCGAGCGCGGCTCGCGACTGCTCGAGGAGTTCTTCGCCCCCCTTGAGCCCTGCGCCGGAGACCGCCTGGTAGGTGCTCACGATGAGACGCTCGAGCCCCGCCTCCTCGTGAAGCACCTTGAGCACGGGCATCGCCGCCATGGTCGTGCAATTGGGGTTCGCGATGATGCCCTTGACGGCGTCGTCGACGGCCTCGGGGTTGACCTCGCTCACGACGAGGGGAACCTCGGGGTCCATGCGGAACCCCGACGAGTTGTCGATGACGGTCACCCCCGCGGCAGCGAAGCGCGGCGCCTGGGCCTTCGAGGTCGTCGCCCCCGCAGAGAAGATCGCGATGTCGAGCCCCGCGGGGTCCGCCGTCGCGGCGTCTTCGACGATGACGTCGACCCCGCCGAAATCGAGCGATGTGCCGGCCGACCTGGCCGAGGCGAAGAACCGGATCTCGGCGATGTCGAGACCGCGCTCGAGAACGAGCGTGCGCACGACCGCACCGACCTGTCCGGTCGCGCCCACGACACCGAGACGGATGCCCGTGGTCGACTCGAGGGCGGTCATCGGCCGGTCCCGGCGTAGACGACCGCTTCGACGTCGCCGTCGAGGTCGAACGCGCGGTGCACGACGCGCACGGCCTCGTTGATCGTGTCGGCGCGCGTGACGACGGAGATGCGGATCTCGCTCGTCGAGATCATCTCGATGTTGATTCCCGCGTCGAACAGCGCCGTGAAGAGCTTGGCGGAGACACCCGCGTTCGTGCGCATCCCGGCCCCTACGAGCGCGAGCTTGCCGATCTGGTCGTCGTATTGGAGCGAGTCGAAGCCCACGGCGTCGTGCGCTGCCTCGAGAGCGCGGATGACCGCACCACCCTCGGATTTCGGGAGCGTGAACGAGATGTCGGTTTTGCCGGTCGCCGCGACCGAGACGTTCTGCACGATCATGTCGATGTTGGAGTCGGTCGACGCGACGATCGTGAAGATCTGCGCGGCCTTCCCCGGGATGTCGGGAACCCCGACGACCGTGATCTTGGCCTCGCTCAGGTCGGCGGCGATGCCGGCGATGATCGGCTCTTCCATCGGTGCTCCATCCTCGGGGTTCAGCACGAGAGTGCCTTCGGTGTTGTTGAACGACGACCGTACGTGCAGCGTGACTCCGTGCCGGCGCGCATATTCCACGGCGCGGATATAGAGCACCTTGGCTCCCGCTGCGGCGAGCTCGAGCATCTCCTCGCTCGTGATGCGATCGATCTTGCGGGCTGTCGGCACGACGCGCGGGTCGGCCGTGAAGATTCCGTCGACGTCCGTGTAGATCTCGCACACGTCGGCGTCGAGCGCGGCGGCGAGGGCGACGGCCGTCGTGTCGGACCCGCCGCGGCCGAGCGTCGTGATGTCTCCCGTGCCCCGATTGAACCCCTGGAAGCCGGCGACGATCGCGACCGCGCCGACGTCGAGTGCTTCGCGAACGCGCCCCGGGCTCACGTCGACGATGCGCGCGCGACCGTGGCGGGCATCCGTGATCATTCCGGCCTGACTGCCCGTGTAGCTCCGAGCCTCGAGGCCGAGGCCCTTGATCGCCATGGCGAGGAGCGCCATCGAGATGCGCTCCCCCGCGGTGAGGAGCATGTCGAGTTCTCGGCCGGACGGCATCGGGGTCACGCTCTCGGCGAGGTCGACGAGCTCGTCGGTCGTGTCGCCCATCGCCGAGACCACGACGACGACGTCGTGCCCGGCTTTGCGCGTCTCGACGATCCGCTTCGCCACTCGCTTGACGCCCTCGGCGTCGGCGACGGACGAACCGCCGTACTTCTGCACGATCAAACTCACGCGGACTCCTCGTGGGTGGGTGGGGCCTTCGCGGCCGACAACCGATTCTAGTGTTCGGTCGTCAGTGTTCGACTGTGCGTCGACCCTCGAAAGCCCGACCGAGGGTGACCTCGTCGGCGTATTCGAGGTCGCCGCCCACGGGCAGACCGGAGGCCAGTCGCGAGACGGTGAGCTCCATGTGCATGAGAAGCCGCGAGAGGTAGGTCGCGGTCGCTTCGCCCTCGAGGTTGGGGTCGGTCGCGATGATGACCTCGGTCACGGTGCCGTCGGCGAGACGCTGCATGAGCTGACGGATGCGCAAGTCGTCGGGTCCGATGCCGTCGATGGGCGAGATGGCGCCCCCGAGCACGTGGTACAGCCCGCGGAACTCTCGCGTGCGCTCGATCGCCACGACGTCTTTCGCCTCTTCGACGACGCAGATGGTCGCGAGCGAGCGGCGAGGGTCACGACAGATTCCGCACGTCTCCTGCTCGGAGACGTTGCCGCACACGGCGCAGAACCGCACCTTCTCTTTGACGTCCATGAGCACTTGCGCGAGCCGCGTCACGTCGAAGGTCTCGGTCTGCAGGATGTGGAACGCGATGCGCTGAGCCGACTTCGGACCGACACCCGGGAGGCGGCCCAGTTCGTCGATGAGCTCTTGGACGATTCCCTCGTACACGGTCAGTCACCCCTCGGTGTGACGCGCGGGGCGACGCTGAGCTCTTCGATGAAGCTCGCGCCCAGGATCTCGCGCACGACGGACTCTCCGTAGCGTCGCTTGTCGAGCTCGGGGCGCGCGGGCGCACGCGGGGCAGCTCGAGGGGCGGGTTCCTCTCGGGCGGGCGGGGCGGCAGGTGCGGCTGCTCCTGCTCCCGCTCCCGCGGGAGGAGTGGCACCGACGATGGGGGAATCGTCGGGCTCGAACTCCGGCTCGGGCTCACGGTCGGCCTCGTCGACGGGCTCCGGAACGACGATCGGCTCGCGAGTCGCTGCGGAGGCTGCCCCGGCCGAGCGCAACGGCTCCGGCGCCCGGTTGGCCGCGGGTGCTGCCTCCCTCGTGTCGGAGTCGGAAGCGGAACCGGGGTCGGAACCGGGCACGGCGACGGTCGCCCACGTCGTGGCCGGCGCCGCCGTCGCGGTGTGCAATGGCGGCGTCTGGGCTCGCCGTGTCGGGGCTGCAGGCGTCTGGGCCGCCGGCGTCTGCACTGGCGGCGCAGACGCCACGCCCGCCGCATCGTCGTTCACCGGCGCGACGTCGGGCTGCGAGAGCGCGGGGGCAGAATCCCGCTTGGCCGAGGCATCCACTCTCGCGACGAACTTGACCCTGAGGCCGAGCACCTCGACGATCGCGTTGCGGAGGTATTCGCTCACGCCGTGACCCGCGGTCTGCTGCTTGAAGCTCGTGACGTCGTTCTCGCTCACGAACGAGAGGTAGAGCACGTCGTCGCGCAGATCGAGCACGTGTGCCGTGTAGACGACCATCCACGCGGCCCGCTTGGCCTTCTGCACGGCCTCGAGGATCTCGGGCCACGCGTCTTTGACGTGCTGCAGGGTCACGGGGGCTGCCGGGGCCACGGGGGCCGGCGCGTCGGGGGCATCCTCGTGAACGTCGGCGACGGATGTCGGTTGCACGGGCTCGACGGGCCGGTCAGGCTCCCCGGCGGGCGGGACAGCGGGTGCGGCGGCGGCCTCGACCTCGACCTCGACCTCGACGGGAGGCTCGGCGGGAGGCTGTTGCGGGGCGGGCTGTCGGCTGGCGAGCTGTTCGCTGGCCCGCTGTTCGCTGGCAGGGGCCGGCACGGCTGCCCGAACGGATGCGGGCGGCGCTGCACCTTCGGGGCTCTCGATCCCGATGCGGCGCTCGAGGCGCTCCACTCTCGCGAGGGCGCCGCGCTCGGTCTCGTCGCTCGCGGGCACGAGAACCCGCGCGATCATCAGTTCGAGATGCAGTCGCGGCGACGTCGCGCCCGTCATCTCGGTGAGGGCCGCGTTGACGACGTCGGCCGCCCGACTCAGCCCAGCGGTGCCGAACATCGCGGCCTGCTGCGACATCCGATCGAGTTCTTCGGGTTCGACCCCCCGCAGCACGGAGGCGGCCGCGTCGAGTGACCCGCCGAACGACACGGCGCCGACGATCACGAGGTCGCGCAGTCGTTCGAGGAGGTCCTCGACGAAGCGGCGGGGGTCTTGGCCGGTCTGGATCACGCGGTCGACGGCGGCGAACGCCGCGGCGGCGTCCCGGGACCCGAGAGCGTCGACGACCTCGCTCAAGAGGGCTCCGTGCGTGTAGCCGAGAAGGGCGACCGCTCGCTCGTATTGCACGGTCGTGGTGTCGGATCCCGCGATGAGCTGATCGAGCAGCGAGAGTGTGTCTCGCACGCTTCCGCCACCCGCACGCACGACGAGGGGGAGCACGCCCGCCTCGACCTCGACCTTCTCGCTCTCGCACAGCTGCTGGAGGTACTCGAGCATCTGCGCCGGTGGCACGAGCCGGAAGGGGTAGTGGTGGGTGCGCGAACGGATGGTGCCGATGACCTTGTCTGGCTCGGTCGTCGCGAAGATGAACTTGATGTGCTCCGGTGGTTCTTCGACGATCTTGAGCAGGGCGTTGAAGCCCTGGGGGGTGACCATGTGCGCTTCGTCGAGGATGAAGATCTTGTAGCGGTCCCGCGCGGGCGCGAAGACGGCGCGCTCTCGCAGATCACGTGCGTCGTCGACGCCGTTGTGGCTCGCGGCGTCGATCTCGACGACGTCGAGGGAGCCCGCACCGTCGCGGCTCAACTCGACGCAACTGGGGCACACGCCGCACGGGGTGTCGGTGGGGCCCTCGACGCAATTGAGGCAGCGCGCGAGGATTCGGGCGGATGTGGTCTTGCCGCACCCTCGAGGCCCGCTGAAGAGGTAGGCGTGGTTGACGCGATCCGAACGCAGCGCGGTGCGCAGCGGGTCGGTCACTTGAGATTGCCCGATCAACTCGGCGAAGGTTTCGGGCCGATACCGGCGATAGAGAGCTGTGACCACGGTCTACAGCGTACTCGCGGCGTGCGACACGACAGGGCGAGCGCACACAGGGGAAGCCCGTGCGAGTGGGGTTCGCACGGGCTTCCGGTCTGTGCCGACGATGCGGCGTGGGGATGGGGCGCGATCAGCCGCGGGCGGCCTCCCGGAGGCCTCTGCGGCGAACCGTCGCGAGCGCGAACCCGAGCAGGAGCAACGCGAGGGCGAGGGTTCCGAGTGCCCCGCCATCCGACCCTGTTGTCGCGAGGACCGGCGGCGTGGATCCCGAGCCGCCCGCCGGTGCCGAATCACCGGGCGTCTGCCCGCCTGGGGTCGGGCCATCCGGGGTCGGCGCGGCTCCGAACGTGAAGCCGTCGGCGACCACGACCGTGTCGCATCCGGGGGCCCCGATCACACTCACGTCGACCGTTCCCGACCCGGCGGGCGTCACCGCTTCGATCCGGGTGTCGGAGAGCACCGTGAACGATGCAGCCGACGTGTCACCGAAGAGCACGTCCGTCGCACCCGTGAAACACGTTCCCGTGATGATGACCGTGGTCCCTCCGGTCTCCGGACCGGCGTCGGGCGTCACCGACGGAACGTCGTCGACCGTGCCGTCGTCGAAATGCTCGAAGTCGAGCGGGTTCGACGGTCCGACGGCCGTCTCGACGACGACGTCGTGGAGGTCGGGATCGTTCGGTGCGGTCACCGCCGTGATGACGGTGTCGGAGAGCACGGTGAACCGGAGCACCGGCACGCCACCGATGGTCACGTCGGTCGTGCCCGTGAAGCCGCTTCCCGTGATGGTCACGGTCGTGCCACCTGATGCGGGACCGCGGTCAGGAGTGAGGGAGAGGGCGAGTGGCGCGGGCGTTTCGATGTAGGTGAAGTCGAGGGGATCCGAATCCCCATTCGGACTCACCACCACCACATCAACGGTGCCCGCCGTGCCTGCGGGGCTCGTCACGACGATCTCCGTGTCAGACACGACCTCGAACTCCGTGCCCGCAACACCGTCGAACGTCACCCCCGTCGCACCCGTGAAATCGGTGCCCGTGATCGTCACGATCGTGCCCCCAGCCTCGGGACCACTCTCCGGATCCAACGACACAGCCGACGCCGCAGGCTCGAACTCGAACCCGTCCTCGATCGTCCCCTCACCACACTCACCGAGACCCACGACCGTGACATCGACGACACCCGTGCCCGCCGGAACGACCGCCGTGATCTCCGTGTCAGACAGGACCTCGAAACTCGTCGCCGACACCCCACCGAACAGAACATCCGTCGCACCCGTGAAACACGACCCGACAATGGTGACCTCGACGCCCCCAGCCTCCGGACCCGAACCCGGCTCCACCTCATCGACCGTCGTCACCGCGAAATACGTGAAATCGACCGGAGCAGACGACCCTGCAGGCGACAGCACGACCACATCCACGACACCCACCGGATTCGCCGGCGACGTCACGACGATCTCCGTGTCAGACACGACCTCGAACTCCGTGCCCTCGACACCGTCGAAGGTGACACCGGTCGCACCCGTGAAATCGGTGCCGGTGATCGTCACCTCGGTGCCGCCGACCTCAGGGCCCCGATCGGGATCGATGTCCGCGACGGCCGGGACCACGACGTAGGTGAAGTCGATCGGCGCCGAGTCGGCATCCGGCGTGACCACGACCACGTCGACGGTTCCCGCCGTGCCCGCGGGGCTCGTCACGACGATCTCCGTGTCGGAGACGACCTCGAAGTCCGTGCCCTCGACACCATCGAACGTCACACCCGTCGCACCCGTGAATCCAGTGCCGACGATCGTCACCCCGGTGCCACCCGCCTCCGGGCCACTGTCAGGATCGATCTCGACGATCACCGGAACCGCGAAGTAGGTGAAGTCGACCGGAACAGAATCGCCATCGGGGTGCAACACCACGACATCGACCGGTCCGACGGGGTTCGCGGGAGTGGTAACGAGGATCTCGGTGTCGGAGACGACCTCGAAGTCCGTGCCCTCGACACCATCGAACGTGACACCCGTCGCACCCGTGAAGTCGGTGCCCGTGATCGTCACCTCGGTGCCGCCGACCTCAGGGCCCCGATCGGGATCGATGTCCGCGACGACCGGAACCACGACGTAGGTGAAGTCGATCGGCGCCGAGTCGGCATCCGGAGTGCTGACGACGACATCCGCGATTCCGGCAGTGCCGGCGGGGCTCGTGACCGTGATCTCGGTGTCGGAGACGACCTCGAAGTCCGTGCCCTCGACACCGTCGAACGTCACACCCGTAGCACCCGTGAATCCAGTGCCGGTGATCGTCACCTCGGTGCCGCCCGCCTCCGGGCCACTGTCAGGATCGATCTCGACGGCAACCGGGACCGCGAAGTAGGTGAAGTCGAGAGGCGCCGAATCGACGTCCGGAGTGATCACGACGACCTCCGCGACACCCGTGCCCGCCGGCGACGTCACGGTGATCTCGGTGTCGGAGACGACCTCGAAGTCCGTTCCCTCGACACCGTCGAAGGTGACACTCGTCGCATCGGTGAACCCCGTGCCCGTGATCGTCACGACCGTGTCACCGGCTTCCGGGCCACGATCCGGGTCGAGCTCCGCGATCACGGGAACCGCGAAATAGGTGAAGTCGAGAGGCGCCGAGTCGACGTCGGGAGTGATGACGACGACATCCGCGACACCCGTGCCGGGCGGCGACGTCACGGTGATCTCGGTGTCGGAGACGACCTCGAAGTCCGTGCCCTCGACACCGCCGAAGGTCACGCCGGTCGCGGCGCTCAAGCCCGTGCCCGTGATGGTGACGATCGTGTCACCGGCTTCCGGGCCACGATCGGGGTCGAGTTCGGAGATGACCGGCACGGCGAAGTAGGTGAAGTCGACAGGTTCGGACGACACGTCGGGTGTGACGACGACGACTTCCACGACACCCGTGCCCGCCGGCGACGTCACGACGATCTCGGTGTCGGAGACGACCTCGAAGTCCGTGCCCTCGACACCGTCGAACGTCACACCGGTCGCGCCGGTGAAGCCCGTGCCCGTGATCGTCACGACCGTGTCACCGGCTTCCGGCCCGCGGTCGGGGTCGAGCTCCGCGATCACGGGAACAGCGAAGTACGTGAAGTCGAGAGGCGCCGAGTCGACATCAGGAGAGATGACGACGACATCCACGACACCCGTGCCCGCCGGCGACGTCACGGTGATCTCGGTGTCGGAGACGACCTCGAAGTCCGTGCCCTCGACACCGCCGAAGGTCACGCCGGTCGCGCCGGTGAAGTTCGTTCCGATGATCGTGACCTCAGTGCCACCCGCCTCGGGGCCGGTGTCCGGGTCGATGAGCACGATCACCGGGAGCGCGAAGTAGGTGAAGTCGACCGGAGCCGAATCGACATCGGGAGAGAGGACGACGACATCCACGGTTCCCGCCGTGCCGGCGGGGCTCGTCACGGTGATCTCCGTGTCGGAGACGACCTCGAAGTCCGTGCCCTCGACACCGTCGAAGGTCACACCCGTGGCATCGGTGAAGCCCGTGCCCGTGATGGTCACCCCGGTGCCTCCGGCCTCGGGTCCACGATCGGGATCGAGGTCGGCGATCACGGGCACGGCGAAGTAGGTGAAGTCCACCGGAGCCGAGTCGACGTCGGGAGAGAGGACGACGACATCCGCGGTGCCGGCCGTGCCTGCGGGGCTCGTCACGGTGATCTCCGTGTCAGACACGACCTCGAAGTCCGTGCCCTCGACACCGCCGAAGGTCACACCGGTCGCCCCCGTGAACCCGGTGCCGACGATCGTCACCTCGGTGCCACCGACCTCCGGTCCGCGGTCGGGATCGATCTCGACGGCGACCGGGATCGCGAAGTAGGTGAAGTCGACCGGAGCAGAGTTTCCGTCGGGGTGCAGCACCACGACGTCGACCGTGCCCGCCGGGTTCGCGGGAGTCGTGACGGTGATCTCGGTGTCGGAGACGACCTCGAAGTCCGTTCCCTCGACACCGTCGAACGTCACCCCGGTTGCACCCGTGAAGTCGGTGCCCGTGATCGTCACCTCGGTGCCCCCGACCTCGGGACCGCGGTCGGGATCGATCTCGGCGACCGCGGGAACCACGATGTAGGTGAAGTCGAGGGGATCCGAATCCCCATTCGGACTCACCACCACCACATCAACGGTGCCCGCCGTGCCTGCGGGGCTCGTCACGACGATCTCCGTGTCAGACACGACCTCGAACTCCGTGCCCGCAACACCGTCGAACGTCACCCCCGTCGCACCCGTGAAATCGGTGCCCGTGATCGTCACGATCGTGCCCCCAGCCTCGGGACCACTCTCCGGATCCAACGACACAGCCGACGCCGCAGGCTCGAACTCGAACCCGTCCTCGATCGTCCCCTCACCACACTCACCGAGACCCACGACCGTGACATCGACGACACCCGTGCCCGCCGGAACGACCGCCGTGATCTCCGTGTCAGACAGGACCTCGAAACTCGTCGCCGACACCCCACCGAACAGAACATCCGTCGCACCCGTGAAACACGACCCGACAATGGTGACCTCGACGCCCCCAGCCTCCGGACCCGAACCCGGCTCCACCTCATCGACCGTCGTCACCGCGAAATACGTGAAATCGACCGGAGCAGACGACCCTGCAGGCGACAGCACGACCACATCCACGACACCCACCGGATTCGCCGGCGACGTCACGACGATCTCCGTGTCAGACACGACCTCGAACTCCGTGCCCTCGACACCGTCGAAGGTGACACCGGTCGCACCCGTGAAATCGGTGCC